>CAZMNW010000036.1:0-50954 GCA_964567755.1 uncultured bacterium
GCGCCTGCGAGCCTCGGCGCATGGCTTCCGCGATCGGGACTACTTCAAGCTCAAGATCTTCCAGCGCTGCAGTCTGCCTCACAACCCCTGGGCGAGGATCGTCCTGTGATCCGCGTCCTCACAGGATTTCGAGAGGAGCCACATTTCTCTGTCTCCATTTCACACAACCGCGTCTATCGCACGCGGAGAAACTGCCTCTCGTCGGTGCTCGACGCTTTGCCGCCCACCGCGACTACGAGTGGCCCATGGTTCATTGACTCGGCGGGCCCGGCGGAAAGCGCTGGAAGATACCGGCAACGGCATCCTGGATGCGCAGATTGCGCTGCTCTGCCGTAGCGCCAGGGTCGATGGTTCCGGTGGCGGTTCCCCGCCAGGCGAGCCCCTTGGTGCCGGAATCGAAGACATCGATGACCAGAGTGCCCTCGGTGTACTGGTCCGCCACTACCTGGCTGCTGCCATACCAGCCGTAATATCCCCACCCGGAATAGTACGTGTTGAAGTCCACTTTTTCCTGTGTCGTCACCACGAAGTGCACGACGAAATCCGTCGGGCCCGTTGCCTGTTTCGTGTACCCCTTGCTGGCGAGATTCTCGTCGATGGCGGCGACGATGCGCTTTTCCACCAGCTCGCTCATGCCGCGCGGACGCTGCTGCCCCGGCTCGGCGACTTCCATCCACGTGTAGGTCTTGTACTTGGTGAAATCCACTGCAGGGTCGAAGTCGTGGTTGTAGCTGATGCCAGAACAACCGGCGGTTGCGATCCAGGCTACGAGTGCCAGGCTGCGTGAGTGACGGCAAAAGATGCTTGTCATTCTCGCCCTCCTTGCGAACCCGGTCCGTGATTCCCATCCAACGGCTGAAGGATCACAACAGTTTACGGATCTTGGCAAAACCCTTTTTGATCTCGTCAGCGGCGAGCTCGATGGAGGCGCCGACGCCTTCCGCCGTTTCGCCCATGACCGCGGTGAAAGGCTTGGCGCGGGTGTTCAGCGTCTCGATCTTCTTTTCCAAGGCTTCCCACTCCTGGCGGGCTTCGGCCTTGCCCAGGTGGATCTTGAGCGCGAGCTCATCGCGCTCCTTCTTCAGCGCGGCGACGACGTCCTCGATGCCACGGCGTTCGTCTGGCATGGTTTCACCCTCCGTTCGCACTTCGTCCGGTATGGCCATTGTGCGCCCGGCAGTATAGCGGATCCCTACCGGCCCCCGGGCCCATCGGGAGCGATTTCTCCGTAGAAATCCGTAGGCGACGTTGCGACCTTCGCGGCACTTCATGGACGACACCAACCGATCGGCCTAGAATTCATAGGTACAAGAAGATGGAGTGCGATCGAACGGCCGGGGTGCGCGCCCTGATGGATGTTGTGGGCGAGGAGGCTTGTGACATGAAATACAGGCTGGTCTTTTCAGCGATTGCATGGCTCCTGACCGTCGTGTCATCGGGTTGGAGCTCGGACGGTGGCATCTCCATCGTCGCCGAAGTGAGCGGTACGGGTCGCCCCGGGACGCGGGAGTGCGATTTCTGGCGCGTGCAGTGGAACAATTCGGCACGTGGGGAGGGCAAGACCCCATTTGGCACCTGCCAGCCCCCGGTGCTCGACGTGTACGCGAATCTCTCGGGCGCGAGTGCCGGAGGCATCACCGGCGTCGAGTTCGGCGTGCGCTTGGGTGCCGATCGATATCCGGATCCGGGCTATATTTTGCTCGAGATCCCGACATCGACCAGCATCTTGCGTTTGGGCTCCGCTTTCACACCGCCCGACGCAGACCGGCGCGGTATGAACCTGGTTTGGTCCGCCTGCCAGTCGGGCACGAATGGCCGCGTGTATCTCGGGAGGGTCCTGGTGCTCCCCACAGCTCCTTGCGGTCCAAGCGTGATGCCGCCCGAGCTCGAGATGACCGTCGGACAGCATTGGTGGCCGTCGAATCGTTATCTGCGCTGCCCGTTGTTCACCCTGTGCGACGCCCCGGCCTACACCAAGGTGTGTCTGGGGAACAACTACGCGCCGTGCGACCTCGAAGTGCCGCCTTTCTCACGCGTCGCCCACTGCTCGTCGAGCGGCACGTTCGTCATCAACGGCTCCCACGGCATCGGTCGTTGCAAGTCATCGAAACCAGAAGTGGACGTGGCGCCGCAAACGTGGAGCCAGGTCAAGTCGCTGTTCCGGTGATGGGCGCGGGGGCTTCGCCGTGACGTCGGCGTCGCAGGGATGCTAGGATGCGTCATCTCTCTGACGTTGGAAGGAACTCTTCCGTGCGCAGATTTGTGACGCACTCTTGTGTCAGCATCGCTTTCGTCGCGCTCGCATTCCTGCTGGCAGCCTGCGAACGACCGCGTGGCGCGACCCGCAGCCCGGGAGCGGCAACCGAGGGCGCAACAGGCGTGCCGCCCGCGTTGCCGACGCTCGAGGAGCTGAAGAACGCCACCTATCGCGGACTCGAAGGAATCGCCGCTTCTGTCACGCTCGACGACGGTCGCTGGGAAGGCGAGCCATTCGCAGCGGGCGGGGTCTCGCGGCCGGCAGTGCAGTTCGTGCGCGATTTCCATCTCGTCGGGGATCTGGATGGTGACGCCGTTGCCGAATCGGTGGTCATGCTCGGCGAAAGTTCCGGCGGCACGGGCGAGTGGATCCATGTGGCCGTGGTTGTGCGCCGGGGAACCGAGCTCGTCAACGTTGCCGCGGTGCGTCTCGGAGATCGGGTGCAAATTCGCGCCGCGCGGATCGAAATGGGACACATCGTCTTGGATGTAGTGCAGGCCGGGCCGAATGATGCCATGTGTTGCCCAGGCGAGCTCGTGACGCGCGTCTGGGAACTGCACGAAACGGCGCTGCGCGAACTACCATCGAACACACTGCCGCAGCGCCTCGGGCTCGAAACTCTGGCGGGGGCGGAATGGGTGCTGCGCTGGTGGAGCTGGACAGAACCAGCGCCTCTGGCGCCAGAGGTCACACTGCGATTCGTGGACGGGCGCTTCGCCGGCACGAGCGGCTGCAACCGTTACTTCGCCGCGGCCACACCGGGGCAAAGTCCCGGTGATGTCGCGGTTGGCGCCGCCGGCGCGACGCGGATGGCCTGCCCAGAGCCTGTATCGGCGGTGGAGACGCGCTTCTTGGCGCAATTGCAGGGCGTGAAAAAGTTCAATTTCGTGGCCACGCAGCTCGCGCTCACGTACGAAAAAGATGGTGCCTTCGATGTGATGCTGTTCTCGGGCCGGACGCCGCGCGAATGACCTCGCGCCGCGCCTTCGCGAGCCAGACCACGAGCTTCGGCTCTTGGTCATCGTGATGACGTCGCAACGAGTTGCGAGTCGCGGAGAGTTCGTCGAGAGGAGGAAGAGATCGATGGCTGAGTTTGTGAAGGTCGCGAAGACAACGGAGATTGAACCCGGTCAGGCGCGTCTGGTCGAGGTGAAGGGCAAGCAGATTGCCCTGTTCAACGTCGACGGCCAGTTCTGTGCGCTCGACAACACTTGTACTCACCGCGGCGGGCCTCTCGCGGATGGAGAGGTGTCGGGGTACGAAGTCACTTGCCCGTTCCACGGCGCCAAGTTCGACATCCGCACGGGAGAAGTACTCGGTCCGCCGGCGAGCCAGGCGGTCGCGTGCTACAGCGTTCGTGTGGCGGGGGGCGACCTCGAGGTGGAAGTGTAGGGATCGTCGCCGAGGGCGGCGTGGAGAGGATCATGCAGCATGCCACCCTCGGCGCTCGACATCACCCTGGCGTACCACGAGCGCACGAAGCACCATCCGTTTCGCTTTGCGCCTGCTCTCGGTTACATGGACTGGGACACGCAGCCCGATCCGTTCCGTCGATTCGAAGCCGCCGCTGTACTGCCTCTCGATTTCCTGCCGGTGCGGCAGGAGCCGCGCTATGAGCCCGTCTTCGTGCTCGGTCACATCGCGCAACGCTCGCTGGACCGTGCCTCGATCTCCCAACTCTTTCAGGATGCGCTCGCCCTCTCCGCCTGGAAGCAGGCGGGGAATTCCCGTTGGTCGCTCCGGGTCAATCCATCGAGCGGCAATCTTCATCCGACCGAAGGCTACCTGGTCGCCGGACCCATCGCCGGGCTTCATCCTCGGCCGGCCGTCTACCACTACACGCCGTTCGAGCACGCGCTCGAGCTCCGAAGCGAGCTGTCGGGCGAAGCATGGCTGAAGATCGCGGCACAGCTTCCTGCGGGTGCGTCCCTGGTGGGACTCACGTCCATTCACTGGCGCGAATCGTGGAAGTACGGTGAGCGCGCCTTCCGTTATTGCCACCACGACGCCGGTCACGCGATCGGCTGCTTCGCTGTGTCTGCCGCGGGGCTCGGCTGGGAGGCGAAGCTGCTCGAAGGTGTCACCGACAGCGATCTGGCTGTGTTGCTGGGCGTGCATGTTCAAACCGGAGTCGAGGCCGAGCACGCCGACTGCCTGTTAGCCGTTTTCCCCCAGGAAACCGGCTTCACGATCGACGCGCAGCGAATGTTCACCATTCCGGGCACGGTGTGCGACGAGCTCCGGAGCGCGCGGTGGTTTGGAGTGCCGAACCTGCTGAGCAGCGATCATCATCCGTGGCCCGTCATCGACGAAGTGGCCGCCGCAACGGAGAAACTTTCACCCCCTGGCGAGGCGTTCTGGTCGGCGACCACCGGCGAAAACAGCGCACTCGTGATCGGCGACTCGCCGCTCGCGCTTCGCCGCATCATCCACCAGCGGCGCAGCGCGGTGGCGCTCGATGGCCAGACGGGGCTCACGCGCGATGCGTTCTACCGCATCTTGCTCAAGGTGATGCCGGGTTGGCGGCAGGTCCCGTTCACCACGCTCCCGTGGCGCCCTTGTGTCGATCTCTTGCTCTTCGTGCACCGCGTGACGGACTTGGCTCCCGGCTTGTACGCCCTCCTGCGAGACCCCACGCGCAAGGAGGCGCTGGAAGGATCGATGCAGCGGGCCTTCGCTTGGAGGCGCCCAGCCATGTGTCCCGAGTCTTTGCCGCTCTTTTTCTTGGAGGAGGGGGATGCGCGCCATGCCGCACAGCAGTCGAGCTGCAACCAGGGAATCGCCGCCGACGGTGTCTTCGCGGCGGCCATGCTCACCGATTACCGCGTCTCCCTCGAGGCATTCGGACCCTGGTTCTACCGCCGACTGTATTGGGAGACAGGCGTCGTCGGACAGGTCCTCTATCTCGAGGCCGAAGCAAGCGGCATCCGCAGCACTGGCATCGGCTGCTTCTTCGATGACCTCACGCACCAGGTCTTCGGGCTCACGGGCGACCGTTTCCAAGTGCTGTACCACTTCACCGTGGGCGGGCCGGTCGACGATCCACGGCTGCAGACGCACCCACCGTATCACCACCTCGCGCGCGCCAACGGTCGGGACGTTGTAGATCAGACGAGCCTCCTTCCATGAGCGGATTAATCTCGATGCCAGGGAATCGGCGCAATTGCTCGAGGTCTTTTCCGTTGGTGCCGTGAAACGAGATGTCGAAGAATCGCCTGCGGCAGGGGCCCGAGGTTCGGATCTGGATCGCTGCGAGAGAGAAGCATCGACTCTTGCACGCTCACCCGCAGAGCGTTTCGGCAGGAGTCGGCCGGAGCGCGTGCAGAGCATCGATCCAAGAACGCGGCCCCAACCATCGCATCCCCACGCCGCCGCCCGCCGAGCTCGAGCGCATGGCCTCCGGTGCGCCGGGAGCAGTGCATTGTCCCAGGTGGCGCTCTATGCGACCCTCGCGTCGTCGCCGAAGGTGGTGTGGCCAAGAAGATCGCAGTCGAGCTGGGCCGCGACGACGGGTTGCGCACCGAGATCGTCTCGGGGCTCTCGGGTGGCGAGTCGGTCATCCTTGCGGGAAAGGATCTCGTCGCCAAGGGTGACTCCGTGGCTTCGGCTCTGTGCCTGCCGCGCTCATGCTGGAACGCCGGAACGTGGATGGCGGGTCATGAAGCATGCACACGCGATGTCGAGACTCGCTCGGTCACATGGAGCCCGACGCTTTGCGCGACCTCGTCCATTGGCTCCTGCCATATTGAGTGGCTAGAGGAGGATGCGGTGAAACTCTGGCAGTCGCTCGAGTCATCCACGAGATCGCTGGCGGTCGGTTTGGCGATCCTGTTGCTGGTGGCACTGAACGGCTGTCCGGAACCTGTCAACGTGAATGAGACACTCCGCTCGTGAATTTACAGTACGACTTCGACCAACTCCGACACCCCGATTTCAGGGGTACTCGGATGTATTCCCGGGTCCATTGCGTTCGTCCTGGGGCGATTGTGAGCTTCAATTTTGACCGATAGGTCGGGGACCGGCTCCAAGGTCACGATCGGCGGCTTGTTGATCCACACCTCCTTCGGTGGCATTGCCGGCCTCGGCATGCCATCGTGTTCCTCTTCTCTGCCATCGTTTCCGGCATCGCGATGGTCCTGATCTTGTACTACCTCTCCAGCATGTTCCGGCAGAAGGCGCCCGACATGCCGTGCATGAACAAGCTGGCGAGCTTGACGCGGGTGCCGGTGCTCATTGTGGGCGGTGTCAAGCTCTCGCCGAGGACGTGCGTACGGCCGCCCCGCAACCGACTTCGCATCGATTGTCAGTAACGACTCGGCGTTGCGCACCAGGGCTTGAGGCGCGAGAACGCCACGCCGGACATTGCAGCAGGATCAATATCTGCGGGGCGATCCAGCCTCGAGGCGTTCCGACCGGAGCTTGGGTTGCGCCAATCTGCGTAGTACTACGTAGGCTTGGTGGGGCGAAGGGCTCATCGAATCCGCATGGCGCGGAATCTGAGCTTGCTTTGGATGTCTCGAGTCGCATGTTGCTGTCGAGTACTCCGTGAATCGACCACACTCACCAGATGATTCTCCGCCCTTCGCCGTCACGACGCAGACGGCACTGGACTTCGCCTGCTGATTCAAGCCACTGTTGGGAGTGTCCTCCAAGCTTGGGCCGCTTTCCGCAGTCTGCAGGAACGGGAACCCCTAGCAAAATGGAGGGTCGCTCTCGAAGCAACGTGAACGAGTTCCGCGAAGTTCCGAGGCGGCCCCGGATTGTTGACTTCAGCTCCAAGAGGGACGGTCATGAGACTGACGTTCACTGTCTTTTTCTCATTGCCACTTCTAATGGTGCTCACGATCCTCGGCGCCCCCGCGATGGCGCAGCAGGTCACCACGGGATCCGTGGAGGGGACGGCGGTGGATCCACAGGGGGGAGCGTTGCCAGGCGCAAGCGTGACGATTTCGTCGCGGGAAGGCGTGCGCACGCTCGTCGCCGATGCGGCCGGTCAATTCCGTTTTCCTTATCTGGCACCCGGCACGTACAGCTTGACGGTGACTATGCAGGGCTTCAACTCGGTAGAGCACGACAACATCGATGTGCGGCTCGGGTCGCACATCCGCATCGAGGCCGTTCTGCAACCTGGCTTCACGGAGACCGTGGACGTCGTGGGCACGTCCCCGGTCGTCGATCTCACGAGCACGACGACTGGAGCAACCATTCCGTCGGCCCTGATGTCGAGTGTTCCCATCGGCCGCAGCTTCACGAGCGCCGTCGCCCTTGCGCCGGGGGTCGTGCCCAGCGGACTCGATGAGTCCAATCCCTCCATCCAAGGCGCCAGCGGCCTCGAGAACACATACACCATCGACGGGGTGAACATCGGCAATACCGGTTTCGGGAGCGCAGGTTCCTTCTCCGGCGGAGCCGGGACCGCGGCTGGCTACTTCCCCGGCTACGGCTCTCTTGGAACGGGCGTGAACATCGAGTACATCGAGGAAGTCCAGGTCAAGACTGGCGGCTACGAACCGGAGTTCGGCCAGTCGCTCGGCGGCTTCGTCAACCTGGTGACGAAATCTGGTGGTAACGATGTCGAAGGCAGCACATTCGCCTACTTCCAATCCGCCGATCTGGAGGCGCAGCGCGTCCGCAGCGATCGCGTCAATGCGGCCTCCGACCCCATAGGATTCGAGACCACTGACTTCGGCTTCGAAGTGGGTGGCCCACTGGTCCGGGACCAAGTCTTCTGGTTCACAGCCTTCGATCCGACCTTCACGACCCAGACCCGCGCCACGCCCCAATCCGTGACGGACGCGATGGGATTTGCACACGAACTGGACGTGCATCGCAGCATTTACAGCTACGCCGCGAACCTGAAGTGGCTTGCTGGAACCAAGCACTTGCTGGCGCTCTCGGCCTTTGGCGATCCCGGCCAAAGCGAAAACGGGCCACATCGCGAGGACGCGTTTGCGGTGCCCGACCCGACCCTCAAGTTCTCCGAGCTGCGCTTCGGTGGCCACAATGTTGTCGGGCGCTGGAACGGTGAGCTGCGAAAAGACTGGTTCGTCGAGAGTTCTGTCGCCTACCACCAGGACAGCTTCGAGGAGGACCCCAGTTCCTCGACGAGTCTTCCGATCGGCATCGATCGGAGTGGATCTGGTCCTCCGGTGCGCCGCGGCGGGCTCGGCAGCTACGCACACACGAAATCCTGGAGGGCGCAGTACCAGGCGAAGCTCTCCAACTATTTCCGCGGCCGCGGAGAGCACCACATCCGCTACGGTGCCGAATTCGAGAACATCGGCTACGACAACACCACGTTTGCCTCCGGACCCGCGGGGCTCGTGCTCCCCGACGGGAACCAGACCTCGACTGGGTACGGCTGGGCGCTGGAACCGACTGGCGAGTTTCACCTCAGTTCGCGCACCGGAGCCCTCAGCGCCAAGACGCGCGCCCGCTATCTGGCATTCTTTGCCTCCGACACTTGGAGCCCTGTTCGCTGGCTGAACATCATGGCCGGAATTCGCTACGAGGAGGAGAAGCTCATCGGCACGGTGTCCGAGTTCAAATGGAATGACAATTGGGCGCCGCGCCTGCACGTCACCCTGGATCCGACACGGGACGGGAAGTCGAAGCTCGCCTTCGCCTATGGGCGATTCTTTGGCAAGGTTCCGAACGACCTCGCGGTCCGTGCATTGTCGACGGAAATCACGTACTTCGTCACCTATCCCCTGTCGAGCGTGGACATGACCGATCCAAACCTCCCGGTCATCATCGGGCCGGCGAGCGACAGTTTCATTTTCGGGAACGTACCTGTGCAGGTCGACCCGGAGTCGAAGCTGACCTACCAGGATGAGTACGTCGCCAGGGCCGATCGGGAAATCCTGCCCTCCTTGCGGGCAGGGGTGAGCTACACGCATCGGAGCCTGAAGCGGACGCTCGAGGATACCCAGCTCACCTCGATGACGGACATTCTCGCCGGCCAGCCATTCGGTGCCTACGTGATCACGAACCCGGTGCCGGAGCTCGGCTTCCCGACACCGACGCGGCGCTACGACGCGGTGTCCTTCGAGGTCGAAAAGCATCTGCACGAGAGCTGGCAACTCCTTGGATCCTACACTTGGTCGAGGTTGGTGGGCACGTACGAGGGTTACTATCGGCGTGACAACGGCCAGAGCGATCCATTCGTCACGGACCAGTACGATTTTCCGGCCCTCAAGGACCCTGATGTATTCCAATACGCAATTGAAGACGGCCCGTTGCCGAACGACCGCACGCACGTTTTCAATCTGTACGGCTCACGGGCTCTGGAGTTCGGCCTGAAGCTCGGAGCGGGCCTGAAGATCCAGAGCGGTATGCCCAAGACGAAGCTTGGTTACAACCCCGTATATGGCTATGAGAATTACTACCCAATCGAGCCACGCGGTGCGAGTGGCCGTGGCCCCACGACTACCGACTTCGGGATCCACGCTGATTACGTCGTGAAGCTTGGCCACACCGGACGGCGGCTCGGGATTGTCCTCAACGTCTTCAACCTCCTGAACCAGCAGAAAAGCATGGACTTTGTCAAAGGCTACGAGCTGGGAGGGGTGGTGAGCCCACCGGCGCGGTGGGGCCTCGCTCCTTGCCCGGAGTGCGTGAACCCGGACTTTGGGAAACCGACGGTATTCCAAGCGCCGCGGCAGATTCAGCTCGCCGCCCGCGTATCCCTTTAGATGTAACTGAACTCACGGCAACGCCTCGAAGTGAGGAGCTGGCACCATGATCGGGAGCGCGCTCGGCCGCTACCGCATCCTGGAGCGGATTGGCGCCGGGGGCATGGGCGTCGTGTTCTTGGCCCGGGACGAGCGGCTCGAGCGCGAGGTCGCGGTGAAAGTCCTGCCCGCCGGAACTCTTGCCGACGAGGCTGCGCGACGGCGCTTCCGCAAGGAGGCGCAGGTACTCTCGAAGCTCAACCATGCGAACATCGCCACGGTGTATGACTTCGACACTCAGGATGGTGTCGACTTCCTGGTCATGGAGTACGTCCCCGGGGAGACCCTCGACGCGAAGATCGTCCAGGGTGGGATCGCGGAGGACGAGGTCCGGCGTCTGGGCATCCAACTGGCGCAAGGACTGGCGGCGGCTCATGACAAGCACGTGGTGCACCGCGACCTCAAGCCCGGCAACCTGCGCGTCACTCCGGACGGGCAGCTCAAGATTCTCGACTTCGGGCTGGCGAGGCTCTGGCAGCCGGTGAGCGAGACGTCGACGACGCTATCCCCGAGCCAGGTGACGAAGAGCTTCACGACGGACACCGAGGGAGTGGTCGGCACCGTTCCATACATGTCGCCAGAGCAGTTGAGCGCGGCGAAGGTCGACACGCGCAGCGACCTCTACTCCGCCGGTGTCGTGCTCTACGAGATGGCCACCGGAAGGCGACCGTTCACCGACACACAAGTGCCACAGCTCGTCGCAGCCATCCTGAGCCAAGCTCCACCAGCGCCCAGCAGTGTCAACCACACGATCTCGAACGAGCTCGAGAGCATCGTTCTCAGGGCCGTGGAGAAGGATCCAGATCGGCGTTATCAATCGGCCAGCGAGCTGCGCACGGACCTGGAACGACTGGGTACGAGCGCGTCGCTTCTGGCAACACGTCCCCGACGGCGCAGCCGCCGGCGGATCACGCTGATCGGAGTGGCGAGCGCAGTGCCGCTCTTGATACTGGCCCTGGATCCAGGCGGGTACCGCAACCGATTTTTGGGCCGTTCACCTCGGATCAAGTCGCTCGCCGTGCTGCCGATCGAAAACCTCTCTGGCGATCCGAACCAGGATTACTTCGCCGACGGCGTGACCGGAGAGCTGATCTCCGAACTGGCGAAGATCAGCACTCTCCGGGTCATCTCTCGCACGTCGGCGATGCAGTACAAGGGAAACCGGAAGCCACTGGCGCAGATCGCCCGCGAGTTGAAAGTCGACGCGATCGTGGAAGGGACCGTGCAACAGGCCGGCGGGCGCGCGCGGATCTCGGCGCAACTCATCGAGGTCGCGAAGGACCGGCACTTGTGGTCCGAAAGCTACGAACGGGAGCTGCAGGACATTCTGGCCTTGCAGGATGACGTAGTACGGGCGATCTCTGACGCGATCCGCATCCGGCTTACGGCTGAGGAACGGCGGCAGTTCCAAAAGGCGCGTCGTGTCGACCCCGAGGCTCACGGCGCCTATCTGAGGGGGCGCTACTACGTCGATCGGATGACCTTCGAAGAAGTGAAGAGGGGGCTGCAGTACTTCAACCAGGCGATCTCGATCGATCCGACCTACGCCCAGGCGTATGCGGGCTTGGCATCCGGCTACCTGTGGGCATCCGGAACCTTCATGTCCCCCGAGGAGGTCATGCCCAAGGCGAGAGCCGCTGCCATGCGAGCGATCGAGATCGACAGCACGTTCGCCGAGGCTCACATGGTGCTCGGATACGTGAGGTCGTTCTATGAATGGAACTGGGTCGAGGGGGAGCGAAGTCTCCGCCGTGCCATCGAGCTCGGACCTGGTGATGCCATGGCCCACTGGGCCTACGGGATTTATCTGGCGCCAAACAGTCGTTTCGACGAGTCGATCGCGGAGTTCGAGCGTGCCCGTGAGCTCGACCCGCTCTCTCTGGTCATCGGGGCGACTTCATTGTATCCCCTTTATGAAGGCAGGCGCTACGACGAAGCGATCGCAGCGGCACAAAAGTTCATTGCCAGTGTGGATTCTACCTCGTGGGCATACGAGAACGCACATCAGGTCCTCGGACAAGCCTATTTGCAGAAGAAAGAGTACGCCAAGGCGATTGCTGCACTCCGAACGGCAAGCAAGCCGCAAGGAGGGACCGAGAACGCCTTTCCCTTGGCACTGCTGGGATCAGCCTATGCGGCTTCGCAGCAAACCCACGAGGCCCTCGCGATTCTGCAGCAACTCGAGGCGCAACCCTCGGCCATGCAGATGCAGGCGTATGCGGTCGGGATCTTGTACACGGCGCTGGGAGATCGGCATCAGGCACTCGAGTGGCTGGAGAAAAGCGTCGATCAGCGCACCGACAACGCGGCATGGCTCAAAGTGGACCCGCAGCTGGACGATCTGCGTTCGGACCCCCGTTTCGCAATCCTCCTCGGCCGGGTCGGGTTCCCCATCGAATGAGACTCCCCGCGCATATCGCGGGTGTTTGGCGAGCAGGTCGGACAAGCGAATGCTCGTGGGGCACTATAGAGGTCGATGCTTGGCCGGCCGCCCGATCAGTTCTAGATCTAGAGCGAGAAGGGCGTGAAATCGGTGTCCCGGTCATAGTAGTCCTCGCGTTCTGCGCGCTTGAGGAAGGCGACGATGCGGTAAGTAAGCGGGGTGGCGAGGACCTCCCACCCGACCTTGATACAGTAGTTGGCCAGCATGATCTTGATGAGAAGCGGGGTCGGGATGAGGCCGTAGAGGCCGAGCGGATAGAAGATCAGAGTATCGACTCCCTCGCCGACAATGGTCGATCCGATCGTCCGGGTGAAGAGGAATCGTCCCGAGGTCCAGATCTTCATCTTGGCGAGAGTGTAGGAGTTCGCGAACTCGCCGCAGAAGTAGGCGACGAGGCTCGCGAGAGCGATGCGCCAAGTGGATCCGAAGGCCCATTCGATCATCGCTTGGTCTTTGAACTCCGCTGCCGGCGGAAGCCTCACGATGACGGCGCTCATGAACGAGGCGAAGGCGAGCGCTGCGAAGCCGGCCCAGACGACGCGGCGGCTCCGCTTGTAGCCGTAGACCTCGGTCAGGATGTCACCGAACAGGTAGCTGATCGGGAAGAACAGGTTGCCGGCGCCGAAGGTGAACCCGGCGATGGTCACGACCTTGCGCACGCCGATGAGGTTCGCGCACAGGAGGACGGTGACGAAGGCGCCCAGAATGAAGTCGTAGTAGCGGTAAGCGTTCCGGGAAATTTGGGGTGGTGTCTTGTCGATCATGGGGATCTCCGGGTCACGCCCGAAACAACCGCGCTCCCGGCGAAGCGCGCATTCTAGAAGTCCGGCCGCCGCGACTCAAGCGGGCTCCCATCCCGAGATCCTGGTCTCGCCTCTGCTACTTTTGCCCTGCACGTTCCCTAGCCCGGTGGAGTGACGTCGTTGCTGTATATCTTCGTGGATGCCGACGGTTGCCCCGTGAAGGAGGAAGTCTATCGCGTCGCACAGCGCTATGGACTGAAGGTGTTTCTCGTGGCGAACTCCTGGATGCGGGCTCCGGAAGGCGAGTGGCTCCAGCAGATCACGGTGGGGCCGGAGTTCGATGCGGCGGATGATTGGATCGTCGAGCATACGGGGGCCGATGACATCGTGATCACCGGGGACATTCCACTCGCCTCTCGCTGCGTGCACAAAGGCGCCAAGGTGCTCGGCTTGAAGGGCCGCCCGTTCACCGAGGAGAACATCGGCGGGGTCCTTGCCACCCGCGATCTCTTGAGCCAACTGCGCGAGCAGGGAGCCAAGACGCGCGGCCCGGATCCGTTCGCGAAACAAGATCGCTCGCGATTTCTGCAACGGCTCGACGGGATGATTCAGGAGATTCGACGGCGAGTGTAGGGGATGCACGCGCCTCAAGAGGGCCCCGTCTGTCCGCGCAAGCGGCTCAAGAGACCATGTGAATGTGTCGTGCCTGTCGCGCGTCTCGATTGACAGGTTCTCAGGATCCGGTTAGCGTGCGGCGATCGTGAGTGGATTGCAGCATTGCCGCGGGGGTTGTCGTATGCGGGGGCTTCCAAAGCGCTTGGGTGTGGCGATGGTGTTGCCGGCTTTGTGCTGCGCGGCAACTTCCTCCCGAGCGCAACAGAGCGGAGATGCAGAGGCGAAGCAGTTCGGCAGCTACGAGCCGAACTCCGGGTTCAGGTTGGTCAGCGCCGATCGGGGTGTTCTGAACCTGCGCATCTATACCTACATTCGCTATCTCAACTCGAAGGGGCTCGACCCGACCTCCACGGATTCGTTCGGGCAGACCACCACGCTCGACCGGCGGCAGGACATCCTGCTGCAGAAGGTGACCATCAACTTCGATGGCTGGCTGATGAGCCAGAAGCTGCGCTACTTGATTTACGTCTGGACCTCCAACACCAGCCAAGGTCTGGGGGCCCAGGTCGTCGTGGGTGGCAATCTGAACTACACATTCAACAAGTACGTCGCCCTGGGCGGTGGCATCGACGGTCTGCCTGGCGTGCGCGCCGTCGAAGGCAATTTCCCGTTCTGGCTGACGGAGGACAACCGCCTGATCGCGGACGAGTTCTTCCGGCCGTCGTATACCATGGGAATCTGGGCTCGGGGCAAGATCACCGACCGCCTCAGTTACAGAGCCATGCTCGGCAACAACCTGAGCCAGCTCGGGGTCGATGCCGGCCAGCTCGATGACCACCTGAATACGGTGACCACCGCGCTGATCTGGCGTCCGACGACGGGTGAGTTCGGGCTGCGAGACGGCTTCGGCGATTTCGACATGCATCAGAAGGTGGCTACACGGCTGGCGGCGCACTTCACGCGCAGCGATGAGGACCACCAAGGCCAGCCGACCACGGATGCATTCGAGAACGTCACCATCCGCATTTCGGACGGCAATCCGATCTTCAAGCCGAACCTCTTCGGGGCCGGCATCCAGGTTCTCAACGCCACCTACCACATGTTCTGCGCCGATGGCGGGGTCAAGTATCGCGGTTTCTCTCTCGAAGGCGAGTACTACTGGCGGTGGGTGAACGGGCTGCTAGGCCCGGGGACCGAAACCTTGCCATTCGACGAGCTCGCGGACAACGGCTTCCAGCTTCAGGCCTCGGCCATGCTGATGCCGGAGACGCTCCAGGGGTACGCGGGGGTGTCGAAGATCTTCGGCGAGTATGGGGACCCTTGGGATTTGCGATTCGGACTGAACTGGCATCCATGGCACAACCGCGTCGTCCGCTGGAACTGCGAGTACCTGCACACGGATCAAAGCCCCGTGGGCGGACTGAGCCTTCCCACCATCGTCGGCGGGACGGGGGATATCCTCTACTCCAGCTTCGAGGTCAACTTCTAGATCGAGTGGCTTGCCGCGACGGAATCCTGACATCCAAGCTGCGCCGACTAGCGCCGATGGATTATCTAGTAGGGTGCGGGAAGGAAAGGAGCCTGGCTCTGATCCGAGGAGGTCTCGTGTGAGTCCGATTCTCGTACGCGGTGTGCACTGGATGATTCTCGCAAGCGCGACTCTGGCACTCGGCCTGGCGGATTCGACCAGTGCGCAGGTGCCGGGCCGGGCGCAGTCCGGCTACGCGTTCCATGATGCACACTTTCACCTGACGAACTACGTCCAGCAAGGCACCGACATCGCCAAGTTTCTCGAGATCATGGGAACGCAGGTCGGGCGCTCCACGCTCTTCGGCATCCCGCTGCAGCAGACCTGGTCGTCCGAGAACTCCGGCGACTTCGCACCGACCTACTACCTGCAGACGGACGCGCCTCTGTACTACTACTCGTTCACCGACGCTTGGATCGCGATGGCGTACCGGTCGCTGACGCCCCAGCAGCAGGCACGATTCGATCCGATGATCACCGGGTTCAACCCGGCGGACATGTACGCCGTGGACCACATCCGCCGGGTTCTGCAGACATTCCCCGGCGTCTTCTCGGGCCTCGGCGAGTTCAGCATCCACAAGGAGTTCGTGTCCGCGAAGGTCGCCGGCGACGTGGCCAGCCTGACCGACCCGGCGCTCGACCGCATCCTCGACTTCGCCGCCGAGGCCGGCCTCGTCGTCATCCTGCATAACGACATCGACATGCCGTTCGGCAAGTCCGGCGCCGAACCGGTCTATTTCACGCAGATGCGCGACCTGCTGTACCGTCATCCCCAGACGACGATCATCTGGGCGCACGTCGGCGTGGGGCGCGTGGTCCACCCGGTCACCGACCACATTCGGCTCGTCGAGGGGTTGTTGCAGGATCCGACACTCCCCAACCTGCACTTCGACATCTCCTGGGACGAAGTGGCGAAGTACCTGGTCGCAAGCGACGAATCGGTGCGCCGCTCGGCCGAGGTGATCGTCCGCCATCCCGACCGGTTCCTCTTCGGCAGCGACGAGGTCGCGCCTCAGGAGCCGAGCAAGTACTTCAAGGTCTACGAGATGTACGCCCCGCTCTGGAAGGTGTTGAGCGCGGACGCGCGCGAGAAGGTGCTCAAGGGCAACTACGAGCGTCTATTCGACCAAGCGCGACAACGGGTGCGGGCATGGGAGAAGGCGAACGTGAAATGAGCGCTCGATTTCCTGCGGAGCGCGCGCCGCGCTCGGCGACGCGGGACACGAGCGAAACGGGCAACGAGTGTTCAATGGAGGGAGATACGATGCGTAGACCGGTTCTCGAACGTCCGCTGCGCGCGCTGGCAGCCTTCTTGGTGATCGCGGCGTCAGCGGCGCACGCACAGGACAAAGGCACGCGCGCCGAAGTGTACGGCTTCGCGATGCTCGACATGGGTTACGAATTCAAGTCGGCCGACCCCGACT
Source organism: uncultured bacterium (assembly GCA_964567755.1). Classification (GTDB taxonomy): domain Bacteria; phylum Krumholzibacteriota; class Krumholzibacteriia; genus DASRJW01. Next base: position 16,743 of record CAZMNW010000036.1, read on the forward strand.
GGTTCGACGTGGTGCGGCCGACCAAGCTGCCGGCCTTCGACGGCGAGTTCGGCGCGGACGGACACTGGTATTCCGGCGTCCGGCAGAGCCGGCTGGGGGTCAAGACCTTCACGCCGACCAGCCTCGGTGAGCTCAAGACCACCTTCGAGTTCGAACTCTTCGGTGTCGGTGTCGATGCGAGCCAGACCACGTTTCGCCTGCGGCACGCGTATGGCGAGCTGGGGCACTTCGGTGCGGGCCAGACCTGGAGCCCGTTCATGGACATCGACGTGTTCCCCAACTCGATCGAGTACTGGGGACCCAGCGGCATGGTGTTCTTCCGCAACGTTCAATTCCGCTGGATGCCCATCCAGGGCGACACGCGTATGACGGTCGCGCTCGAGCGCCCGGGCGCGAGCGGTGATGCCGGCAACTACAGCGCCGAAATCGCAGCGCAGGGCCTGCAGGCGCGCTTCCCAGCGCCCGATCTGTCGGCGGAGTACCGCCACGCCACCCGTCGCGGTTACATCGAGGTCGCTGGCATCGTCCGCAGCATCCAGTGGGACGACACGACGCCTAGCCCCGTCGACGCGAGTGGCGACGCTCTCGGTTGGGGCGTGAACGTGAGTTCGAACATCAAGCTGCCGCGTCTTCACCCCAACGACGTCGCCCGGCTGCAGGTCGTCTATGGCGAAGGCATCCAGAACTACATGAACGACGCGACGGTGGACATCGGCGTCGATGATTCCGGCACCACCCTCGAGGGCGTCCCGTTGCCGATCCTCGGCGTCGTCGCGTTCCTCGACCATACCTGGAACGACAAGTGGACCAGCTCCGCTGGCTACTCGCTCGTCGACATCGACAACAGCAGCGGCCAGAGCCCCGGCGCGTACCACCGCGGCCAATACGCTCTCGGCAACTTGCTCTACTACCCGGTTCCGGGGGTCATGATGGGAGCCGAGTTCCAGTGGGGCCGCCGCGAGAACAACACCGACGGCTTCACGTCCGACGACTATCGCATCCAGTTCTCGGCGAAGTACAACTTCTCGCACTCCCTCGGAGGTCAGAAATGATCGGGCGAATGCGCGTTCGCGCATGTGAGGCGCGCGGTTTCGGTCTCGCCACCGCCATGCTGGTCTTGGTCTCGATGCCAGCTGCGGCGCAGACACCGGCAGAGATCGATGCTGCGCTCAAGGCTGCGTTCACCAAGTACACCACGCTCAAGGAAGGCGCAGTCGCCGACTACATCCCGGCGCTCGCCAAGGTCGACCCGAACCTCTTCGGCATCGTGCTCGTGACCGTGGACGGCAAGGTCTACACCACCGGCGACATCACGTCGGAAGTGTCGATCCAATCGATCTCGAAGGTCTTCACTATGGCGAAAGTCGTGGAGGAGTCCGGAGCCGACGCCATTCGCGACAACATGGGAGTGGACGCCACCGGGCAGGTCTTCAACTCCATCGTCGCGGTCGAGCAATACAAGGGCGCGGAGATGAACGCCATGGTGAACCCAGGCGCCATCACCGCCACCAGCCTGGTGAAGGGAGCCACCTCGGACGCGGTGTGGGCATCGATCATCGGCGAATACAACGACTACGCCGGGCGGCCGCTCACGGTGCTGCAGGACGTGTACAAGTCCGAGTCCGACACCAACCAGCGCAACCAAGCGATCGCCATGCTGATGTTTGCCTATGGTCACATCAAGGCGAACCCGCAACAGGCGTGCGACCTGTACACGCGCCAGTGCTCGGTCGGGGTGAACGCCAAGGATCTGGCGATGATGGCGGCGACGCTCGCGAACGGTGGCAAGAACCCGGTGAGCAAGAAGCAGGTGATCGACGCCAAGTACGTCCCCAACGTCCTGGCCGTGATGGCGACCGCGGGGCTCTACGACGATTCCGGCAAGTGGCTCTACACCACCGGTTTGCCGGCCAAGAGCGGCGTTGGCGGCGGCATCATCGCCGTTTCTCCGGGCAAGTTCGGGATCGCAGCGATCTCGCCGCCGCTCGATGCGGCGGGAAACAGCGTGCGCGCGCAGCGGGCCATCGGCGACATCTCGAGCGCCCTGGGTGGCAACCCCCTCGCCTCGACGCCGAAGTGATCCGAGCCACCTCGGTGGAGGGGACCGGTCTGCGGTTCCGGGTCCCTTTCCACCGCGGGTGGTTTAGCATGCCTCACGGAGGTCTGGCGTGAGAGCTGCTCGGAACGACTGGATCGGGTGCCGCGTGCACACGCGACGCCCCGGACACCGAAGCCGCCAGCGCCTGCGTCGCAAAAGACTCGCGCTTCTATTCCTGTTGGTGGCAGGCGTGTCTTGCTTCGCCGGTCGCGCCACGACAGCGTTCGCGCAGCAATCGAAGCCACCGACGAAGAGCCTTTCGACACGCGTCGCGGAGCAGAAGAAGGAGATCGAAGCGCAGACGCGATTGATCGAAGAGCAGCGCGCGCGGATCGAGACGCAGACGGCGGTCGCCGACAGCCTGGCGAGCCGAATCCAAGGGCTCGAAGCGCAGCTTGCGACCATGAACCAGCGGCTCGCCGAACTCGAGAGCCAAGCAGGTGTGCCGGCCTGGGACAGCTTGGAGGTACGGTTGAAGCAGATCGAGGCCGAGACCACCAAGCCCCCAGAGCTGCCGCCGGACATCGTGTCCGCCGGCGACTTTCCTGGTTCCATCCGTATCCCGGGCACGGACGCCGCGGTCAAGCTCGGCGGGCGCATTCGCACGTCCGTCGTGCTCACGCTCGATCCACTCGGCACCGATGATCGCTTCCTCACCAACTCGATTCCGGTCGGCGGCGGCGATGTGAGCGGCGAGGCCAAGCGCACCAACATTTCGGCGCGGGCGAGCCGTTTGAACATGGAGTTCCGCACGCCGAGCGGCAGAGAGCAGCTGCGAGCGTTTTTCGAGGGCGACTTCGCCGGCGCCAACAACGCCTTCCGGCTGCGCCACGCCTACGCGCAGTTCCTGGGCTGGATCGTCGGACAAACCTGGTCCACGTTCTCGGATCCGGCAGCCGACTTCGAAGATCTCGACTTCGAAGGCGTGAGCTCAGAAAACGTCATCCGCCAGCCGCTCGTCCGCTTCTGGTGGAAGCCGACCGAGAACATGCGCGCCGCCGCGGCCATCGAGACCCCGTCCGTATCACTCACCGGCGGCGTCGGTGTGAATCTTTTCCCCGACATCATCGGCAGGCTGTACTGGGATTACACGCAAGAGGGTCATCTGCAGGCCGCTGCGGTCCTGCGTCAGATCCGCGGTGAAGCGCAACCCGGGGACGTGCGCTCGGATTGGGCGTATGGGGGCAGCTTGAGCGGCGTGCTGCCGACCCACGTCTGGGGTCTCAAGGACCGCATCATCTTTCAAGTCAACGGCGGCGTCGGAATCGCGCGTTACATCAACGATCTGAGCTCTCTCGGGGGCCAAGACGCGGTCTTCGATTCGACCACGGGCGACCTCGAGGCGCTCCCGGCATTTGGATGGTACGTAGCCTACGAGCACAGCTGGAAGAAATGGCAGTCGACTGCAGGCAGGAGGCTGCGCTCGACCGTGCTGTGGAGCTTCGTGCGCGTCTTCAATCTCGACCACCAGCCTGCGGACTCTTACCAACGCACGCATCGAATCGCCGCGAACATCGTCTTCTCGCCGGTCAGCCGCGTGGATGCCGGCATCGAGTACATCACCGGCCAACGAACCAACAAGGACAGCATGAGCGGCACCGCCGACCAGTTCCAGTTCGTGATGCTGTGCCGATTCTGACCCGCGCGCTCTCGAAGGAGCCCGCCATGTCCAACCATCGCCGCAATCTGACCGAAGTGCAGCGTCTCCTCCGGAAGTACTGAGATGATCGTCACGACTTTGCGCGAGAACCCGGAGCTGGCGATCTTCCTGACCCTGGCGATCGGCTTCGTGATCGGGCGGATCCGAATCGGCAGCTTCAATCTCGGCAACGTCGTCGGCACGTTGCTCGCCGGCGTTCTCGTCGGACAGCTCGATATCCGTGTCGATCCCATCGTCAAGGTGGTCTTCTTCGACTTGTTCCTCTTCGCCACCGGCTACAAAGTCGGGCCTCAGTTCTTTCGCGGACTCAAAAAAAGCGCGTTGTCGCAAGCCCTCCTCACCCTGGTGCTTTGTGTCGCGAGCCTCGCCGTCACGGTCACACTCGCAAAGGTGATGCGCTACGACTGCGGCACCGCGGCCGGACTGATGGCGGGGGCCTTCACCGAATCCACCGTCATCGGCACGGCCGGCAACACGATCGACCGTCTCGACATCTCGGAGGCCGAAAAGGAGCGGCTGCTGAACAACATCCCCGTCGCCTACGCGGTGAGCTATCTCGTGGGGACGGGCTTCGTGGTTTGGTTCCTGTCGAGACTGGCGCCAAGACTGCTCCGCGTCGATCTGCGCGCCGAGAGCCGCAAGCTCGATGCGGATGGCTCGCAATCCGACGCCGACTCCCAGACGAGATCGGCCTACCGCGAGTGGGACGTGCGCGCCTATCGCATTCGCGACTCGTTCGCGCAACGCTCGGTTGCGGACGTCGAGCGCTCCTTCGCCCCCGACCGCGTGTTCGTGCAACGAATCCGCCGCGGCGGGGAACTGCTCGCGGGCGCGCCGGATACGGTCCTGCGCTCGGGTGACATCGTGGTCGTAGGCGCCCGCCGGGAGATCCTGCTGGCGGAGGGACCGCTCTTCGGCGACGAGGTCGAGGACAAGGCGTTGCTCGACTTTCCGATGACCGCGCGCGACGTCGTGGTGACGAAGAAGCAGATCGCGGACCGGCCGCTGGCGGAGATCGCGGCGGAGCACGGACGCGGCGTGGTGCTCATGCGGCTCGTCCGCGGCGGCGAGGAGATCCCCTTCGCCGCGGGCACCATCGTGAATCGCGGCGACCTGCTCCGTCTCGCCGGCGCCGAGAGCGACGTCGAGCGCGCCGGGAAAGCCCTCGGGTACGTGGAGCGCGAGTCGAGCGCGACGGACATGGTGTTCGTCGGCCTCGGCATCGTCCTCGGTGGGTTCCTCGGTGTGCTCACTCTCCATGTGGGCGACTTGCCCTTGAGCCTCACGGCGAGCGGCGGTGCGCTCATCATGGGACTCGTGTTCGGGTGGCTGCGGTCCATTCGCCCGACCTTCGGCCGCATTCCGGAGCCGGCGGTCTGGGTCTTCGACACGGTGGGGCTCGCCGTCTTCATTGGTGTGGTCGGCCTGAGCGCGGGTCCGAGCTTCGTGGCTGGGCTGCGGACGACCGGGCCGAGCCTGCTCGCCGTCGGTTTCGTCGTCGCGCTCTTGCCTCACGTCATCGCGTTGTTCTTCGGGCGTTACGTGTTGAAAATGAATCCCGTCATCCTCCTTGGCGCCTGCGCCGGGGCGGGAACGGTCACTGCGGCGCTCCGAAGCATTCAGGAAGAAGCGGACAGCAAGCTTCCAGTGCTCGGTTACACTGTCCCCTACGCGCTTGGAAACATCTTGCTCACCGCGTGGGGACCCGTCATCGTCGCGCTCACACGCTAGGAGGTCGAAGATGGGTTTCGCCGCGAGAACACTCGTATCTCGGATTCTCATCGTCGCCGCTGCGGCTTGCCTGTTCTTCGCGGCGCTGTTTGCCGTCTTCGGCAGGAGTTTCTTCCTCCCCGGTCCATTTGCAGCGCGCACCGCGGACAGCCTGGGTGATCCTGGCGTCGCCACATTCGTGGCCGATCGCATCACCAGCGAGATCGTCGCCCAAAGACCTGACGTGATCGGCGCGCGGCCGCTGATCCTGGGCACGGTCACGGGGATTATCGGATCGCGCCCATTCCGCGCCGTCGCCCGCAGAGCAGCATGGCGCGCGCATCAGGCCGTGTTCTCGGAAAGCAGTCGCGACGTGGTGCTCTCGATTCCAGATCTCGACGTGCTCCTCCGTGGCGCGCTGGCACATGCGGCGCCGGACCTCGCTGAAAAAGTCCCGAGCGGTCTCACGGCGAAGCTCGCCGATCTCGGCGCCAACCGGCAACTGGAGATGATGATCGATCTGTGGCGCTTCGGGCTGAAGCTGCGCCGGATTGCACTCATGGCCATCATCGCGGGGCCATTGCTCCTCGCGCTCGCGCTGTGGATCGCACCACAGCGCCGACGAGCGTTGGTCCATTGCAGCGTGGGTGTGGGAATCGCCGGCTTCGCTCTCCTCATGGTTCTGCCAGCGAGCCGGATCGCTGCAGCGGTGATGATCGACAACACGCTGGCGCAGGACGCGGTCGACGGCGTGCTGCGCGGCTACTTGGCCGGGTTGCGGATCTGGGGCAGCTTCTTCGTCGGACTCGGCGTCGTTTTCGCTGCCGCCGGCTCGGCGTTGGTCCAGGGTCTCGATGTCGCCGCGGTGGGACGCGGGATCGGCTCGCGTGTGCTCCGCACGCCTGCCTCGCTTGGCGCTGGCATCGCACACGGTGCCGCAATGCTCGCCGTGGGAGTTCTGGTGCTCATGTTTCCGCACCAGCTCCTCATCGGCGTGGCAATGCTCGCGGGAACGCTCGTGGCCTTGGCCGGGCTGCGGGAATTGTTCGCCCTCATTCTCGCCTCGAAGTTGGACGCGGCGACGGGGTCCAACCGAGCGGGAGCGCGTGTCCCGGCGTGGCGTGTCGCTGCGGTTCTCGGCCTGGCTGCAATCGCGGCAGGGATCTGGCTGCTGGCGCGCAATCCGGCAGAGCCCGAAGAGGCCGTTGCCGCATCGATTCAGGCCTGCAACGGCCATCCCGATCTTTGCGACCGCAGAGTCGACGAGGTGGTCTTCGCCGGCGCGCACAACTCCATGTCGAACGCCCAGATCACCGACTGGATGTTTCCGCATCACATGAAGGCGATCCCCGGCCAGCTCGAGGACGGGATCCGGGCGCTGCTCCTCGACGTGCATCGCGGATTCCCTGGTGCCGCGCGCATCAAGACCGACCTCGAAGGCGAAAAGCTGACGCAGGAGCGGCTCGAGGGGGCGCTGGGGCCAGAGGGAATCGGTGCCGCGATGCGCATCCGCGATCGATTGGTGGGGGTGGACGAGAACAACCCCAAGCTCTACTTGTGCCATGGATTCTGCGAGCTCGGCGCCTACGAGGTCGTGCCGACTTTGCGCGAAGTGCGCGATTTCCTGGTGGAAAACCCAGACGAGGTTCTCATCATCGTTCTCGAGGACTACGTGACCATCGACGAGTTGGTACGCGCCTTCGACGAAGGGGGACTGCGGGAATTCGTCTACACCGGGACCATCTCCCCGTGGCCGACCTTGCGGGAGCTGATCGATTCCGGACAGCGTGTCATCGTGTTCATCGAGTCGGGCTCTGCAGGTGTTCCGTGGCTACGGCCCACCATCGGCAACATCCAGGAGACGCCGTACTTCTTCATCGACCCGAGCGAGTTCTCCTGCATCCCCGGCCGCGGCGGCACCGAGGGGTCGCTGTTCCAGATCAATCATTGGATTCAGACGACACCGGCGCCGAAGCCAGCCAATGCGACTGTGGTCAACGCGCTGGACGTTTTGCTGCCGCGCGTGCGGCGCTGCGCGGCGGAACGCCGGCACTTGCCGAACATCATCGCCGTGGACTTCTACTCTATTGGCGATGTCTTGGCAGTCGTCGACACACTGAACGCCATCTCCAAGCCAACGCTTCCGTGAAGCGAGCGTTGAGCGCGACGAGTGGGACTGCGCATCTTCATCGAGGAGCAGAGTGATGGAATCCAAAACCGTTCTGTCCGGTCGCACCGCGCCGCTCGTCGCGGTGGCGAGCGTGATCGTGCTATTCGCTGGTTGCAGGGCCATGGCGCCGATCCTGGGCCCTGTCTTGCTCTCCTTGCTCCTGGCGCTCATGATCCGCCCATTGGTGGACTGGCTGGCGCGGCGACGACTCGGGCGCGGATTGACGATCTTGGTGAGCTTCGTCGGCGTCGTGGTCCTCGGGTTCGCCGTCATCTCGCTGGTCGGGGTCTCGCTCGGCCGTCTCAGCGAAGCCCTGCCGGCCTATGAAGCTCGTCTCGGAGTCCTCCTCGGCGGCCTGCAGGCGCGACTCGCAGGGCTCGGCCTGGACATCTCGAGCATCGTGAGCGCCGAGCGCATCACCGCCATCGCCCAAAAGCTCCTGGGCGGTGCCAGTTCTGTGTTGAGCGGAGCGCTGTTGATCTTGCTCCTCGTCGTCCTCTTCGTCATCGAGATGCCGCTCCTCAACAAGGTCCTCGATCGTGGCAGGCAGCGGCATTGGGTCGAGCTCACCGCAGGAATCCAGAAGTACATCGCCATCACCGGCCTGCTCGGCTTCGTCAACGCCATCCTCAACTTGATCTTGTTGCTGATCCTCGGTGTGGATTTCCCGGTCCTCTGGGCAGTCGGCTGTTTCTTCCTCAATTTCGTACCCGCGGTGGGCAACATCCTCGCGCTCACACCTCCGGCGTTGCTGGCGCTGTTGGAGCTCGGATGGGAGAGATCGCTCGTGGTCGTCGTCGGGTTCTTCGTCACCAACACTCTGATGGACTTGGTCGTGAAACCGAAGTTGATGAAGACGAGCCTGGACATCTCGCCACTCGTCGTCATCTTGTCTCTGATGCTCTGGGGATGGGTGTTGGGCCCGGCGGGCCCAGTCCTCGCCATCCCGCTAACGATGGTCGTGCGGCGGCTGTTCATCGTGCCTCCGGCCTCCGAGGGGACTGCGATTGTTTCCTGATCTCAACCGAAGAAGTGTCAAGATATCGAGGCCGTTCCGACAAATCGTCTGCCGCGGTTCATCGCCGGCAGCGGCCGCCGCCCCCGCGGATGCCGCCCGAAGAACACGATTGTTGCATCGACGCCGAGAGGAGTCGATGTGAGTGCAGCCCCCTCTCCGACTTCCGGGTGGCGTGAGTTGCGTTTTCTCCAGCTCCTCCTGTTCATCGTCGCGGCGTTGATCTTGCTGCCGGTCCTGGCCCGGTTCCGGATCGTCTTGCTCATGATCCAGGTCCTGCTTCTCAACGGCATCCTGGTCGCGGTTTCGGCCAGTCGCCAGGGCTCGGTCTCACCTACGACACGACGCCCGCAGTCGAGGCCTCGATTCACGAGATCCAGAAGACGTTCGTCGAGGCGTTGATTCTGGTCACCTTGGTCGTGTTCATCTTCCTGCAGAGCCTGCGGGCGACGATCATCCCGCTGCTCACCGTGCCCGTGTCGCTCCTCGGCACGTTCATCTTCTTCCCGATGCTCGGCTTCTTGGATCACGTCACGGATGACGCCTGCTTCCTCGTAGAACTTGCCGCGTCCCTGGACGCCGAAGCTCTCGGCGAGCGTGATCTGGACGCTCTCCACGTAGTTGCGGTTCCAGATCGGCTCGAGGAACGTGTTGGCGAAGCGGAAGAACAGCAAGTTGAGAACCGCTTCCTTGCCGAGATAGTGATCGATGCGGAAGGTGGAGTTCTCGGCGAAGCCACGGCGCAGCGTCTCGTTGAGCGCACGCGCAGAAGCGAGGCTGCGGCCGAACGGCTTCTCGACCACCACGCGCGCGTCCTGGGGCCAGCCGGGTCCGGCAAGGCGTTCGATCACGACGGGGAACAGGCTCGGAGGAATGGCGAGATAGTAGAGCGGCCGCTCGGCGGTGCCCAAGACTTCGCGCAATGCTGCGAACGTCGCGGGATCCTCGTAGCCGCCATCGATGTAGCGCAGGAGCCCGGCGAGCCGCGCGAACATCTCGCCGTCGGCACCGTCCCCGTGCTTCTCCAGGCTCTCGCGGGCGCGCGCGCGCAGCTGCTCCAGATTCCAGCCCGACTTGGCGACCCCGATGACCGGAACATCGAGCCGGCCGCGGCGCAGCATCGATTGCAGCGCCGGGAAGATCTTCTTGTACGCCAGGTCGCCGGTCACGCCGAACACGACCAAAGCATCGGATTGGGGGAGGCTCATGCGCAAATTCCTTCGTCAAAAACCGAGGAGTGGCCCCCAGTCGTCGTCGGGCGCCCTCGCACGTCCACCTCACGTCTCGACGAACCGACCGACATGCTATCACGACACCTTTGAATTCAGGAAGGCGTCCCCATTACAATCTGTACGGTCGATGCACACCAGAGCATCGTCCTGGCGGCACGGTGAGAAGGAGCGCGACAATCATGGAAGACAAGCCACTCGACCAAGGAACCTTCGATGCGGGTCGCCTCATCCGCGAGCATCCCCCGCGATGGCGTGACGGAAACAAACGACTCGTGTTCGAGATCGGTTGTTCTTCCGGTTTCCCATTCGAGGGGCAGGTGGCCTATGCGCTCTGGACAGCCAGAGAGCTGCCAGCGGTGCTGGAGACGCGACCGCAATTCCTGATCCGTGAAGGTGTATTCGAATATGCCGTGCCCACGGAACCGACGAAGGTCCCCTGGCATCTGAACTTTGCCGACCCCACCTTGTTCGTCGCGTACGAGTCGTCTCTTCTAGCGCAAGACGAACTGCAGGTGGCCGAGCACCCGGTCCTGGGATCGCTGCGCGAGGCGCTGGACGCGATGGGGAAGGTGCTGTTCACCATCGGCGAGCGCGGAGGTCCGACTCCTGTCACCATCACGGGCGTTCAGCGCCGGTGCGCCATCGATACTCGGCCGAATCCGCGAGCTGGACGGTCCCGGCGGTCTTTACGGCAACTCGTTCGCGCATGCACCTGCGGAGCAAGTGGCGGCGGCCACCAAGCCGCTCTCGCCGCCGACGATCAGCAATATCCTGGCGATGTCTGCGCCGTTCGGTGGCTGTGGAGAATACAATCGGGAAGAAATCGTTCACATTCTCAGCACGGCATATACGGGATTTTCTGCCGCTCGCCGAGAAAGTGAGCGCATGGTCCCGGCGGGTGCGCAGCCTCTCATCCACACTGGGTTCTGGGGATGTGGGGCTTTCGGCGGCAACCGTACGCTCATGGTCATTCTGCAGGCTCTTGCCGCCGATCTGGCTGGTGTGGAAACCGTGTTCTGGGCAGTCGACAAGCGGGGCGTCGAGCTTGCCGAGGAGGCCCGGTGACGGTATGAGCGCATGCGCGAAACCACGGCATCAGCTGCTCGACTCTGCGATGACGTTGTGCAGCAGAAATTCGAGTGGGGCGTGCCGGATGGCAATTGACGCTGCACCGCGAACGGCAGACCCTGGATCTCCGTCACGAACCGTTCAAAAATGTCCTCATGGCCCTGAACTGCGCCAGCTCGGTGCTGGCGGAATGGGGTTGAATAGTCCGGGTCAAAGTTTCACCAACTCCACCCGCCGGTTGTTCTGACGGCCTTCGGCAGTATCGTTGGCTGCCGCCGGCTTGGTCTCGCCGAATCCCTTGGAGGAGAGCCGCGCCTCATCGACCGAGAAATTGGCAGCCAGGTACGACTTGACTGCGGCGGCGCGGCGTTCTGACAACGACAAGTTGGAGGCGTCATCTCCGACCGCATCGGTGTGCCCCTCGATCATGAGCTTGAGGTCGGCGTGCTCGGTGAGCATCTGGCTGATTTCCTTGAGAGTGGGCGTCGATTCGGGGCGGATCTTGTCCGCGCCGGAATCGAACAGGATGCCGTGAGTGGTCACCCGTCCATTGGCGGCCAGCGCGTCGTACATCTTCTTGTCGCCAGCGGCGATGCGAAAGTTGCCGAGCAATTGCGGACGAGTCGCATCGGCGGCGATTTCAAAGTGAATCTTGTTGGACCGGGCGAAAGACACGTTCGGCACATTGGCAGTGCGTGTCTCATTCACGTAGACCTTCATGTATTTGCCATCGGCGATGGCGCGGCAGTGCATCACCTGCTGCATCGCCTCCTGCGGAAAGGGCCCCAGCGCCAGGCGTTTGCCGCTCGCTGCCTCGACCAGACCGGCCGAAAAATTGTCCAGTGGGCTGTACCAGATCACGGTTCCTGGATTGCCGCCATCCAAGGGGGCGCCAGAGACCACCGTCTTGCTCCAGCCGTTGATGATGTACATGTCGAACTCGAGGGTGAACCGATCGGGCAGGACTTCGGGCAGTGGCAGAGTGAATTTGCTTGCCGTGGTCACTCGCAGCCAGCGGCTTTGGTTCCACTCGGCGACTTCCATGTTTCCTTCGACGAATTCCAGCCGTTGTGGAAAATTCCCGACCTGGTCGGCGGTCAGATCGTCGAAAAAGAGGACCCGGTTGCCCGGCACGAAGTCATAATTCACCCACACACCTTCTCCAGGTGCGGCCTTCTCCGCCGGTTCGCCGGCGGCGGGCTCGGCGGCATTCCCCTCCACGGGAGTTTGGGGAGCAGCCTGTTCTGTTTGCTTTTCCAGTTCCTTTTTCGCCTTGTCTTCCGCCTTCTTTTTCAAGGATCCGAGCTGGGCAAACGCGGGCTCGCCGACTGCAATCAGAGCCAAGAGCGCTGCCGCCGAAGCGATCACACGTGATTTGAGTGCCATGTGCGCATCCTTCCAAAAGTAGAAGCAATGCTGTTTCGTCACAGGACCGGATTGGCAACATACACGGCCCTTGGCCGCCTCACAAGACGCATTTCGACACACCAAACCGGCCGGTTCTGATCAAGAATCACACCCCCCATTGCAGTGAACCGAGGCGTGCCGTTGTCGGCGATGCTCTCGATCGATTCCAATGGCCCCAAGAGCACGGCCTGCGGGAGATCTGCTGGAGAGGCTGGAAGAGAGGATCTCTGACATTTTCATGATCGATGTTCCCGCGGCTTTCAAAGCGTGCGTGGGAAAGGTATTCTGTTGTGTCCCACGACGGCAGTCGAGCCCAATGAGGTGAACGCAGCGATGGAAAGTCGGATCGGCCAGACCGTCTCACACTACAAGATCCTGCGCCAGCTCGGTGCTGGCGGGATGGGGGTGGTCTTCGAGGCCGAAGACCATCGCCTCGGCCGCCGCGTGGCACTCAAGTTCCTGTCCGAGGATCTGCAGCAGGACCTTCCGATGCTCGAACGGTTCCAGCGCGAAGCACGCGCCGCTTCGGCGCTCAACCATCCCGGGATCTGCACGGTATTCGCGATCGAGCAGCACGAGCGCCAGCACTTCATCGTGATGGAGCTGCTCGAGGGGAAGACGCTGGCCCAGCGCATCGGGCGACAGCCGTTCGAGATCGGCGCGCTGCTCGACGTCGGGATCCAGATCGCGGATGCGCTCGAATCGGCGCACTCGAAGGGCATCGTGCACCGCGACCTCAAGCCGGTGAACCTGATCGTCAACGAACGTGGACAGGTCAAGATCCTGGACTTCGGTCTGGCGAAGATCGAGGCCGGCCCAGCCGCGGTCGATGGCGGCTCGTCGCATGCCGAGACGTCGCTCGAGCGGGGACAGCTCACCCAGGCCGGCACCGTCATGGGAACGCTGTTCTACATGTCGCCAGAGCAAGCACGAGGCCAGCTGACCGACGCACGCACCGACCTGTTTTCGCTCGGCGCGGTGCTGTACCAGATGGCCACGGGTGAGCCGCCGTTCCAGGGCGAAGCGCAGGCAGTGGTCTTCGATGCGATCCTCAACCGCGAGCCGCGGCCTCTGGCCGAGGCCAATCCCGCCATGCCGCAGGGACTGGGCCAGATCCTGGAGAAGGCCCTCGAGAAGGATCGCAACCTGCGTTACCAGACGGCGACCGAGCTGAAAACCGACTTGCTGCGACTGCGTCGCAAGCTCGAGTCGGGGCGCCGCAACGCGGCGGAGATCGCCGAAGCGAAGTCGACACCGGGCAAGCGGGCCGAGAAGTCGATCGCCGTCCTGTACTTCGAGAACTTGAGCGGGGTCAAGGACGACGAATACCTACGTGACGGAATCACCGAGGACATCATCACCGAGCTGTCGAAGATCGAGGGGCTCAAGATCAACCCGCGCTCGACGGTGCTGGCCTATCGTGACAAGCCGGTGACGTCGGCCCAGGTCGGCCAGCAGCTCGGCGCGGCCTACGCACTCGAAGGCAGCCTGCGGCGCGCGGGCGAGCGGCTGCGGATCACCACGCAGCTCGTGGACACGAACACTGGCTACCCGGTGTGGTCCGAGCGCTACGACCGCGAGATGAAGGACGTGTTCGAGGTCCAGGACGAGATCGCGCGCAAGATCGCCGAGGCGCTGCGGATCAAGCTCTCGCCGCAGGAACAAGAGGCGATCGCCGCCAAGCCGACCGACAACCTGCAGGCCTACGATTTGTACCTGCGCGGCCGCAGCTACGCCCGGCGCCTGACGCGCCAGGATCTCGAGTTCGCGCTGCAGATGTACGAGAACGCCGTCACCCAAGACCCGAACTTCGCCCTGGCCTACGCGGCGATCGCCAACGTCTGTGCCTACTACCACGCACACTATTCGCGCGAGGACGTGTGGATCGACCGCGCGCGCGCGGCGGCGGAACGGGCGATGGGGCTGCAGCCGGACGTGCCGGAAGTGATGGTCGCCCAGGCCTGGATCCTCTACGCCAAGGCGCAGTACAACGAGATGACGGCGATCGTGCGCAACGTGATCGCGCGCAAGCGCGACTGCGAGGGGGCGTACTACCTGTTGCTGCGTGGGCTGTACGCCTCGGGCAAGTACCAGGACGTGGCCAACGTGGCCGAGGAGGCGATCGAGTCGAGCGGCACGGACTACAACGTCTACGTGCCGATCATGAACTCGCTCGGCGCGCTCGGGAAGGACGAGGCGTTGCGCAACATCCGCCAGCGCGCCATCCAGGCCTTCGAGTCGCACCTGCGCCAGGTGCCGGAGGACGCGCGGGCGCGAATTCTGATCGCCGCGTACTACGCCGCCGAGGGCCGGCACGACGACGCGGTGCGCGAGGCCAACCTGGCAATGCTCTTGCGCCCCAACGAAGCAATGGTGCAATACAACGCGGCGTGCACGTTCTGCTCGATGAACCGCAAGAGCGAAGCGCTGGATGCGCTGAGCAAGGCCTGGCGCAACGGCTTCAAGGACGCCGACTGGGCGCGGCGCGACCCGGACCTGGCGATCCTCCACGGCGACGCGGAGTTCGAGCGGCTGTACCCGGAGAAGTCGGACGCCTCGTGAGCCTCGCGTTCAAAGATGGATGCAGCGCCCGCTTCCTGGTCGCCGCGCTACTGGTGACATGGCCGATCGCCGGGCGGGTCCACGCCCAGGTGAGCCCGGAGGTCGCACCACCGGTTCCGCCGGCTTCGGACAAGTTCGACTGGATCCAGCTGACGTCGGACGAATGGCTCAAGGGTGAGATCATCGCCCTCTACGACGAGAAGCTCGAGTTCGACAGTGACAAGCTCGACGTGCTGACGCTGGACTGGGAAGACGTCAAGCAAGTGCGGTCGGCGGGAACGGTGCAGGTAGCGATCGTCGACGGTGAGCCGGCCACGGGAAAGCTGGTGATCGACGGGAACAAGGTCCAGTTGATCGGGGACGAGACGCGGCGGCTGGAAAGATCCCAAATTCTGACCATCACCGTCGGCGATCCCCGGGAGATCAATTTCTGGTCCGGCAAGGTCAACGTTGGCTCCAACTTCCGGCAGGGAAACTCCGACCAAGTCGAAGTCAACATCAACACTCGCATCCTCCGGCGCACCATTCGGAACCGTGTCGCATTCGAATACTTCGCGAACTACAACCTGACCGAGGACGTGGTGGTGACGAACAATCATCACGCGAGTGTGGGATGGGACTGGTTCGTCTCCGACTGGCTCTTCGTACGGCCGATCCACGGCGAGTACTATCGCGATCCATTCCAGAACATCGCGCAGCGCTGGACGATCTCGGCGGGTTTCGGGATTCAAATTGTCAACACGTCCAAGATCGACTGGGAGACCAGCGTCGGTCCCGGCTACCAGCACACTCAGTTCGATGGCGTGCTGGAAGGCGAGTCCGATTCGGAGAGCACGCCGGCCGTCTCGGCGGGCACCGTGTACAAGAACGAGATCTCCGACAGCATCGACTATCTCTTCGACTTCAACTTCCTGCTCACCCAGGAGGCTGCAGGGCTGTACAGCCATCACCTGATCACGGGATTCGACTTCGATCTCGCCGGTGTTCTCGACCTGAACATTTCCTTCGCTTGGGACCGTATTCAGAAACCGCGTCCCGACTCAGCCGGCGCGTTGCCAAAGAAGGACGACTACCGGACCGTGTTCGGTGTGGGCGTCGAATTCTAGAGCCCTTCCTGCGATGATCCCGCCGCCAAGACACCAGCCGTCTTCTCGCTACTGATGGGAACGGTCCCAAGATCCCATAGCAAGGGGACGCGCATTCCCGATCCGTCGCGTGCCAGCGAGGTTGCGATGGCGAACCGGTTGCCGTATGCTCCCGTTCGCCGAGATCCGACGATCCCGCGTGAAACGGAGTGAATCGACATGAAGTCGAAGTCGTCCCGCGCACGACCATGGCAGCAGTTCTGCCGGGACCTCGTGGCGGTTTGCTGCGCCGTCATGCTCGTCCCGGGTCAGGGCATGATCCTGGCGCAAGAAACGCCGGCAGTGCCGCCGGCGGCCGCGGCTCCTGACAGCACGGCCACACCGGCCGCACCGGCAAAGATCCCCCCGGAACAGCTCGAATCGTTGGTTGCCCCCATCGCCCTTTATCCCGACGCGCTTCTGGCTCAGACGCTGGTCGCCTCCACCTACCCGCTCGAGATCATTCAACTGCAACAGTGGCTCGCGAAACACCCGGATCTCAAGGACAAGGCACTTGCGGATGCGGTGGCGAAAGAGCCCTGGGATCCGAGCATTCAGTCGATGGCGGCGGTTCCCGAAGTGGTGAAGCGCCTCGCGGATGACATCCAGTGGACCACGGACCTCGGGAACGCCTTCCTCGCGCAGCAGAGCGACATCATGGACTCGGTGCAGCGGATGCGGCAAAAGGCAAAGGACAAAGGTGCCCTAGAGTCGAACGAGCAGCAAAAGGTCGAAACCAAGGTCGTCGAGGAAAAGACGATCATTATCGTCGAGTCCTCGAACCCCGAGGTCATCTATGTGCCGGTGTACAGTCCGACGGTTGTTTACGGCGCGCCCATCTATTATCCGTACCCGCCGATTTACTATCCTCCCTATCCTCCAGGCGCCGCTTTCGTGACGTTCAGCTTCGGCGTCATGATGGGCGCAGCCTACTGGGGCGGCTCCTGTTGCGGATGCGGCTGGGGAGGCAACAACGTCAACATCAATGTGAACAACAATTTCAATCAGATCAATACCGGTGGCAATCGCGGTGGCGCTGGCGCTGGCGGTGGCAGTGGCAATTGGCAACACAACCCGGAGCATCGGGGCGCGGCGCCATACTCGGACAAGGCGACTGCGAACAAGTACGGGGGATCGACGCGTGGCCAATCACCGAGCAATCGCCAGGCGAGCGGTGCCGGCAACCAAGCGGGGAGCGCAGGCGTGAGCAACCGCGCCTCTGGCAGCGCCGGCGGGCCGAGCACCTCGAACCGCGCGAGTGCCGGGCCGAGCACTTCGAACCGCGCTCCCGGCAGCACGTCGGGAAGCCGCGGGGGCTCAGATCAGATCGGCAACCGCAATATTCAGCAGAGCAGTGGGTCGAAGGGTGGCGGCGGCTTCGGTGGCGGGTCCAGCGGTTACAGCGGAAGTGGCGCCCGGTCCAGTAGCTCACGCGGTGCGTCGAGCATGGGGGGCCGGGGCGGCGGCGGCGGTGGCGGGCGTCGGAGGTGAACTCGATGACATTCGAAGCAAAGGGTCGACGTCACGACGGAGTCCTTCGCCACTCCGAGCGTTTCGGCCTGTGGCTCGGGATCGCATGCGCGGTCGCGCTGTCGCCGCATTCGCTCGCGGCCCAGACCACCGAGAAACAAGCGGCGACCTCGGTCGTCAAGCAAAGGACATTCGCGACACCCGAGGAAGCAAGCGAAGCGTTGATCAGCGCCGCCGAGAAGTTCGACGTTCCGGCGTTGAAGGAGATCCTCGGTCCGGACGGCGCGGACCTCGTCGTGACCGAAGACGCGGTGCAGGACAAGAATCAGAGCCTGGGTTTCGCGGCAGAAGCGCGCAAGCAGAGCCGGGTCATCCGCGACCCCAAGAACTCGAAGGTCGCTACTCTGTGCGTCGGTGCCGACGAGTGGCCGATGCCGATTCCCATCGTGCAGAAAAGCGGCAAGTGGCAGTTCGATTCCAAATCCGGACGGCAGGAAGTTCTGTACCGCCGCATCGGCAACAACGAGCTCGACGCCATCGAAGTGTGTCGTGGATACGTCGAGGCCCAACACGAGTACGCTTCCGTGAAGCGCGACGGCGCGATGGTGAACCAGTACGCGCAGCGCATCATCAGCACACCGGGAAAGCAGGATGGATTGGCGTGGAAGGGTCCGGATGGAACATGGCAGGGTCCGGTGGGCGAGGCGATCGCGACCATCATCGCCGAGGGTTACAGCGACCAGTACCAGCCCTACCACGGCTACTACTTCAAAGTCCTGAAGGGCCAAGGCCCGGACGCGCCGATGGGCGAGATGAACTTCGTCGTCAAGGGCGTGATGATCGGGGGCTTCGCCCTCGTCGCCGCACCGGCTGAATACACCGTGACCGGCGTGAAGACATTCCTTGTCTGTCACGACGGCCTCGTTTACGAAAAGGACCTCGGGTCGAAGACGCTCGACCAGTTCCGCGCCATGGACCGCTACAACCCGGACTCGAGTTGGAAGCCGGTGGAAGGTCCTTGACCAAGCCCCGAGCCACTGCGTGATTGCGGTCTAAGACCCACTGGCGGCGACGGCCGCGAGTGCGATCAACCCCACGATTCCACTGGCCACGCTCATGGCGAAACCTGGGATCCATTCGAACTCCACCCCGGCCGACATGACGAAGCGCGACTCGATGCACGAGCTTCCGTTACAGAAATCGGAGGACGTGACGCGCCGCAGCTCCGGCCGCACGGCGAGCCCAACCCAATGCGTTGGGTTGTACTTGACGAGTCCGTACGGCGACAACACCCCCTCGTAACCCGAGGTGTACAGGGGTGTCCCTAGGGCGAGATCGATGCTCTGGCTCGAGCTGAGCCACCGACGGTAACGCGCCGCTGGGCCGAGGATGAATCCATCGGTGCCGTCGTAGGACGAGAACACCGACGCGCCGATGGCGGTCCGCGCGCCAACATTGACGAGCACACCCCAGTCGGCAACGACCCGCAAGCCAGCGCCGCCGGCGATCGTCGCGCTCTCCACGTAGCCCCCGAAGTTCGTCAAGATCATCACTCGACAGCGGTCGATCGGTCTGGCGCGCCAGCAGTAGGTGCAACTGTCTGCCTGCTGAGCCGCCACGGGGTTGGGCAGGAGCGTGCAGAACAGGATCAACAGGCATTGGCGGCGCATTGAGGCCTCCCACGGACAAGATTGCTTACGACGTGCTGCAGCTCGGGCCCGATCCTAGCCCTCGACCTTCCAATTGTCGTGAAGTAATCTCGACGGCTGCAGCGACTCGGCCCGAACGGTTGTCGCTCAGGTGGATAGAGCAGCTCACCTGATCGAACCGCCCGCGTCGAGCGATGCGAGCCAATCTGCCTTGCCTGGGAAGAGGAACGACCCGGCCAGGCGAGGGGCGGTTCCGTGGTGAGAACCAGCGTCATCGGCAAGATTTTCGCGACGACCGTGGTGTGCTTCCATGCACTACTTCTGCAAGAGACTCGTGCGGGATCCTGGAAGATCGAAACCGTCGAGGTAATGTCGCCTCCTGGCCCTATGTTTGTCCTGAGCCTGGCTTTGGATGGTCAAGGCAATCCGCACGTTGCCTATTTGCAGGCCGGAACTTTGCTCCACGCCTTCAAGATGAATGCTTCGTGGACCACGGAGGTCGTCGACGGCATCGCTGGCTCGGAAGCCGCTTCCACCTCGAACTCCGGGTGGATCACTTCGAGTGCATCGGCATCCATCGCCGCTGCGGATGATCTCGTCCACATCGCCTACATCGGAAACCCTCCGATTCTCAAGCATGCGGTCAGGGTCGACGGACGCTGGTCAAGCCAGACCGTCGATGAAAGAGCGTCGAGCAGCACCCGAATTCTCGGATTGGCCATGGATGAGCACGCCAACCCACACATCAGCTATTGCGGCTATCCAAGCCGGCTCACACGGTGTGGCCTCAAGCATGCATTCAAGTCGTCGGGGGTATGGCACATCGAGTCGGTCGATTCGACGACGACCGGCACGGGGACAATCTTTGCTGTCGCCTCGCCGCTTGCGATCGAGGGCGACATTCCTCACCTCGTCACCATGGAAAACCGGGCGTTCCAATACACGCTGCGCTACGCCAGCAGAGAACCGAATTGGTTCATCGAGACCATCACGGAAGATGGCGGTGAGGATGTCTCGATAGGGCTCGACTCGAAGGGACGCCCCCATGTTGCCTGGGCCGTCAACAACGCCTTACGCCATGCTTGGCGATCAGAAGGAGAATGGCAGGTCGAAGAATTCTTCGAGTCTGCGGAGCCCACGTGGAGCATCCTTGCGATCGCCGTCGACGCTCAGGACAACGTGCACATTGCGCACTGCCATGAAGCCGGCATGAGGTATCTCGTGCGGAGGGAGACGGGCGGCTGGGATGTCGAGATCGTCGACGACGCAGCAGGTGGGGGAGGATTTCCATTCAATCGGGTTTCCATGGCCCTCGATGCTCGAGGGCGGCCGCACCTCGTTTACATTGGCTATGATGAGGTCCTGCGGGGGACTCGATACATCCGATACGCCCACCTCGAGATCGAGTGAACCCTGGAGCCTTGGAGCTGCGTTGCGGAAGCCTTCGAACGGCCGTGCCATCGAGTGCGGCTCGGGACCGGCCTACATCGGTTGCTCCAGAAGAACGAAGCGAACTTGCGAGCGGTCCACGGCGTTGGCGGCTGCCGGGAGCTTCTTGGGCACGATGTGGCCCTCGCCGTCGTCGTCGATGCCGAAGTCGTTGTCGTTCGAGATCGCCAACCAACGATCTCCGATGAGCGCGAGACCCTCGGGCTTGTCATGGGCGTAGCCGCCAGGCAAAGCCAGCAGGTCCACGACGAGAGTCTTGGTGATCGGCTGAATCGCGGCGGCGCGCAATTCCTCCTCACTGAGCTGTTCGAGCGTCTTCCCGTCGACCAGGAGACCAGAGTCGCTGTCCGACGGATCGCTCACATCGCTCGCTTCCCGTGTGCCGATCCGATAGACGCGCTTCACACGCGACGGCTCGTCGGCGTCACCGGGAAACTTCTTGTCGCGCTCGATCACCAGGAACGTGGTGTCACTGAGCGCCACGATGTCGCTGATGCCGATCTTCGGCTCGTCCAACAGGTACACGGACTGCCGCGTCTTCCCGCTCGCGACATCGAAGAAGAGCAAGCGGACGACCCGCGACTCCTTGCGCACCTCTTTGGACGGATTGTCGAGCGGGGATTCCATGGCGCCGACGAGCGTCCTTCCATCGGGGGTGATGCAAAGCCCCTCCATGCCGCGGTTGGGCCAACGCCGTTGGAGGACTTTGGGCAGCGAGCGGCCCTTTGGACCACCGGCGTCGATCCATTCGGTGGTCCGACCGGTGGCGTCGACGTGCAGCAGGCTCGGTCCGTATTCCTCGCTCACCCAGAAGCTCCCGTCCGGCATTGCCACCAGCCCTTCCGTGTCGACACCGGGTGTGTCTCTATCGAGAACCCGACCCGTACGATCTTCCGGCACCTCTCCGGTTCCACCGGGCCCCTGTTCCCTCGGCAGACCCGTGAGCTTACGACCGTGCTCGTCCGCGAGTTCGATGACCTTGACTTGCTCGAGGGACTCGCCTGCCAAGCGAAAACATCCGATCCGCGGTGTGAACGTGGGATCGAGGAAGATGACGTGATCATCCTTCGTGTCCACATTGGGTCCGCGGTCGCAGAGGAGGTAGAAGAGACCTGGCTGCGCTGGGCTGGTCGCCAAAGCCGAGCCGTAGCCACCCGAGACGCTCACTCCCTCGTATTCGAACGCAGGCTCCTGCGCAGAGACCTCGGCAACGGCTGGGTAGTGCGCTGGCGCGCTTGCGGCCCTGCCTTCGCAGCCCGGCCCGAAAGCGAGTGCCGCCACCGATAAAATCCATGGGCCGAGCGCGAATTCCTGTCGGGCATGCGAGCGAACAATGCCGGCCGAGAATCTTGCGATCGTCGTCGAGGGGTGAAACATTCTTGGCCTCCAGAATTCACAAGCAGCCGCGGAAAAAGCTCCGTAGTTCCAGGCATCCGCGAGCCGCCTGTACCCTCTCTCTTGGGCAAGGATAAGGCCGAATGGGGTGAGGCCCCTTGCGGGCGCACACACGAGCACAGGGGCGATTCCGCCATGAGCTGAGGCAGGCGACAGCCTCGAGGGAATTGCCCGGGGGACACGATGAAGCGGGCGCTGCTGCTCAAGATGCGTCTCTTCCGCGAGATTCACGAAATGTCGCGGCGCGAGCAGGGCGAGGTGGACGCGGACCTCGTCATCGAAGCCATCGTCATCGCGCTGCCGAATGAAAACTACGAGAAGCTGTTCGACACATTCGTGCGCTGGGCGCGCTATGGCAATCTCTTCGAGTACGACGAAGCACGGCGTACCCTGGCGTTGCAGTGAACCAGCCGATGGAACGGGAGGGGTTGAACTGATATCTTGAAGGCCGCGCACGCTCGCGCCGCTGTCGAAGGAGATGAAGAGTGGAACGGACAAAGAGATTGCGAGTCCCGGCCGCAGCTCTGGCACTCCTGGCGCTCCTCGCGATCGAACCGGGAGGGTCGCCGCTCATGCCGCCGGACAACCATTCGGCGGGAGACATTTCGAAGCCCCGGCCGGTTGTCGGAGGTCTGCGTGTCGCCATCGACACCGACACCGGAGAGAAGATCCCGCCCCCACCCTTGCGTCTCGAGACGCTTTCGTCCGAGATGCGGGCAGCGCTGCAACGCTCCGCCGATGGACTGATCCTCGTACGGCGAGCAGATGGATCGAAGTATGTGAACCTCGACGGTCGTTTCATGAGCGGCATCGCCGTGCGTGTGGGGCCGGGATCGGCCAGCTCCTTCTGCACGAGCGCGCCGCAGCAGCCGGCGGCTGCACGGCCGCAGACATCGGCGCCGGCGCGCCGCGAAGAAGAGATGTAGCCATGCGCTCTGTTCTTCGCCGCATCCTGCTTTGCTTCGCCGTGGCGCACTGCACTCTCGCTTCCTTCAGCAGGGAGTCGGGCGCTGCGACGATCACGATCCGGAACGGCGATCCCCCGGACGTGGGCTTCAACGATCCCACACCGGCAGCGCCCGTGGGCGGCAATCCCGGCACGACCGTGGGAGAGCAACGCTACAACGCCGTGCAGAGGGCCGCGGACATCTGGGGGAGCTGGCTGCATAGCTCGGTCGAGATCCTGGTCCAAGCGAGCTGGGGAGCCTTGGACTGCGACCCCTCTTTCGGGTTCCTGGGGTTCGCGGGGCCCGAGGGGGTCCTCTCCGATTTTACAGGAGCGGAGCATCCCAACACCTGGTATCCGACCGTGCTCGCGAACGCGCTCGCCGAGGTGGACCTCGATCCGACGAACGTCGACGCCACCGCCCGCTTCAACTCCGAGGTTGGAACCGCGAACTGTCTCACCACGTTCTCCTGGTACTACGGTCTCGACAACAATTCCGGCGCCAGCGAGTTCGATCTGGTCACGACGGCGTTGCACGAGATCGCCCATGGGCTCGGCTTCCTCGACTACGTCGACAAGAGCACCGGTCAGCTGCTCTTCAATCAGATCGATGCCTACTCGCGCTGGGTGTTCGATGACACGGTGGAGAAGCTTTGGAACCAGATGACCGATGTGGAAAGGGCTGCGTCCGCGATCAACAGCGGCAACTTGGTCTGGAACGGTCCGGCGGTCACGCTCGCTGCTCCCAGCGTGCTGGGAGATCGGCCGGTGCTGGAGGTGCTCTTGCCCACATCGATCGCCGGCGTTTACAAGACCCAGCCCGCCGGGTTCGGGGCTCCCTTCACCCTCGCCGGATTGAGGAACGAGCTCGTTCTCGTGGATGACGGGGCCGGTGTCGGGAGCGACGCCTGCGAGTCAATCGTGAACGGCGCACAAATCGCGGGCAAGATCGCTCTGATCGATCGCGGCGGCTGTCCCTTCGTCCAGAAAGTGAAGGCGGCGCAGGACGCCGGCGCAATCGGTATCGTCGTGGTGAACAATCTGCCCGGTGGCAGGGTGTCGACGATGGGTGGTGACGACCCCACGATCGTGATTCCGGCAACGATGATCAGCCTCGAGGACGGAAATGCCATCAAGGGCGAGCTGCTTTCGGGTGTCGAGGTGACGATGCGCTTGGATCCGACGCGGCTGGCCGGCGCCGACGACGCGGGAAGAGTTCTCCTGTACGCGCCCAACCCCATCGAGCAGGCCTCCTCGGTCTTCCACTGGGATCTCTCGGCTACACCCGACCTGCTCATGGAACCGCTCATTCCCTCGAACATCCCGCAGAGCGGCGACCTAGGAGTGCAGCTCTTCAAGGACATCGGCTGGCCGATGATCGTTCCGATCTCGATCGAATATTTGAACGCCGTCTCCGCGGAGAATGGAGTTCTATTCACTTGGGAACTCGGGGCCGATGTGGTGCGCGAGCTTGCGGGAGTCGGCGTCGAGCGTTCGACCGCGGCCGAGGGACCCTACTCGCTGCGGACGCCTGTGTTTCTGCAACCCTCCCAAGCGATGTCTTACACGGACCCCGATGTGGGTGAGGGAGCTTCGTATTGGTATCGACTTCTCTTGCAGAGTCCGCTTGGGACCGTCGAAGCGTCGAGACCCGTGCGAGTGACCTTCACGGGCGCTCCGATTCGAACGGCGCTCGCGATCCCGCTGCAGTTGCACGCCGATGCGCCGGTCGAGATCCGGTATGACCTCGGAGAGGCGAGCACTGGGGTGCGGATCGAGGTCTACGACGTAGGCGGCAAACGGATTCGTGCGTTGGATGAGGGGCGGCGCGGCCGTGGGGCTCATCGCACGCAATGGGACCGCCTCGACGCGCGTGGCAACCACGTCGCCCGCGGCATCTACATCGTCAGGCTCGTCGCTGGTGACGCCACGGTCACGAAGAAAGCGGTGCTTCTGCAACCGTAGGTGGACTGCGCGCGCTCGAGATGCGGGGAAAACGGTAGCAATCGGTTTAGCCTGATGAGTCCGACGGCGCCGCGGATACGACACGTTCGACCATCGGGATCTCCCCGTGCGCCAGCGGCGGACCTGGGAGGAGATGCAGGAGCCGGAGGACGCAATGCGCTAGGAAAGACTCACCAACGATCGCCGACCCAGATTGAATGGGAGGTACGATGTCGAGCAAGAGCGTCCGCGTCCCGGCGGACTTGCAAATTTGGGTCGTAGCGCGAGAACGGCATCGACTCTCGCACGCTCACGTGCAGATGGCACGCGAGCTCGGCATGAATCCGAAGAAGCTCGGTAAGCTGGACAACCATGATCAGGAACCATGGAAGGCTCCACTGCCATTGTTCCTCGAGCATCTCTACGAGAAACGTTTCGGGAGGAGTCGGCCTGAACGCGTGCTTCGCATCGAGGACCTAGCTCGCGAGCGACGGCGCAAGCGGGAAGACCGAAAACGAAGGAAGAAGGAAGGCGTTCCCGAGTCGAACGGCACGCAGCCGTACGAGTGTGGCCAACCGAACTGTGCTCCGGGTCGTCCGATCGGATGAACGAACCGCGCTTCGCGCCGCGGCTGACGCCGCACGGCCACCTGGACCTCGCGCCGGCGGACGACGCACCGACACTCGATCCGGACATCCAGCGGCGGCTGCGGGATGCCTTCGCGCGCGGCTCGGGGCATGGGCTCCTGCAGCTCGGGGCGGCCACCATCGGGAGTGCGCTGCCGCCCGCCCTTTCGTATTGGCGCGAACTCGGTTCCCGCTACGTGACGGCTGTTTGCAACCGGCCAGATTCCGCAGAAACAGCTCACGACCACCACGTTCCCGCGCCGCCCGCCGCGGAGTTGGAGCGGATCGCGGCGGGTGCGCCGGCCATGGTTGGCGCCGAGTACCTGACCCCACACGTCGTTCGAAAGCTCTGGGCCGAGCTCGAAACGGCATTCGTCGCACAGCTCGCAGAATCGCGTTGCTCGATCCAGGACTTTCTCAAGCAACTGAGCCCGGCTTGGAATCTCGTCGGCCGGGTCCATTTCAACCTGGCCGAGAACCGCAAAGACGAGGAAGCGCCGTTCGCCTTCCTCGCAACGTACACGACACAGCTCTCGGCGCACGCAAAACCCCAACACCTGCCGCTCGGCCAGGCGCTGCGCGACTACGCGGGTGCTTCGAACAAGGCGCGACTGCTGGCGCTGCTCATTCCAGTGCAGCGCGCGTCAGAGACCTGCGGCTGGCTCAAGACGATGGTCGACAACGGCGAAGTTTTTCATCCCCTGCGCTGGAGCGCTGCGGAGGCCTTCCAGTTTCTGCGCGACGTGCCGCGGCTCGAAAGCGCGGGCGTCGTCGTGCGTGCGCCGGCCGCGTGGCGTGGGAACCGTCCCTCCCGGCCGCAAGTCACGGCCACAGTCGGTGGCAAGCGACCCTCCACCCTCGGACACGATGCTCTGCTCGATTTCCGCATGGAAGTGACCCTTGACGGCGAGTCACTGACCGCCAAGGAGATGCGAGAGCTCCTGTCGCACTCGCACGAGCTCGCGCTCATACGCGGCCGCTGGGTCGAAGTCGATCGGCCGCGGCTCGAACGGATGATCGCGCAGTTCAACGCGGTCGAGCGACTCGCGGCCGACGGCGGAATCACGTTCGCAGCAGCGATGCGCATGCTCGCCGGCGCCGATGTAGGGGACGAAGCGTCAGAGCGCGTGGATTCCGACTGGGCGCGAGTCGTCGCGGGACCATGGCTTGCCGAAACTCTGGCGGCACTTCGCGGCCCTGAAGGACTCGCGCGCGTCGAGCCGGGCGCGGCACTGCAGGGGAAGCTGCGGCCCTACCAGCAGATGGGACTTCGATGGCTCCACCTGCTGTCGCAGCTCGGTCTCGGAGCCTGCCTCGCCGACGACATGGGGCTCGGAAAAACCATCC
The DNA here is from genome assembly GCA_964567755.1 of uncultured bacterium. GTDB lineage: Bacteria > Krumholzibacteriota > Krumholzibacteriia > DASRJW01. The sequence continues at coordinate 43,615 of CAZMNW010000036.1, forward strand.
AGGTGTTGTCGCTGTTGCTCGTCGAGAAACACTCTGCGGCGGCGAAGCGCCGGCCGAGTCTCCTGGTCGCACCGGCTTCGATCCTTGCCAACTGGTCCGCCGAGATCGAACGCTTCGCGCCGAGCCTGAGGACGATCGTCGTACACCCTTCCGCACTCACCGCCGCGGGCGTGAAGGCCCTTGGACCGGAGCAGGTCGGGGACATGGATCTCGTCATCACGAGCTATGGCTCGTTGCTCCGGTTGCCCTGGCTGCAAGAGGTGACGTGGAACCTGGCGGTTCTCGACGAGGCGCAGGCCATCAAGAACCCGAATGCCAAGCAGACGCGTGCGGCCAAGAAGCTCGAAGCGCGTGCCCGCATCGCGCTCACCGGCACGCCCATCGAGAACCGGCTCGGCGATCTCTGGTCCCTTTTCGATTTCATCAATCCGGGGCTGCTTGGCTCGGCCAAGGAGTTCACGCGCTTCACGAAGCGACTCGCAGAGCGAACGCACAACCCGTATGTGCCGTTGCGCGAACTCGTCGCACCCTACATCCTGCGGCGAATGAAGACCGACAAGTCGGTCATCACCGACCTGCCGGCCAAGACGGAGCTGAAGGCGTTCTGCCTGCTGAGTCGGAGGCAGGCCGCGCTCTATGGCCAGGCGGTGGAGGAGCTGGCGGAAGGATTGCGCGCGGCGGGCGGCATCCAGCGCAAGGGTCTGGTGCTCGCTTTCCTCATGCGGTTCAAGCAGATCTGCAATCATCCGTCGCAGTGGCTGGGAGACGGCGCGTGGGCCGAGAGCGAGAGTGGCAAGTGGGCGCGCTTGCGCGACCTTGCGGAAGTCATTGCGGCGAAGCAGGAGAAGGTGCTCGTGTTCACGCAGTTCCGCGAGGTCACCGCGCCTCTTGCCGCCTTCCTCGCCGAGGTCTTCGGCCGGACGGGCCTCGTCCTCCACGGTGAGACCGCCATCCGCAAGCGCATGGATCTGGTGCGGCAGTTCCAAGATGACGAAGAGGTGCCGTTCTTCGTCCTCTCGCTCAAAGCGGGTGGCATGGGATTGAACCTCACTGCAGCGTCGCACGTCGTTCACTTCGACCGCTGGTGGAACCCGGCGGTCGAGGACCAGGCTACCGACCGAGCTTTCCGCATCGGACAGAAGAAGAACGTGCTTGTGCACAAGTTCGTCTGCCGTGGAACCGTCGAGGAGAGGATCGACGAACTCATCGAATCGAAGAAGAAGCTGACGAAGGACTTGTTGGAAACCGGCGCCGAGCTGTCGCTTACCGAGATGAAGGACGACGACCTCCTGCGGCTCGTGGCGCTGGATGTGAACTCCGCACTGAAGGAAGCGTGACGTATGTATTCCCGGTGGCCGATCCGTGCGTCAGTGGCCGAGCGGCGGCGCAAGACGAAGCTCGCGATGGCCAAGCTCACGAAGAAGGGTCAATCGACTTCTCCCGTGGTGATCCAGGGTCACACGATCGCCAGGACGTTCTGGGGCAAGGCCTGGTGCGCCAATTTGGAGAGCTACAGCGACTACTCGAACCGACTGCCGCGCGGCCGGTCGTACGTCCGCAGCGGGTCGGTCGTCGATCTCAAGATCGCAGCGGGAGAAGTTCGGGCCCGAGTGAGTGGCTCGTCGTTGTATCAGGTGCGAGTGCGCGTGTCGCCTGTCCCAAAGGCGCGCTGGAAGGCGATCTGCAAGGACTGCGTCGGGGCCATCGACTCTCTCGTTGAACTCTTGCAAGGGGAGTTCTCGAAGGGCGTCATGGAGCGCATGTGCCGGCAGAAGACCGGGCTCTTCCCGTCGCCGAACGAGATTCAGGTGTCGTGCAGTTGCCCCGACTGGGCGGTCGTGTGTAAGCACGTCGCCGCCGTGTTCTATGGCATCGGCGCGCGCCTGGATCAGGCTCCGCAGCTGCTCTTCAACCTGCGCAAGGTCGACGAGAAAGACCTCATCGCGGACGCCGGTGCGGGCCTCGCGGTCCGAAAGAAGGGCGTCGCCAAGTCGCGGATCTTGGGTGACAGCACCGCTCTCGCCGAGATGTTTGGCCTGGAGCTGGCTTCAGACTCGCAGCCGGAGGTGAAGGCGCCGTCGCGAGGACGTGCGAAAGCGCGTCCGGCAAGTCGCCGACGCACCACGAAGGCGCCGACCGCTGAGAGCGTGTCGTCGCGTGGGCGCCGCAGCGGTGAGCGGTCCGCTACCGGAAAGGGTCGGAAGGCGCGGCGTGTACGTTGAACCGCAGGCACGACCGGCTCGTGGCCTGGCGGTCGCTCGACGTGTGAGCAAGTGCGCCGAGTCGGAAGGTGGCCTTCGAAGCGGATCTTGCGCCACACACGTGACGTCGCGGGAACGAAGTACACAAACGGGCAGCAAGTTTACACTCGAATCGATGCCCTACCAGTAGTTGTCGAGCCCGCACCCAGCGCTCGAAGTAGGAGCGGTAGCAAGCCACCAATACGTCGATTCGAAGCGCGCGCCTGAATGCTGTATCCTCCTCAATCGCAATAGCCTACGGCCAGGCGCGGCAGAAGCTCAGGTGGATAGAGCAGCGGAGATGTCGAGAGCTCGCTCGGATCTCGAACGGAACGACGCCGGAGGTGCTGGGAAATGGTCGACCGTCCGGACATCTTCGACAAGATCCGGTTGCCACCGGAGCTGGACGCCTTCCTGCGCGACGCGAACCCCTGGTGGACAGGTAAGCCTGGACGCGTGTTGCCACCATTCCGGCGCTGGGCTTTCAGCGCGCTGCTCCGGAAGTTGAAGTCGCAGGCTGCTCCGGTCGTAGTTCTGCGGGGCGCGCGTCAAGTCGGAAAGACGACGCTTCAAGAACAGGTCATCCAACACTTCCTTCAGGAAGAAGGCCTGGACGCCAAGAGGATCCTTCGAGTGCAGTTTGACGAGCTTCCAAGCCTTGCGGGGCTCAAGGAGCCGATCCTATCTACTGTCCGGTGGTACGAGAATCGGATCCTGGGCGCCACGTTGAACGAATCGGCGCAGGCTGGGAAGCCAGCCTATCTTTTTTTCGACGAGGTCCAGAATCTGTCCGAATGGGCTCCACAAGTGAAGGCGCTCGTAGATCATCACACCGTTCATGTGGTCGTCACAGGCAGTTCGGCCCTGCGCATCGAAGCGGGGCGCGAGAGTCTCGCGGGTCGAGTCACGCTTCTCGATCTGGGAACCCTGTTGTTGCGCGAAATAGCCGGACTCCGATTTGGCGGGGTCCTGGAGCCCCTGCTCCCCGCCAATGGACTCGACCGCCTGCTCGACTTGGACTTCTGGCGCGGGCTGAACGATCACGGAGACCGACATCGAGAGCTGCGGGACCCAGCCTTTGCCGCATTCTCCGAAAGAGGCGGGTATCCCATCGTTCACGCCCGGGCGCAAGTACCATGGCCGGAGATTGCGGACCAACTGAACGAGACCGTGATCCGCCGGGTCATCCAGCACGATCTTCGCCTCGGGGAGCGGGGCCGAATGCGGGACCCACAGCTTCTGGAAGAGGTCTTCCGTCTCGGTTGCCGCTATGCTGGCCAGGCACCCTCCCAGGCGACGTTGATCGCGGAGATCAAGCAGGTTCTCCATGCGAACATCGGGTGGCAGAGGATTCTGAGTTACTTGCGTTTCCTCGAAGGATCTCTCCTCCTTCGACTCATTCGCCCACTGGAACTTCGCTTGAAGAAGGCGAAAGGGCCTTACAAAATGTGCATCGTGGATCATGGGCTGCGCGCGAGTTGGTTAGAGGAGAGCATCCCGCTGGATCCCGCGAAAATCGACCAGAATCCGCATCTGGCCGACCTCGCTGGGCACATTGCCGAAAGTGTTGTCGGGGCCGTAATGATCGGTATCCCCCACCTCGACATCGCGTACTTTCCCGAGCGCGCCACGGAGCCGGAGGTGGATTTCGTGCTAACGATCGGGGAGAGGCGGATTCCCATGGAAGTCAAGTATCGCCGTCGGATCGACGTTCACCGCGACACTCTGGGGTTACGATCGTTTCTCGAGAAGGCGCACTACAACGCGCCTTTTGGGGTCCTGGTGACGATGCACGAGGATGTCACGGTTCCAGACCCGAGAATCATACCGGTGTCGCTGAGATCTCTCCTGCTGGTACCGTGAGGCTCCGTGCGGGCCTACTTCGACGCCAACAACGGTTATCCGCGCGAGAAGTTCATCGTCCCGAGTTCCGGCATCGCCGATGACGAGGTTTTCAAGCGCATTGGCATCACGGGGATGTGAAGGAATGACCATGCAAGAGCCGTACTTGGAAATCACGTTCCGTCGCGGTCGACCCCTGGCTGCCTACTACTACCTACCGCGTCGCCGCGGACTGCGCAGCCACAAGACTGTTCGCGCTGCTACTGGGATCCTGGTGGACTACGCCCGAAGCGGAGAGCCGATCGGGCTCGAGATCACGGCGCCGGGCAAGGTGTCGCTCACAGCTTTGAATCGAGTACTCCGGAAGTTGGGGGTCCCGGCTGTCGAGCGCGCTGAAGTTGCCCCGTTGCTCGCGGCCTGACGTGTCCGGGGTAGCGCCGGCAGGACCCAAGGAAGCCGCCATTCCGAAGAGCGATCTGACACGTGCGCTGAGTCGGAAGGTGGCCTTCGAAGCGGATCCCGCGGCGCGCACCTACGAGGAGGAATTGCCAAATGGCTAGAACGAAGGATGCGCTCAAGATCCTCGACGGAGTGACTGGTCGCGATTCGTCCCTCCGCGATACCATTGCGCAGGATCGTCTCAACTTCCGCGTGGCTCAGATGATTCATGAGAAGCGCAGCGCGGCAGGATTGACGCAAGCTCAACTCGCAAAGCTCGTTGGTACAACCCAGTCCGTGATCGCAAGGCTCGAAGACGCCGATTACGAAGGTCACTCGCTTCGGATGTTGCAACGCATCGCCTCAGCTCTGGACGGTCATCTTGAGGTGACGATCGTCCCGCGCGGCGAACGCAACCGCCGGATGGTGCGGCGATCCTCGGTTGTTCGCCCGAGCCGGAAGCGGAAAACTGGCGCGAGAAGCTGATCAGGCATACCTTGGTCACGCGCACCGGTCACAACGAGGGGGGCGGGCTTGCCGCGACGCAAAAGGCCTCGTTGGTGGACATGGGATCTCGAGCTCTCTCCCCACCTCCATAAGCGGATGCTGGACTGGGGTTCACCGAGATCGACCTTCGGACTATGCTTGATGGGGCGCGACGCGTCAGACCGGACGTCGTGGAGCGCCGGTGGGTGGCGGAAACACGATTCCGGCGAGCGCGTTGGGAAGTGATCGTCGAGCCAGACCATTGAGCTTCAGCTCTTGGTCGTCGTGAAGGCGTCCCCGCTGTCGGAGGAATGACCATGCAAGAGCCGTACTTGGAAATCACGTTCCATCGCGGTCGACCTCTGGCTGCCTACTACTACTTACCGCGCCGCCGCGGAGCGTTACCGCGCTGAAATGGAAGAAAGTAGCCGACGCGTCCCCAGGACTTCGGGGACTTCACCCTGGCATATAGGCGGAATACTCCGGTGATTCAGGCCCTTGACAGGACTGTACGGTGAGCGTACATTCCTGCCAAGGGGTTGCGATGGGAGAGCCGTGTGAACCCGGAAGAAGCGTTGGCGGTTATCAAGAAGATCGTCAAATGCGACCTTGGGTTCTGGCGCTCGCGTCACTTCAACGATATGCTCGAGACCCGCGGGTACACGGTCGCAGATGTATGGAAGTTACTCAAGAGCGGCAAGCTCGACGGGCATCCCAGGCCAGACAGTCAGCATGGAAACCACCGGGTACGCATCAGCGGGCGCTGTTTGGATGGTCGAGAGACACGACTTGTCATAGGTCTTTGGCGGAGGCCCCTGCATTCTCATCAGCATCGTGGATGTAAAGGCCCGAGGTAAACGATCATGATCAACAGATGCCCGGGGTGCGGAAGCACGAAGACCGAGCACAAGAATCCGCGCACATATCGGTACCGCGAGTCTGGTTTGAACAACATCGTGCTGCACGGTGGTGTGACCCAGGTTGTGTGCCGTGGGTGCGGTGAGGTCTTTTCCCGGGTCGAGAGGGAACAGCAGCTGCTTCAGGTTATCGCGCTGATGCTTCTGATGAAACCTGGGTACTTGACGGGCCCGGAAATGCGGTGTCTGCGGAAGGCTGCCCAACTCAGCCAGTCGAACCTAGCGACTCGTCTGGGAGTCCAGCGTCGTGAGACGATCGCCGAAAGGGAGTCCAAGGCGGAACCAGGGCTCGATCCGGGTGCGGAACTCTTGCTGAGAGGTGTATTGCTCAGAGCCTTCTCGGAATACGTGTCTGAGAAGGAGAACGACCACCTTGAGAGAGTTCATCACAAGAAGCTTGAGTCCTTCGCAAAGGGCTTCCTTGAGGTGATCGACAGGATCGGAGCGCGTGGACAGAAGAAGGTGTTTGAGATAAGACAGATTAAGAACGCGTGGGAGCCCGAACTGATGTCGGCTTGAGTTTGGAAAACGTTTCGTTCAGGCGCGGCTGTAGCTCAGGTGGATAGAGCAGCGGACTTCTAATCCGCAGGTCGCAGGTTCGAATCCTGCCGGGGGCACTGCCGGTCACGACCTCGCGATCCCGCGTTTCGTTGCGCTGCTGTGACCGGGTCGAACGCAGTCGTACACTCGCTTCCATGACCCGCACGCGATCAGCGTTGCTTGGGTCCGCGGCTCGTCCCGTCGCGGTGCCGGACGACCTTGGCGGCGGATCCGACCCGAGGCCCCTCGGCCGCGTCGAGTTGCCGCGGCATCTACGGTGGAGCGGTCCGCCCAAGACCTATGACCTCGACAACCGGTCGGACCGTGCGAGGGTCTATGAGCAGATTCTCCGGGAAGGCACGGAGGACGACGTGAGACGCTTCGTGCGCGCTGACGATCTGGTCGAGCTGTGGGACGAACTCGTCCTGCCCGGGCATGTTCGCGCCGCGTGGTCTGACTGGATCAGCAGTCGTCGCGCCGCGACGTAGCGGTGCTCACGCGCCTTCAAGAGCAGGTCGCGGCGATCGTCGCCCGGCAGTCCGAGGCGGCCGATTTCGCCCTCGCCGGAGGCGGAGCCCTGATCGTCCGCGGCGAGGTCGCACGTCAGACCAGGGACCTCGACTTCTTCGGGCCGTCGCCGGAGGCGGTCGATCGACTGATCCCGGTGGTCGAAGCAGCGCTCCGTAGCGCCGGCCTGCAGGTGTCGATCGTCCGTCAGAACCCCGGGTTCGCGCGGCTCGAGATCCAGAGTGCCGATGACGAAATCACGGAGCTCGACCTTGGTGCCGACGCTCGTCTCCTTCCAGTCGATCGCGACCACGTCGTGCCGACGCTGGCGGGCGAGGAGCTCGCCATCGACAAGGTGCTGGCGATCTTC
>CAZMNW010000037.1:0-354329 GCA_964567755.1 uncultured bacterium
CGAGGGCTCGGAGCGCGCAACTCCGAGCCCTCACTTCTTGGGCCTCGACCGGCAGGAACAACACCCTACCGCAGCCGTTTTGTTCTGGGGAACACCCCGGCCGAACGATCAGATTTTGACGCTTCTATGCGAGCGTTGACACAACGGCCTCATCCTCGCACAGCACGTGCTGGCTTCAGGTGATTTGGACCCGGTCTGGCCCAGCGGCGGGCGACCGCTTAACAACGTTAGCGGCGTAACTACTCTCGGGATTGTCTCCGATGATGCGAATGGCGCCATCGTGACATGGCTCGGCGGAGGGGCGGTCGAGCCTGGTGTTTACGCGCAACGCGTGCTGGCGTCAGGGGTGGAGGACCCGGCCTGGCCCGTAAATGGGTGCCCCCTCAGCACCACGTGGGTAGGACAGTACAACCTCCAGATCATTTCCGATGCCGCTGGCGGCGCCATCGTAACGTGGGGCGACTTCCGCAGCGGGACGAACACCGACATCTACGCCCAGCGTGTTTTGGCGTCGGGGGTGGTGGACCCAGCATGGCCCGTCGATGGGCGCGCCCTCTCCATTACGGCCATTTACGAACTTGACTCGCAGCTCACGTCGGACGGTGCGGGCGGCGCGATCGTCACGTGGAGAAGAGATGATGTCCCTTACGGCATCTACGCCCAGCACGTGCTCGCCTCGGGAGTGGTTAACCCTGCCTGGCCAATCGACGGCCGTGCCCTCTGCATGGCACCGCACGCCTCTTATCCACAGATCGCCTCTGATGGCACGGGTGGAGCTATCGTAACTTGGGCGGACTATCGCAGCGGGGACTTCGATATCTACGCCCAGCGGGTTGATTCTACAGGGTTGGTCTCTCACTGCCCGACCCGAAACGTCATCACGTCGTTCGACTTCGGCCCAGGCGCATCGGATATAACCGGCTGGCAGTCCCTTGGTGATCCCGATGGCCGGGGCACGCCGCTCGGCTACCTAGGGAGCCTGGTGCTCCATTACCCTGAGGGCATCACCGATGGAACAGGCCCGGACCTTCTGGTCTACGAGCTCGGACACAGTTTTCCGCCGGCCATTGACGAGAATTACCTCGTCGAGGCAAGCCTGGATGGGAACACATTCGCGACCCTCGGTGATACGCCTGGGGATGTGACGAGCTTTGATCTAGCGACCGGCGCGCTCCCCCTAGCGCACTACATCCGTATCACTGATCTCCCGCCGCGGGAGCAAGCTGGACTCCCTGAATTCGACCCGACGGTCGTCGGTGCTGACATAGATGCTGTCGTGGCGCTGAACTGCCCATCGACGGAGCTCGATTGCGCGAACGCAGTCGATGAAGATGGCGATGGCTTGCTCGACTGCGCAGATCCAGATTGCCGGGTCGACGCGGATGTCGATGGAGCCTTTGCCGCTCCGTGCGGAGACTGCGACGATCGCGACCCGTCTGTCCACCCTGGTGCCCAGATCGCCTGCCGTAGCGGCCTGGACTTTAACTGCAATGAGGTTCCCGACTGCGACGAAACCCCATGCGCAGATGTTGACTCGGATGACGATGGTTTGCCTGATTGTCAAGACACCTGCCCGTTTCCTGAGGATGAGTGTCAGTTTGTTGCCTACACGGCTCCTGGACTGGGGCCTGCATCACAGTTTGACGTGGTCGTAGCCGTCGACGCCCGCATCACGAACTACACAAGTGCAGACTTTGAGGATGACGTTGCGGCCATCGTCACCCAGTTTCAGCAGCTATCGCTGGACCCCGCAGTGCACGCTCGCGTCACGTTCCGCAGTTACCTGTTGTGGGCCCCGTGGCCCTACTGTCAGCTTCGGCGTGCAGCACAACGGCACAAGATGGATGCGATACTCATACGGGTGCCCCAAGGCTTGACCGAGACTCTCAGAGACGGCACGACGAAGCCGATCGTAGACGGCACCTGGATGCAGGATCGCCCCGGCTGTGAGCGCGGGCTCCCCCTTGTCGCGTATGTTGTCTCCAGTCCGCGGGACTCGGACAGGAAACGTGAGCTTGCAGCGATCCATGAACTTGGTCACGTTGGCTTCGGCCTAGCTGACGAGTATTGGGAAACGGTATGTGTGGCAGCATGCGAACTCTGTGTAGTGACGTGCAAAAATACCCCTTGTCGCGCCCGAGCCGTGCCGAATGTAGCAGGCACAGGCCTGCGGTCGGGTAATGTGTGGCGCAACCGCCAAGACTGCGTAAACTTAACAGCGCCTTTCCGTGGGGATGTGGAATGCTATCCGTTCTGTGAAGACCCTGGAAATGAGGAGACTGCCCTAGCGTGGCGTTTAGGTGATTGCGACAACAAAAATCTGATGCGAGGGTGTCTGGATGGCAGTGCGAATGACTACGGCGATCTGTCGACCAACGGGTACGGGCTTGCAGGCAATTGTCGGGTGGAGTGGAGGGTTAAAACTGTTACGAAGGCACCGGGTCTACCCACGCCTGCGTGCGGGCCGAGCGGGCCGACAGCGTCATCTACTTTGTATGCGAGCGCCTCGGAATCGGTTGGCCCCTCAACGCGGCGGATAAACCTTGCTCTGTCATTTTCTGGTGACGTGTTTAGCGTTGATTCGATTGGGATTCGTGGAGCCCCTTGGGTCGACGAAGACACTGGGACACAAGCCGTCGCTATCAAGCTCTTGAGTTCGCAGGATAGTGTTATGGCAGCGTATATTTATTGGGATCGACGTTTCCCGAATACTCATGACGCCCCAGCCGTAGCCGGAACAGCGCGATTCGAAGTGCCGCACGCCAACGGAGCACAGCGATGGGAGTTGTTGGATTCCAATGGCGCTCTTCTCGCGAAGGGGGGCCTAGGTGCGGCTTTCCTCGAGTACTGTCGAAGCGGGAACTGGACCGACCTCGAGTGCTGGGAGACGGATGCTGATGGCGACAGCATCCCTGACCGGTACGATAACTGTCCTTATGTTCATAACCCTGAGCAAACGGAAACCTACCCGAACGGTGTGTGCGACGTCTCGGATGCCGGTGCTGAAGAGCTCGTGTCACCAGTGCCGAGTCGACTGGTGTTAGAGGCGGGAAGGCCAAATCCCTTCAACCCATCGACCACCATTGCCTATTACTTGCCGATTTCCGTCGCGGTGCGGCTTAGCGTGCACGACGTTCAGGGCCGACTTGTCGCGACGCTCGTGGAAGGGCCTCAAGAGGCTGGATGGCAAAAAGTAACATGGGATGGCCGCGATCACCACGGAATCAACCTTAGTTCTGGGATCTACTTGATTCGACTCGTAGCCGGCGACAACATCATGAGCCGGAAGGTGGCCCTCGTGAGGTGATGCACGCCTACGGTGCGTGCCCCAAACTAGGCTGCACGATCTCGGTGCATTGGCGCGGGGTGGAAACGGTGTTGACAGCGGATAGTGCGCGTTTCAGAGACACGTGGTTTGCTGACCACGACACGAGAATACGGCGAAGTCCTTGCTTGTCCCTTGCTTGTCTACGCAGCGGGATGGGCGGGTATGGCGAGGTATGGGCGGGGACGTCATCCCTCCTTATATGCTAACGGGGCAACATGTTAGGGGATGAGCCGGGATGATAGGGGATGGCCGGATTCAGATTTGAAATCCGCCGGGCCCACAAGGCCCTTGGGGGTTCGAGTCCCTCATCCTCCGCCAACAACTCTAGACTAGATGTCGAGCAACTGTAGACCTGCATCGTCGTCTGCGATGTAGGCGCGTTCTTCGCAGGCAGCTCGACTGCGATTCGATTCAGGGGCGATGCGCGAGAGCGCCGATTGCACGGTCAGAAGAGCCGATCGCCCGGACATACGCAGTGCCATAGTCAGTATGTTTGAGGATTTCGGCACGTGCCTGCTTCGCCTCTGCTTCCGTCGCATAGTGACCAACGTAGACGCGGTACCAGATGCCCTTGCTCTCCAAGTCGGTGCGAATTGCGCGCGCCTGGGAGCCTCGCGCTTGCAACTTCGCTACCTCAACCGCGGCCGCTTCTGCGTTTCGAAACGACGAGACGTTGACGGCATAGATCAAGCCGCCTTCGCGGCGAGGAGCGGGCGCCTGGACTCTTGGTGTCGCATCATCCTGTGGAGCGACTGGCGTAGATGGCTGGATCACATCCGGGGACACCTGCTGTGCTTCGCCAGCAGACGGGACTATCGCGGGAGAGGTCGTCGTTTGCTGCGGCGCCTTCTCTTCGGCGTTCGCTGCTTGGGCGGCGCTCGACAACACCTTGCTCGCGACCTGAACCCCCTGGTCCTGCATGGGTGCAGCCGCATACACACGTTTCGATGGCCTCGGCGCGACCCGCGCGGACCAGCGCCCGGCAAACCATGCCGCAGCAACAGCCCCGACGATCAAAGTAACCATAGCGAGCGGTTTCGCGACTCGGTTGTCCAAGCGCGAGAAAAATCCGAACTCGGCGGCGCCGCGAGGAGGGCGCCGCAGTGGTCGCGTGTCGACGGCAGGCAATAGCATCGTGCACAAGAGGGCTGGCCTCGGTTCAACATTGAGTCTCGACAGCTGGCTTCCGTCAGTATCCGGGCTGGCCAAGGTCTCGTGCCCCGTTTCCAGATCATCCAAGTCAGGGGTTACCATCTCGATGATCTGAGGGACATCCCCCTGTTTCTCAAGAACCTCCCGCCCGTACATCTGGAGCCCATCCAGCTCCTGCCGCTTGTCGCGCTCAACAATGGATTTCACACTATTGTCGATAGTCGCGGTTGTCGCGATTCTTTGTGCCATTTCAAGCAGCGTGTGCTTCCCCACGTTCTCTAGTAGACCTGACGGACGAGCCTCGAGGGATAGGCATTGTAGGTTTGGAGAAATACCGTAATCGTGCTTGTAGAGCATGGTTCGGTAGATGCGCCTGTGCAGTTCGCTCTGAAAATGCTCCGGTTTGATTCGCGGTGCTACGTACTTGAGCATCGTTGGATCCACCATGATGCTTCCAAGAACGTGCACTTCGGGATCGGGCAGCTCCTCGGCAAGTGAACGATTCTCGCTCCCTGAGTCGCCAGTGGGAGTCATGTCCATGGCCGCCTCCATCCGCAGCATCGACCCTGGACGCGGCCTTCGTCGCGACTGGAGAGGTCGATCGAACTCCTCGAAGAGTACATGCTAAGTTGAGGTGCAGCGTTTCAAGTTTAACATGCCACGCCTTCCGAGTCGACAGGGCCCCTGTCACCGCACGGATATGGCCCTGACGGAGCGCACGAGGCGAGTACACGTCGTGGCCAGTAGGGGAATTCCCCACTCGAGTCCAGACGCAAGCCACGCTCGGTGCTGGACAGGCGTAGGCGGGCTCACACGTCTCGACGCGCTGCTTTTCGTTCTCCCGGCCACGTTGGGGCGGTGGTGGTGTTCACGGCCCAGGCGTGATGCCATTGGCCCGCTGCTCACCGGTCTTTTGCCACTCATCGGCTGGGAAATGTTTTCACTGGTCTACTATGGCTCGCCAATACCCAATTCCGCATTGGCCAAGCTGAATGTCGAACTCTCTGTTGCGGCGCTCGCCGGCCAGGGACTGCTGTACTTTCAGGATTCTCTCGTGCGTGATCCGGTGACCTTGACCGTGATCCTGCTTTCCATCGGGCTCGTGTTTCATCGGGCGGCCGTCGCTCACCGGCTGATCCTGGTCGGTATCGCACTCTATCTGACGTATATCTTGCGCATCGGCGGTGATTTCATGTCCGGTCGCTTCTTCGCCGCCCCCTTCGTCGCGGCGGTCGCGGTTTGCGCTGCGATCGCGGGAGGTCGTCGCTCGGAGTGGAGCCGCGTGCGCTGGCTCGCGCCTGTCCTGATCGGCGCGCTCTGCACCCTGGGGCTCGCATGGCCGGGAACACGCTGGACTTCGGGCATCGGCTACGGAGTGGGCCAGACGTATGGTGACATCGTCGGTCCGACGGGAATTGCCGATGAGCGAGCGTATTATTATCCGTCGACCGGTTTGGTCCGCCTGCTGGCAAACCGCTCGAGTCTTTGGCAACCCGGCCAGCCATTTCCACCTTACCCTGGAGCCCTGATGGGCGCCCGCTTCGCCCAATCGGATCAGCCGGTCGCGGTGTGGGACGAAGCAGGCTTCTTCGGCTACTGGAGTGGCAGCAAGACTGTCATCGAAGTCTGGGGATTGGCCGATCCGCTCCTGGCACGAATTCCGTACAAACCAGCAGGCGAGTGGCGCATCGGTCACTACCCGCGACGACTCCCGGAGGGTTACCTCGAGACTCGGCGCGAGGGCCGGAATCTGTTGAAAGACCCGGAGCTGGCTGCGCTCTATGACGGGCTCGTGCTCGTCACGCGAGGGAAGCTGTTCACTCGGGCGCGCTGGCGGGAAATTTGGCGCTTCAATACGGGCTACTACGCCCCGGTTCTTCGCAGGCATGCGGTCCCGTTGTCGAGCTCCTAGCGTTCCCCGAGCGGAGTTGGGATCGTGTCATTGCCGCTCAATGAATCGGCGGCCGCAGCCTGCGCGAGCTTCGACGCCAGTGTGGGGTAAGCGGGTGCGAACGCCAGTGCTTTCTGATAGTTCTCGGCGGCCTGCCGCGGTCGAGCGGCGCCGAGCTCCAAATCGCCGGCGAGCTCGTAACAGGTCACGAGCTCCTCTCTTGGCGTCCGTCCGGTGCTCCGTTCTTCGGCGCGCAACTTTGCGATCACACTTCCCAGCGTGCGAAGCGCGGCATCGCTGCGGCCGAGCTTCGCCTCCGCCATGGCCATGTTGATCTCCACGCGCCACGCCGCCGGACGAGCGGCGCGCACGGCCTCAAACTCGACGAGCGCTTCCTCGTAACGCCCTTGGATCAGGTACATGTTGCCGATGTTCGCCCGCATCACCGCACGCTCACGCTGTACGTGCGCGAAGCTGAGCGGTACTGCGAGGGCCGCCGCGGCTGTGAGACCGCCAGCGGCCAGCGCGATTCGCCGTGCGCGCAACGCGTCCCAGAACCGAATGCTGGCGTGGGCGATGAAAGGCATGCAAGCGGCAGTCATCGGCATCCGAAAGCGCTCGAAGACGAAGAACGGCACGATCATGAGCGTGGAGCCGAGGACGAACGTTCTCACCACCCACAACTCGCGGCGACGACGCGTGAGCCACAAGCCCACGAGCGCGATCGGCAGAAGCACGCGAGGATGCACGATCGGGTTCCGCAGGATTCCCATCCAACGAGAAGCGATTCCGGTGTCGATGACATCGGCCTGCTCCTGTGGGCCCCAGAGCAAGGCCAGCTTCTTCACCGTGAGGCGGAATGCCGCCCACGGCTGCTCGCGCCACCAGGCAAGGCCACGCATCCACCAATAGCGCGAAACCTCGACCGGCCTGGGCTCACGGCCCAGCACAGCCGTGCTCAGCTCCACGGCATCCGCCTCCTCGAAAGTGGGGTCGCTGCGAAACGAGCGCAACCCGACATAACTGCCGTCGGCATTGGAGTGGTTTCCAATGTAAAAGTTGGTTCCGCCACCATAGGCAACAACGACGAAGCCGCGGCCGCGGGCGATGTTTTGAATTGTCGGAATGGCGAGCACGAGTAGAAACGAAGCCGCCCCCACACCCGAGGCGATCCAACTCGTCGCACGCGCAATCGGCTTTGCGTTTGCGGCGGAACGGCGCCCGGGCACGCCCGGCGGTTCCCGACGCCAGGGCGCGACCGCAAGGACCCAGAGCAGCAATGCGACACCTGCGATTTCCGCCTGGACCAAAGACGCGAGACCAAGCAAGAAACCGCTCGCGGCGCATCGCCGATACGAGTTTCGTCCTCGATTCTGCACCGACATGCCTGCTGCGAACGGTGCCTGCATCACGACCAGAGCCAGCAGGGACAGTGACACCGCGAGCGTGGGCTTGAGGACCAAGACCTCGTGAAACAGGGCCATCGGATAGATCGCCCAGAGAGCCCCGGCCACGATGGCCTCACGAGCGTCGAAGCATTTCCGTGCGAGCCGCCACACCAGGACGCTGTTGAGAACGCCAAGCGCGAGTTGAGCGAGCTTCACCACAACGACGCCGCCCCCCAGTCCATGGATGGCAGCGAGGAAATAACCGTATCCAGGTGCCTGATAGTAGGCGCCGTGGGCGGGCGCGCTCCCGGCGAGCATCGCGGTGGACGTGCAGAGCCATCGGTTCGCGCACGATAATCGAAGCACCGAGACGAAGCTTTGGCAGTACAGCCCAGGCGGTTCGCCACATGCGGCTCCCCGCATCAGCCCTGTGCGCTTGTGCACTTCAAGAAGCTCGGGCGCTGGTCGAGGAGTACCGGCAGGAGTTCGGCAGGAAAAATCCGAGCAGCCCGCTCGGGTTTTGACTCCCGACGAGTGCACCAGGCAAGAGCACACGAAGAAGCTGTAGCGCATGAAGAAGCCGTAGCTCACTCACGAGCTTCGACGAACACTGCGCCACCCCAAGGCTCGGGAACCCGGACTTGGTTCAGATGAGCCTCTGTTTCCGGCGACGCACAGCGCGACCGGCGATTCCAGCAAGCCCAACGCAAAGAGTGATCATACTCGCGGGCTCGGGGACAGGCTGGAGGAAGCCGCGAATTTCGCCACCGGGGTGCGCTGTGGTATGGATGTTGAAATAGGACGTTCCGTTCGCCAGTGCCGTGGTGAGTGCGGCCTCGGCGCCGGCCACGGTGCCACCGCTGGCCGTGATGAAGCCCGCCCTGAACGAAGAGGCCAGCGTCAGGTCGAGAGTGTTGTCATAGTTGCCGCTCATGACGCCACTGGGGAATCCGGCGAACGTCGGAGTCGTCGTGGCAACAGCGGCTGTGCCGGCGAATGGGACGGCAGTCGCGGCGTGAATGTGAGCCGCCGTGACTCCCGCAAGCAAGCCGCTGAACGACGCATTCACGTGCAACGTTTGCGCCAGGTCATCGTACTCCACGAGCGCGTATCCGAGCCCAGGGGATGCGTTGGGTGGAGCTTCACTCGGCCCATTGAGGTACGCGTAGTAGGAAAGGAGCGTCGCATTGGCGGTCTGGGCAACTCCCATGAGAACAACCGCGACCACGGAAAGAAGGAGCCGACGTGTCATGGCAGTGTCTCCTTTGGCTCGTGTAGCAATCGGCCCGTTGGGGGAAAACGTGCATCGTTCCCCGTTGAAAGAACTGCATCGAACATCTCAACCAAATGATCTGGTACGATAAACTTGTGGAGCAGGGAAGTCAACGCCAAGAGCGTGCAGCTCATTGTCGAGGCTCAGCGGGGTCCTGGTGTTCGGCTTCCAGTTCGGCGCAAATGAAGATTCGCGGAGGCATCGCTAAGGTTGCAATTTTTGCGGAGTAGGATTCTCAGCTCGTTGTCGAGACTCACCGGGGTCCTGGTGTTCGGCTTCCAGCTCGGCGCGAATCCGCTTCGGGCCCAAGAGGTGCTGCGCCTGCCCTTCCAGCCGGGGCCCGACTTCGTGGGCTGGGTCGACGACACTTTCATCTTCGTCCTCCGGCCCGGCGCACGGCCGCGCGTGGACCATGCAGCCGATGGGAGGCCACGCGTCGACGTTCCCTCGCTGCAACGCTTGCTGGATGCTCATGGAGTGCGGGGCCTCGAACCTCTGTTCCCCAGGGCGGAGCCCCCGGGTGCAGGATCGCAGCGGCCCGATCTCACCCGCCACTATCGGGTGCAGCTCCCGGCGGCGGGCCTTGATGCGGCGCTCACGGACTTCGCCGCCGATCCGGTGCTGGCGCAGGTCGAGCGCATCGGCATGCACGCGGTTCACGCGGCCCCTAACGATCCGTACTTCCAGGACTCGCCGAACCCGAACTTCCTTTTCGACCAGTGGCACTATTGGGACACCCATGGTGTGCACGTGGACCAGGCCTGGGACACGCAAGCCGGGGATGCCTCGGTTGTCGTCGCCATCCTCGACACCGGCGTGCGTTACTTCCACGCGGATCTTGGCGGCAGCAGCGCTCCATGGGGGCCGGCGAATCCATTCGCCGGCGGCAACATCTTCATCAACCCCGGGGAAACGCCTGGCGACAGCCAGGACGACGACGGCAACGGTTTCGTGGACGACGTCGTCGGCTGGGACTTCGTCTCCCAGGCAGGTGGGGGAGGCGTCACCTGTCTCGACGTGGACTGCAGCAATGTGGACAACGATCCCGACGATGGCGTCGGGCATGGCACGCACGTGGCCGGAACGGTGAGCGCAATCACGAACAACGGTTCTTCCGTCGCCGGCGTGGCCGGCGGCTGGAGCAACGGCAGTTCGAGCGGCGCCGGCAACGGTGTGAAGATCCTGCCGCTGCGCATCGGCTATTTGGCGCGCTACCAGGGCCAAGTGACGGGCATCGTCCGCATGGATTGGGCAGCGCAGGCGATGAGCTACGTGGCGGATCTGGTCGACGCCGGTGTCAACGTGACGGCGGTGAACTGCTCCTGGGGCTCGTCGAACTCCGGCGGTCTGGGAGCGGCGGTGGACGATCTCATCGCCCACGACGTCCTGGTGGTGCACTCTGCGGGGAACAGCAACAGCTCCACTGCGGACTACCTCGGCAGCCGCACCGATGTGATCAACGTGGCCGCCACCGATCGGGCGGGGAATGGTGCGACCTTCACGAATCATGGCTCCTGGGTGGACGTCGCCGCACCGGGGGTGGAGATTCTCAGCACCTACCGCAGTCCGGACGATCCGGATCCGACGCATCATTACATCGCTCTCTCCGATGGCACATCCATGTCTGCGCCGCACATCGCGGGGATCGCGGCACTGCTCGAGTCGTGCAATCCTGCACTCACGCGGACGCAAAAGTTTGCGCTCATCGTGAACAACACTGATCCGTACACGGACAGCCGGCTCCTGGGCTCGGGAATCGCCAATGCTGCCGAGGCGATCGCCGCGGGAAACTGCGTCGTACCCTGCGACTTGGTGGCGAACTTTTCCACCACGTCCGCCGCGGGATGCGCACCGCTTCCGGTGGGGTTCACCGATCTATCGACGGGCACCGGGATCAGCACCTGGGTCTGGGACTTCGGCGACGGCGGCACCTCGGCGCTGCAGCATGCAGTGCATCTCTACAACGCTGCCGGGACCTACACGGTGCGGCTCATCGTTTCAGGCGGTTCGTGCTCCGACACTCTTGTCGTCTCCGGACTGGTGACAGTGCAGCCGCCAGAGCCGGTGGGTGCATTCACTGGCACGCCGACGACCGGCGAAGTGCCTTTGGCGGTCGCCCTCACCGACCAGTCGGCACCTGTCCCGAGTTCCTGGAATTGGGACTTCGGCGATGGCAACAGCTCGAGCCAGCAGCACCCGTCGCACACTTACCAATTGCCGGGGACATACGACGTCACGCTCATCGCTTCGAACGCCTGTGGCGCCGACACCCTCGTTCGGGCAGCCTACATCGTCGTCGATCCCAGCACGACATCGGTGCTTTTCGAAAGCGCCGGAAGGGGCATAGCGACCTGGGTCTGGCCGAACCCATGCGGCCCGGCGACGCAGGTCTTCTTCCGGCTGGAGCGGGAGACACCCGTGGAAATCGTGGTTTACGACGTCGCCGGCCGTCCCGTGCGCCACCTGACCTCGCGCGCATTCGGAGCGGGAGCACACGCGCTCCCGTTCGACGGTACCGACGACCGCGGCCGGCGTCTCGCCTCCGGCCTCTACATCTACCGTTTCGTCGCCGCTGGCCGCGTCGAGACGCGGAAGCTCGTGGTCTCGCGCTAACGCGGTGCCGCAGAAACGGCTCACCACACGGGCGCTTCTCGTCCCAGTGCAGCGAGCGCGCGTCCGGCATGCGCGCGCAGCACTTCGTGGTGCTTGCCGGTGTTGAACAGCCCCGTCGCCGCCCATTGCTGCGGATCGGCGAGGCGTAACCCCGCGCGCTGGATCGCCGCGCGCACGTCAGCGCGCGACTCGATTCTCCGATCGTACCAAACGAGGAACACAATGATCGCCGGTGTGCGAGCGAACTCGCCGACCGCGCCGCTGTCCCATCTGCCGTCAGGGCGCTGCTGGCGGAGCACCCAGTCCACATGACGCGGCAAGACCGCGCGCAGGCTCGCGCGCACGTCCCTGCCGCCAAGCAGGAGATCGGCGGCCATCCAGCCTTCCTGTGTGTAGGCGGCGCCAGTGAGGGCTCCCTCTCTGCCCTCGGCGGTCACCGGACCTGGCGGCAGCGAGCCGTCCTTCTGCACCTGCTCGAGCGTCCACTTCAAGGCGCGCAGCGCGCGCTCGCGATCGCGGGTATCGCCGCTGCGCCGCGCGAGCCACGCGTTGAGCTCGACGCCAGCGAGGGACGTGCTCACGAGATACGGGACGCGGGATTCGCGTTGCCGCACGCGCGGTCGGTAGGAGTGGGGCCAGCCAATCCCCACGGCGCCGCTTGGCAGGATCATCGCGTCCTCCTCGAGTGCGGTCACGAAGCGTCGCGCCGCCATCTCCCAGCGCCGCACTCTCTCCTCGCCTGCGCGCGACTCGAGCGCCGGGAATACACCGAGCGCCGCCGCCATGTCGGCGATGTACGCGGAGTTGTAGCCCGTCGACCAGTAACCTGTGGTGTCTTGCGCGGCGGCGAACGAGTCCGCCCAGGCGAGAGCCCGTTCGCCGCAAGCGTGCACATCGAACCACTCGGGCGTTTCTTCGGAGAAGGAGTCGAAGATCTCTTGCGCCGACGCGAGAGCGCGCATGAAGTAACCCTCGACGAACAAACGCCGCGGCTCCTCGGGACGCCCCAGCGTGTGCGCGCAGACAATTCGCAGGCTCGCGCGTGCCGCGGCGGGATCGATCCCATAGCGTGCACGCGCCGATGCGATGCGCGGCGGTCCTTGCAGATCTCGGCGCTCGGTTCCGAGACAGGCGACCCGTTGGAGCGCCGACACGGCGGGTGCGGTGCGTTCGGCGAAGGCCACGACGAGACGCTGGTCATCCACGAGCAACGCGGGTGTGACGGGGATGCGCCCGGGGCGCAGCGCCAACGGTTGCTGTGGCAACCAGGCGCGTCCACCGTCGGTCGAGAAAGCCAGGCGCAGCGCCTGCAGAGGTGGCAGGGCCTGCGTCGTATCGGGTGCCGGATCGGTCCATGCCAAGGCCAACATTTCTTTTTCATCTCGTGCGAGGGCGATGCCCGAAGCTGCCGCGGGGATGCCGAGCTCACGCCACTCGCTCCAGCTGGTTCCGCCATCGGTTGACTCGCACGCGACCAACCGACCGGCGCGGTGCGCGACGAGGAGCAACCGTCCGTCCGCACATTCCGCAATTGCCGGCGAATCGAGATCCGTCCAGGCAAGTGTGCCGGTCTCGCGCCAGTGCGCGCCTCTATCGCGCGATTCGTGCAGCACGAGCGCGATTCCAGCGCTGTCCCACGCGGCGGGCAGGAGAATGGCGCCGGAGCGCATCACGATGGGGGCGCCGAGTCGCACGGAACGGCTGCTCCGCTGCGCGAGCCTCACGGGCTCCGCCCAGTTTTTGCCGCTGCCAGTTCCTCGCCACGTGAACACACCGAAAAGCGAGTCCCCCTGGGGATCGATCCCTCGCGGTTCAGGCGCGACCGCGATCACGATCGTTTCGCCCTCGGGGAATCGCTGCACGCGTGGTGAGCGGAGAACCCCCGGAATTTCGTGTTGGATTGGTGTCGACGCCGGGAGATTTGCACCGTCCCGAGCCGTGGCAGGGCTCCAGCTGAGCTCCGCTAGAACGGTTCGACTGGGATCGATCAATGCCAAGAGCCATGGCGCTTGCGTCGTTCCTACGAGACCGCCGACCGCGCAGCGCACACCCGGAACCGGTTCCGAGACCCACAGGACGTGCTCGGTGGCGAGCGCTCCTGGTGACGACTCGACGGCACGGCGCTCACGCACGGCGAGCCAGGCACCGAGGGCCAGGAACGCGAAGATCGCCGGGAGGGCGTAGAGCACGGAGCGCGGTATTCGGAGCTGTGACACCATCGTGTTTTCTTTCCACCTCGCGCCTGCAGCTGCTTGATCGCTCCCTCGGCGGAATGTCCGGAGGTTGAGCGTCGGTTCTTCTGATGTTCCCAGAATCGAGATCGGTTACGGGCAGGATAGCTCGGCGGTAGCCTGCGGTGAAGCGTTCCCTTGGCAACTCATCCTGGTGTCGTGACAGTTCAAGTGGCGGAACGACGCGGCGCGCACCGCGTTGGTGCGGTTGCCACCTTGGGTGAACGAGCGTCCGCCGCAGCAGGCTCAACGCCTGACGACGAATTTCCGTTTCGCGACAGCTCCACTCGACGCGAGACGGGCGAAGTAGACCCCGGCCGCGAGGGTTCTGCCTTCTCGTGAGCGGCCATCCCAGTCGACCGTGTGGACGCCGGCGGCGAAATCGGCGCGGGTCACCGCGCGGAGCGGCCCAGTGAGATGAGATCGTGATTCCAATCCAACGAGCGCGGCACTGGTGGTTTCGCGTGTGGTCCGAAGGCCCGCGCTGATGCGTGTCCATGTACGCTCGGGGGTCCCGAATTTGCCGTGACGGGACGCCCGGCCGAGTGTAGTCTCGCCTTCGGATGCGAGACAGTGTGATTTCATGGCAATGCAACGATAGAAGGAGCACGTCATGTGGCTCAAGACGGTTTCCGTCGCTGGAGCGTTTCTCGGCACACTCGCATGCGTCGCGGCGGCGCAGGAGGCTGCCCCCGCGGCCTCGCCTCAGGATCGGGTCGAGATGGTGAAGGAGTCCTTCGGGGCGAGCAAGGCGGCGCTGCGGCAGTACGAGTGGATCGAGACTGTCGCCCTGTCTCTGAACGGCGAGGAGAAAGTCCGCCAGCAGTACAAGTGCTACTACGGCGCCGAGGGCACGCTCCAGAAAGTCCCGGTTGCAGCGGATGCCAAAGAGGAGCAGAAGCGGGGACTACGAGGAAAGGTGATCGAGAACAAGAAGGCCGAACTCGAGGCTTCGCTCAAGGAAGCGGTGGGTCTCTTGCGCCAATACGCGCCCCTCGATCCGGCGCGGCTCCAGGCCGCGAAGGACGCCGGAAATGTCAGCGTTTCCTTGCCCGGCGCGGACGGCCACATCCGCGTCACCATCAAGAGTTATTTGAAGCCCGGGGACGAGGTAACAGTCGAACTGGATGCGGCCAAGAACACGCTGCAGGGGGTTTCGATCACGTCGTTCGTCGAGCAGGCGAAGGAAAAGAGCCCGGTATCCGGGAAGGTCTCCTACGCTGCGCTTGCGGATGGCACGATCTATCCGGCAAAGGAAGCTGTGGCAATCAGCGCGCAGGGGCTCACCGTCGATGTTCAGAACAGCGGCTATCGCAAGCAAGGCCAGTGATCGGGCGAGGGGACACGGGCTGATCGCCGAAGCCTATAGGGCAATGCTCGCCCGACTCCGTGCAAGACGGCGTGAGGCTCTCCTGTTGCGCACAGAGGGCAGCCACACCTACACCGAGATCGCCAAAATCGTCGGTTGCTCGACGAGCGCGGCTCGCATGCGCGTAGCTCGGGCCCTCCAAGACTTGACCGCAATGACCATGCGCGTGCCCGGACCCATTGTCGCACCTAGTCGCGCATGTTCGGCACCAGACTGATCCAGGGCGCTGGTGCTGGCTCCGGGAGGTTCGATCTCTCACGGGGCGAGATTCATCCGACGGAGCAATCCTTCGAATCTGGGATCGGAGCGAAGGCCATCGAATCTCGGGTCGACCTTGAGGACGAGAAGCTCCTCGGAGCGGAAGTCGGCCGCTTGCTCGAGCTCGGCAAATGCTTGGTCCTTCTCGCCCAGACCCAGATACACGAGCGCGAAGTAAAACGGGTTCACAGTCTTCTGCTCGGCCATCTGCTTCAATTGGTCAAGAACTTCTCGTGCCAGGTCTGAATCGCCAGAAACCGCATAGGCATGCCCAAGCAACGAGAGAGTGTGCGGGCTCTCGGGATCCAGCCGCCGCGCGGCGTCGAACTCCGCGATTGCTTGCGCGTACATGTGCTTCTGCTCGAAGGCCAGACCGAGGTTGTAATGCGCTACGTGGAAATCTGGGTGCGCCTGCAGAATCCTCTGGCTCTCCGAGATCGACTGATCGTACTGCCTTGCAACGTACTGCGACCACGCCAGGCTCGCGCTGACGAAGGGTGTGAGGGGGTCGAGTGAACGAGCCTCTGTCATCTTGGCGATGGCTTCCGCCACTCTTCCTTGCGCCACCAGCATGAAGCCGTACCATTGATGCGCCGTCGCGTACCCTGGCTTGAGCTCGATTGCCCTCAAGTAGCGGTAGAAGACCAGTCGCTTCTCCTCGAATTCCATGATCCCTTCCTTCGACCGTGGTGACACATGCCGCCTTCGCCGAACTCAGCGCTCGGTCACATCGAACCTCGGGACCGTTCACGAACGGCTTGCGGGCAAGCTGCATGCCGTCGCGAGGTCGCAAACACACGAACAAAGGTCAGGATCTGAGCAAGTACTCCTGGGAACACCGGAATTCACAGAGTGCAGTGACTCAACGCTTCGAGGACAAGTAGATGCGCTGCAGTAGCACTCAGGTGGGTCTCTCTTTCGTTTGACTTCAACGCATCGACGCCAAAGGTCTCCTTGTCCTGTCAACGTTGTTGGCAGTCATTTCCTTTGCCTCGAGCACGCGTCCCGGAGCATCGACTCACTTGGCTGCATGTCGCGGCCACCATCGATATCCAATGGAGGGGCATTGTGTTTTGCGCTGTCCACGGAGTTGACAGTGGTCAAAATTCTTACGCTGTAAACCTTGTTTACAATCAAATCAGCTCAAGACGCCGCACTGACACCATTCTCGATCTGGCATGAATCCCGCATCGACCTGGCACGAATTTTTCTCTAACGATCTACTTGACATTTGATTCGTAGTTCTTCATATTGAATAAGCGATCACGACCACCGATTCCTCCCAAGGTCAGGTGCCGTGGGAACCCAAAGATTGATGCGTGCGCCGGCCTCGACCGGCGCGGCCACCGCGTTTACTTCTGCGGCCGTTGCAGATGAGCGGCCTCTCAACCTGGCAGAGACCAGCGAGGCGTTCGATTCTGCTTCCGCTGCGGTTGGAGACGAGCGTGTCCCCCAGACGAGCGCTGAGGATGCGGAGCTTGTTGCCCCGGCATCGACCAGCGCGGGCGCCACATCGACTCCACTTACGGAGGCGCGACCCTTTGCACCTGGTGAAGCCGGGCCTCGAGCGGATGCTGCGGCCGAACCGCGTGCGCCGGTGTCGATGGTGGCGCCGCCGGTCTTGCCGTCCACGGTGGCCGAAGGCGATCGGCTGCTGCTCGGTCTCGCGGCGGTTGAAGCCGTGGTCGCGCTGCCAATCGCTCGCGCGACGGCGGAGGTTCTTGAACGCGAGGCTTGGCGTGCCTTCGGCTATCTCAACCAAGGAGACTTCACCCGCGAACGTCTGCAGCGCCAGCCGCGCTGGATGCACGAGCAAGGCCGGTTTCACGCGGCGCTCGAGATGCATCCACGACTCAAAGAGGCGGTTTGTGGGGTGGATGGTGGGGAGCCGCTGGGGCAGGTGGCCTCGGTGCAGATCGGACGCGTGGCAACGGCCGAGACGCTCGCAAGCTGGATCAATCGCGCACGCGCGCTGGCTCTGAACGAGCTGCGCGCGGCGGTCACTGAGGCTTGCCGAGCACAGGCCGAGAGCGAGGCAGTGGATGCGAGTTCTTCAAACGACCGCTCGCCGGAGGTTCAAGGCATCGAGCATCCGCGCGCGACCGGCCGATCGATCGCCAAGGAACTGGAAGAGGAAGAGTCCGACGAGAACCGAGTTCTCTTGCGCCGGATCATTCCTCCGGACGTGAAGTTGATCTTCGACGCCGGGCTCGAGCTGTACCGGAACCTCGAGGGTTGTGAAGCAAGCGCCGCCGGTTTCGTGCAGGCGATCACGGGCGAAGCTTCGAGCTCCGGCATCGTGCCGCCGGACGACTTTCGGCCACGGCTCCGGCGTCTTGGAGCATCGAATCGTGGAAGAGCTGCATTCAAGCCACGAGTGAAGCCGCCCGGTCGGGGCACGGCGCCGTGCGCGCAGGACCTGCGGCGGTTGCGAGCTCTGCAGACGCCGGCGATGCGCCAGGCGAGGCAGCGCCTCGTGGAGTTCGAAGTGCTGCGCCAGCGGTTGGTGCGTCTCGAGGCCAAGTTCGCGGCCTGGGATGAGGAGAGCAAGAGGGGTGAGGCTGCGAGTATAAAGGTTGCCGTCGACGGTGAAGCCCACATCCCAGAGAGTCGGGACGAAGCGGCATCGCCCAATCGCTCGGCGGGGATCCGTGGGTGGACGCTGGGGAAGAAGCCGCTCCCGCGCGTGCGTGTGCGTGCATTGCGTCGTCTCGTGGGGGTGCTGCAATCGCTCCTCCGTCTCGAAGGCGGCTTTGCGATCGACATGGCGGCGCTGTTGCTCGAGCTGCACGAACATCGGGCCTGGGAGGTACTCGGGTATTCGGGGCTGGAGAGCTACGTGGAGAACCGGCTCGGGCTCGGAGGCTCGATGGCTCGCCAGCGTGTGTCGCTCGCCCGGGATCTGCGGCGGTACCACCGCGTGAGCACAGCTTACGAGGGCCGGGAGATCGGCTTCGTGGCAACCCAGTGGGTGGCTCGGACGCTGCGACCGACGCGAGGGGAACTGGCGTTGCAAGCGCACTGGGTGCGTCATGCGAAGGAACGGACGGTCAAGCGCTTGCGAGACGAATCGCGCGCTCTCGAGTGCACCCGGCTCGAGGCCCAGGTGGCAGTGGCCGAGGCGATGACCTGCCGGTTGGGTGTACGGGATTTGGCGAGCGCCAATCAGAAACCATCGATCGGGACGAGTGCCAATCGAAATCGGTCGACCGAGAGCTCGAAGGGTGATCCATCGGTCAGACGGAAGCCGGGCGGCGGGAAGGCGACAACAAGAAGAGCACGATCGAATGTTCTGATCGGGTCGGCGGCTGTGATCGCACGCGCGATGGCGGCAATCGGGAGGCCTATGGATGATGCCGCTTGGTTCGCGTCCCTGCGTCGTGTGCCGGGTGAAACGCGCCTCCGCGCCATTGCGCTCGGCCAGGGTCTGCTTGGACGCGTGATGCGCAACGGACCACTCACCGAAACCACGCTCTCCATCTACCTGAGCGAGAACGATGCGATCGCGTTTCTCGGATGCATGGAACAGGCGCGCAGAATGCTCGCCGTCGGCGCTGAGACAAAACTCCGGCCCGGCGAAGAGTGTCAAACATTCCCCTCGGTCAAAATCGCGTCCGAGTACGTGAACAGCAAGCAACGCGTTCCCGAGTGGGTGGGACTTCTGGCATTGCTCGAAGAATGGCTGTGGACCCACGACGACCCTCGGACCATGCCGGACCGGCCGGGATGGCGCCAGCGTGCGCTCGAGCTTTCGGGGTTTCGCTGCATGGCGCCCGGCTGCACGTCGCGCCGGAATCTGCAGGTGCACCACATTCATTACCGCGGGCATCAGGGCGGTGACGAGTCGTGGAATGTTCTAGTGCTCTGCGAATTTCATCACCATCAGGGTGAGCACGGGACCTTGGCGCGTTTCAGAGGCAGAGCGCCGCTCGATGTCCTCTGCCAGCTCGGAGACCAAGGGCTCGGTATGTGGTGGCGGAACGAAAGGAGGTTGGGCAAAAAGATCGGCGACACATGGACGCCGCATTTCACCAGCAATTGAGATGCTCGCGGACGAAATCTGCTTGTGCCTTGCACAACGGTCTTGAGCGAAGCGTGCTCGGGGCTCCGGCGATCAGAGTCGGTGCAGCGCGTACTTGCGACGCAGCTGCAACACCTTCGCATCCGGGTCGCAGAGCACGATTTTTGGCTCGAAATGGCACTCGATGCGGAAGCGGGCGCTCTGGTTGCCTGCGAGGGTGAGCTCGGTACGAACCTCGCGGTAGTCTTTGGTGACGGGGGCGGCACCCTGTTTCGCTTGCTCCGGAGTCTGCTTCTCGAAGCGCTCCTCCCCCGTGGTGGCAGCGATCTCGACCAGCGCAGTGCCAGTGCCGGCGTTCTTCACCGTGCCGCTCACGATCCAGCGCTCGCCTTCCTGGTGGCGTTTCAAGTCCTCGAACCGGTACTCGGGTACGACGACCTCGAAGAGCCACTGCTTCGTGAAGGTGTCGTAGGCGGTGGTGTCCGGCGCGAAGGGGCGAAGTTCCTCGACCAGGTCTTCCAAGAGGGCATGGTCTGGATTCGTGACATGGTTGCGGATGAAGTTCTGCAGTCCGGCCAGGTTGCGGTCACGGCCCATCACGTTTTGCAACATCCAAAAGACCCATCCACCTTTGTCGTAGATCACGGTCTCATCGCCGTCCTTGCTGCCGTCGATCTTGACGAGCGCGCGTTCGGCGTCGACATTGCGGCGCTCGCCGTAGCGTTCCTCGATGCGTTTGGCGAACTCGATGCGACCCTGCGGGCCGTGGACTTGCTCGTGCAGCATCAGCGTCGAGAAGTGCGACATGCCCTCGGACAAGATGTCGCCCCCGGGACCTTCACCGGGCGTGAGCAAGTTGCCCCACCACTGGTGTGCCGCCTCGTGCGCGGTCACCGTGAATGCAGTGCGGGCGCGCGGATCCGACCGGGTCAGGAACCCGATGCTCTCGGAGAACGTGATGTCGGTGGCAAAGCCCTGCGCGTACGTCGCCAAGTTGGCGAACTCGCTCAGCTTGAGCTCCTTCCAAGGATAGGGATAGAACCACTCCGAGTACCAGTGGCGCGCCGCGTCGAGCGCCTGGCCCATCTCCTCGATGTTGTACTCGTGGGCGGGATGGTAATAGATGGCAGTGCCTTGGCCACGATGCATAGCCCACTTGCCGGCGACGATGTTGAACAGCGCTACCGGATGATCACTTTGCCATTCCACGTGGCGCTGGTCGCCTTCGACGCGATCCTCGATCAAGGTGCCCACCGAGTTGTACGTGTACTCCTTGGGACCACGCATTCGGATGCGCGTCGTGAAGGGGACACGCACATTGAACCCAGCCTTCACCAGGCCCTTGTAATGGTCGTCCGGGTAGACGCGCGGCTCGTATTGATTCTCTTTGCGCTCGACGCCGATGCTGGGGTCGTAGCCCACGATCGGCGCCAGGATGGGCGAGAACCCGGTGAGCACCACTCCAGAAGGCTGGATGAACTCAGGGATCCCGCCACCGTTGCGCGTGATGCCGTTGGGCCACTTCGCCTCGTACTCGAACTCGATCCGCAGGCTGTCGCCGCTCCCGAGTGGGGACTGCGGCGTGAATACGAACAGGTTGGTGCGGTTTTCCGGCGTGTAGTCCTGCCCCGCCATCTTCCATTTGGCATCGCGGATGTGCGAGGCCAGCGTGAGAGCCACCTGGCGCATCGGCTGCTCGTCGATGTTGAAGAGCGTGTAGGCTCCGAGCGAACGAATGGCATGGCGATGCGGGTCGAGAGTGAGGTCGAGGTCCATGTGTGCGATGGCAGGAATGGGTGCATCCTTCCACGTCGCCAGGTTCTGCTTCCAGTAGTCGCGATCGCGGTTTCGTGCTGGCTTCGATTGGAACCCGTTCCACACCAGCACGCCGAGATAACAAGCAAGCGCCGCCATCGGCAACGCGTAGGGTAGAAGCCGCGACGAGCGGCGCAACAAACGCTCGGGCGCCAGGCGATGCAGGACGCGCGTCGCATCGCTCTCGCGCCGCGCCATCCACTGCACCGTGAGTGCGATGAAGAAGAGTGTGCCCAGCAACGCCAGCACGCGGTTCAGCACCAGCGGCCAGCCGTTGGGTTCGAGCAGACCCATGTCGCTCCAGCGCACCGTGCTCCACAGGTCCCAATTCCATACCCAGCTCATCTTGTCGCGGGCTTGCGCGAGGCCGGTGAGGATGAGGGCGGCCAGCGCCAAGGCGTACGTCGCATAGCGATTGCGGGTCACGGCCATCAACGCCATCACGAAAGACGACCACAGCAGGAAAGTGGGCACGAGCAGCAGCCCCCACACGATCAAAAACGGGCGCAGCTGCATTCCGACTTTTCCTTGCGCGATCAGGATGGCGGCGCAGCCGAGCCACGACGCGAGCAGAATGACGACCGCCACGAAGCAATTCGCGAGAGCTTTTCCAAGCAGAATGGCGCCGCTTCTGACCGGCGTGCTGGCGTAGATCTGGTGCAGGCCGACGGTGCGCTCGCGGTCGAACGACTCGACCGTGTAGAAAAGGAGCAGGAACACGACGGTGAGTGTGAGCGTGTTGAATGTGATCGATGTGAACATCCCAGACGTGACGAGGAGCCGCATGCCCCAGGGCCCGGTGGCGTAATAGCCATTCTGGATCGCCTGCATGAGGATGAGCGGGATGAAGAGGTAGAGGCCCGGAGCGCTCGCGAGGTTGCGCAGCTCGAAGCGCGCGATCGTACCGGCCTGGTTCAAGAAGCCCTGGACCGTGGGACGCATTTGGAGTGCCGCCAGCGTCTGCGCTTCGGCCTCGAGCTCGATCATGCCTGCGGTGGTGCCGGCATCCACGGTGCTCGCGAGCGCAGCGGCATCGCGCCGGCGCACGCGCGTCGCGCCGCGTAAGCTGCGCCCGAAGTGGCGTGCGCTCCAGGCCACGGCCAAGAGCCCGGTCAGCATGAAGGCGGCGCGGCTCAAGAGAAAGCCAGCGTCGTAGGCCACGGGCTTGGTATTGTAATAGTCGACACCACGATCCACCTTGAGCAGCGTCTCGTTCAACCAGCGATAGCCGGAGGGCTCGATCCACATGAGCAGCCGGTTGACGCGCAGGTCGAGCCATGGCGGCGACCAGCTCCAAAGAAAGAAGGCAGACACGAGCAGCACTGCGACCGGCAACAGGAACACGAGAATCGGCCGGCGGGTGCGCTCGCCGAGGCAGAACGTCAACCCAGCCATGAAAATGATCTGCGGTAGCACCATCGTGAGCGCCGGCTTGATGTAGTTCTCAGGCGCAAAGGGACCGCGGATCTTGTCGGAGTCCTCGTAGGGCAGCAGGTGATAGATGACGATCGAGAGCAGCAGCTGCAGTGCGAGTGCGGCGAGAAATGTGGCCAGGATTCCCAAGAACTTGCCCCAGACGTACTCGTGCGGGCGCAAGCCAGTCGCGTGCAGCACTTCGGCGACCTTCAGCTCCTCGTCCCGTGGGACGCTCATGCCCGCAGCAACGGCGACGAAGAACGTGTAGTAGAGGAAGGCAATCAAGCAGAGCGACAGCGCGTTCGAGTGCTCCGAGGTGATGTACGCGCGCTTGCCGCCCACCGTTTGGTCACCGGTGTCGATGCTCACGGTGCCAGTCGTGAGCCCCCAGGTCGTGAGCCCGAGCAGCAGCACGAGGACGACGAGGAGGGGCCGTCGCACGTGAAAGGAAAACTCGAGTCTGCCGATGCAGGCGGCGCGGCGGAACGGGCTGTTGCTCCGCGACCCACTGACTGCCGGCGCGGCCGCGAACTCCGGGGCCGCCGTAGAGTCTGCGTTGCTCGCGACGCTCATCGCGGCGCCGCCTCTTCCATGGCGCGATTGTCGCCGTTGCCGCGCGCGCGGGCATCTTGCATCCACACCATATAGACGTCTTCGAGCGTGGCTGGGACCGCTTCGAAGCCCGCCGGTACGTCACCAGGAGTGGCACGAATACGCACGCGACTGCGGCCTTCCACCAAAATTGCTTGCGTGACCTGGCGGGTGCGACGCAGCTCGCGCAGCTCGGTGTCGTTGACCGAACCTTCGAAGATGGCACCGTGCAGCGCCGCCCGTGCCGCGGTTGGTGTGGTGGATGCGACCAGCCGCCCGTCGCGGATGGCGGCGAAGCGCGGGCAGAGCACGGCCACATCTTCCACGATGTGCGTCGAGAGCACGACGGTGCGGTCTTGGGCGAGCTCGGTGAGCAGGCGGTAGAAGCGCAAGCGCTCCTCGGGGTCGAGTCCGGCCGTCGGCTCGTCGACGATGAGCAGCGCCGGATTGCCAGCGATCGCCTGGGCGATGCCGAGACGTTGTCGCATGCCGCCCGAGTAGCTCTTCACCTTGCGTTTGGCGGCGAAGGCCAGGTTGACGCGGTCGAGCAGCTCGCGCGTGAGATGCTTGAGCCCCAGCGGCGCCGTGATGCCCTTCAGGCGCAACAGGTACTCCAGCATGGCTTCTCCCGAGAGGTGCGGGTAGAAGCCGAAGTCCTGCGGCAAGTATCCGAGTCGCGACCAGACGCGTTCCGGCGCGGACAAGATGTCTTCGCCATCCCAGCGCACCGTTCCGGACGTCGGTTCCAGGAGTCCGGCCAGGATGCGCATGAAGGTCGATTTGCCGGCTCCGTTCGGTCCGAGGAGGCCGAACATGCCGACCGGGATGTCCACATCGATGCCCTGCAAGGCCGCCACCGGCCCCGGGTAGATCTTCACCAGACTGCGGATCTCGAGCATGGAAAAAAGCCTCCAGGAGAGTGCTGACGAAACAACGTATCCAAGGACGTGGAGGTTTCATCCCGGTTGCGCCGATATGATCGGTCGCGCATTTTTCCAGGAGAACCCAACGTGAAACCCCAGGGCCGAATCATCGCGATCGCGAGCCTCGCTCTCGCCCTCGCGGGCTGTTTCCAATCGGAGATTCCGACTGCTCCCTCGACGCCGGACGTCGAATCGCCGTCGACGACATCGAATGTCATCACGTCGCCTGCATCCGAAATGGTGAACGGCTACCTCGTGACCTTCGGCGGGCGCGTCGTGGTCAATCGCAAAACCACGTTCTTCTACACAGTGGCAGGAACGGGAGCGGCGTCGAATCTCGACCGTTTCGTCATTCAGATCCCCCCGTGCGCGACGGGGTTGATCGGCGCCAAGCCGGTCGGGGGTCATCTCGCATTGGACCCGAGCAGTGGCATCTTCGGCATGAAATGGGATCTCCCGCTGGGGTCGACCGAGACGCGCCAATACTCCATCACCTTCTCCGGGGACATTCCTCTGGGCATGGTGAAAGTCGCTGTGCGTCATGACGGCATTCCGGGTGTCGCTCTGCTCCCCGGCCCATGCCAAGGGTCGTTCCTGATCTCCGGCACTGTTTTCGTCGACACCGATGCGAGTGGCGTCCAGAACCCCACGACCGAAGCAGGAATCGCGGATGTCACCGTCGAGGTCGTCGCTGGCTCCGGAACGCTCATTGCCATGACCGACGCGAATGGTCATTACCAGTTCACACTTCTATCCGGCACCTACTCCGTCCGGATTCCGTCGTCGACCGCTGCAGTCGATTTCAATGAGCAGCTCGCGGCCTCGTTCACTGCCACTGGGCCTCTAACGAGGAGCGTCAGCATCGGTCCCGATGCGACGGGCAACGATTTCGGCTTCAATCCGAAGGGGGCCGAGATCGCCGCTGACATCGAGAACGGCAACCTGCCGACGACCGGAAAGGACGAGGCCTACTGGGCAAGAGTTCTGTTCGAGGTCAAGAAGGGTAGGACGCTGGACGGGTATGACGCGGCGACCATCCTCGGATTCCTCGCCCAAATCGAAGGCCGTTTCTTCTCAGATCCGTACCAGTTCACCGACGGGCTCGAGCTGCACGAAGCCTACTTGATCCTGATCGGCTCGCCGACGGCGCTGGTGGACAAACTGTTTCAGACCTTGTTCGTCACCGAGCTCAACGACGTGGCTGGCCTCGGACTGACCGATGAAGCCTCGCTGCAAGGAGTCCTGATCTCGTGGGGCGAGTCGCTGATCATCGAAGCATGGCCAGAAATGTTGACCTTCAAGGAGCCTACGACTACGGCCCGTCCGGGGATCGAAACCGACATCCAGACGGCCTTGACGGTGTTCAACAATCTCAACCAACGGGGCGGTGGCGACATCCCCGACTAAGTTGAAGCGCCGAGTTCGCTCGGGGACACGGGTCCTGAGGCGCGGATCAACGACAGAGGGGGCGGTTCCTGTGAGCCGCCTCTTCTTTTCTTTTTCGATCGACGGAGATCCTGTTGACCCCGGGAATCCGCAGCAGCCGTACGAAACGCTTGGCGTACCCTGCTATGATGGCGGCTCGGGATCGAACCGGGGAGAGACGATGAGCCTGCAAGTCGAACGACTGGGCGACGTGGCCGTGGTCGTGCCCGAGGGGATGCTCAAGGGCGGCAAGGAGACGGACGAGCTCAAGGAAGTCCTGCGCAAGCTCATCGACGATCGCCACAAGAAAATCTTGCTCGACCTGGCGAAGACCACGTACATGACGAGCGCGCCGATCGGTCTCGTCGCGGCAATCCACGCCAGCGCGGGGAGCAGCCACGTCCACTTCTTCGTCTGCAACGTCAATGAGCGCATTCAGAAAGTCTGGGCCAGCATCCTCAAGCTGTTGAAACCAGCGCTCGAATTGCACCAAACCCGCGAGGATGCGCTCCGAGCATTGGCCAATTTGGATCGATGAAGGCCCCGCGCATTCGCCCGCCTGTGCCTCCACGTCGCCGAGACTCGGGCTGGCCACCCAATCCGCATCTTCCGGGTCGGTAGAGTCACACCAAGTACGCCCACTTCGTATGAGGAGTAGAAGCCACGGGCGAGTGCTCCGCTGGGATCGAGCGCGGTGGCGCCAGCCAGCAGAGTTTCTGCGCCGATGGCATGGAACCGCGAAAACTTACACTCGACGAAGGAGATCTCCATGTCCAAACGACCGCGCCGTTTCCACCACCGAGGCAGCTTGGCAGCGCTGTTCCTCCTGCTCCTGGCCGCGACCGCCGGAGCCCAGGTCGGGCCACCGAACTTCGAGACCTATGCCAACGATGAGCTCTTTTCTGGCGTGCTCACCCCGCGCGATCTGCCAAACCACGGGAAGTTCGACACCATCTACGTTCTGGGGGATGGACTCAAGCCGGTGTCGGATGCCGCGCCCGGCGACCAGGACTACAACGGCGGCCGTTGGGAGGTGCGGCCGGTGACCTGGCTCACCATTTCGCCGCAGCAGTTCACCAATGCAGGGCAAGTGCACGCGGCAGCCACGGCCGGGCAGATCCGGATCGGGGAAGTGGTGCGACGGTTCGAATGCCCGCTCATCCCGAGGCGTGGAAACCGGTAGACTCGCTGCCCGAAGGCGGTGGCGTGGAAACGCGACCGGTGAGGCGGTTCCCCGAACCGCGGGCTATTCCCCAGAGCTCGCGCTCATCGCGAGGTGACGAGGGATCGCGTGGCAAAGTGAGCCGCTCCGGCGAGGAGCAACCGAAGCGCATCGAACCTCACGTTGCCCGGGACGTGGAGGATGCGGGCGCGACGAAGTCGGCGGCGCCGGGGCGGCGATTCCCGGCGCCGCCGCCACGCGACGTTCTCGAAGGCGTGCGCCGGCGCGAGTCACCAGCACTGGGCGCCCTGTTCGATTGTTACTTCCAGCCGATCTACGATCTCGCCCATCGCCTGATGGGTGACCCCTCGCACGCCGAAGAAGTGGCTCAGGATGTGTTCGTCAAGGTGCATCGCGCCGCGCATCAATTGGACACTGCGCGCGACCCCACGGCGTGGCTGCTCCAAATCACGGCCAACACCTGTCGAGATCGTTGGCGCTCGCGGGCCTTCCGCATGGCGCGCCGGACGACCTCGTGGGAATCCATGCTGGAGCAAGGGAATGAGCCGAGCGCTCCCGAAGACGTGGCGATGCGGATCGCGCGCCAGCGCGTGGTGCAGGAAGCTCTCCTTGGTCTTCCCGAGGACCTGCGTGCGATCGTGATTCTGCACGACTACCAGGAGATGCAGCACGAAGAGATTGCGAACCTGTTGGGAATCAATCACGCCGCAGTGCGCAAACGCTACTCACGGGCGCTGCAGCGCTTGGCTGAGCGGCTGAAGGGACGGCTGGATTGAACGACGAGCGCAAAGACGAGTCGGCGTCGCTCACGGCCGTGGAGCGCAAGGTCCGCGATCTCGTTCGGTCGCTGCCACGATCCGAGTCGGCGCCGGAGTTTCGCGAGCGCCTGCGGCACACGTTCGTGCACGGGACCCTCGCCGGGCCGGCTCGGCGATGGACGCGACCGCGCGGACGCCAGGCCCTGGCCACTGCCGTGCTGATTCCAACTACAGTCGCTGCGGTTGCGCTGGTCGCCTGGCTTGGGCGCCCACCCGAGTGGAAGTTGGAAGCCTTGCGTGGGGATGGTGAAGTCGTGGTGGACGGCCGCGTCTTCGCTGCGACGGCAGCGGATGCGATCGCGGCCAGCCTCGCTCCAGGATCGCGGGTGCAACTACGCGGCAACGTCGAGCTCGAGCTCTTGGGAGCTGGAAACATGGCATGGCAGCTCATTCCTGGCGCCGATGCGACGTTGCCGCGGCTTCCGGGTCGTTGGTTCCCGCGCCGCGTCATCGCATCCGTATGGGGCGGTGAGGTGCGCATCGTCACCGGACCACGCTTCCGTGGTGCGGCGTTGCGCATCGTCACCCCGGAGGCCGACATCGAGGTGACGGGGACGACGCTCGCGGTCATTCGCGATTCGACGTCGACGTGCGTCTGCACATTCGCCGGCAGCGTACGTGTGTCCCCGATCGGCGGCATGCCGCAGGCGGTGCTCGCAGGGAAGCGAAGGTTCATCTACAACGACGGACGTCCTTCCGCGCTCCTCGACATCGACGCGATGGAGACCATGAAGCTCCAGATGTTCCAGGACGGCGCTTCGCCCAAGCTCACCACGGCGCCCTGAGGAATGCTCGCGCCGCGTTGTTCGCTGCGAGGGCCTCCCACGTCTGCGCCGCGGGCCGCGAGTCCGGTTCCCGAAACCTTCGGTCGCCAGTGTATTTTTGCGCCATGAATCCGAGCCCGATGCAGCTCGATCACCTGGCCCTCTATGTGGCGGACCTGGAGCGCGCAGAGCGATTCTATGCCGACGTGCTCGGCCTCGAGCGCCTCATGCGGCTTCCCGACCAGGTGCTGTTCAAGATGGGAACCGTGAACATCGGCCTCATGCAGGCGGATCCTGCTGGAGCTGGTCACCCCGGAGGCCGCTCGGCGCGGACCGGTGTCGGGCGAGCGCTGAACGACCGCCCCTATTGGAGTGAAATGGGGGGGAAAACCCGAAGCGCTGCGTTCTGTGGCGAGGCTGCGCGAGATGGCGCAGCGCTCCATTTGATGCCCGTTCATGACGAGTGATGGCTCGTCGCGACTTCGAATACCCTATTCGAATCATCGTACCTTCAGGCGGGCCGTAGATTCAAAGCAGCAAGCTGTTGTAGCATCAATGTGGTCCCTGATCCGTGGAAGAGAGACCGCATTGTCACGCATCGGGGCCACATCGCATCCAGTGGATTCCTACCCTGGGGGCTGTGAGGTCCGCGGCCACGGCTTGCCCGACAGAGAAATGGTAGTCATCGCACAGTGAAGCATTGGATCTCACCCGACCGAAACTCCCTCTGGTCTGGGTTCCTCGCCGTCTTCCTGCTTCTAGCCGGTCCAACGCTGGCCGAGGAGAACGAGGGAGCCGAGCCCATCCGCCGCGGCAGGCCGACGCTCTGCGCCAACGCCTTGCCGGCCGATTTCGCCTTCACGGGCAAGGCGACCGGGCCGGCGTGGTGGGCAGCCAGCGATAGCATTGCCAATCTCATCACCATCGAGCCGGAGGAAGGCGCCGTTCCAGCAGGGCGGACGATCGTCAAGGTCTTTGCCGATCAGGACTACATCGTCGTGGGCGTGCGGTGCCATGACAATGATCCGGATGGAATCGTGTCTTTTTCCAAAGCGCGCGATTCCGATCTCGATCAGGAAGACCACATCGTGATCGTGTTCGATACCTTCCAGGACGGCCGGTCAGGCTACGTCTTCGCCGTGAATCCGAATGGCGCGCGTTTCGATGGTCTGGTGGTCGATCGTGACGCGGTGAACAGCGATTGGGACGCCATTTGGGAGGCCAAGACGTCACGCGACAGTACGGGCTGGAGCGCGGAGATCCGGATTCCAATCCTGAGCCTCCGGTTCCAAAAGGACCTGCATACGTGGGGGTTCAACGTTCAACGGCGTGTGCAGCGCTTGCAGGAAACCAGCCGCTGGTCAGGCGTCAGCATCGATTATTGGATCTATCAGACCAGCCGGGCCGGTCTGTTGACGGATCTTCCGGCCTTCGACTTGGGAATGGGACTGGACGTCCGCACCTCGGTCGTGGGCAGGACGCGCGGGATCCCGAGCAAGCCCGGTCCAGGGATCGACATGGACACGGAAGGAGAAATCAGCCTGGATGTGACGCAGAAGTTCGGGCCGAACCTCTCGTCCGCGCTCACCGTCAACACCGATTTTGCCGAGACCGAAGTGGACGTGCGCCAGATCAATCTGACGCGTTTCGACATCTTCTTTCCGGAAAAGCGCACGTTTTTCTTGGAAGGCGCGGACATCTTCGAGTTCGGTCTGGGACTGGACGAAGAGAGCCTTCTGCCGTTCTACAGCCGCCGCATCGGGCTCATCGGCTCCGACGAGGAAGAGCAGGTCGAGGTCCCCATCAACGCCGGTGGCAAGATCGCCGGTCAGGTGGGCAGTACGAATCTCGCCGGGCTGCTGGTGAACACCCGGGACTCAGAAAATCTGCAAGTGGACGAACTGACCCAGATCGATGTGCCGCAATCGACGATGGGGTCGTTCCGCGTCAGCCAGGACGTGCTGGAGGAATCCAGCGTCGGCATGCTGGCGACCTTCGGCGATCAGGCCGGGCGCTCGGGGAGCTGGGTGGGAGGGGTCGATTTCACCTTCCAAACCACGACCTTCCGCAAGGACAAGAATCTCGTCTTCGGTGGCTGGGGCCTGCTCAATGATCGAAGCGACCTGGCGGGCGACAAGTCCGCACATGGGCTCCGCATCGAGTATCCCAACGATCTGTGGGACGCGAACCTGACCTCCATTCATATCGGCAACGGTTTCGATCCGTCGTTGGGCTTCGTGCCCCGCAACAACGTTCACATCTGGGACTTCGGCCTGGAAGTGAATCCGCGGCCTGGCTGGTCCTTGGTGCGTCAGATGTTCTACGAGCTGTCCGGCACCTTGTACAACACGACGGACAACTCCAGCTGGGAAAGTTACGGCATGGCGATCAAACCCTTCGACTGGTTGCTCGAGAGCGGGGATCGGTTCGAGGCCGGGTTCGAGCCGGAGGGGGACCGGCCACCCGTGCCCTTCGAGGTCGCCAGCGACGTCGACATCGCGGCCGGTTCCTATCAGTGGATGCGCACTTTCCTGGGATACACCGCGGCGGAAAAACGCCGGATCGGTGGCTATGTGCGCTGGGACTTCGGCAGCTACTACAGCGGTGACGTGAGCACCGTCGAGGCGGCGCTCACCTTGCGGCCGTCGGCCCTGTTCACCCTGGAGCTCACCGGCGAGCGCAGCACCGGCGATGTCCTGGCGCTGATCGACGATTACGAAGAAAAAATGTCCATGGAGCTGGTCGACAAACACTTCACCGAAGAAGTGTACGGCATCCGGTTGCAATTGAATCTCACCGCGGATCTCCAGCTCAGCAGCCTCACCCAGTACGACACGCAGAGCCGGGAGCTCGGCACGAACAACCGCTTGCGCTGGACGTTCAACCCCCTGGGCGACCTCTTCGTGGTCTACAACCACAACGCCCTGAAGCCCGTGAGCGGCTATCGCTGGGAGTTCGTTTCCAACGAGTTCCCGGTGAAGATCCAGTACGGCTGGCGCTTCTGAGGCTGCACCTTCAAACGACCCAAGCAAGAGGGGCAGGCGATCCGCCTGCCCCTTTCGCGTGTTCATCGTCGACGCAGCTCAGGCGGCGACTCTGGCGGCGGCGCCGCCGTCGTCCGGTCGCCGTCCGCTCGCGCCGAAGCGCAGGTAGAGCGACGGGATGACGAACAGATTCAGCAAGGTCGACGTGATGAGGCCGCCCATGATGACGATCGCCATCGGGTGCTCGATCTCGTGACCGGGAATGGTACCGGCGACCAGGAGTGGCAAGAGTGCCAGCGCCGTCGTGAACGCCGTCATCATGATCGGCGAGATCCGCTCGCGTGCGCCACGAATGATGAGCCCCGGACCAAAGGCTTCACCTTCGACGTGCTCGAGGTGCTGATAGTGGCTGATCAGCATGATGCCGTTGCGCGCGGCGATTCCAAGCACCGTGAGGAAGCCGACAAGTGAACCGAGCGAGATGATGCCATCGCCGAAGTACGCAGCCAACACACCGCCCACGAGCGCCGCCGGCAACGCCAGGAAGCCCAAGATCGCCAGGCGCCAGTTCAAGAACGACGCCTGCAGGATCAGCAGGATTCCGATCGCCGAGAGGATGGTCAGCGTGCGCATTTTCCCCTGCGCTTTCTCGCGTTCCGCGTACTCGCCGAGCAGCTCGGGATGGTAGCCCGCCGGGAACTCCACCTTGGCCAGCTGGCGCCGGACGTCGCTCACCGCCGACCCGAGGTCGCGCCCACGCACGTTGGCTCTGACGTCGATCTTACGCTTCATCTGCCAGCGGTCGATGTGGTTCGGCGTCGGGAGGATGTCGACGCTGGCGAGGTTTGCCAGGCGCACCTGCCCGTCGCGCGGCGTGTCGATCTGGAGATCGCGGATGGCATTGACGCTGTTGCGGCACTCCGGAGTGCTCCAAACGTTGACGTCATACGCCTTGCCACCGCGGAAGATGTCACCGACCTCCGTGCCGGTGACCAGCGCAGCCGCCGTACGGCGTACGTCGCCGGGCTTGACGCCGTAGCGCTCGGCGGCGGCGAGGTCCACTTTGACGTCGATCTGCGGAATCTCTTTCTGCGACTCGACCTTGAGATCGACGATTCCCGGGATCTCTTCGAAAGACTGTTTGATTTCGTCGGCCTTGGCGCGCAGGAGCGCCAAATTCTCGCCGAAGATGCGCACCGTGATCGCCGTGGGCGAGCCGGTCAGCACCTCGCGGATTCTCTCCTTGAGATAGGTCTGCACGTCGCGGTGAAGACCCGGGTAGCCATCGACCGCTTTTTGCACCGCGGCGAGAGTCTTGTCGTAGTCGACCTTTGGGTCGATGCTGATCCAGTTCTCGCCGAAGTACACGCCATAGACCTCGTCCATGATCAGAGCTTGACCGATGTGGGAGCCGAAGTTGCGCACACCGGGAATGGTCATGAGCTCCTTGTTCGCCTGGGTCGTGATCCGGACCTCCTCTTCCGCCGAGGTCCCGGGCTCAGTCAGCCAGTGCATGAGGAAGTCGCGCTCCTTGAAGTCGGGCAGGAGCGACTGGCCGAGGCGGGGCACAACGACGATCCCAGCCAGGACGATGATGGCGACGCCGGCGTAGACCGTACGCGGCCGCGGCACGATCTGGGCCAGAACGCGCGTGTAGGCGCGTTGCAACCAGCGTACGAGCGGCGACTCGCGCTCGGAGAGCGGCGCTTTGGACAGGAGGATGAGCCCCAGTGCCGGGGTGAGCGTCAGCGCCACGGCCATGGAGGCGAGCAGTGCCAGCGCATAGGACATCGCCAGCGGCCGGAAGAATGCTCCCGACAGGCCTTCCAAGAAAAAGACCGGCAACAGCGCCAGCACTTCGATCAAGGTGGCGTAAACGATGGCATGTCGAACCTCGAGCGAAGCCTCGAGAATGACGCGCGCCACCGACTTCCGCCCGCCCGCCTTGCGATGTTCGCGCAGGCGCCGGACGACGTTTTCGATGTCGATGATGGCATCGTCCACGATGTCCCCGAGTGCGATGACGAATCCGGCCAGGATCATGGTGTTGATTGTCGTTCCGCGCAGGTGGAGGACGATCATGGCTGCCATGAGCGACACCGGCATGGCGACACAGCTGATCAGAGCGATACGCCACTCGTAGAGGAAGGCGGCCAAGACGAGCACCAGCAGCAGGCAGCCGATGAGGAGCGACGTACTCAGGTTCTTGATCGACATCTCGACGAAGGTCGCGGGACGGAAGATCTGGGCGTCGATGGTGATGTCGGGAAGACCCGGTCGCAGCGCCTCCAGCGCTTCGTCGACTCCTTGCGTCACCTGCAAGGTGTTGGCCCATGGGAACTTCTCGACGATGAGCAGCAGGCCCGGACCGCCGTTGATGACCGCATCGCCGACGAGCGGCTGGTGACCCTCGACGAGCTTCGCCACGTCGTTCAAGCGCAGCGGCTTGCCGTTGCGTTCACCGATCGTGACCTCTCCGAGTCCGGCGGGGTCGACGATGGGCAGGACGTGGCGCAGGCCGAAGCGTTGATTCGGGGTATCGATGAAGCCACCGGTCCCGATCAACGCGCCATCGGAGTGCGACATGAGCCCCGCTTCCAAGGCGTCGGAGGTCGCGTCCATCACTTCCTGGACGGAAACACCGTTTTCTCGCAGGCGAGCGGGCTCGACTTGTACCTGCAACATCTGGATCCGCTCGCCCCAGATGGCGACGTTCGCGACCCCTGGAACAGCCAGCAGCCGCGGGCGGATCGTCCAATAGGCGATCATCGACTGGTCGATGACGGAGACCTTCTCCGATGACAGACCGATCTTCATGAACCGCGCCGTTGCCGACAACGGCTGCAGCATGACGGGAGGGCCCACGTCCTTGGGAATCAAGCCGATCACGAGGGCGAGACCCTCCTGCACCCTCTGCCGCGCCTCCATGGGGTCGGCTTCGCGATCGAAGATCATCTTGACCGAGGACAGATCGGTGACCGATTTGGAGCGCAGGATGTCGAGATGCGGCAAGCCGCTGAGCGCGGTCTCGAGCGGGATGGTGACCAGGGCCTCCACCTCGGCCGGAGACAGTCCCAGGCATGGCGTCTGGATTTCCACGATCGGCGGCGCGAACTCGGGGAAGACGTCGACGCGCATGTGGCGCATCTGATCCATCCCGACGAGCACCAGCGCTGCGGCGATCGCGAGCACGATGAAGCGATACTTCAGGCTCGATCCAACGATCAAGCGCAGCATGGCCGAAGACCTCCTACGACGGCCTCAGTGGCCGTACTTGTGTTCGGCGCCCATGAGTTCGGCCGCGCCGACCATCACGACCGCGGTTCCTGTGGGCGGACCTTCCGCCAGGACGACTTGATCGCCGTCGATGCTTTCGACGGTGATGGGATGGCGGACATAGACGAGGGGCTGCGGATTGGTGAATGTCCAGGTATCACCCTTCTTGTCGTACATGATCGCGCCGTACGGGATGACCTTGCGCATCACCGGGCCGTCCAATCGGGTCATGGCCTCTTCGCGGATCTGAACCGTTTCGATGCCAATCCGCTCGGCGGCACGCTCGGTCAAGGTGATGCGCATGATTCCCTTCTGGTCACTCTCCTCGAGGGTTGCTGGGGGTGTGTATTGAGCGACCGTTTGTTCTTGGCAGCCCGATAGTGCCCAAGCGCTCACGATCAGTGCAGCCAGGGTGCAATGGACTCTACTCATGACGATTCCTCCGTTATCGACTCGCAGGACCATTCGAGTTCAAATCGCGATTTGTCGGCCGTCGTCGACGTCGATCTCGTCGACGGAGTCATCGAGCTTGGCGCCAGCGCCGAAGCGCGCATACAGCAGGGGCACGACACACAGTGAGTACAAAGTCGATGTGACCATGCCCCCGAGAATCACGAGCGCCATCGGACCGATGATTTCGTGACCCGGCGCGGCAGCGGACAGCGAGAACGGCAGCACCGCCACGGCCGTCACGATCGCCGACGTCCAGATTGCTGCCGCGCGCTCGCGAGTTCCGCGTAGAACGAGCTCGGCGCCGAACGCAATTCCCTCGCCCTGCCGCAACTCGCGATAGTGGTGGATCAAAGCCACGCACTGCCGCGCCGCGAGCCCGAGGACGGCCAGGAAGCCGGCGAGCGAACCGAGAGCCAACGTGCCGCCCGCCACTGCCGCCGCGATGACCCCTCCGGCCAGTGCCATGGGCAGCGTGAGCACGACGACGAACGCCAAGCGCCAGCTGCCGAAGGCAGCCTGCAGGACGAAAAGGGCTCCGATTCCCGCGACGACCGCTGCCACCAGGACGCGCATTCGGGCCGCTTGTTGCCGCGCAAAATCGCCGAGCAACTCGGCTCGATACTCCAGCGGGAATGCGGTTTGCTGAATGTGGCTGCGAACATCGGCTGCGACCGCGTCGAGGCTGCGGCCGTGAACGTCGGCGGCGACATCGACACGGCGCGCGACGTTCTCGCGGCGGATGACGTTGGGAGTGGATACGATGTGAATCGAGGCCACGT
The DNA here is from genome assembly GCA_964567755.1 of uncultured bacterium. GTDB lineage: Bacteria > Krumholzibacteriota > Krumholzibacteriia > DASRJW01. The sequence goes on from CAZMNW010000037.1 coordinate 35,952, forward strand.
CGCCCAGACGCACATGTGACCCGCCGGGCGTGTCGATCAACAGGTCTTGAATCCCCGCGACACTGTGACGGATCTGGGGCACGCCCCAGACGACGACCTCGAACATCTTCTGTTCCTCGAAGAGGTTTCCGACCTCGATGCCTGCGAGCAAGGTTGCCGCGGCACGGCGCACTTCGCCTGGTTTGATTCCATGTTTCTCGGCTGCGGCGAGGTCGACCTTGATTTCAACGACCGGCTCCTCGGGCTCGATTTCAGTGTGGGGATTGACGATGCCATCGATCCCAGCGAGTGCCTGCCGCATTTTCTCGGCTTCGCGATGCATGAGGTCGAGATCCTGACCGTAGAGCGCCACCACGATCGGTTCGTCCACTCCGGACAGGGCTTCGCCGAATCGCGAACGCATGTAGGTCATGACGTCGGCATCGAGTCCCGGATAGCCATGAACCACGTCTTCGACCGAGGCCACCGATTGGGCGTAGTCCGCTTTGGGATCGAGACTCACCCAAATTTCGCTCGAATTGACGCCCACGACCTGATCCGACAGGATCGCGCGGCCGACGTGGGCGCCAACATGACGCACACCCGGCAAGCCTCGCAGTTCGTTGCTCACCCGATCGATGATCCGGTTCATCTCCTGGCGAGATGTGCCGGGTTCGGCATCCCACTGGATCATCAGGTCCGGTTCCTTGAAAGTCGGTGTGGGCGAGACGTGAATGGCTGGCAACAAGGCGATGCCTACGACCGCAGCGACGACGGCGAGCGCGAACGCAGCGCGAGGTGCCGTCCTCGAGTGCGGCGCCCTCAGGTCGTACCGGCGCTGGACCCATCCGGCGAAGGCCGACTCGCGGCGACCAACCGGCATGCGTTGCATGAGGAAGAGGGCCAGAGGCGGTGTGACGGTCATTGCGACCACCATGGAGGCCAGCACTGCCAGCGCGTACGACAGGACCATGGGTTTGACGAACGCCCCCGGCACTCCCGTCATGAGGAACACCGGCACCGCGGCGAGAAGCACGATCGCCGTCGCGAACATCATCGGGCTGCGCATGGCGAAGGCGGCATCGAGGATGATGCGCGCGGTCGATCGGCCGGAGCCCTGGCGCAAGCGGCGCAGGAAGTTGTCCACCTCGATGATCCCATCGTCGATGACGACGCCGAGTGCGATCACGAGACCCGCGAGCACCATGGCATTGATCGTGGCGCCGGATGCGTAGATCACCAGCACTGCGGTCATCAGCGACAGCGGGATGGTGAGCCCGCCCACGAGCGCGGCGCGCCAACTGCGGAACAGGGCCAGAAGCGCCACGCTGACGAGGACCAAGGCGATGAGCAGCGCCTTGGCCACGTTGCCGATCGCCATGTGGATGTAATCGGCCGGACGGTACACGTGCGAGTCGATGTCGATGCCGGCAAGACCGGGTGCGAGAGCGTCGAGCGCTTCCTGAATCTCTTCGGTGACCTCGAGGGTGTTGACGCCGGGCAGTTTCTCGACCACCAACAGCAGCCCAGGACCTCGACCGTTCATCGCGTCACCGATGAGCGGCTGGTGGTCTTCGACAACGGTAGCCACCTCTTCGAGTCGCATCCCCGCGTCTTCGACCGGAACCCTGGCCAAGTCGGCCGCCGTGGAAATAGGAAACACGTGGCGGACGCCGAGCCGCTGGTTCGGGGTTTCGACGAAGCCGCCGGTGCCAGCGACCGAGGACTCCAGGAAGGTCAAGGGCGAGTACCAAAGCGAATTGCCCGTCGTCTTGATGATCTGCAGCAATGAAACGTTCTTTTCCCGCAACCGCTCGGGGTCGACCAGCACCTGCAGCTGCCGTTCGCGCTGACCCCAAATCGCCACGTTGGCGACGCCTGGCACGCCCAAGAGTCGCGGCCGAATTGTCCAGCGGGCCAGAACGGACATCTCGATCAAGGACAGTTTCTCGGAGGAAAGCCCGACCATCATGACGCGATTCGAGAACGACACGGACTGGAGCATGTGCGGCGGCCGCGACACGTTGGGCAACGCGTGCGCCTGGGTCAATCGTTCTTGCACCATCTGGCGTGCGTCCATGAGATCCGTACCGGGCTCGAAGGTGAGTTCGATCGACGACAAGCCGGGAACGGACTCGGATCGCATGGTCTCGACCCATGCGGTTCCCGCGAGCAGATCGGCCTCGATGGGAACCGTGATCAACTGCTCCACTTCGGCCGCCGAGAGCCCAAGGGCTTCGGTCTGAACCTGCACGATGGGTGGCAGGACCTCGGGGAAGACATCCACCGGCATGTCATCCAGCCGGGCGACACCGACCGCCATCACGACGGCCGCGATCGCAATCACCAATGGTCGAAAACGTAAGCTCGACTCGACAATGGAGCGGATCATTGCTGGCGACCTCCGGGCGGGGAGTTCTTAGCCATAGACTGGCCCCGTAAGACTCGGGTCGGACGACACGACTCCTCCGGCAACTCCACGACGATGTGTTTGCACTGCGACGCAGCGCGCCTCCAGGCCACAAAGGGCCCAATACGGCTCGGCATCTGGGGGGCGTCCGAGACTCGTCCGATCAAAAGCGACAAGTAACAGAACTGTACCAGCGCCTTTCGCTACAGTTCAAGTAGATTCTGCGATCACTAGCGAAATATCCTGTCAATAAGCTGACTACGACGTCGACGATCGTCGACCTCGAGGGGGTCGCCGCGATCAGCCGCCGCCGCCAGTCAATTCTTATTGTGAGAATTTTCCCAGATTGGTCTGGGACCCAACGTGGCTCGGTCAATGCGGCTTGGCCGCGGCAACATCCGAAGTGCCCGGGCCAGCGCGCGGTCCGCCGCACTTCGAGGGCGGCGGACCGGAGACGAGAACAAAGTCGCTGGCGCGCCGGTCGGGCTAATCTTCTTCCTCTTCGGACTTCGCTTCCACCACGAGGATCTTGCCATCGAGGTCGAGCTCCACGGCCCACAGTTCTTTCTTCGGCGTCATGAGCAGGACTTCGTAATAGACGAGCTTCTCGTCCTTTCCATTCACCTCAATGACCTCTTCGACGATTCTGTACCTCGACTTCGGGTACTTGTCCTCGAGAGTCTTGCCGACAGGCGCCGGCAGCTCCTTGCGGCTGATCTGTTTTTCGATCAGAGTGATCGCACCTTCGGGCGTGACGGTCACGTCGATGTTGTTCTGGGTCGAGTCTTCCAGGCTGATTTCGTAGATCTCCTTACCGTCCTCCGTCTTTTCTTTGGCCGTGCCGGTCACCTTGGCGTCTGTGAACCGAGCCTTGACCGACTCCAGGACAACTTTTGGCACGTCCTCCAGTGCGACATCGCCAGCGTAGGCGACCGCAACGAGGAAGGGAAGCATGGTGACGATCCCGGCGCCGAACCAAGAAATGAATCTTCGCATCTGACTTCGTCCTCCGTTTTCATGCTGCAAGCGCAAAGCCTAACAGTGAACTCGAGCGCTCTCAAGTCATCGCGTTTGGGTGCCGCGAAGTGGGGCATTTGACTCGACGATCCGACCCGGCCCGCACCGCGGGCGATCCACGCGACACCACTGCGGCCTAAAGGTTTGATCAAGGCGTGAAATGTCGCACGCCAAGGAGTTCGAAGCCTTCGGGATTCGCCGGGTCGACCCAGCGATACGCGGACACTTTGTACGTCGTCCCGATGTAGAGGGGCGCCGCCGGTTCCAGGTTCTCGGATCCAGGAGGGTGAACCCCATAGACAATCGGGGGCGGCCAGTCGTTGCTGTGCTCGAGTGTCTCGGTGCCCCAGCGTTCCTCGACGACTTCTTCGACAATGAGACGCCCCAGCTTGCACGCCGGGGTCCAGGTGAATGTCGGGATCGTGTCCCCGCTCACGAAGATCATGACCGAGTCGGTGCACGCTGGAAGCGGCGGTGGAGGCTCGACTGTCCCGTTGGTGGCGCAGCTGCCGACAAAGCACGCGCCCGCCATGAGGATGCACGCAGAGTTCGCGCGCAGCGGTCTCATCCGTTGCCCTCCCACTCCTCGAGCATTTCGACTGGGGACGTGCGTTCAGGGGGCGCGCGCCGACGCCTCCATCGTCGAGGACAAGTCGAATCTACTTCAGGAGGACTGCCTTTTCCGGTGATGCCACCATCTGGCCGTTCACCAACATCCTGTAGAAGTAAGAGCCGGATGCCAGTGGGCGTCCAATATCGTCCAGCCCATCGAACACCGTTTCATGCTTTCCTGGCCCCAAGGTCCCGAGCACGAGCTTGCGCACGAGGTGCCCCCGGACATCTCGGATGTCGATTTCGACCGACGCGGGCTCGCCGATCTGGAAGGGGATCGTCGTCCTCGGGTTGAATGGGTTCGGTCGTGCCAGCTCCAACACGTGCCTGGGCGCGCGGGGAAGTGGGTCCCCGACGTCGGACAACGTGCTGCCTTCCAGGAACACTTCCCAGACGCCGCCGCGGTCCGCGCCGCCATCGTCATCGAAGCTCGCGCCGATGACGAGGGTCTGCACCGACGATCCTGCACCATCCATGTCCCCGATGGCGGCCACCGCCGTCCCGAATTCATCCCCATCGTCGAGTGTGCCGCTGAAGTTACTCGCCGTGTCGCTGATTTTCTGGTGCGAGAGGACATTGCCTGTGCTGTTCAGGAAGAGCATATAGGTGGCGCCGCGACCGCTTCCACCGTCGTCATCCCCGATCGTGCCGACGGCCAACGCAGCGACGCTGGGTCCATAAACATCGACGTCGCCCAAACCGGCGACGGAGCCGCCGAACTCGTCCAGATTGTCGAGTAGCGCCGTGAAGTTGCCTTGGGTCGCACTGATCTTCTGGTGCGAGAGGATCGTGCCGGCGCTGCTCAGGAAGAGCACGTACACGGCGCCGCGGTCCGCCCCACCATCGTCATCCCCGATCGTGCCGACAGCCAAGGTCGCGACGCTCGGTCCCGATCCATCGAGGTCTCCGAGTGTGCCGATCGAGCTGCCGAACTCGTCGGCGTTGTCGATCGTCGCGGTGAAGTTGCCCGCGGTGTCGCTGATCTTCTCGAAGGAGAGAACGAGCCCCGCGCTGTTCAAAAACAAGATATACACGGCACCACGGCTCAAGCCGCCATCGTCGTCGCCGACCGTGCTGACCGCCACGGCGCCGGCGCTTACTCCCAGACCATCGAGATCTCCCAAGCCAATGACGCCGCCCCCGAACTCGTCGGCGCTATCGATGATCGCGGTGAAGTTGCCCGCGGTGTCGCTGATCTTCTGGAAGGAGAGAACGCTGCCTGCGCTGTTCAGGAACAGGACATACACCGCGCCGCGATTGGTTCCCCCATCGTCATCGGCGGCCGTTCCAACCGCCAGTGCCAGGACGCTCGGCCCGGCCCCATCGAGGTCTCCCAGACTGGCCACAGAGCTGCCGAACTCGTCGGCGTTGTCGATGACTGCGGTGAAGTTGCCTGCGGTGTCGCTGATCTTCTGGTACGAGAGCACGCTCCCCGCACCGTCCAGGAACAGGATGTACACGGCGCCGCGATTCCCCCCGCCATCATCATCGCCGATGACGCCGACTGCCAATGCCACCACGCTCGGCCCGGGCCCATCGAGGTCTCCCAGGCTGGCCACGGCTCCCCCGAATTCGTCGGCGTCGGCGAGGTCAGCGGTGAAGTTCCCCTGCGTATTGCTGATCTTGAGCTGCGTCATGACGGATCCTGGCTGCGACCGTGCCGTGCCGAAACCGGCGAGACCTGCAAGGATGCCAATCGTGAGCGAGACGCCGAAATTCGAGGCTCTGGAACGCATACGGACCCCGCATCGCTGTAGGTCAGAGTGGTTGGGGGCTTTGTGAGATTAGCAATCTGCAGGTCGGCACGTCAACCTCCCGACTGCAATTCGAGCCCGCTGCGAGCCAATTCGGTTTTGCTCCGCAGGGACAATCGTGATGGGGCGCTGTGTGAGCGCGACACTCTGTCTCCGATGGCCGACGCGAACGCGCGCTGATTTTTGTGGAAAATCACCCGATTGCTGTCATTGGACCCTTCGAGCGTCAAATCTTCGTGCAGCGGGAGTTTTCGATTGACCGCATCGTGGCAGGTTCGGTAGGCTTCATTCCACGCCCCCAAAGTTACAATCCAGGTTTTTGGCGTTCCAGCGACGACGCGACTCGAGCAGTCCATCGGGATCTGGAGTCACTCCGTGGGACGGACGGTACTGGACACGCCAAGTCCGAGCGATGGAGGAAGGCATGCGCAATCGGTACTGGGGACGGTGGCACCTTTCGGGGCGCGCGCGTCTCGCGTGGTCGCTTCTGGTCTTGGTGGGTTGCGATCCCAACTTTCCGGCGCCGCCGCCATCCCCCGGCCTGGTGGAGTGCGGGGCATCTAACGTCATGAATCGGAGGGACTTTTCGACCCCGACCCAGATCGACAACAAATGGCTCCCCCTGGTTCCGGGGACGCAGTTCATCTTCGATGGTGTCTCGAACCGCGGCGGCGGGGTTCTGCCGCATCGCGTGGTGTTCACCGTCACCGATCTGACCAAAGTGATCGACGGTGTGCGCGCCGTGACGCTCTGGGACAGGGACTACAACAACGGCGTGCTCCAGGAGGCGGAGCTGACGTTCTTCGCCCAAGACGACGACGGCAACGTGTGGAACCTGGGTGAGTACCCCGAAGAGTACGAGGGTGGTGTATTCATCGGTGCCCCCGATGTCTGGATCGCGGGGTTGGATGGCGCCGACGCAGGAATCAACGTTCCGGGAAATCTGCCGTTGGGGACTCATTTTCTCCAGGGATGGGTGCCCGACATCAACTTCCTGGACTGCGGGATGGTGTACCAAACGGGCGTGAGCACCTGCGTCCCTTACAATTGCTTCGAGGGTGTGCTGGAGATCGATGAGTGGAGCCCGCTCGAGCCAGGCAGCGGCCACCAGCGCAAATACTACGGGCCCGGGGTGGGCGTCGTGCAAGTCGGCGCCGTGGACGATCCGGAAGGAGAAATCCTGGTTCTCGTCAGCGTTCTGCACTTGAGCCCGGCGGAGTTGCGGGAAGCCAGCCTGGAGGCGTTGAAGCTGGAAGCGCGTGCCTATCAGGTCAGCCCAGTCTACCAACGCACCTCACCACTCGAATGAGGTCATGAAGGAAGTGGAGATGTCACCTTTCGACTTGCGGTTCTTCGCGGTTCTTGGCTCCGGCATTCTGCTGCTCGCCTGCGGCCCGGTCTCCGGCTCGCAGGGCGCCGAGCCGCGTGCCAAGGCCGACATCGGCGTCGCTGCCGCCAAGCTCTCGCCCATCGTCGCCAACCCTTACGTGGCGTTCGCCTCGGTGAAGCGCGCCGTTTACGCTGGTGTGGAGATCGAGGACGGCGAGACGGTCAAGGTTCGGATCGAGTCCGTTGTCCGGGACTCGACCGAGACGATCGCCGGGGTGAAGGTCACCGTCGTCCTAGTCTCCGACTTCGACGATGGCGAGCTGGTCGAGAAGACGGAAGACTATTACGCCCAGCACGAGTCGGGTGTCGTCTATTACCTCGGCGAACGCGTCGACGACTACGAAGACGGCAAGATCATCGGCCACGGCGGCCAGTGGATTGCCGGCGAGAACGCGGCCCGAGTCGGAGTGTTCATGCCAGCCGCCCCCAAGCTCGGCGACGTCTTCGAACAGGAGCGCACACCGGGCGTGGCGGAGGACCGCTCCACGGTCGTCGCCACGGGCCGCACGATCACGGTTCCCGCCGGGACATTCACCGACTGCATCGAGGTCGAAGATTTCGATCCCATCGGCAAGACCACCCAGCGCAAGGTCTACTGCCGGGGAGTGGGACTGGTGCGAGAGATTTTAGGCGGTGGGGGGACGATCGATCTGATCGAGCTCGAGACCCGGTGAGCGAAATACGCGTGCCTGGCGTCGACGGCTCCGCAGCGTCTGCACTCAAAGGAGGGTGGTGTCGATGAAAGCCACAATTCTCGGGATCCTTGGCGCCGCACTCTTGGTGGGCACCAGCACGGCAGAGGAGAAACGCGCGCCGCTCGACACCGAGGGCTTGCCGGCGTATCTGCGCGATCGCGGCCAAGGGACCGTGCTTTCGCAGTTCGCCAGTTACGTGCAGAAAAGGGAACTGATCGTTTACCCGTTCTACGAGTACTATCACGATTCCGATTTCGAATACTCGCCGAATGAGCTCGGCGGGTCTTTGGATGAGGACTTTCGCGGTTCGTACAAGGCGAACGAGGTGCTCCTCTTCCTCGCCTACGGCGTATCCGATCGCCTGGCGCTCGAATTCGAGTTTGCCTACATCGATGCGGAATTGGAAACGAGCAGCCCGTCGGGCCTACCGGCCAAGATCAGCGAGTCCGGAGTCGGGGACGTGGAGGGTCAGATCCGCTACCGCTGGACCAAGGAGACGGCGAGCCGCCCCGAAATCTTCAGCTACTTCGAGACGGTCGCGCCCACACAGGACGAAGGTTCGCTGATCGGTACCACGGACTGGGAATTCAAACTGGGAGCCGGCATCATGCGCGGCTATTCGTGGGGCACCGTGACCGGTCGCGGCGCGATCGAATACGATCTGGGCGAGGAAGCGGTTGGCTTGGGGGAGGTTGCTCTCGAGTACGTGCGGCGCCTGTCGGCCAAGTGGCGAGTTTATGGAGGATTCGAGGGCAGCCAAGACGAAGTCTCATTGATCACGGAAGCGCAGTGGCATTTCGTCCCTCGCAGTTGCCTGAAACTGAACAGCGGCTTTGGCCTGACCTCCAAAGCGGCCGACTGGGCTCCAGAGGTCGGGGTGATGTTCAGCTTGTAACCAGAGTCCCGAGCGGCTGCAGTGTCTCGCATGGCTGAGGATGGGTTTCCTTGCACCTGCACATTGGCTTTGAGCCACGCTGCACCCCGGCTCACGGACCTCCTCTCGTCAAGCCCGTGTGGCGCACGATCGCCGGGCTGCTGCGCCTTTTTGCGGCGGCCGTTTGGTGCGTGGCGATGCGCGCCGAGCCGTGCAGCGCGCAAACACCCCCCAACTTCAAGGTTGCATTCATCGGCGATCAAGGCTTCGATCCTGACGCGCGCGTGGTCGCCGAGTTCATCATGAGTGAGGGCGCGGATGTCGTCGTTCATTCGGGTGATTTCGACTACAGCGACAATCCGGCGGCCTGGGAGGATAGCCTCAACGTCTGGTTCGGTGCTGACTTTCCGTATTTTGCCAGCGTCGGCAACCACGACGACGCCCGGTTCCGCGGGCCTGGTGGGTATCAAGAATTTCTCCAAGCGCGCTTGAACCGTCTGGGTATCGTTTGGGCGGGCGATCTTGCCGTCAACTCGTACCTGGTCTACGAGGGCGTGCTGTTCCTGCTCACCGGTCCTGGGGTCGAAGGCAGCGGGCACGATCTCTACATTCGCAACGTGCTGGCACGCAGTCTGTCGATTTGGCGCATCAGCAGCTGGCATAAGAACATGCGCCTGATGCAAGTGGGTGGCAAGGGCGACGAGACTGGCTGGGGCGTGTACGAAGAGTCCCGGCGCGGCGGCGCCATCATCGCCACGGCGCACGAGCACTCGTACAGTCGCACGCATCTCCTGAGCAGCATGGTAAATCAAGTTGTCGCGAGCACGTCCGACACCCTGAACATCACACGCGACGACCCCGCGACCACGCCAGACGAGGGGAGAAGCTTCGCATTCGTCTCTGGACTCGGCGGTCGCAGCATCCGCAACCAGGAACTCAGCGGCCCCTGGTGGGCCAGTATTTGCACGTCGACCCAAAATGCCAACTATGGCGCTCTGTTCGGCGTCTTCAACGTCGGCGGCGATCCACGCTTGGCACATTTCTACTTCAAATCCATCGACGGATTGATCGTCGACGATTTTTACGTTCGCACGGAGGTCGACTTACAGACTTCCAATGCCGGCCCGGGCGAACGCCAGCCGGATCTCGTTGCCGCAAAACTGGTGCCTGACAACCCCGTCACCGGGGAGCTGGTGGTCGAGTACGTGCTCTCCCGGCCCTCATCCGTGCGTTTCGGGGTGTACGACGTGCGTGGGAAACTCGTGCATGCGGACCAGCGCGAAGTTCACGCGGCCGGTCTGCAGCGATGGAGTTGCAGCACGGTCCAGGGCGGGCGACGAGTGCCGAGCGGCGTCTACTTCGTGCACCTGTCGACACCGGCCTCAGCGCAGACGATTCGGGCAATCCTTGTCGACGAATAGCGCGACGGCGACCGAGTGGCTGCTCGACTCGAAGTCGCCACCATCGGCCTCGAAGTCTCAGCGCGGCGTTTGGTGCGCCAGTCTGGTCTTGGTGATGACGACCTCATCGACGCGGCGGCCGCCCTGGCTCTCCCAGGTGCGGATCGTGCAGGTCGACCCCTCCACCAGCACCTGGGTCCACAGAATGACCTCGTCGCGGAAAAACGCGGTGGGTCCGCAAAGGCTCGTGGGCTCGTTCTTCTTGATCTTGCCGCCCGCGCCCGAAACGATGTAAATCGTGCCTCGCGGATCCGTGTAGCGCGGGTCTTGCTCGGCGCCGACCACGGCACCCTGGTGGATGGGATACAGGCGCTCGTAGGTGTGGGCGTGCCCGTTGAACACGACGTCGACCCGGTAGCGATCGAACAGCGGCAGAAAATTGTCGATCACCGCGTCGTTGTTGCCCTTGTACGTGCAGGTGATTCCCGGGTGGTGGTAATAGACAAAGATCCAGTCCGCGTCGCGGTTCGCCGCCAGGTCCTGTTCGAGCCATCGGACCTGATTCTCGCGGTCGTACACGTCACCGTCGTTGGTATCGAGCGCGATGAAGTGAGCGTTGGCGTAATCGAAGGAATAGTAGTGCTCGTTGTTCGGGAGGTACCACTCCCGCTCCCAGTTGTCCTGCGGCGGGCTCTTCCAGTCGTGATTGCCGAGCGCCGGCCACACGGGGATCGAGCACAGGACCTCCATCCACGGCCGCATCAATCGCCGATCGTAGTCGGCGGAGCGCCCGTGACCGTAGACGATGTCGCCGCATAGAATGCCCAGCTCTGGGCGCGGATCCGCCGCGAGGATCGACTTTGCGGTGAGTCTCTGCCGCCCCTTCTTGTCGCCGACGTCACCCGTGACGAAGAAGTTGAAGCTCCGGTCGGCGGGGCCGGCATCGGTCTCGAACGCATACAACGGCCCCTGGGCCAGAACACGATCCCCCGCGCGCACGCGATAGTAGTAGTGCGTGCCGGCGGCCAAGCCGCGCAGCACCGCCACGCGGCGGTCACCCTCCGAGCTGGCCGCGACGGTCTGGCCGTAGTCCAATGTGACGCCATAGTCCACGGCGGGCTGACCACGGTCCGACGCGACCCACGCGATCAGCGTCGAGTCCTGCGACAGACTCTGCAGGTAGGGAGCGCGCAGATAACCGGGCGCGATTTCCGCCTGCGGTGACGAGTCGTCCTCATCGGCGCGCGCCGGTGCCCCGGCCACGAGTGCGATCAATGCGGACACACAGACGGCGCGTTTCGAGCCTCTGGAGAAGCAGACCATCCTCGGGATCCCCTTGCGCACTACGGCCCCTGCGGAGTCCAACCCTCTCCTCCAGCTCCCACCAGCGTCGTCAGGGCAGGGAACAGGACAACCGTTGCCAGCGCCGCTGCAAACACGCAGAGACAAACGACCATGACGAGGATCAGCCCGTTGTGCTTGGGTCGGCGGCGAACGACTTTCGCGAGTTCCGTGGGCAGAACCAGGGACAGTTTGGGTTCGTCCGAAGAATGGACATCGGCTAGAGCGACGTTGCTGCGTGGCCTGAGCCAGATGCCTGGATGGATCGAGCGCATCGTGGTTACCGCCTTCTGCTTGGGGGCCATGATCAAAGTACCCTTCCGCTCCGACGGATGTGTCACACTTGCGTGGAAAGTTTGTACCAACATTGCAAAAGTGTGGTGCCGAGGCCCGCCCGCCCCCGATCGGCGTGAACCGCCACAACACCGGGCGAAAAACCCCGTCTCGAGCCTGCGCAGGCAAGAGCCGCGCCGCAGGACGAGCTGCCCCGAGGAAAGGAACGTCACGGATTCCGCACCGGATCCGCCGGGGCTTCACGGTCGCGATCGGCTCACCTCGGACAGTGTGGGCCGCCAGACGGCGTCGCCAGCCCGGTCCCATCACCGGGAGGCCGTCGAGGTGGCGATGCAGGCGCTGCAGTCGCGCGTGGCCCTTTGGGACGGCGTTCTGGCGGAGATCCAGACGGCGAAAAACGCCCGACGCCTCGGCAAGGCGTAGCGCCCGTTCGGCGGGCCGTGGCGAACAGGAGAGAGCACGCATCTTTCTCTCCTCGTGCAACCTTTCGTACTCCATCCACGACATACAAGGCGATGACTGTGCAGCACGGCACGCCGGCAAGCGATCGGGAGCTTGCGGAGGCCATCCTCCGCAATGGCGCGGAGCGCGCCTTCCGGGAGCTCTACCGGCGACACAGCCCGCGGCTGTTCCAGCTGCTGCGGCGGCTCCTCGGCGGGGATGTCCGCGACGCCGAGGACGCGGTGCAAGAGACTTGGATCCGCGCCATCGGCGGGCTCGGCCGCTTTCGTTGGGAATCGCTTTTCAGCACCTGGCTCATGGGGATTGGCATCCACGTATGCCACGACGCGCTTCGCAAGCGGCGTGGGGATCGGGAGGATCCTTGGGACGACGCTCTCGATCATCCGGCTCCGGACTGGGCGCCGAGCGAGCGCATCGGGAATCGTGTCGATCTCGAACGCGCGATCGCGCTGCTCCCGGATGGCTACCGCACGGTGCTGGTGCTGCACGATGTCGAGGGTCTGGCACACGAGGCCATCGCGGCACGTCTCGACATCTCGATCGGGACCGCGAAGAGCCAGCTGCATCGGGCGCGACGCGCGCTGCGAGCGCAGCTCGTGCCCGCGGGGAAATAGGACGATAAAGAGGATGATGAAAATGCACGATGACGATCTCACTGCTGCCGAACGTGAAGCCTTCGCGGCGCTGCCGCGAGACACTTCCCCTTCGGATCTGCTCGAGGAACGCACGGTGCGCGCGCTCGCCGCGCGCGGGTTGATCCACAGGCGGCAGCGGATCCCGGTTTCAATTGCATGGATCGGGGCCGCAGCCGCTTGCCTGGTGTTCTTCGTCGCCGGGTTTTCGGCGGGACAGAGCCGGTCGGTTCGGCCTGACGAACCAGCGCTGTTTCCTGCGGGAGCCGAGACACCGGAGAACGGGACTCCGGAGGGCGCATCACTGGAAGGAACGACGCAAGAGCGCGTCGCGGACAAGGATGGACGAGCGAGCGTGGCGATGGACACGTCCGGCTCTCTCGCCCTCGGCCAGCCCGACTCGCAGGCAAAGGCTCGCACTCAGGTCGTCGTGTGGTTTTGAATGAGCTTCATGGAGGCATGAACGTGAAACCAGGATTCACTCCTCGGCTCGGGTGCGTGGCGTTCGCACCCTCGGCGTTTGGGTCACAGCGCAGTCGTGCTGTGGGGTTCGTTGCGCTCGCATGGATCGCCACCGTGTGGGGGATGGGAATGACGGCACCAGCGGGTGCCATCGGGCCAGCCGCGGGCGTCGAGCCCGTGTCGCCGCCCCGCGCCGCGCAGCCGGCGGAGGCGCCGGCGCCGCGCGCGGAAAGCGCGATTCTGCGTGCCTTGCATGAGTCGTTTCGATTTCGGCATCCGCAGGGCTGGGTTGGCATCGGTCTTTCGTGCAGCGATTGCAGCCTCGAATCCGACGACAAGGGAACCGTGTGGGGCTTCGAGTCGCCGCCGCGCATCGAATACGTCGATCCGGGCAGCCCCGCCGAGCGCGCGGGGGTGCGCCGCGGCGACGTGCTGGTCGAGATCGATGCAATGCCAATCACGTCGCGCGACGCCGGGCGCCGGTTCGGCACCGTGCAACCAGGTGACAAGGTGCGCTGGACGTACGAGCGTGGCGGCAAGAAGCACCAGACCACTCTCACCGTGGAAGAACACCCGGATGCCGCCGTCGGCGTTCATCCCGAGATCGCAGCGGAGATTGAGTCGGCGCTGGAGAGACTGCAGGAAGAACAGGAGCGGTTGAGCGACGCGGACGGCGAGCTAGAGATCGAGGATGCGCGTCGAATGCTCGAGATGGCGCGGCAGGAGATGGAGAATGCGCGCGCCGCGCTCGAGCGCGATGCGAGCGTGCCGCGCAAGACGCCCCGCCCACCCGCAGTGATCTGGGCTCCCGATGTCCCGGCGCCGCCCGCGCCACCGCAGCGGCACAACCTTCGTTACGAGGGGACGATCGCGGGCTCGCAGGTGGAAGTGCGCGGCTCGGGCGCCGTCGTCGTCACCGAGGACGACGAAGACGAGATCGTGATCACCACACCCGACGCGACGATCCGCATCCGCAAAAAGAAAATGTAGGGTTTTGCGCGGGTGACTAAAGCGCGAGTCGGATTCCTCCTCCAATCTTCCCCGTCGGGTCCGGTCGGGCGCGGTCGGGCCCGGCTGGTATTGGCCAGTTCGAATTTGGGCGCCGTGACCCAACCTGGCGCAGGAACCGGGTGATTCGACGACATCTCGCCATGCAGGCAGGCATGGACGGCTGGCGGCGAGGCCGCGCGGCCGTTCGCCTGGCGCATTTCCGCCCGGCATCCGACAGCGAACGATTCTTGCCATGACGGGACCGCCCGCGTGCCGCACGCGGTTCAAAATTGACATTCGGAGGGACCTAATGGCGCAATCGACTTTCGGGAAGGCGAGCTGGCGTACGCTCGCACTCTGCATGGCATTGGCCGGAGTCCTCGGGTCCGCAGCCTGCGAGCATGGCCTGCTGCCTGCGGATCCGGAATCCGCGGCGAAGGCGACCGCGGCGCCGCGTGCCGGATATCACGACCCGGGCGCTGCGGCCGAGCTCGCACGCAACCTCGAAACACTGCCTGCCGATGGCGCCATCCCGGGCCACTGGATCATCATGTTTCGCCACGACGTTCAGGATGCGCGTGGTCTGGCGATGCGCTTGGCCGGCGAGCACGGCAGGGCCCCGACGTTCGTCTACGCGCATGCGGCGAAGGGCTTCGCCGCCTGGCTGCCGGAAGCGGCGGTCGAGGCATTGCGACGCAACCCAGAGGTCGCCAGCATCGAAGCCGATCACGTGGCGAGTGCGACCGGGACCCAGACGTCGCCGACGTGGGGTCTCGATCGCGTCGACCAGCATCCATTGCCTCTCGACGCCAGCTACACCTACGACAACAGCGGCACCGGCGTGCACGTATACGTATTGGACACCGGGATTCGCACCACGCACAGCGAATTCGCTGGTCGCGCCACGTTCGACATCGACTTCATTGGTGACGGCAACAGCGGTTCGTTCAACGGCGACTGCCATGGGCACGGCACGCACGTGGCCGGCACTGTCGGCGGCGCGACCTACGGCATTGCCAAGGACGCGAGCCTGCATGCGGTGCGCGTTCTCAACTGCTCGGGCTCCGGGTCGTACAGCGGCATCATCGCGGCCATCGACTGGGTGGTCGCCAATTCCGTGTACCCGGCCGTTGGCAACATGAGCCTGGGCGGGCCGGTGTCGACGTCGGTCAACAACGCCGTGAACAACGCCGTGGCGGCGGGTGTTGTGTTCGCAGTCGCTGCCGGCAACGACAACGCTCTCGCCGCCGACCATTCGCCGGCATCGGCGGCTGCAGCGCTCACCGTCGGGGCTTCGACCAGCGCCGATGTCCGATCCAGCTTCTCCAACTATGGCAGCCTCGTCGACGTCTTCGCCCCCGGTTCGAGCATCAAGTCGTCGACGCATGACAGCGACATCTCGACCGGCACCTGGAACGGCACCTCGATGGCGACTCCGCATGTGGCAGGTGTCGCTGCGCTGCTGCGCGCTGCGCACCCGACGCTGTCGGCGACCGAGATCCAAGACATGGTCGTTGCCAACGCAACGACCAGCGTGTTGACCGATGTCGGTTCGGGTTCGCCGAACCGATTGCTCTACTCGCGCGTGGGCGCGGCGCCGACACCGCCCGACGCGCCAACTGGCCTCGGCGCCGCAGCGATGGGCTCGAGCCGCATCGATCTCACCTGGGGCGACGGCTCCACCAACGAGACCGGATTCGAGGTCGAGCGTCGCGTGCCGGGCGGCAGCTTCGCACGCATCGCCACGGTCGGGGCCAACACCACCAGCTTCCAGAACACGGGTCTTGCGGCTGGCAGCACGTTCGAATACCAAGTGCGTGCGGTGAGCGGCGGCGGCGCATCGGCATACACCAACGTCGCGTCCGCGACCACGGCGAGCGCTGTCGCGGTGCACGTGGCGGATGTCACATCCACGCGCAAGACGGTCAAGGGCGCCGTGCAGGGCACTGCCGTCGCCGTCGTGCACGATGGCGCCGCCCAACCGGTGGCCGGCGCATTGGTGACCGGCGACTGGAAGGTGAACGGCGTGGTCAAAAAGGCGGGCCGGACCGGCACCACCGGGACCAATGGCAGCTGTTCGATCACTTCGGGCTCGCTCAAGGCAGTCAAAGTGGGCGACGTCGTCGAGTTCTGCGTCACCAATGTCACCGGTGCCAGCCTCACTTACGACTCTGGCGCCAACGTGGCCACCTGCGATCCCGCGCCCTGAAAAGAACCCCCGGGTCCAAACAGAAGCCCCTCGCGTGCGAATCGCGGGGGGCTTCTGCATTAGAATGGGTCGCGCAACAACACGCGATCGGGAGGGGCCGATGGAATACGCGCCGCTCGGCAACACGGGACTGCAAGTGTCGCGTGTGGCGCTCGGGGCGATGAGCTACGGGTCGAGCGCTTGGCGTCCGTGGGTGCTCGACGAAGACGCGAGCCGCCCGTTCATTCGCCTGGCACTGGAGCTTGGCATCAACTTCTTCGACACCGCCGACATGTACTCACGCGGCCGCAGCGAGGAAGTGCTCGGGCGCGCGCTGCGTGACTTCGCGCCTCGCGATCAAGTCATCGTGGCCACGAAGGTCTTCTTCCCCATGGGCGATGGGCCGAACGATCGGGGCTTGTCGCGGCGGCACATTCTTCAGGCCGTCGACGCTTCGCTGCGCCGGCTCGGCATGGACACCATCGATCTCTACCAGATCCATCGCTTCGATCCCACGACAGCGCTCGAGGAAACGCTCGGGACACTGGACAGTCTCGTGCGAGCGGGAAAAGTGCGGTATCTCGGAGCGTCGAGCATGTACGCCTGGCAAATGATGAAAGCGCTCGGCATCCAGGAACGCCACGGCTGGCACCGGTTCGTCTCGATGCAGAATCATTACAACCTGTTGTATCGCGAGGAGGAGCGCGAGATGCTGCCTCTCTGTCGCGCCGAAGGGCTGGGCGTGCTGCCGTGGAGCCCGCTCGCGCGCGGCCTGTTGGCGGGGACGCGCGACACGGTCGCTTCGAGCGCCACACCGCGTGCGATGAGCGATGATTACACGCGGCAATTGTACGACGACGCTCTCGACATGCCGGTCGTGGCACGCACGGTGGAAATCGCGCGGCAGCGGGGTGTCCAGCCGGCGCAAGTGGCGCTCAGGTGGCTGCTGCAGCAACCGGGCGTGACGGCCCCGATCGTGGGAGCGACTCGCCGGGAGCATCTGGAACAGGCCGTGGCTGCCGTGTCGCTGCGTCTCGACGACAACGAGCGCGCTCGGCTCGAGGAACCGTACCGCCCGCATCGCGTCCTCGGTCACCGCTGATCGGGCGTGATGCGAGCCTTGCCAACCGGCACGCGCGACAACACCGCGACGGCGAGTCCCGCGTAAAGAAGCGCACAGATCTGCAGCATGCGCTCGAAGCCGAGCGTATCGGCGAGCGCCGCGAGCAACAGCGCTGCGTACGGCATGAGACCGGTGAACGCCATGGCGAAGACGCCCATGACACGGCCGCGCAGCTCGTTGGGCACCACATGCTGGATGGTCTGCGCGATGCGCCCCATGAGCGAAGACACGGCGAATGACAAGCCTGTCACCAGAACGACCGCCCACAGGAGGCGATGCGTGAGTGACAAGCCGAGAACACCGAGACTGCAACCGAGGACGCCCACCAGCAACCAGCGGCGCAGCGTGCGCCCATCCCCGAACAAGAGCGTGAGGGCTCCGGCCAGCGCCCCGAGGCCGGAGGCGCTGAAGATGGCGCCGAGCGCACGCGCGTCGCCGGCGAGTGAATGGCGCACGTAATAAACGAGGAGCACGGCGAGGAAGGGGAAGATGAAAGTCGTCGTCAGCGCCGAGAGCGCCATGAGCTTGGCGACGAGGGGCTCGCGCCGCACGTACGCGAAGCCGGCGCCGATGCCCCCATGCCCGCGGCGTGTGCCATCTGCCGCGGGCACGCGGTCGGGAATGAGGAGCAGCGTTGCGAGGACAGCGATGAAAGAAAAGCCGTTGGCGAGGAAGGCGCTGCCAACACCGAAGCGCGCGACCAGCACGCCAGCCACGGCCGGGCCCACCAGTCGCGAACCATGGAAGATGGCTTGCATGAGTGCCACCGCTTGCGGGATCTCGTCGCTGCGCACCAGTTCGGGAGGAAAGGCTTGCGCCGCCGGCAGGTCGAAAGCAGTGACCAGACCGAGTAGTGTGGCGAGGACGAAGATGTGCCAGAGCGCGATCTGTTGCGAGAACACGAGCGTCGCCATGACGAAAGCGAGGAGCATCATGCAGACTTGGGTGACGATGAGGATCCGGCGCTTCTCGTGGGCGTCGGCGAGCGTGCCGCCAACCATGGAAAGCAGGAGAATGGGGAGCGTGGCGGCGATGTTCACTGCGCTCAGCACCGATGCGGCTGGCGTGAGCCCAGTCACCACCCAGCCCTGGGCCATGACCTGCATCCACGTGCCGCTGAGCGAGATCGCCTGGCCGCACCAATAGAAGCGGAAGTCGCGGCTGTGGAGCACTCGCAGCACGGGTGGCAGCTGCACGCGGATCCTCCGGCGTTTCCGATCGGATGCGTGGCAGCGCTTCCGACCACGAGATCGTTGCAGCGTAGCACCAGGGGTCCTCGAGCTGGGACAGCGAACGCGAGTGTCGCCGAGTATGGAAAACTGGGGGACCGCGCCTGGAAGATTTTTGGGGGTTTCCGAAGACAAGGAGCAACGTCATGGCGGGCATTTCAGCGTGCACGAACTGCGGCAGCAAACAGTTGTTCAAGAGCGGGGAGTTGAGTTCGGGTGGAGGGCATGCACCCAACTGGCTCCCGGGTCTCGGCGGCTTCTGGTCGGCGGAGAAGCTCACGGTCGTCGTGTGCAAGGATTGTGGATCGATGCGTTTCTTCGCCCGGGCCGAGGCGTTGTCGAAGCTCGCCGAATCGTCGAAGTGGAGCAGGGTCTGACCTATACTGGCGAGCGTCTCGTCCGTCCGGGCGCTGCTGCGACCCGCGGCCGGGAGCCGTGGGAGGTTGCATGGCGCAGAGCGCGCGGTCACTCTTCTCGCTGCTTTTCTTTCTGAGCGGGGCGGCTGGTCTCGTCTACGAAGTGTGTTGGACGCGGCTGCTGATCCTGCCGATGGGCAGCACCGTTCACTCTCTCACCGCCGTGCTCACCGCGTTCATGGGCGGCTTGGCGCTCGGGGCCTTTCTTGCCGGACGTTGGATCGATCGAGGCGGCCGCCCGCTGCGCGTGTACGCGGCGCTCGAGGCCGGCATCGGCATTTTCTGTTTCGCCTTGCCTTGGATCGTCGCCGCCGAGCAGCCGCTCTTTCGCTGGGTGTATCAGAATCTCGCCACGCATCTGCTGGCGTTCCACTTGTTCAAGTTCTTCGCCTGTGGGCTGGTGATCCTGGTGCCGGCGACGCTCATGGGCGCGACCTTGCCCGTGCTCTGTCGGTACTTCATGGACGATCGGCATCGCATTGGCAGGTCGCTCGGGTGGCTCTATGCGGTGAACGCGTTCGGGGCCGTGGCCGGGTCGCTGCTCGCGGGGTTCGTGCTCATCCCACAACTCGGTTTGCGCGGCGCCATGCTCGTGGGCGTCGCCACGAGCCTCACCGTTGCTGCGCTCGCCTGGCTGGCGCAATCACGCTTCCCGGCCCGCTCTGAACGCACCACGCCAGCGGACACGGTGCGCACCCCATTGGCGGGCCAGGCGCGTTCTGCCATGCCGAGCCACCAGGCGCCTGCCGGCAGCTTCCGGCCGGCATCGCGCCGATTCGTGCCTGTCTTGCTCCTGGGATACGGAATCTCCGGTCTGGCGGCGATGCTGTTCCAGATCGCGTGGACTCGCGTACTCGTTCTCGTCGTCGGCTCGTCCGTGTACGCATTGGCTCTGGTGGTGAGTGCCTTTATTCTCGGGCTCGCCGTCGGCAGCAGTGTCGCTTCTCGCATCGTCGATCGCCTGCGGAATCCGACGCTGATTTTCGCTCTCGCCGAACTCGGCATCGGTCTCAGCGCCTTGGCAATGGTTCCGGTGTTCCAGCGCTATCCCGAGTGGATGCTCGGCATCGTGCCGCAACTGTCCCAGAGCTTCTGGAGTTTCCAACTCGTTCAGTTCGGATTGATCTTTCTGGCATTGCTGTTGCCGACGGCCTGCATGGGCATGTGCTTGCCGCTCGTCGGCCGCGCCATTCTCCGCGATTCCGTCCACGTGGGCCAGACCGTCGGCACGGCTTACTCAGCCAACACGGTGGGCACCATTCTCGGCGCCTTCTGTGGCGGATTCGTGTTCCTGCCGCATTTGGGTGTGCACGACACCATTCGGTTCGGGGCGGTGCTCAACATTCTCGTGGCCGCGGTGCTCCTTGGCATGGGCTTGCCACGCCGGAGCGCCCGGGTTGCTGTCGCAGCGACGATTGCAGTCGGTTTGTTGGCGGCACTTTTCGTGCCGCGTTTCGATCCGGCCACGCTCACGAGCGGAGCATTTCTCTACGCTGAGCGCTACCGCCAGCGCCGTGCGCCGGGGCGCAGCTTTGGCGACATCTTGCGCCAGGAGTATTCGATCCTGCTCTACGAAGAGGGCCTTGGCTCGACGATCACCGTCAAGGAAGGGCCGAGCGGTTCACGCTATCTCGCCATCAACGGCAAGGTCGATGGGTCCGACGACAAGGACATGTCGACTCAGGTGCTCAGTGGACACGTGAGCTGTCTCTTGCATCCCGAGCCGCGCGACGTCGCCGTCATCGGCTTGGCCACGGGGGTCACGCTGCATGCCGTGGCCCTGCATCCGAGCGTACGACGCATCGATTGCATCGAGATCGTGCCGGAGATGACGCGCGCGGCCGAACTGTTCGCGCACGTGAATGGCGGTGTCCTCGCCGATCCGCGCCTGCACCTCATCCTCCAAGATGCGCGCAATCACCTGTCGCTCACACGGCAGGAGTACGATCTCGTCATCTCGGAACCGTCCAATCCCTGGATGGCCGGTGTCGCGAGCCTCTACACGCGCGAGTTTTTGACTTCGTGCCGCGAGCGGCTGCGTCCGCGCGGCATGATGGTGGTTTTCCTTCACCTCTACAGCATGGACATGTCGGCATTCCGCGGTCTGGTGCGCACGTTCCAGGAGGTGTTTCCCACCGCCAGCCTGTGGGAAACTGCGTTCGGATCGGACTACGTGTTGGTCGGCGCCAAGGATGCGCTCGCGGTGAACTGGGCGGACTTGCAGCGCCGCATGCAACAGGCGGAAGTGGCGCGGCACCTGGCGAGCGTCGACGTCCACGATGTGCGGGGATTGCTGCAACGCTGGCTCGCCGGCCCGGAGGCGTTGCGCGCCTTCGCCGGGGAGGGCGTCGTGTACACCGATGATCGCAATCGACTCGAGTTCGATGCCCCGCGGTTCGTGTACCAGAGCGCCACGTTCGAGGATCTGAAGGGGTTGCACGCACTCATGCCACCCGGGCTGCCGGACTGGTTGCAATTGCCGCCGAATGGCTTGCCTGCGCCGGCCGACAGTGTGCTCGCAGCCGAACGGCAAACGCAGGAACAGTTCTGGCAGGGGATGGCCAGCAAAGCGCGCGGCCGGCCTCTCGAAGCGACGGCGCATTTCGTCACCGTCCTCGAACGCGATCCTTGGCTGCCGGGTTTGACGGAGAACCTGCTCGATGCAACCCGTGCCGCCGTGGAAGCGATGCGCGCTGCCGGGGACACGGCGGCGGTCATTGCTCTCTACGACAGGATCGTGCGGCTCAATCCGCAGTCGCCCGAGTTCCAAAACCGGCTCGGCTCCGTTCTCGGCAACGCCGGTCGTGTGCCGGAGGCGGAAGCGGCCTTTGCACGCGCGGTGGAGTTGCAACCACGCAATCTCACCAGCCGGACGAATCTGGCGCTGGCACTCGCGCGCCAGGGTCAATATGCGGCGGCCGAAGAGCACCTCCGCGCCGTCGTGGCACGCCGTCCCACGGATTTGAGCGCGCACATCCATCTGACGAACCTCTCACTGCAAACGGGAGATCTCGCGACTGCCGAGCAGCGCGCCACCGCGGCGACGAAGGTGGATCCGCGCGCCCCCGAGGCGTGGTTGATTCTCGGCGAGGTCCTGGTCCAGAAGGGCGCTTTTCGCACCGCCGCGCCGGCGCTCGAAAAAGCGCTGGCACTGGGTGCGCAGGCGGATCGTGTACGTCCTCTCCTCGAAGCTTGCAGGGCGAGACTGCGCAAACCCTGAGATCAGGTGGCGAAGACAATCAAGCGCTGCCCGTGCGCCTGGGGCCCAGGACCAAATCGCCAGGCACCGATGGGGTTCTGCATCAGGACAGAGCGCGATTCAATGTCTCGGGGGCATGTAGTTGCCACCAGTGACGGGCGCTGTCGTTGGTCCAGGGGATAAGGACGGCGACCCGGCGCAGCTCGTCGTGCAAGGCGATGGCGGTGCTGGGACGCTGGCGCGCGTCCTTCTCGAGGCAGCGCATGACGAGGGCGTCGAGTGCGCTCGGGATCGGCTGCTCGGCGATCGCTGACGGTGGCCGCGGTGGCGTCTGCACGTGGTGGATCAGCATGGCCGTGGCCGAGCTGGCCGCGAACACCGGCCTCCCGGTGAGCAGCCAGTAGGCGGCGCATCCCAGCGAGTAGAGATCGGCACGGCCATCGATGTCTGGGGCGCCGAGCACCACTTCGGGGGCGATGAAGGCAGGAGTTCCCTGAACAATCCCATGCGCGGAAAGTTGCATCGAATCTTCGCCGAGCTCGACTTTGACCATCCCGAAGTCGAGCACCTTCAGATAGTCGAACTCCGAACCGAGGTGCGTGACGAAGAGATTCGCCGGTTTGATGTCGCGGTGAACCAAGGACAGCTCGTGGGCTTCTCCGAGCGACAGGCATGCCTGGGACAGCAGCATGACCACCCTCTCCGGCGGCAACGGCCCGAAGCGATCCACCATGGACTTGAGGTCCATCCCGACGAGAAGCTCCATCACGTAGTAAAAGGTCGCGTCGTCGCCGATGCCGAAATCGTAGAGCTCGACCGTGTGGGGTGAACGCAGTGTCGCGGTGACCTGGGCCTCGCGCTTGAAACGTTGCGTGATTGTTGCTCGATCCTTGCCCGACGAGATTTCCGGGCGGATGAGCTTGATCGCAGCCGGTCGCGCCAGGAGCTGATGCTGACCCAGCCAGACTTCTCCCATGCCGCCCGAGCCGAGTTGCCGCACGAGCCGATAGCTCCCGAGCGCGGTGCCGCCCGCGAAGTGTTCGGCGTCGATCTCGACGATGGGCCCGGAAGACATGAGGATGGCGCGCTCGACGACGGTGCGCAGCTCGCGGATGTTCCCGGGCCAAGCATAGTTTTGCATCCGCTCCAACGCGGTGGCCGAGAAGCCTTCGACCTGCCTGCCGAGCTGACGCGCATGTTTGCGCAAAAAATGTTCGGCGAGGGCCGGGATGTCCTCCCGGCGCGCGACCAGTGGGGGAACGGGAATCGACCGTTGCAGGAGGATGCGCCCGAGGCGCGCATCGAAGCGTCCGGCAAGGATCTCCTGCGCCAGATCGCGGTGGGTGGAAGCGATGACGCGAACGTCCGGATCGGGCGTTCCCCCCTGCCCCCGCGTGGTTTCGATGCGCTCCATCTCCTCGCCGAGCGGCGCCTGCAGCTCGCGCGGGAGATCGTGCACGGCGTCGAGGTACAACATTCCTCCGGCGGCGAGCCGCAGCTTGCCGATCTCGCGGCCTTCGGGGTGCGCTGAGCCCAGCAGACTCGACCGATCGTGCGCGTGCAGCAAGGTGCAGTCGACCTGGATGAAGGCGCCACCCCGACGATTGGACTCGTGGTGAATCGATCGCGCGGCGGCTTCTCTGCCGGATCCCGAGGGACCGACGAGGAGCAGGGATTGGACGCCCTGCGCGTGTTGGCGGATCGCAAGGTGCAGGCCCTGCACCGCCGCGCTTTGGCCCAACAGCGGCCCCTCGACGCGCTTGCGCGCATCGTCCAGCAGCTCACGCGCGACGCGCAGCTCATGCTCCAAGTCGGCGGTGCGTTCGCGCACCCGGATCTCGAGCGAATCGTTGGCACTCTGCAACGCCTCAGCGGCCCGCTGTTTTTCCTCCGCCAGCTCGCGCATGCGCGTGGTCTCGGCGCGCACCAAGCGGGCGTTGTGGATCGCGCTCGCCACCTGATTGGCGACGATGGTGACCAGTGCTTCGTCATCCGGAGCGAAAGTGCGGGGCACGGGACTCTCGATCGAGAACACGCCGATCAACGTGTCCTTGACCAGGAGTGGGATCGCGATCTGACTCTCGGCGTTGGGCAGGCCTGGGACCGGAACGGTGTCGCCGAGCTCGCCGGCACGGCCGGCCTTGACCATCTCGCGCCGCTGCGCCGAGACGTAGGCACGCGTCTGGCCGAGGTTGCGGAGGTGCAGCACGCGGCGCCGCTTGGCCACCATGCCGATCACGCCGGTGCCGATCTTCACCCGGCCCCCGACGGCTTGATTCTCGTAGCCGCGGCTGGCGACGACGGTGAGCGTCTCCTGATCGTCCTCCAACAGCAAGATGGTGGCGTGATGGAAGGAAAAAAGCGTGCTCATCGTTTGCAAGGTGAGGTCGTAAATCTCTTCGAGGTCGAGCGTCGCGTTGATCTCCCACGAGACGCGCTGCAAGGTCTCGAACTCGGTCGCCTTGCGCGCCAGCTGTGCGGCGAGATCGTCGGCTCGCGCGGCGGGATCACTCATATACGGTCCGTGGGTTCGTCACGCCGACTGGGCGAAATCGAGTCGACGGACCGAGAGAACACGATAGATATCGGCAGCCATGAGCTTGAAGATGCCCGACATGCCCGTGGCCGAGGCGATGGCCTCGATCTGCATGTCCATGGCGTCGAACACCGGTCCGTCGCTTTCGGAACGCTCGAACTGGAGGTCGAGCACCCAGTTGGCACCACCTTCCATGTCGTTCACCGTCACCGAAGCGCGCGGGTTCTCACGCACGTTGCGGATGGTCTTGTTGAAAAACTGGAAAGACAAAGCGACGTGGGTTTCGTCGACGTAGTACACCTGTGAAATGATGGTTGCATTGGGGATTCCGTCGCCCGAGCAGGTGACGATCATGGCGGGGATGCCATTGGCGAGCACGGGACGGATCGAGTCGGGAAGTCGCGTGGTGTCCATGCGCGTCAATTCCTCCCCGCACTGGCCGGTGGCACGAGGCGCGTCCCGGCTCCGGGTCCGGGCGTCTGCAAGTAGATCTCCTGGACCTGCAGTTCCACCGCGATCGCCGGTTCGAGGAAGTAGGCGTGCAGGACTTCCGCCGGCATCTCGGCGAACACGGCGCGGACGCCCAGCGCGAAGCGCTGGCGCAGTCGGGCATGCACCGCTCTGTCTTCGTCTCCGATGTTTCGATGACGCAAGGTTCGGCCCTTGAATTGGTAGGTTTCGTGCGACGGGAACTCTTCGATGGTGACCGCGAAGTGGCCGTTGTCTTCGAGGGACTCGAGCAAATGATCGGTGAACAGCGCCGGGACGAGACAGGTGAGAGTCTCGTGATCGGAACCAACCTGCCAGCCGACGATGCGGTGCCCATGCGGAACGAGGTCGTGGTCGCGCGTGCCAGCTGTGCCGATGTTGGCGCGATCCATGAGAAACCGTTCGATCTTTCCGGGGATCATCCCACGGGCCTCCGCGGACCAGGCGATCCTGGTGCTCTGGGGTGGCGACGATGCAGCGCCATTCCACTCTAGCAGGGGGCGCAGGAAGGCGCTAGGGTTTGAGCGACCTGTCGCAAGCAGAAACGGAGATGTCGCAATGCCCGTTCGCACGATCCGTGTCGTCGCTCATCTCGTCGCCCGCGCCGACAAAGTCGAGGCCATGAAGGAAATCTTGCTCGGCCTGATTGCGCCGACGCGCCGCGAAACCGGGTGCGTGACCTACGAACTGTTGCAGAATCGGTCGGAGTCGACGGATTTCACCTTCGTCGAGGAATGGACGAGCGACGCGGCGCTCGACACGCACCTGCAGTCGCCGCATGTGCAGAGCGCTCTGGCGCGGTTCGCCAATGTCGTCGCCATGTCGCCGGACATCCGGCGTTACGATCTCGTCGGATGAGCCTCCACTCGCAGCGAGGTGGGACGCAGACGTCGATCGCCGGCAAGACGTGTCTCGTCACCGGAGCGAATCGCGGCATCGGGTTCGAAGTGGCGGCGCGCCTTGTGAGCCTGGGCGGCGACGTGTGGTTGGGCGTGCGGACGGCGGAACGCGGCGAGGCAGCGCGCCGGGCATTGCGCATGCGCACGGGACGCGACGTGCAAGTCCTGGCGATGGACTTGTCCAGTCGAGCATCGATTCGCACGGCGGCGCGACAGTTGAGTCAGCGCGTCGGGCGGCTGGACGTGCTGATCCACAATGCCGCCACCATCCCGCACCGGCGCACGACGACGATCGATGGCATCGAGATGCAGCTCGCAGTCAATCACCTGGCGAGCTTCCTGCTCACACACCTGCTGTTGCCGCAGCTGCACGCGGCTCCGGCAGCGCGCGTGATCCTCGTGTCCTCGAACGCGCATGCACGAGGTCGGCTCGATTTCGACGACCTACAGGCCGAGACGCACTACGACAAGCGCGCGCGTTACAAGGCGACGAAACTCGCCAACGTCTTGTTCGTCCATGCTCTGGCCCGGCATCTCGAGGGCACACGCGTGTGCGTCAATGCCGTGCGCCCCGGGACGATCAACACTGGCCTGGTGCGAGACTTTCTCTGGCCGTTCGGCTTCCTGCGCTGGCTCATTGCGGGCAGCACACCTGCGCGCGGTGCGGCACCGATTGTGCGCGCGGCGACGGATCCCGAGCTCGCCGGAATCACTGGGTGCTATTTCGATCGCTTCCGACTCCGCCGTGCGGCGCCGAGGTCGCTCGACCAGGCGTTGCAGGAGAAGCTGTGGCAACGCAGCGCCGAACTGACCGCCATCGACGCCGTGTGATGCCAGGGCCAGCGGCAATGATGGCGAGTGGTGGCGACCTGGGGCAGTGGCAACGGCGGCCCGAGGCGATCCAGGTTGGCCCGGTCAGTCGCCCACGGTGGCGATGCATTCGATCTCGACGCGAGCGCCGAGCGCGAGGCCGCTGGTGCCGAGGGCGCTGCGAGCGGGCGGCGCGCTGGGGAAGAACGTACGATAGACGCTGTTCATCGCCTCCCAATCGCGGATGTCGGCGAGGAAGACGCTGCATTTCACCACGCGATCCATGGACGAGTCATGGCGTTCGAGAATGGCGCGGATGTTCTCGAGTGTCTGCTGGGTTTCCGCGGCAATGCCCCCAGGGACCAGATCGAGCGTGCCCGGGCGATTGCCGATTTGGCCCGAGACGAACAGAAGGTTGCCGACCCGGACGGCTTCGGAGAAAGGCAGCGCCTGCATCGTCGCCGAGGGCGAGGCAAAATGCTGGGCGCGCGTGGTGCGAGTGCACGCGGCCAGGAGGCTCACGGCAACGAGAACGAGTTCGACTGCGATCCTGTTGGTTGTGGGACTCATGGCTTGTTTCGCTCACCGATCACGATGACGTTTTCTGCACCTGGGCGGCGGCCGCACCGGCGCGCGGCTAGCGCGCGTGGGTGGGACGGATGTTCTGGTTCATACGGAAAAAGTTGTCGGGATCCCAGCGATCCTTGACGGCGACGAGACGCGTCCACACATCGGGCGAATAGGCCTCGCGAACGCGGTCGTCGCCTTCCTCGCTCAGGAAGTTGACGTAGACACCGTGGGCGTACGGCTGTGTCGCGGCGTGGAACCCGCGCGCCCACTCGCGGCAGCGCTCGTCGTCCTGCACATCCTCCCAGCGCGTGTGGATGTTGAGGACGAACGGCATGCGGCGGTGCACGTAGGCGGTGGCATCTTCGGCGACGCGGCTCGGAGCGCCTTCCATGTGCGGAATGAAGGTCTCGCAGGCCGAAGTGGGCATGCGTTCGCTCCACTCCAGGATACGGTCGATGCAGGCATCGGACAATTCCATCAGATGGTGCGACTTCCAATAGTTGCGAGCGCCATGGGCGACGAGCGGGTCGAAGCCCGATTGCCATTCGGTCCAGGGATTGAGCCCGATGGCCTCGCCGAGCGACGGCACGCACTCGCGCAGCGGTCGGACGAGCTGTTCGCCCCGTGCCGGGTCCCCGAGCCACACGAACGGCACGATGACCACGAGCTTGCCGTGGCTGCTCGCCGGCAGGAAAGGCAGCGGCGGCGCATGGCGCAGCACCATCCACACGGTCATCTCGTCCGGCAACGTGCGCACGTACTGGCGATGAAACTCGAGATACCGTCGCGCGTCCTCGATGGGCTTGACGATGAACCCCGAATACACTTCATGGCCGATGGCCGCGCAGCGAAACACGAAGGAGGTGACGATGCCGAAATTGCCGCCGCCACCGCGCAGGCCCCAATAGAGATCTTCGTTTTCTTTGTCGCTGGCCTGGACGAGCTGACCCTCGGCGCTTATGACCTCGGCGGCGAGCAAATTGTCGACCGAGAGGCCATGCTTGCGACTGATCCAGCCGAAGCCACCGCCCAACGCCAGTCCGCCGACGCCGGTGTGCGAGATGATGCCGGCTGAGACGGCGAGACCATGCAACTGTGTTTCGTGATCCACGTCGCCGAGCAGGCAACCGCCATCCACGTGCGCGGTCTGGTGCCGGGAATGCACGTTGACGCGACGCATGAGCGAAAGATCGATCAGCAAGCCATCATCGCAGACCGCGGTACCGGCCGAATTGTGGCCGCCACCCTTCACCGCGACGCGGAGTCCGTGCTCGCGGGCGAAACGGACCGCTTGGATGACGTCGTGCGTGCCGACGCAGCGCGCGATCGCGGCGGGCCGGCGATCGAACATGCCGTTCCAAATGCGCCGCGCAGCGTCGTAGCCTGGATCCTCGGGCGCGAGAATCTGGCCACGAAACTGCGGGCGCAGTGAGTCGATGGAGCCCGCGATTCCCACGTGACGACCTCGGTGCATGCGCGAACCCGGAGGGTGAATTCGGCTAGGATACACGTCGTGGAACGAATGGCAAATCGAAAGTCCCGGCAGTCCTCGACGCGCTGGGGGGCGGTCGCCGGCCTCGCCGCGTTGGCCTTGGCCGCTTGGGTGTGGGCCTCGCCGCGCAACCCCTATCTCCGCGACCAGGCGAAGGCGGAGACCGCGCTCAGGACGTGGAGTGACTCGACGTTGGCGCGGACACAACCGGCGGGCAAGCTCTTCGTCGAGGGCTACTTCATGCGCGCGTTGGTCGCGGCGCAATCGGTGCAAATGCAAACGGAGCCCAGTGGCGGCGTTGCTGAACGCATGGGCGTGGTTCGGGCCATGGCATTCGCCGACAGCCTCGTGGCGCAGCAGCTGCATCACGGATACTGGTCGATCGGTTACGCGACGTCCTGGCTTGCCGACATGGGGGCCGCGCTCGGCGTGTTCCATGCCCTCGAGGCGCACGTGGACAGCGCTCGCGCCCAACGCTACGAGGACGCGGCCGCAGCGTTCATCGCCGCGATCGTGCGCGATGGGATGATGCTGTCGTCCGGGGCCCTGGGCGTTGGATGGCCGGTCACGGGCAGCGGCGCCACCAAAGCGTGGAGATCCGATGTCGGCTGGGCGGACGATCCCTATCTCGTGAGCACGGCGCTCGTCGGCATCGAGCTGCAGGCATGGCTGTTTCGACGCACACACGACGTCGAGTATCGGCGCCGTGCGCTGGCAGCGCTCGACTACACCCTGTCGCAGCTGCAACGGGACGGGTCGCTCCCGAGCCTGGTGCGGAGCGAGGGGGTGAACACGGTGGCGGCGTATGTCGAAGAAGGTTGGATGGCTGCCGATCTGCTGCTCGACGACCCGCAGGTCTCGGCAAAATTGCGGCAAGCTTTGCTCCCGCATGTGGAATGGGTGCTGCGGACACAGCGATCCGACGGCACTTGGGATAGCGCCGTGCGCGGCGATTTCGCGCGCACGCCTGCAATCGTCGACTTCCTGATCTGGTACGACCAGCGCTGTGAAGCACGCGACGACGTCAAGGCGGCGGTGCGCAAAGCGGGCGCCTTCCTCACCGATCCAAAGCGCTGGGCGAAACGGGGATTCCTGGACGCGAGCGACACCGCCGAGATCTGGCGTGCGCTTTGCGGTCGGCCACTGGCAGCTCTCGTCGCCGGCAAACCCGTGTTGTGAGGAGGCCAGGCTGGCCCAGCGTGGGCCGCTCGCCAGGCGCTCGCGCTAGGTTTCGCCTTCGAGCAGCTCAGGGCTCGAAGGCGTCGCTCAATTCGTGCATGGGGATGGCTGAGAGCGTGGCGGCGCGGAAGAATCCGCGTGACGCGATCAGTGCACTGACTTTGGCGGCGGTCTTGGCGTCGGGTGCTTCGATGATGGCGACGACGTCGTATTCCCCGAGCGTGGCCCAGCCATGCACGAGCTTGACCCCATTCTGCTCCATGACCTGGCGCGTATCGTCGAGCATTGCCTTCAGATTCTGAATGTTGCGAATGCCTTGCTCGGTCAGCTTCGCCAGCCGGATGAAGGTCGGCACGGTGTCACCCTTCTCTGCGCCGCCGACCGCTGGCCGCAAACGGCTCGGCAGCCCTTGCGGCAATGGTCGGTGGCATCGGTCTCGATCATAGCATGGTCCACGCCCGCATTTCTGGAATCACGGCAAGCGCAACGAACCCAGATCGGAGGCGGCGATGTCCGCACCATCCGCCATCGCCACCACGCGCCAATGCAAGAGCCGGGATGGCGCCACGGGGCGCCACATCTCTTCCAGATCCAGCAACGCGACATTGGTGGCTCCGGCACGATGGCGCCCGACTTCACGCATCTCCTGCGACCAGAAGCGCACTTCATACTGCTGGGCGCCGAGGAACGAGGTCCACTGGATGCGAATCAGCGAACGCACCGGGTTGTCCGCATCCGGTTCGATGGCGCCGACCGCCTCGAGACGCGAAGCGGTGTCGCCGTCGGTCGTCGTGCCGAGCCCTGGGTCGCTCGGGTCGAACACCGAGACTGCCGCCAGACCGACGAGGAGGAGTGCGGGCAGCAGCCAGGGCGTCCGCGTGGTCCACCTTTGCAGCTCTGCGAAGCGCGAGATTGCCATGGACGAAGACTCCCACAGGATGCGCAACGCGGCAAGACGCAATGGTTTCCGCGCGCACCCGCTGGTTGACAGTCCCCGCGCTTGTGGTTAGTGTGGGCGGGCCCTGAAATCGTGTTTCGTGCCCCCGATGCGGGGCGCCGCGTCGAGCGAAAAATCGCTGGAGAGATGCCCGAGAGGCCGAAGGGGCTCGCCTGCTAAGCGAGTGTGGGGCACAAAAGTCTCACCGAGGGTTCGAATCCCTCTCTCTCCGCCAGAGTCGAACGAACATAGCAGGTCGTTCGGAAATGCGATCGTTGCGCCCATAGCTCAATTGGATAGAGCGTCTGACTACGGATCAGAAGGTTGGGGATTCGAATTCTCCTGGGCGCGCCACTCGCAACGGGCCGGCACCACACTGCCGGCCCGTTGTGTTCATGACAGGCACGGCGGAGGAGTCTTGACCGCGACATGGGAACCGAAGATTCGCGCCTTGGGTGCGGACTTGCGCTCGCCATCGAGTGTTCTGGCATTGCGCGCCGGAGATCTGTTGCGCGAGGTCGCGACGACCGATCCGGAACTGCTCGCCGAGGCGGCGCGCGCCATCGTCTTGTCGCAGCCAGCACTGGCGGCGGTGGCCAACGTCGCCAATTTCGTCTTGCGCACCGTCGAAACATTGGGGATGTCTTCGGTCGGCAATGCGCTCGAGTCGTTGCGTCAGGGCTTGGACGCCGACCGGCACGCCGCCGCCGCGGCGCTCGTCGAACGCGTGCACGAGCCGGTGCGAGTCGTCACGACGTCCGCCAATGTAATGGTGGCCGAAGCGATCCAGGCGCTGCATCGTCGCGATCTCTTGGCCGGGGTCGTGTGCGCCGAGTCGCGACCGTTGCACGAGGGCACGGCGTTCGCGCGCTGGTTGGCAGCGCAGGAGCGACCGGTGACCCTGGTCACCGATGTCGGTCTGTGCGCGCATCTCGAGGGCAACGCCATTCTCATCGTCGGCGTCGAGAGCATCTTGCCGCGTCTGGTGGTGCACCGCACGGGGACGCGCGTGCACGCCATCTGGGCGCGTCTGGCCGGCGTTCCCCGCTTCGCGCTCGCGACTCGCGATCGCATCTATCCACAGGAATTGCTCGGGCGTTTCACCCTGCCCTCGCACCCCGCAAGCGAGCTGTTGCGCGACCCACCGATCGGCTTGAGCGTCGACAGCCGCGCCTACGATGTCTCGGAGCACGAGACGTGGAGTGAGATCCTGGTGGGAGGGCAGCCGGCGGAGATTGCCGGGCAGCGCGGTGACCACAAGTTGGCGCGTTGCCTCGAGCAGCTGGCGATCTGATCGCGACCCGCACGGCCGCTCCGGGGCGGTTTCGGATTTCTTCCGAAAAGGCATTGCCGCCACGGGCCAAGCTTGCTTTAATGTGTCCCCATGCGAATCCGCCTGCGAAGAGGAGACCTGCCCCGCCTGCGCACGCCGCTTCTCTGCGTGCCAATGTACGAGGGTGAAACGCTTCGCGGTGCGTTGGCGGCCCTCGACAGGGCCTGCGGCGGTATCCTCGCGGCGGTCATGCGTGCCGGGGATTGGAGCGGCAAACCGGGCACGCACGTTACCCTCTACAACCCGAAACCTTCCGGGCCGCGTCGTATCCTTCTCCTCGGCGTCGGCAAGGAACCGGATCTGGATCTCGAACGCATCCGCCAGGTTGCAGCGCGCGCCGTCGTGCGCGCCGGCGAGCTGCAGGCGCGCGAGGTGGCGATCCTGTTTCCAGCCCCGCAGAGGCTCGGGGATCGTCCCATGGCGCAAGCGCTCACCGAAGGCAGCCTGCTCGGCGACTACCGGTTCGACAAATACAAGAGTAGGAGCGACAACGGCGCCACCAAGCTCGAGTCGGTGATCCTCGTGGCTGTCCGGCACGTGGATGCAGAGGTTACGCGCGGCATCGAAGAAGGCGAGATCTTGGCCGAGGCGGTGCGCAAGGCGCGCGACATGGTGAACGCGCCAGCCAACGAGGTCACGCCGACGGAAATGGCCGAGCGTGCTCGAGCTTCGGCCGAGGCGTTCGGGTTCAAGTGCAAAATTCTCGACCGTAAAGAAGCCGAAAAGCTGGGAATGGCGGGCTTGGTGGCGGTCTCGGCCGGCACCGACCAGCCACCGTGTTTCATCATCCTCGAATACGAGGGCGCGGGCAAACGGGCGCCGCGCTTCGTCTTCGTCGGCAAAGGCATCACCTTCGACGCCGGCGGCATTTGCATCAAACCCGCGCCCAAGATGGACGAGATGAAGGGCGACATGGGGGGCGGTGCGGCCGTGATCGGTGCCATCGAGGCCGCAGCGCGCTTGCGGCTTCCGGTCCGTGTCGTAGGCTTGGTGCCGTGCACGGAGAATCTCCTCGGCGGCAGCGCCTATCGTCCCGGCGACATCTTGCGCATGGCCAATGGCAAGACGGTGATGGTCGACAACACGGACGCCGAAGGACGCCTGGTGCTGGCGGATGCGCTGGTCTACGCCCAACGCTACGAACCCGCGGCCATCATCGATTTGGCGACGCTCACGGGAGCGGCGCTCATTGCCCTCGGACAAACCGCCACGGCCGTTCTCGGCAACGATCGCCACCTGATCGAGGATCTCTTGGCGGCAGGCGCCCGTTGCTTCGAACGCTTGTGGGAGCTGCCGCTGTGGGAAGACTACGAGGAGCTCATTCGCTCGCCGGTCGCCGACATCAAGAACACGGGTGGAAAGAATGCCGGTACCATCACGGCCGCGACGTTCCTCAAGCACTTCGTCGCCGGCACGCCTTGGGCGCATCTGGATATCGCGGGCACTTCGTATCTCGACAAGGCGGAGGGCTATCGCCCGCAGGGCGGCACCGGCGTCGGCGTCCGGCTGCTGATCGAGTTCTTGCGCGCGCGCGCCGCGGAGGCGACTGCCGATGGCGGCCGGCGAGCCTGAGGCGAGCATTGACGCGCTGCCGAGCGCGTGCGCCGACGCGTACATCCGCGACACTCCCAAAGTCGAGCTGCACGTCCACCTCGAGGGTGCGGTGCGTCCGCAACGCTTCCTCTCCATCTGCCGGCGGCATGCGCTGCATCGCGAATTCGACAGCCCCGACGACTTGGCCTGGCTGTTCCGCCACACGGATCTCCCCGAGTTCCTCGACCACTTCCGTTTCGTCGTCACTTGCTTGCGCGACACCCAAGACGTGCACGACATCGCGTGCGACCTCTTCCGAGAGCTCGCGGCGCAGAACGTGCTCTACGCCGAGGTCCTGTTCTCGGCGGGAATCTTTCTCCGCATGGGCATGCCGTGGAATGAGCTGCTGGCCGCGGTGACCGCGGCCGAAGCCACGGTCCTCGAGCCCCGCCGGCGCGGTGCGTTGCTGCCGCGCTACAACTTGGTGATCGATCTGGTGCGCAACTTCGGGCCGGAGTTCGCTGCCCAGCAGGTGGAGGCGTTGGGGAAGATCGCGCATCCGCGCGTGGTTGGCGTGCACTTGGGAGGCGACGAACTCGCCCATCCGGCGCGATTGTTCGCCACGGCGTACGCGGAGGCGCGTGCCGCCGGCCTCGGCGCGGCAGCACATGCGGGCGAGGGCGACGGTGCTGCGAGTGTGCGCGACGCGTTGGAGTTCTTGCAGGTGTCGCGCATCGGTCACGGCATTCGCTGTCTCGAGGATGCGGCCGTCGTCCGCGAGCTACTCGAACGGGGAACGACGCTCGAGGTCTGTCCGACCAGCAACGTGCGTACTCGCGTCGTCGCGGACCTCGCCCTGCACCCGCTCCCCGAGCTCCTGCGGCGCGGGCTCTCGGTCAGCTTGGGTGCGGACGATCCGAGTTATTTCGACACCGATCTCACCCATGAAATGCTCGTCGCGCACCGCGACCTCGGGCTCGATCTCGCACGCATCGATGCGATGACCGATGCAGGCATGATGGCCGCGTTCCTGCCGGCGGAGCAAAAGGCAGCCGCCCTGTTGCGCTTGCGTGCCGAGCGCGCTCGGCTCCAGCAGAGCCTCAGATCCCGAGCAACAGAATCTTGATGAGAAGTCCAATGCCGCCTAGAAGGGCGCCGGTCGCAGCGACGGCGCTCGGGATTCCCATGTGTACGCCGGCCGTGGGCGGGGTGAGCGCGTCCATCTCGCCGGGTGTGACCTCTGCCACGTCGGTGGGTTGGGAGCGATCGAAGAGGGCTTTGGCCGTCGAGTCGTCCCACACGGTCGCAGGCGGTGAGGCGTGCCCGTGCCGATCGAGAACCGCCAGGTCGATGCGGCGCGATCGCGTATTCAAGAACAACGCCAGATCGCGGTCGTAATTCATTGTCAAAGAAGAGGCTGCAAACCTGTCCTTTGGGCTTTTCACCGCCCGAAATGGCAGGGGACGTAAGGTCGAAGTCGCCAACACTGCCGGGGCGGTCGCGGGGGGTGTTATTTCCGCCAACACGCTGCCCGGCCACGAGACGGCAAGAAACGGGGCAACGAGCGCGTGTCGCGCGTGTGCGATGCGGCGCACCATTTCGCCTCAACCCTTCCTCGGCACGAGGTCGGATCGTGTCCGAAGCACTCGGCGAGCGTGGCGGTGGTACACGATCGCGAGCCCCGGTATCGTATCAACAGCCCTCGGAGAGCGCCAGTGGCCTTCCTTGCCGCTTCCGCCTCCTCGTGCTATGCAGATCCAAGGCCATGGGAGGCGCAAGCCCCCCGCCTGATTCGAGAATTCCGTGCCGGCGCAGGACGGAGTTGGGCCCCACTTGATGGCGAAGGGCGGGCATGCAAAGCAAGCTGTGGTTCGTAGCAGCGGCGCTCGCGATTCTCTCCTGCGGGGGACACCGCACCGCTCTCGAGCACCCGCTCACCAACGAGCTCGACCCCGCCTTCGGCCAGCGGCCGTTGCGAACGCTGGCGGCATTGCCCTTCGCCACCGATGTCTCCGAGGACGAGGACCCCGATCAGATCGCGGCCGGGATGGTGGGCGCCAAGTTCTACCCGGCGCTCGATGCCGCGACCCAGTACACATTGCTGAGCGCGAGCGAGGTCGGGCGGGCGCTCGAACAAGCGGGTCTTTCGGCGAGTCTGGGCGTCTTCTATGCCGATTGGATCTCGGATCAAGAAGACGTCGACTCGGAGTTCGTGCAACGAGTCGCGTCTCTGCTCAAAGTGGATGCGGTCGTGGGTGGAGCCGTGGATCTATGGCATCAGGATGAGGTCGACATGATGGAAACGGGGGCGGCACGAACGCATGTCGGACTCTTGATTGGACTCTTCGATGGCGTGACCGGTCAGAGATTGTGGCTGGGCCGTGATTCCCAGTTCAGGGATGGTCTGCGCTACTCGGGACCAAGCGAGGAGAATGTCGCCGAGCTGGAACGTCAGTTGGAGCGGACGAACAAACGCACGCTCGGGGGCGTGTACGCGCCGCCGGACTTCGCGCAAGTCCTGGACGCCGCGGTCGTGTCACTCGTCGCCGCGTTTCCACAGAGCGGGCACTGAAGGGCCTTGGGTTCGGGAAGGCGCGCCGTTGCACGATCATGAGCATTGGATGCGCGTGGCATTGGACGAGGCCATGCGCGGTGCCGAAGACGGCGAGGTTCCCGTCGGTGCCGTCGTGGTGCGTGACAACCGGATTCTCGGACGCGGTCACAACCGGACAGAGGCGACGCACGATCCGACGGCGCACGCGGAGATCCTCGCCATCGGGGCCGCAGGCGAAGCGCTCGGGGACTGGCGTTTGACAGGTGCCGAGCTGTACGTCACCCTGGAACCTTGCGCCATGTGCGCCGGCGCCATTCAGCTCGGACGGCTGCGTCGCGTTGTGTTCGGACCCCGTGACCCGAAATTCGGCGGATGTGTGTCGGTTCTGAACGTGCTCGACCAGGCGCGATTGAATCACCAAGTCGAACACGTGGAGGGCATTCTCGCCGAGGAGAGTCGCTTCGTTCTGCGACGCTTCTTCCGCGAGCTGCGCCGGCAAGGCCGCGAGGTGGCGGCGCCGGATCCTTTTCCCGACGACACCGCACCTTGACGAACGCCATGAGGTCACGCGACGGCTCGCCGTTCGTGGGTTGGAGCGCGACGACAACCGGAGAGATGCGAGAGCGGCTTAATCGGCACGGTTGGAAACCGTGTGTGCGGGTAACCGCACCGAGGGTTCGAATCCCTCTCTCTCCGCCAGACACGGCCCTGCCATGCACGGCAGGGCCTTTTTCTCGACTGCGCGCGGCGGCACGTTGTGACTTGAGACCCGTCGGCCAGCGCGAACTGCGTGCAGCGCCAGCGAATGGAGGCCGTGCTTGGAAGTGACATGTAGCACCGAGCCGACCTGGAAGGGCACCTTGGCAGTTCTCGTCGGGCACTTGGACCTGGACGGGTCGACGCAGGCTCGTGACGCAGTGCTGCCGTGGATCGTTCCGGAGTCACCCTCTTTGCTCCTCGATCTGCGCGGTGTCGACTGGATGAGCAGCGCCGGCGTGCGAGTTTTGATGCAGTTCCTGGCACGAGTCCAGGGGCATCATGGCCGGCTTGCCATCGTCGGCTGTGCGCCGCGCGTGCGCTCCATCCTCCAGATCTGCGGACTCGAGGCGGTGTTCGCCCTTTGCGGCAGCGAGGACGAGGCGCGCGAGCAGCTGATGCGGTAGATCTACGTAGTTTTACTGATTTTTAACTTCACAGCTCGCGTGGCTCTGGCCTCACACGACTCCAGTGATACAGGTCCTGAGTCCGTAGAGCCTTCCCGCTCACCATGCGGCTTTTGGCTGCGCCAAAATGTGATATAGCTTATCCATCGTCAGACTCGATCAGCTTGCGAGCACACCCGCACAGCGCCTGAACGGACTTGGGCCTCGAGATTTCGGACTTTCGCCGGCGATCCTGGTGTGACCACGAGCTGTTGGATCCACGGAGGCGTTCCCGCGTGTCAGTGCCCCGGCGAGACCAACCTTCCGGCCGCTCCCCAGTAATTCAGTCGATGGCGGACGACAGTGCCCTGGTGGCGAAGGCGCTCGGTGGGGACCGCCACAGCTTCGAGCTCTTGGTGGACAAGTATTACAAGGTCCTGTTCAACGGGGCGCTGCGCATGGTCAACGACCGGGAAGACGCACGCGATATCGCGCAGAACACGTTCTTGAAAGCCTATGCGAAGCTGCACACGTTCAAGCTGGATCAAAAGTTCTTCAGTTGGATCTACCGGATCATGTTTCACGAGTCCTTGAATCTCCTGAACCGCAGAAAGCCATGCGTGGAACTCGATCCGGCCATGGCAGAGCCCAGCAGCAATCCCGAGGAAACCTGTGCCGAGAACGAGTTGAGTGGGGCGATCTCGGGCGCCCTGCAGCGACTTTCGCACGACTATCGTCTCGTCGTCGTCCTGCGTCATTTTCTGGGCTTGTCCTACGACGAGATGAGCGAAATCCTCGACATTCCCGAAAAAACGGTGAAATCGCGCCTGTACACGGCGCGGCGGCAGCTGAGCGTGCTGCTCGTTGACCGGAGAGCAACGACATGAACAAGCCCCTCGACGAAGACTTGATGCAGCGCGTGCTGGACGGGGCGGCGACCTCCGACGAAGCCACGCGCTTGCGCGAGTTCGTGGCAAGCGACGCCGATGCGCGGGCACGTTTCACGGAGATGCAGCGTCTTTTTGCCATGCTCGACGGTGTCAAAGCCATGGAGCCGCCGCCTGCGTTCAAGGACGGTCTCATTCGCATCTTGCGGCAGCAGACTCGTGATCGCACGGCGGGTGTGCGGGGCGGGCTCAGGGCTGCGTTCGACGCCATCCGTATCCGGCTCACTCCGCGCACGGCCTATGTGTTTGCCGCCGGTGCCATCGCAGGCGTGGCGTTTTTCGCCGTTCTCGACGACCAACTGCCCGCGCGCCTGGATGGCGGCGCCCCCGGCGCGATGCTGCCGCTCAGTCGTTTCGAAGGCGCCCGAATCGTCGATTCCGTCGATCTGGTGGCGGCTGGATTCACCGGCGCCGTGCGCACACGCGTGGTCGAAGGCGGCATCCTGGCGGAGATCGATTGCCGGTCGGCCGAAAGCGCCACGGTCATCGTCGAGTTCGATGGCAACGCTCTGCCGGTTCTGGGTTTCGAGCAAGGCGGGGCGATGGGGGCGGCGGCGCTCGAGCCGGGTCGGATCCGGATCGAGCATCGCGGCACCAATCAGTATCGAGTCGTGTTCGGCCCGAGCGCGACCGAGGTTTCGAGTCTGAATGTGAAGGTGCTCGTCGGCGGGTCCACCCTGGAGAGGGTGGTCAGGACGGTTCCAGCGGATCTCTGAGATTCGCCCGCCAACATTGAGGAGGTCCGTGATGTATTTACGATCGAAAGAACCAACACTCTCCCGGAGGAGGACGAACATGGCGAGGAAAACACTATTCGGCGTGGCTGCCGTCGCGATCGTCGTGGTCGGCATCCTGGCCATCCGCGGCCTGCCGCCATCCGAAGACGGCGCCCAAGGCACCATCCAGGCCGCCAAGCAGCATCGCAGCGACCAGATCCAGAGCGAGGACGTCGTCCTCCAGAACCCGGACATCCAGAATCTGGTCCAAACCGACTTCTTCCACCGCCTGGTGACCGACAAAGCCTTCCAGAAGCTGGTGGCCGAAGGCGAACTGGCGGCGCTGACAGAAAAGAACACGATCGATCTTGCACAGCTGAGCCAAGCGCTAGGACAGAGTGAAGTCCGCGACGCCGTGGCCAAGGGCGATGTGGCGCGTGCGATCGAAGAAGTCAACAGGGTCTACTCCTCCGACAGCCGGGCCGAGGTCGTGGGGCTGCAAGCATTGCTGGCGAGTGCGCTGGGCAGAGACATATTCCGCGACGCTGTCGCGCGCAACGACATCGATCTCGCCGTGAAGGAGTTGCAGAGCATTGGCTTGTCGCGAAAAGAACTCGCGCGCGCAGGTTTCACCCGGGAAGAGCTGGACAAGGCGAAACTCACGCGCGAGGAGCTGGAAAAAACCGGCATCGCCAAGGAAGAGTTGGACCGGGTGTTTTTCACGCGTGAGGATCTCGAGAGAGCCGGAATTCAAAAGGAAGAGATCGGA
The DNA here is from genome assembly GCA_964567755.1 of uncultured bacterium. GTDB lineage: Bacteria > Krumholzibacteriota > Krumholzibacteriia > DASRJW01. The sequence goes on from CAZMNW010000037.1 coordinate 76,324, forward strand.
AGGATCCAGTGGACGCGTGAAGACCTGGAGAGAATGGGATTGCGCAAGGAAGAGCTGGATCGGTTGAACGTTGCACGTGTCGAGCAGGGCAAAACAAACCTAAGCAAGGAAGATCTAGAGAAGAACATGTTCACCCGTGAACAGCTGGAAATGGCTGGCTGGAGCAAGGAGCAGCTGGACAAGCTCACGATCGCGAGAACACAGCTCGACAAGCGTGGGATCGCCAAGGAACAGCTGGATCAGGTCAAAATGAACCGTGACGAACTCGAGAGGCTTGGAATCGACAAGCAAGAACTCGACAAGGTCCTGCTCAAGAGGGACGATCTGCAGATGGGCGAGCTGGCCCGTGGCGAGTTGAAGACGACGGTTAGTGATGTGATGAAGAACGAGGCCTTCCGGGAAGCCGTCGAGCGCAACGACGCGGATCGGGTCAAGTTGGAACTCGATCGCTTGATGACCGCGAAAGAGGAACTCGCTCGCGAGGAGATCGGGAAGTCCCAAGTGTTGCGCGGCATCATCGAGCGCCAGGATCTCGAGTCCCTGTCCGTGCTGGCGAGCGCCGACCTGGCACGCGCGGCCGATGTGGCGGGGTTTGCGGCACTGCTGCACAGTGAGCAGTTCAAGACCGACATGGAACGCAGCGACACCAGTCGCTACGGGATGAATCGCGTCGATCGCGATTGAATCCGAGGGCCGGGCGGGTCACCCCCCTCCAGGCGAGTTCGCGGAGCCGAAGCAGCCCTTGGCTTCACGAAGCGACCGCCCGGCCTGACTCGAGGGCTCGGTGCAAGAACGCACCTCGCCGCGCCGAGCGCCTCGAAGCGAGCAAGGAGATGCCGTGCGAGCGGCGTCTCCTTGCTGCGTTTGTCCGGGCATGATCAGGTACGCGTGGTTTCGGGACGCTGACGGAGCGAACCAGGGGGGATCGATTGAAAATCGCGTGCGCGACACGGTTCTTCGCCCTGCTCTCTTTCGCCTTTCCGGGGTTCGTTCACGCTCAGTACGCCACGCTCGAGACCGAGGACTTGCGCCTCGTCTATCGCCGGCTACTCGACGCACCGATCGCACCGTACACGGCGAGGTGTTTCGAGAATTCGCTGCGCTACTACCGCAGCGTGTTCGATTACGAGCCGGACGAGAAGATCACGGTGCTGCTGCAGGACTGGTACGACTTCAACAACGGCTCGGCCTTCGTGGCGCCGCGGAACACCATCATGGTGCAGGTCGCGCCGGCGAACATGGCGTACGAAACGCTTCCCAGCAACGAACGCATCAATCACACCATGAACCACGAGGTGGCGCACATCGTGGCTCTCGAACGCCCCTCGGGGGGCGACCGTTTCTTCCGGCGTTTATTCGCCGGCAAAGTGGCAGCGACGCCGGACCATCCCGAGACCATCCTCTACGGTTTCCTCACCCAGCCGCGACAGGCGGCGCCGCGCTGGTATCACGAAGGCATCGCCTCGTTCCTCGAGACGTGGATGGCCGGTGGCATCGGCCGCGCCCAGAGCGCATACGACGAGATGGTGTTTCGCGCCATGGTCGCGGATTCGAGCTACTTCTACGACCCGTTGGGGCTCGAATCCGAAGCCACGAAGGTGGAGTTCCAGATGGGCGCGACCTCGTACCTCTACGGGACGCGCTTCCTGACCTACATGGCGTATGCCACGGCGCCCGAATCGTTGATCGTGTGGTCGGCGCGGGGCGACGGCAGCAAGCGCTACTACTCTTCGCAGTTCGAAAAAGTTTTTGGCATGCCGCTCGGCACCGCATGGCGGCAATGGGTGGACTGGGAGCGAAGCTTCCAGCAGGCCAATCTCGATTCGTTGCGACGCCAGCCGATGACGCCGTATCGCGACCTATCGCCGAAGGCGTTGGGCTCGGTGTCGCGTGCCTACTTGGACCCCGCGGCGCGCACGCTGTACGTGGGGCTCACCTATCCGGGCGTGCTCGGCCACATCGCCGCCATCTCGCTCGACACCGGCGCCGTGGACAAGGTGTGCGACATCAAGGGGCCGGCGCTGCACTTCGTCACGTCGCTGGCCCGTGACCCGAAGACGGGGACGCTCTTCTACACCGGCGACAACAACGAATGGCGTGATCTCTTCCGGGTCGATCCACGCACGGGAGATGCGAAGCGATTGATCAAAGACGCGCGCATCGGCGACCTGGTCTACTGCCCCGCCGACAGCGCCCTCTGGGGTGTGCGGCACTTCAATGCCATTTCGACATTGGTCCGCATTCCGCCGCCCTACGACCGCTGGAACCAAGTGCACTCTTGGCCCTATGGACAGGACATCTACGATCTCGATCTGTCGCCCGATGGACGCTGGCTCGTGTTCTCTCGCGCCGAGATCAGCGGCCAGCATAGCTTACAACGGCTCGAGCTCGCGGCGCTGCAGCGCGGTGAAACTGGGTCCGAGCGCCTGCACGATTTCGGTACCTCGTTGCCGGCGAACTTCGTGTTTTCTGCGGACGGGCGCTTCCTGTTCGGCAGCTCTTACTACACTGGGGTGTCCAACATTTGGCGCTACGATTTCGCCGACAGCACGATGGTGCCGGTGACGAATTGCGAAACCGGTTTCTTCCGGCCGCTGCCGCTCGGTGGCGATTCGCTGCTGGTCTTCCGCTACAGCGGCGACGGCTTCGTGCCGGCGCTCCTCGACGCCGAGCCGCTCACGGATATGAGCGCTGTCACGTTTCTCGGCGCGCGGGTGGCCGAGAAGCATCCGGTGGTCGAAAGCTGGAACGTGGGCTCGCCCGCCAAGATCGACCTCGACTCGCTCGGTGTGCGGGAAGGCGACTATCACAGCTTTGGCAGCATCGGGCTCGAGTCGGTGGTGCCGGTGGTCGAAGGCTACAAGGATTTTGGCGCGCTCGGCCTCAGCATGACCTTCTCCGATCCGGTGTTCCGCAACAGCGCCGACCTCACGCTTTCCGTGACGCCGACCACGGCGCTTCCTGCCGACGAGCGCGTGCATGCCAACGTCGGCTTCCGCCATCTCGGCTGGGAAGCGCGCTTCCAGTACAACGCCGCCGACTTCTACGATCTCTTCGGGCCGACGAAGACCAGTCGCAAGGGCACCTCTCTGGGGTTGGAGTACGAACGCTTGCTGATCTACGACAAGCCGAAAACCCTCGACCTGCGCGTAGCGCTCGCAGGCTACGCCGATCTCGAGCGGCTGCCGTACGCACAGAATGTCTTCGCCACGTCTTCGGAGCTGCTGACCGCCCGCATCGAGCTCAAGTACAAGAGCACGCGACGTTCGCTGGGTGCGGTCGACGACGAAAAGGGCACACTCTGGCAGCTCTGGCTCGGCAACAACACGGTGGAGAAGGCTTCGTTCAACGGCATCATGAGCAGCTTCGATTTCGGCTTCCCATTCCTCGTGCACCATTCGTCGCTGTGGCTGCGCAGCGCCGCCGGCTATTCTCCCGGGGATCGCGCCGACGAGTTCGCCAACTTCTATTTCGGCGGCTTCGGCAACAACTGGGTGGATCACGGCAACGAGAAGCGCTATCGCGAATTCGAGAGTTTTCCAGGCGCCGAGCTCAATGAGATCGCTGGCACCAACTACGGCAAGTCGCTGCTCGAGTGGAACCTGCCGCCGTTGCGTTTCCAACGTCTCGGGACGCCGGGATTCTACGCCACCTGGTTGCGCACGGCGCTGTTCGGGGCCGGACTGGTGACCAACATGGACAGCGACAGTGCGCGACGCACGTTGGCGAGCCTCGGGGGACAGGTCGACGTGCAACTGATGCTGCTCTGCCGCCTGTCGATGATGGTGTCCGCCGGCTACGGCGTTGTTTTGGAAGCGGATCGCAGCCCGAGTGGCGAGTTCATGCTGTCGCTCAAGGTGCTGTGAAATCTTCGCCGCCCTTCGCGACGAGCCCCTATACTGTGGAAACTGGCGGTCACTTGACGCCTGCGGTCCGAACCGCGAGTCACGCGGATGGGGAGCGGCGATGGAGCAAGAGAAGCATTTTTCGCGCGATGTGGCCGCTCTCGAGACGATCTTCGCTTTCGTTTGCGAGTTTTTCTCGACCAGCGGCTTCGGCAACCATGACCCCTCGACGGTTCAATTGTTCATCGAGGAGATCTTCACCAACATGGTCAAATACAACAAGGAGGGGACTCAGGACATCGCCATCCGCTTGCGTCGCCATGGCGAGGTCGTAGAGATTCGGCTCATTGACTTCGGCGTGCAGCCGTTCGATTACTCGCAGGTACCTGCGGTGGATGCGGAGAATTTGCTGGCGCAGAAGAAGGTCGGCGGCTTGGGACTGCACCTGGTGAAGAAGATGGCGGACCGTTTCGCCTACGAACACCAGAACGGCAACAGCACGGTCACGATCGAGAAACGCCTCGGAGGCTGAGCATGTTCGAGATTCAGGCAGGGGAGGGCAACGCGATCGTCATGACCGGCCGGCTCGATGCCGCCCAGGCCGCCAAGGCACTGCTGACTCTGGATGTGCTCGATCACTCCGTCGTCGCCGACATCGCCGGGCTCGATTACATCTCCAGCGCCGGCATCGGCGTGCTGGTGAAGACACACTTGAGGCTGCAAGCATCCGGGCACACGATGAAACTGACCAATGCACAGCCACGTGTGCGAGCCGTCTTCCACTATGCGGGGCTGGGGCAGCTTTTCGGCATCGAATGATCGCCCCGTTGGCCAACGCCAGGATCGCCCGTCCACGGCCGCGTACGATCGACTAGGAACGCAGCATGTTCAGCTGCCAGAGGTCGCGGCTGCTGGTGCGTAGAAACGGCAGGATCGCCAGCTTGCCGGTCTTGCCGATCGCCTTCTCCAGATAGCGCAGCTCCTGCAAATTCGCCGCCACCGAATCATCGATTGGCAGCACGATACCGGCATCTCGCGCCATGAGCTGCGCCTTGGCGCGCATCGACAGCTCGAGATAAATCTGCAAGTAGCACAGGATGTCCGCGACCACTGCGGCCGGGAAGTGGCTGCGCAGTGTTTGCAGGTACGTACCAACGCGCGTCTGACGCACATCCTCGCTGGTAATCAGCTCGAGGATCTCGGCGTCGCTGTCGAATCCCGTTCCCAACCAGCTGCGCGTCGCGCGTTCACTCTGCTCGAACACCACGACCACCAGCAGCGGCAACGCCACCAGGAGAATGGCGGTCATCAGCATCGGGTGCAGGAGGAAGTGGTTGAAGAACGAATGCACGACCACGGCGAGTCCAAGACCCGGAAGGAACCAACGCAGTGACATCGAGGCATGCCGGTCGCTCAAGCTCTTGGACAGGGTCGCGAACATCGCCATGGTGGAGCCATGAATGACCGCGGTGCCGAAGCCCCGCACGACCCAGAGGAACAGGCTTGCCTCCTGGCGCATCTGGAAGTAGTAGAAAACGTTCTCGACCAACGCGAAGCCGGCACCCAGGGCGAAGCCCTGAATGGCGGCATCGATCACGAACCCGACACGCTGAGTGCGGATGAGAAACACAATGTAGGCGGCCTTGATGCCTTCCTCGACCAGCGGTGCCAGGTAGCGCTGGAACAGGCGCGGCTCGATGGTAAAACCATCCAGGAGCCAGGTGTTGCAGCGCAGAGCCACTGCGGCGGCCAGGCATCCGACTGCGATCGTGCGCAGCACGGCGCGCAGTGGCACGAGCTTGAAGCTATCCATGAGGATCAGCAATGCCAGGAAGCAGAAGACCGGAATCACACTGAGCGGCAGCCCGAAGAAATGCATGGAGCCTCGTCGGGAAATGGGTCACGGAGCGAGCGACTGTAGCAGTTCCTCTGCGACCGGAAAAATCGGACGGATCCTGAGTGCCCGTTGCAGCGCGGCACGGCCTTGGGGGTCGCGGCCGGCTGCGACCTCGACGCGCGCCAAGGTCAGCAGGAAATCGGCGTTCTCGGGTTCGAGCTCTAGGGCGCGATCGGCGTGAGTGCGTGCCACATCCAGGTCATGCCGCATCGATGCGAGCGCGAACGCCAGATTGTTGTGTGCGGGCGCATAGTCCGGCCGGCGTTCGAGCGCGAGGCGATACTCTCGTGCCGCAGCTTGCATCTGGCCACGTTGGGCGTACTGATTGCCGAGGCCGACGCGGTAGCGGGCGTCGGCGGGGTTCGCCTGCACCGCGGCCGCGAAGGCTTGGGTGGCGAGGTCGTGTTCGCCGCGCTGGCGGTGATCGATGGCCAATTCCTCGAACATGTAGGCGCGCGCATGCGGCGACCACTGGCTGGTGGCCGCGAGCGTGAGCTGCACGTGGGCCCTGGCGGCGCGCGGACTCGCATGGGTGAGCACCCACGGCAGACTGTGGTGCAGGCCGCACACGAGCACCCACATGACGAGGGTGCGCGACGCACCGCACTTGGCCACGGTCAGGATTCCCGTCCAAGCCAGCAGCACGAAGGCGAATGGCGCCAGGATGTCCCAGTCCCGCGGCGGACCGAGCTCGCGATCGAAAACCACGTTCGTGACCAGGCATCCGGCAGTGGCGAGGGCGAGGAAGCGCAACGCCGGCGCCATTCCGGCCGCGGCAGGCTGGCGGATGCAGAGCAGTGGGACGGCGAACAGAACCAATGGTGCGCTACGCAGGATGTCGTTGGTCACCGCGAGCCAGTGCGAGAACGAAAAAAACTCGAATGCGTGGCGAGCGCTCGCGCCGGCAGCGTAGCTCTGGGTGTAGCGGCCGAGGCCGGCGGCGGTCGTTGTCACCAGCGAGCTTGGTGCACCGCCTGCAAGCCACATCAGGATGGCGCGACGAGCGGGATGGCGAGGATGCCGCCGGCGGCCGCCAGCCGCTGGCCTCGCCGCCACGCAAACGTGGCGAACAACAGCACCGCCGGCACCAGGGCGACGAGCGCAAGGTGCAGCGGCAGGAGCGAACCGTAGGCCGCGAGACTGGCGAAGACTCCGACACCGGTTGGGTGCGCGCCTCCTGGGGCGAGGACGCGCGTGACGAGCGCCAGGTAGAAGAGAAGGCAGGCCGCCACCATCGGGTAGTACTCGATGTGGCCGAAGAAAAGCTGCATGGCCCCCGAAGTCATGAGCAGTGCCGCTACGAGCCAGCGTTGACAGAGGTCCATTCCGAGATGGGCGCTCGTGCGCAGCAATGCATAGGTTCCCGCAACCCCACTGGCCACAGCGAGGAGCCCGAGACTCTGGGCGGCGTCCAGGCCCAAGGCACGACCTGCGGCGACGCATCTCCACGTGAGCTCCACACACAGCCGAGCATGCGCCACCGTTTCCGGCATCCCTTGGTCGCGGACGAGCAGCAAACCATCGCCAGAGAAGTGTGTGCGTTCGCGCAACAGCCAATAGAGGATGCCGGCCGCGACGGCGGCCAGAGCCGCGGCGCGCCGACCCGGGAAGGGGATCGGGCGCACGCGCCGGCTGAGGCCCGGCACCGCAATGCAGGCCGCGAGTGACGCGCCCAACCAGAGGACCGCACACCAGCGCGGCCACACCGCGAGCGCGGACAGCCCCCAGAGCGCGCCGGGGAAAACGAGTGCGATGCCGTGCAAAACGACGATCCCAATCGCGGTGGCTTGCAATCCGTGTTCGGTTCGTGACATCACATGCACAGTATGCGTCAATTTCGCTGTCGCGTTGGCGTCAAAAGACCCACCGCCAGGCACCGATTCATGCCGATTTTGAGTCCGCGTCGGGCTTCAGCTATGATGAGCGGCGTCCCCCACTACGTGCGCTCGACATCACTTCGTCGAGGCATCACGAGGAGCATCGCATCATGCGCGTTCGGCGAACGCTGCCGCAGCTTGGAATGTTGGCAGCTTTTCTCGCCCTCGGACTGGTGGGCTGCGAAACGGCCACGTCACCCGAGAGCGGTTTCGAGAAACCAAAACATGTCGATCCGGCACCGCCATCCACGCCCGACCCGGCACACGGCAACAGCCACGGCCAGGGCCGGGGCGAACGGCCGGAGAGGCCGCTGCGCGGCACTTTCAAGGACTTCGAGCCCGTGTGGGTGGTGAGCCATCTCCACGAGCGAATCTGCAACGGACTGGTCGCGGGTGCAGAGGTGCAAAGCGTCGGTAACGTGTCGCATCTGGGCCGCACACAGGTGCGCGCGTCGGCGGCGTGGGACTGGAGCCAGCCGGCGCCGGGCGTGTACTCGCCGGATGGCCCGGTGACCGTGTTCTCCGCCAGCATTGTCTCCGCCTATCCGCACGCGTTCTGCAGTCAGCCGGCAAGCGCTGCGGGTCGTGTCACCCTCGTCGCGGCCAATGGCGACGAAGTGCACGGGGTCGTGACGGGAGGCGAGGTGTACGAGCTCGCATTCGATCACCCGGGCGATGGGCAAGAGCAGTTCATGGAAGTGCGCATCGAGGGTGGCACCGGGCGCTTCGACGACGCGAGTGGCGACATGGTGCTCCACAGCATCTTCAATCTCGTGGACATGGAGATCGTGGTGAGCAACATCATGCCGGGTGCCAAGATTCGCTACTGATCGCAGCAGCGAATGCGAGTGGGCGCGGAGGAAAATCGGGCCATCCGTGCAACTGTGCGCGCTCGCGACGACATGCTCCTCACCGCATCGAGCCACGCCTTTCGGGGCGTGGCTCGCGTGTTTTTGGTACGCCGGGACGGCGGTTGACAGGGTGGGGAGGCGATGCTAGAACTTGCCACCGGGTCAGTTATGGGGATGTAGCTCAGTTGGAAGAGCACCACGTTCGCAACGTGGGGGTCGAGGGTTCGAATCCCTTCATCTCCACCACATGCAGCGGGCCGGGGCCAAGGCCGCCACGAAATCCGCGAAGGCTGGAATCAGGTCCCACGCAACGGGAAATTCCGAACTCCGTCAGGACCGGAAGGTAGCAGCGGTAAGGGAGCCTTCTCGGGTGCGCTGGTCAACCTGATTCTGGCTTTTTCGGGGCGTGTCGCGCGGGGGTGACGATGAGCTACTTGGCGATGGCGCGTCGTTACCGGCCAGAAACGTTTTCTGAAGTCATCGCCCAGTCGCATATCACCGAGACGCTACAGCGTGCGATCGAGTCCGAGCGCGTGGCGTCGGCGTATCTCTTCACCGGACCGCGCGGTTCGGGCAAGACCACCGTGGCGCGCATCCTGGCGAAAGCGCTCAATTGCGAGCAGCGGAAGAACGGCGCGCCGTGCGCGGCGTGCGACACTTGCAAGAGCATCCGTGAGGGCCGGAGTCTCGACGTTCTCGAGATCGATGGCGCTTCCAATAACAGCGTCGATGACGTGCGCGAGCTGCGCGAGAACGTGCGCTACGCCGCCTCGGCCCCGGGGAAGCGCAAGGTCTACATCATCGACGAAGTGCATATGCTTTCCACCGGCGCCTTCAACGCTCTGCTCAAGACCTTGGAAGAACCCCCGTCGCACGTGCTTTTCGTCTTCGCGACCACCGAGCCGCGCAAGGTGCCACAGACCATCCTGTCGCGCTGCCAGCGCTTCGATTTCCGCCGCCTGCGGAGCGACGAAATTCACGCGCGCTTGCAAGGGATCTGCAAGAAAGAGAAGCTCGACATCGAAGATGCGGCATTGCACCTGTTGGCGAAACGAGCCGATGGCAGTCTGCGCGATGGCTTGAGCTTGCTCGACCAGGTGGCTTCCAGCACCAATGGCAAGATTCGCGAGAGCCAAGTCGCCGAGGTTCTGGGCCTGGTGCGCGAGGAGGTCTACCTCGAACTGTGCGAGGCTTTTCTGGCGCACGCTTCGGTGCGTGCCCTGGAGTTGTTGCACGCAGCGCAGCGTGAGGGCGCCGACCCGGCCGGCTTCGTGCTCGGCCTGGTCGAACACCTGCGCAATCTGATGTTGTTGTCGGTCGACCCGTCGTTGCGCCGTGCGGTGCAGCTCGGCGAGACGCATTTACAGCGCGCCGACGCATTGGCACAGCGCTTCCGCACCGAGGACCTGCTGTTCCTCCTCAATCGCGCCGCGACGTTGCACGAGGAGATCCGCAACTCGAGTCAGCCGATGGTGGTGCTCGAAGCGGCGATGGTCGAACTGGCGCGCTTCGAGTCGCGCGTGCTGCTGAGCGAGGTTCTGGAAAAACTTGGCGTCGCGCCCCCTGCGCCGCCAGCCGGTCGCGGCGAAGCAGGTAGCGCCAACCCCAAGAGCACCACGGCCCCGCGTGGTCGTGCTCCGGGTGGTGGGTCGGCGATGCTTGCGGCCACCAGTCCGGCGCTTGCAAGCGGGGTCTTTCCGGTCGACCGCGTGCCGCCGGCAGCGGGGGGACCGTTCACCCCACCGCGCGCACGGACAGCGCGAGCTCCAGAGGGTCGTGGTGCAACCGGCGCCGAGCCAGAGGCCGCGACGCTGGTCGCGCCTGGTTTCGATCTGGGTCAGGTCCGGGAACGCTGGGCGGAGTTCACCCGCACCGTGGCGGATTCGAAGGCGATGTTGGCGCAATGTCTGGCGGAGGGAATGCCGTCGCGCCTGGAGGGTGCGCGCTTGCACGTGGAATTTACCGAAGAGCAACGCTTTCACCTGGAGATGTTACAGCAGCCAGGACCGCGCGCCGAGCTCGAGCAGTTGCTGGGAAGTTATTTCGGCCAGCCGCTGCAACTCGTCCCCTGCGCTCGCGGTGCGAATGTCGCCACGGACCCAGGGGCGGCGCGTCTCACACACGAGGACATCGTGCAGAGTCGCCGCGAGGCGTTGCACGATGTGGCCGAGCGCTTCCCGCGTGTGCAGGAAATCCTCGATGCGTTCGATGGCGAAATCATCGAGGATCACGGGCCTTGAGAGACCGGCGCCGCGCGCTGTCGCCGGCGCGTACAGGATCCTGAGCTTCCGGAGGCATCACGTGCTCAAGAACATGGGCGATGTGCTGAAGCAAGCGCAACAAATGCAAGCGAAGATGCAAGCGTTGCGTGAGGATCTGGGCCAACGCGAGGTGGAAGGCGTGGCCGGCGGCGGCATGGTGCGGATCGCGTTCAACGGCTGCAGCGAGCCGCTGCGTCTCCATATCGACGCCGAGCTGGCTGGCGACGTCGAGATGCTCGAAGATCTCGTGCTCGCCGCAATCCGTGACGCGCAACAGAAAGTCCAGGATTTGGTGCAAAGCGAGATGGGCAACCTCGCGGGACCGATGGCCGGCGCTTTCGGTCTCCCTGGAATGTGAGCGCCCGACGCCTGGCGCGAGGACGGATGCGTTGATCTTCGGTTCGCCGCTGCTTTCGAGGCTCGTCGCCCTGTTCAAGAAGATGCCTGGCGTGGGCGAAAAGTCCGCCCAGCGCATGGCGCTCTTCGTTCTTCGCAGCGAGCGCGCCGCGATCGAGGAGTTCGCGCGCGCCCTGCTCGATGTGAAGGAGCGCGTCGGATTGTGCGAAGTGTGCGGCAACGTCGCCGAGGACCCGCGCTGCGTCATTTGCGCCGACGCACGCCGCAGCGACGACGCGATCTGTGTCGTCGAGCAACCGCAGGACGTCTATATGTTGGAGCGCACCGGCGCCTTCCGCGGTCGTTATCAGGTCTTGCACGGCGTGCTCTCGCCGATGGACGGAATCGGACCCGAAGGTCTGCGCCTCGGCAACCTGCGCCAGCGGGCCGCCCAGGCCGGCACCCGCGAGGTGGTGGTCGCGACCAATCCAACGGTGGAAGGCGAGGCCACGGCGTTGTACGTTTCTCGCCTGTTGGAGGGGTTGCCGCTCCGCGTCACCCGTTTGGCGCGAGGACTTCCAGTCGGCGGCAGCATCGAGTTTCTCGACGAAGCCACGCTCGGGCGGGCCTTCGAAGGCCGCCAGGATCTGTGAACGAGGAGAACGCGTGCAGGCAGCAGGCACCATCTTCGAGGAAGACTACTGGGCGCTTCGGGGCGTGATGACGGAGCTCCTCGAGGGGGCGAACGCGCGCAGCGTGCTGCTGCTGGACTGGACCGGCCAGGTCATCTCCAGCCTCGGGACGCCGGCCGATTTCGACCTCACGAGCTTCGCCACGCTGTGCGCGGCCGACTTCGAGGCCAATCGCCAGCTGGCGCAGCTGATCGGCGAGCAGGACTTTTCGACGCTGTATCATCAGGGCGCGAACGAGAGCATGTACCTGTCACGCGTCGAATCGCGCGTCATCCTGGCGGTGCTCTTCGACCGCCGCGCCACGCTCGGTCTGGTGCGGCTGCGTGTGGCGCGCGCCGTCGAGCGCCTGCTGACCGTGTTTGGCAGCCTGTACGACAAGGCGCAGGTTCATACGCAGGAGACTCGGTTCGAGGTCGACGCGGAGTTCGCCGCGCGCGCCGAGGCCGAGATCGACAACCTCTTCCAGGAATGACCACGGCGATCGCGCCTGAGATGGTTTCGGCGAGATTCCGAACAGGGCCAACGTGTCGCTCATCAACTACGCCACGCAAGAGATCAGCTGCAAGATCGTCTACTATGGCCCGGGCCTGGGCGGGAAGACGACGAACATCCGCTATGTCCACAACCGTTTGCGGCCCGAGTCGAAGGGCAAGCTGATTTCGCTGGCCACCGAAATGGATCGCACCCTGTTCTTCGACTTCCTGCCTCTCGATCTCGGCACGATCAAAGGTTTCCGCGTGCGCTTCCACCTCTACACCGTCCCCGGGCAGGTGTACTACGATGCCAGCCGCCGGCTGATCTTGCGCGGCGTCGATGGACTGGTCTTCGTCGCCGACTCGCTCATCCATCGTTTCGATGCCAACGTCGAGAGCATGTACAACATGCACGAGAATCTGGCGCAGCACGGCCTGGCACTCGCCGACGTGCCCTTCGCCGTGCAGTACAACAAGCGCGACATGGCGGAGGTCATCGCCCTCGAGGATTTGCAGGACGAGCTCAATCCGTCGCGCTATCCGAGCTTCGAGGCGGTGGCGACGCGCGGCGCCGGGGTCTTCGACACGCTGAAATGCGTGAGCAAGCTCGTGCTCCGCAAACTGGCGTGAACGCCATGGAGCAGAGGAGCGATCGCATCGCCGTCGCGTTCGGTTCGCTCGCCTATGTTGGATTTTTCCCCGTCGCGCCCGCAACCGTGGCCAGCGCCATCGCCACCTTCGTGTTCGCTCTTGTGATGCCGCTCTCGGGTGTTGCGTCCGCGGCGCTGGTGGGAGCGCTGTTCCTCGCTGGCGTGTGGTCGTGCGGGCGCATCGAGAATCTCTACGGCCGCGATCCATCGGCTGCGGTCATGGACGAGGTGTGTGGCATGGCGATCACACTCGCGTTGGTGCCGATCACGACCGCGACGCTCGTGCTCGGGTTCCTCTTGTTCCGTGTCTTCGACGTCCTCAAGCTCTGGCCTGGCCGCGCCGCCGAGCGCGTGCACGGTGGCTGGGGCATCATGCTCGATGACGTCGTGGCTGGGATCTACGCTGCGCTGGTGTTGCAGGTGTGCTGCCGCTTGTGGCCTGACATGCACCTTCAGACCTGGCACTGGGGGATGCTCGGGTTGTTCACCGTCGTTGGCTTCCTGTTTCGGCGGCCGTTGCTGCGCAAGTACGGCAAGCCGCGGACGCGGCGAGGAGCGCGGCCATGATCGTCGAAATTCTCGTCGTCGGCGACGAAGTGCTTTGCGGCGCCGTCGCCGATACCAACTCGGGCGACGTGGCGCGCGCACTCCTGCCGTTGGGTCAGGAAGTGACGCGCGTGACGCAAGTGGGCGATGTCGCCGAGGCCATCGTGACCGCGGCGGCCGCGGCGGTGACACGCGCGCGCGTGCTCGTCGTCTCCGGCGGGCTCGGGCCCACCCCCGATGATCGGACCAAGGAAGCGCTCGCTGTATTGTTCGGCGACACGCTCGAGCTCGATGCCGCGACGTTGGAAGACATCCGCCAGCGCTTCGCCCAGCGCGGTCTCGTGATGGCCGCGTCGAATCGCAAGCAGGCGTTCTTGCCACGATCGGGGCTCAAGATCCCGAACGCCGTGGGCAGCGCTCCGGGCGTGCATTGGCGCCGCCCAGGATGCGATGTCTTTCTTCTTCCGGGCGTCCCCGACGAACTGCGCGAGATGCTGCAATCCTACGTCGTGCCGCAGGTGCGCTCGATCGAGGCCACGACGCCGCCGCGCCTCGCGGTCTTTCGCACCGTGGGCCTCGCCGAATCGGACGTGGCGCAACGCCTGCAGCCGGTGATGGCGGGATCGGGTGCGCTGCGTTGGTCGTTCTACCCGGGCCGCGACGGGCTGGACGTGCAGGTCATGGGTGCGGTGACTGATGCAGGATTCGATTCTGCTTGTGCCGCGGTGCGCGCGACGCTCGCCGAGTACACGTATACCGAGGAACCAGGTGTGCCGCTGGCCGAGATCGTGCGCCGATTGTGTGTGCAGCGCGGACAGACGCTCGCCGTCGCGGAATCGTGCACCGGCGGGCTACTCGGCGGGCGGATCACGGCTGTTGCCGGCAGCAGCGCCTACTTCCGCGGCGGTTTCGTCACCTACGACGACGCCATGAAACGCGACTGGCTCGGCGTGCCCGCCACCGCACTCTCAACACATGGCGCCGTGAGTGCCGAGGTAGCGGCCGCGATGGCGGCAGGTGCGCGTGAGCGTGCGCATGCCACTTTCGGCCTCGCGATCACAGGCGTAGCCGGACCGGGTGGTGGGACCGGGGAGAAGCCAGTCGGCTTGGTGGTGCTCGCGCTCGCGGCACCCGACGGCACGTGGACCCGGCGTCTCCAGCTCGGCACGCGGCGCGAGTGGAACCGCGTCTATTCCAGTCTTCTGGCACTCGATATGCTGCGGCGTCACGCGCTACGGCTTCCGATTGGAGACAAGAGATGAAGGATGTCTCGGAGACGGCGCCGGAGATGAGCATCGCCGAGATGCAGCGCCGCGTCGATGCCTGGATCACGCAGTTCGCCGCCGGCTACTGGCCGCCGCTCTCGATGCTGGCGCGACTCACCGAAGAAGTCGGCGAGCTGGCGCGCGAGCTCAATCATCATTATGGGCACAAGCCCAAGAAGGCCGACGAGCCGCCCGGCGACATCGCCCTCGAGGTGGCCGACATCCTCTTCGTCCTCACCTGTCTGTGCAACTCGCTCAAGATCGACATGTCGGATGCCTTCGAGCGCGTGCTCGATAAATACACCCACCGCGACGGCACGCGCTGGCCGCGGCGTGGCGACAACGCGCTCGACTGAAGTACACTCGGCCTCGCCCACGACACCACTCCCAGCTCCTCACCGCGGGCGCTCCCGCCCGGCGTTCGACGATCGCGGAGGTCCCGAGATGTCACGGCAACGCGCATTCGACGATGCCCGATGGCTTCTGATTGGGTGGCTCGTCTTGGCGGCGCTCGGCTGTGCGGGAACCGAAACTGATGGTTCCGGCGGCGGCCGCACCGAATCGACGCCGACACCCGAGCTGATCTCGATCGCGTTCGCCGGCGTACCCAGACGATGCGCGCGAGCATCGCATCGAAGGAACGGTCCTTATCCGGGTCCTGGTGGACGAGAATGGAAGGGGAATCGACTGGCGGATCACTCGAGGCGTCGATCCAACACTGGACGAGGCCGCATTGCGGGCGGTGAGAACAGCCGTCTTCAAGCCTGCCATGCGCCAAGGAAAACCAGTGGCGATGTGGATGGTGATTCCGATGGTGTTCAAGATTGAATAGGGCTTCCGCCACACGGCAGCTCCGAGATGCGGGCAGCCGGCTGGCCTGAGCCGGCCGATTTCTTGGTGTGACCCACCGGTCGGGATCAGCCTGGGGGCCAGGTCATGGAGCGCCCGCCCAGAACGTGCAGGTGCAGGTGGAAGACGGTCTGCCCGGCGCCGGCGTTGCAGTTCACCACCACACGGTAACCGTCGTCGGCGATGCCATGGACCCGCGCGAGCTCGGCCGCCACACGGTGCATTCGGCCCAGGAGGGAATCGTCGGCTGGGACCAGGTCGTTGAGCGTTGCGATGTGGCGGCGCGGGATGACGAGTAGGTGCACCGGGGCTTGCGGGTGGATGTCTGCAAAGGCGACGATGTCCTCGTCTTCGAACGCGCGCGTGTGCTGCAGCTCGTTTTGGGCGATGCGGCAGAAGAGACAAGCCAAGATGACGTCCTCCACGGCGATGGACCATCCACTGCACGGGGTGACGCGATTCGCGCTGGCCCCGGAGCCGCAACCGCGGCCTGTTTGACCGAGAGTACTCCTTGGCGCGCTCTTTGTTAGTGCGTGCTTGGCTCGTGCTGATGTGTCGCTCTGGCCCCCGGAATCGTACCGGAAGTGGCGCCGTCGAGGTCGCGAAGTGCAGACGGAGTGTACGGCCGGCCTTGGCCCGCAAGGCATTCGCCCATACGGGGTTGGACTGTTGCAGCAATTCCCTGGCGCGCGTCAATGTCGCGTTGCAGGTCGGGGTCCGCCGTGCTAGTCTGACTCGGCCATTTTTTGGCATGCTGGTCGCGGGTTGGGTTGGCCTGTGGCTGGTTTCCGCGTCGCTTCGGCGGGGCCACGATCGACGTCAACATCATGGCGGGCAGTGGAGCTTCCCCGGTGGGGGAGCCTGGATGAGGTGTGTCCATTCCCAAGGAGATTCGGGGCCATGAAGCAAGTACAGCCTGCGGCCAAGAAGAGTGATGCGAAGGGTGAAGTGAAGGAAGGTCCGCGGGGCCGGGCCGATCTGGCCGTGGCGCAGATTCGCAAACAGTTCGGCGAGGGTGCCATCATGCGCCTCGGCGACAACAAACAGCTCGAAACCGTGGCGGTCATCCCCACGGGCAGTCTGAGCTTGGACATCGCGCTCGGGGTCGGCGGCGTGCCGCGCGGGCGCGTCATCGAGATCTTCGGGCCAGAGGGCTCGGGGAAGACGACGCTGGCGCAATCCATCATCGCCAACGCCCAGCGCCTGGGCGGCATCGCCGCCTTCGTCGATGCCGAGCACGCCTTCGACGTCATCTACTCGCGCAAGCTCGGCGTCGATGTCGACAACCTCCTGGTGTCGCAGCCCGACACCGGCGAGCAGGCGCTCGACATCGTCGAGGTGCTGGTGCGCAGCGGCGCCCTCGACGTTATCGTCATCGACTCGGTGGCGGCGTTGGTGCCGCGCGCCGAAATCGAAGGCGAGATGGGCGATTCGCATGTCGGCCTGCAGGCGCGTCTCATGTCGCAAGCGTTGCGCAAGCTGGCCGGTGTGGTCAGCAAGACCGGCACGTGCGTCGTCTTCATCAACCAAATCCGCATGAAGATCGGCGTCATGTTCGGCAATCCGGAGACGACCACCGGCGGCAACGCGCTCAAGTTCTACACCACGGTGCGTCTCGATATCCGGCGTATCGCCAACCTCAAGGACGGCGAGAACATCGTCGGCAATCGCACCAAGGTGAAGGTGGTCAAGAACAAGGTGGCGCCGCCTTTCCGCACCGTGGAGTTCGACATCATCTACGGCGAGGGCATCAGCTACTTGGGCGACGTCGTCGACCTCGGGGTGGCGAGCAACATCATCGACAAGAGCGGCACGTGGCTCACGTATGGCGAAGAGAAGCTCGGTCAGGGCCGCGAGCGCGCCAAACAACATCTGCAGGAGAACCCCAAAATCGTGCAAGAGCTCGACCGCCGCATCCGTGCCTATTACGGTCTGGGAGTCGAGGCCGCGTCGGCGAGCGCCGGCGGCAACGGGCAGGCGGTCGCGGCACTCGCACCCGCCACTGCCGTCACGCCGATCGTCGTCACGCCGATTGCCGTGACGCCGGTCGTCGCCACGCCCAGTCCCAAGCCCATGGGGGTCGTGCCGAGCGGCGCGGCTGCCATCGCGGGCAAGAGTGAGGCGCCGGCTGTCGTCGGCAAAGTCGAGGCCGTGGCGGACAAATCCGAACTCCGCAAGGGCAAGGACGAGCCGGTCAAGGACGGCGGCGGCAAGGAAGCAGCCAAAGCTCGTGTGACGTCCGGTCGATAGATCGCGCATGGGGGACCGCATTCGGCTGGTGTCCCCGGTTGCGGGCAAGAACACCGTACGGGTGCAGGCGGGTGGATCTCGTTTCGAGATCGCCCGCGCTGCCGCGGTGGATCTGGGTCTGGAACCAGGCACCGAGCTCAGCGAACCATTGCGGGCGGCGCTCGTCGCCGCCGCCGCGCGACGTGAAGTGGCAGCACGCGTGCTGCGATGGTTGCGCGGTCGCCCGCGCACCGAGTTCGAGGTCGAGCGCTACCTCGATGCTCGTGGCGTTGCGGCACCCGTGGCCGCGGCAATTCTCGTCGAGTTGCGCCAACAAGGCTGCATCGACGACGAGCGCTACGCGCGTTGGTTCGTGAACGCGCGCAGGGCGCGTCGGCCGGCAGCCGTCACCGTGCTGCGGCACGAGCTCTTGGCCTGCGGCGTGGCGCCGCATGTGGCGGATGCAGCTCTGGCACCGTTGCAGACGGCCGGCGAGAAACAGCTGGCGCTGGGCGCGGCGCGCAAGCGGCTGCGGGCACTGGGCATCTTGCCGCCGGCGCAAGCGGCAATGCTCCTGGCTCGCTTTCTCGGCGCGCGTGGGTTCGGCGAAGAGACGGTGCGCGAAGTGTGCCGCGATCTCGTGGGCCGGGAGCCGGGAGAGTCGGACACCGGTCCCGGGCCATTCGAATAGCTATTGCGGAGCGTCGCTTTGCCACGCACGTCGCACCAGATTCGCCAGTCCTATCTGCAGTTCTTCGCTGCGCGCGGGCACGCGCTCTGCCCTGGAGCGCCGCTCGTGCCCGAGGATCCGTCGCTGCTGTTCACCGTCGCCGGCATGGTGCAGTTCAAGCCGCTGTACGCCACGCCCCCCGAGAAGCTTCCGTACAAGCGCGCGGCCAGCGTGCAGAAATGCCTGCGCGCCAACGATCTGGAAAGCGTCGGCCGGACGCTCCGCCACCATACCTTCTTCGAGATGCTGGGCAATTTCAGCTTCGGTGACTACTTCAAGGCCGAAGCCATCGAATGGGCGTGGGAGTTCACCACGCGGGAGCTCGCGCTCGACAAGGACCGACTCTGGATCTCGGTGTACGAAGAGGACGACGAGGCGGCGGACTTGTGGCGGCGCATCGGCGGCCTGACGCCCGCGCGCATCGTGCGCCTCGGCAAGGCGGACAACTTCTGGGGCCCGGCCGGCAATACCGGCGCCTGCGGCCCGAGCTCGGAGCTCTACTACGACACGGGCCCCGGCCACGGTTGCGGTAAGGCCGATTGCGCTGTCGGCTGCAGCTGCGATCGCTACATCGAATTCTGGAACCTGGTCTTCCCGCAGTTCGACCAGCAAGCCGATGGCAGTCGCCCGCCGCTCTTGCATCCCGGCATCGATACCGGCATGGGGCTCGAGCGCACGACCTTCATCGCCCAGGGCGTCGCCGACAACTTCCATTCGGATCTGTTTCGACCACTGATCGCGCGCATCGAGGATCTGACCGGGGTCGGCTACACGCAGGACGCAGCCACCCGCCTGGCGATGAACGCGATCGCCGATCACGTGCGCGCCTTGGTCTTCGCGCTCGCCGAGAACATCTATCCGTCCAACGAGGGGCGCGGCTACGTGTTGCGGCGCATTCTGCGGCGGGCATGCGGCAAGCTGCGGCGCTTGGGTCGCGCCGAACCTTGTCTCTACAAGCTGGTCGACAGCGTCGTGGACGCGATGGCCGAACCGTATCCGGAGATCGCACAAGTCTCGTCGCGTGTGGCGGCGCTGATCGAGGCCGAAGAACAACGCTTCCTCGGCACGCTGGAATCCGGGATGTCGCGCTTCGACACCGCGCTTGCGGCCGCGCGCGGCACGGGCAACGTCATTCCCGGGCGCGAGGTCTTCACACTCTACGATACGTACGGTTTCCCGCCCGAGCTCACGGCCGAGATGGCGCAGGAACAAGGGGTGGCGATCGACCGCGACGGTTTTCAGAGCGCCATGAATGAGCAGCGCCAACGCGCGCGCGAACGGGCTGCATTCCGGCCGCGCAGCGCTCCCGGGGTGTTGCCGGAGGTCGTCCTCGCCACTCCCGGCACGACGCGCTTCGTCGGCTACGAACGCATGCGCGACGAATCGCCACTGCAGCTCTTGCGTTGGCGGCGGGGTGAACGCCAGGAGCCGGATGCCCAGAAGGGCATGCCGCTCGCGGGCGAGGCCTTCGATCTGGTGCTCGAGAGCACGCCATTCTACGCCACCTCTGGCGGCCAAGTGGCCGACGCCGGGGTCTTGAGCAGCGCCGACTGCATCTGGCGCGTGACCGATGTGCGACGCGAGGGCGGTGCCATCGTGCACACCACGGTGTTGGTGCAGCATCCGTCGGAGATCCAGAGCTGGGAAGAATTGGCCGCATGGGTGCAGGCGCACGAGGATCTGCGCGTGCTCGGGACGGTCGAAGAGGATCTGAGAAGCGACACGGCGCGCAACCATACCGCGACGCACATTCTCCACGCGGCGCTCAAGAAGTTGCTGGGTGCGCACGTGCAACAGGCGGGGTCGTTGGTGGCACCGGATCGCCTGCGTTTCGATTTCAATCACTATGCGGCGCTCATGCCCGAGGAGCTGCAACAGCTCGAAGCGGCGATCAACGGGGTGGTTTTGCGCAACATCGTCGTTGGCACCGAGATCAAGGACTACGACCAGGCCGTCGCCGAAGGCGCCGTCGCCATGTTCGGCGAAAAATACGAATCGCGCGTGCGCGTCGTGCAAGTCGGGGATTACTCGCAGGAACTCTGCGGTGGTACCCACGTGCAGCGCAGCGGCGACATCGGGCTCTTCGTCATCACCGCGGAGGGGAGCATCGCCTCCGGTGTGCGCCGGCTCGAGGCGCGCACCGGGCGCGGCGCTCTGCGTTGGTTCTCCGATCTGCGCGCGCGCCAGGCCCACACCGCCCGCGCACTCGGGCTCGGATCCGGACAAGACCCGGTGCGCCGCGCCGAGGAATTGCTCGACGAGAATCGCACGCTGCGGCGCGAGCTCGAACAAGCGCATGCGGCGCTTGCGGGCAACCAGTCGGGAGCGCTTCTCGACCACGCGGTGGACGTGAACGGTGCGCGCGTGGTCTCGGCGCGCGTCGACGTGCAGAGCCTCGACTCGCTGCGCGAGCTCGCCAACGCCATGCGGCGGGAGCTGGGCAGCGGCGCCGCGGTGTTGTCCGCCGAGGTCGATGGCAAGATCGTCTTCCTCGCTGCCGTCACCGACGACCTGGTGCAACGTGGGGTCAATGCCGGCGACCTGGTGAATCGGGTGGCGCGGATCACCGGCGGTGGCGGCGGCGGCAAACCGCACCTGGCGCAGGCAGGAGGCCGCGACGCGAGTCGCTGGCAGGAAGCGCTCGATCAGGTGGTGCCATTCGTCCGTTCCATGTTGTGATCGGCGCGCGTTCGAGGTTTGCAGGCAGATGGGGAGGCAGGATGGGTAAATCGGGGGGGAGATCACGCGTCCGTCGACGGGCAGCGACCCTGCGGCGGGTTTGCGCGTGTGCCGGGTTCTTCGCTTTCGGCGCGACCACCGCTTTGGCGCAGACGCGCGCCGTTCCCGAAGCACCGCAGGCAGAAACGGTGCCCGGAGGACGCAGCTTGCCGGCGCCCACCAACGAGTTGCAACAGCGCCCGTCGCGCTACTTCAGCGCCGAAGCGCTCGAAGTTGCCATCGATCCAACGCAGTACGTGCTGGGGCCGCACGATGTGCTCGCTTTCATGCTCCTCCTCGGCGAGATGCGGTTCGAACGCTTGCCGGTGTTGCCGGAAGGCGTGGTTCTGGTGCCTGGAATCGGCGCCATCCCTGCCGCCGGCCGGACGCTGCAGGAGTTCCGCGTCGCTTTGGAGAAGGCGCTGGCGCAACGCTATCGCAACTTCGAGGTGCATTGTTATTTGGCTGAAGCCAGACAATTCCGCGTGCACGTGATGGGAGAGGTGCGGGAACCCGGAACGCTGGTGGCGCGATCGTACGAGCGTGTTGCCGAAGTGATCGAGCGTGCCGGCGGCTTCACCCCCAATGCGTCGCGTCGCGCCATCGAGCTGCGCGGCAAAGGCGGCACCCCC
Source organism: uncultured bacterium (assembly GCA_964567755.1). GTDB lineage: Bacteria > Krumholzibacteriota > Krumholzibacteriia > DASRJW01. Next base: position 98,175 of record CAZMNW010000037.1, read on the forward strand.
GCGGTGCGTGTGGACCTGGACGCCTACTACTGGCGCGGCGAATTGGCGGCGAATCCGTTGCTGGCGCCGGGTCACATCGTCTTCGTGCCGGCGCGGCAGCGGCGCGTCGACGTGGTCGGTGCCGTGGCCGCGCCGGGAACCTACGAGCAACTCCCGGGGGAGAACGTGCGAGCGCTCATCGATCTCGCCGGCGGCCCGACGCCACAGGCGAATCTGTCGCAGGTGAGCGTGGATCGCATCGACGCCGAGGGTCGGGTGCAGGTCGCCGTGGTTGACTTGACCGCATCCGCATCCGCGCCAGTGATCGAGGACATGGTGCGGGTTGCGGTGCAATCGTCGCTCATCGGCCAGCGGCGGGTTTTCATCGTCCTGCCGGACGGACGACGTGAAACCCTGTATCTCGCCGACACCGAAACGCTGCGGAGCCTGGTCGGGCGCGTGACCTTGCTCGATCCGATCGTGGCACTTGCCGAGGCGCGTTTGGTGACCCACGACTCGACCGGAGCCGCGAGCGAAACCGCCGTGGATGTGGCGCGGGTGTTGCGCGGCGAGCAGGATGCCACGCTTCGCGATGGCGATGCGTTCTCGATTCCGGCGGTGCGCGATTATGTCTACGTGACCGGGATGGTGGCGCGGCCCGGCCGTTTCGCTTACCGTGCCGATTGGTCCGTGGGCGATTATCTGGGCGAAGCGGGAGGCTCAACTCCGGGCGGCAACCGCGACCGTGTGTCGATTTTCGATCGCGTCGGAGACTCGCGCAGCGCCGATCGCCGCAGTAGTGTCGAACGCGGCGAGACGGTGCACGTCAATCGCAGCACCACGAGCAAGCTCGTCAACGCGCTCGGCATCGTCACCAGCGTCACGGCGCTGGTCATCTCGGTGGTGGCGCTGACGCAGTGAGCCGCCGCACCAACCGTGGAGGGACGGCGATCAAGGCACTCATCCTGAGCGGCGGCAAGGGCACACGCCTGCGCCCGATCACACATACCAGCGCCAAGCAGCTGGTGCCGGTGGCCAACCGGCCCATTTTGTTTTACGGGCTCGATGCCATGCGGGTGGCGGGGATCGTCGAGGTCGGCATTGTGGTCGGCGACACGCGCCGGGAAATCGAGGATGCGGTCGGCGACGGCTCGACCTTCGGCCTGCGCGTGCACTACATCGCGCAGGAAGCCCCGCTCGGCCTCGCGCACGCGGTCAAGATCTCCCAGTCCTATTTGCAGGAGTCGCCTTTCGTCATGTACCTGGGCGACAACCTGGTGCGCGACGGCATCAGCGATTTCGTGCAGGAGTTCCGCCAGCACCCGTGCGAAGCGCAGATCTTGCTGGCGCATGTAGGGAATCCCAGCGCCTTCGGCGTCGCCGAGCTCGATGCCGCGGGGCGCGTGGTGCGGCTGGAGGAAAAGCCGCAGGCCCCGAGGAGCGATCTGGCGCTTGTCGGCGTCTACATGTTCGATGCTTCGGTGTACGAGGCCGTGAACGCCATTCGCCCGAGCGCCCGCGGCGAGCTCGAAATCACCGACGCCATCCAGTATCTCGTTGATCACGGCCGGCGCGTGCGCGCGCACATCATTCAGGGCTGGTGGAAGGACACTGGCAAACTCGAAGACTTGCTCGAAGCCAACCGTCTGGTCCTTTCCGGCCTGCAGCGGCGAATCGAAGGCCAGGTGGACGCCGCCTCGCTGGTGGAAGGGCAGGTCGTCGTCGAGGCCGGCGCCGTGGTGGAAGCGAGTGTGCTGCGCGGGCCGTTGATCCTGGGGGCGGGCGCGGTGGTGCGTAAAAGCTACATCGGGCCATTCACTTCCATTGCCGCGCACTGCGTGGTCGAGGACAGCGAGATCGAGCACAGCATCGTGCTCGAGGCCGCGCAGATTTTGGGCATCGGCTCGCGCATCGAGAGCAGCTTGGTGGGGCGCAACGTGCGCGTCTTCCGTGGCGACGCGAGACCCAAGACCTACAAGTTCATGGTGGGCGACAACAGCGAGATCCAGCTGTTCTAAGGAGCGCGCATGCCCGATGACGGCAAGGAAGCGTGCTCGGCGGCGAAGCGGCTGCGCGTCGCCATCACCGGTGCCGGTGGCATGCTCGGTCGTGCCGTCGTGGAGGAGTTCCGTGGCGCCCACGAGGTGCTGCCCCTCGCGCGCGCCGACTGCGATCTCGCCGACGCCGAAAGCACGCGCACGGTGCTGGCTGCGTTCGCGCCGCAGCACATTCTCCACTGTGCGGCTTGGACGGATGTGGATGGTTGTGAAGGCGATCCAGAACGTGCACGGGTCGAGAACACGATCGCGACCCGCAATGTCGCCGATGCTGCGCGCGGCTGCGGCGCGACGCTATGCGCCGTGAGCACGGACTACGTCTTCGATGGTGCCCTCGACCGGCCGTATCGCGAGGACGATGCACCCCGGCCGCTCAACGTCTATGGCTGCACGAAGCGCGCCGGCGAGGAACAGGTGCTGCGCCTGGGGCCCGCGGGTCTGGTCGTGCGCACGAGCTGGCTCTTCGGGCCCGGCGGGCGCAATTTCGTCCGCACGATGGGAGGGTTGCTGCGGATGCGCGACGAGGTGCGGGTGGTGGACGATCAGATCGGCTCGCCAACGTACACGCAGGACCTGGCGCGCGCGCTCGGGATCCTCGTCGCATCGGATCATTCCGGTATCTTGCATGTGACCAATTCCGGCACGTGTTCTTGGTACGCGTTCGCGTCCGCCATCGAAGCCGAGCTCGACACCGGGTGCCGGCTGCTGCCGTGTCGCAGCGACGAGTTCCCACGCCCGGCGCGGCGTCCGCGCAACTCGGTGTTGGACAACGGCCGCTACCATGCGAGCGGGGCGATGCCGTTGCGCCCCTGGCGCGAAGCGCTGCACGCTTACCTCGAATCGAACCGAGCCGAGCTGGGTGTCGGCGGGGAATCGGGGACGGAGAGGCGCGGCTCATGAGCGAAAAGATGAAGAAGACTGGCGTCGAAGAGACGAGAACTGCCCGCGCCGACGCGCGGGACGAGCGGTGTGTGACCGCACCGTTCGATGCCCATCCGTCCGTCCGGCCCGACTCGCAGTCGTCGGCCGCGCCGGATCGGCCATCCTTGGCCACGGCAACATCACGGGGCGGCTCCGTGCCGACGCGCTTGCGTTTGCGCAACACGACTCTCGTCCTCCCCAGTATCTTGCTCGCACTCGACCTGCTCGTGCTCGAGAGTGCTTTCCTGTGCGTCTACTGGGCGCGGTTTCTCGCCGGTTGGTTTCCGGTGCCCAAGGGGATTCCGGATCTCGCCATCTACTTGCTGGGGTCGCTCGGCATGCTCGCGGTCTTTCTCGTCATCTTCTACGTGCATGGCATGTACGATCTGCGCCGGCGCCCGTCTTTCACCGACGACATCACCGGGCTCGCGCGCAGCGTGCTGGTGGCGACGCTGTTGCTCGCCGCCGGCGGCTTCTTCTACCGTGGCTACTCGTTCTCCCGCTCGTTCGTCGTGGGATTCATGGCGACGAGCTACGTGGCGCTGTTGTCGGGGCGGCTGTTCGCGCGCTATCTCCACCTGTTGGCGCGCACACACGGCGTCGGCCTGGAGCGCGTCGCCGTTCTCGGACGCACCGCCATGCAGTCGCGTCTGCTGCGGGCGCTCCGCGGGCAGCCTGGGCTCGGCATGGACGTCGTCGGCGAGATCCTGCTCGCGGACGACGAACCGGGGCCGCTGCCGGCCCTCGGGCGCGTGGCGCAGATTTCTCACCTCGTCGAGCGCCACCGTCTCGACGGCGTCCTGGTGGCGCTGCCGTTGCGCGAGTTCGAGCGTCTCCACCCCGTGCTCGAATCGCTGGCGGATTCACAAGTGCGCGTGACCTTCGTTCCCGACCTGCAGGACTTGCGCACGACGAATTTGCGCTTGCAGAACGTCGCGGGCTTGCCGTTCCTGGAGATGCGGCAGGTGGCGCTCACCGGCATCCATCGTGTGTTCAAACGCACGTTCGATCTGGTGCTTTCCGGGACGCTCGCCGTGGTCGGTGCACCGCTCATGCTCTGCATCGCGGCGGCGGTGCGAACGTCGTCGCCTGGACCGGTGATGTTTCGCCAGCAGCGTGTCGGTCGCGATGGCCGCATCTTCGCCATGCTCAAGTTCCGCACCATGCGCGCCGATGCGGAGCGCCACACCGGACCCGTCTTCACGCGTGCCGGCGACCCGCGCCGGACCCGCATCGGCCGCTGGCTGCGGAGCACCAGCCTGGACGAGCTGCCGCAGCTTTATAATGTGCTGCGTGGCGACATGAGTCTCGTCGGGCCACGGCCCGAGCGGCCGGTGTTCGTCGAAGAGTTTCGCAGTGCGATCCCGCGTTACTTCGAGCGCCACAAGGTGCGCTCCGGGATCACAGGCTGGGCGCAGGTCAACGGTTTGCGCGGCGACACACCGCTCGAGGAGCGCACGCTCTACGATATCTACTACGTCGAGAACTGGTCGCTGGCGCTCGACGTCAAGATTCTGGGGCTGACGCTGAAGTCAGTGCTGTCGCGCCGCAACGCCTACTAGGCGCCGGATCGTCGCGATGCGCACCTCGCGCCGCGGAGTCGGATTCGGCAGAAAGAGAGTCGCATGTCCCAGGCCCCCGAACTGTTGCCCCTGGTCCGCAAGAAGGTGGGGGATTTCCTCTATCCGTACGGCAGTTTCCCCGACGAAGACTACGAGCAGCTCGAGGGCTACGAGTCCGATTACTTCACGCCGCCCGACGATGAGGCTACGGGTGACCGCTACCGCACGGTCGTCGTCGTGAGCGCTGAAAAGCTGATTCCACTCTTCCTCGAGCTGTGCCAGCTCCTGCCGCCAAAGGTGCACGCGGTCCTGGAACGCGCCTCCGAGGACATCTACACCGAGCGTGACGTGTTCCTGAGCGACACCGAGGTCACGCGCGAGCAATTCATCGAGGTGTTCAAGGCCTACGAGTTCACCTTCACCGAGGACGGTATGCTGGGTCTCGGCGCCTTCGGTCACGAGGCGCCGCTCGAGGTGTTCTTGGCCGACCACAAGGAGATCGTGGTGTTCGCACCCGAGCTCGGGCCTGTGGACGCGATCCTCAAGAAGCACGGCCTCGAGCCGCGCAAGCTCGAGTTCTACTACGAGCGCTCGCACACGCATCTGGCGCTGACGCAGTACCGCGGCCTGCGCGGCGCGCAGTTCGACTATCTGAGCGTGGCCGACACGCTGCGGCACGTCTTCGGCATGAGCCACCAGCTCGACGAAGAGCAGAACCTGGACGACGAGGGCCATCCCCTCGGACTCGTGGCGTGGCGCGCCATCGCCACCGTCACCCCGAGTCTCCGCGGCCGTAAGGGGCGCAAGCGCGAGCGCAGCTTCATGCAGGAGTTCTTCCTCAATGCTGCCAGCCGCCGCGAAGCGCGCGAGCTCCTGGTGACGCGGCTCGAGGGCGACGGCTTCGATCTCCTCAGCCTGGACGAGCTCTTCCGCATCGACGCGCAGGACCTTTCCCCCGACATCCGCCCGAGCAACGCCAAGCTGCAACGACCCGGCATCTGGTACGTCGGCGAAAAGACCGAAACCGACGTGCACGGGCATTGAGCGCACCCGCGTTCGTCGATGCTGGTCCCCATCCGCGGAAGCCGGCGACGAAACAAGGCACGGCGGAGTGTGTGAGCTCCACGACCGAGCGTAGCCAGCGAAAGCAGCGAGCATGTCGAGATCACACCTTTTCGGAATCATGCTGCTCTCAATGATCGGGCTAGGCGCAAGGCTGGCATTTGGACAGGGTGACAGATGTCTCGTAATCCCCACAGCTACGACCACCGATGGGGAGAGCAGCGATGGGGGTAGCCCGTCAGAGGCCGCGGCCTACTTTGCTCGCGTCGCATCTTTCAAAGGCATGTTTCTCTCCGCGTTTCCGTGGTCCCCGGTGGGCCAACGCCTCGCGTTCCTTGGCGGGGACGGCATCTACGTGTTCGATGGCGATCAGCCTGCTTCTCCTCCACGCATGGTTCTGGTCGGTGCTGTATCAAACATCGCCTGGTCCCCGACGGGCGCTGGATCGCATGCCGCATTCAGAGCACGGAAGAGAGAGGACGAGGCTTGGCGTCCATCAAGGTGGTGGATGTGACAGCCTCCGAGCCTGTAGCGACTTCGCTCATCGAGAAATCGGACGCCGGCAGGATCGTCTGGACCGCGAGCGGTGTGATTTGTTATTGGGAACGTCATACGGGGCTGCGGCGTGATCTGATGGCTCCGAAGGCGTGGTCTGCGGTCAACACGGGACCCTTCCCAGATCGGCCGCGGATTGTTCCTTACTATGACCAGCAACTCCGGAGAGTTGTCGCGAGTCGACTTGCCTCGATACCGACAGTCACTCAGAAAGTGCTCACGGCATTTATCTCGCCAACGTGCTACGACGTGTTGCTCTACGCGGTTCGTGCGGACGGGACACAGCTACTCGTCGATGTCGTTGACTCTGTCACAGGCTCGCGATCTCTTCTGACAGACGTCAACGGCAACACCATCGCAGATCTCGCTCAACTCAGTGGACTTGCGCGTTTCGTCGGTACGTCATTCGGCAGTTCTGGATACATCCTAGGCCACACAGAGGAAGGCGATGGGCACAAGTCAACCGGGACGCTGTACGTGGTCAGTACGCAAGGTGACCCGGTGCGCCGCATCCAGAATGCCGCCGCCGGAATCACGCCCAAGATGTCCGCGACCGGAGCGCTGATCGCGTACAAGACAAGTGATACGGGAGATATCCATGTGGGGACACTCCAGGTTCAGTAGCGACACTCTCGCCATGGCGGCGTCTGTGTGCTCGAGTGCCGAGTTGTCGCAAGCTTTCCAGAGCGTGGCTTGGTACGGGCTCGACGAAAGAGAGTGGGCTGGGGCAGGCGGCGTCTATTTCTACCGGTCGAAACGGCCGTCTTTCCGACACACGCAGGAAGAAGTGACCGCCTCGAAATGAGCCGGTAGCTCGTACGTGGTGTCTACTCGTTCAGGCTCGACGGTGGCGAAGTCGAGAGTTTGTGTGCGTTCGTGATGCTGCGATTGCTCGAGTGAGCCTCCCACAATCGCGCGAGCTCGGTCCGCATGCCCTCGGTGTAGCGCGGGCGGTCGAAACGCAGCGCGTGCTGCCGCATCACGCCGGCGTCGAAGCGATCGTCGCGGAAGGTCCGCAGCACCTCAGCCCAGACGCCGGGATCGGTGGACCGTACGAAGGTGCCGGTTGTGCCATCGACCACGGTTTCGAGCGCGCCGCCTGCGGCAAGTGCGATGACGGGGCGGCCCGATGCCATGACCTCGACGGGGGTGATGCCGAAGTCCTCGACCCCCGGGAAGAGCAACGCGCGGCAGCGGGCGAAAAGCCGGGCGAGATCGGCATCGCTCTGCCAACCGCGAAACTCGATGCGCGCGGCTCGCGCCTGGCGTTCGAGTCGCGAACGGTCCGGTCCGTCGCCGACGACGATGAGGCGCACGCCGGCGCGCTGCGCGGCGTCGATGGCCACATCGACGCGCTTGTACCCTGAGAGCGCCCCCACCACTAGGAAGTAATCCTTGGCCTCGCCTGGCTGCGGGGTGAACCGCGCACAGTCGACGGGAGGATGCACGATGGTGGCGTCGTCGCGCCCGTAGTGACGGCGGATGCGATCGCGCACGGTGGAGCTGTTGGCGATGAAATGATGCACGCCGCGGGCGCTGCGCACGTCCCAGCGTTGCAGCGGCCGGCGCAGGAGCCGGGCCGCGAGGCGCGTCGCCAGGCCCGCGCGTCCCGGGCCGAAGTAATCGTCGAAACGATCCCAGACGTAGCGCATGGGCGTGTGGCAGTAGCACACGTGCAATGCACTCGGGGGGGAGACGATCCCCTTGGCGACGCAGTGGCTGCTGGAGACCACCAGGTCATAGTCGCGTAACCGCAGACTCTCGATGGCGCGTGGAAAAAACGGCAGGAAGCGCCGGTAGCTGCGCGCGGCGCCTGGCAGGCGTTGGACGAAGCTGGGAGTGATGCGATGGCGTTCGATGGTGGCGGAAACGCTGCCGGGGATGTGCAGCAAGGTATAGATGTCGGCGCGCGGAAAGATCTCGCACAGGACTTCGAGGCACTTCTCGCCGCCGCGCATGCCGGTCAGCCAGTCGTGCACGAGTGCCACGCGCGCCTGGTCGAGATGCATCACGGCTCCACGGGATGCGGTGCACGCCGTCAGCGCTGCAGGGGAAGGCGCTTGCCCCGGTAGGGTCGATCAGCGTGCAGCGACGACGCCGAGGGTGGCGAGCTTGTCCTCCACGGCGCCGCGAATCGCGGCGAGGGCGCTGTCGCTGCTGGCCTCGAAGCGCAGCACCAGGATCGGTTGGGTGTTGGAGGCGCGCACCAGCGCCCAGCCTTCCGGAAAGAGGATGCGCACGCCATCGACCTCGATCGTCGGCTGGCCGGCGCGGAAATGCGCCGCCACTTCGTCGACGATACGGAACTTGTCCTCGTCGGTCGAATCGACACGGATCTCGGGTGTCGACACGAATCGCGGCAGATCCGCGAGGCACTCGCCCAACCCGCGCTCGCCAGCGGCGAGAATCTCGAGCGCGCGGCAGGCGGCATAGATGCCGTCGTCGTAACCAAAGTAACGGTCGGCGAAGAACATGTGGCCGCTCATCTCGCCACCCAGCTGGGCGCCGGTCTCGCGCATGCGCGCCATGATGTGGGGATAGCCGGTGCGCCACATCTCGGGCGTGCCACCGAGCCGCTGCACTTCCTCGACCAGCGCCTGACTGCACTTGACGTCGAAGACCACCGCACCGGGTCGAAGCGGCAACAGCGCGCGCGCGAAAAGCACCAGCAGCTCGTCGCCATAGCGCAGTCGGCCGGTCTCGTCGACGAGTCCGACGCGATCGGCGTCGCCGTCGAAGCCGATGCCGAGTGCAGCGCCAGTCCGGCGCACGCGATCGATGAGGTCCTGCATGTACTCGGGCACCGTCGGATCGGCGATGTGATGCGGGAAGTTGCCGTCCGGCTCGCCGTAGAGCAGCTCCAGCCGGCAGCCGAGGCGTTCGAGGAGTCGCGGGGCAATCACACCCGCCGTGCCGTTGCCACAGTCCACGGCCACGTGCATCGGTCGCGCCAGGTGAATGTCGGCAGCGATGTGATCGGCATAGGCATCGAGGAGATCGCGACGCTCGACTCGGCCACGTCCATAAGCGAAGCAGCCGCTGCCGGCGATGTTCCAGATCTCTTGAATGTCGCGACCGAAGAGCGGACGCGCCTTGGTTCGGCTCTTGAGGCCGTTGAACTGCGGCGGATTGTGGCTGGCGGTGACGACCAAGCCGCCATCGGCGCCGAGCGTTTCGACCGCGAAGTTCATCACCGGTGTCGGCACCAGGCCGATGTCGATGATCTCGCATCCCGTGGTCGCCATCCCGTGGATCAGCGCCTTCTGATACTCCTCGGAAGACAAGCGCACATCGCGCGCGGCCACGATGCGTTGCAAGTCGTGCGCGCGGTAGTAGGTGCCAAAAGCGCGGCCGAGCGTTTCCATGCCGTCGACATCCAGGTCGACCCCGGCCACGCCGCGGATGTCGTACTCACGGAACGTGTTGCGATTCAAGAGCATCCCCCTGGACAGCGACGAGCGTCACAGTAGCACGCGGGCGCCAGGCGAATGCGTGTCAGCCCGGTTGCCGAGACCTCGAGGCCGCGACACGCTCGGACTCTTGCCACGTGCGAGCGCCGCGAAGATGCGATTTTCCACGCGCCGCGTGATGGCGTGGTCACGCCCAAGGCGCGGCATGCTTGCGGCACGTGGTCGTAACTTGTTAAGCTGCAAAGGAATCTCTCGAAGGGAGAGCGCTCTTGCAGCGACCCGTCGTCATCGGCATCGCCGGCGGCACCGGCTCGGGGAAGACCACCGCCGCCCTCAAGGTGAAGAGCTACTTCACGGACGAGCGCGTCCTCATCATTCACCAGGACAGCTATTACCGGGATCTGCCCCACCTGCCGTTCGAGGCGCGCGCGCGCATCAACTACGACCATCCCGACGCCTTCGAGACACCGCTGTTGCTGGCCCACATCGAAACGCTGCGCAGCGGCGGGGTCATCGAAAGCCCGACCTATGATTACGAGCAGCATCACCGTCGAACCCAATTGCAGCGCCTGGGCCCAGCCGACATCCTGCTCCTCGAAGGAATTTTGGTGCTCGAAAGCGAGCCGCTACGACGGCAGATGGACATCCGGATCTTCATCGACGAGGATGCCGACGAGCGCTTCATGCGCCGGTTGGAGCGCGATGTGCGCGAACGGCAACGCGACCTTTTGGCCGTCATCAGCCAGTACCGCAGCACGGTGAAACCCATGTTCCAACAGTTCGTCGAGCCCAGCAAACGCTACGCCGATCTCATCATCCCCCATGGTGGACACAACGACGTCGCCATCGATCTGTTGGTGGTCAAGGTGCGCGATCTCCTGCGCCGGCTGAGCTCCACTCCCACGACCCGAGGCTAGTCGATGTCGCGTGAAATGTTCGAGCCGAAGCCGGTGTCGGAAGGTGCCGAGATGTCGTCGGACGCACATGCGCTGCCGGCGACAACCTTGGTGTTGTTCTTGCGCGAAATGCGTGTGCGCCAGTGGAGCAAGAATCTCGTTCTGTTCGCGGCGCTCATCTTCTCCAAGAACCTGCTCGAGCTGCCCATGCTGCTGCGCAGCATCGTCGCCTTCGCGGTCTTCTGTCTGCTCTCGGGCGTCGTCTATACCGTCAACGACCTGCTCGACCTGGAGGCCGATCGCCGCCACGAAGCCAAGCGCAGGCGGCCACTGGCCTCCGGACGCCTGCGGGTTCGCACCGCCATTGCCGGCGCCCTGGCGGTCGTCAGCGTTGCGCTGGCAGGAGCGACGATTCTCGGCCCGCGCTTCTTCCTCATCAGCGTTGGGTTCCTGGCCTTCAACTTGGCGTACTCACTGGTGCTGAAGAACATCGTGATCGTCGATGTCATCAGCATTTCCATCAGCTTTCTCATTCGCGCCATCGCCGGCGTGGTGGCGCTCAATACCGCCACGGTGCAACTCGGAATCTCGCCGTGGCTTCTGGTGGTGACCTTCTTCTTGTCGCTGTTCCTCGGTTTGTGCAAGCGGCTGCACGAGTATCGTTCGATGCTCGAGGCGGGCAAACATCGCAGCACGCTCACCGCCTACTCCGACGAGTTGCTCAACCAACTGATCAGCATGTCCGCCACTGGGACGCTGCTCGCGTACTCGATCTACACGATTTGGCCGCAGACCGTGCAGCACTTTGGCACCGAGGGGCTGATGTACACCATTCCCATCGTCGTCGCCGGTGTCACCCGCTACATGTTCCTCGTCTATCGTCGCAACCTCGGTGGCGATCCCGCCGAGATCTTGCTCACCGAGCGTTCGCTGTGGGCCACGGTCATCGCCTGGTTCGGCTGCGTCGCTGTCATCATCTACCGGGCGGGCGCATGAACACACCGCGTGACAAGAAGCCGGCGCGATCGGCGCCGCGACCCGCGCGCGCACCCCGCGACGGAGGCGGGTCGCGTCCGAGTCGCGCACCCCGCGACGGAGGCGGGTCGCGTCCGAGTCGCGCACCCCGCGACGGAGGCGGGTCGCGCCCGAGTCGCGCACCCCGCGATGGAGGCGGGTCGCGCCCGAGTCGCGCACCCCGCGACGGAGGCGGGTCGCGCCCGAGTCGCGCACCCCGCGACGCGGGTGCACCGCGCCCGACGCTCGTTGCCGCGCGACGCAACGTGCGCATGGACACGACGCAGGCGCTGCCGACAGGCGCCCTCGGAGTTCGCGCATTCGCCAAGTTGAATCTGCATCTCGAGGTGCTGCGGCGCAGGCCGGATGGATATCACGACATCGAAACCGTGCTGCAGAGCGTCGGGCTTTACGACACACTGCATCTCGTGCCACGCCCATCGGGCTTGTCGCTCTTGTGCGACGCACCGGGCGTCCCGCGTGGCGAAGACAATCTGTGCATGCAAGCAGCGCGCGCGCTGCTCGTGGCGGTGGAACGCGACGAGCCGCCACGCGGCGTGCGGCTCGATCTCTACAAGTCGATTCCCGTCGCCGCCGGATGCGGCGGCGCCAGCGCCGATGCCGCAGCCGTGCTCGTCGGGCTCGACCATTTTTGGCAGCTGGGACTCGGACTGGAGCGCTTGGCCGCGATCGCGGCCACGCTCGGATCGGACGTGCCGTTCTGCGTGCGCGGGGGAACCGCTCTTGCCCGCGGTCGTGGCGAGCGTTTGGTCCAGCTCCCGGACCCGGAGCGGACGTGGTTCCTGCTCGTGTTTCCCGGCATTCCGGTGCGTTCCGAATGGGCTTACTCCAAGCTGAGCATGGGATTGACACGCCGTCCGCACGCTCTTAACCTGGATCGGCTCAAGTCGATCCTGGCGCGCTATCCGGAGGCCGCCAGGGGTTTTTACAATCGGCTCGAGGATGCCGTTTGCCCCGCCTACCCGCAGCTCGCTGAGATCGCGGCATGGCTCCAGCAGAGCGGCGCACCGGTTGCCATGATGACCGGCAGCGGCAGCGGTGTGTTTGCCGCCTTCGGCGACCGCACGCGGGCCGAGCGCGTCCGGCGTGACCTCGGCCGTAGCGATTGGCGCACGATGGTCGTCGAATCGGTACGCACGGGCGTGGAATTCTTCCGGTAATTCGCTCGGTCGCATTGTGGCGCGCGGCCGTGGTGCTTTTGCGGTATTGGGGCGTCGACAAGTGGCAAGTCGCCAGATTTTGGTTCTGGTATCCGCAGGTTCGAATCCTGCCGCCCCAACCAAACCCCGGTGCCGGGAGAAGCGGCACCGTGAGAAGAGGTCCCGGGAGAAGCATGCCAGCGCGCGGGCGCGGGCCATGCGCCCGGAGCGGCGCTGAGGCGAGGAGAGCCCCCATGGTCAAGAATCGTCTGCGCCTCATCTGCGGCAACGCCAGCCGCGATCTGGCCGAGGCGGTGTGTCGCCACCTGGGCCAGCCGCTCGGCCGTGCCGAGGTGACACGTTTCGCCGATGGCGAGATCTTCGTGCAGATCGAAGAAAACGTGCGCGGCGTCGACGTCTTCATCATGCAGTCCACGTATCCGCCGGCAGAGCACATGATGGAGCTGCTGATGTTGATCGACGCCTGCCGCCGCGCTTCCGCCGGGCGCATCACCGCGGTGATCCCGTACTTCGGATACGCACGCGCCGACCGCAAGGACCAGCCGCGCGTGTCGATTGCGGCCAAGTTATGCGCCAACTTGTTGGTGCAAACCGGCGCCGACCGCGTGCTCACCGTCGACCTGCACTCGCCGCAGATCCAAGGCTTCTTCGACATCCCGCTCGATCATCTCTATGCGGCACCGGTGCTGATGCAATACTTCACCAGTTTGAACATGGAGGATGTCGTGGTGGTGGCCCCCGACGCCGGTGGCGTCAAGATGGGGCGCGCGTTCGCCAAGCGCCTGGGGGCGGATCTCGCCATCGTCGACAAGCGCCGCACGCGGCCCGACCAGGCCGAGCTGATGAACGTGATCGGCGAGGTGGAAGGTCGCAATTGCCTGATCCTCGACGACCTCATCAGCACCGGCGGCACCATTTGTCAGGCAGCGCGCGAACTGCAACGCCGGGGTGCGCGCCGCATCATCGCTTGCGCGTCGCACGGCGTGTTCTCCGGTCAGGCGTTCCAGCTGCTCGATGAAGCGCCCATCGACGAGGTGACGGTGACCAACACGCTGCCGCTGCGCGCGCCCAATCCGCCGCCCAAAGTGCGCGTGCTGGACATTTCAAAGTTGTTGAGCAAAGCGATTCTCAACATCCATCACGAAGAATCGATCAGTTCGTTGTTCATTTGACGCGGCGCGTGTCGCCGCCCGTTGCGGTGTGAGCCGAACGGGGCACTGGAGGGAGATGTCGATGGAATCCGCAAGCATGGAAGTGGTGCTCCGCACCGACACGGGCAAAGGGGCTGCCCGCAAGCTCCGCCACGTCGGGAAGGTTCCCGGCATTCTCTATGGCGAAGGCGGGCAGTCGCAGCCGATTCTGCTCGACTCCTTCCATTTCGAAACCATGCGCCGCAGCGGCGCGCATCAACGCCTGCTGGACCTCCGTTTCGCCGATGGTGCGCCCGCCATCAAAGCGCTCGTGCGCGAGATGCAAATTCACCCGGTCAGCCGTGCGGTGCTGCACGTCGACCTGCAGCGCGTCTCCATGGAGAAGCGCGTGCGCGTCACCGTGCCGATCGTGCTGGTGGGCAAGCCGGAGGGCGTGAAAACGCAGGGCGGCATCCTCGAGCATCATCTGCGCGACGTCGAAGTCGAGTGTTTGCCGACGGACATTCCCGACGAGATCCGGATCGAGGTCGGGTCGATGCAAGTCGGGCAGGCCGTCCACATTTCCGATCTGGAGCGGCCGGGAATCCATTTCCTCAACCATCCCGGAACGACGGTCGCGACCGTGAGCCTGCCGGCGGCGGAGCGTTCGCAGGAAGAGCCGACGACCGATGCGGCGGCGCTGGCCGCAGCCGAGCCCAAAGCGGGAGCCGAGGGCGCCCCAGGCGCCGAAGGCGACAAGGGCGACAAGGGCGACAAGGGCAAGAAGTCCGGCGGCAAAGACAAAGAGAAGGGTGGCGCGTCCTGATCCGTGTGGGGCGTGCTTGGCCTTGGCAATCCGGGAGAGCGCTATGCGACGACCCGGCACAATGTGGGGTTCATGGTGGTGGACGAGCTGGCGCGGCGCGGCGCCGGCTCGTTCCGCCGCCAGCGTGACGGATATTGGTTGGCCGAGATCGACTGCTCCGGTGACCCGATTCTCCTCGCCAAGCCCACGACATTCATGAATCGGAGCGGCGGCGCGGCGCAGGCACTGCTCACAGCGCATGATTTGGCTCCCTCCCAGCTCTTGGTCGTCGTCGACGACGTCTACATTCCATTCGGTCGATTGCGCCTGCGCCCAAACGGCAGTGCCGGCGGGCACAACGGCCTGCTCGACATCGAGGCGGCGCTCCAGACACGAGATTTCCCGCGCTTGCGGCTCGGCGTCGGTGCGCCAGAAGGCGCCACCGACCTCGTGGACCACGTGCTCGGAGAGTGGACGAGCGTCGAGCGGGAAGCATTGCCGGGGTGGATCGCGCGTGCCGCCGATGCGGTGCAGGCCGTCGTCACCCTCGGTGTCGAACGTGCCAGGGCGCAGGTCAACGCGTCTCCGCCAGCCTCCTGAGAGGCCACGGGCTGGAGACGTTCTCTGGAGACGTTCTGTTGGTGACGGGCCCCCGAGCAACTCGGTTCGTCGACCTGCGACTATTCTCGTCGGACGGGAAGCGAGGTGCCTTGCGGCTGCGGCGGGCGACTGTCTATACTGTCGCGCGTTTGCTTCGGAGTCCCACAGGGCTTCCAAATCAGGCGAACACGAACCACCCTGCTTCCGAGCGCCTCCAAGAGTGGCTGCGGCCCTCTGCGCCTCGGCAGCCGTTAGTCCGTAGGGAGGTGCACCGCCGCGTGCCCAAGCTCAGCAAGTACGAATTCACTTGGATTCTGGATCCTCTGGTCGACGATCAGGCCGTGGGCCAGAGCTACGAGAAATACGCCAAGGTCATCCGTGATCAGGGCGGCGAAGTGACGATGCATGAAATTTGGGGTCGCAAGAAGCTGGCCTACGAGATCACGCACAAGACCGAGGGAATCTACATATTCCTGCGCATGCGGGCGACACCGGCCATCGTGGCCGAGCTGAATCGCGTGCTGGGTTTCGACGAACAGGTGCTGCGCACGCTCGTCGTGATCGACGAGGAGTGGGAAGCACGCAACCTCGAGGCGGCGAAGCGTGCCGGGACGAGATCCACCGAGCAGCCCGCGACGCCGGGGCTTTAGGAGATGCCTGTGCCGAAGCTTAAGAAGAAGAAAGAAAAAAAACCGGGGCGCAAGAAGCCGTGTAAGTTCTGCATTGATCACGTCGCGGCCATCGACTACAAGGACCACAATCGCTTGCGCAAGTTCGTGACCGATCGTGGGAAGATCGCCGCCCGGCGTATCACCGGCACCTGTGCTCGACACCAGCGGCAGCTGGCCATCGCCATCAAGCGCTCCCGGCACTTGGCACTGTTGCCGTTCGTAAGAGAGCATTACCGCTAGAAAGCGGCGGGCCACGCACGTTCGAGGCTTCTTGGAGGGACGTCATGGATGTGATTCTGCTCGAGCACGTCGATGGACTCGGCCGCAGGGGCCAAGTCGTGAAGGTGCGCCCAGGCTACGCGCGCAACTTCCTGATGCCGCGACGCCTGGCGCTCCAGGCCTCTCTCGGCGTCAAGCGCCTGGTGCAGCAGGAAGCGCGCAAGTTCGAGGTCACGGACCTGCGGGCGCGCACCGGCGCCGCCGCGATGGCCGAGAAACTGGCGGCGGTCGAGATGTCCATCGCCGTCAAGGCCGACGAGGACGGCAAGCTCTACGGCTCGGTGGGACCCCTCGAGATCCAGCATGCCTTGGCGCAGCAGGGCATCCAGTTGGGGCGCAAGCAAGTCGTCCTCGATCATCCCATCAAGACGCTCGGAACCCACGAGGTGCCTGTGCGCTTGCACCTCGACGTGCGTGGCACCGTCAAGGTGAACGTGGTGCAGGAGTAGGATGCATGCGGTGATCATGGCGGGTGGCGTCGGCACTCGCTTCTGGCCCGCCAGTCGCGCACGTCGCCCGAAGCAGCTGCTGCGCATCGTGGGCCCGGTGAGCATGATCCGCAGCACCTACGCGCGTTTATCGCCGCTCGTGCCCCCGGAACAGATCCTCGTCGTCACGCGCGCGGAGCAGGCGGCGAGCGTTCGCGCCGAGCTCCCCGAGCTCCCGGCCGCCAACGTGCTGGTCGAGCCCACGGGTCGCAACACGGCCGCATGCATTGGCCTGGCCACGGTGGTGTTGCGCTCACGCGGCGCCGACCACGAAACCATGGTCGTGCTGCCAGCGGATCATGCCATCGCGCGCGAAGACGAGTTCCGCGACGTTCTCGCCGCCGCCGATCGACTGCTGCAAGAGCACGACGTGCTGCTCACGCTCGGCGTCGTGCCACGCCGGCCCGAAACCGGCTACGGCTATCTCCAGATCGGCGACGCGGTCGCGGAGGTCGGCACACGACAATTCCACCGCGTGCAACGTTTCGTCGAGAAACCGGACCTGGCCTTGGCCCAGGCGCTTTGTGCCGATGGAGCACACCTGTGGAACAGCGGTATGTTCCTGTGGCGCGTGGCGCGGATCGCCCTCGAGCTGGACAGCCACCTGCCGGAGCTCGTCCCTGGTCTCGAGCGTTTGCGTGCTGCTGTTGGAACCCGAGCGTGGCAAAGCGAGTTGGAGCAGGCATACGCCGGCTTCCCGAGCGTCTCCATCGACTACGCCGTGATGGAGAAAGCGGCCGACGTCTGGGTCACCGCCCTCGATGTCGGCTGGAACGATGTCGGCAGCTGGGCGAGCCTCGCCGAGGTGCGCTCCCAGGATGAAGCGGGGAACGTTCTGCCTCCCGATGCGCTCGCCGTCGATGCGCGACGCAACATCGTCGAGGGCAGAGGTCGTCCCGTGGTTTTGGTCGGGGTCGAAGATCTGATCATCGTGGATGCCGACGACGCGCTTCTCGTCTGCCACCGCGACCGGGCCCAGGACGTGGGGCAGATTCCCGAGAAACTGCGTCGCCGCGGCCAGGGGTCTCTGACATAGGAGTTCGCGAGCGGCGACGTGTGCGCACGTTGCCAGGAGGGTCGATTTCATGACCAGGCGTGCAAGGGTCGGCTTGGGTGTGGGACTGTTCTTGGCCTCTGGCATCTTGGGGTGTGGCAAGGGCGAGTCGGACAAGCGCGAAGACGGCGGCAAGGTGTTGGCGCGGATCGGGGATCAACGCATCACGGAAACCGATCTGGCGGCAGCGGTCGCCTCCATGCCGAAGCACGAGCAAGCGCAGTACGAAAGCGTGATGGGTCGCAAGCGCCTCCTGAACCAAATGGTCGATCGGCTACTCCTGGTGGCCGCTGCGGAGGACAAGAGGTTGGACGAGAATCCCGCGGTCGCCGATCGCATGCGCGAGTTCCGGCTCGGCGTGCTCACCGCCGAGTACCGCAATTACTTGGTGGAGCAGCTGGCGAAACCGACCGAAGAGGATCTGAATGCCTATTACCAAGCGCACCAGAGTGACTTCATCGTCATGCCGCGTGTCAATATCTCGTGGATCAAGTGCGCCAAAAAAGCCCAGGCCGATGCAGCGCGCCAGCGCATCGTCATCCGCGGCGAGCATTTCGGCACCGTGGCCAAGGAAGTCACGATCGACGAGTGTTCAAAAAAGGACAACGGGCTCATTGGATACTTCAACCCGGGGGGTTACGTCCGCTGCATCGGCAACCGCCCGGAGTTCGTCGAGCGCGTCTTCGAGATGGAGGCCGACGATGTGAGCGAGGTCTTTGCCTGGGATGACGCCTGGGCGTTGGTGAAAGTGCACGAGAAGACGACGCAACGACAAGAGCCGTTCAGCAAAGCGCGTGAACGCATCGCCGCGCGGCTGCGGCCACAGCTCACCGATTCGATCCTCGGGGCGGAATTGGGGAGGCTGCGCCAGCGCTATCACGTCGAGACCTTCTTGGACACCGCGGCGGAGCTGGGCGACAAGTCGGCGGAAGACCTCATGCGCATGGCCACCGAGGCCGGCAGCTCGGCCGACAAGATCGACCTCTACCGTGCCCTGCTCGAAAAGTATCCACATCACGAGCGCGCCGACGAGGCCCAGTTCATGATCGGGTTCGTGCTTTCCGAGGAGCTGCAGGATTTCGAAACCGCACGCCAGGAGTATCAGAAGGTGTTGGACAACTATCCTGACAGCGATATTCGTGAGTCCGTTCTCTACATGATGCAGAACATGGAGAGTCCGGAGACTCCCGCGTTCCAAGAACCCGGCCCGAGCAGCGAACCTGGCCGGTAGGAAACCGGCCAATTCCCGAAGCGGTGAAGCTTCGACCACCGCCGAAGTTCCCTTCACCTGCTTCCAGTCGGCTCGAAGTCATGCATGTGATCCGGTGCGGGACGTGCGACCCGCACCGCTCTTCGGTGCCGAACCTACGCCCAGTGTACGTGCGCGCGTCGCGGGCCCGCGGATGACCGCCCGACGCCACAAACTCCGCGTTGACGCATTTCCAACCTTGACCGAGTCTACGCGCCGCTCGACGCAACGCCGGTGGGTGCACGAGCGCCCAGGGTAACGCCGAGTGGTTGCAGGACGGAACGAGTCGGCATGCCGACTGCAGTCGGATGGACGTCGGGTCGCTGGCGGCGGCACCGGTGGTGCAGGGCTCGAGCCGCAGCCGCGCGGAGGAGCAGCCGTCGCGCGTCACAGGGCCAAGACGTTTCGCGTGGAATGTTTCACGACAAGGGGAGAACGGAAATGAGTCGAGTGATCAGAATTCTTGCACTCTCGGTTCTGGTGGGCATGATCGCGACTGCGGCCATGGCGCAGACAGCGAATCAGCGTCTCCAGGGCATGACCGGTATTGGCTACTTCAATTCGTTCAGCGACGCCCCCGCCATCGTCGGCGTCCGTCACTGGATGAACGAGGGCATGGCCATCGACTTCGGTGTTGGCCTCGGCTACGAGAACAACCAGTTCGACACGGGCAGCATCGCAGCGAACAGCCTGTTCGACTTCGCCTTCGACGTCGGCTTGCCGATCGCGTTCCATGGTGAAGAGAACATGATCGTGTACTTCCGCCCCGGCGTCACGGTCGGCGGCATTCAAGGCTTCGATGCTTCGACGGTCGCACTCGATGACAAGGGCTACGACATCGCTTTCCGTGGCGAAGTGGCCGTTGGCGGCGAGTTCTTCCTGAGCCAGTTCGGCTGGCCGAACCTGAGCTTCTCCGGTCAGGTCGGTCTCGGCATCGACGTCATCACCCCGATGGAAGATGGCGCCGACACCAGCGTCAGCTTCAACACCGAAATCCGCGACGTGAGCGTCACGGAATCCGGAAACCTGGGCTTCCACATCTACTTCTAGTCCAGGACCGCGATGCGGTGCGTCGCCGCTTAGATTCGGGCCTCTCCGCGTGGAGGGGCCCTTTGTTTTCTGGCGCCACGCGACGCATGAACGCAAGCACGCGGCGTGGAAGCATTTCGCCGCGCGGCATTGACCAGATCGGCGAGCCCTTCGTATAGTGGAATGGTCGCTGCAGCCTGCGGCACAAGAGCCGGCAAGGGGGAATGGCGTCGTGGTTCGCGTTCAGGTGGCCAGCCTCGCCATGGATCAAACCACGCACAACCCCGTGGTGCTTCTCGAGGCTCCGGACGAGAAGGACGCGGGTGTGCTGCCGATCTGGATCGGCGGCCCCGAGGCGACCGCCATCGCCTGCCAGTTGGACGGGCAGTCGTTCGAACGGCCCCTGACGCACGATCTGCTGCGCATCGTCATCGAGGGACTGGATGCGCGCGTCAACAAGGTGCTCATCACCGAACTGCGCGGCAACACGTTCTTCGCCAAGATCTACATCGCGCGTGGCGAGGATATTTTCGTCATCGATGCACGGCCGAGCGATTCGATCGCGCTGGCGTTGCGCACGCGCGCGCCCATCTACGTCGAGCCCGAGCTCTTTCGCCGCAACAGTCGACCGCTCAACCTCGGCAAGAGCGATCCGGATCCAGATCCCGACGATGACCCACTCAAGAAGTATCTCGACGACCCGGATTCTCCGGGCGGGTTCAATCTCTGACCCCTGACCGCGTGCGGCGCGGCAGCTTCGGAGCTTACCCCATGCTTTACCGCTACGGTGACGCCGAGCCACGTCTGGGACGTGAAGTCTTCGTCGCCCCTTCGGCGGCGGTGATCGGCGATGTGCAGCTCGGCGATCAGGCCAGCATCTGGTTCGGGACGGTGCTGCGCGGCGATGTCGGCCGCATCACGGTCGGCGACCGGACGAACATCCAAGATCTGTCGATGGTGCACGTCACCGAAGGCTCGCGCGGAACGACGATCGGCAACGACGTCGTCATCGGACATCGCGCATTGGTGCACGAATGTTGGATCGACGACTTGGCCCTCATTGGCATGGGGTGCATCATTCTCGATGGCGCGCGCATTGGCCGCGGCGCCATCGTCGCCGCCGGCGCTGTGGTGCGCGAGCAGCAAGAAGTGCCTCCCTTCGCCTTGGTGGCGGGTGTGCCGGCGGAGGTGCGTAAGATCCTGCCGGAGACGAGCCTGGAAGCTCGTCGCGACCACGCTCGACATTACATCGAGCTCGCGCGGCGCTATCTGCGTGGCGAGTTCGCGCCGCTTCCCTGAACCGAAGCTGGCCCGGCTCATGCCTCGCTCACCGCCTTAGGGTCCGCATGTGGCGAGTGAGGCTTCGTATGTCCCGGCAGTTCACCATCCGAGTGTGCATGACCGCCTGGATCCTCGCCGGATGCCAGACACTCCGCGTGCGCCCGGGGGCCGATCGTGCGCCGGGGGCCGAGAGGCAAGCGGCCACACGCGCCGCCTCCCCCCAGGCCACTGCACCCGAGTCGCTCGCCGCCGCCCGTCCCGCCGCCGATGACACGGCGCCGGAGCTGCCGGGCGTCACACGAACGCATCCGCCGCCGCGGCTCGGGGTGTTGGCGCCCTTCAGTGGTGTGCTCGCCAATCACGCGCGCAGCTATCTGGATGGCGTGCGGCTCGCACTCGAGTCGGCGGCCACCGGCGATTCGACACTCGACCTCGCGATCGTGCCCGCGGACGACAAAGGCGAGCCCGCCGGTGCGCTCCAGGCGGTACGGCGCCTCGACGAGGTGGAACACGTGACCTGCATCATCGGTGGTTTCCTGGCTGGCGCCACGTGGGTGGCCGCGGTGGAAGCCAATTGCCGAGAAGTCCCATTCGTGGCCAATGTCGTGCAAGACGTCGAACTCGCGCACGTGGGCCCGTACGTGTTCCACGAGGGCGCGCTGCCCACACTCGCCGCGCGTGCGGCGGCCGATCTGGTGACGTTCGAGCTGCGGCTGTTCCGAGCGGCCATGCTGTTTCCCGACGCTGGCGAGGGTCGCCTCCTGGCCACGGAGTTTTCGACACGCATGGCGGGGCTCGGTGGCCGGGTCGTGGCGTCGGAGTCCTTCCCCCCGGGCACGAACGACTTCTCACCGATCGTGCGGCGTTTGTTGGGAGCCCAACCCGATGTGCTCTTCCTGCCCATCGAGCCGGAAACGATGCTCCTCATCGCTCCAGCGCTCACGGTGCAAGGCACGGAAGTGCAAGTCGTCGGCACGCAAGCGTGGAACTCGAATCGATTCTTGGCGCAGGCGGGCATGGATCTCGAAGGCGCGCTGGTGCCGGAAGTCGAGGCGGCGGGCGCCGATCGCGTCGCGCTCGCGGCCTTCGAGAGCGCGTATCGCGTGCGTCACTCCGGCGCGCCATCACGCTACGCGGCGGCGGGGTTCCTCGCGGCGCAGCGTGTCGTCGACGCATTCGCGGCTCGCCCCGGCGCCGACCGTGCTGCACTCCATGCCGAGCTCGCCCGGCGCGCGACCGCGCGCGGCGCCGAGCCGGAGTCGTGCCGCTTCCTCGTGGTGCGCCAGGCAGCGCTGCAGCCGTTCGCGCCGCAGTGATCTCGAGCTGCAAGCCATCTCCTCGGACATCCTGACTTCTGTGCGCACGGCAGACGCCTCTTCATCCCTAGGGCACGGGCTCGGTGAGGTCGAAGACGAACTCGTACTCCAGCCATTGCCCCTCGGGGGGGATGTCGGAGCACAACCACACCGGTTTCCATTTGCGGATCGCTTCCAGTGCCGCGAGCTCGAAAGCGGAGGGGGATTCGCCCGCCGGCAGCGTCGAGCCGTCGCGCATGTGTTCGCCTTGAATCTTGCCCGCGAGAGTGACTTGGAAGGCCATGAGAACTCGGCCTTCGACATGGCGACTGCGTTCGTACTCGGGGTAATCGGGTTTCACGGCCTCGTGGACGACGAGACATTCGGAGAATGAGATCGATTGGTGCGTGGCGCGCACGGGTTCGTACAAGGCGATGTCATCGGTCCGCACCGCCGGCAATTCGACTTCGCGTGGGCGTTCGACTTGCGAGCGAATCACCATCGGGTTGGGCCCAGGATCGGGCTCGAGTTCTTGCCGTACATGGTACTCGGGTGCCTGCCGGCGGCCTTCGCGACGTCGTTGGCTGAAGTACGACTGGATGCTGTTGGCCTCGAGGATCTCGAGTTCGGCCAATTGTCGAGTCGGCCCATGATAGCCGAGAGGAAACTTGGTTTGCCGGGTGTCGAACTGATTGGAGTCGAAGCAGCCGCCGAGAGCCACGAGCATGAGGTGCACGGCGCACGAGA
This sequence comes from uncultured bacterium, assembly GCA_964567755.1. Taxonomy (GTDB): domain Bacteria; phylum Krumholzibacteriota; class Krumholzibacteriia; genus DASRJW01. The sequence goes on from CAZMNW010000037.1 coordinate 121,440, forward strand.
CCAGGAGACCGGCCGAGAGCGCCGTCCGGTACTCGGCCTGCTGGCGCCGGGTGCGATCGGACTCCATGGCCCCCCACAAGCTCCGCGCTCCATTCTTGGCGAGTATAGAAACCGGCGCCAAGGAGCGTCAAACGCGGGACGATAGGGCGCGCTGCCTTGTGCAACGCGCATGCGTTCGGGTGCTATGCTACGAGGTCCGCGCTTCCAAGACGTGGAACCTTTTGGGTGAGGGAGAGCATGCCGGCGCCAGAATCCTATCGCAACCTGCCACAGGTGGATCGCGTGCTGCAGGAAGAGATCCTGCGCGAGGCACTGCGGTGCTACCGGCGCGACATCGTGGTCGCCGTGGTCCAGGACGAGATCGACGCGTTGCGTGAACGGCTCGGGGATGGTGGTGAGCGGCTGCCGCAGAGCCGCGAAGAAGCCCTCGCATGGGTGGGGCAGGCCGTGCAGGGGCGCCTCGAGCGTCTCGGACGCCCATCGCTGCGCCCGGTGATCAATGCCACCGGCGTGATCTTGCACACGAATCTGGGGCGCGCGGTTCTCGGCCCAAGCGCGATTCGCGCCGTCGTCGATGCCGCGAGTCGCTATGTCAACTTGGAGTACGATCTCGAGGCCGGCGAGCGCACGAGCCGTCAAGCTCACCTCGACGAGCTTGTCTGTCGTCTCACAGGCGCCGAGGCGAGTCTTGTCGTCAACAACAACGCGGCAGCGTTGTTGCTCGCGGTCGACACGCTCGGGCAAGCGGGTGTCGTGGTGTCGCGTGGCGAGCAGGTGGAAATCGGCGACAGCTTTCGACTGCCGGAAATCCTGCGCAAGAGCGGGGTGCCGATTCACGAGATCGGCACCACCAACCGCACCACACCCGAGGACTACGAGGCGGCGGCACAAGTTCCGGGGTGCGTGCTGCTCAAGGTGCATCGCAGCAACTTCACCGTGCACGGTTTCACGCGCGAGACGAGTGTGACCGAGCTGGCGGCCGTCGCCGCACGCCGGGGTGCGACCCTGGTGTACGACCTCGGGAGCGGCTGCCTCGAGTCATTGGCGGAGCATGGTCTGGCGGGCGAACCCGATGCACGCAGCGCGTTGCGCGACGGGGCGCATGTGGTCACCATGAGTGGCGACAAGCTTCTCGGCGGCCCGCAGGCCGGGGTCGTTGCCGGCGCCGCCACGGCGGTGGCGGCAATGCGGCGCAATCCGTTGGCGCGGGTTCTGCGCATCGACAAGTTAACGCTTGCAGCACTCCAGGCGACTCTGCTCTCATACGCGCACGATGGCGCACGCGATGTGCCGACAAGACGCCTCATCCTGAGCGAGCCCGAAGAGATTCGTGCCCGGGCCGAGCGGTTGTTGGACGCACTGCGGGGCAGCGCAGAGTCGGATGTCGAATTGGCCGCGGGACAGGCTTCGGTCGGTGGCGGTTCGTTCGCGGATTTGGAACTACCGTCATTCGAAGTGCGTCTCTGGCCGCGCCGGCAGCGCGCCACCGAGCTTTTGGCACGACTTCGCCGTGGAACCCCGGCCGTCATGGCGCGCATCAAGGACGATTCCGTCAGTTTGGATGCGCGTTGCGTCGCCGATGATGAGGTGGAGCCGCTGATTCGGGCGGTGCAGAACGCCCTCGCGGCGATGGGAGGGGAAGAATGACCGGGGCAATCCGTGGCGGCGTTGGTGTCGTCCAACGCCTCGAGGAACTCCTGCCGCACCTTGGGCTGGACGCCGAGCAGCTTCTCGTGCACACGGCGGAGCCGCCGGCACATCTCAATGAATCGCATTTGCAATCATGGAGTTACACGCCAGAGTTCACGCCTCTCGTGCAGCAACTCTTGCAACTTCGCCGCCCAGGCCGGTGTCTATCGGTTGCGCTCGGGGTATCCTCGGATGCGACGGCGACAGGACCCTACACGGCCGTTCAGCTCGCGATTGGATTCAGCCAGCATGGTTTGAGCACCGTGGTCGTGGATGCCGACTTCGCGCGGCCCGGCCTCTCGGGCTTGCTCGCCGATCCACACCAGGAGGGGCTTGTCGACATGGCGCGCTTCGGCAGGTCCTGTCGGGCGCTCCTGGTCCAGCCCGTTCCCGATGGGCCGCGCTTGCTCGGGACTGGATCGTTCCCGCTGCAAGCTCCCTCCCCATTTGCCGGCGATGCCTGGCTCGGGATCGTGCATCGGATCGCACTGCACACGGAAGTGGCTCTGTTCGTCGCACCCCTCGATGTCGAGGAGGATCTGAACCCGCTGCTGCGACACGTCGAGCAGGTGCTGTACTTGCCGGGAGCGAAGAGTTGGGAGTGCACGGAGGCCGAGGTCGAGCGCCTGCGCCGGAGCGCCGCTCGGGTCGCGTCGGTGGTGCTGTGCTCACCTGGTCCAGCCGCGCCAGCGCCGGGGTTCGAATCGCTCGGCGAAACACACGTCTCTGCGATGCCCCCGACGTTTCCCGAGTTTGCCTCGGAGTTGGACGCGCAACCGTCACCAGCGTTCGCCCTCGATCGTGGCGCCACATCAGCGCACGACTCATTGGCCCCCATGCGCGAGGAACCAGAGCAAGCGGAAAACCAGGTGGCCGAGGCTCCGCGGCCACTGTCGTTCCCGCAGCCGCCGGCCTGGGATGACGTTCCGCCATTGCGCGGGGAGGTCACGCGCAGTGCCGAGGAAGAAAACCAGTTGCGCCGGCAACTGCGCCTTGGCGACACCGAGTTCTCCTACTCGGAGGGCGGGCGTTACTCGCGCCTGCCGCTCTATCTCTTCTTCGCCCTGGTTCTGGGGATCGGTGGATTCCTGGGCTGGGCACTGTGGAGCCAGCGCGACATCAATCGCCGCGCCGCCGACATTCGCGCCTCGGTTCCTCCCGAGTCGGGGGAGGAATCCAAAGGTGCGCCCAGCCAGCAGCCCTCCGGGTCTGGCGCAGGGGTCGACGATCCCGCCGCATCCTCGCCCAGCACTGGATCCAACCCTGTTGCGGACGCCTCGAAGCCGCTAGAAGCCACATCGGGCGCGGCAAATCCTCCTGCCGATCCGGGATTGGGCACCGCGGTCGGCGCGCCCGGGGAGGCAGAACCGGCGACCAAGTTGCCGCCGAACCCCCCGGCAACAATTCCAAAACCAGCAGAAACATCGCCCACACCCACGCAGGTCGCACCCAAGCCGCCCGTCGATGTAGTGCCGAATTCGGCCGAGCCGCCGCCCGCCACGAGCACGCCTGCAGGTGGCGAAACCGCTTTCACCGTGCACGTGGCGTCTTATGGCAAGCTCGAAAACGCCCACCAACACATCGCGAGTCTGCGCAAGCACGGTTTCGAAGCCCGTGCGGTGCGTACGGACCTGGGGAGCAAAGGAATCTTTTTCCGTGTTTACGTCGGCAACTACGCGTCGAAGGCAGCTGCAGCAGAAGCACGCGAGGCGATCCTGAAGCTGCCGGAATCCGCTTTCGCACAGGTGAGACGGGTCACCGAGCCCTAACGGCGCACCCGTCTTCGGGGTAGGGTCAGGGCGAGCCGCGCACGCGCGGCCCTGGGCAGGAGAGGCACTGTGCTGATCAAAAAACTCGAGCTTTCCGGTTTCAAGTCGTTCATGAACCCCGTGGCGTTGGAGTTCGGCGGCGGCATCACCGCCATCCTCGGACCCAACGGCTGCGGCAAGTCCAACGTCGTCGATGCGCTGCGCTGGGTGCTCGGGGAACAGAGCGCCAAGCAACTGCGCGGCGAGCGCATGACCAATGTCGTGTTTGGCGGCACGCGCAATCGCAAACCCGTCGGCATGGCGGAAGTCGCGGTGACGTTCAGCAACCTCGATGGGCGCATGGCGACGCCGTATCAAGAGGTGCGCCTCACGCGCCGGCTGAGCCGCGACGGCGAGAGCGACTACTTGGTGAACAACACGCCGTGTCGCTTGAAAGACCTACGCGATCTGCTGACGGATACCGGCGCTGGCAGCCACGGCTATTCGATCATCGAACGCGAGATGGTGGACACCGTCATCGGCGGTCACGAGGATCTGCGGCGCTTCCTGCTCGAGGAAGCCAGTGGCATCATGAAATACCGCCTGCGCCGGCGCGAGGCCGAACGCAAGCTCGAGATGACCGCGCAGGATCTGTTGCGTCTCGATGATCTGGTGGACGAAGTGGGGCGCGAGGTGCGCGCGTTGCGCCGGCAAATGGGGCGCACGCGGCGTTACCAGGAGCTGCACGAGCAGCTGCGCCACGCCGAAACGTATCTCGCCCAGATGCGCCTGCGCGCGGCGCGCGAGGAAGTCGCTCGCGTCCAGGCCGAGCTCGACGATCTTCAGATTGCTGGCGTCGGCGAGGACGCAGTGAGCGAGGCCATCGATGTTCGCATCGCGGCGCTGCGGCTGGAGATGGCGGACGTCGAGCGCGTGTGGCGCGAGCACGGCGGGCGTTGCGAGGCGTTGGCCGAGCAACTGCGCGGGCGCGAGCGGGCGATGTTGGTGCTGCGCGAGCGCAGCGATGCAGCGCGCGAGTCGCAAGCATCGGCCCGTGGCGAGATCGAAGCCACCGAGCAACGCTTGTTGCAGGTGGAGCGCGATCGCAGCACGTTGGTGACGCGCCGCGTCGATCTGGAAGCGGCGCTCGAGGAACGGCGCGAGGCCTTCCGGCTGGCCAAAGAGGCTCTGGCCACGCGCGAGGAACACTACGATCGCTCGCGTGCCGAACTGCTGACGGTGAAGCAGCGCACGTTCGACTTCGCTGAAAACTCCGCCACGCGGCGTGGCGAGATTGGCCTGCTGCGCGCCAAGCTCGAGACCAACGCCGGGCGCGCGCGCGAGCTGTCGGAGACCGCGCGCGATTCTTCGGACCGCGCCGCGCGGCTCGCCGAGGAACTGGCCACCATCACCAAGCAAGTGGACGCCGCCGAGCGCCGTCGCGACGAGCGCCAACGTCATGCCGATGCGCTCATGGAGCGCGACGAAGAGCTGGTCGGTGTTCTCGAAGCTCGGCGCGAGGAACGCGCCGAGCGGCGCACCGAAATGGACACGGCGCGGTCGCGCCTGGACTTGTTGCGCGCATTGGAAGAATCCTACGAGGGCTATGGGCGCGGCTCGAAGAGCGTGCTCGAGCGCCACGCCGGGACGCCGCGGCTGCTCGGCAGTCTCGCGGACCTGGTGCAAGCGCCACGCGAATTCGAGGCCGCCTTCGACGCGCTCTTGGCCGATGTGACGGACGCCATTCTCGTGCGGGACCTGGACAGCGCTCTCGATCTCGTCGGCGAACTGCGGGATCAGGATCTCGGGCGCGCCACCTTCGTCGTCCCCGGCGCCGAGACTCTGACTGTGGGTCAGGATCTGCGCCAGGCGTTCGAGGAACCGGGAGTGGTGGGGCTCGCGGTCGATCTGGTGACGATGGAAGGCGTGGCAGGTCATGCATTGCGGCGTTTGCTGTCACGCGCCGTGATCGTCGAGGACGCGGCCGCGGCGCGCCGGTTGTTGGCGCGACACGCCGACGCGCACCTGCGTGTCGCAACGCGCGATGGGCTGCTGTTCACCGGCGCCGGATTGGTGCGCGGCGGCAGTGGTTCCGAGATCGAGGTCGGGCTGTTGGGTCGCAAACAGCGCCTGCAGGAGCTGCAAGCCCGGGTCGCCGACAGCGAGCGCGCGCTGGCGGAAATGACCGCGAGTTGCGCCGGCACCGAGACGACGCTGCGCCATTGCCGCAACGAGAGACGCGAGATCGAGCACACGCTGCGCCAGGACGAAGAAGAGCTGCTGCGGCAGTCGGTGACACGCGCTTCGCTGAGCACTGCCTTCGACGAATGCAACGCGCGGTGCGGCGAGGCCCAACGCGCCCTCGGCGAGGTCGAAGCCGAGAGCGACCGCCTGGCCCAGGCGCTGCCCGACCTCACGCGCGACGCCGAGCGTCTGCACGGGGAGAACGAAGAGCAGAAACGTGCCGTCGCGGCGCTCGAAGCCGCATTCGAGGTCAGCGAACGCGAGCGCGAGCAATCGCGGCACGAAACCAACGAGCTGCGCGTTTCCTTCGTCGAAACGCGCGGCGAGGCCGAATCGTGCGCGCGCCAGGTGGAGCGTTTGGCCGAGCTCGGCCATGAGCTGAGCGAGCTGCGCGCGCGCCGGCAAGAGGACATCGAGCGCGCCGGGCGCGATCTGGAAACCTGGGCGCGCGACGCCGAGGAGGCGCAGTCCCAGGCCATCGATCTGGCGCAAACGGGCGAGGCGGCGCGTCGTGAACGCGACGAGGTGGGTTTGCAGGTGGATGCGCTGCGAGCGCAGCTCGAGGAACAGCAGTCGCAGTTGCACGCGCGCGACAAGGAGCGCCGCGAGCACCAGGGCCGCCAGCACGCGCTCGAGATGCAACAGAGCCAAGGGCGCATGCAGGCGCAGAACCTCGTCGAACGCGTGCAGGAACAGTACGGGATCGGCGAGGTGGAGTTGCTGGCACTCCAGTTCGACTGGACCGACGCCGACCCGGTGCCGGACGAGGTCTTGGCGCGCGATCTGCGCGACAGCATCGCCAAGCTCGGCCCGGTGAACCTGTTGGCGCTCGAGGAGTTCGAGACCAAGAGCCAGCGCCTGACATTCCTGGAGACTCAGCGTGGCGACCTGGCGCAGGCCAGTGCGTCCCTGCAGCAGACCATCGAGAAGATCAATACCACGGCGTGCTTCCTGTTCCTCGAGACCTACGAGCAGGTGCGACAGCATTTCCGCGAGACCATCCGCACCGTGTTCGAGGGCGGCGAGGGCGACCTGTTGCTCACCAACCCTTCCGACCCCTTGGAATCTGACGTCGAGCTGCGCCTCTGCCCTCGCGGCAAGAAAATCGAAACGCTGACGCAGCTCTCGAGCGGCGAGCGTGCCTTGACGGCGATCGCGCTCTTGTTCTCGATCTATCTGGTGAAGCCGAGCCCGTTCTGCGTCTTCGACGAAGTGGATGCACCGCTCGACGACGCCAATATCGGCCGGTTTTTGAACTTGCTCGACAACTTCAAGGATCGCACCCAGTTCATCGTCATCACCCACAACAAGCTGACGATGGAGGCCGCCGACTACCTCTATGGTGTCACCATGGAGGAGGAAGGCGTGTCGAAGTTGGTGTCGGTGGCGCTCGATGGCAAGCTCAAGGGTCAGCCACGCAGCTTGCGCCGCAAGACCGAGCGCGCCCAAGTGCGGGCCGCGACGCTGTTGCAGCCGACCGAGGTCGCGGTGCTCGCCGTCGATGCGGTGGACACCGCGGAGCCGATCACGGCCGAGACAGCGGTCGCTGGGATCGCTGCCGCACCATCCTCCGCAGCGGAAGCGCTGCCGGGCAATGGCACGCGTGCGCCGCGCGTGCGCCACGCGGCGGCGCGCCTCGAAGCCGTGTGGCGTGAGAGCGCCGGCAACGAACCGCGCGCGGCCGCGACCGTTGCGACACTCGATGCGCTGACCGAGACGATTGCAGAGCCGGCAGAAGAGCCGGCCGCCGCGACCGAAGCGGCGGAGGAGCCTCTTGTTTAGAAAGCCGCTCGCGGGACTTCGTCGCGGGCTCGAAAAAACTCGCGACAGCATGTTCGGGCGCGTGCGCGAGCTGGTGACGCGCAAGGCGCAGCTCGACGCCACCACACTCGACGAGATCGAAGACATCCTCATTGGCTCCGATATGGGGACGGACGCCGCAGCCCAGATCACCGACGGCGTTCGCCGGCGTCTGCACGGGGTCGCATTCACCGATGATGAGGTCGAACCGGTGTCACGGGCCCTCCGTGACGAGGTCCTGCTGCTGCTCGGCGGCGCTCCGGTCATGGCGGCGGAGCGCCTGCGCGGCCAGCCGCACGTGATCCTGGTGGTCGGCGTCAACGGCACCGGCAAGACAACATCGGTCGGCAAGCTGGCGTGGATGTACCAGAGCCTGGGCAAGAAGGTGATCCTGGGCGCAGCCGACACCTATCGCGCCGCGGCCATCGAACAGCTCGCCATTTGGGCCGAACGCATCGGCGTGGCGTTGGTGCGCCAGAAACACGGCGCCGATCCGGCGGCGGTGGCGTTCGACACGGTGCAAGCGGCGCGCGCGCGCGGCGCCGACGTCGTTCTCATCGATACTGCTGGACGGTTGCACACCAAGACCAATCTGATGGAAGAGCTGCGCAAGATCCGGCGCGCGGTGCAGAAGTTGGACTCCGAGGCGCCGCACGAAACACTCCTGGTGCTCGACGCCAACACTGGCCAGAACGGTCTGGCCCAAGCGCGCGAGTTCATGGCTGCGGTGCAGGTGACGGGGCTGTTTCTCGCCAAGTTGGACGGCACCGCCAAAGGCGGCATCGTGCTCGCGATCCGCAAGGCCCTCGACGTGCCGGTGCAATTCGTCGGCATCGGCGAAGGCTTGGAAGACGTCGAAGAATTCGACCCCACAAGCTTCGCCGATGCCCTCGTCGAGCGGCGGTAACCGTTCGAGACTTCGGATCCCCTAGGCCAAGGCGAGCCGCGCGTCGCCGAATTCGCCGCCTGTTCCACACAGCACCGCGGTCGGTCGGGATGCGTGCGGAACGGGAACGACAACGCACGCCCGCGGCATTCGACTTGCTGCGCATGCGCGCAGCACGGACATGCGCGCGCCGGGCACGGCAGCGGCGATTTCGACCCTGACGATGGCAGGAACAAGACCATGGGGATCAAGGACTTCCTCAAGAAGCAGTTCATCGACGTCCTGCAATGGACGGAAGCCAACGACGACGTGCTCGCCTGGCGTTTCCCGACAGCCGACCTGGAAATCCAGCAAGGCGGGCAGCTCACGGTGCGCGAGACACAGGCGGCGCTCTTCGTCCACGAGGGCAAAACCGCCGATCTGTTCGGCCCGGGACTCCACACCTTGCGGACACAGAATCTCCCCGTGCTCACCAACCTGCGCCACTGGACGAAACGGTTCGAGTCGCCGTTCAAGAGCGAGGTGTACTTTTTTTCCACCCGCCTGCGGCTCGACCGCACCTGGGGGACGGCGAATCCGATCACGATCCGCGACGCCGAGTTCGGCGCGGTGCGCGTGCGCGCCTTTGGCATCTACAGCTACCGCATCGAATCGCCGGCAACATTCTTCGCGCGCGTATCGGGTACGCGCGAGAGCTACTGGGCCGCCGAAATGGAGGGCCAACTGCGGAGCACGCTGGTGACGCTGCTCGGCGACCATTTTGCCGACAGCAAGCTACCTTTCCTCGACTTGGCCGCGAACCAAGTGGAACTTGGTGCTGCGATCGCCGACCGCGCCCGCGCGGCATTCGCCGACCTTGGTCTCGAGCTCGACACGTTCCAGATCCAGAACATCTCGCTACCCGACGAGCTGCAGAAGCGGCTCGACGAGCGCATCGGCATGGGGATCGTCGGCGATCTCGTGCGCTACACGCAGTACCAAGTGGCGCAAGCGATCCCGGCGGCGGCGGCGCAAGAAGGTGGCGCAGCGGGTGTGGGAGTCGGACTCGGTGCCGGCATCGGCATGGGGCAGGCGATGGCGCAGGCGATGGGGGCTGCGGGTCCAAGCGGGGGCCAGGGAAACACGGCGCGTCCCGGTCCCGCCGCCGGCGCAGCAGCATCCGGCACTGCGAGCGATGCGCCGGGCGGAATCCTCTGCGGCCGCTGCCAGTCACGGCTCGAGCGTGCGACGCGGTTCTGTCCCGAGTGCGGCGCGCCGCTCGCCTGAGGCCGGTCGCCATGCGTTGTCCAGGGTGCAGCGAGCCGATGGTGCCGGAGACGCTCGACGGCAACTACGGGCGCGCGCTTGCGCTCGACCTCTGCCACGATTGCGGCGCCCTGTGGTTCGATGGAGCGGAAAGTTTGGCGCTCACGCCCGGGGCGGTGCTCCGGCTCTTCCAGCTCATCCACGAGCGCGCAGCGGCGCGCCAGCCGCGTGCCTTCGGGGTTCTCGCCTGTCCGCGCTGCGCGCACAGTTTGGCGCCTGTGACGGATCTGCAGCGCAACACGCGCTTCACCTACTGGCATTGCGGCGGCGGCGATGGCCGCTTCATCACCTTCGCCGAGTTCCTGCGCGAAAAGAATTTCGTGCGCTCGCTCGACCCACGCGAGCTGGCCGAGCTGCGCGCGCATGTCAAGAGCGTGCGCTGCTCGAGCTGTGGCGCCGGCGTGGATCTCGAGCGTGGATCCACCTGCGCCTACTGTCGCATGCCGGTGTCGATCGTGGATCCTCGACAGATCGAGAAGATCGTGCACGGGTTGCAGGCCGCCGAAGCGAAGCGACAGACCATCGACCCCAAGCTGCCGGCGCGACTCGCCATGGACCAGCTCGAGGTCGAGCGGCTGTGGCACCGGCTCGATTCGATTCACGGGCGGAGCGTCGAGGCGCGGATCCCCGGGCTCCTCGAGGCCGGCATCGCTGCGGTCGCGGATCTCCTCGCCAACAAGCTCTGACCACAGCCGGCTCAGCTCGCGACGCCACCGGGACCCATGGGGGGAAGCGGGGGGATCTGTGCCTAGCTTCATCGCGCCTTGGGGAGCGGCTCCGGGATCGAGTCGCCATGGTGCGGCCTTGCGAGCCTATGCCGCAAGGCCGCGACCGATTCTGAATCGAAGCGAATGACCGCAGACCCGAAGTGGGCCTACCTTATTCAGCGCCGGCGGCGGATCCGCGCACGCGCTGCGCTCAGCAAGGCGCCACCGGCGCTCTCCCAGGCGACGACGAAGTTCCCGGGTCCGTCACAGGCGATGGACGGGAAGGATTGCACCAACGTCGTGAAGGTGTTGACCTGCACTTCGCCTCCGAGCGTGCTGCCGTCTTGGGCATAGCGCTGGATCTGAATCGAAGTGGAGCAGTTGTCGGATGCCGAGGATCCGAAGCTGTTCCAGCCGACGACGAAGTTCCCGGAAGCATCCGCAGACACGGCCGGGGAGCTCTGATTGTTGAGCGTGAAGGTGTTGGCCTGGAACTGGCCGCCGAGCGGTGTGCCGTTCGATGCGTAGCGCTGTCCGTGCACGGAGTAGGCGCTTTGGTCCGAACCCGCAGAACCGTTGCTCTCCCTGACGACGACGAAGTTTCCCGACCCGTCATCGGCAACGGCAGGCTTGTTCTGGGTGCTCGGATTGTAGGTATTGACCTGGAACTGGCTGCCGAGCGTGCTGCCGTTGGCGGCATAGCGCTGCCCCTGAATGGAAAAGTCGCTCACATCCGTCCCCACCGAGCCGTAGCTCGTCCAAACCACGACCCAGTTCCCCGCCATGTCCGAAGCGACGGCAGGTCGCTATCCGATGGCGTGTAGGTGTTGACCTGAAACTCGCTGCCCAAGGCACTGCCGCCGGCGGCATAGCGTTGAGCCTGAATGGACGTGGCGCTTTGGTCCGAACCCAAAGAGCCGTTACTTTCCCACACGACGACGAAGTTCCCCGCGGCATCGCAGGCCACGACCGGTCGCTGCTGCGTGCTCGTGGTGAAAGTGTTGACCTGGAACTCGCTGCCGAGCGCTACGCCATTGGCGGCGTACCGTTGCCCATGAATGGACGTGGAGCTGTTATCCGACCCCGCAGAACCATTGCTGGTCCACACGACGACGAAGTTCCCGGCCGCGTCCGCGGCCACGGCGGGGTCGTTCTGGTGGCTCGCCGTGAAACTGTTGACCTGAAACTGGCTGCCGAGCGCGCTGCCGCCGGCGGCGTAGCGCTGCCCTTGAATCGAGTAGCTCGTGGGGTCCAAGGCCGGAGATCCCACGCTCTCCCACACGACGATGAAGCCACCCGACCCGTCGGCGGCCGCCGCGGGCCGGCCCTGCGGATTCGGCGTGAAGCTGTTGACCTGGAATTCCGGCCCGAGTGGAATCACCGCATGGGCTGGGGGCGCGCCGAGCGCCGAGGCGACGCATAGGAAGGCCGCACCTCGCGTGAGGTTCGGGAGGTTCACACGGACTTGGGTGAAATGCGACAATAAGAGCGATATGGCGCGCAAGTTTTTCATAGTTGGTTTTCGCCAGACAGCTCATTCGCGCACATTGGCGCGAGGTCCCAGGAGCGCCCGACAGATTCTTGCCCGGTGCCCCCCTAGCCACTGGACCCCACGTCATTCGCGGGACAGAAAAAGGATGCGCTTAGGATACTATGTCGCGTCACAACTCGTTGAGGCATTCTCGGCATTCTTGTCCCATCCATGCATGGCACGGTGGTCGCCGCGCGCCGCTTTACACCTTGCAGCCATCTCGTATTGGATGAGCGTGTCGCTTCCCGCAACGGCATGCGTAGTGGGCCAGGGGGAGAACTCCCCGCAGATTGTCATCACCTTGTCGCCGCCCGAATGCTGTTACGCCACGTGGGGCGGCACGATCGCGGGGACCGTCGCCAACGTCGATACGGATGATGTGGTGGTCGTCGTCTACGCGCAGACGGATGTCTACTACGTGCAACCTGTCGCGGACGCTGCGATTGCCCCCAGCTGTGGCGGCATCTGGTCGACGTCGACACACGGAGGCAGGGGCTACGCCGCCATCTTGGCGCGGAGCACGTGGCGGCCGCCGCCTCTCATGAGTCGCCTGCCATCCACAGGCGGCATGATTCTCGCGGTTGCGACCGTGCCCGAGATGCAGCGCCGGATCGAGTTCGGCGGCGAAACATGGATCGTCAAAGCCTCGGGAGGCGTGGCATTTGGTCCTGGGGCCAACTTGTGGTCGGATGGTGCGGACAACGTGTGGGTCGACTCGGCTGGTCTTCATCTCCGCCTCGTCGAGCGCGACGGGCAATGGACCTGCTCCGAAGTCATGAGCGAAGCGTACGTCGGGCACGGACGCTTTCGCTTCACCGTCGCGGGCGCTCTCGAGTCGCTCGACCCCGCCGTCGTTTTCGCGGGTTTCCTCTACGCCGATCCGGGCCTGGAAGCGGACATCGAGTTCGGGCGCTTCGGCAGCTCCAGCGAACCGACCCGCGCGCAGTACGTTGTCCAGCCGGACGCGCCCTATGCATTCGATCTCGACTTCGGCAACGGCCCGAGCACGCACGAGATCATGTGGCAGCCGCAACGGATCGACTTCAGCAGTCGCGCGGGTGACGCTGGCGACCAGACTCTCCCGGTCGGTCGGTGGAGCCGATCGAATCCAGCGGCTGTGCCGCAGTTCGAGCGCATGCATTTCAACCTCTGGCTCAAAAGCGGCGTGCCGCCGCAAGGTCCGGTGGAAATCGTCATCGCTCACTTCGACCGCGATGCGCCCACCGACGCTGCCTGGCGTGAGACAGCGGGTGCGGGCGTCGAGCTCTCGGTCATCCCTTGGAGCGAGAGCCCTGTGCGCTACGCGATCGAGCTGCAGCAAGAATCGATGGTGCGCTTGCAGCTCTTCGATCCGCGCGGCCGGCGAATCGGCCGAATCCTCGACGAACGACTGTCGCCGGGACGACATGCGCGAGCCTGGGAGCCACGCTCGGGGGGCGTCGATCTTGCGCGTGGCGTCTACTTCCTGCACCTCGAAACCCAGGGCGCGACCCGCACGGCTCGAATCGTGGTCGTGCGGTAGAGATCCTGCACCCAGTGGAGACTGAATCCTGAGGTGGGGCGATGACACCGGTTCTGGCCAGATGGCGGCGCGAGATTCGCGGAATCACGCGGCGTCCACACCTGTGGATCCTGTTTGGGATCTTCCTTGTGCACGCCTTCTTGTTTTGCTTCGGGCTGGCGAGGCCGAAGGCTTTGCTGCAGTTCGATCGAGCGGCTTATCGCCTGCGCGTGGCGCAGCAGGTTGCGAGCGCGGTGGACGCGGTCGAGCTCGAGGAGACATTGCTCGAACATGCTCCTCCGGGAGATTTCATCTGGCACGGTGCCGTGCTGTGGGCCACCGGAGGGTGGGTGCCGGCCATCGTGCTGGTGCAGCTTGGGATTTTCGGCTTGGCGCTGCACCGGGTGTACCGGATCGGCGGCCTCATCGGGCTCCCTCCCACTTTCCGCTGGCTCGCAGTGATTTTCTATTCCGGCATCCCAATCGATCTCATGGTCCCGCACTTCGTGGCTTCCGAGGCGTTCTTCAACCCTCTGATTGTTTTCGGGACCTTCCACTGCGCTCGTTATGCATTGGGGTCGGCACGCGGCCTCGACCTGCTTTGCGCCGGTCTGTGCTTCTCGTGCGCCGCCGTGACCCGACCCGAGATTCTGCCCTGGATTCCGGTCGTGACAATCCTCATGGTCCTCGTCGTGAATCGCCGCCAGCACGTCGCGCCGCGGATCGCCCAGCACGTCGCAACGTTCCTCGTGTTTACCGCCCTCGTTCCGATCACGTGGCTGCTGTTCCAGGCGCGCTCGGGCTTCCCGGCCGGCTTCGGTCGCGGAACCCTCTCCATTGCCGCCGAAGTTTCGCGACGGGCGGAAACGATCGAAGGTCTGCCAACCGTCTCATCATCCGTTGAGGAAGTGTCGGCGGGCGAATCCCTGGCGCGCCTGGCCCGGGCCGCCAGGACACACCCGCGCGCCTTTGCCCGAGAGTGGACCCTGCACGCGGCAAAACTCATGGCGTTGCCGGACAATCTGGACCTGTTTCGGTATCTCGGCTTGTTCGAGATGACCGGGAAGCGGGCCGAGCTCGTGCACACCGCCGGTCCGCTCGGCGCAATCCGGATTCTGTTTGCCGAGATGCCGCTCCTCATGACCTGGCTCTTGCTGTCCATGCTCGGCTTTGCCGTATTCTGGGGGCTCGTCGGCGTCGGATCCGTGATCGCGGTGCGCCGCGCCAGCGCATTGCAACGGCTCGTGTTGGTCCTCATGCTGTCGCTGCCTTTCACCTATCTTGGACTTCGAGCCATCTCCCAAGGGGAGTCCCGGAAGCGCTCGCCCTGCGATTTCAGCCTCGCTCTTTTCGCCGCAGTGGGGGCCGAAGTGGTGGTGAGGCGCCGCGGCGTTCTGTTTCGAGTGACGGATTCGCGTTGAGTCTTCGCGAATGCTTCAGGAGAGCGTGTGGAACGTTGGTCGCCGTCGGACGAGCGCTGGATGGATCGCGCGCTGTCCCTAGCGTCGAGCGCGTACGGGCTCACTTCACCGAACCCGATGGTTGGCGCCGTGGCCGTGCGTGGCGGAAGCGCCATTGGTTGGGGAGTTCACTGGGCCGCTGGTCAATCCCACGCCGAGCCTCTTGCCCTGGCGAATGCTCCGGAAATAGATGAATCTGCAGCTAGTTCTGGCGATGACCTCGTCTTGTATGTGAATCTCGAGCCGTGCGTGCATCATGGGCAAACTCCGCCGTGCGTCGACGCGATTCTGAGCGCGAAAGTGACGCGTGTCGTGGCTGCCATGGTCGACCCGAACCCGCTGGTGTCTGGCAGAGGCATCGCCGCGCTCCGTGCGGCGGGTGTGCGTGTCGGCGTGGGCTGCCGTCGGCAGGTGGCCGAGGAGTTGAACCATGCGTTCGTGGCGCGGCAACGCCGGCGCCGGCCGTTTGTGGCGCTCAAGGTGGCCCTTTCGGGCGACGACTGTATCGCTGGCGCAGACGGCCTCGGGGTTTCGATCACAGGCGGAGCGGCGCAGGTCCATACGCATCAGATTCGCGCCGGTCTGGACGGGATCCTGGTAGGGGTCGAGACACTTCGGCGCGACCGTCCACGGCTCGATCGCAGGATGTACCATGGTGCGGAGAGGCCGTCCCGCCCCGGGCCTTCGCAGCCTCTGGGACCCGGGAAGAGCCCGCGGCGGTTGGTGATGGACCCGATGCTCCGGGCCATTCCCGAGTGGCTCTGGCCAGGGGAGGAGCGCGCAGTCGTCTTCTGCGCCGAGCAAACATTCGACACGGCGGCAGAACATCTGCGACGCGTTCGAGAGGTGGCGGATGTCGTTGCGCTCCCTCACGGTCCTCGCGGCTTCGATCTCCGCGCCTGGTGCAAGGAGCTCGAAGGTCTCGGGCTTTGGAGCGTTCTCGTCGAGGGAGGCGGGAAGACGCATCGCACGCTCCTCGAGGCCGATGTTTGGGATCGCCTCTACCTGTATCGGAATCAGCGCCTTCGACTCGCTGGAATGAAATGGGATGCGGCGGAGACCTGGGGGCGCCTCCGAGAGGGAACGGTCGCGCGTGGCGAAACTCCCTTCGGCTTGGACCCGAGTGCCGACATTCTCGAGGTGTACGACCACCGGGAAAGTGTCGCGGCGCAGGATCCCTGAAGCCAGAGCAAGGAATCGAACGCTCATGTTCACGGGAATCATCGAAGAGCTGGGGCGTGTCCGCACGGTGAAGCCGCGCCAGAATGGCGTCGAGCTCGACATCGGAGCGGCGAAGGTGCTCGAAGACCTGGGTGTAGGCGCCAGCGTCGCCGTCGAGGGCGTATGTCAGACCGTGCTCGAGACCGGTGGCGGCTGGTTTCGTGTCGCGGCCGAGACCGAGACGCTGCGTGTCACGACCCTCGGCCGCTTGCGCGCCGGGGCACAGGTCAATTTGGAACGTGCGCTCGTTCTCGGGGGACGCCTGGACGGGCACCTCGTTCTCGGCCATGTCGACGACCGCGGGCGGGTCGTCTCTGTGACGCAGGATGGCAGCACGCATGTGCTCGAGATCGAGGCACCAGAGAGCCTGCGATCTTATATCGCACCCAAGGGCTGCATCGCGGTGGACGGCGTGAGCTTGACGGTCGGGCCATGGGTGCGAGGCGGACGCTTCGAGGTCTACCTCATCCCGCATACTTGGGAGATGACGACTCTCCGGGACCGTCATCCCGGAGCGGAGGTCAACCTGGAGGCCGACGTGTTGGCACGCTATGTCTTGCACGGACTGCAGGGTGGCGGCGATGGCACAGCGGAGCGCGCCCGTTGGCAACAGCTGCTCATGGCCCTCGGAGACAGGCCCGGAGGCGCGCCATGACCGACTTCGACGCCGTCGACAAGGCGATCACGGACATCCGCGAGGGGCGCTTCGTCCTGGTCGTCGACGACGAGGATCGCGAGAACGAAGGCGACATGGTGATGGCGGCCGAGTGCATCACGCCCGAGCACGTGAACCTCCTGACCAAGAACGCGCGCGGGCTCATCTGTGTGGCATGCGTCGCGTCGCGCCTCGATGAATTGCAGCTCGCCCTCATGGCACCGGAAAACACGTCGCTGCACAACACGTCCTTCACCGTGTCGGTGGATTACAAGCACGGCACGACGACGGGAATTTCGGCGCACGATCGCGCCCAGACCATCCGCGCCTTGGCGCGCAGCGAGACGCGCCCCGAGGATCTGGCGCGACCTGGACACGTGTTCCCGCTCCGCGCCGTCGAAGGCGGCGTGCTGCGGCGCACCGGCCACACGGAAGCGGCGGTGGACCTGGCACGCTTGGCCGGGCTGTATCCCGCCGGTGTCGTCTGCGAAGTCATGGACGAAGACGGCAGCATGGCGCGCCTGCCGCGCCTGCGCCAGATCGCCGCCCAATTCGACATGACGATGATCTCGGTCAAGGATCTCATCGCCTACCGCAGGTCGCGCGAGAAACTGGTGCAGCGCGTGGCCTCGGCCGAGCTACCGACGCGCTACGGCGAGTTCACCATCCACATCTATCAGGCCGCCTTCGAGGAGGCGACGCATGCGGCGGTGGTGCGTGGAACGCCGCATCTGGACCCGGCACCGCTCGTGCGCGTGCACTCGCAGTGTCTGACCGGGGACATCCTGGATTCGGAACGTTGCGACTGCGGCCCGCAGCGCGAGTACGCGCTGCGCCAGATCGCCGCATACGGTCACGGTGTCTTCCTCTACATGAGCCAGGAAGGCCGCGGCATCGGCCTCGCGAACAAGATCCGCGCCTATCATCTGCAGGACGTCCATGGGCTCGATACGGTGGAAGCGAACCGTTCTCTGGGGTTGCCGGCCGACCTGCGCGACTATGGCATCGGCGCGCAGATCCTGGTGGACCTGGGGCTGCGGCGCATCCGCTTGTTGACCAACAACCCCAAGAAGCTGGTGGGGTTGGCGGCCTATGGTCTCGAGATGATCGAGCGCGTGCCGATTCAGATGCCGCCGAGCGCGCGCAACCGCGCCTACTTGCGAGCCAAACGCGACAAGCTCGGGCACATGCTCGAGGATCTCTGATCGGAGGCAAGACATGCCGCGAACTCACGAAGGGGCACTCGATGCCCGCGGATTGCGCATCGCGCTCGTCGTCGGGCGTTTCAACGACCTGATCAGCGAGCGTTTGTTGCAGGGGGCGCTCGACTGCCTGCGGCGCCATGGCGCCGCCGACGACGCGCTGCACGTGGTGCGCGTTCCCGGCGGCTTCGAGATGCCACTCGTGGCCAAGACGCTGGCGTCGAGTGGTCAGTACGATGCGCTCGTGTGTCTCGGCGCCGTGATCCGCGGTGAAACGCCGCACTTCGATCTGGTGGCCGGCGAAGCGGCGCGCGGCATCGCACGCGCGTCGTACGAGACCGGTGTGCCGATCGGCTTCGGTGTTCTCACCACCGATACCCTGGAGCAAGCAGTCGAACGCGCCGGCGCCAAGTCGGGAAACAAGGGCTGGGACGCCGCACAGGCCGCCATCGAGATGGTGAACGTGCTGCGCTCATTGCAACGCGAGAGGTGAGCATGCGAGAGCGACGGCTGGCGCGCGAGGTGGCAGTGCAGGCGCTGTACGAGATCGCCCAGAGCGAGACGTCCTGGGAACGGGCGCTGGCAGCCAATGTCGAGCGACGGGAGGCGAGCCCGGACGTGGCGGCCTATGCCGAGGATCTGGTGCGTGGCGCACGGGATCACCGCGACGAGATCGCGGTGCTGCTGCGGGAAGCTCTCACGCATTGGGACCTGGAGCGCGTGGCGGTGGTGGATCGCTGCGTGCTCGAGGTCGGTGCCACCGAGATCCTCTACTTCCCCGATGTCCCCGTGCGCGTCGTCATCGACGAGGCGCTGGACGTGGTGCGGAAGTTCAGCAGCGACGAAAGCGCTGCCTTCGTGAACGGGGTGCTCGACCGAATCGCTCGTGACGCGGCACGCCGGGCCGCGGACGCCGACCGGGCCGCCCGTGGCTAGGTCGTCCGAGAAACACCATTGGGAGCGGTTCTGGGCCAGCGCCCCCGAGCTCGCCGATGTCTACGATACCGATGGGCGCATCGTCGAGGCGCTGCTGCGTCAGATCGACCCACGCGCCGCGCGCGTCCTCGAGGTCGGCGCCGGCACGGGACGCGACAGCTTGGAGCTCGAGCGCCTCGGCGCCGAGGTCTGCGTCATCGACACGAGCCCGGGCGCACTGCACATCATTGGATCTCAAGCCGGGGCCGAGGCGCTGCAGCGGATTCGTGGCGACGCTTTCCGTTTGCCCTTCGCCGATGCTTCCTTCGACGTCGTTTTCCATCAAGGTTTACTGGAGCATTTTCGCAACCCGCTGGATCTCTTGCGCGAGAACGCACGCGTGCTGCGTCCCGGCGGCATTCTCGCCGTCGATGTTCCGCAGCGCTGGCATTACTACACGCCGCTCAAACATGCGCTGATCGCGATGGATCGTTGGTTCGCCGGCTGGGAGACCGAGTTCGACATCGGGTCGCTGCGACGGTTGGTGTGCGCTTCGGGTCTCACGCCCGTGCATGTCTACGGTACCTGGTGCGTTCCCAATCTGTTCTACCGCGTCGCCCGCCGCGTGATGTTGCGCCGAGGCGTGCGGCTGCCGCTGCAGCCGCCGTTCCCGGTCGTCGGTCCGCTCTTGGCGCGAGCGCGCGCACGCCTGGCCTCGACACGGCTGCCGCTCTATACCGGCATGAACATCGGCTGCTTGGCGCGGAAGGGCTGATGTGCGCATCCTCGTGCTCAACTGGCGCGATCTCGCGAGCCCTTGGGCTGGTGGCGCCGAAGTGCACATTCACGCCATCGCCGCCGGACTGGTGCGACGCGGCCACGAAGTCCGACTCCTCGCCACACGCTTTCCCGGTGCGACGCGAGAGGCGAACGTCGACGGAGTCTCGGTGCGGCGGCGCGGCTCGTGGTGGAACGGCAATTTCGCCCTCTGTGACGAGGCGCGGCGCGAGCTGCGCCGGCGCCGCTACGATGTGGTCATCGAGGACGTGAACAAGATTCCGTTCTTCACGCCGCTCGTTCACGATCTGCCGCTGGTGGTTACCGTGCCGCATCTGTTCGGCGGGACGGTTTTCCGCGAGACCAATCCGTTGTTCGCGAGCTACGTCTGGGCGATGGAACGGCCGCTCGCCTGGGTCTACCGGCGTGCGTCATGGATCGCTATCAGCGCCAGCACCAAGCACGATCTCGTCGGGCGTGGAGTGCCAGCAGAACGGATCGATGTCGTGCACTGCGGCATCGACTTTGCGAGCTACGATCTCACGACGCCGCCCCCACGCACGCCGCATCCCACGTTGGTGCATCTCGGGCGATTGATGCGCTACAAGCGTGTCGATGTCGTCCTGCGCACGTTCGCTGCCGTGCGTCGCGCGCACCCCGATGCGCGGCTGCACGTGGTCGGGGACGGTCCGGACCGCGCGCGCCTCGAAACCCTGGCGCGGACGTTGGGCGTCGCCGATGCCGTGCAGTTCCACGGCCACGTGCCGCACGGCGAAAAAGTGCGATTGCTGTGGTCGAGCCATGTGCTGCTCAACGCCAGTCCGAAGGAGGGCTGGGGGCTGACGAGCATCGAGGCCAACGCTTGCGGCGTGCCGGTGGTCGCGAGTCGCAGCCCAGGCTTGGTCGATTCGGTGTGCGATGGCCAGACCGGGTTGCTGGTCGATGCCGGCGACGTGAATGCATTCGCCGACGCCACGCGGCGCCTGTTGAGCGATCGCGCACTGCACCAACGGTTGTCCGTTCGCGGACGTGAATGGGCCCGCAGCCTGCGCTGGGAGGATTCGGTCGTCCAGACAGAGAACGTTCTGGAACGCATCGCCCGCGGGGACGGAAGCCGCGCCCCCGACCGGCCTGAGGCCCGGTAAGCTACGGAACCATGCGCGCTTGTCAGGGGTTCCGGGCGCCTCTAGAATGCGCCGTGATGCCCGTGCACGGACAAACGCACGCTCCGGGCACGGAGCCAGCCTCGCGGCGGGCCGCGTGGATCCAGGCCGCGGTCAAGATTGCTATTTCCTCATTTCTGCTCTGGCTCGTTCTGCGGCGTTTCGATCCTGCTGTCCTCCGTACCCAAGTGGAGAACACGAGCCTCCGTGCCCTCGTCCTGCCGTTCGGGATCGTGCTCTTGAGCCACTTGCTGGGCGCCGTGCAGTGGGGTTGGTTGGTGCGCACATCGGGCTTGGCTGTGGCAGGCAGGCGTTTGGCGGCGCTGTACTGGACGGGGCTTTTCTTCAATCACTTCGGGATCGGCAACATCGGCGGCGATGTATACAAGATCTACGCCCTTGGCAAGCGCGAGGGGGCACTCGGTCGAGTGGCGGGAGCGACCATCGTCGACCGCGTCATCGGCGCCGCGGCGCTGTGCGCCTTGGCGCTCATCGCATCTGGAGCGGCGCTCTGGCATGGGACTGTTCCCGGGCCGCTGTCGCTCTGGGTTCTCGGGGTTTCGGCACTCACTCTGGCGGCAGCGGCAGTGGTCCTGCATCCTCGCGTCGGCGGCGAGCTCGAGGGCGTCTTGCAACGCTTGCCGCTCGGTGGCGCGGGTGCTCGGCTGGTGCGATTGATGGGTTATTTGGGTGAGTACCGCAAGCGCGGCGGCGTGCTGCACGGTGTGTTCCTCCTCTCGCTCGCGATCCAGGCGGCGCGTGTCATCGCCCATTTCTGCGTCGGCTTGGGGCTGGGGTGGAACCTGCACGCGTCGGATCTCGGCAAGTTCTTCCTCGTCATCCCGGTGCTCGGCTTGCTCATCGCGCTGCCGATCTCGATCGGTGGCTGGGGCGTGCGCGAATGGGCGGGGGTGGCACTGTTCGCGCCGCTCGGGCAAAGTGGCGAAGAAGCGGTGACGTTGCTGGCGCTGACCGCGCTGCTCGCTTTTGCCATCAGTACCGCGGGCGGTGCTGTGGTGCTGCTCGGCGGCGTGCCATGGGCGCGACGCTCGCACGCGGCACGTTGAAGTTCATCTCGTCGAGGAGCCAGCAGTGAACGATCGTCGACTGCGTCTCGGAATCGCCCTCGGTCTGTTCCTCGTCGTGCTGGCAGCCTACATCGAGACCATGGCAGGCAGCACCAGCTTCTGGGACAGCGGCGAGTTCGTGGCCACCGCCTACAGTCTCGGCATCCCGCACCCGCCGGCCACACCGCTCTACGTCGTGCTCGGGCGCGTCTTCAGCCTGCTGCCGATTCCGGGGATGTCCATCGCCCAGCAGGTGAATTTCATGTCGGCGCTGTTCGGGGCGCTGGGCATCGTCATGCTCTACCTGATCCTGACCCAAGTGCTGCGGCAGATGCGTGGCGAACCGAAGACCGGCCTCGACCGCATCGTGGTCTATGGTTCCGCGCTCACGGGATCCCTGTTCACGGCCTGGAGCACCACCTACTGGTCGAACGCCGTCGAGGCCGAGGTCTACGCCATTGCCTCCTTCGTCATGGGGCTCACCACGTTGCTCGCACTGCGGTGGGCGCGGGATCCACAGTCGCCGCAGAGCACGCGCAACATCTATCTCATCATCTATTTGCTGTCGTTGTGCGTCGGCTTTCACCTCGGGACCGTGCTGGTGTATCCGTCGCTAGCTCTGTTCATCCTGCTCTTCCGCAACAAGAGCGTCACCGATGCGGACGTAGTCATTTTCTCCTGCGGGTTCCTGCTGTTCCTGCTCTATGTCACCTCCATCCTCAAGGGCGGGCTCGCGGCCATCGCCGCCATCCTGTTCTTGATCGTGGCGATCTGGCGCTTGGCGGGCGGCAAGCGTTTCGTCGCCGTCGCGTCGCTGCTCTTTTTCCTCGGCATCACGATCCACGCCTTCTTGCTCATCCGTTCGGCGCAGAACCCGGCGATCGACGAGGCCGACCCGGAGACCTTCGCCAACCTGATGGCGGTGCTGCGGCGCGAGCAGTACCCGCCGAGCAATCCATTCGTACGCAAGGGCAGCTGGGAGTTTCAGATCGTCGATCATTTCTGGCGTTACTTCACCGAGCAGTACCAGCTGGTGCGCCCGCCGCGCGGGACCGGCATGGCGCTGGTGCCGATCCTGGTGGGCCTGGCGGGACTCGTGGCGCTGGCCTGGCGCTCCTTCCGCAGCTTCGCGCTTCTCGGGTCAACGTTTTTCATCACCAGCGTCGGCATGATCGTGTTTCTCAACTTCTCGGACGGCACCCGCGGCGTCCAACCCGAGGTGCGCGAACGCGATTACTTCTATTCGCCAGCCTTCTATTTCTTCGGTATTTTCATCGGCGTCGGATTGGCGGCGCTGCTCGACTGGTTCTTCGCCGCGCGCAAGAATCAGAGGCTGGCGCGCTGGGATCGGCTGGGGTACACCGGCGGTGTCGCTCTATTTCTCGTGTTCACGTGCATGTTGTACGTGCGCTATCACTTCCAGCACGACCGCACACGCGAGCGCATTCCATGGGGGTACGGCTACAACATGTTGGTGGGCCTCGAGCCCAATGCGCTCATTTTCACCAACGGCGACAACGACACCTTCCCACTTTGGTACCAGCAGGAGGTCGAGGGCTTCCGGCGCGACGTGCGCGTCCTCAACCTGAGCCTGCTCAACACCACGTGGTATCCGCGGCAGCTGCGTGACAACGAGCCGCGCGTGACCTTGAACCTGACCGATGCGCAGATCGACAATCTGGTGCACGATGCTTACGCGCTCTACCGGCAAACACAGGAGGAATACCAGCCGCGCGACCTGGCGGCGGTCCAGATCTTGCGCGACAACTTCGGCAAGCGGCCGATCTACTTCGCCGTCACCATTCCCGGTGAATTCCTGGAGGCCTACGAAGAGCGTTTGGTGCTCGAGGGCCTGGTCTTCCGTTTCGCGGCCTCCAAGGGCAAAGAGCGCGTCGATCACCTGCGCCTGGCAGAGAACGTCGACACCAAATATCGCTTCGACGGCATTCTCGACGCCGCCGGCAAACGCGACACCGGCATTTATCGCGATTCGAATCAGGAGATCCTGATCCAGAATTATTCCAACGCATTCATTCGTCTTGGGCGCCAGGCGGAGGAGCAGGCGACACAGGCCGCCGACGATTCGACACGGCGCGCCTGGCTGGCGCAAGCGCGCCGCCGCTATGAGACGGCGTACGAGATTTCGCCGCAGCACGAAGCCGTGGTGTTGCTGCTCGCGAGCCTGCATGTGCGCGCAGGAGAATCGAGCCGCGCGGTGACGTTATTGGAGTCGTTGCTGGCGCGCGACCCTCAGAACGACAACGCACTCTTCGAGCTCGCACGATTGCACTTGCTGGAATCGCGTTTCGAGCCGGCGCTCGCAGCCCTGCGGCGACTCGATGCGCGCAACCCCAACGACGAGTTCTTGCACCAGATGTTGCTCGAAGCGTTGTGGGGTGCGGGCCAACGCGCCGAGGCCGAGCGCGTGGTGGCCGGGTGGGAAGCGCGTCATCCTGGCGAACCCGGCCGTCGACTGCGTCAGTACCTCGAGCGTTTGCAGACCGAGGCACCAGCGGGATCGTGGATCCCGCCCGCGCCGGAAGCCGCACCCGCGGGCAATGCCGACGTCGAGAGCCTGCCGCCATCCGGGCGCTAGGCCGCGGGGAAGCGCGCCCCTTTCGCGCCTGCAGCGCCGGAGGTTTGGCGCCCGCCGCGTCCCGCGCCGGCGCCCGCGTCGACGCCCCGCGCTCGCAGCCACGCAGGCAGCGCCGGGGGCGGCCCCCGAAGGCTGCGCCCGCTTGCACGGCAGGGGAGGAGACGGATCGTGACGAAGGAAGTGTTGGTCGTCACTGGGGCCGCGGGTTTCATCGGCTCCAGTCTTTGTGACCGGTTGCTGCGCGACGGCCACCGCGTGCGCGGCATCGACTGTTTCACCGACTATTACGATCCGGCGATCAAGCGGCGCAACGTGGCCGCCGCACTGCAGCATCCGCGTTTCGAGTTCATCGATGGCGATCTGACCGCGGTGGACTTAGGCGCCCTGCTGCGAGACGCGGCCTGCTGCTTCCACCTCGCGGCGCAAGCGGGGGTGCGCGCCAGCTGGGGCCGAGACTTCGAGATCTATATCCGCTGCAACATCGAGGCGACACAAAAGTTGCTGGAGGCGGCGCGCGTCGTGCAACTACCGCGCTTGGTGTACTCCAGCTCGAGCTCGGTCTATGGCAACGCGCGGCAGATGCCGATGAGCGAGGAAGCCAAGCCGCAGCCGGTGTCGCCGTATGGTGTCACCAAGCTCTCCGCCGAGCAACTCTGCGACCTGTACCATTACAACTACGGTCTCTCCAGCGTCAGCCTGCGCTATTTCACCGTTTACGGCCCGCGCCAGCGCCCCGACATGGCTTTTCACAAGTTCATTCGCGCCGGATTGCTCGGGGCTCCCATCGACATCTACGGCGACGGCGAGCAGACGCGTGATTTCACCTATGTGGATGATGCCGTCGAGGCGAACGTCGCCGCCTGGCGCTATGCCAAGCCGCACGGCGTCTTCAATGTCGGGGGCGGCGCCACCGTGAGCTTGCGTCACGTGCTCGGCGTCATCGAATCGGCACTCGGGAGGAAGCTCGAGACACGCTTCACTCCCAAGGCACTCGGCGACGTCGACCATACCCATGCCGATACGCGGCACGCGGCTACGGAACTCGGGTTTCGTGCCTCGACCCGGGTCGATGCGGGCGTGCCGCAGGAAGTCGCCTGGGCGCGACAACTGTATGGGGTCAAGAGTTGATGCGCGTTTCCCTCGTCATCCCGCTCTTCAACGAGGCGGAGAGCCTGCCCGAGCTCAAGGCCGGGCTCGACGCCGCACTGGAGCGCATGGGGGGCAGCGGCGAAATGATCTTCGTCGACGACGGCTCGAGCGACGGCAGCTTGGATATTCTGCGCCAATTCCACGCCGCCGAACCACATCGCGTGCGTGTGCTGGCGTTCCGGCGCAACCAAGGCAAGTCGGCGGCGCTCGCGGCCGCGTTCCAAGAGGCGCGCGGGGAGTTCGTCGTGACCTTGGATGCCGATTTGCAGGACGACCCGGCGGAAGTGCCGGCGTTGGTGCAAGCATTGGAAAATGGCGCCGATCTCGTCTGCGGTTGGAAGCACCAACGACGGGATCCATGGAGCAAACGCCTGCCGTCCAGGTTTTTCAACCGTGTGACGGGGATGCTGTCGGGCTTGCGACTGCACGACTTCAACACCGGGCTCAAGGCCTATCGCGTCGAGGTCGTGCGCACGGTCCACGTCTATGGTGAATTGCATCGCTTCATTCCGGTGCTCGCCGCATGGGAGGGGTTTCGCGTCGCCGAAATCCCCGTGCACCATCGTCCGCGCAAGTACGGCCGGTCGAAATTCGGTGCCAGACGTTTCCTGCACGGTTTCTTCGATCTCGTAACGGTGATGTTCCTGACGCGCCGAGGCCGCTCGCCGCTGTACTTCTTCGGCGCCGTGGCGCTCGTCTTCCTCGCTGCCGGTCTCGCCATCGACGGCTATTTCCTGGTGCGTTGGCTGCAGGGAACCGGCATGCGCGTGCGCCCGCTCATGCTGCTCGGGATCGGCTTCATCATCGTCGGCATCCAGGTCGGCAGCATGGGGTTGTTGGCGGAAATGCTGTCGGCGTTGCGCGCCGAGCGTCAGAGCTGGAGTTTCCGCGAGCGCTTGCTGTGAGCACGCCGGAATCTGCAGCCGCTGGACCGGATGATCCTGCCAGTGCGCCGACACGACCCGGCGGGTCCGCGGCCGTTCCGAGATGGCCGGTCGCGATCCTCGGGCCCTTCCCACCGTATCGTGGCGGCATCGCACAGCACACCGCGCTGCTCGCGCGCACGCTCGCTGTGCGGCACCCAGTGATCGGCATCAGTTTCAAACGCTTGTATCCTGGATTCCTGTTTCCCGGACGCACACAATTCGACCCGAGTGCCGCGTCGCTGGTTGCCGCCGATTGGCACGTCGAGCGCCACGTCGACAGTATTGGCCCACATACCTGGCCGCGCGCCGCGCGGGCGGTGATCCGTGCCGATTGCCGGCTGTTGATCGTACAGTGGTGGCATCCCTTCTTCGCCCCCGCCTACGCGACCGTGGGGCGCGCGGTGCGCCGCCACGGCGTGCGCACTCTCTTCGTCTGCCACAACGTGTTGCCGCACGAATCGTCGCGGCTGGATGGAGCACTCGTCAGGCTCGGTCTCGGCGCGGCAGATTCTTGCATCGTGCACAGCGAGACCGACTGCGAAGCGTTGCAGCGCCTCTTCCCGCACAAGCCCCACGTGCTCACACCGTTGCCGGCATTCGACATCTTCGCCCACGGGCGCACCACACGCGACGAGGCCCGTCGCCAGCTGCAGCTGGAAGGACCTGTGGTGCTGTTCTTCGGTTTGGTCCGACCCTACAAGGGGCTGGATGTGCTCCTGCATGCGATCGCCCGAGCGCGCACGGATCGACCGATGACGCTCCTGGTCGTCGGCGAGTTCTATGAAGATCGCGGGAGGTACGAACGTTTGCGCGCGGCGCTCGGGCTCGAGGACTGCGTGCGTTTCGTCGATCGTTACGTTCCCAACGACGAGGTCGAGCCCTACTTCCGCGCCGCGGACATCGTCGTTCTCCCGTACAAGAGCGCGACGCAAAGTGCCATCGTCCAAGTCGCGCTCACGTTCGAGCGCCCCGCGATCGTGACCCGTGTCGGAGGACTGCCCGAAACGGTGCGCGTGGGCGAGACCGGTGACGTGGTGCCGCCGGAGGATCCCGTCGCACTCGCGCGTTCTCTCGTGCAGTTCTTCGCCGGCGATGCAGCGCAGCGCATGCAACCGCACCTGCGTCAGGCGGCGGCCGCCTTCTCGTGGGACGCGATGGACGCGGCGGTCCACGACCTCGGGCGCCGTCTTGGCCTGCCAACGACTCCACCATAGCCAAACGCGTTTTTCGCTGCATTGAGTCCGGTCGCACTCCGCACTTCGCGCACGGCGCATGCTGGTATCGTGTCATGATCCTCCACCTTGTTGGCCAGTATCCGTGTGGGGATCCCAGGTTCTTGAATCCTGGCTGTCAAACCTTCCCCTCGGCCAAGATCGCGGCCGAGTACGTACGGCGGAAGCAACGCGTTCCCGACTGGGTGGGACTTCTGGCATTGCTCGAAGAGTGGCTTTGGACAGAGGACGATCCGAAGACCATGCCGGACCGGCCGGCGTGGCGCCAACGTGCACTCGAGCTTTCGGGGTTCCGCTGCATGGCGCCCGGCTGCACGTCGCGCCGGAATCTGCAGGTGCACCACATTCACTACCGCGGTCACCAGGGCGGTGACGAGCCGTGGAATGTTCTAGTTCTAGTGCTCTGCGAATTCCATCACCAGCAGGGCGAGCATGGGACCTTGGCGCGTTTCAGAGGAAAGGCGCCGCTCGACGTCCTCTGCCAGCTCGGAGACCAAGGGCTCGGTATGTGGTGGCGGAACGAGAGGAGGATCGCGCGACCAAGCCTAGCGCCTGACAGCGAGACTGGGCGGCTGTGTTAGCATGCGGCCCGGCGAGGCTAGGGTGGTCGGACGCCGTGATGCGGGAGGAAGTTCGTTCGTGGGACGCAGCCGCTCGCGGGTCGCGGTGCGCGGCGCGACCACCGCCACCGTGCCTCGTGCCGCGCCCCGGAGCCGCATTGCCCCCTGGCCCGCGTGGGCCCAGCACCTTGGCGCGCTCGCGCTCATCTTTCTCGTTCTCTCCATCGTTTTCTTCGAGATCGCCTGGCAGCGGCAGGTGTTCCTCGCCGCCGACTATGAGGCGCCATCGGCATTCGCTGCCGCCGGCCGGGGTGCCTTGGCGACCGGTGAATACCCGCTCTGGAATCCATATCTCTTCTTGGGAATGCCGAGCTTCTCGAGCCTGATGTTCACGCCGTGGGTCTTCCCGCCATCGGAGCTCTTGCGGGCTCTCGGGCGCTTGCCCTTCGTGCCCCCTCTCGGTTGGTTGTTGTTCTACTTCGCTGCGGCGGCATACGGCGTCTTCGTCCTGCTGCGCAGCTTGCGTTGCAGCTTCTGGCCGGCACTTCTTGCAGGTCTCGCGTTCATGCTGACGCCGCACCTGGTGTCGATGGGCGTGTTCGGTCACGGTAGCAAGCTAGCGAGCGTCGCCTTTCTGCCATGGCTTCTTTGGGCCGCCATGCGCTTGCGTCGGAGCAGTGCGCGGCTGGCTTGGATCGCAATTCTGTCGACGCTGATCGGGCTGCAGTTGCTCCGCGGCCATCCGCAGATCGCCTTCTACGGTCTGATGATGCTCGCGCTCTTCGCGGTGGTCGAGATCGTCGCGGCTGCTCGCGCGCCCGCCGAGCGTGGCGTGGCGCTGCGCTTCGGCGCCGAGATGACGGGCGCGGTCGGACTCGGGTTCGGTCTGGCGGCGGTGCTCCTGCTGCCAGTGCGCGGTTACGCCCCGGAATCGATTCGCGGTCGCACGACGAGCGGTGGCGCGAGCTATGAGTTCGCCACGGGGTGGTCGCAATCGCCCGGCGAGGTGGCGACGTTCGCGTTGCCTTCGGCGTCGGGTTTTGGCGAAGGCACCTACGTCGGCAGCATGCCATTCACCAACTTCCCGCATTACTTGGGGCAGGCCACCTTGCTGTTCGGCGCCTGCGCGTTTCTCTTCCTGCGCGGCCGATTGCTGGTGTTTCTGGCGCTGGTGTTGCTGTTCGCGCTCGCCGTGAGCTTCGGCAAGAATGCCCCGCTGCTCTACGATTTGCTCTATCATCACTTGCCATACTTCAACAAGTTCCGCGTCCCGATCATGATTCTCGTGCTCTTCCAGCTCTGCGCCAGCATCGCCGCCGGGCTCGGCCTCGCCGCGCTCTTGGGGGAGACACCGCTCGATCTCGGCCGCAGGCGCGCGACGACGACGAGGGCAGTGCGCGCGCTGGGGATTGCGGCCGCCGTGGCGGCTATGCTGTTGCTCGTCGGCGGGCTTGCGCGCTCCGGCGCCATTGCCCAGCGCGTCGTGCGCTCGCCACGTCTGCCGGCCGAAGCGCGACCTGCGTACGCCGAATTGGCGCGTGAAATGGTGCAGCACGATGGGCTTCGCGTCGCAGTCGTCTTGCTACTACAGGCCGGAGTCGTGATCGCATGGACGCGCCGGCGTCTTCCAGCCGATGCAGCCGGCGCGCTCATGATGGCGCTTGTCGTCTTCGACCTCGCATTCGTCGATCGGCGCATGGTGCATCCCGAGCGCACGTGGGCTGGCCTCGAATCCCGCGTCGGCCCGCCCCGCACGGCCGCCTCCGAGGCGTCGTCTCTGCTGCGATTTCTGCGCGAGCATCCCGCCGACGCACCGGCGCCAACGCGCATCCTGCCGCTCGGACCCTTGTTCGGCAGCAACGAGTGGATGGCGCACGGGGTGGCGAGCGTCGGTGGTTACCACCCGGCGAAACCGACACGCATGCAAACGTTGCTCGAAGCGGGTGACATGCTCACGAGCCGCGGCGTTCTGGATCTCCTCGCGGTGCAGTATTTGGTGGCGCCACAGGCGCTGGACGGCGGGCCGGCACCGGTCTACGCCGGAGCCGATGGCTATGTCTACACCAACCCGAGTGCGTTGCCGCGTGCCTGGGTGCTCGGACGCTGGCGGCCGAGCGAGGGCGCGAATTGCGTGCAAGCGCTGGCCGCGCTCGACCCGCGTGCCGAAGTGTTGCTCGAAGTCGCGCCGCAGACGGCGCCGGTTGCAGAAGCGACGGGAACGGCGCGCATCGTCCGCTTCGCCGCCAATCGCGTCGAACTCGAAGTGGAGTCGAGTGCCGCGGCCGTGCTCGTGCTCTCGGAGGCCTATCACCCGAATTGGCGCGCGCGCGTCGATGGTGTCGCGCGTCCGGTGCTGGCGGCGAACTGTCTTTTGCGTGCGGTGAGCGTGCCGGCCGGAACCGCGCACGTGGTGTTCGAGTTCGTCGATCCGGCGTTGCGAGCCGGGCTCGCCACCACGTCCGCGACGGCGGCGATCCTTGCGGCGCTCGCCGGTCTGGCCTGGTGGCGTTGGCGGCGGGGGAGCGCAGTGCCCAGCGTGGGAAACGCGCGGCCTGCGGAGGCGACCGAGGTCGAGCCGAAGGGATGATGGTGCTGCACACGACACCGACCACCGCATTGCCGCTGCCTCCCGGCGAGTCGCGCCGCGGGCTCGTCATCGTGCCGACCTACAACGAGATCGACAACATCTCCCGGCTGTTGCTGGAGATCCTCGACGTCGATCCGGGACTGGATGTGCTGGTGGTGGACGATGGCTCGCCCGACGGCACGGCGCAGGCGGTGCGATCGTTGCCACCGTTCGCATCACGTGTGTTCCTGCTCGAGCGCGGCCGCAAAATGGGCTTGGGGTCGGCGTACATCGCCGGCTTCCAATGGGCGTTGCGCGCCGGCTACCCTCTGATCTTCGAGATGGATGCCGACTTCTCGCACAATCCGCAGAGCCTGAGCGAATTCCTGCACGCCAGCGCCGACGCCGATCTGGTTCTCGGCTCGCGCTATCTCAACGGCATCACGGTGGTCAACTGGCCGTTGCGCCGGCTGGTGCTTTCGGTCGGCGCCAACATGTACGCGCGCATCGTCACCGGATTGCCGGTCAAGGACTGCACGGGCGGCTTCAAATGCTTCCGGCGCCAGGTGCTCGAGGCCCTGCCCCTCGAACGCATCCGCAGCGACGGCTATTCGTTCCAAATCGAGGTCAACTGGTACAGCTGGAAGCTCGGGTTTCGTCTGCACGAGATCCCGATCCTCTTCGTCGACCGACACATCGGAATTTCCAAGATGAACCGGCGCATCATTTGGGAGGCGGTGTGGCTGGTGTGGAAACTACGTTTCACCAAGGCGCGCGGCAGATGAGCGCCACGCGCGACGAGAGCGAGTCGGTCGCCTGTGAGCCCGCGCCGACACCGCCGCGACTCGCGGTCGTCATCGTCAGCTACAACACCCGCAAGATGATCCGCCGCTGCTTGCAGGCGCTGCAGGCCTTCGCGCCGCAGGTCGGGCACCAGATCTGCGTGGTGGACAACGCCTCGCGCGATGGCTCCGTGGCCATGCTGCAGCAGGAGTTCCCTGCAGTGCGCGTGGTCGTCAATCGCCGGAACCTCGGCTACGCCGTCGCCGTGAACCAAGGGCTCGAGGCCACGGGATTCGAGTATTCCCTCGTGCTCAACCCCGATGTCGTCGTCGGTGAAGGAGCCATCGACCGACTGGTCGAATTCATGGACGCGCATCCCGATGCAGGCGTCGCCGCCGCGAAGTTGCTCAACACCGATGGATCGCTTCAATACAGCTGCCGGTCGTTTTACACGCCGCGGACGTTGCTCTATCGGCGCACGTTCCTCGGCAATCTGTTCCCGCGCAGCCGGGTCATCCGCCGGCATCTCATGCTCGATTACGATCACCTGGAACCGCGGGTCGTCGATTGGGTGATTGGCGCCTGCATGCTGGTGCGCCGGCGCGCGGTGGACGCCGTCGGCGGTATGGACGAGCGCTTCTTCCTCTACTTCGAAGACGTGGATTGGTGCTTCCGCATGGGACGCCAGGGCTGGAAGGTGTATTACGTGCCGCAAGCGCAGATGGTGCACGAGCACCGGCGCGAAAGCGCCAAGCCGAAGTTGTCGCGCAGCTTTTGGGCTCATCTGGGCTCGCTGCTGCGCTACTACGAGAAGTGGAATCGCTATGCCTATGGCCTCAAGCGCTATCGCGAGGTGATCAAGACCGGCGTGTTCGTGATCGCCGACATGCTGGCATGTAACCTGGCATTCCTCGCGGCCTATGGCCTGCGCGTTGGGCTCGCCGGCCGCTTCGCCAATCCGTTGTACACGCTGGAGAACTACGTCAACTTCTGGGTGTTCACCAACATCGTGACCTTGCTGGCGCTGTTCTTTTCCGGACAGTACCGCATCGCGCGCGGTCGTGCCGCCGCCGACGAGCTCTTCGACCTCGGGCGCGCGCTCGCGGTCGCCGTCGTCGTCATGGCGGCGGCCACTTACATCGCGCGCGAACGGCTCATCTCGCGCGCTGTCGTGGCGTTGTTCTACGTGCTCGCCACGTGGCTGGTTTGGTCGTTCCGGCGCGTGCTGCGCGCGCTGCACCAGCGCGTGCTCGAGATGCGCTTCGACCTGCGCCGGCTTGCCATCGTCGGCACCGACGAGGAGGCGCGCGAGCTGCGGTCGCGCCTGGCGGTGCGGCCGGAGCTCGGGATCGACGTCGTCGGCTCCATCGACGCCGAGGGCAGAAGCACCCATGCCCTCGGTCCGCTGGCGGCACTGCTCGAAGTGGTGCGCGAGCACCGCATCCAGGAAGTCGTCGTCGCGCCGTCGGCGGCGCGTGTCGAAGAGGTCGGGCGCATGGTGCTGCAGCTGCGACGGCGTGCGGTGGACGTGACGGTCGTCTCGGGTTTCGCCGACATTCTGAGCCATCGAGCGCGGATCGAGCGTCTGGCCGACGTGCCGGTGCTGCGCTTCGAGCGCGACACCTTGTACGCAGTGAATGCCGGCGCCAAGCGCGCGGTGGACATCCTGCTGGCGACGATCTTCCTGGTGCTGGGCACGCCCGGGTGCGTGCTATACTGGCTCGTCGCGCGCGCGCGCGGGGTCGCGCTCTTCGAGCGCAGCCTGCGTCTCGGACGCGACGCCTGCCCGTTCGAATTCCCACGGGTCACCGACACGCTCGGGCTGCCGCCCACGGATTTCGTCAACATCCCGGCGTGGCTTGGCGTGTTGCGCGGACGCTTGTCCTTGGTCGGCCCGTATCCATTGGAGCCGGAAGCCGCGGAGGCGCTCGACGAATGGCAGAGGATTCGCTTCGACGTGCGACCGGGCGTGGTGGGTTTCTGGCGCGCGTTGCGCGCGGAAGAAATCGATCTGGACGCTGTGCTGCGTCTCGATCTCCACTATGTCCAGAACTGGTCCATGGGGCTGGACTTTCGGTTGATTCTGCAGTCGCTCGGCAGCATGCTGCGGGGTCGCGCGGTGCGGCACAGCGAATGAACCGCGGCCCGGCAAACGTGTGGAAGGCAGGCTCGGTGCGAGAACCCGTTGGTGGAGAGCGCAAGCGTTGGCGCGTTGCGTCTTGGGTGCTCGCGGCACTGCCCCTGTGCGTGGTGCCGGCAAGCGCCGATCTGCCGTTCGGGTGGAGCGTCGAGGTATTCGCCGGGCGCATCGTCGACATCGAGCCCGGTGGTGGCGTGCTCGCCTGCGCCAGCGACGGCGGGCTGTTGTTCTACGACCTGCAGACGCGCGCGTTCCGCCAGCTCGCGGATGCCGGGTGCATCGAAGGCCGCTGCCTGCGTTCGAACCGCTTGACCCGCGTCGCGCGCGACATGCGCGGGCGCTATTGGCTGGGGACTCGCGCCGCCGGCCTCACGCTGTTGCGGCCCGAGCCGGGTGGCTTCGGTTACGAACATTTCTTCAGCGCCAACTTCCGGCCGGGGGGCGGCCTGCTTTCCGACTCGGTGACCGCGGTCGCGCCGTGGCGCGACGAGGTGGTCTACGTCGGCTCACGCGCCGGGGTCGCGCAGATCGACTTGGCGGGAGAGGTCGGCGAGTACAACGAGGAGTCCAGTCGTCGGCGTGGTGTCGAGGGCTTCCCCAATGCCGGAGTTCTCGATGTCGCGGTGGATTCGGTTTACGTCTGGGTGGGGCTCGAAACCGGTGTTGCGCGTTACAGGCGCTTGCCGCCGCACGACGTCCAAATCCTCTCCGACAGCCTGGCCGGCACGCGTGTGCACAGCGTGAGCCTGCAGTACGGCGACATGTGGATTGGGACCAATCGCGGCGTGCAGGTGTGGAACGAAACCGGCCGCTACTGGAAACGCGTGCGCAACGAAGCGGGAGCGTTCGAGCCGACGCCGAACTTCAATGCCTACAGTGTCGTCGTGCGCGTCCCTGATCCGCTCCACCCCGTGGTCACCGCAGGATCCGATTCCGACGTGCGCAACTACAATGGTTTCGTGTGGACGCGCTGCAACCCACAGCCCGTGCCTCTGATCGAGTCGCGTGCGTTCCGAGCGCTGGCCGCCACCGGAGACACGCTGTGGACATCGCAGATCAACGACTTCGGCGAGGGTGCCTTCCTCGAGATCTGGGCGTCGCGCCAGAGCTGCATCTGGACGCGTGCGCAACCGAGTGCGATCCCGCCCAGCCCAGTCCGGAGCGTCGGCGTCGATGCCAACTCCCGCGACTTGTGGATCGGAACCCAGCTCGCGGGCGTGGCGCGGCGAACCCTGAGCGGCGAGTGGTGTGCCTACAACGGCAACGACTCGACCTCGAGCGCGAACATGACCGACCCCGTGGGCCGTGTTTCGGCGTTCCTCGTCGACCGTACCAGCTCGGTGTGGTTCACGACGCTCCCGATCGTGGCACAAACGAGTGTGGACGAGTTGCGCGCGGACCCAGGCTGCAATCATCTCGACGACGGCTGGAGTCACATCCCTGCCGGCGCCGGCGGCTTCGGTGGCCGGTATTGGGAGATCGCCGAAGACGGTGCCGGCAACCGATACTATCTCTCCGATGGCGGGGAGCCTTCTCCCGGTGGTCTCGACGTGCTCGCCGCCGATCGCAACGACACGCTCAACCTGCGCTCCAATCTGATCGGAGGCAGCAGCGTCGGTGCCATCGCTTTCGATCGGGCGACGGGCATCTGGCAATACGCGTGGCTCGGCGTCAATAACCTGGGTGAAGCGGGTCTCGTCGAGTGGCTGAACTCCGACGACTTGTTCGAGCCAGGCACGGCGAACTTCTCGGTGCTGCCGCTCCGACTTCCCAACGGTTCGATGTACAGCGTGTCCGAGTATCGCGATATTGTCTACGACGCTGCGAATGACGATCTATGGGTGGGCACGCTTCAAGGCCTGTTCCGCTACGACCTCACCTCGGGCGGCCGGCGGATCTTGCAGGTCATCGGCGAGAAGACCCTCGGTGCGGCCGGGTTGCTCAGCCTCGATGTCAAGGATCTGTTGCTCGATCCGTCGGGGAATCTGTGGATCGGAACCGACAAAGGGCTGAACCGGATCGACACGCGCGACAGCGTGCTGTCGGTGGATGCATTCACGACCCGCGAGACGATCGAGGAGCTCAACCAGGGTGCCGGCGGCGCCATTCTCTACCTACCGGAGCGCAGCTTGGCGCCGCTCCCCGGTCCGCGCGTCACCGCACTGGCATTCGACGCGGCGGCGTCGCTCTTGCACATCGGGACCGAGGCCGGTGTGGCGACGCTCGATGTCGCGGCTCTCGACGTCCGCTCCCTCATTCCCATCGAACGCGCGGTGGTGTACCCGAATCCCGTGCGCGCATTGAAGGGCGATGAGGCCGTGTATCTGGGCGACGTCACTCTTCCGGCTCAGGTGCGGGTGTACAACCTCGAAGGCGAGATGGTGGCCGAGAAACTGGTCACCGCGCCCGGTGTCAAGGCATGGGATCTACGCATCATCGTCAACAGCAGCACCAGCGGTGTGTCGTTCTTCGAAGCGGCGAGCTCCGTGTATTTGATCCATGTCTCCAACGATGCGGGCACGAAGGTGACGCCGTTGGCCGTCATTCGCTGAAGCGCATTCTCGCGGAGGAGCGATGTCCGCAGCCTTGCCGGCGCTCGAAGGCGGGCCTCCGGTACGCAGCGGCACGCCGGTGCCCTTCTTCCATGCCGCGCTGTCCGAGGCCGACATCGCGGCCGTGACCACGGTGTTGCGCAGCGGCTGGTTGACGCTCGGCCCGGTCACTGCGGAGTTCGAGGCGGCCTGCGCAGCCTGGCTCGGGACCCCGCATGCCGTGGCGTTGAGCTCGTGCACGGCGGCGCTCTTCCTGGCTCTGCGCGCGGCGGGTGTCGGTCCCGGCGACGAGGTCGTGGTGCCGGCGCTGACGTTTCCGGCGACGGTGCACGTCATTCGCCATGTGGGAGCCGAACCGATCCTGGCCGACATCGAGCTCGAGAGCTTTGGTCTCGACCCCGGCGAGGTGGAGGCGTTGCTCGGACCGCGCACGCGCGCAATCATGCCCGTCGACTACGCCGGACACCCGTGCCGGTTGAGCGCACTGCTGGAGATTTGCCGCCGCCGCGGCATCGTCTGTATCGAGGACGCGGCGCATGCATTCGGCGCCGCACAGGACGGCAAGCGCATCGGCACCGTGAGCGACATCACCGCTTTCAGCTTCTACGCCACCAAGTGCATTACCACGGGTGAGGGTGGCCTGCTCGCCTGCCGCGATGCCGACTTCGCCCAGCGCGTGCGTCTGCTCGGCTATCACGGCATGCAGCGCGATGCGTGGAAGCGCTACACCGATCAAGGCAGTTGGCACTACGAGATCGAGGTTCCTGGCTATAAATGCAACATGACGGACGTGCAAGCGGCTCTCGGGCTGTCGCAATTGCAGCGCGCCGAGGCATTGCGTGACGCGCGTGCGCGCGTGGCCACGGCCTATACCCAAGCCCTCGCCGCCGAGCGCGACCTGCGGCTGCCGGCGATTGGCGCGGGCGCGCTGCACGCCTGGCATCTCTACGTTGTCCAGTTGCAGAGCGAGGGCCTGCGTGTGGGGCGCGATCATTTCGCGCGCGCGTTGCGCGCCGAGGGCATCGTCCCCAGTGTCCATTTCATTCCCTACCACCAGCAGCCGGCGGGACGCGGCCTGGAGCTGCGCCGGCCGCTGCCGCGCACCGAGCGGTTCGCGGCGCATTGTCTGTCGCTGCCGCTCTACCCATCCATGTCCGACACGGATGTGGCGGACGTCGTGGAGGCGGTGCGCAAGCTCCTGCGCTACTATGCCCGCTGATCCAGTGGCACCCGTCGCTGCGGGCCCGGCGCTCAACGTCGCGGCCGAAGCTTCGCTCGCGGCGCTCGCGGCGCTCGAACCGCTCTCGTTCTTTCACACCGCAGCATGGCATGCCGCAGTGCAGCACGCCCAGCCGCGCTACACGCCCTTCGTGCTGGTGGCGCGCGACGCCTCGGGGGTCGTGCACGGTGCGTGTGCATTTGCGGCGGTGCGGCGCCTGCGACTGTTGCGGCTCTACGCCGGACCGCTCGGCACCTACGGTGGCATTACGGCGCGAAACGCCACTGCGGCCATGGCGCTGGCGCAGGCTGTGGTTGCCCTGGGCCGGGGAGGGCATCTGGCGCTCGCGCGCGTCCACGACTTCGATGGCTCGACGACGCGACTGTTGCATGACGCGCCGCGTTGGCGGCGGGCGCGAGAAACCTGCCAGGTCCTCGATCTCCCCGACGATCCCCAGACGTTGTTTCAACATGCCTTCACGCCACAGAATCGCAACAAGATCCGCAAGGCCGAAAAGGCGGGGGTCCAGGTGCGCCGCGGTCGCGATGCGGCATCACTCCACATCTATGCGGCACTGTACCGCTCCGCGTTGCCCCGCTTTGGGGTTCGCCGGCCGCACTCGGACGCGCTCTTCGCCGCCCTCGCCGGGAAGGATGGCGTCGACGTCTGGATCGCCGAGCGCGATGGCGCCGCAATCGCAGCGCTCCTCAACCTGCAGGGCGGCGGTCAGATCATGAATTGGGGCAATGTCTCGCGGCCAGAAGCGTGGGCCGATGCGCCGAACAATCTCCTGCACTGGCGCGCGCTCGAAGCCGGCTGCCTCGACGCGGAGGGTCCGCGCCTCTACAACTTCGGCGGCAGCGCCGGATTGCCGGGCGTGCACGCGTTCAAGGCCGCCTTTGGTGCCCGCGAGCACGAGGTCATGCGGCTCGAATACCGCGCGCCGTGGCTCGAGTGGGCATCCCGCTGCCTGGGCACGCTCCGGAGGGTCACCCCGTGAGGCACTTGTTGCTCGTGTCGCATTTCTTCCCGCCGATGGGCGGCGGCGGTGTGCAACGCGTCACCAAGTTCGTCAAGTATCTGGCTGCCCACGGCTGGCGGACCACGGTGCTCTGCGGTCGGGCCGAGGATTATTGGATGCGCGATGAAACGCTGCTCGCGGATTTGCCGGCGTCGACGCGCGTGTTGCGCACGGCGGCGGCGAGCGGGCTCGGCATTCTGCGGCGCTTGCGCGCGGAAGCAACTGGCGACAAGCGATCGTCGCGTGGGTTCGACGGTTTGCGCCGGGCCTCGGAGTGGTTTCTGATCCCGGACTCCTACATCGGTTGGCTTCCCTTCGCCATGCGTGTGGCAGAGTCGCTGCGTCAGGATCCACCGGACGTCATGCTGTCGAGCGGCCCACCCGACACGAATCACTTGGTCGCGCTCGGCCTGCGCCGTCGAATGCGCTGGCCGTGGGTCGCAGATTTCAGGGATCCGTGGGTGGGGCTGCACTTGCTCGTGCCGCCCACCCCGTGGCATCGACGCCGACATGCCGCGCTCGAGCGCGCGGTGCTCGCGGAAGCCGATGCTCTGGTGGCGACAACGACATGGCTGCAGGAGCTATTGCGCCAGCGGGGGCCAGCGAATGCGTGCTTGCACTTGATCCGCAACGGCTACGATCCGGAGGACTTTGCGGCCGCGCCTGTGGAGGCGCCGCGGCAGGATGGACCGCTGCGACTGGCGCACACGGGGATGCTGACGCTCACGCGCTCGGCCGCGGGCTTGCTGCGCGCGCTTCAGCTCGTGTTCGCCCGCCACCCCGAGCTGCGCGGCAGGATCGAGCTCGATCTCGTCGGCGCGCGCGAATCGGACAACGATGCGCTGGTGCATGCTCTGGGTTTGCAGGATTGCGTGCACCTGCGAGGCTACGTCGCGCACGCCGCGGCCATTGCCAGCATGCGGCGGGCCGACGTCTTGGTGTTGTTGAAGCATACATCCGCGCGTTACGCCGGGCTCGTTCCGGGCAAGTTCTACGAGTACCTCGGCGCCGAGCGGCCGATCCTGGCGCTCGTGCCCGAATCCGAAGCGGCGACCTTGGTGCGTGAGCTACGCTGCGGTGTCGTCGCCGGGCCGGCCGACCCCGAGGCGATCGCGTCGGCACTTGTGGACTTGCATGCGGCCAAGCAGAGCGGCACGCTGGCACGACGTTTCCACTCCGGCGCGCTGCCGCAGTTCCAGCGCTCCGCGCAAGCCGGAGAGCTGGCGAATCTGTTGGCAGATGTCGCCGACGCACACCCAAGGAGCGCCAGGTGAGTCGTTCGCCGCTCCTCTCGCCGGCGCGGCTGTGGCTGCGGGTCGCTCTCCTGGTCTACGCGCTCGGTGTTCTCGCTTACCGCGATTCGCTCATGGACGACACCTTCATTCACTTGCAGTACGCGCGCAACCTGCGGGCGGCAGGGACGCTCGCCTTCAATCCGGGCGAGCCGTCTCTCGGCGCCACGAGCCCGCTGTGGATCCTGCTGCTGGCGGCGCTGGGTGCGAGCGAGCTCGCGGCACGACTGGCGAGCGTGGCTTGCGGCGGGCTCGCAGTCTGGCTGTTCGCGCTCCAGGCCCGGCGGTGTTTGGGCGGCGGCATCTTCGCCGCAGCGGCCAGCATCGCCTGGGCGGGGAACCTCTGGCTGGTGCGTCACGCGCCGAACGGCATGGAGTCCACCTGCGCGCTGCTCTTGGTGCTGTGCGTGTTCGAGCTGCGCGCGCATCCCCGGGAAGGGTGGTGGGATGTCGGACTCGGACTCGCCCTCGCATGCGCATGCTTGGTGCGACCCGAGCTGGTGCTCCTCTTTGGATTGTTCATCTGCATCGATCTCGCGTCGCCCGAACGTGTGCGGCGCTTGCGGACATGGTTGCCTCTCTGTGCGGCAGTGTGTGCGATGTGGGCGGCATTCGCCTGGTGGCGGGTGGGGCACGTGCTGCCGGATACGGTGAGCGCCAAATCCGCCGGGCCGTCGATCGCGGCAGGATTCGCCGTGCTGGCGCGCAGCGCGCAACTGGTCGGCATGGCCCATCCCATCGAGGCAGTCGGCCTGGTGCTGGTGCTTTTCTGGGGACTGCGGCGCGGCAGGAACCTCGCATGGCGGACGCACCCGCTCGCCCCCTGGGTTGGTTTTGCGCTCTTGCTGGTCGTAACCTATGCCTTCCTCGACGTCCAAGTGCAACCGCGCTACCTGCTGCCGGCGTTGCCGTGCGTCACCCTATGCGGTTTCGCCGCCTGGCGCGCGGTGTGCGGTTTGTCGGCGCGCGCGGCCGTCACTCTTTGCATCGCGGCTCTTGCTGCCGGCACATTCGTGAGTGCGGCGCGCGTCTTGCCGGTGACGCGCGATTATTCGCGGGCGCTGCGCCCGGCGCTCGTGCCGCTGGTGGAGGAAGTGCGATCGCGCGCGCCCGGCAGCGCCGTCGTCGCCACCCCCGACATCGGCGTTGTTGGCTTCTATGGCGTGCGCGTGCTGGATCTGGGCGGGCTCATCGAACCGCGGGCGCAAGCACTGCAAGAAGCCATGGGGTACGACGCGATGCTGGTCTCGGGAGCTTTTCTCGATCTCGGCGCCTGTGATTTCGTCATCGACCGCTCGCGCGAGCGCGAACGTTTCGCGGGACAAGTGAGCCGAGGTCGCCATTGGCGGCCACTCCGCACCACGACGATCCCGAATCTGGGACTTTCACGCCCGGGACCGTTCTTCTACACCCTCTACGCTCTCGAAAGTGCTCCGTCGTCGCCGCGGTGACCAAGCCGCATTCAAGACTGGGTGAGTCCGCAGAGTGCATGGGCGGCTTTGCGTGATGCGGCGGTAACGCGTCGCAGCGTTTCCGTCGATGACTTCCAGGCGCGCCAACAACTCGCCGAGCGTGCCTGTCCACGCCGCATTGGATCGTCCCCACGTCGCGCGCACGGCTCTTGCTCGACAAACGACCTAGCGAGTCGGGTGAGTGGCCACACCAGCGGGTGCGTGCAATCCAGGGGGACGCGATGAGGCAGCACACGCATTGGACAAGGTCCATTGCAGAGCGACGTGCCGCTCGGCAGCGCGGGCGCCTCGCGCTCGGTTGTCTCGCCCTCTGTGCCGGATTCGGCTGCGGCCGCGCTGCGGACCCCATCGCACCGGGGGGCGGCCCCGAAGTCGAGCTGGATTACGGCGTCTTTGCCGCCGAGATCGAGCCCATCCTGCAACAACGTGGTTGCTCGAATCTCGGCTGCCATGGCGGTCAAGGCTCGGGACAGCTGCTGCTCTCGGGCGGCGCTTTCCCAGAAGCCGACTTCATCGCCGTCGGTGGCCACGTGACGCCATGGGATCCGATGCAGAGCCCGTTACTGCGCAAACCACTCGACGTCGCGTCGGGAGGCCTGGTGCACGGCGGTGGTGCGGTGTTCACCGATGTGAGCGATCCGGACTACCAGACGCTGCTGCGGTGGGTCACACCGGAGGGCTCGCCGTGACGCGACGTTCCAGGGTCTTGGCGGGCACCATCGGTTGGGTGTTGATCGCACCGGCTGCGGGGGCGCAAGCAACGCTCACGCCGCCAGCTGACGCGTTCGTGCACAAGATCACCTTCGGGGTCACGGCGGGACAGCTCGGTTCGGACCCGCTGTACAATTTCCACCTCGGATTCCAACCGGCAAGCAGGCTCGGCCTCGAGGCGACCTTGGCGCACACGCCGAGCAGTGGCACGCACGCCGCGCTACATCACCTGGGTGCAGTGATCCCGGTCTTGGCGCGCGGGCTGGTGCGGCCTTACATCGTCGCCGGCCTCGGCACGATCCAAGTGTTCGCGGGCACCGCACTCAACGCCGACACCGTCACCAAGCTCGTGTTGCACGCCGGCAGCGGCGTGCAGCTGCACCTGCGCCGCGACGTCGCACTGCGCTTCGAGGCACGTGCCCTCGGCGCCGTCGACCAGCAAGAAGACCACAGCGGTCTCCTGGGATACACGCAGTGGAGCGCGGGACTGGCGTTCCACCGCCCTCTCGGCGCTGCGAATGCATTCGACACGGGAGAAGGGCCATGAAGCTGTCTCGCTCCAAGACGTCCATCGTCATCGCCACCGCCCTGGCCGGCAGTCTGGGATGCCGTGGTTCGGCCCCGGAGGACCTGATCGGCGGCGAGCAGAGCACCGAAATGTTGGTGTTTGTCAAGGCGAGTGCGGAAGAGACCTTGAACCGCACGCGTGCGGCGTCGAACCTCTGCCTCCTGGTGCCGATTTCGCCCGATGGCGAGATCCGACCGCTGACGCAGTTCACGAGCGCATCGATCCAGGATCCGTGCGTGTCGTTCGAAGGCGACAAGGTGCTGTTCTCGATGGCGCCTGCGCCCGGGGCGCCGCGCAACATCTGGGAGATCCGGGTCGACGGCACGGGCCTGCGCCAGGTGAGCGGAACGGACGCGCAAGGGCGCGACGGTGACGACTTCGATCCCTTCTACTTGCCCGACGGGCGCATCGCCTTCACCTCGAATCGGCCCGGGCACCTGGACGAGTACAACCGCAGCCTGGCCGAGGTGTTGCATGTGATGAACGCCGATGGCAGCGGCATGCAGCAACTGTCTTATAATATGAGCGACGATTTCGACCCGTTCCTGCTGCCGAGCGGTCGGATCGCGTATACGCGTTGGGATCATCACGGCACCCAGAACCGGTTTCCGCTGTTCGCCACCAATCCGGACGGCAGCGGCACCTTCCACCTCTTCGGCAACCACGGTCTCAACTTCTTCCACCCGGAAGTGGTGCCCGACGGTCGCTTGGTGACGATTCTATCCAACGAGGTGAATGGCGACGCCGGAAGAATCGCCCTGCTGCGCCTCGAGGGCACGCATGACGATCCGCCAGCGCCGAACCTGATCGCGACCTTGACCACCGACATCGAGCTCGACGGACCGCCGTTCGTCAGAGGTGCCTTCAAGTACCCGCGCTGGATCGGCGCCAATCGTTTCGTTGTTTCCTACACCTTGCCCTTCGGCGAAGGCGCGATGAGCGAAGAAGAGATCGACGAGGAAGAAGCCGATTACGGCCTCTACACCTTCGAAGTCGTGGCCGATGGCGCCGGCAACGAGACCATCTCGATCTTGAGCTTCCTGTACAACGATCCGGCGACGCAGGAATACGACGCACAGCTGGTAGCGCCGCACGCGCGGCCGCCGGCCATCGCCTCGACGCTCGATCCGGGGGCCACGACCGGCGTCTTCCATGTCAGCAGCATCTTCAACCGCCAGACTGGCGACGGGCAGGAGCGCCCGCAGCCGGGCGACGTGGCCCTTGTCATGGTGATCGAAGCGATTCCCACCATGCCGGGA
The DNA here is from genome assembly GCA_964567755.1 of uncultured bacterium. Lineage (GTDB taxonomy): Bacteria > Krumholzibacteriota > Krumholzibacteriia > DASRJW01. Next base: position 165,357 of record CAZMNW010000037.1, read on the forward strand.
GATGCGCGCGGCATTTCCACCACCGAATTCGAGCGCAAGCGCATCCTCGGCACCGCTCCGGTCGAGACCGATGGCTCGTTCCACATCCGCGTGCCCGCGAACATGCCGCTCGCGTTCAACTTGCTCGATGCGGATGGCCGTTCGATGGTGACGAAACGCAACTGGATCTACGCCCGGCCCGGCGAGCAGTTCCTCGGTTGTGTCGGCTGCCACGGCCCGCGCGGCAGCAGCGGCAGTCTGAACACGCTGGCGCTCGCACGGCCGGCGACGGATCTCGACGTGCCGGTGGCGCAACGCGAGGTCGTGAACTTCATCACCACGTTGCAGCCCATCGTCGAAGCGAAGTGCACCAACTGCCATCAGCCGTCGTTCACGCCACGCGTGGTCAACGGCGTCACCCTCATCGACACCACGGCCGCCGCGGCGAACCTCGATCTGCGCATGGTGGCGGTCACCGACACCATGACCAACGAGACCTTTCCGCAGGCGTATCTCACTTTGGCCGGCGGCATGGAGGGGATGATGGGCAGCACCGTCGTCGACCCGGGATTCTCGCGCCGCAGCCGGCTCATCGACGTGCTGCGCGCCTTGGGCAGCGCCTCTGGACAGCCTTCCCATCCGCAAGGTGCGGAGGCTCTGAGCAGCGCCGAGCAACGTTTGTTCACCCTGTGGGTCGATCTGGGAGCGCAGTACCGATGAGTCGCTGCATGCCGATCGCGCTGCTCGTGTGCTGTGCCTGGGGTTTGCCGGTCGCCGCTGGCAATGCCCCGGACTTTCGCGCCTCGACACGCGCAGGGGAGACTGTCGAGCTCGCCGAATTTCGTGGCCGTTTCGTCCTGCTCGATTTCTGGGCCAGCTGGTGCGGGTCCTGCCGCAGCGAAATGCCGCGGCTGGTGGCGCTGGAGCGCGAAATCGACGGCTTAGTGGTGCTGGCGGTGAACGTCGATTCGGAGCGTGAAGCGCTGGACCGCTTCGCCGCCCGCGTCGCGTTACCGCGGCGTGTCGTGCTCGATCCGGAAGGCCGCGTCGCCGATTGCTTCGCCATCCCGGCGTTGCCATGGCAGGTGCTGGTCGGTCCGGACGGCAAGATCGTGCGCCAAGGGGTGCGCGTCCACGACGGGGCTGCGGCACTGCGCGCCGAGATCCACAACCGTGGGGTGACGGAATGAATCCGAAGGCGCACAAACGGCTCGTGATGCGGATGCTCGGCATCTGGTTCGGCGCCTGCGTGCTGATCGCGCTCGCGGGGTGCACGCACGTCAAACCGTACCAGCGCCAGCATCTCGCCGATCGCATCATGGATCCGGCCGCGGTGCGCTGGGAGGCTGCGAGCGAACGCAAGATGCTGTCGACGCGTGAAGGCGCAATGGGCGGGACACAGGGGATGGGCGGCGGCTGCGCCTGCAACTAGCGGGCGCAGGCAGCGGAGGGGCGCGGCAATGCGGCGACACGCTTGGGTGGTGATTCTCGTGCTCGTGACATCCTCGGGGAGTGCCGAAGAGCGCGTCACGGCCGGCGCGCACACGTTCAGTGACAGCGAGGACAATCGTGTCGAGACCTACACAATGGAATGGCTGCACGCCATGCGACGCGATTGGCGCACGACGGTCCGCGCCGCGCTCGATCGAGTCGTGCTGCCGCCGCTCCCGGGTCTGCCGGGGTCGCAACAGAACGTCGATGCGATCACCGCCGCGTCGCGACCGGTCGAAAGCGCCGCGCTCTCGAAGCAAGGCTATGCCAAGCTGCGCCAGGAGCTGAACGGTCAAGTGGAGTGGACCCCCGCCGCCGGCCGCATGCGCACCACCGGCTCCGTCTATTACAGCCGCGAGACCGACTACGTCGGACGCCAGGTGGGCCTCGGGCTCGCCCACGACTTCCGCGAAGGCAACACCAACCTCGCCGTCGGCTTGTCGCATGGCTTCGACACCATCGCGCCCGAGCCGCACGAGGGCGTCGTGGCCATCGAGAGCGAGCGTTTCACCGAAGATTTGACCTGTGTGTGGACGCAGACCATGTCGCAACGCGCCCGCGCCACGCTCGGTTTCGAAGGCGCCTGGGTGCACGGCTTCCAGAGCAATCCGTATCGGCGCGTGTATGCCGGCGGCGAGTTGCGCTCCGAGCGCCATCCGGAACGGCGCTTCCGCCGTTCGCTGTTCGCCCAATACGATCGCTACTTCCACAACCGCGCTTCCATGACGGTCTCGGGCCGTTGGTACAGCGACGATTGGGGTGTGCAGGCCGGTACCTTCGATGCGCATCTGAATCAATATGTCGGTGAGCACCTGATCGTGCGCTATCGCTATCGCCATCACCTGCAGTCGGCGGCCACGTTCCAACGCGACCTCTACGAGAGCGCGGACGGTGTGGACGGGTATCTCACCGCCGACTACAAGCTCGACGACTTCGCCTCCAACCTCTTCGGCGTCAAGCTCAGCGTGCCATTTGCCGGCTTCGACATGGCGACGTGGGCACGCGGCGTGGTGCTCGACGTCAAGTTCGAGCGCTACTTCGACTCCAAGAGTTTCGCGGCGAACGTGTTCGAGACGGGCTTCACCTGGCCGTTCTGAGGCCGACGAGGGAGGCTGTATGCGCAAGCCCTGCGTGTTCTGGATGCTGACGCTGCTTTGGTCGAACGCGACGGCGGAGTCTTTCATGGCGCGGTCGTTGGCGCCCGAGCACGGGGTGGAGATCTTCACCCGCGCCGAGGCGCGCCGGCTGCTGGACCGCGATCTCATGGCCGAGCCCGCCGGCAGCGCGCTCTACGGAACGATCGATGTGTACGATCGCTTCCCCTATGTCGAATCACATTGGATCGCAGTGACGAGTGACGCACGCTGGCAGCGTTTGCTCTACGGCGCCCCTGGCGACGCACCGCGCGCCTTCGGCAGCGCCGCCGACATGCCGATCGCGTTCGGTGAACCGCGCGGCATGGCATTCGCCCCCGATGGCCGGCTGTTCGTGGCCGACCGCACCGAAGGACGGTTGTTCGTCCTGCGGCTGGATCGAAGCGGCGCCGAGCCGCGCCTCGTGTACGCGAGCCATATCGACGGCTTGTCGCAGCCGATGGACGTGGCCGTGCACGACGGCGGAACGCCGTTGCAGGCGGCCGACGATCGCATCGTGGTGGCCGAAGCCGGCGAACACCGCATCGGCGTCTTCGCCGTCGAAGGCGACCGGCTGGTGAAGCTGCACGAGTTCGGCTCGCGCGGCCCGGGGAGCGCGGAGTTCCTCTCGCCGCGCACGGTCGCCATCGGTCGAGTCGACGGCACGTGCACGGATCAGGTTTTTGTCGGTGACTCCGGCAATCATCGCTTGGTGCGTCTCGCGTGGCGCGACGGGCGCCTCGCGTGGGACACGGCGATGGATCTGCCCATGGAGGCCACCTCGGTCGACGCCGATCACCATGGCAATCTCTTGCTCACCATGCGCCGACGCAACGACGTGTGGAAGGTGACGCCGGCGTTCGAAGTGGTGGCGGCCTTCGCCGGCGGCGCGCGAGCGCTGGCGGCGCCACGCGACATCGCCATCCCCTTCGCTTGGGTGCACGATCATCGCCAAGGCGGTGACGCCCCGATCTGGCGCGGCGAGGGCTCGGCGCTCGTCCTCGAGGCCTGGAAGGACGCGACGGGCGTGCGCTTGGTCGATCTCGGCGTCGAGATCGGCAGCTTGCGCCGCACCGGAAGCGCAGCGCTCGAGCTGCAGCTCACCGACCCGGCACGGACCACGGCCGAGATCACCGGTAGCGACGGCCGGGTCGTGCGCCATGACTTGGGGACGCTCGCGGCCGGGACGCAGAGCGTCGCCATCCCGGGTCTCGACGGCGCGGCGCGCGTCACACTCGTGGCGGTGTCGCTGTACGACGCGGCGCGTCACACGTCGAAGACGCTGGTGCTCGAAGACACGGCGCCGCCGCAGGTTGTCCTGCATGGCAACGTGCCGAATCCATTCAACCCGATGACGACGATTTCGTTCGCGCTGCCTGCCTCCGGTCCCGCAGCGCTCTCGGTGTTCGATGCCAAGGGCCGGCGTGTGCGCGAGTTGTGGAGCGGCACGCTCCCGGCCGGAACGCACGAGTTCGTGTGGGATGGACGCGATACGCGCGGCCGCGCCATGCCATCGGGCGTGTACTTCGGTCGCTTGCAAGCGCTCGAAACGAGCCATGTGCGCAAGATGGTGATGGCGCGGTGATCCGTCGCGCGGTGCTCGCCGCAGCGGCGACGGCGGCCGTGCACGGCGCCGCCGCGGCGGCACCCGTCGCGATCCATCTCGAGCTGCTGCAGCCGAGCGTCGTCGTCCTCGATCCGCTGTATACGGAAACCGCCGGCCTCGATCGGCGCGCCGTCGGGGCGTTGGGCCTCGGTGCGAGCGCCGCGATCGGAGGCTGGAGCGCGGCGGTCGCGGTCGATCGCGCTTCGGCCGCGACGGATTTCGGTCTCCTGGAAGCGCCCGCGGTGCGTCTCGCCTTCGCGGACACACGGGCGGAGATGCGCTGGCGACCTCCGCTGCTGCGTGGCGGCTGGGGTGCGCAAGTCGCCGCCGGAGTGGGCCGGCGCACTTTGCGCTATTCGCCGGAGTCCATCGCCATCACGACGGGCGGCGCCACTTTCCAGGTCGCTCTCGGGGAAACGCACACGTGGACGCGACACCTGGCGGCAGAGGTCTTGCATGCAGTGCATGGAAACGCATGGATCGCGCTCAGAACGTCGTGGACGTTCTACTCCCTCGATGTCCAAAGCCAGAGGGGCGTGCTGCGACAGCCGGTGCGCGATCTGCACGTCGGTCTCGCATTGCGGGTGCAGGTGTACTAGGAGGAAGCGAATCGTCATGCGACGCAGCTTGCTCGCGATCGTCTTCGTCTTGGCCGCCGGCACGGGCGCCGAAGTGCGCGCACAGGAGACGGCGGCCACGGATTCCATCCCCCGGGCGCGCATGCGTGTGCGCGATGCGCAGGTGGCCGTGCTGCGCGCCGGTCCGGGTGCCGACCATCCCATCGTCACCACCGTCTTCGAGGACGATGTCGTCGTCGTCGATGCACGCACCGGGGAATGGTTCCATGCGCTGTCGCCCGACGGCAGCAGCGGCTGGGTGCACGAGAGCCTGCTCGCCAACGACGTCGATCGCACGCGCTTCGCCTTCGTTCCCGATCCCGGACGGCGCGAGCGCCAGGGGGCGATGCTGCTCGTCACCTACGCCGGCAGCTACGCCGCCGATCGTGAGGACAACGCGTTTCTCTATGGCGCGCGTTTCGGTTATGCGCTCAGCTCGCGCTTCACTTTCGAAGTCGGCGTCGGCACCACCGAGATCGTGCGCAACACCTACGTCCTCGAACAGCTCTTTGGGTTGCGTCTCGAAGAAGAACGTTTCGATGTTTTCTTCTACGAAACGGGAGTGGCGGTGGACGTGTTGCCACGCCGGCGCGTGACGCCGTTCTTGGGCGGCGGCATCGGTGCCACCATCCTGAATGCGCGCGTCGAGCCCACCTGGTATCTCGCGGCGGGGACGCGGGCATGGATCACACGCCGCATCGGCTTGCGCTGGGAAGTCCGCGACCATCGACTCGAGGTCGGCAACCAATTCACGCGCTTCGATGGCGACAATCTGGAGTTCAGCGCCGGTACCGAGTTCCTGTTCTGACCCTGACGTGCAACGGCCCTGGAGGCAGAGAGAATGCCACGGATGCGAGAGCGATTGATGCCGAGGCGCGGGCGTCGATTCCCGGCCGCGTGGCGATGGGCGCTCGTGTCGTTGACTTGGGGATGGGTCGGGCCCGGCGCGGCGCGCGCCGAGGGTGCACAGACGGCGCGCGGTTGGCTGCCCGTGGCGCTGCACGCAGCCGACGCCTGGGCCGACGATGCGCGCCTCGTCTGGGTCGAGAACGATGCGCCGGTCGACCCGAGCGGCCGCGCCGAAGCCTGGGGATACCTGTTCTATTCGCCGCTCCAACACGCGATGCGCAGCTACTCGGTGCGCGGCGGCGCGCTCGCGGCGGCGAAGGACCAAGCCGTGAGCGTGGCGGCGCCGGGCCTGGATGCATGGCTCGACAGTGGCGCGGTGCTGGACGCGGCCTTCCGTCGCGCCGCCTCCGACTTAGGGCCCGGTCCCCGGCTTTTGAATCTGCTGCTGGTGCGCGGTGTCTTCGCGCGCGAAGCGGCATGGGTCGCGGTGTTCGTACTGGCAGAAGGTCCACGTTTGTTCGTCGTCTGTGATGCCCAAAGTGGTGACGTGCTGCGCGCGTGGAGGGGATGATGCATCGGCAACGAGCGAGAGTGGAGCAATCCAGCGTCAGAACGGCCTCACGGCGTCGCATCGCCGCGTGCGTCTTTCTCGTCCTTGCCGCGACGGGGATCCGGGCGGGGACGGCGCACGCAGACGATGAAGCGCACCTGCGTTTCTTCCTCCAGAACCGCAACTTCCTCGTGCAGACCTTCGAACGCTTGAGCATCGATGACGCATCTGCCAGTGATCGGCGCGCCTGGGACTTCGATCCATTCGCCGTCTGGGAGGCGGAACAGGCACTGCAAGCCGTGCGTGCGGCGTTGGACACCGCGGACACGCCGGAGCATCTGGGAGCATTCAGGGCCAGTCTCGATTCGTTGCTCGCGGCAGCGCAAGCGGCAGCCACGCGGCTCGACGATCTGGATCGCCGCTTCGCCGCGCACTTGCGCACCGCGGTCGAAGTGACCCTCGCCACGTCCCAGTCGGTGCGCCTGGAGCGTGTGGAGGCGCGATTGGACGGTGAGACGACGGGCGCCACGGTGCTGAGCGCGGAGGAACGTGCGGCGCTCGCAGCCGGCGGCGTGTTGGAAGTGTTGCGTCGCGTCGTCGAAGTTCGTCCCCAAACGCTCGAGGTGCGCTGGTGGCTGGCGGGGGACCCGGTCGCGCGCGAGAAGATCGAGATCATCTCCCCGGTGGCGGATTCACTGCTGCGCATCCACCTCGATCTCGCCGGCACCGAAGCGAAGCTCGTGCAGACCCTGCCCGGAGGGGGCTGATCGCATGCGGTCGCTTCGCGCGCGGCGAGCGCAACGCAGCACGCTCGTCTGCTTGCTCGCATTGGGCTTGCCTTCGATCGTGCATGCCGATCTCCGCGCGCGCGAGGTCGACTTCGCCCGCCGTAGAGCCGCGCTGGAACTGGCGGCGGGAAGGCCGCTCGGCGCCGCGCATGTTCTTCGCGCGTTGCAACCATTGCCGAGCGGCGCGCGTGCCGAGCAAGAGGCAGCGTTGCTGCTCGCGGAAGCGGAGTTGTTGGCGGGCGACACGGAGGCGGCCGCGGCCTTGCTCGCGCCTCTCGCGTCGGTGCCGACTGGATTCGTGCGCGCACAAGCGGCGGCGCACCTCCTGGGCTTGACGGCCGCTCGAAGCGACAGCACGGCGATCGCCGCGGCGCAGCGTTTCCTGCACGAGGCGAATGCTTACGATCGTGGCCAAGCCGAAGCCGCAGCGCCGGGGTATCTGCTCGCGGCCCGAGTTCTGTGGCGCGCCGGCGATGCTGACGCTGCCCAGCGCGCGATCGAACACGCGCGCGGCGTGGCCCGTGACGTCGGGCGGTTGTTGGGCGCGGAAACGCTGCTCGCCAACGGCGAGTCGATGCGAGCGGCGTCGGCGTTTCATGCCATCGGCGATCGCAGTGGCGACGATTTCTCGCGCTGGGTGGCCGACGCGGCGCGATTGGGGGAGGCTCGTGCGCTCCTGCTGGCGGGACAACCGCAACGGGCGCGTGAAGCTCTGACGCACGTGCAGCATGACCCGCACGCACGCGCCTACGCCTGGCTGTTCGAGGCGCAGATCGCTTACGCCGCCGGTGATCTCGCGGCCGCGGCAACCGCACTCGCATCGGCCGATCTTGGCGCGCACGATCCCGTTCACGCCGCCGAGGCCGCATTGCTCGCCATCCAAGTCGAGATCGATCGCGGTCGCGCGGCCGCCGCCGAATCGCTCGCGAATGCGCTGGTGCAACGGCTGCCGGCGCAATTGGGTCTACGGTCCGACGCCCCGCTCGCGCCGGAGCTGCGCTTCGATCTCGCCGCCTGGCATGCATCGCGCACGCGAGCGACCTTGGATGATCTCGAAGCACGCGATGTGATGCGGCGTCGTGTGCGTCCGATGTCTCTCGACGACGGAGCGGCGACCTTGCGTTTCGCCGAGCCCATCGCTGCCGACACGCTCGCGGCGGGTCTCGTCTTGCTCGAGCCCTATCGACACGAACCATGGCCCATGGTCGCAGCGGATTGTCGCGACGCCGCCCGCGTTCTTTCTCGCGCGCGAGCAGAGCTCGGGATGGCATCCGACCACGCGGCCCTCGCCCGAAGGGAATTCGGCCAACGTCAGACCTTGCTGGCACGTGCAACGCAGGAACTGGCCGTGCATCGGCTCGATCTGGCGCGATTGCAACGCGAGAGTCTCGCTCTGGCCGCCGCGCTCGACGCCTATCGCACGGCGCTCGCGGCGCAGGAAGGTGCGTGGCTCGCGGCCCTCCAATCGCGGGTCGCCGCACTGGAGGACGCCGTGGCCGTGCTCGAGCGTGGAATCGAGCGTCTCGCCGCGCGCTACCCGGACGATCGCAGCGTGAGGACCCACCGGGAGACCGAGAGTGCACGCAGCGAGCTGCCGGCGGCGGCACGCTGGATCGGCCGCGTCGACAGTCTGCGCGCCGAGATCCTGCCACGGCTCGCACCAAGTGTGGCTGCCGTGTTGCGTGAACGCGAGCCCAGGAACGCGGCCGCGGCTTTGGCGGCACTGCAGGCGCAGGTCGAGACACTCCTCGCCGGCACCGCAGAGTTGGAGCGCGATCTCGCCGCCATCGACGCCGAGTCACGAGCGCAGCTGGCGGCTGCCGAGTCTGCCTGGCGCGATGCCGAGGACGCGCGCCGGCAGGCGAGCCTGGCGCTGGCGAATGCACGCATGGCGCTCACCACGGAGCAGGCTGCGCACATGCGCGCACGCCAAGCAGCGTATACCGAAGCGGCTCGCGACCTGGAGGCAACCGCTGCTTTCGCGCACGCCATGGACGACACCTCGGGCAGCGACCCTGATCGCCTCGCACGCTTGCAGCATGCGGCAACCTTGCTCGAGTCGCTGGCTTCTGATCTGCCGCACGCGCTGCGCGCCGATGAGACTCTGTTCCGGCTCGGCGTCGTGCACGTGCAGCGCGCGAGCTTGGAGCACCGGAGGTCGCTTGCGACATTCCTCGCCGCGGGAGACGCGGCCTCCGCCGTGCCATTGCCGGTCGAATCCTACGCCGAAGCACTGGCGGCCTACGCCCGTCTGGTGGAGCTGTATCCGGCATCGCCGCGCGTGGCCGACGCTCACTTCCACATGGGATTCCTGTTCGGTGACATCGGCGCCCCGGAAGCGTCCGCCGAGCATCTGCAAACATTCCTGGCCGCCGCAGCGGCGGACGATGCGCGCCGCGGGCGCGCCGCGTTGCGCCTCGGCGAGGACTACGTGGTGCTGGGCCAGATCGAGAGCGCGTTCGATGCCTATGACCTCGCCGCGCGCACGGGAACAGCGGATACGCGTGCGATGGCGCTCTTCGAGCTCGCCTGGTGCGCCTACGAGCTCGACCGCTACGACGCCGGGCGCACGGCGTTGCGGCAACTCTTGTCCCCGGATGGGAAAGTTGCTGTCGATCTGCAGGCCGAGGGGCTGGAGCTGCTGGCGCTGTGTTTCGCCGCCGACCATGGGGCCGCGGACGCTGCGCGCGAGCTCGACGCCTGGGGCGCGCCGCCCTATGCACTCGCGCTGTTGCGCCGCATGGCGCAGCTCTTCGCCGGTCGGGCCCAGTACGACGAATCCATCGCGGCTTGGCAGACGATTCTCGATCGCGATCCACATCACCCGTATGCAGCCGGTGCGACGGTCGAGCTCGTGCACCTGGTCGAGCTGCGTCACGGTGACGCCGAGGCTCATGCGCGGGCCGCGACGTTGGCGCCGCACTTCGCGCCGGGTGGCGATTGGGCGCGCGCGGTGGCGACGGGTGCTTCGCCGGCGAGGATCGATGCGGCCTGGCAATCGCGCCTGGTCGAGGAGGATCGCGCGCGGGCACGTGCCGACAGCGTGGCGCAGGCGCTGGCCGAGCCCGCGGCCGCGGCGGCGACCATGAGTCGCATGCTGCGGAGCGCCGCCGTGTTCGCGCACCGTCGCGCCGCCACCGACAGCCTCGCGGCGAACCAGCACCTCGAGCACGCGGTGGAGCTGTACCGTCAGACGCTGGAATTGTTTCCGGGAGCGGACGCCGAACCGACGACGTGGCTCTACCTCGGTGAAGCCCTGTACGCGCTCGAGCGTCCAGTGGAAGCGGCCGATGCCTACGAGGCCGCAGCAGCGCATCCCGCTGCCGATAGCACGACGCAGACGCAGGCCACGACGTCGATGCTCGCGGCCCTCGACGTGGGTGCCGCGAGCGATGCAGCTCTGCTGCCGCGTTACGAACGAGCGGCCCGAAGCGTTCTCAGCGCGCGGCCCGGCGACGCGCACGGTCTCGATGCGCTCGAGCGTGTCGGAGCGCTGGCATTCGCCGCCGCGCGCTACGAGCAGGCCGGCGTCGCGTATGCCGATCTCGCGGCGCAATCGCCGGCGTCGCGCGCGGCCCCGGCGCTCAAAATCGTGGGCGACACCTGGTGGCGCCGGGACGAGCCCGGCAAAGCGGCCGACGCGTATGCGCGAGCGCTCGTGCCGGCGCGATCGAGCGCCAACGACTCGCTCGCAGGCGTCCTCGAGGTGCTGGTTCCCGGCGCGCTGTTCCGCGTCGCGACCGAGGCCGAGACGCGCGGCGACACCGAAGCTGCGGCTGCGACATTCGAGCACGTGGCCGCCGAGCATCCCGGCTTCGCATCGACCGATCAAGCGCTGTATCGCGCCGCGCGTTTGCGCGCGAGTCGGGGCGACACCACCGCCGCGTGCACGAACTACGAGCGTCTGGTAACCACGCTCACACATTCGCCCTTGCACGCCGATGCGTGGCTCGAGTTGGCGGCGCTGCACGCGGCGCGTGGCGAGCATCGCCCGGCCGCTGCCGCCTATGGACAGTTCGCCACCATCTACGCGCAACACGCGCAAGCGAATGCGGCGCGGCTCCGCGCCGCCGAGCTGCACACGGCCGCTCGCGACACCGCAGCCGCCGATGCGGCCTACGCGACCTTGCTCGCCACGCTCGCGCCCGCCACGGCACCCGATACGGCGCTGGTGGCGCAGCTCTGGCTGCGTCGCGCGCGCTTGGCGCCGGTGCAATCGGCAGCGGCGCACTACGCGCGGGCACTCGAATGGCAATGGACATTGTCACCCGTCGAGCGTGCCGAGGCGAATTTCCACTGCGCCGAGGCGCTTCGGCCTCGGTACGAGAATGTGGCGCTCGATGCCCCGCTCGTCGAGTCGCTGGGGCGGAAGAAGGTGGCGCTCGAGGACGTGCTCGCAGCCTATGCGCCCACGTTGCGCGCCAACGTCCAACCATGGCACGCGGCAGCATGCCTGCGCGTCGGGGACTGCTTGTCGCATCTCGGCCTGGCTCTCCTCGATAGCCCGCCTCCCGCAGGGCTGCAGGATGCCGACCTCGAATCCTATTGCCAGGCCCTCGCGCTGCAGGCGGATGCGCTCGAGAGCCGGGCGGTGGACGCTTGGACGGCCGGGCTCGGCGCCGCCCGTGCGACCGGTACCGACGACGCGTGGGTGCGTGGTCTGCGCGTCCGGTTGTTCCCCGTGCTGGCGCGTCGTGTGCAGACGTGTGCGGCGCCGCTTTTCGTCCACGCCGAGGATTGACGCGGAATGCTCCTTGCGAGGGTCCAGGCGTTCAATCGATCGCAGCGCTCGGCTGATGGCTGCAGCGGCCGCTTTGGCCACAACGCGGAGGAAGTCCACCGCATGAGGAATCGTCGCACAGGGGGCGAGACGCGGCATCGAGGTCGAGTCTGCATGCTGGTCGGCCTGCTCGGGCTGCTGCCGGCGTGCGGCGCCGGGCGGCGTGACGCGTTGCAGCCGCGAACGCACGATCTCGAGTCGCTGCGTGCCGAGGCTGCCGCGCAACCGGAATCCGCGGCGCCGCATGTGCAAATGGCGCTCGTGCATCGCCAGCGCGGCGAGCACGACCAGGCGCTCGCGGCGCTGCGTCAGGCGCTCGGACGCCAGCCGCTGCATGTCGCCTCCCTCACCTTGTCGGCGCAGATCTTCTACGAGTGCGGGCGCAGCGCCGAGGGTTTGCGCTTCTTCGCTTCGCGCCCGTTATCGGAGTGGCCCGAGCCGGTGCGTTGCGACATCGCCTTGCTCCTCGCCGACATCGGCGAAACGGACGGCGCGCGTCAGGTGTTGGAGTCGTTGCTCGCGACGAGCGTTGGAGCGGCAGCCAACGCCAACTTGGCTTGGTTGGATCTGCTCGCTGGCGACAATGCAGCGGCAGCGACCGAGCTCGAGAACGCGGAGGCTCCCGAAGCACGCAACAATCTCGCGGTGGCGCTGCTGCGCCAGGGCGAGGTCGAGCGCAGCGAATCGATCCTGCGCGATCTCGTCGCCGCGCACCCGGAGTTCGAGCCGGCGCGGACGAACTTGGCGCTTTTGCTCCAGCATTGGCATGGAGATGTGCAAGCGGCCGAGGCGGTGGCCAGCGCCACCCAAGCGCCACGTCTTTCCGACGTCGCCGTGCATCAGTTCTTGAACGACCTCGTCGAAGACACGACCTCGCCACAACCAGCGAGCGCAGGGGGAAACGATGGCGTGCAAAACTAGCGGTAAGACTGCGTGTGTACTCTGGCTCGCGCTCGCGGGCATGGTACTGGCTGCACCCGCGCCTGCCTCCCAAAGCGCTGAGACGGCACGAGCCGTCCCGGTGGCCGCCTCCCCAAGCGCGGGAACGGCTGCCCCGCAGCATCTGCGCGTGGGCGACGTGCGCATCGAAGGCAAAGTGTATTCGCCGCAAGCGCTTTTCATCGTCTCGAGACCTGCGGATCGATTTGACCACGCCGTGGTTCCACGATATTTGCAACTCGACGCCTCGGCGAACCTCCTGCCGTATCGGCTGCGACCCGAGATCCTGAACACTCAACGCACCGCGCTTAAAGGAACCAGCCCGACGAAGGCGCGGCCGTGAGCCGGACGACGCAGGAGCACGCGAGAATCTCGCGGCAGACGCGCCGAGCGCAGTTCACGAGCTTCCTCGTGCACGTGGTGTTGCTCACGGTGCTCGCACTGCTCCCACCGGTCCTTCCACAACCGCCGGCATTGATCGAGATCACGTGGACCGACCCTGAGAGTCTCGCACCCGCGCCACCACCCGCACCGGAACCCGTGACTCCAGCCCTGTCTGTGGTCACGCCCGTGGCCAAACCACAGCCGCCGGCTGCAAGGCCGGCCACGAAACAGGTTGCGCAACCGCCCCGCGTGGCGACGAAGACACCCGAGCGCATCGCCACCCCGCGTGGCTCGCCGGCGGGTACGCCCGGTGCCGGCGGCGCCAGTCGTCCCGCAGGCGCACCGGGGCCGGTGGCCGGCAAGCGCGGCGAGGAAGCGGGTGCCAGGGTCGCGGCCGAGATTCAAGGCGCAACCTCGAGCGTCGACCAGTTGCTCGCTTCGCTGCAAAGCACGATTCCCGCGGGTACGGGCAATGGTGGCGGCGCGCCCCGCGGCAATGGCGGCGGCACTGCTGCAGTGGGCGTGTTACGGGCGGGATTGCAGGGAGGGCGTGGCACCGAAGCGCTGGCGGGGATCGACAACTTGCTGCAGGGGACGGGTGCCGGGCGTGGCGGTGGCACCGGGCGCGGCGTCGCCAAGGGTGGCGTCGACGTGGTCGACGACGGTGTCGAGAGCCACGGGGATGGCGCTTCCTCCTCGGGCCGCGACAGTCACAGTCTGATGCAGGTGGTGGAACGCTACAAAGCGGGTGTCAAGTTCTGCTACGACAACACGCTCAAGAGGACTCCCGGTCTCGCCGGCAAGCTGACTCTGCAAATGGACATCGCACCGTCCGGAGAAGTGCATGGCCTCGTCGTCGTGCACGACGGTCTCGGCGACGCCTCGTTGCAGCGCTGCATTCTGACCCAGGTCGGATCCTGGCGCTTCCCGGCCATCGAAGCCGGCACCGTGCGCTTCACTTTGCCGCTCGTCTTCAGCCCGCCCGGCACCTGATTCATCGCGCCGCGCCGGGATCCAGCGTCAGCAGGCTGTCGAGGCCCGCGCTCGCATGGCGCTCGAGCTCTCCCGTGGGTGTCACGGTCACGAACAGCGCCTGCAGATGCGGTCGCGCACGCACGAAGGCGAGCCCGCGTTCGACGCCGAGAACGAACAGCGCGGTGGCATAGCAATCGGCGGCAATGGGATCGTCGGCGAAGGCACTGACGCTTGCGGTGCCTCGCGCCGGGGCACCTGTCACCGGATCGAAAATGTGGTGATAGCGGACACCGCTCTCGATGAAGCTCTGCTCGTAGTCCCCCGAAGTGGTGACGGCGCGCCAGCGCATCGGCACAGTCACGAGTAGTGTGTCCGGCCGGCGCGGATGCTGGACACCGATTCGCCACGGCCCACCGCCCGCACGCTCACCTCCGACCACGATGTCTCCACTCAGGTTGACGAGGAAGTGCGCGATGCCGCGTGCGCGCAGTGTCTCGGCGACGCAGGCGGCGGCGAAACCCTGGGCGATGCCGCCGAGATCGATGCGCGCCTGATCGTCGCGCCATTGCAGGGTGCCATCCGGTTGCAAGGCATAGACCTCGCAACCGACGTGACCGAGCAACGCGCGCAACGCCAACGAATCGGGCACGTGCGGGGTGGCCTCGTCACCGAAGCCCCACAGCCGTTTCACCGGACCCAGGCTGACGTCGAATGCGCCGCCTGTTTCACGACACACTTCCTGGGCACGTGCCAGGAGCAGGCGTGTCTCCGGTGCCAGTGACTGCGTTCGTCTGTCGTTCAAACGCCCGACATTGCTCGCCGGGCGGTAGTCGGAAAGCAGCGAGTCGAGGCGCTCGATCTCGCGGCGCGCCGCCGCGAGGGCGCTCTGCGCGCGGAGCTCGGAGGCGCAGAGAACGGTGATTTCCGCCGCTGCGCCCATGGCGATGAATGCTTCGTCGTAGCGCTGCGGGCCGCGATCGCAGCCGGTGCCGAGCATCGCCAGGCAGACGAGCGCCACGTGGGGGCCGCGGCGCCTCAGCGTGGATTCTCCGGCTCGTCCCCGAACGGATCGCGCCGCGGCGACTTGAACTTGCTCAACTCGTCGTCGAGGTTGTCGAAACGCTGGCGCTGGCGTTGGCCGCGCTCGTCGGCCTCGAACAGGCCCTGCAACTTCTTTTGTTTTTCTTCGAACTGCTTGTGGAACGCGTCCACCTCGTCCTTGAATCCGGGACCTTGGTCTTCGGCAGGCAGGGTCTCGATCCGACTTTCGTCGCGCACTTCGACACGCTGATCGAAGGCGCTCTTGATGGCATGGACGACGCCGGCTGCGTCCAAGCCACGCACCAAATGTCCGGTGTATTCCTTGGAGAAACGCAGCAGTGCGGCAATCTCATCCACGGTGGGTGGGCGTTGCTCGAGGTGCTGCAGGACACGGATGGCGCCGACGACGAGTTGGGCTTGGGGCTGTGAGGGCTGCTGCACGAGACACCTCCGCAGGGCATCCGACCGCAGCGCATTGTACAAATGTGGGTGCCGACTGCAAAGGGCCCCCTGGTGCCAAGCGTCGGGCCGATCCCGGCACGCACAGGAACGACGAGGCATGGGCGACCGTGCACCGCAACGGCCAGACGCAGCCGACGCCGGGAACCGCAGCCGGGCCGCGCCTTGCGGCTGTGGTATTTGGCGCAGACGGGCGCGGAAGAGAGCGCCTAGGCGCGCCGAAACAGCCTTCGCTTTCAGGCGCCATCGCGGCAGGTTTATAATCGAACCACGTCGCTCTCCACGAGCGGCCGCGCATGGATGCGCGATCGACACCAGACGCGTGATCAGGAGGATCCGTGCGGCATTTGCTTTTGCTCGTGGACGACGAGCCCGCCGTTCTCGACTCCCTGTATCGAATCCTCAAACGCGACCAATACGACGTATTGACTGCGACGGGCGGCGCGGAGGCGTTGCGCCTCCTCGACGCCGAGTCGGTGTCGCTGTGTCTCGTCGATCAGCGCATGCCGGAGATGGACGGGCTCGAGTTCATCCGCCGCAGCCGCGAGCTGCATCCGGACGTCGCCTGCGTGATGATCAGCGGTCATGCCACGGTGGAGATGGCGGTGCAGGCCATGCGCGAGGGAGCCTGCGATTTCTTGGCCAAACCTTTCGGCCGCAGTCAGGTGGAAGCGGTGGTGGAACGTGTGCTGGCGACGCGCCGGCGGCACGTGCTGCAGCCGCCGGCTGCCACCGGCCCGACGCTCGCCAACGTCATCGGCCCGAGCCCGGCGATGCGTCGCGTGATGCAGATGGTCGACCAGGTGGGGCCGAGCTCGGCGAACGTGCTCATTCTCGGCGAGAGCGGCACAGGCAAGGAGGTCGTGGCCAATGCGCTGCAGCAGGCGTCGCGGCGCCGCGACGAGCCCTACATTCGCGTCAACTGCGCGGCCATCCCCGACTCCCTGATGGAATCGGAGCTCTTCGGCCACGAGAAGGGGGCGTTCACCGGCGCCCACAAGGCCAAGAAGGGCAAGTTCGAGCTTGCCGACGGCGGCACGATCTTTCTCGACGAGATCGGCGACATGAGCCCCAGCACCCAAACCAAGGTGCTGCGCGTGTTGCAGGAGGGCGAGTTCGATCGTGTCGGCAGCACGCGCACGCAGCAGGTGGACGTCCGCATCATCGCCGCCACCAACGCCGAACTAGAGCGCTTGGTGCAAGAGCGACGTTTTCGCGAAGATCTCTTCTACCGTTTGCGCGTGATCCAGATCGTGCTCCCGCCGCTGCGTGAACGCAAGTCGGACATTCCCCTGCTGGTGGATCATTTCATCCGCACCTACGCGGCGAAGGACGGCAAGCGCGTGGCCGGCATCGAGCCGGTGGCGCTGGCGACATTGACCGACTACCACTGGCCAGGCAACGTGCGCGAGCTCGAAAACGCCATCGAGCGCGCGGTGGTGTTGGTGCAGAAGGACAGGCTGCGTCTCGAGGACCTGCCGCCGGAGGTGCTGCGGCGTGCGCCGGAAGATCGCATTGCCTTTCCCATCGGGACCACGCTGCACGAGATCGAACGCCGGATGATCGCCGAGACCCTGCGTCACACCGATGGCGACAAAACCAAGGCGGCGCGGATGCTGGGGATCACCGCCCGCACCATCTACCGCAAGCTGGAAAGTCGCCGGCGCGAGCTGGCTGTCTCCGGCCCCGCCGCACCACGTCGGCGCGCTCCCGCGCCGGCGGCGCGCGACACGAGCCCCCTCGAGCCGGACATGACGCCTTGCCCGTCACCGGAGGGTCGCCGGCGCTCCTAGGGCGCCCTTGCGCCACCTCCACGCAGGCCCTACCATCGAGTCATTCGACCTCGAGGTGCTCGGCCTCTGCCCCTTCTGCGCCGACCCCGTGGCGTTCCAGGGGGCGCGACCCGACGACATGATGCATTTCACTCGTGCTCGAGCCATGCGCCTGGGCGCTCCGGCTGTCGCCGTCGTGGCTGTGATGGCCGTGGTCGCTGGTGCAAGCGCCGCCGATTCATCGTTGGGCGCCATGCCGACCTTGCGCGCGCCAGCTGCGCATGCTGGACCGTTCCTCCCGACCTTCGCGCCGAGCTTGGACGGCAGCGCCGTCGAGTACCTCGTTCTGACCGATGCGAACATGGCACCGGAGTTCGCGCGGCTGGCGGCGTGGAAAACCGCCAAAGGCGTGCCGGCCGTGGTGCGAACCCTGGACGACGCGCGCGCGTCGGCGGTGCAGGGCTGCGATCTCGCCGAGACGGTGCGCAACTACCTGCGGGACGCCTATCGGCTCTGGGGTGTGCAATTCGTCTTGCTCGGCGGCGACACCGACATCATTCCCGCACGTTTGGTGGCGATGAAGCTCCTCGATTTCGATCCGCCAATTTCGGAGCTCTATTACTCCTGCCTCGATGGCAATTGGAATGGGGATGGCGACGCGTTCTTCGGCGAGCCCCCGGGCACGGGCACGGCAGGCGACAATGCCGATTTCTTTTCCGAGGTCTACCTCGGGCGCGCGCCGGTGAGCACGCCGGCGGAAGCAGCGCTCTTCGTCGACAAGACGCTGCGCTACGAGCAACCGCAGAGCGGCGATTTCCAGCACAAGATCCTGTTCCTGGCCGAAGTGCTCTTTCCCACCACGTACGATCCCGGTGGCCCGCCGCCGACAGCCGATGGCGCGCTCTTCGCCGAAGAAATCGCGGCGCTGTTGCCGGCGGGAATGCAGGCGAAAAAACTCTACGAGGCGTTGCAGTTCTGGCCGGGAAGCGAACGACTGACGCGCCTGGATGCAACCCAAGCCATCGACGCAGGATATGGCACCGTCGTGCACATCGGCCACGGCTATCGCTACACCCTGTCGGTTGGCGACGGCAGTCTCGATACCGGCGATGCCAACGATTTTGTCAACGGCGCACGCGGCGGCCTCTTTTATCTTTTGAACTGCACTGCCACCGCATTCGACTTCGAGTCCATGGCGGAGGCGCTGTTGGGGAACCCCGATGGCGGCGCCACGATCGTGGTGGGAGCCTCGCGCGAGGCGTTTCCTGCCGCCGCGCGCGCCTACCAGCGTGCGTTCTTCGAACAGCTGTATCGCCTCGACGAGCGCCGCGTCGGTGTGGCGATGACGCGCTCGCGCCACCGCTACCTCACCCCGACCCTGCCGGCGGTCGATCGCTGGACCCATCTCGTCTACACGCTGCTTGGCGATCCGGAGTTGCCCTTGTGGAGCGGGGCGACGAGCATGGAAATCGACGGCGTGCCGGCGGCGCTGTCGCTGGGTGTGCAGCCAGTGGCGCTCACGGTGCGCGATGCGGACGGGCCGCTCGAGAATGCGCTGGTTTGTTTCGCCAAGGACCTCGACGAATACCGCACTGCGCGCACCGGTGCCGATGGTGTCGCCCTCCTCACACTCGAGCCGCACACCAGCGGTTCGATGGATCTCACGGTGACGCGCGCCGATCATTTCCCACTGCGGATGGTGCTGCCTGTCACGACCGCCGGCGCCGGTCTGGTGCTCGGCGCCATCGATCTCGTCGACGATGGCGGTGTGAGCGGCGTCGGCAACCAGGATGGCAGGCTGGATGCCGGCGAGACGGCGACGCTGTTCTTGCCGTTGCGCAACGCCGGCAGCAGCACGCGGAGCGGCGTCGTGGCGACGTTGAGTGGCGAGCCAGCGGACGTCGAGGTGCTGCAAGGCACGAGTGCGTACGCCGATCTTCCCGCCGCGCAGGAAGGGCGCGCGCTGTCGCCGTTCGTCGTCCGCATCGCTCCCAGCGTGCCCGACGGCGCGGTGGTCACCTTGCAACTCCAAGTGCAGCACGATGGCGGGAGCGACAGCCATCGCGTCGAGTTGCTGGTGCACGCGGCGCAGCTGGTGCTGGCGTCGATGCGACTCGACGACACGCGCGCCGGCAACGGCAGCGGTGTGCAAGATGCCGGCGAGGAAGTCGACCTCTTCTATGCGCTCGAGAATCGCGGCAGCGGCACGGCGATGCAGGTGTCGTTGACGATGACGGTCGTGGACGAAGGCATCGAGGTCCTCGTCGATTCGGTGGCCGTCGTCGATGTGGCGCAGGGCAACACGGTGGAGAGCGCGACGGCGTTGGTGGTGCGCGAGGCGGACACCGAGCTGTCGCGATATGTCGAGTTGCGCACGCGGTATCTGCAGGCTGGGACCGGGACGTCGATCGATTTCGACTTGCGCCGGCCGACGCCGCCCGCGGCGCCGCGCTTCGGCAGCGCCGGCGCCAACGACGTCATCCATGTCCTTTGGGATCCGACGCCCGAAGCCGATCGAGTTGGGTACCACGTCTATCGTGCCGACGCATCGAACGGACCGTACGTGCGGGTCGACCCTGACCTTCTCGTGCACAGCGTGTTCCGCGACACGGGGCTCCTGCCGAGCCGCCGCTACTACTATCGCGTGACAGCGGTCGATCGGACGCGGCTCGAGAGCACACCCAGCGTCGCCGCCGCGGCGAGCACCAATCCGCCGTTGCTCGCGGGTTGGCCGGTGGAAACGAGCTCGATCTCGGCCTCGACACCCGCGGTGGGGGATGTGGATGGCGATGGCACCCTCGAAGTGGTGGCGGCTGCAGACCAGGTGTTCGCTTGGGATGCATCCGGCATCGAACTGCGGGACGCCGATCAGAACGCGCTGACCTGGGGAGTGTTCTACGGCAACCGCGAGGTCTTCGGCTCGATTGCGGTCGCCGATCTCGACGCTGCGCCGGGGCGCGAGATCGTCGTCGCCACCTGGGATGCACAGGCGCGCTATGTCGCCGTGCTGCAGGGCGATGGAGCCATGCTCCCCGGCTGGCCGCGGGCGCTTGTGCCGACGGGTGATGCGCTCCGCGGCGCACAAGTGCCGCCTGTCGTGGCGAATCTCGACGGCACGGGAGCGCCCGAGATCTTGCTCGCCGCTCGCGACGGACGCCTGTATGGCTGGCACGCCAATGGCAGCGAGATCGCCGATGGTGACGCTTCTCCGGCAACGGACGGCGTGCTTTTCGATACCGGGAGCTTCTTCCTCCGCAGCGCACCCGGCGTGGCGGATCTGGATCCGAGCGTCCCGGGTCAGGAGATCGTGTTCGGCAGCACGAACGGCAAACTCCATGTGTTGGACGCACGCGGTAAGCCGCTCTCGGGTTGGCCGCGCACGGGCCCGGCGCAGGGCGAGCTGTTCGGCACGCTGTTCGCGGCCGGAGTCACGATCGCCGATCTGGATCGCGACGGCACGCCCGAGCTGGTGTTCGTCGAGAGCTCCGGCCGTTTGCATGCGATGCATCTCGACGGTTCCGAGCTCGCGGGGTTCCCGCTGGCGGGTGTGCAAGCCTCGAGCAATACGGTGGTGCCGTCGCCTGCGGTCGGCAATCTGCAAGGCGATGGCGATCTCGAGATTGTCGTTGCCGGCAGCGATGGACGTGTCCACGTCTTCGATGCCGCCGGCACGTCGTTGCTGACGACGCCCATCGTCTCGGGTGCGGCGAGCGAATGCTCCCCTCTCTTGGGGGATATCGACGGGGACGGCGAGATCGAAGTCGTTCTCGGCAACGAGAACGGACTGCTGCAGGCCTGGAACCTGGATAGTTCTCCCGTCGATGGTTTCCCGATTTTCATCGGCGCCGAAGTGCGCGCCACGCCGACGCTCGACGACTTGGACGGCGACGGCAACGCCGATCTGGTCGTGGCAAGTTGGAACGGCACGGTGAGTGTCTGGGATCTCGGCGTGCCGTGGAGCAGAGAGAGGTTCCCGTGGCCGACGCATCGCGGCAGCATTCACCGCACCGGCGAATACGGCTTCGCTGTGCCGACGCCGGTCGCTCTCTACGATTTGCAGGCGACATACGCGGCGGGGAGCGGAGTGCGAATTTCGTGGCGCAGCGGGGAGAATCCGCAAGCAGGCGAGCTGCGCTGGCGCGTGCGGCGCGCCGGACCCTTCGCCGCCAAACCGGCGCGCGACGAGCCCACTTGGGTCGTCGACGCAACCCCGGTGGCGCTGCTCGGCGGCGGCGGGACGGTGGAATGGATCGACACGCAGGCGAGCTCGAGCGGTTGGTACGGATACGTCGTCGAGCTGCAGTCGGAAGGGGATCGGGTTGCCGGCGTCGTCACCGTGCAGGTCGGGCTGCCGAGTGTCTTGCGGTTGCATGCGGCGGTTCCGAATCCATTCAATCCCGCGACAACCCTCGCCTTCGAGGTGCCGCAGGGGGAGGGGACGGCCACCGCCGTTCGCATTCGTCTCGACGTCATCGACATGCGCGGCCGCGTGGTGGCGCATCTGCTGCAATCGCCTCTGCCTCCCGGACGGCACGCCGTGACCTGGAACGGTCGCGATGCCGGCGGACGCGATGTCCCGAGCGGCGTCTACGTCGCGCGCCTGCGCGCCGGCGAAATCCTGCTGACACGCAAACTCACCTTGCTGCGCTGAGCGCGCCAATCATGTCGAGAAAACGTGCGGGTGATTGCACCTGACGGGAGTATGATCCGCGGGTTCGAGCGCGCCACCATGCGGAGGAATCGATGCGCTGGGCTTCCACATTCTCGGCGGAACCGGATCTCGAATCCGCGGTGCGGCAAGCCGCCGGTGCGGTCGTGGAGCAGCTGCGCGCCGACGCCGACATCGCCTTCGTTTTCGTGTCGCCGCATTTCGGCGCGCAGACGGCGAGGCTGCCGCAGTTGCTGGCAGAGAGACTTCCGGCGCGCGTGCTGCTCGGCTGCACGGCCGGAGGCGTCATCGGGGGCGGTCGCGAGCTGGAACATCAGCCGGCCTTGGTCCTCACCGCGGCGTCTTTGCCTGGGGTGACATTGCATTCATTCGCCTGCGAAACCGACGCGTTGCCCGATGCCGACGCCGCGCCGCGCGCCTGGCACGAGGCGCTCGGCGTTCCACCCGAACCCGTGCCGCACTTCGTTCTTCTCGCCGACCCGTTCTCGTTTCAAGCCGAGCGCCTGCTGGACGGGCTCGATTACGCCTATGCGCGTAGCATCAAGATCGGCGGCTTGGCGAGTGGGGCCAGAGGACCGGGCGGCAACGTGCTGGTGCATGATGCGCAAGCGCGCCAGACGGGCGCGGTCGGTGTCGCCATGTCGGGGGACATCGTGGTCGAAACCGTGGTGGCGCAAGGTTGTCGCCCGATCGGACGCACGCTGCAAATCACGCGTTGCGATGGACACATCCTCCATGAGCTCGATGGGTCGCCGGCGCTGCAAGTGTTGCAGGACATCGCGTCCGAAGCGCCGGCGCGGGATCAAGAGTTGATCGGGCAGGCGCTGTTCTTGGGGTTCGCCATGGATGAACTCGCCACGGAGCATCGCGCCGGCAGCTTCTTGATTCGCAATGTGCTCGGCATCGATCCACGGCATGGGGCCATTGCGGTGGGGGAACGACTGCGCAATGGGCAGAGTGTGCAGTTCCATGTGCGCGACGCGCGCACTTCGACCGACGACTTGGTATCGCTCCTTGGCCGCTTCGGCGGCGAGCCGGAGGCGAAGGATGCGACCGGAGCCTTGTTGTTCTCGTGCCTCGGGCGCGGCGAGCACTTGTATGGCGAACCCGATCACGACAGCAACGTTTTCCGTCGCTTCCTCGGTGATCTGCCGCTCGGAGGCTTCTTCTGCAACGGCGAGATCGGGCCTGTCGGCGGCAAGACGCACCTGCATGGCTTCACGAGCTCCTTCGGCATCTTCCGCCCGCGCTCCATTCCTTGAAGAAGATCGTCTTCTAGGCGCCGATCGCGTCCAGACCCTCCGACTTAAGTGACCCGTGAGCAGCAGGTTAATTCTCCGTACGCATCTCCATGCGAATTCGCTTGACCCGCTTGGGGGCCCTTTCTATAGTTCCGCCTCGTGGGATCAAAGAGGGTTAAAAAGGGGCAAATCAGAGTAAATCGATTCAGTTCGGTGTAGATTCGGAGTCGGTCGCGTGCGCTTCATCGGGACGCATCTCCAAACGATCGATCCGAAGGGCCGACTGGTGCTTCCGGCCAAGTTCGTCCGCCTGCTGCCCGAGGATCAGAGTGGCATGGTGCTCACCGTCGGCCCCGATCCCTGTTTGCTTCTGTATCCGTTGAACGAGTGGAACCAACTGGCGGAGGCGCTCAACGCTCTCGTGCGCAACGAAGCGACGCGCAACGCCGTGCGTTTCGTGAGCGATCACAGCACCGAGCTGGAGCTGGATGCACATGGACGACTCACCGTCCCGCGCGAGTTCCTCAAACGTGTCGGCATCGAGCGCGAAGTCACCATCGTCGGCTTGTTGCGTTACCTCGAGCTGTGGCCGCGCGCTGTCTACGAGCGCGAGGTCGAAGCCAGACGGATCGCCTCCAGGGGCGTTCTCGACGGACTGATCTGAGCGCGGGTGTCCCGCGCAGTGGGGTGGAGGATGGCGGGTTCGGAGCGTGCAGGTCAACGGTTGCGTGTGTTGATCAGCATCCAGGGCCCGGTGGCGGTGGCGTATTGCGCGGGCACCCTCGACCGCCGTAGCGCGGAAGAGCTGGGCGCGCGGCTGCGGCCGCTGCTATTCGCCGGGGTGCGCGGAGTGGTGTGCGCGCTCGACCGCGTCGAGCACGTGCATTTCCAGGCACTGGAGCTCCTGATCGAGCTGCATCGCCTGGTCCGTGCCGCAGGCGGTCGGTTCGTGCTCGCGGGGGCGACGCCGTACGTGCGCCAGATCCTCGACTTCGGCGGGGTGCCGAGACAAGTGACGGTGGCGGCGAGCCGCGGCCAAGCCGTCGAAGAGTTGATGACGGCGTTGCCGAGCGTGCCGCTCGCCGTCGCGACCAGCGTGCAGCCGTCGCTGCTTTGAAGCGCGCGAAGCGGCGTCGTCCGGTGCGAGAGACACCGAGGGATACAGACCCGGCCGCGATGCACGTGCCCGTGATGCGCGACGCGATCGTGGATCTGATCGCAGTTGGACCGTGCGCGTGGATCGTCGATGGCACGGTGGGCACCGGCGGGCATGCGCAAGCGATTCTGCAGCGGTTGCCCCAGGCGCGCGTGCTGGGGATCGATGTCGATGCCGCGGCGCTGCAAGTGGCGGCGAAACGACTGCAGCATTTTGGCGATCGTGTGCGCTTGCAGCACGGCAGCTACGCCGAGGTGGACACGTGGGTGACACGATGCGGAATCGCGCCGGTCAGCGGCATCGTTCTCGATCTGGGCGTGTCCTCGCCGCAGATCGACGCGGCGGAGCGCGGCTTCAGTTATCGGCACTCGGGAGCGCTCGACATGCGGATGGATCCGAGCGTGGGGCCGAGCGCCGCGGAGCTGCTGCAGACGGCAACGGAGCAAGAGATCTCCCGCGTGCTGCGGGAGTATGGCGAGGAGCGGGCGGCGCGACGGATCGCACGCGCCGTGGTCGAGAGGCGACAGCAGTCGCCGTTGCAGACGACCGCCGATCTCGTCGCCGTGGTTCGTTCGTGTGTTTCCGGGCGCAAGCCAGTCTCGGCTCTGGCGCGGGTTTTCCAGGGTGTGCGGGTGTGGGTGAATGGGGAATTGGAGAACCTCCGTCTGGGGTTGGGGCGATCGCTCGGCGTGCTTGCGCCCGGTTCCATTCTCGCGGTCTTGAGCTATCACTCGCTCGAAGACCGCATGGTCAAACAGTTCTTCCGCCGGCAGACGGAGGGCTGCGTGTGTCCCGTCGACCTGCCGCGCTGCGGCTGCGGTTTCGTGGCGGGATTTCGCCTGCTGACGCGGCGCGCATTGCGACCGCAAGCGTCTGAGGTGGCGGAGAATCCGCGGGCGCGCAGCGCGCGCCTGCGGGCATTGCAACGCCTGCCGTGATGGGTGCGGGATCGAGCGCCAGGGAACGGGCCGCGTCGGTGACGCGGCCCGTCGTGTCCGAGGGGAGATCCTCCATACGCAAACGTCTGGCAATCGGCAGGGCCGGCGCGCGGCGGTCGCGAAAGCGGCTGCGATGTTGGTTCGAGGAGTTCGACCCGTGGACACCGCGGCCGGGCGATTACGTGCTGGGGTCGGCGTTGTGCCTGTTGCTGGCGTTGAGCTACGTCGCCGAACGCGGTCACGCCGTGCAACTCAACAAACAGATCTACGAGCTCGAAGCGCGCGTCGGCAGTCTGCGCACCGAAACGGAAGTGTTGGCCGCGGAAGTGACACGGCTCGCGGACCGGCATCGCATCGTCACGTTGGCGCGGAAAATGGGGATGGCGGCGCCGGAGTCGCACGCGTTGGAATACATCTACTTCGTGGGCAAGGGATCGGGGCGCAACGCCACAGCGCCAGGACGAACGGACTCGCGCTGAGTGCTGTCGTGGGGCCGGCCGGCCGCGGCCTTTGGGGTGGGGAGGGGAAACGATGCCACGCAAGCTGCGGCTGCTGCGCATCGAGCATGTCGCTTTCCTGGTCCTGGGTCTGTTCGTGGTTCTGGCGCTGCGGCTCCTCGATCTGCAGGTGATTCGTCACGCGCACTTCCGGGCGCGGCAGTTGCGGCAAGTGGATGCTCGGTTGCAGGTTCCCGCCCGCCGCGGTCGCATCCTCGACCGCGCTGGACGCGTGCTCGCCTTCGATGTCCTCGCCTACGACATTTCGATCGTCAAACGCCGCGTGCGCTCCAAAGATCTGGACATCATCGCCGAGATGGCGGGCGTGCAAAAACGGGCACTGCGCGGCTCGCTGCGCGGCGCGGGCCGTTTTCTCGTCCTGCGGCGTCAGGCGACGCTGTCGCCGGAGGCGGCGCGACGATTGGGTTCCTTGCCTGGGGTCTGTCTCGAGCGCCGCACCTACCGCCAATACCCCTTCGGCACGCTCGGCGCCCAGGTCATCGGCTTCGTCGATCAGGAAGGCAACGGCGCCGAGGGTGTCGAGAAGGCCTACGATGACCGGCTGCGCGGCACGCCCGGCGAGGTGGTGCAGCTGCGCGACGAGGATGGCGAAGCCATCGGCACACTGTCGGCACGCGATCCCATCGACGGCGACGATCTGGTGCTCGCGCTCGACCTCGATTTGCAGCGCATCGCCGACGACGAGTTGCAACGCGCGCTCGGCGAGACCGGCTCCCGCGGCGGATCGGTGCTCCTTCAGGATCCCCAGACCGGCGACATCTTGGCCTCTGCCAGCGCGCCATTGCCGGCACGCCGCGATGGCGTTTACGTGCCCGCGACCTGGCGCAATCGCGCCGTCTACGATCTCTTCGAGCCGGGCTCGACGCTCAAGCCCGTGACTGCGATCGCCGGCTTGCGTCGCGGCGTCGTCACCCCGACGACGTACCTCTATGCCGAACGCGGCATGCACAGCTTCGGCCGCGCCGGTGTCATCCGTGACGCACATCCGGAGAAAGGCGATGGCTGGCTCACCTTCGGTCAGGCCTTCGCGCGCTCCAGCAACATTTGCTTCGCCAAGCTGGCGCGCGAGCTCGAGTCGAACGAGCTCTACGACGAGCTGCGCAATTGCGGTTTCGGCAGCCGCTCGGGCGTCGATCTGCCCGCGGAGCCCAACGGCTGGTTGGCCTTGCCCCGTGACTGGTCCGGTCGCACGCGATTGTGTCTCGGGTATGGCCAGGAGATCTCGGTGACGGCGCTGCAGCTGGCGAATCTCTATGTTACGATCGCCAACGGTGGCAGTCTGCTGCGTCCACGCATGGCGCTGGGGATCGAGCATGCAAATGGCGGGCGCGAAGTGTTCGCCACCCGCGAGGTGCGGCGTGTGCTGTCGGCCGAGCTTGCGGCCACGCTGCGCGAGTTGTGCACGCGTGTCGTCGTCGAAGGCACGGGCAAGCGCGCCGGTCTCGACGGCGTGCAAGTGGCGGGCAAGACCGGCACGGCACAGAAAGCCGAAGCGGGACGTTACGTCGCGCGCTATGTCGCCAGCTTCGGCGGCTTCGTGCCGGCCGAATCGCCTCGGCTCGTCGGCCTGGTGGTGCTCGACGAGCCACGCGGACATCATCATTGGGGCGGGTATTCGGCTGCTTCGACATTCCGGCGCATCATGGAATCCGTGACGCAGAGCACGCGCTACCTCGAGCCGGCGCCGGAACGCATCACCGTGGTTCGCGCCGATGATCTGCGCTCGGGCCATGGTCGGAACGAATCGCCTCCGAACCTCGCCGGCATGAGCGGGGTCGCGCTTCCCGAGTGGCGGCGGAACGGGAAGTGAGGCGCGCGTGGGCGGTGCCGCCTGTGACACGAGGGCAGGCATGACGCTGGCAGAATTACTGCGAGGCTTGTCCGTTCAACGCCGCTGGGGAAACCCACAAGTTCGCATCGATTCCATCGCTGCCGATTCGCGCTCCGTGCAGCCTGGCAGCGTGTTCGTCGCGGTTTTAGGCGGCACCCACGACGGCTGGACCTACGTCGCCGAGGCAGTGCGCCGCGGCGCCGTCGCCGTCGTGGCCGAGCGCGACGCTTCGGCGTTTACGCCCTGTGGCGCGCAAGTGCGCGACTCCCGCGCCGCCCTCGCACAATTAGCGGCGAATTTTGAGGGCGATCCATCCCGATCCATGCGACTCGTGGGCGTTACGGGCACCAACGGCAAGACGAGCGTGGCGCACATGGTGCAGCACGTGCTGCAACGGCTGCATTCGCCCTGCGGTCTGATCGGGACGATTGGTTGGCGGTTGGGCGACGAGCCGTATCGGCCGCTGCGGCACACGACGCCGGACAGCCTGGAGCTGCAGGCGCTGCTGCGGCAGCTGCGCGAGCGCGGTGCACAGGCCATCGCTCTCGAGGTGAGCTCACATGCCATTGCGCAACGCCGCGTCGAAGCGGTGCATTTCAGCGTCGGCGTGATGACCAATGTGACGCGGGATCATCAGGATTATCACGGCAGTCTCGAAGCCTATGCCGCCACCAAGGCATCCTGGATGCATGGTCTCGGCGCCGAGCGCGGCGCGCCGCGCGCCATCTACAACTTGGACGATTCACTCACGGCGGCAGCCGCGGCGCGCCATCCCGGACCGTGCTTCACCTTCGGCCGCAGTGCGCGCGCGAATCTGCGCATTGTGGATGCCGAATCCCGGCTCGAAGGCAACCGCATCGTGCTCGATTGGGGCGCTGGCGCAGAGGAGCTCTGGCTGCCACTCCCCGGCGGTTTCCAGGTGCAGAACGCCGCTGCGGCGTGTGCCGTGTTCCGCGTCCTCGGGCTCGAGATGGGGAGCGTGTCGGCAGCCTTGCGCGGGATGCCACCGGTTCCCGGCCGCTTCGAGGTCGTGCCGCACGCGAGCGGACCCACGGTCGTCGTGGATTACGCGCACACTCCTGAAGCTCTCGAGCGCTTGCTCGCCACCTGCAAGGATCTGGTGCGTGGCCGGCTGGTTGTCGTGTTCGGTTGCGGCGGCGATCGCGATGCCGGCAAGCGGCCGCTCATGGCGGCGGTGGTGGCGCGTTTCGCCGATCGCATGGTGCTGACGAGCGACAACCCGCGGAGCGAGGATCCCGAGGCGATCCTGGATGCGATGCAAGATGGCATTCCGGCGACGCACCATGATTGGCTGCGCCACGTGGATCGAAGAACGGCCATCCACGATGCCGTGGCCGGTGCCGCCGCGGACGATCTGGTGGTGATTGCCGGCAAGGGCCACGAGAGCACGCAGATCATCGGCGATCGGACGCTGGCGTTCGACGACCGGCTCGAGGCACACGCTGCGCTGGCAGAGTGTCATGGCGGTGCGCAATGCGAATGAAAGCCACCGACGTCGAGATCGACCTGGGGACAGCCGGCCCGGTGCAGAGGCGCGCGGTGACGGAGACACTCGTGTTCGCTGGCGTTTCCACCGACACGCGTCTCGAGGTAGGGGAATCGCTGTTCGTGGCGCTGCGCGGCGAGCGCTTCGATGGCCACGATTTCGTCACCCTCGCGGTCGAACGCGGCGCGCGTGGCATCCTGGTCGCACTCGACACCTGGGAGCGCTGGCAGACTTTGCCCGTCGCGTGCTTCGCCGTTCCGGAGCCGTTGCACGCGTTGCAGCAACTGGCGCGTGCATCGCTCCAGCGCCAGCCGCTGCAAGTCGTCGCCGTCACCGGTTCGAACGGCAAGACGACGACCAAGGACCTCATCGCGGCGGCGCTGGCAAGCGCGGCCAAAGTGCATGCGACCCGCGGGAATCTCAACAATCATTTGGGCGTGCCGCTCACGGTGCTGGCGCGGCAAGGCGATGAACGCTTTCTCGTCGCCGAGATCGGGGCCAGCGATTTCGGGGAAATCGAGACGCTGTCGCATCTCTTGTGCCCGGATGTGGCCGTCATCACCAACATCGGCCATGCGCACCTGGAGCATTTTGGCTCGTTGCAGGGTGTGCTGCGTGCCAAGAGCGAGATCTTCGCCGGCTTACGCCCCAGCGGTGTCGCGGTGCTGAACGCCGACGATCCGCGCTTCTCGGAGCTCGAGCGCATGGCCAGCCCCGCTCGCCGCGTCACCTTTGGCGTCGCCGCTCATGCCGACTACCGCATCGAATCCGCGCACGCGGACGATGCCGAACATCAGGTCCTGCAGCTCAACGGCATCTCCGTGCGCTTGGCACGACCGGGGCGCGGCAACGCCAACAATGCCGCGGCCGCGTTCGCCGTTGCCTGCGAGCTCGGGTGCGATCCGGCTTTGGTGGCACGCGCCATCGAGACATGCGTCTTCACCAAGCAGCGCTCGAGTTGGACACACGTCGGGCACGTGCGCGTCCTGGACGATTCCTACAATGCCAACCCGGATTCGATGGCGCAAGCGCTCGAGGTGCTGGCCACAAGCCCGGGCCGGCGCATCGCCGTGCTGGGCGACATGGGCGAGCTCGGGTCCACGAGCGCGGCGCTGCATGCCGAGCTCGGGCGCCGTGTCGCCCAGGCGGGCATCGACTTGCTGCTCGCCACCGGTGTCGAGATGTCGCACGCAGTGCAGGCTGCCGCCCGCGCCGGGCTTGGCGACGCGGCGCGTCATCATGCAGAGTTCACCGCCCTGGTCGAGGATCTGCGCGTGACCTTGCGGCCGGGCGACGCGGTCTTGGTCAAAGGTTCGCGCTCGGCGCGCATGGAGCGCGTCCTGGATGCCCTGCGGATTGGGGTGGCGTAGTGCTGTACTGGCTGCTGTATCCGTTCCACGATCAGTTCATTGCTTTCAACGTGCTGCGGTACATCACCTTCCGCTCCGCATATGCGATGGTGACGGCGCTGGTGATCAGCTTTCTGCTCGGGCCATGGGTGATGCGCAAGCTGCGTGCTCTGCAGGGTCGTGCCGCCGTGCGCGAGGACACGCCGGTGACGCACCAGATGAAGGTCGGAACGCCGAGCATGGGGGGATTGTTGATTCTCGGCAGCATCGTGGTGCCGGTGCTGTTGTGGGGCGATCTCGGCAATCGTTACGTGCAGCTAGTGCTCGGGACCACCGTCTGCATGGGAGCCATCGGCTTTCTCGACGATTACTTGAAGCTGGTGCGGCGCAAGGGACTCGTCGGACGCTACAAGATCGCCGGGCAGCTGTTGATCGGGCTCGGGGTTGGCTGTGTGCTCACCTTCCTGCCGCTGCAGCCCGAGATCGCCAGCCGTACCTCGGTCCCGTTCTTGAAGAACGTCAACCCCGAGCTCGGCATCTTTTACATTCTTTTCGTCGCTTTGGTGATCACAGGCGCGTCGAATGCGGTCAATCTGGCCGATGGCCTCGACGGTCTCGCCATCGGCTTGTGCGCGCTGGCGTTCCTGGGCTACGCGGCACTCGCGTACGTGAGCGGCAACCGCAACTTCGCCGATTATCTGAACATCTTGTTCATCCGCGGTGGCGGCGAGGTGACCGTTTTCTGCATGGCGGCCGTCGGCGCTGCGCTCGGATTCCTGTGGTACAACACCCACCCGGCCGAAATGTTCATGGGCGACACGGGGTCTCTGGCGCTCGGGGGCGCGCTGGGTGTGGTCGCGGTGCTGGTGAAGAAGGAGTTCCTCCTCCTCGTTATCGGCGGCGTGCTGGTCGCCGAGGCGCTGTCTGTGATGATCCAGGTGTCGAGCTACCGCTGGCGACGCAAGCGCGTGTTCCGCATGGCGCCCTTGCATCATCATTTCGAACTGCATGGCTGGCCGGAGACAAAGATCGTGGTGCGTTTCTGGATCATCGCCGCGCTGTTGGTGATGCTGTCGCTGTCGACGATCAAGCTGCAGTAGGAGGATGATGCGGACCCATGCCGCGCGCAAGTCGGAGCCGCCCGAGCTCCGCGACCGCAAGGTCGTGGTACTCGGTTTGGCGCGTAGCGGTACCGCGGCGGCGGAATTGCTGCATGCGCACGGCGCGCGCGTCATTGGCGTCGACGAGGGGGAAGCGGCCACGGCGCTGTTGGGTGGGGACTGGGCGCGGCGCATCCTGGATGCGGGACATGCGACCGCGGACCCGGCGGTCTTGGAGGGTGCGGCCCTGCTCGTGCTTTCTCCCGGCGTGCCCACGCTGCATCCCTTGGTGCGCGCCGCAGTGGCGCGCGGCACGCCTGTGTTGTCCGAAATCGAGCTCGCCTATCGTTTTTGCCCGGCGCCCGTTCTCGCCGTCACCGGGAGCAAGGGGAAGTCCACCACCACGGCATTGATTGGCGCGCTTCTCGACGCGGCCGGTGTCGAACACATCGTCGCCGGCAACATCGGCGTGGCCTGGAGCGCGGTGGTCGAACGGCTCACGCCGCGACATTGGGCGGTGCTCGAGATCTCGAGCTTCCAGCTCGAGACCGTCGACTCCTTCCATGCCCATGCCGCCGTCTTGCTGCACGTGAGTCCGGATCATTTGGATCGCTACGACAGCATGGAAGCCTACGCGGCCGCCAAGACACGCATCACTCGCCATCAGACCGAGAGCGATTGGCTCGTCGTCGATCCTGGCAATGCCTGGGGCGAACGCACCGCGCGCGCCGCCACGGCCCGCGTTGCCGGCTTCGGCCGCACCTGGGGCGGATGCGGTGTGACACGGGTCGGCGATGCTTTCGTCTGGCACGACGGCGACCAGCACGAAATGCTGGCCGAGGTCGGAGACGTGCCGTTGCTCGGCGAACACAACCGCAGCAATGTCATGGCGGCCCTCGCAGTGGTGCGCGCGCTCGGCTTGTGGACCGCGGCGGCGCGCGACGGCCTGCGGCGTTTTCCCGGCCTCGAGTACCGCATGCAGCCTTGTGGCGAAATCGCCGGCGTGCGTTTCGTCAACGACGCCAAGTCGACGACGGTGGAATCGGTGCGCGCCGCCGTGCTCGGCCTCCCCGGGCCGCTCGTGCTCGCGCTCGGCGGCCGCAACAAGGGCCTCGACTGGACCACGCTTGGCGCCGATCTGGGCCACGTGCGCGCCGTGCTCGTCTTCGGCGAAGCCTCCGAGGAGATCACGCGGCAGCTCGGCGATTCGACCGCCATTCATCGGGTCGCGGACCTGAGCGAGCTCGTGCAGCGCGCGCTCGAGCTCGGGCGGCCGGGCGATACGGTGCTGTTTTCGCCCGGGTGCACCAGCTTCGACATGTTTCAGAACGCCGAGCAGCGTGGGGCTGCGTTCACTGCCGCCGTGCGTGCCGCCACAGAGGGGAGTCGCCGATGAAATTGCGCCACGAACAGGTGATCCTGCTGCTGGTGCTCGCGCTCATGGTGGTGGGCCTCGTCGTGCTCTATTCCGCCAGTCAAGAAATGGCGCGTGCCGCGACCGGCGACAGCCTGCGCTTCCTGAAGAGGCAGATGCTGAGCGCGGCGGTGGGTCTGGGGGCGATGCTGGCGCTGTCGCGGCTCGACTATCGAATCTGGCGCCGGGCGGCGCGGATCCTGCTGCTCGCGGCATCGCTCGGTCTGTTCGTCGTGTTTCTCTTCGATGCCGTGCGCGGCGCCCGCGCCTGGGTGCCGTTCCTCGGCAGATCGGTGCAACCGGTCGAGTTCGTGCGCGTCGCCTTGGTGTTCTTCCTTGCCGGCGAAATCGTGCGTCGCGGGCCTGATCTGGCATCGCTGCGCCGCGGCTTTCTGCCGCTTGCGGCGATCATCGGCGCCATTCTCCTGGTGGTGGTCAAGCAGAACGATTTCGGCAGCGGCATGGCGCTCGGCCTCATCAGCTGCACGCTGCTCTACGCGGGCGGGGCGCGGCGGCTGCACCTCGGGGTCACGGTGGCGATCCTCTTGCTCGGCGCGACCGCGGTGGCGGTGCACAAGCCGCACGTGCGCGAGCGCATCGCCGGGTTCCTGCACCCCGGCGAGCACGCCATGGACGTGGCCTATCAGAGCACGCAGGCTGTGTTGTCCATTGGCAGTGGCGGTCCCTTCGGCAAGGGGCTCGGCAACGGCATCTCGAAGTTCGGTTACATTCCCGACCCGCACACCGATTTCGTTTTCGCCGTCATGGGCGAAGAGCTGGGATTCGCCGGCTGCGCCCTCGTCCTCGTTCTCTTTCTCTTGCTGGTGGCGCGCGCCATCCGTGTTGCGCGCGCGCATGAAGATCCCTTCGCGCAATTGGTCGCCGTCGGCACTGGCGTTTCGGTATTTTGGTACGTCGCCATCAACTTGGCCGTGGCGCTGCGTCTGTTTCCGGTCACGGGTCTGCCTCTGCCCTTCATCAGTTACGGCGGGTCGTCGCTCGTCTCGCATTTGCTGGCGCTCGGAGTGTTGTGCAGCGTCGCGCGCGAGGTCGAGCGCGCCCCGGGCCTCGTCGGCCGCTGGCCGCTACGGCGGGCGAGTCTGTTGGAGGGCGGGTTGTGAAGGTGTTGTTCGCCGGCGGCGGCACCGGCGGGCATCTGTATCCCGCCATCGCCATGGCGCATCATCTGCGCCGTGCGGTTCCTGGCGCGCAATGTCTGTTCCTCGGCAGCCGCGGCGGTCTCGAGAGCCGCATCGTGCCGCACGAGGGCTTCGAGCTGGTGACGATCGCGAGCAGCGGCTTTCGACGTCTCGACCTGCGCGGTCGCTTGTTGTTTCTCTGGAGCTTCCTCTGCGGATTCGCTTCTGCGCTCCGGCTCGTGCACCGTTACCGGCCTGACCTGGTGGTGGCAACCGGTGGGCACGCGAGCCTCGCGGGTGGGCTGGCGGCGGCATTCTGGCGCCGGCCGCTGGTGGTGCAGGAGCAGAACCGGATTCCTGGGCTCGCGACCCGGCTGTTGGCGCGACTGGCTCAGCGGGTCTATGTCGGATTTCCCGACACCGAGAGCCGCTTCCCCGACCCCTCGCGCGTCCGCTGTCTAGGCAATCCGGTGCGCGATGACCTGCTGCAACCGCGTGCGGCGCAGGCCGGCGCGGCCGTGGACTGCCCGGTGCTCCTCGTTCTCGGCGGCAGCCGCGGCGCAAGATCGATCAATCGAGCGGTGGCGTCTGCGATCCCGCTCTTGCGTGAACGAGCGCCTGTGCAATGGATCTGGCAGACCGGGAGCGCGGATTTCGCTGCGCTCCAGCCGGCATGGGAGCAGGCGCCCGACGTCGAGGTACGCGAGTACGTGCCCGACGTGGGAGCTGCCTACGCGGCGGCGACGCTGCTCCTCTGTCGTTCCGGCGCGATGACGTTGGCCGAGATCACCGCGCTCGGCAAGCCTGCGATTCTCGTTCCCTTCCCGGGTGCGGTCGACGATCATCAAACGGCGAACGCGCGCTATTTGACCGAAGCGGGCGCGGCAGTCCTGGTGCCGGATGCGGAGCTGTCTGGGGCACGGTTGTGCGACGAGATCGCCGCCTTATTGTTGACTCCAGGACGGCTCGGATCGATGGCGGCCGAGAGCCAAAAGCTGGCACGACCCGACGCGACACGGCATTTGGTGGCGGATTTCCTGGCGCTGGTGAACGCCGGAGCGTAGAGGAGGCATGCATGTTCGGCCATGTGAAGCGCGTGCACTTCGTGGGCATAGGCGGCATCGGCATGAGCGGCATCGCCGAGGTGCTGCTCAATCTCGATTTCACCATCAGCGGCTCCGACGTCAAGGAATCCTCCGTGACGCGGCGGTTGCAGTCGCGCGGTGCGCGTATCGCCATCGGTCATCGGGCGGAGAATCTCGAAGATGCGCAGGTCGTGGTGTATTCCTCCGCAATCCGAGCCGACAACCCGGAGTTGATGGCGGCGCGGCAGCAGAAGCTCCCGGTGATCCCGCGGGCCGAAATGCTCGGCGAGCTCATGCGGCTCAAGTTCGCCATCGCCGTCGCCGGCGCGCATGGCAAGACCACGACCACCTCGCTCGTCGCGACGCTGCTCGCCGAGG
Organism: uncultured bacterium; assembly: GCA_964567755.1. GTDB lineage: Bacteria > Krumholzibacteriota > Krumholzibacteriia > DASRJW01. The sequence goes on from CAZMNW010000037.1 coordinate 201,045, forward strand.
CTGGCCTGGATCCGACCATCGTGGTCGGGGGAAGGGTGCTGGCGCTCGGCACCCATGCCATGCTGGGGGCGGGGCAGTATCTCGTCGCCGAGGCCGACGAGAGCGACGGCAGTTTCCTGCGGTTGCCGCCCACAATTGCAATCATTACAAATATTGACGCTGAACACCTCGACCATTACAAGAATATCGATGCCATTCTCGATGCCTTCGTGCAATTTGCCAATAAAGTACCCTTCTACGGCAGCACCATCGTCTGCCTCGACGATCCCCTCGTGCAATCCGTCATTCCGCGCCTCGAGAAGCGCGTCATCACCTACGGCCTGGCGACGCAGGCCGACATCACGGGGCGCATTCTCGCGACTTCCGCCGCGGGCAGCCGCTTCGAGGTCCGTAGCAACGGGGTGCGGCTGGGGGAGCTGGCGCTCGGGATGCCTGGCGAGCACAACGTCTTGAACGCGCTGGCGATGGTGGCTGTCGCGCAGGAGCTCCAGATCCCGTTTGCGGTCACGGCCCGCAGCGTGGCCGCGTTCCTGGGCGTGGCGCGGCGCTTCGAGATCAAGGCCGTGGAGCACGATGTCGTTTTCGTCGACGACTATGGGCACCATCCGACGGAAATCGCCGCCACGCTGCGCGCGGCCAAGCACAGTCACGGCCGCCGGCTCGTGGTCGTGTTCCAGCCGCATCGTTACACCCGCACGCAATTCCTCCTGAACGAGTTCGGCCGCGCCTTCTTCGATGCCGATTGGGTCTACGTCATGGACATCTATGCCGCGTCGGAGGACCCGATTCCCGGCGTCGATGCGAGCCGGCTGGTGCAAGCGCTGCGCGAGCACGGGCACAAGCACGCGTTCTACATCGGGGACAAAGAGCAATTGACCGACCAGGTGGCATCGTCTATAGAGAAAGGGGACTTGGTGTTGACGCTGGGTGCTGGCGATGTCACGGCCTTGAACGAAGTTCTGGTCGAGAAATACCGGCGCCGCATCGAGGCCGGTCCTGCCTAGGTCGATGGTGCTCGGGACGTGTGGGGGCGGAGCGGGTGGTGCGCCGACAAATCATCGGAAGACTGCGGTATTTCTCGCCTGGCACGAGGGTGCAGGTTGCGCCGCTCGTGCGCGCTGCATTCGGCAGCGGAATCGCCGCCAGCGCCGTGCTGCTCCTCAGCTTGTCTCCCGCGCTCACCGTACAGCACGTCGCGTGGACGGGCAACGTGCGCCCCGGGAAGGCGGGATGCGCCGCGATCGAAAAGGCCAGTCTCGGCGAGCCGCTCTTCCTCCTCCCCGAATCGCGCTTGCGTGCTCTCCTGCAGTTCCATCCCGATGAGGTTCGAGTCGAGTTCGTTCGCCATTGGCCGGGTAGCCTCGAAATCCAGGTGCTGCCGCGTCGTGCTGCGTTCGTCAACGAATCGGGCACGGCGTTCGATGCAGAGGGCCGCATCCTCGAGGCGCGCCATGCCCTGCGCGGCTTGACGCGCATCCAGGGATTCGCGCTGGTGGAAGATGGCAGCCGACTGGAATCTGCAGATGCCAAGCTGTTGCGCCAACTCCGCGATGGGCTGAAACAATCGGCGTTCGCGATCACGCGCATCGAGCGTCGCGGCGACGACGTGGTCCTCCACACCGATCCGCCCATGACGAAGATCGTGTTTTCTGGCGCCGATCTCGCGGCGGGATTGCGCAAGTTGGAAATGCTCGATGCGACACTTTTGCCCGCTGCACCTCCGGCTCGAATCGACCTGCGCTTTCGCGATCAAATCGTCGTCACCCCGCGGCAGGTGGAGGCCCGACGTGGCCGTGGCTAGAGCCTCCGAGCCTCGCGGCCTCTTGCTCGTCGATCTCGGGTCGCGCACCGTGCGCGCCCTGGTCGCGGTGGCCACGGACACTGGCCTCCGCCCGCGCGCCGTCGCGGCGCAGCCGTACACCGCTGGACGCGATGGCGTCCCGGTCGATCGCGCGCTGGCGCGCGAGCAAATGCATGCGGTGATGCGCCAGGCGGAGCAGCAGGCTGGGATGTCTGTGCGCCGAGTCATCGTGGGTTTGGGCGGCACGGCGCTCGGGATGGTGCGATCGAATGGCAGCTTGGAGTTGCAGTTGCCGGTGGCGTTGCGCGCCGCGCATTTGGAGCGCGCGCTGGAAGCAGCCGCCTGCATCGGCCTGCCACCCGATCGCGAGGTGCTGCACGTGTTGCCGACACATTATCGCGTCGACGGCGCGCGGGTGTCGCGCCCGCCGCTCGGCGTGCGCGCACGGCGCTTGGTGGCGGAGTGTGCCGTGATCACGGCATCGCGTTTGGCACTCGACAATCTGGAGCGCATCGTGAGCGACCTCGATCGCGAGTTGGTGGATGTCGCTGCTGAACCGCTCGTCACCGCCGGCGTGCTGCTCGGGCCGGACGATCGCAGGCGCGGTGCGCTGCTGGTGGATATCGGCGCCGACCGCATCGGCGCGGTTCTCTATCGCGATCATGTCCTGCAGGCGCTCGTCTGCCTCGGGGTCGGTGCCGGTCATGTCACCCGCGACATGGCATTCGCACTGCAACTCGACTACGCCGCGGCCGAGGAGCTGAAACATCGGTTTGCGGTCGCCTCGCAAGCGGCGGTCATGCCGGGGCTCGAAACGACGCTCATGAGCCACAGCGGGCGTGCGCGTCTGAGTCAGTCGGCCCTGGCACACGTCGTCGAACCACGCCTGCGCGAGCTCTTGGGGATGGTACGCGCGGAGCTGCAGCATGCACGCGTTCTCGTGCCCGGAGATCGCGTCGTCCTCGGTGGTGGCGGTGCACGATTGCGCGGCATTGTCGAGCTCGTGGAGGACGTGTTCGGTTTGCCGGCACGTCTCGCCGAAGAGGCGAGCGCAGCCGGCGCGGCACCCACTGGCGCGGCCAGTGCGACGGTGCTCGGATTGTTGGATTACGCCTCGCGTTGCGCTCTGCATGCCACTCCGCGTGGCCCGGCGTGGCGCGGCGCCGTGCAGCGTTTGCGCCAAGTGTGGGGAGCGGGGGGGGGACGCCGCGCCGCCGGTGCGTGCTCGCCGTCGCCAGCCGTTGTCGAAGCCGCCGCCCGCGAGGGCGGCCACGTGCCCCCGAGGGTTGGGGTGGATCTGGAGGTTGACGATGTTCGAGTTTGAACGCGAATGTGAGATCCTGGCCCGCATCACGGTCATCGGCGTCGGGGGCGCCGGGGGCAACGCGATCAACCGCATGATTGCGCAGGGACTGAGCGGCGTCGAGTTCCTCGCCATCAACACCGACGCGCAAGCGCTCAAATTGTCGCGCGCCACTCAGCGCATCCAAGTCGGTTCGAAGCTCACCAAAGGGCTCGGTTCCGGCGGCATTCCCGACGTCGGGCGTCAAGCGGTCGAGGAAGACGAAGCGCTGATCATCGATTCCCTCAAGGGCTCCGACATGGTCTTCGTCACCGCCGGTATGGGAGGCGGGACCGGCACGGGCGGCGCGCCGCTCGTCGCACGCATCGCCCGCGAGCTGGGAGCGCTCACGGTCGCGATCGTGAGCCGGCCGTTCAACTTCGAGGGCAAACGTCGCAACAACTCGGCGAACGAAGGCATCAAAGCCCTCAAGGAAGCCGTCGATACACTCATCGTCATCCCCAACGAGAAGCTGCTGCAGATTGTCGGCACCGAGACCCCACTCGTCACCGCGTTCTCGATGGCGGACGACGTGCTGTTGCAGGCGACGCGTGGGATCAGCGACTTGATCACCATCCCCGGGCTCGTCAACCTCGACTTCGCCGACGTCAAGACGATCATGGCGAACATGGGCGATGCGCTCATGGGCACCGGGACCGCCGAAGGGCCGGATCGCGCCTCCCTGGCGACACGGCAAGCCATCTCCAGCCCGCTGCTCGACGACGTCGACATTCACGGCGCGCGCGGTGTGCTCGTCAACATCACTGGCGGGCACGGCATGACCTTGCACGAGGTGAGCGAGGCGACCTCGTTGGTGCAGGAAGCGGTCGGCGACGAGGCCAACATCATCTTTGGCGCTGTCGTCGACGAAGGCAACGATTCCGAATTCCGCGTCACCGTCATCGCCACCGGGTTCGGCAGCGAGCGCGCCTCGGCGACGGTCTCGCGTGAATTCGTCCAGCGCGTCGAGCCAGTGAAAGCGCGGCCTACAGCGCCGTGGGCAGAGCGACCGGCGGCACGCGTCACGCGGCTGCCACTGCCGTTGGCTGCCGCCGCGGATGGCGAGGCCGTGCGCGCCACCAGCGTCGCCCTGCCGCAGGCGCTGCGCGGCGGCACGGGGCATGCCCCCGCAGCGCGGTTGGCGCCGGCCTCGTTGCATCAGGAACCGGCGGTGCATGCCGACCCGCGCGGAATGGCCAGCGCGGAAACGCCGCCCATGGGCGTGGCGCTGCAAGTCGAAGAAGCGGTGACGCCGCAACCGGCATCGCTCGGTGCGCCACTTGCCGAGTCGGTGCGTGCGCCCGAGTTGCCGCATCTCTTGTTGCCGCGGACGGAGCTCAGGAGCTGGAATGCCGACGACCTGGACGTCCCGGCTTTCTTGCGCCAACAAATGGACTGAAGTCGCGCTCGAGTCGAAGCGGCTCGAGCCGTTGCCGGAGGGAGGCAATGTCCTTCTTCAGGCGTTTGTTCGGGGGCGAGGCGAGCGCACATTATCGGACCGGCATGCGCGCTTTCGATGCCGGGGAGTATGAGCAAGCACTGCGGTGCTTCCAGCGCGTGCTGGAGGCAGGTGCTCCGCGCTGCGATCCCATCGCCCATCTCGCCACGTTCTACGCCGCCGAGGCCGCGCTGCACCTGGGGCGGGCGGCCTTGCAGGCGGGGGAGCCGGCGGCGGCGCTCGGTTGGTTCGAGCCGGCACTTCGTGGGACGGCCGTGTCTCCGGCGTTGCTCGAGACGGCCGCGCTCGCCTACCTCGAAACCGGGGGCGAGGAGGCGGCCCTCGCCTGTTTGCAAGCATTGCTGCGCGTGGATCCGCTGCGGCTCGACGCGCATTGGATGGCTGCCCTCGTGCACCATGCGCGTGGAGACGCCGTGCGCGCCGCGCAGCACCTGCAAGCCGTGCGCGCGCAGGCGGTCTCGGCTCAGCTGTCGCCGCGCCTCTACCGCATCCTCGAAGCGCGTGCAGCGAATTTCCCCGACCTCGCCGCACTGCTGCGCGATTTCGTCCCCAGCCCGCAATCTTCGCGAGTCTGAACGCGGTTGACGGCGGACACGGCGTGATTCTCGTGGGGGCCACAGCGGTCTGCTACGATCGAATCATGGCGGCGCGACTCGACGATCCTTGCCGATATCTCAAGGGCGTCGGCCCACGGCGGGCGGATGCCTTGGAGAAGCTCGGCGTCCGCACCGCGGAGGAGCTGTTGCTCCACGCGCCGCGGCAGTATTTCGACCGCACGCACGTGCAGCCCATTGCCACGCTGCAAGCGGAAACCGATGCGTGCGTGCGCGTGCAAGTGGAGAGCCTGCACGCGCGGCCATCTTGGGGCGGGCGTGGCCGCGTCGTCGCCACCGTGTCCGACGACAGCGGTCGCATGCGTGTCGTCTGGTACACGCCCTGGGTGCGCGATGTCCTGCAGCCTGGCCATCGACTCGTGCTCGCCGGGCGCGTGGTCCAGAGTCGCAGCCGCCTCGAAATGCGCCAGCCCGAATTCGAGCGCGCCGATGACGACGCACAGGAGCTGGTGCATGCAGCGCGCATCGTGCCGTTCTATCCGCTGGTGCGCGGCGTGACGCAGAAGTGGCTGCGCACCCTGGTACGCCGCACCCTCGACACGCACCTCGAACACGTGCAGGAAATCCTGCCCAACGCTGTACGCGGCGAGCTGCCCGAACGCGGCGCCGCGCTGATGGCGCTGCACTTCCCGGACGATGCCGACGCTGCGGCGCGGGCGCTCCGGCGTTTCAAGTTCGAGGAGCTGTTCCTGCTCGAGGTGGTGCTGGCGCGCCGGCGACGGCGGGCGCGGGAATCGAGCCCGGGTCCACCGATGCAGCTCCAGCGTTCACGGCATGAGGAGTACCTGGCCCGGCTGCCGTTTACGCTGACCGCGGCGCAGAACCGCGTGTTGGACGAAATCCTGTGCGACATGACCTCGGGGCGGTGCATGCAACGGCTCGTCCAAGGCGACGTTGGCTCGGGCAAGACGGTGCTCGCCGCCGCGGCGCTCTTGTGCGCGGCGGGCAACGGCACCCAGGGAGCGCTGATGGCGCCAACGGAGGTCCTGGCGATGCAGCACGCCGAACGTCTGCTGCCGGCCTTCACCGCGCTCGACGTGCGCATGGACGTGCTCGTCGGCTCGCGCAGCGACGCGGACAAGCAGCGCGTGCGCGGCCGTGTCGCCAGCGGTGACCTCGATGTCGTTGTCGGCACCCATGCGCTGATTCAAGAGGATGTGCGCTGGCAGCGTCTGGGATTGGCGGTGGTCGACGAGCAGCATCGCTTCGGCGTGTTGCAGCGCATGCGGCTGCAGCAGGACGGCGGCGGCCGCCCGCATGTCCTGGTGTTGTCGGCGACGCCGATTCCGCGCAGCCTCGCGCTCACGCTCTTCGGCGATCTCGACGTGTCGTCGCTGGACGAGAAGCCACCGGGACGACAAACGGTGCAGACACGCTTGGTGCCGCCCCACCGTCGCGCCGACATGCTGCGCTTCGTGCGTGCAGAGCTTCAAAGGGGCAGCCAAGGATTCATGATCTATCCACTCGTCGAAGAGAGCGAGAAGATCGCGCTGCGCGCCGCGAGCGAAGAATATGAACGCTTGCGTGCCGGACCCTTGGCCGGCCTCAGCATGGGACTGATGCATGGACGGCTGCGCGCGGCGGAGAAGGACGCCCTGCTGCAAGCATTTCGGCGCGGGGAGGTGCGTCTTCTCATCAGCACCACGGTCGTCGAGGTGGGGATCGATGTCGCGGCGGCCGATCTCATGATCATCCATCACCCGGACCGCTTCGGCTTGTCGCAGTTGCACCAGCTGCGCGGGCGCGTCGGCCGTGGCGGCAACCCCGCCTGGTGCTTCCTGTTGCAGGAACGCACCAGTAGCGAGGAGAGTTTGGAACGCTTGCGCGCCTTCGCGCGCACCGATGACGGGTTTGCCATCGCCGCGCTCGATCTGGCGCTGCGTGGCCCGGGAGATTTCGTCGGCACGCGCCAACACGGACTGCCGACGCTGCGGTTCGCCGATCTGGCGCGGGACCTCGAGGTGCTGGACCGCGCCCGCAGCGCTGCCTTCGCCCTCATCGAACTCGACCCAGAACTTGCGCTCGCGGAGCACCGGGCGATGCGCGAGCATTTGGACACGCACTACCGGATGCAGGAAGCTCTCGCCGCCATCGGCTGATCCGATGCGACATCCATGGCCTGAATGTTGCGTGCCTCTGCTGCGCTTTTGAAATGGCGCGGTGGCTGGTGACCCTGGATCGCGTCGCCTGGAGGAAGCTGCGATGTTCGTGCGCTGTCCGGGATGCCAAGCCGCGTACCGATTGGAAGCGGAGCAGATTCCGGCCGCCGGGTTGCGTGTGCGCTGCCCGGGGTGCGGAAACGTCTTTCGCGTGCGTGGAGTGGAATCGGCGCCTCTCGTGGCACTCGCCACTCCCGCTCCGGGAGTCGAGCGACCCACAAACTCGCCGGCGAGACGCACGCGGCCCGCTGCCCCCCAGTCCACGGAGGCACCGCCCGCGGGAATGGCGCAACCTCAGAGTTCTGCGAGCGCTTCACCCTTGGATCTGGAACGAGACGACCGCCGGCCGCCTCGGGTGGCCCCGCCACCGCGCCTGCCGACGCAGAGGGTGACGCCGCGTCCCGTGCCGGGCGTGTTCGGACCGCCGTCCACGCCGACACCGATTCCGCGTCGGCCCCAGTGGCAAGGCGAGCGGACCCTCGAGCTTGGAAGCACCGGCAGCACCTCCGCACCACCTCGCCTCGAGACCGCGCCGTTCAAACCGGGATTGCCACCAATCTCCCCCGCACCGCGCCCGCACTCGGGGTCGGAGGTCGCAACGCCGACGGCGCCGGCCGCAGCGCACGAACGCGCCCGGCGCCTGGCGCGCGCGCTGGTGTCGGACATCCTGGTCTACAACCAGTCGGCGCGCGACCGCGCACTGCAACAAGGCAATCTGGCGAGCGCGCTCGGTGGCGAGGTCAACAAGGCGTGGGACATGTACAAGGCGAAGGTCGATGCGGACGTGCTGCGTTCCACGAGTTACTTCAAGGATGCTCTCAACGACATCCTCGCCGACGGCCAGATTGTGTTCTGATGGGCTGCCGTGCGTGGCGCGCGCATGTGCGGATGCAGGCGTCGAGCGCTCGCCTCGGTGGATTGGTCACCCGGCGCTCGCGCTCAGTCGTCCACCCACTTTTGGCTGGCGATCTCACCCAAAATGGAGTCGATCTGCCCGCGGATGCGCGCGTTCTGATCGGGCTCGAAGAGCACTTTCTTGACGCGGCCGTAGGAATCCTTCTTGAGGTAGCGCAGCGATTTCAAATGGTCCATCGGCACCAGGATGTCCTTGCAGACCTTGACCTCGATGGGCTTGGCATCCTGATCGACAGTGGGATTATTGTCGGGGTGCATGCCGAGACCCCAGCCATGCACGACCATGCTGCAAATGAGAGCGCGCAGCGTGTTCTGCCCTTGCACGGTGTCGAGATCGAGACTGCCGTGCACTTTGTCAATGACGCCGTCGATGACCGGTGTCAGCTTGTCCGTGACCTGTGAACCGACCTGAATGCCGAGCAGTCGGCCGAACATCTCGTTCAGAATCTTGGGCGTCGTGGACATGGGTGCCTCCGGCAAGCGCTGTTCCGCGTCGTCCGTGCCGTGATCGCGGCTCTCGACTTCGGGGGCACGCGAGTCTAGCCCTGCATTCAGGTGGCGTCAACTTGCTTGCCCGGGCGCGCGATCGCATCCGTGCTCCGACGTGCAGGCCGCCATCGACATGGCGCACGGAAGCGTCAAACAAGAGCGATGCCATATCGGGAGCGCGCACCACACCCGCGCCCCATGCAGCCGCAAGCGATCCGGGAGCAGACGATCACGGTCCGTGCCGGCGCGGATTCCAGATCTTCCAGAGCCCTGTGCGTCGCAGGTCTGCAGGGTCGCCGCGCAAAGAACCGCGGAGATGGAGCTCGTGTGGTGCGGAATTCGCCAGTTTCCGCACGCCGGCGGTCACGAACGGGGGAAGGCACTGCAGCGAGGCGGGCGACTGCGCATCGGTCCTCGACGCGGAGCATCCGTCCGGGTCGCGGACTCGGAACAAGGATTGCTGACGCAAGCCCGTCGGGGCTCGAACCGAATCCACGACTGCGGAGCGGCTGTATGGTGCTCATCAATCACGCGGGGCGTGAAATCAACGCCAAGATCGTGTACTACGGTCCTGGCCTGTCCGGAAAGACGACCAACATCGAGTGCATCTATGCCAGCGTTCCAGGCGATTCGCGCGGCAAGATGGTGTCGATGAAGACGCGTCAGGACCGGACGCTGTTCTTCGATTTCCTGCCGCTCGAGCTCGGCGAGATCCACGGCTTTCGCACCCGCTTCCTGCTCTACACGGTTCCCGGCCAAGTGTTCTACAACGCCACGCGCAAGCTGGTGCTCAAGGGTGCCGATGCCGTGGTGTTCGTGGCCGATTCGACGTACGGGAAGCTGGAGGAGAGCCTGACGTCGCTGCGCAATCTCGAAGAGAACATGCGCGAGAACAACTTGAGTCTCGATTCGCTGCCCTGGGTCATCCAGTACAACAAGCGCGACCTTTCCCAGGTGCACAGCATCGAAGAGATGCAGCAGGTACTCAACCCGCGTGGAGTGCCGACCTTCGAAGCGGCGGCGGCGACGGGCCGGGGCGTGTACGAAACGCTGCACGCCGTGTCGCGCTTGCTGTTCATGCGCCTGCGCAGCGAGTTCGGCCGGCATACCGGCAACGCCCGCGACACGAGCGCGGTGCAACCCGGTGGGGCGCTGGCCGTGCCACCGGTTTCCACGCAGATGGCTTGGGCCCCATCGGCGCCGGGTCCCATGCCGAGTGCCCCGGCGAGCCAGAGCACCCTGGTGGCTCTCGGCGCAACGCCATCGCTGCGCTTCGAACCCGAGCCGCGCCGCGAGGCGTCCGTGGACTTCGGTCGCACCATCGAATTGCCCAGGGCACCCGAACCGTCGCCCACGCTTCAAGAGGCGGAGGGTTTCATCCGCGATCCATTGCGCCGGCGCGAGGCGGAGCGCGACGCTCGGCCCGCCGATCCCGCCCAGCTGACGTCTGTGGTGCACGTGCCCGTGGTCATCCGGAGTCACGAGGTCAAACCGGGGTCGCCGTTTCGGATCGTGCTCGAGGTGCGGTTCGAGCCCTGAGGAGGATGGCCGCAAGAGCGCTCGGAGCCGCACGACGCCGTTTGTTGACACCTTCTCGAGTCGGCACTAAGGTCGAACACAGACAAGGAGCCGCCATGCCCAAGATCCTGGTGGTGGACGACGAGGTCAACGTCCGCAGGTTGTACGAAAAAGACCTGGAGGACGACGGGCACGAGGTGGTCACGGCGGAGAACGGAGCCGAGGCTCTGCGAGTCATCGCGGCCCAGGCGCCAGAGCTGGTCATCCTGGACATCAAGTTGGGTGCGGAGAATGGGCTCGACTTGTTGCGGCGGATGAAGGAGCTCCAGCCTAGCATCGCGGTGATCCTGAACTCCGGTTACTCGACCTATCGGGACGATTTTTCGTCCTGGCTCGCGGACGCGTATCTCGTGAAGTGCAGCAACACCTCCGAGTTGTCGGCGACCGTGCGAGAGGTTCTCGACGCCAGGGCGGTCCGTTAGCCGCCGCGGCTCCCGAGTGGGCGACCTGGGGCGTGTCGTTCCGACACGCGGGGTGGGGGAGCATTGTGGCCGGCGCCTTATCGAACCACTTGAGCCGTCTCACGCAACTTTTTGACTCTGAACAAAATCTAAGCTTAATACGACTTCGCCGTCAGGCGCGGCGTGACGCCGACGACCCGGCTGCACTCGTCGGTCTGTGTCGCGCGTTGGCCGCGCATGGTCAACATGCCGAGGCGATGCAACGCTTGCGGGACTTCCTCGAGCACAGCGGAGAGGCTCACCTCGAGGTGTTGGGACAGTTGGCGCTCGATCTCGGTGCCGACGCGGTCGCAGAGCAATGCTTCCTGCGTTTGGCGGCGAAGCACCCCCTGACCGCGGCACCCGTCGGGTGGCTCGGAATCGTCTATGCGCAGCGGGGCGACGCCCAAGCGGCGGAGCGTGAGCTCGTTCGCGCCACCCAGATCGAGCCGGAACAGGCGGAGCCCTGGTACCGGTTGGGTAGCTTTCTGTTGCGCAAGCGCGAGCTCGCACTGGCGGAGCGTCATTTGCGCCACGCCCTCCAGATCGACCCGATGCTGGCACGCGCGCACACCAACTTGGGATATCTGCTCGACCTGCGTGGCGAGCGCGCTGCCGCGCTGCGCGAGTTCCACAAGGCAGTCCAGCTGGCTCCCCGCGATCCGGAAGGGCACTTCAACCTCGGCGCGCTGCATGCCGAGGCGCGGCGATACGACCTTGCCATCGAACAATTCGCCGACGGGGTGGCGCTCGCGCCCGATCGCGTCGAGGGTCATTACAACTTGGGTGCGGCCTACTTCGAGCTGCGGCGTTACGAAGAAGCCATCCGCTCTTTTCGCCGTGCTTTGCGTCTGCAACCGGGGCACGAGGAGGCGCGCTATTATCTCGGTCTGTGCTACGTGCGCAAGGGCGCTTACGACCGCGCGCTCATGCATTTCGAGCCGGCGCAACGCCAATCGCCCACGGTCTCGGTGCGCCTGCTCTTCGCGATGGCGCAGTGCTACAACGGGCTCGAAATACCGCGGCAAGCGGTGCGGCTGCTGCAGCAGGTCACAGACCTGGTCCCCGATCACGCCCGAGCGTACCATCTGCTCGGCGTTTGCTTCGACAAACTCGGTGAGCGCGAGCGTGCCGGCGATGCGTATCGTCGCAGCGACCTGCACCTGACCTTGGCACGCGGGCGACGCGCCGCCGGCCAGGTCGAACGCCGGCCCTGAGCCGGTGCGCTCGGGCCGTGTGCGTGGAGGCCGTCTTGGGTCTCGTTCTCGCCGATCACATGCGCGCTCTGCGCGTTTCGGGGCGCAAAGCGTTCATTCCCTTTCTGACCGCGGGCTATCCGGATCGAGCGACATTTCGCACCCTGCTCGCGGCCGTTGGTGACGTCGATTGTCTCGAGATCGGCCTCCCGTTCAGCGATCCGGTCGCCGACGGTCCCAGCATCTGCCATGCGAGTGACGTGGCGCTGGCTGCAGGAATGCGTCCAGACGTGCTCTTCGACACTCTGCGCACGATGCCGCATCTGCCGCCGATCGTGCTCATGAGCTATCTCAACCCCGTGCTCGCGTACGGGCCCGATGCATTCTTCGCGCGTGCCGCAGCCGCCGGCGTGCGGGGGCTGATCCTGACCGACTTGCCGCCGGAAGATGGCGAAGAACTCTTTGCTGCCGCGGCCACGCATGGCATCGCATCCGTGCTCCTGGTGGCGCCAACGACGGGAGATGCGCGGATGCGCGCCATCGCGGCGCGTGCCACGGGCTTTCTCTACGCGGTGGCCGTGACCGGCACCACGGGGGCGCGCAGCGTGATTGCGGCCGAGACCGCGGACACCGTGCGCCGTCTGCGGGCGGTCTGCGACGCCCCTGTCGTCGTCGGCTTCGGCGTTTCGACGCCGGAGCAGGTGCAAAGCGTGTGCAAGTTCGCCGATGGCGTCGTCGTCGGCAGCGCGCTGGTGGACTTCATTCGCGCCCGGCGCGACACGCCGAATTGGGTCGCCGAGTTCGCGCGCTGCGTGCAATCTCTCGCGGCGGCAGCGCACGCCAGTCATTGTTCGCACGCGCCGGCGGCCGACACGCCGGACTCAGGCACCTGACATCGTTGCTGGGGGTGGCCCAGGCCATGCAAGTCCCGCCCCATGGATTCCACACTCCACACCCGCGGACGACCCCGGCAGAATGCCGATTGGCGCCGGTCACCCCTTGCCAAACTGGCGGCGGGGTTGGCGCGCACGCAGGCCCGGCGGGCGTGGTTCGCGCTCGGCGTGGCCAGCGTCTTGGTTCCGATCCCGGCACGGGCGCAAGTCGAGGCCTTGCCTCCCGGTCACTGGGCCTATGAGGAGCTCGAACACTTCGAAAACCGCGGGCTCATCGTTCTGCATGGAATGCGCCCGTATGCGCGCCGCGATGTCTCTGCGTGGGTGACGCGACTGCAGCAGGCGCGCGCGGCGGACCGCCTCACGCGGGTGGAAATGGCGCGACTTCTGCGTTTGGAACACGAGTTCGTGCGCGGTGAGCACCTCGAACAGGCTTCTCTGCGCTTCGATCCGCCGTTGTTGCGTCTGCACGAAGGGCAATGGCACTTCGGCCTCGACCTCGAAGCGATCACCGGCGGCGCCGGCAGCTTCGGCAACGGTGCCGGCTCGGAAACGCACGGCACCGCGTGGGGCAGAGCGCGCTTCGAGGCGGTGTTGCGTCACGCGGACTGGGCGGCCTACGACACACGCTACGACGTGCTCCTCGCCGAGGAAGAAGGCACGCGGCAAGACGAGAACACGGTCACGTCGCGGGAGCGCAACTGGCGCGGTCTCACGTCGCACGACGAGCGCGCCTACTTGGCGCTCGCGGGACAACACCTGCGCGTCGTCGTCGGGCGCGAGTACGCGGCGTGGGGAATGGCGCCGGAGGACGAGCTCCTGGTGTCGGCTTCGGGTCGTTCGCTCGATGCGGTGCAGGCGCAACTGGTCCTCGGCCGGTTGCGTCTGGCGAGCAGCGCCGGCTGGCTCTCGGTCGGGTCCGAGCGCAACTATGCCGCCCATCGTCTCGAGGTCGACTGTGGCGCGGTGCGATTCGGCGTGCAGGAGGCGGCCGTCTACGCCAGCCCGCACTTGGAGCCGGCGTACCTTTTTCCGCTGTCGTTCTATTATGGCAATCAGTTCAACGAACGCGCCGACGACAATGTGGCGCTTGGTGTCGATGCCAAGTGGTCGACGCCGTTGGGGGTGCTGGACGGCGAGCTCCTGGTCGATGATTTCATCTATGACGGCGATCCGGCGCCGAATCGGCTGGGGGTACGTGCGAGCTGGCGTCGCGGCCTGTCCATGGGCGGCGCCGACCTCGACGTACAGCTCGGGTATTTGGCGCTCGGGCGCTGGGTCTACATCCATCGCGACAGCCTGACCAACTACGTCGCGGGCTCGGGGGATCCGGCGCTCGATCCGTATCTCGGCCATGCCCTCGGTCCCGATGCCGATCGCTGGCAATTCGAGCTCGGAATCGTCCCGGACGTGCGCTGGCAGCTCGCACTGCGACTGCAGCGGACGCGACGCGGTGCCGGCAACCGGGACTTGAGCGCTTGGAAGCCGGGCGAGCCGTATGACCTTTCCTTTCCGAGTGGTCCGGTGTGGACGGAGCATCGCGCGGCGATGCACACGCGTGTCTGGCTGTCGCGCCGTGTCGCCGTTGCCGCGGTGGCGGAGTGGGCGACCGGGGCCCCCGCAGGCGAGCGGCGCGTGGCGGCGGAGATCCGCTTCGATCCTTGAGGGCCAAGGAAAAGCGTGCGGGGTCGCGCGCGGCTCTGATACTGTCGCGCCTCATGACACGCCGCGCGCTCGCCTTTCTCTGGAACCGCGTCGAGATCACCCGGCCGCACAACCTCGCGGTTTCGGCGCTGGTGATTCTGGCGGGCTGGGCAGCGGCAGGCGGCGGCCCGCCGGGCTGGACGTGCATGTGGGCGATGCTGGCGGGAGCGCTGGTAGCGGCTGCCGGCAACGTTCTCAACGATTACTTCGATGCCGACATCGATTCCATCAACAAACCACGGCGACCGATTCCTTCTGGCCGCATGACCCGCGCCGAGTCGCGCCGCTATGCGCTGCTGCTGGGGTTGGGGTCGGTCGTCGCCGCGGCGCTGGCCGGTTCGCCGATGCTCGTCGTCGTCGGGCTCTGGCATGCGATTCTGTTCGCCTACAATGCCAGGCTGAAGGGGCGCTTTCTTCTCGGCAACCTCGCTGTGGCCGTGGTCTGCAGCTCCGGCTTCTTTGCCGGTGCCTGGCTGGCCGGGAAGCCAAGTCTTGCCTGGGTGCCGGCCGGGCTCGCGTTTCTCCTGCTCATGGGACGTGAGATCGTCAAGGACGTCGAGGATCTGCCGGGAGATCGGGCCTGCGGTGCCACGACATTGGCGCGGCGACTGGGTGCACGCCGTGCTCTGGGAGTGGCGCTCGGATTCTTCGTTCTCTTTGTCGTCCTCGGTCCGTCGCCGTACTGGCTGCAAATCGTCGGGCCCCGTTACTTGGCTGTGTTCTTCGGTGCCGTGTTGCCGTTGCTCGTCTGTGCCACGCTGCTCATGTTTCGCGATTCGAGCCCGCACAATCTGGTGCGTGTCAGCTGGATCCTGAAGATCGACATGTTCCTGGGAGTGCTGGGCTTCTATTTCGGGCGCGCGCATTGAGACATGCCTCGCATTGACCACGGCAGCGTGGCATGATACCCCTCCGCATGGCCTCCACTGTCACCGTGCACGGACCTTCTGCAGCCTGTGGAGTGGCGCGTGAACGAGGCGAATCTCGCCGATGCCTACGATCCAGCGCGGGTCGAGCCCGTGTGGTACGCGCGCTGGTTGCAAGCGCGCGCTTTCGCGCCGCGCGTCGGTGCCGCTGGCGACACCGCACCGTTCGTCGTCCTGCTGCCGCCTCCGAACGTCACGGGCTCGCTGCACATGGGGCACGTGCTGTCCAGCACCATCCAGGATGTCTTCGTGCGCTACCAGCGCATGCGCGGCCGTGAAACCTTGTGGTGGCCCGGGACGGACCATGCCGGCATCGCGACCCAGAAGGTGGTCGAACGCGGTCTGCGCCAACAGGGCATCGAGCCGCGCCAGCTCGGGCGCGACGAGTTTATCGCGCGCTGCTGGGAATGGAAGCGGCTCTCGCACGAGCACATCGTGCGCCAGATGCAGCGTGTGGGGTGGTCGCTGGACTGGGAGCGGGAATACTTCACCCTCGATGAAGACCGAAGCCACGCGGTGCGCGAGGTGTTCATCCGCCTGTACGACAAAGGTCTCGTCTACCGCGGCCGTTACATCACGCACTGGTGTCCGTCTTGCCGCACGGCATTGAGCGACGAAGAGGTGGTGCACGAGGAAGCGCAGGCGACGCTGTGGACCGTGCGTTACCCGCTCGTGCAGGGCGGCCATGTCGAGGTGGCGACGACGCGCCCCGAAACGATTGTCGGCGATGTCGCGCTCGCCATCCATCCCGACGATGCGCGTGCCGCGGCGCTCGTGGGCCAACGCGTGCGCTTGCCCCTGCTCGGTCGTGAGATTCCGATCCTCGCCGATGCTTCGGTCGACTCGGAGTTCGGCAGCGGGTTGGTCAAGATCACGCCGGCGCACGACGCCAACGATTTTCATGTCGGCCAGCGTCACGGCCTCGACATGCCGGTCGTCATCGACCCCGAGGGACGCATGAACGCGTTGGCCGGGCCGCTCGCCGGCCTCGATCGCTTCGCGGCGCGGGACGAGATCCTGCGCCGGCTCGAAGCACAGGGTCTGCTCGCCGGGCGCAAACCACACACGCTGTCGCGCGCCACGCATGATCGCTGCGGCACCGTCATCGAGCCGTATCTGTCCGATCAATGGTTCGTGCGCATGCAGCCGCTGGCGGCGGCAGCCATTCGCGCCGTCCTGGACGGCCGATTGCGTTTCACCCCCGAGCGCTGGCGCAACGTCTATTTGCACTGGATGCACAACATCCAAGATTGGTGCATCTCGCGACAGCTGTGGTGGGGGCATCGGATCCCCATCTATACCTGCAAGAGCTGCGCGGTCGCGGTGGCGGCGCACGCCCTGCCGGCGCGTTGCAACCGCTGTGGTGGCGACGAATTCGCGCAAGACGAGGACGTGCTCGACACTTGGTTCTCGTCGTGGCTGTGTCCGTTCTCGCCCATGGGCTGGCCGCGCGCGAGCGCCGACCTCGATCGCTATCACCCGACGACATTGCTGGTCACGGGGCCAGACATCATCTTCTTCTGGGTGGCGCGCATGGTCATGGCCAGTCTCGAGTTCATGGGCACGGTGCCCTTCGAGCACGTGCTGTTGAACGGCATTCTCCGCGACGGCCAGGGTCGCAAGATGTCGAAGTCGCTCGGCAACTCACCGGAGCCGATCGCGCTCATGGATACCCACGGCGCCGACGCCGTGCGCTTCGCCATGGTGATGTTGTCGCCACCCGGACAGGACACGTTCTTCGACGACAAGCTCGTCGAGACCGGGCGTCATTTCGCCAACAAAATCTGGAACGCGGCCAGACTCGTCTTGAGCGCGGCCGCGCGCGACGGCTGGGACGCGGCTCTGGGGTTGCATGCAGCGGGTGGCGCGCCGGCGCCGCACACGAGCGGCACGCAGGCGCCGAGCCCGGTCCGCTCGGCGGCAGCCGTGGCGGAAGAGGCAAGCGCGGACGCATTCGCCCATGCCTGCGCCGGCTTGTGGCAAGACGCCTTCGCGCGAAGATTGCCCGCGGAAGCACTGCTCGGTCTGCGGCTCGAAGACCGCTGGATCCTGCATGCGTTCGACGAAACGGTGGCCGCGATCGCGGTGGAAATGGAGGCGCTGCGCGCCAACGAGGCGGCGTCCCGACTCTATCATTATTTTTGGGACGAGTACTGCGCGTGGTATTTGGAGTCGATCAAGCCGCGTATCTACGGGGAGGACGTCGATTCCAAGCGCACGGCGCATGTCGTGGCCCTCGTCTTGCTGGCGCAGTCTTGCAAGCTGTTGAGTCCGTTCATGCCGTTCTTGGCCGAGGAACTCTGGAGTCGCACGCCGGGTACCCAGGGGCTGGTCCTGACGGCAGCATTTCCGCGCCCGAATGCGGGTTTGCGCGACGCGCAGGCGGCCGAACGCTTCGGCCTGGTGATGCAGGCCACGGGCGCGTTGCGTACGCTGCGCTCGGAATTGCACGTGCCGCCGGGGAAAAAAGCGCCGGCTCTGGTGCACTCGCAAAGCGGTTCGCTCGGTGCATGGAGCGGTGAAACGGGCGAGCTGCTCAAGCTGCACGCGAAGCTCGCGAGCTTGGCGCCGGTGACGGGACGGCCGCCGGAAGCGGCCGCGGTCGTGGTGGGCGACGGTGCGCTCTACGTGCCACTCGGCTCGTTGGTGGATCTGGACGCGGAACGCGAACGGTTGACGCGCGAGTTGGAGAAGACGGACGGCGATCTGGCGCGGCTGGATGCCAAGCTGGCCAACCGCGGCTTCGTCGACAAAGCGCCGGCCGCGATCGTGGACGCAGAACGCCATCGGCGCGAGCAGCTGAGCGGTCATCGCGCGCGCT
Source organism: uncultured bacterium (assembly GCA_964567755.1). Classification (GTDB taxonomy): domain Bacteria; phylum Krumholzibacteriota; class Krumholzibacteriia; genus DASRJW01. The sequence goes on from CAZMNW010000037.1 coordinate 219,382, forward strand.
TGATGACGAGCCTGTCCGAGTTGTCAGGGAAGGGTTGATGGGGCGGAAGAAGAGACGTCGGACGCGCGAGGTCCCGCTTGCGGGAAACGAACCGGAAGTCGGGGTCGAGATCGCAGACTTCGAGGTCGACGACATGGAGTCGCCGGCGCCGGAGCCGCCAGCCGCAGCCGCGGTGGCGACGAGCGCGGCTGCGACGCCGGCGGCGACCTTGCCGCTCGTCGTGACCGACCCCAACCGCAACGTCCAGACCTTGGGCGAGCTCCTGCAGCAAGCGCGAGAAGCGCGCGGACTCTCCATCGAAGAGGCCAGTGCCCGCACGCGCATCGCCTCATCCATGCTGCGCCATTTGGAAAGTGATCGCTTCGGCGAGTTCGATGCCGATGCCTACGTCAAAGGTTTCCTGCGCAACTACGGCGGTTTTCTCGGTCTCGATGTCGGCATGTTGCTGCGTCGCTACGAAGCCATCTCCGGCCGCGTCGTCGAGCGCGAACCGGAACTCCTCGAGGTGGAAACCCACGTCAGCACGCGCCGGCGCTCGCGTCAGAGCCGTCCCTGGGTGTGGACGATCGTCATCATCGCGGTCGCCGCACTCGCGTGGGTGTTCTGGAGCCGTGCCGCGACGCGGCTGGGTCTGCGATCGACCCCAGGGCTCGAGCAGATCGAGAACGAGTTGCGGACGCGCCGCGTTCCTCCGGCCCCCGATCCACGGCAGGTCGACGATCTTCACGGCACTCCCGGGCCGGACCCCGTGCCCGTGGCGCCCATGCGCGAGCCGGCGCCAGGCGCGCCCGGTGCCGAGCCCGCGCCGCCACCACCGGCTGCGCGCGCAGCGGCAACGGCGCCCGTGCGGCCGACACGCTCCAGCGAGATCGAGGATCTCGTGCCTCCCGGCCCGCGCTGAGCGCGCGAGGTCCTGCACGTCTGGGCGCCCGCACTGCACTTCCACTAAGATCGGCGCATGGCGCGTTTCCAACTCGTCGCACCGTACGAGCCCACCGGGGATCAGCCGCAGGCGATCGACGCGCTCGTCCAGGGGCTGCGCGCCGGGGAACGCTTCCAAACCCTGCTCGGGGTCACCGGCTCGGGGAAGACGTTCACGATGGCGAACGTCATCGCCCAGATCGGACTGCCGACGCTCGTGATCTCGCACAACAAGACGCTGGCGGCGCAGCTCTACGGCGAATTCCGCGGCTTCTTCCCGCGCGATGCGGTGGAATTCTTCATCAGCTATTACGACTATTACCAGCCCGAGGCCTTCGTGCCCGCCACCAACACCTACATCGAGAAGGACGCATCGATCAACGACGACATCGAGCGTCTGCGGTTGCATGCCACCGGATCCCTGCTGTCGCGCGACGCGGTGATCGTCGTCGCCAGCGTGTCATGCATCTACGGCCTCGGGTCGCCGACGGATTTCAAGGAACTTTCGGTGGCGCTCGCCGTCGGTCAGGAGGTCCAGCGAGAAGATCTCCTGCGCCGGCTCGTTCGCATCCAGTACTCGCGCAACGACTACGAGCTGGCGCGTGGAAACTTTCGCGTGCGCGGCGATGTCATCGAGATCGTTCCGGCCTATGAAGAGCAGGCGCTGCGGATCGAGCTGTTTGGCGACGTCGTCGACGCCATTCGCCAGGTCGACGTGCTCAGCGGCCGCACCGTGGCGCAGTTGCAGGACGCGGTGATTTTCCCGGCACGACACTACGTCACCCCCGAGCAGCAGCTGGCGCTGGCGCGCGTCAACATCGAGCGCGATCTCGACAGCCGCTTGGCGGATTTCGAAGCTGCGGGCAAGTTGCTCGAAGCCCAACGCTTGGAATCGCGCACGCGTTTCGATCTCGAGATGATCCAGGAAATGGGGACCACGCCCGGGATCGAGAACTACTCGCGTTACCTCGCCGGGCGTCGTGCCGGCGAACGGCCGGCGTGCCTGATCGACTATTTCCCCGACGACCATCTCGTCATCATCGACGAATCGCACGTCACCTTGCCGCAGATCGAGGGCATGTACAACGCCGACCGTTCGCGCAAGCTGACCTTGGTGGAGCACGGCTTTCGCCTGCCGAGCGCGTTGGACAACCGGCCGCTGCGCTTCGACGAGTTCGAACGCTTGTGCCCGCGCGTGCTGTACATGTCGGCGACGCCGGGGGAATACGAGCTCCGGCGATGCGGAGGCATTATCGTCGAGCAGATTATCCGGCCGACCGGTCTCATGGATCCGGAAATCGAGGTGCGCCCGGCGCAGGGTCAGGTGGATGACCTGCTGGGCGAGATCCAGCGCACAGTCGCCACCCAGCAGCGCGTTCTCGTCACCACCCTCACCAAGCGCATGGCGGAGGATTTGACCGACTACATGCTCGATCTGGGCGTGCGCGTGCGCTATCTGCACTCCGATATCCAGGCGCTCGAGCGCGTCGAGATCCTGCGCGATCTGCGGCTCGGGCGTTTCGATGTCCTGGTCGGCATCAACCTGCTGCGCGAAGGGCTGGACTTGCCCGAGGTGGCGCTGGTCGCCATCCTCGACGCCGACAAGGAGGGGTTCCTGCGTTCCGAGACGACGCTGATCCAGACCGTGGGGCGGGCGGCGCGCAACGTCGACGGCCGCGTCATCATGTATGCGCAGGAGATCACCGGGTCGATGCGGCGCGCCATCGACGAAACGCGACGGCGACGGCAGCTGCAAGAGGAATACAATCGTGTGCATGGGATCACGCCGCGATCGATCGTCAAGTCGGTGCAGGATATTCTGAGCGTGACGCAAGCGGCCGATCTCCACGCCGCCATCGCCGAGTCGGAGCCGGCCGCGGACCCCCGCGCCGATGTCGAGCTGGCGCAAGCGGCGCCGGAGGAGTTGGCGGCGCGGTTGGAAGCGGAGATGCGCCGTGAGGCGCGGGCGCTGCGCTTCGAGAACGCCGCCAGCCTGCGCGACCGCATTCGCGAGCTGCGCATGCGCCGGTAGTGGATCCGGGCGCGCGGGAAGGTGCAGATGTTGGATGCAGAACGTGTGCGCGCGGTCGTCGAAGCAGCACTCGCCGAGGACATCGGCACCGGGGACGCGACGACCTTGGCGATCGTGCCGGCTGCGCGTCGGGCGCGCGCGCGCGTGGTGGCCAAGGCATCGGGCGCGCTGGCCGGACGAGCGGTGTTCGAGGCGGTGTTCCACAGCTTGGCCGCGGATTGCCGCGTGCAAGGCAAGGACGACGGCAGCGCGGTGCACCCACACGAGGTGGTCTGGCAGCTCGACGGACCGGCGCGGGCGCTGCTCTCGGGCGAGCGCGTGGCGCTCAACTTCGTGCAGCACATGTCGGGAATCGCGACGCGGACGGCGCAGTTTGTACGCGCCGTGCAGGGAACGGGTGTGGTGGTGACCGACACCCGCAAGACCACTCCCGGGTTGCGCTTCTTGGAAAAATACGCCGTGCGTTGCGGCGGCGGCCAGAACCATCGCAGCCGCTTGGATGCAATGCTGCTGGTCAAAGAAAACCACATCGCGGCCGCCGGGTCCGTAGCGCAGGCAGTGCAGCTGGCCCTGCAGGCAGCCGACGGACGCCAGGTCGAAGTCGAAGTGCGCCATCTCGACGAATTGCGCCTCGTCATGTCGCTCGGTGTCGAGCGCGTGCTCCTCGACCATTGGACGCCGGACGGCGTGCGCCGGGCCTTGGCCTTGCGCGGCGCCGCGCCACGACCGGAAATCGAAGTCTCGGGCAATCTCACGCTCGAAACCGTCCGCGCCTTCGCTCTCCCCGGCGTGCAGACGGTGTCGGTGGGCTCGCTCACCCACAGTGCCCCGGCGCTGGATCTATCGCTTCTGTTCGAGGATGGCAGCGAAGGTGAGGTCGCGTGAGGCTCGCGGCGCCGGAATCGATGCTGGCGGCACTGCTGGCCATGCCGGAGGGATTGGACCCTGCCTGCACCGACGCCGACGCGCAGGCCACGGTGACGCATCTCACGGCGCGCGGATATCCACTCCGACGTGGCGCGGATCAACGTCTGCGCTTGGAGTGCGCCGCGGTGCATTTCGACCCGCAGCGTTTCGTCGCGGCCAAGCGCGGGATTTTTGCGCACGAGTTCGAAGTCTGGGAGAGCCTCGAGTCCACCAATGAGCGCGTCTGGGAACTGGCGCGGGCCGGCGCGGCACCCGGAACCCTGGTGCTGAGCGAACGGCAGGAGGCAGGCCGCGGCCGCCAGGGCCGGCGTTGGCAATGTCCAACGCACACGGGGTTGCTGTTCTCGGTGCTTCTCGATGGCGACCTGGAGCAGAGCGAGCGCCCGCAGCTGTTGCCGTTGGCGCTGGGCTTAGGTGTCGCGCAGGTGCTGCGCGAGGAAACCGGTCTCGCCATCGGTCTCAAATGGCCGAACGACATTCTGTGCAGAGAGCAGAAGTGCGGCGGCGTTTTGGTGGAGGCACGCCACCCCGGGAAGGGGATCGTCGTTGGCTGTGGTCTGAATGTGCAGGTCGAGCGCACGTTCTTCGCCACGCACGGGCTCCTGGGCGCCGGGTCGCTGTTCGTAAGCGGCGGCGGACCCGCGCGCGAAGTGCTGCTGGCACGCGTGCTCGAAGGCATGGAAGCGCGCTATCTGGATTGGGTGGCGATGCGATGGGAGGACTTGTTGCCGCGCTTTGGGGAACTCGACATGCTGCGCGGGCGGATGGTGGAGCTCGAGAGCGCCGGCAGGCGCGTTCGCGGCCGCTGCCGCGGGATCACGCCGACTGGGCTGCTGGCAATCGAGCGTGCCGACGGCGGCATCGAGGCCTTCGCGGCCGGCGAGGTGCATTTGCGATGACCGCGCGCGCCACGAACCGGACGGCGCGTCTCGCGCCCGACTTGTTGGCCGTCGACGTCGGCAACAGCAAAGTGCAGGCTGTGCTCGTCCGCGACGGACAGGAGCGCTGGCGCTGGCGCGTGGACTATGGCGAGGCCGCAGGGAACCCTTGGCAGCGACGTTTCGCCGTTGCCGCCACCGCGGCGCGGCGCGACAGTGCACGACCGGTGCCCATCGTGTTGGCGAGTGTCGCTCCGCACCGTGCCGCCATCATCACACGCATTCTCGAACGCAGCCACGGCCGGCGCGTGCATCGCGCCGGTTGGCGGGACGCGTGGCCGTTTCGGCTCGACGTCCGCCACCCCGAGACAGTCGGTGCTGACCGTTTGGCGAATGTCGCCGGTTTGATAGCGCTCGGGCACACGACCGGCATCGTCATCGACGCCGGCACCGCGGTCACCATCGACGTGCTGCGCCATCGGCGTTTCGTCGGCGGCCTCATCTTGCCCGGTCCGGTGCTGATGGCGCGGGCGCTGCACGCTCACACCGAGCAGTTGCCGCCGCTCGTGTTGCAGACGCCGGCGGCGCTCATCGGCGACGACACGCCGAGCGCGATGCAAGCCGGCATCTACTACGGGATGGTGCACGCCGTGGATGGCATCACGGCGGCGTTGCGCGCGCAACTCGGTGCGCGGACGCGCGTCGTCTTGACCGGGGGGGGTGGATTCGATCTCGCGCAGACTCTCCTGCACGCCGAGTTCGACCCGGATCTCCTGTTCCACGGCTTGCGTCTCCTGTGGGCACGGCTGCTGCGGCGCCGCCACCGGGCGCCGCTCTCGCGGCGCTGACTTTCTCCTCCACCGGCCGGCCTCGAATCTGGCAGACCGGTTGGGGGAGTGCTAGGCGTGAGATTCGATAAAAATAATAACATTATATAAATAAGCATGTTACGTGATCATGCGCGGTCCTCGCCCGGACGCAGACCCCCCCTTGCCAAACGACCCGCCACCCGGGTATATTGTCGGCGTTTAGCAGTCGTAAGCATCGAGTGCTAAGGAAGTCTTCGTCCGGAGTCTGCCCTGCAAGCAGGGCGGCGAAAAGGAGGTCACCATGTCCATCCGGCCGTTGTCGGATCGGGTTCTCGTTCGGGCCCTGGAGGAACTGGAAGTCAAGCGCGGCGGGATCATCATCCCCGACACCGCGAAGGAGAAGCCGCAGGAAGGCGAGGTCATCGCGGTGGGACCGGGTCGCTTGAGCGACAAGGGCGAGCGTATTGCGATCGAGGTCAAGACCGGCGATCGCGTGCTCTTCGGCAAATACTCGGGCACCGAGGTCAATGTCGGCGCCGAGGCATTGCTCATCATGCGCGAGACCGACATCCTCGCCGTTCTCTAGACGCGCGCCGCGGCGCGCGCAGGACGACGAGCGCGAACCACGATCCACGAATGAATGGAGGCGAATCGATGCCGAAGCAGATTGCGTTCGACGTTGCCGCCCGCGACGAGTTGCGGCGGGGCGTCGACATCCTGGCCAATGCGGTCAAGGTCACACTCGGCCCACGTGGCCGCAATGTGATCCTCGACAAGAAATTCGGTGCGCCCACGATCACCAATGACGGCGTCACGATCGCCAAGGAGATCGAGCTGGAAAATCACTTCCAGAACATGGGCGCGCAGATGGTGAAGGAGGTCGCCACCAAGACCAGCGATGTGGCCGGCGACGGGACGACGACGGCGACGATCCTGGCGCAAGCGATCATCCACGAAGGCCTCAAGAACGTCACCGCCGGGGCCAACCCGATGTATCTCAAACGCGGCATTCAGAAGGCTGTCGACGCCGTTGTCGAAGAGCTCAAACGCCGCAGCACGGAAGTCAACGACCGCGAGGGCATTGCCAACGTCGCGACGATCTCCGCCAACAACGACCGCGAGATCGGCAAGCTCATCGCCGACGCCATGGAAAAAGTCGGCCGCGATGGCGTCATCACCATCGAAGAGGCCAAGGGCACCGAGACCAGCCTCGAGGTGGTGGAGGGCATGCAGTTCGATCGCGGCTATCTGTCGCCCTACTTCGTCACCGATTCGGAGCGCATGGAAGCGGTGCTCGAAGACTGCCGCATCCTGATCCACGACAAGAAGATCGGCTCCATGAAGGACCTGCTCCCGGTGCTGGAGAAAGTGGTGCAGATCGGCAGGCCGATGCTCATCATCGGTGAGGATGTCGAAGGCGAAGCGCTCGCCACGTTGGTGGTCAACAAGCTGCGCGGCACGCTCAGCGCCTGCGCCGTCAAGGCGCCGGGGTTCGGCGATCGGCGCAAGGCCATGCTCGAGGACATCGCGATTCTGACCGGCGGGCGCGTCATCTCCGAGGAAGCCGGCTTCAAGCTGGAGAACACGGTGATGAGTGACCTCGGGACGGCGAAGCGCGTGGTCATCGACAAGGACAACACGACGATCATCGAAGGCGCCGGCAAGCAGTCCGACATCCAGGGTCGCGTGCAGCAGATCCGCACGCAGATCGAGGACACCGACTCGGACTACGACAAGGAGAAGCTGCAGGAACGCCTGGCCAAGCTCGCAGGCGGCGTGGCCGTGATCCATGTCGGCGCCGCCACCGAGGTCGAGATGAAGGAGAAGAAGGCGCGGGTCGAGGACGCGCTGCACGCCACGCGCGCCGCCGTCGAGGAAGGCATCGTGCCTGGCGGTGGCGTGACCTTGTTGCGTGCCGCCGAGGTGATCAAGAGCCTGAAGCTCGAGGGCGAGGAGAAGCTCGGGTCCGAGATCATCTACAAGGCGCTGGCGGAGCCGGCGCGGTGGATCGCCAACAACGCCGGCGTCGAGGGCGCCATCGTCATCGAGCGTCTGCGGCGCGAGAAGGATCCCATCGGCTTCGATGCCGGGGTGTTGGAGTACCGTGATCTGCTCAAGGCCGGTGTCGTCGATCCGACGAAGGTGACGCGCTCGGCGCTGCAGAACGCGGCCAGTATCGCCGCATTGCTGCTCACCACCGAGGCGATCGTCACCGACAAGCCCGAGGAGAAGGAGAATGCCGGCGCGCCACCCCATGGGCACGGCGGTTATTGATCCGGTTCCTGCGATGTCGTGTGCACGGCGGCGGGGTTCCCGCCGCCGTGCTGCTTCGCGGCGTCGGCACGCGGCGTGCTGTGCGGCTGCGATCCCCGTTGGTGCCGGAGCGACGCTGCGGCCGGGAACCCAATTCCGCTGACTTGGGTTGACGCATCCGCAAGCAGTCGCTATTTTACGGCATGCTTCTGACCGGCCGGAGACCCAAGATCCTCGTGTTGCTTGCCGGCGTGGCGCTGCAGCCGAGCGGCGTGCATGGCGCATCGCCCGACTCGTGGCTGACCACCATTCCGATGTTGCGCGCGGTGGGGCCGGCGCGTGGTGTGGATCCTCCCGCCACGATCTTGCAGGGCTGCACCGCGTTCGAGCAAGCGAGTCAGTGCTTCAACCCGAGTGCGTTGACTCGTACCGTGAACGTGGCGTCGTTTTTCGACGCGCAGGAGACGAGCGCCTCCTCGCACTATTTCCTCAAGCTGTTCCGCAACGACACCGCCGACAGCTTGCGCTTGCAGGGCATGGGATTCTATTCGACAAGCTCGAGCCCCACATCGCACGTCTTCCAAGCCGCGGGCGCGATCCTCACCGGGACGGATCTCGTGTTCCCGCGCGGGGATGGGCTGCTCAACTTGCGCGCCGTGGGGATCGCAGGCAACCCATTCGGAGAAATGACATGCGTGGAGTTCGACTATGCGATCGACACCAAGGGCCGGCGTGTCGACGCGATGCTGGCGCCCGGGGAAGCGGCGTGGGTGGCTTTGCGCTTCCCGACGCTCGCGATCGGCACGTTCCTCGGGATTCTCGCCGACACGGACACCGATGATTTGGCGTGCGATTTCATGACCCAGGATGGCGGCGAGCACTGGTTCCGGCCCGATCCTTTGAATCGCCCCTTCTTCGATTGGGGCATCACGGTGTTCACGACGGGCGTGGTGCGTGCGCTGCAGCCACCGCCTCCCACGTGGTCGCTGGTCAAGGCGTTGTACCGCTGAAACGAGCCAGCGGATGGATTTGCGGTGCGAAGGCACCGGAGGGGGGCGCCGAGATTGAACCACCGCAAGCGCACCGTGACTCTCGTGTTCGCTGTCGCCGCGCTGCTCGGGATCGCCTCGTGCGGTGACGACTCTGTGGCCCCACCCCCCGACGGCGGCAACGGTGGCGGCAACGGCGGCGGCCCCATCGATGTCTTCGACGTTTTCCTCCGTCCTTATGTCATCGAGCGCGGATCCTCACTCGCCGAGGGTCTTCCCAACCCGCAACAGGCGCTGTATGCCTTGACGGCGTTCTATCAGGGGGGATCGGCAGGGGCCACCTTCACCTGGGGGCTCGACGCGCGTCTCGGGGCGATCTTGCCGAAGACGTCCGAGTTGGGGACGAACAGTGTCACGGTTTCTTTGCTCAACGAGGGGGATACACCGCTCGGGGTCTATGAAATCAGCGTCGATGCCCAAAGCGGCGGAATCCAGAGTTCGATGACCAAGCGCTTTGCGGTGGTCGAGCTCAACTGGATGAAGCACGAGCGGGCGGCGATCACCAACCCGGCCGATCCACCGTTGGATCTCGAACTCGACCCGGTGTTCGTGTTGCGTCCGGCCGGAGAGCAGATCTATTTCATCGGCTCGCCGAGCAAGCAATCGGTCAGCCTGTGGGCGATTCCTGCCGATCGGAGCCTGGCGGCGCCACAAGCGCTGCCGGAAACGGCACTCTTCCGCCTTCCTCCTCTCTGCATCGACGAGCCGTGCGGGATCGACACACTGAACACCGAGCAAGCGCGCATCGCCGAGGAGCGCGAGCCGGATCCTTCGCCAGCCGGTTTGGGGCGTGACGAGTTGCTGTTTGCCTCGCAGATGGATCCGCAGTATTACGACCGCCAGACGACGCAGGTGGAAGACGTCTTTCCGTTCAATCTCTGGATGGTGAAGCAGCAAACGGGGGTGCCTGGCGTGGCCAAGGTGCTCACCTATGATCTCAAGGGCGGCGCCGCGGGACTCGAGCGTTACGCCGTGCATCACCACCGGCAGCCGCGCTGGGATCCGTCGTCCGTGGCGGGGCCGGGGCAGGCGGCACGCATCGCGTTCATTTCCAACCGCGGTCCGGATCCGAAGGTCGTGTACGACGCCAACCTGTGGCTTGCGGACCTTCTCGATTCCAACTCCGATGGCGTGAGTGACACCTTGGTCAACATGCGTGCCATCACCGAGGGCGGCATCAGCAGTTTCGACTGGACCGCCGATGGACAAAGCATTTACTTCCTGCGCTCCGGAAAAGAATTCATCTACCGTTTGACCGTCGCCAATCCATCGGCGATCGAGGAGATCAGCCTCGCCGAGCATGATTCGGAGCTCACCAATCTGGGGTTCATCAGCGTGTTCAAGGGTGATTCCAATTTGCTCACGTTCCAAGGGACGTCCGAAAACCGCGTCTACCTCTACGTGCTGGATCGCAGCACGAACTCCCTCATCCGGATCACCCCGTACGAGTTCGCCGCTGGGCGCAACCTGTTTCCGCGCTGGCACCCGACCCGGCGCGAGATCGTCTTCGTCTCCGACTACACCGTGGCCCGATGGCTGGGCGGCGGGGATACGTACCCGCTCGGTAATTCACTGTTCGCGGGCCAAATCCGCACCCTGTATCCCTCCGTCTGGACCATCCGGCTCGAGGAGCGCTCTAGTCCTTGACAGCGTGGGAAGAGCGGCCCAAGCTCGACGCGATGCGCAGCGGAACTCCAGCAAAATAGGTAACTTGGCGGTAACTTGGAGCGGCCATGCGGCAAGCCCCGGTGCTCCTGTATCTGGGTCTGGGATCGAACCTGGGCGAGCGCGAGCAGCATCTGCGGCGCGGCCTCGAGGGTTTAGAGCGCGATGGGCTCGTGGTGCGGCGGTGCTCGCAGCTGTATCGCGGGCCGTACCTCGGACCGGGGCCGCCGCAGCGCGACTACGTGAACGCAGTCCTCGAAGCAGAGACCACCTTGGCGCCGCTCGAGCTGCTGGAACTGGCCGGCAGGGTCGAGGCGGCTCAGGGCCGCGCGCCGCGGACGCATCTGCAACCGCGCACATTGGACGTGGACGTGCTCTTCTACGGCGGTTGGAACATCCGGCACCCGCGGTTGGTGGTGCCCCATCCGCGTCTTGGCGAACGCAGGTTCGTGCTCGAACCGTTGGCTGAGCTCGGGGGGCTGGAGAAACTGCCCGTGCCGGCACTCGCGGCACGGCTCGAGATCCTGCGAACTCTGCAGCAGGTCGCGATTCACGCGCCGTCGCTCATCCCCGGAGATCGCCGTGTGTCCGCTGTCGCCTGAGATTCGTTACATTGCCATCGAGGGCGTGATCGGCGCCGGCAAGACCAGCCTGGCGCGACTGCTCGCGCGCGACACGGGGGCGCGCTTGCACCTCGAAGTGGTGGATGACAACCCGTTCTTGCCGCGCTTCTACGCTGATCCAAAACGCCATGCTTTCCAGACTCAGATCTTCTTTCTCTTGTCGCGGTTTCGCCAGCAACAGGAGTTGTTCCAGCATGATCTGTTCGGCACCGCAGTGATGAGCGACTATATCTTCGCCAAGGATCGCATCTTCGCCAACGTCACCCTGGACGACGAAGAGCTGCGGCTGTACGAGCGCCTGGCCTCGGAGCTCGAACCGCGCGTGCCGGTGCCCGATGTCGTCGTCTACCTGCAAGCCGCGGTCGACGTGCTGATGACGCGGATCGCGCGTCGCGGGCGCGAGTACGAACGCAGCATCTCGCGTGCGTACATCGAGGAGTTGAACGATGCGTACAACCATTTTTTCTTCCACTACCGCGACACCCCGTTGCTCGTGGTGAACACCAGCGACATGGACTTCGTCCGCACCCCGCAGCACTACGAGATCTTGCGCCGGCAGATCAGCGAACCGTTCCAGGGCGTGCGCTACTACACTCCGGCCTGGGAGAAGTGACATGGCGTCCAAGCTGCGGCCGGACCCAGTGGAGCCAGAAGGCGGCGGGGCGGCCACACCGCCTCCAGCGACCGCCAACGACGCGCCGGCAGCGCCCGGGGCGGCCGCGCGCGACGGCGGTGGCGCGGCGAGCCGCGCCAGCTCGACGCGGTCGCGTGCCAAGGTCACACGCGCGACACTTCTCGAGATGAAGCGACGGGCCGAGCGCATCGTCATGGTGACGGCTTATGATCATCCGTTCGCGCGCATCGCCGACGCGGCTGGTGTCGATGTCCTGCTCGTCGGTGACAGTCTCGGCATGGTGGTTCTGGGATTCGAAACCACCCTGCCGGTGACGATGGAGCACATGATCCATCACACGCAGGCGGTGGCGCGCGCACGTCCAACGGCGATGGTCGTCGCCGACCTGCCCTTCATGTCGTACCAAGTGAACGCGGAGGACGCGCTGCGCAATGCCGGAAGACTGGTCCAATCCGGCGGCGCCGAGGCCGTGAAGCTCGAAGGCGGAGCGCGCTCAAGGGCGGCCATCGAGGCCATTGCCGGCGCGGGGATCCCGGTCATGGGCCACATCGGCCTCACCCCGCAGTCCGTGCATCAGCTCGGCGGATACCGCGTCCAAGGGCGCGATGCGAATGGGGTCGAACGGTTGATGCTGGACGCGCAGGCGTTGCAGGAAGCGGGTTGCTTCGCGTTGGTGCTCGAGGCCATTCCATTGGCCGTCGCCCGCGAGATCACCACGGCTTTGCGGATCCCGACCATCGGCATCGGCGCCGGACCGCACTGCGATGGTCAGGTCCTCGTGCTCCATGACGTCATCGGATTGCAAGCGGATTGGACACCGAAGTTCGTGCGCCGCTACGCCGACATCGCGGAAGCGACGCGCGTGGCGCTGGAAGCTTTCGTCCATGACGTGCGCCATGGCGATTTTCCGGACCGCGACCACAGCTACGGAGGCTGACCCCATGGAGGTGGTGCGGGAAAAGCGCCGCATGCAGCATGAAGCGGCGCACTTGCGGCGGCAAGGTCACCGCCTGGGTTTGGTGCCGACGATGGGGGCGCTGCATGCTGGACACTTGTCGCTCGTCGAACTGGCGCGACGCGGCTGCGACACGGTCGTCGCCTCCATCTTCGTCAACCCGTTGCAGTTCGGGCCCGAGGAGGATTTCCAGCGCTACCCGCGCGACCTCGCCCAAGACCTGGCCCAACTCGCTGGCGCGGGCTGCGACTGGGTCTTCGCCCCGGATGCCGGAGACATGGTGGCGCCGGATGCCAGCACTCGGGTCGTCGTCGAGTCTCTCGATCGCGCCCTGTGCGGCGCCAGTCGCCCGGGCCACTTTCGTGGCGTCGCCACCATCGTCACCAAGTTGTTCCACGTTGTGCAGCCGCATGTCGCTGTGTTCGGTCAAAAGGACGCGCAGCAAGCGCTGCTGCTCCAGCGCCTGGCGCGCGATCTCGATTTCAATGTGGAAATTCGCATCGCACCGATCGTACGCGAGGCGGACGGCCTGGCGATGTCGTCGCGCAACCAGTATCTCGGCGCCGACGAACACCGCGACGCCTTGCGGCTCTGCGCGGCGTTGCGCGCGGTGCGGGAGCTGGCGCGCGCCGGAGAGCGCGACACCGCGCGCCTGAGGGCGGGCTTGCGCGAAGAGCTCGCGCACGGAACGCGGCTGCGCCTAGACTATGCCGACATCGTCGACACCGAGACACTGCAACCGTTGCCGCGGCTGCGAGGACGCGCGCTCGTGGCGGTGGCGGTGTATGTGGGCACGACGCGTTTGATCGACAACGTCGTGCTCGAGGTTCGCGGTGACCAGGTGCTCGAGGGCGCGCTACCCGATTGGCTGCCGCCAGCCGGCGACTCGCCCGGGCCGGGCCGCGTCGAGATCCAAAATGGCGCTGGACTCTGAGGGACGAGCGCCAGACGGTCTTGGGGCCGCGGGCTGCCACGACATGCAGGAGAAGGGAGCGCGAGTGTCGGAGCGAGAACACGAGCGTGCTGCCATCGTGTTGGCGGCGGGTCTCGGGAAGCGCATGCAGTCGGACCTGCCGAAGGTGCTGCATCCGGCTCTGGGCCGGCCGCTCCTCCTGCACGTGCTGGACGCGGTGCAGGAGGCGCACATCGCACCTGTGGTGGTCGTCGTCGGCCACCAGGCGGAGCGTGTCCAGCAAGCGTGCGCTGGGCGTGCAGTGCTCTGGGCCCTGCAGGTGCCGCAGCTGGGGACGGCACACGCGGTGCAACAAGCCGCGAGCCATTTCCAGGGCTTCGCGGGTGACGTCGTGGTGTTGTGCGGCGACACGCCGTTGCTCATGGCGGCGACGTTGCGGGAGCTGTGCGCGACGCATCAGCGCCTCGGGGCAGCCGCGACGGTGCTCACGGCCGAGGTAGACGACCCGCATGGCTACGGCCGGATCCAGCGCGACGCAGATGGAGACGTGCTCGGGATCGTCGAGGACAAGGACGCGAGCCCCGCCGAACGTGCGCTGCGCGAGATCAACTCGGGGCTGTATGTATTCGCCGCACCCGACCTATTCGCGGCGCTGGCGAAAGTGGAGGCCGACAATGCCCAGCGCGAATACTATCTTACCGACACCTTGGCGATTCTGCGGCGAGCGGGGAAGCGCATCGGCGCCCATCGCTGCCACGATGCGCGCGAGGTCCTGGGCGTGAACGATTCCGCGCAGCTGGCCTTGGCCGAGAAGGTCCTGTCATCGAGGGTGCGAGATGCGTAGACTGTGGGCGCCTTGGCGCGGCAAGTACGTCGAAGGGGCGGCGCGTTCCGAGGCCGAGCCGTGCTTCCTGTGTGCCTACGGCGCCGACACACCCGAAGCTGTTGCTCACGTGTTGTGGCGTTGGCGACACTGGTATGCGACGCTCAACGCCTACCCGTACACCAATGGACATCTGATGCTGGCACTCGTACGCCATCACGAAGGATTCACCGGCCTCGAGGCAGGCGAGACGGGCGAGCTTGCGACCGCGCTCGCAGCCTGCGAGGCGGCATTGCGACGCGTGTATCAGCCACATGGGTTGAACATCGGCGTCAACCTCGGACGCGCCGCCGGCGCGGGCGCCGTGGGTCACCTGCACGTGCATTTTTTGCCGCGCTGGAACGGCGACACAAACTTCATGACGACGATCGCCGAAACCCGCGTCGTGCCCGAAGGTCTCGAGGTCAGTCACGCACGCCTGCACGCCGCGTTCACGCAGGGGGCGCCATGAATCCACGCCCAACGCCGGGCGCACGGTGGCCGCGGCCGGCGGCAGGCCGGTTGCCCCGCCGGCAAGGTCGAGCGAGGAACTTGCCTTGGTATCATCGGATGAGCCCACTGACGTGGGGACTGTTGGTGTTGCTCCTGGCGGTCAGCGGTTCCGTTGCGCTGCGGTCGGCGCGCGCGCTCCGTACCTTGCCGCGCGCCGCACAGGTGCAAGTGCTGAACGGCAGCGGCGCCCCCGATCTGGCGCGCACCATGACCGATCGGCTGCGGGATCGCGGCCTCGATGTCGTCGCCGTCGGCAACGCCGATGCTTCGGCCTATCCCGAAACGCTGATCCTGCTGCGACGCGGGCATGCGTCCGTGGCACGCATGGTGGCGCAGCGGCTCGGCAAAGGCGTGCCGCTCGAGCAGCGCGATTCGACGTTGCTCGTCGATGTCACGGTGATCCTCGGGCGCGACCTGCTGGACCCGTCCGCCGAGCTGGCGCGTTCCAGGCCCTGAGGGGGCCAAGGAGTCCGCGGATGAACAACATTGGTGGCACCGAATTCATCATCATCCTGGTGGTGGCCCTCGTGCTCCTCGGGCCGAAGCGGCTGCCGGAAATCGGCGATGCCGTCGGCCGCACCCTGCGGCGTTTTCGCCAGGCATCGCGCGAGATTCGCGACGAGGTCGACATCATGCGCGACGTGGATGACGATCGCAAACGCCGTTGACCGTCCCGAGGCGGATCACCAAGCCGCCATGGATCAACCGCAGATCTCCAGAGCCGCGCGCACCAGGAGCAACGCGAGCACCGGGGCGAACATTCCGGCGCTGAACGCCAAGAGACTGCCGCCGACTCCGATCACCAGCCAGAAGCAAGAGGCGAAGGCATGAGTGGACTTGGCACGAGCCAGCCCACCGCCCGCGCCGGCCTGCGTCTGCGCCATCGCAACCTGAACGAAGGCGGATGCGGGGCCGCCGCCGGCCGGCAGAGGTCCCGGGAGAACGGTGCAGAAAAGCGCCAGCAGGGCGACCCACCGCCGCGCCGAAACTCGTGCGACCATGATCGACTCCTAGCGGGAGGAGAGTGCGGGTGACCGATGCGTTTGCAGCGTCCTGTTCCTCGAGCCAGACGAGCGAGCGGTGTCGATCCGAGTGGCGGAGAATCCACTCTCGAGCTCAAAGACACACCGCCACACCCACGACCGACACCAGAAATCCGATCACGGCTCCAGGCCCGGTGAAGCCGGCGACGAGGATGTAGGTGACGTTGGCGCTCGACAAAGCGCAGATTGCCAGCTCCTGAAAGCGCTTCTTGTGATCGGACCACCATCCGGCCCCACGCGCATCCACGAGTTCTTGGGCGGGCGCGGCACCGGCATCGAATGTCACCCCTGCGGACGGGGGCGCGGCGTCGCCGGTCGCCACTTGCCGCGCTGCGGCGAAGGTCGCGACGAGGAGGAGGCAAGCGAGGAGACCGACAGCCAGGCCACGTGGGCTTTTACCCGCGTGACGGGCTTCGGGTCGAGAGGGGCGCGTGAAACGACGAGCCCACGAATGCGGAGTCAAGTGCGGACACCTCCGGTGGGAAGCACGGGATGGTGAATCCAGTCGAGAGCATCACTCGCAAGTGGTGAGCCACACGAGCCCGGCGGTCATGAAACCGATGGCGACGGCGCCGAGAAACGGATTCGTGATCAACCCCAGCATGCCGCCTGCGATCATGCCGACAGCCAGGGCGCAGTGTTCGACTTTGCCACCCAGAGCTTCGAGCAGAGCCGTGCTGGCAGTGGTTTCGCGCCCGCCGGCGTGCAGCGAACCGAACAGGAGAACGATGGTCGAGGTGAGCAACAGAGGCACGTGACGCATGGGATGAGTCTCCTGGAACCGGGAAGTGTCAACGGGGTTGGAGGAAGAAACGCAAGAACACGGCCACGCTCCACAAGGGCAACGCGAGTGCCGCGGCTCGTTGCCAGGAGATCTGCATCAACTGCGCCACGCCGCGCACGAGCAACACTCCCCACCACACGGTAAAGGCATTGACCGCGGCCAGTGCGGCGCGGAGCTCGGGATTGGCGGAGTGCAGCCACAGATCGAGCCCGGCACGCAATTGCAGGCTGCGGGCATCGTCCCAAGTCTCCGGGCGTTGTAGAACGAGCAGACAGAGCAGGCAAGCGGCTTCGAGCAGGAAGACGATTTCCAGGTGCACGACCAGCGCCACGCAGTGCCGCCAGCTGCCTCGACCGCCGCTGGCTGCAGCGAGCGCGTGCAAGAGCGAGCCAAAGGCCATGCCGCGCATCACGACACCGAGTCCTGCGACCGTGGCGACGATCAGGCGCAACGCGAACCAGGGTGCCGCAGCGCTCGTTGCACCTTCCGGCAAGTCAGCGCGCAATGGGTCTTGGCGCAGCGCGGGCTCGAGAAGCACGGACTGTGCGAGCAATGTCATGGCCGATAGAGCGCCGAAGCAGAGCGCAGCAGTGCCGAAGGCGGGTCGGGCAACCAAGGCGCGGAATGCTGCGTCCGGAGAGACGAGCACGTCGAGCATCGGCCGGTGCGAAAGAAGATGATGGTTCATGGTGCTTGTGGCCGTGTCGGGACGACGGCCCGAGATGTCGACCGTCTCGGCGCGTGCGAGCACGCACACGTGATGACGACTCCAGAGGCGCGTCGGGTCAAACTTTCGCGCGCAACGAGGACCTCGCCACACGCCGGATCGAAAACGCGGGCCGTACGAGCGCCGACGGCCCGCAGCAACACGAAATGACCTCGACGCAAATGGACGATGGCGGGCAACCTGCCGCTGCCGCCGCCCGGGTCCTCCCCGTTCGATTTGGCAAGCGCGAGGACCCGGCAATGGCAGCCCAGTCGTGCGCCGACCGTTGCGAGCCGGCGGGCCGACGATCCGCCGGACGGCAGCCTGGTCATGCTCCACAGCAAGCTCTGTCGGACCGCCGTGCCGTGATCGCGGAGCAACGCTTGCAGGGCTGCAGCGCCACACCCATCCCGAGTGTGCTGCCGCCAAGAGGGGTCATCGGGCAAACATCGGCTGCGGATCCCCCAGGAGGCCGACACACGCCACGCCTGCGGGCCGCTGCGCGCAATTGCTGCCACGTCCAGGAGCCAAGGGAGCATGCGTGGCGCGGCATCGATGCGCGTGCACTCGGACAGTCCCCACGCCATCAGTGCGACGGGCCACGGCCAGCACGAACTGGAGGTCATGGGTCCTCCGCTAGCGCGAATGCCAGCGCATGTTGCCATGCGCCAACATCGCGTGCGCCGCGCCAAGCGCGCACGATGCTGGAGTCGCTTGCCACCCACCACGTGAGCGGTGTCGGACCGATGCCGAGATCCTCCAACCAGGAGAGGGGATGACGCTGTACAGGCGAGGCAAACGGCGCGTTTCCGACCAAGTGCAGGTGCGCGGCGGCGCGCCGTCGGAGCGACGCGGGAAGCTCGTCCAGGGCGCGTGCGAGTGCCCGCAAGTGCCTCTGGCAATGGTCGCAGTCGCCACGCACGAAGACCCACAGCGCCGGGACGACACCCGGCGACACGCGTTCGACGGGGAAACGCACTGGAGTCGTGGAGGCGATGCGCCGCGTGCCACCCGCACGCGCCACGCACCAGGCGATGCACAGCAGCAGCACGATCCCGACCACGGTGCGCATGGGTCCCTCGTCTTGCGTCCACGATTCCGGCTTGGGCGAGCGTGCCGCACGCGAGCAAGGCCTCCGCCAATCGGTGCGGTCACCTGCATCGGGCCGGGAGCGGCCGGAAGTCGATCCGATGTCGCCGCCGTCGACACGGGTCGCCGCGCATCGCGTCACTTCTGCGCTTGCGCCATCCGCCGCCTTGACGTCGCCGGTGCAGCGTTCCTAGAATGCACGCGCCTCCACTCGCCACACCGAGCCGCGTTGGGGACGCATGAAACCGCAGCCAGTCTTTGATCACATGGTCGGCAGCTGTCCGGCCATGCTGACGGTGTTCGCGACCATCGAAAAAGCCGCACCCACGGACCTGACCGTTCTGGTTCTAGGCGAGACCGGAACCGGCAAGGAACTGGTGGCGCGCAGCCTGCACGCGCGTGGAACCCGCGCCCGCGGCCCTTTCGTCGCCCTCAACTGCGGCGCCATCCCGGCGACGTTGCTCGAATCGGAGCTCTTCGGCTTCGAGCGTGGCGCTTTCACCGGCGCGGATCGCGCCCACAGCGGTCAAATCGAAAGCGCCGGCGGCGGCACGCTCTTTCTCGACGAGATCGCCGAGATGCCGCCCGGGGCGCAGGCGAAGCTGTTGCGCGTGCTGCAGGATCATCGCGTGCGCCGGATCGGCGCGGCGCGTGATCTTCAAGTGGACGTGCGCGTCGTCGCCGCGACGCATCAGGACCTCGGGGCACTGGTGGGTGCCAAGGCTTTCCGCGCCGACTTGTATCATCGATTGAACGAAATCCGCGTGCAGCTGCCGCCATTACGCGAGCGCGGCGACGACATCGACCAGATCGCCTTGGCCATCCTCGAGCGCTTGGGTCGCGAGTTGGGCCGGAGCCTCGAGCTCACGCCTGCGGCATGTGCTCGCTTGCGAGCCCATGACTGGCCCGGCAACGTCCGCGAGCTGGAGAACTGTCTGCGGTGTGCGGCGGCGCTCGTCGATCGCCAGGTTCTCGACGCGGGCGATCTGGCGCTCGCCGGCGCCGCCCACCCGCTGCGCCTGCGCGAGATCCTGGAGCAAGCGACCGAGGCGGCGCTGCTGGCGAGCTTGCGGCGGCACGCCGGGGATCTGGGCGCGGCCGCGGCCGAGCTCGAGGCACCGCTCGGCGAGATGCAGCGGGTGTTGGAAAGAAGCAATCGGCAGACGCCGTAGGCGGGGTGCGATGTTCAGCAACGTGAGGCACATTCCACGGCGCGTGATCGCGCTGCTCGGCAGCATGGGAACCGTGCTGTGCGCGTGTACGTGTGATGCGCCTGCGCCCAATGCGGCGGCAACCCCGGCGCGCGGCGGCACCATGGTCGTGGCGCTGGCGCAGGAACCGGAATCGTTGATGCCGTATGGCACCACGAGTGCGGCGGCCGAGGACGTCAAATCTTTCGTGTTCAACATGCTCGCCACCACGAACGCCGACTTCGGCAGCTTCAATCCCGAGGTGGCGCGCGCCTGGGAATGGAGCCAGGACCGCAAACAGCTGGTCATGCATCTGCGTGATGACGTCGTGTGGTCCGACGGTGTGCCGCTCACCGCCGAAGATGTGGTGTTCAGCTATGAAGTGGCGCGCGACTCGCTGGTCGGCTGGTCGACACGCGCCTGGAAGCGCCATGTCACCGCCTGCGAAGTCGTCGATCGCCACACCGTGCGCTTTCACTTCGACGCCGTGTCCTTCGATCAATTTCGATTCGCCAAAGAAGGTTGGCTGGTGCCGAAGCACTTGCTGGCGGCCGTGCCGCGACCGGAGTGGCGCCAGCATGCATTCGGGCGCGCGCCCATCGGCTGCGGTCCATTCGTGCTCGAAAGGTGGGAAGCAGGCCAACGCATCGTGCTGGCGCGCAACGAGCGCTACTTCGGCCGCCCCAAACCCTGGCTGGACCGCGTCGTGTTCGAGATCGTGCCGGAAGCTTCGACTCGGGTCGAACGGCTGCGCGCCGGCAGCGTCGATGTCGTCGCCCTCGAGCCGCGCCAGGCCGCGGGTCTGCGGCAGGACGCCGCCCTGGGCAAGACGAGCGTGCGGGTGCTGAACGTGCGCGGGCGTGGTTGTGACTTCATCGGTTACAACGCGGCGGAGCCGTTGTTCACAAGCCGCACGGTGCGCGAGGCGCTGACTCGCGCCATCGACAGGCGCGCCATCATCGACGCCCTGTGTTTCGGCTTCGCCGACGTCTTCGAAGGGCCCTTCGCACCCATGCTGTGGGCATACGACGCCAGTCTGTCGCCCACCCCGTATGATCCCGAGGGCGCCAAGCGCTTGTTGGCGACGGAGGGCTGGCAAGACCGTGACGGGGATGGTTGGCTCGATCGCGAGGGGCGCAACCTCGAATTCACCCTCACCACCAACGCCGACAACGCACTGCGCATGCAGGTGGTCGTGCCCGTGCAGGCGTATTGGAAAGCGGTCGGTGTCAAGGTCGAGATCCAGGCGCTGGAAATGCAGACGGCACTCGGCTTGCGCAGCGAACGTCGCTATCAAGCCTATTTCGGCGGCTGGAACGCGGGGCTGTCTCCGAGCGGCACGATCGAAAGTCTGTGGAGTTGCACAAGCCGCGGCGGACGCAGCAACTTCGTCGATTTTTGCCACCCGGCGGTGGACAGCCTCACCGTCTTGATGGCCGCGGCGGCGACGCCCGCAGCGGCGGCGCCGTTCGCGCACCGCATCCAGGCGCTGATTGTCGCCGATCATCCCTACACCTGGATGTACAACGAGCACACGCTCGTCGGTCTCGGGCCGCGGGTTCAGGGCGTCGCCCCCGATTCCCGCGGCGCCTACGTCGACATGGACAACTGGTCGGTGACGGCAGCCCGCCGCTGAACGGATCGGGCGGGCGGCATGCACCGCCGTGCCAGCCCGATCGTGCGCGAGTGTTGCGGGCCGGCACTGCAACGGGACTGCGCGCAAACATCGCCAGAATGTTCGCCGCTCGACAACTAGTGTCGGGCCGCGAGCGCGGCGTCGCCGCGCGTGGACGCCAGCTCGTACGCGGCCGCGAACACGAGACGCGCGATGCGAGCCACCTTGCCTGCGTCCACCGCATCCCAATCATCCTCGGGCTGGCCATAGAGCTCAGGATCGAGTCCGTCATTGAGCAGCAGGGTCGGCACGCCGGAACGACGCAGCAGATCGGCGGTGGCCGTGTGCGGCCACGTGAGCGTGGTGGCGCCGATCGCATCCGGCGACGCGGAAAGGGGTGGCGATGTAAGAAGCAGCGCCGGAGCGAGCAAGGTCGCGTGGCGATTGTGGCGCTCGAGCAGGCGCAGGAGCTCGGGATGATCCGCGGCGCCATGGACGGCGAGATGATCGCGACCGTTGCCGCCCACGGCATCGAGAACGAAACAGGCGCGCAGGCGGACTCCGCCGACGAGAAGCGGCAAGTCCTGCAGCAATGTCTCCAACCCCTGGCCGCCTTGGAGCTCGGCCGACACGAAGGCGAGGAGCACGCTGCGGTGGAGTGTGGCGTGCACCCGCGCCAACGCACGCGCGATTTCGAGCAGCGCGGCGACGCCGCTCGCGTTGTCGTCGGCGCCGTTCAGGACTTCGCCGGCGCTGTTGACACCGCTGTGATCGTAGTGGGCAACGAGGAGCACGCACTCCTGGCGACCGGCGGCGCCGCCAAAGCCAACGAGAACGTTGCGTCCGAGCGACACCTCTTCTTGGAACTCGACCTGCACGCGCGCTTCCGTCGGCGCGTCGCCTGCAAGCATCCACTCTGGGCGCAGCACCAGTGCTGGGATCGTACGCTCGGGCGCCACACGCCAGGCCGCCGCTTGCAGTGCCGCACCCAATCGCGCCGGGTGGAGATTGCTCCGCACGCCGCGCGGCGAGCGCAAACCGCTCACGAGCTCGGGGGGCAGCTGGGCGGGATAGCTCGCGCTGGGGAGCCGTGCCCAGTCGGCGCTCTCGGTGAAGACGACGGCCACTGCACCCCGAATGGTCAGGTGGTGTGCGGCGCGGTAGTAGGGCGCGTCCGGTGCATCGCCGGCCCTCGGAGCCAACGCACCCTGCGGCACGAACACGACGCGGCCACGCACCGACGCCACGGCGTCTTCCGCCAGGTCTTCGGCGCCCTTCATGAGCGTGACCGGGCGCGCCATCACGTCTTCTTCGCTCGAGAACACCAGCGGTCGAAAGTCGGCGCCCACCTGGGCCTCGCGCGTGTGCGTGCCGTCGAAGAGCGCGAAGCGCGTGGCCGGTGCGAGGCGCTGCAGGAGCACGCTGAAGTGATGGTCGAACATGGTGGCGCGGTTGCCGAGCAACGCTTCGGCGCGTGCATTGGCGACGATGCCCTCGGCCGCCAATTGCGCCTGCAAGTACTGAGCGACCGAATCGGCCTCGGGGGAGGCGTGATGGCGGCCGGCCCGGGCGTCGGCAGCGAGGTAACGACCGGTGGCGGCCACGCGGTCCGCGGTGATGGCACTGGCACCGTGTGCGACCGGGTCGCGCGGAGCGCGCGCGCATCCGCCGAGGAACATGCACGCGATCACCCAGAGCGGCGGCACGCGCCATGCAACCGTGATTCGCGCCTGGCGCGAATCGACGCAATGGGGGTCGTTCTCGCGTCCGTGCATGCCCGGAGTATAGCGGGATCAACGCGGCAGATGTTTGCGCCCGTGCTGCGTTGCGCTACCATGCACTCCGTCGACTCGACTCGAATGCGACGAGGCTCCGCGCATGAATGGATTCCGCTGGTCCATCGCTGCCGCTGCCATCTTTGGCGGCCTCGGCCTCATCGCCGCCGGGGGGTTTGTCCTGCTCGTCCTGACCGGGCTGTTGGCACCCGGGGATTCCGGCGCCGCGCTCTATTGGCTCGTGTCTCTCTTGTCCGTTCTCGGCATCGGGCCTTGGCTGCTGCTCGTGGTCTGGTGCGGTGTGGATGCCTCGAGCCGGGACATGAACGGCCCGTTGTGGGCAATTCTCGTCTTCGTTCTCGGCTTTCCAGTGGGACCCCTCGTGTACCTGGTTTTTCGGCCCAGCCAGGCTCGTGCCCCCGTCGCGAACCCGTGAGCTCGAGTCTCGGTCAACGCCGCAGCCACGCGAGCGCCCACTGGCGTCCCGTGCGGGCTCCCTGCTTGCGGTGCGAGTAGAAACGCACGCCGTCGCAGCCGGTGCAGGGGGGATCCGGCGCGATTTGGTGCGCCGGCACGCCGCTCATAAGCGCGCACTGACGGTTTGCCTGCCGCAGATCCAGGTGCGCGCGGCCGTCCAACGTCACGAGCGCAGCGGCAAGTCGCTGGGCGACTTCGGGGCCGACCGCGTAGCAACACGGTCCGATACTCGGTCCCATCGCCAGGTGCAGGTCGCTCTGGCGCGATCCGGCATCGACCAGACATTCGACAGCGCGGGAGACGATGGCGGCCGCCGTTCCACGCCAACCCGCGTGCACGAGCGCCAAGCGCCGCTCCTTTGCATCCCATAGAAAGACCGGGACGCAGTCGGCGACACCCACGACCAAGACCTCGGCCGGCGTTTCCGTCCATTGACCATCGGCTTCGGGTTCGGCAGCGCTGCCGGCACGCAACACGGTGTCGCCATGCACTTGCCGCAAGCGATGCCATGGCTTGCCCGCGAGCCCCAGACTGTGCGCGAGCACGGCTCGATTGGCGCCGACATGCGCCGGGTCGTCTCCGGTCGACAATCCGAGGTTGAGCGTGTCGTAGGGCGGCGCGCTCATGCCACCGAGCCGAGTCGTGACCAGCATCCCGAGCCAAGGCCAACGCGGATCGAACGCGGGCTGCCAGACCGTGATGAGTCCGTGCCGCACGAAGGGGCCTGAATCCGCTGCGGTGGAGTGCATGGACACTTGAGTCTCCAGGAATTCGCGGCGAGGGGAAGGCGGCGCCAGTCAGCCGCCGATGACGAAGGTGAACACCGCTTTGGGCGCTTCGGCCGGATCGAGCGTTGGTTCTAAGGTGATCCGGGCCGTGCACGTATCGCCGCGTGCGAAAGGATAGCGATTCGGATTGACGTCGGTGGTGCGCCAGGTGAACAGAATGCGATCTTGCGACGAGAACTCGGTGCTGAACAACGGCGGGCCGTCCTGGCCATGCCAACGCGGGTCGTCCGGATTCGCCGGCTTGGCCTCGAGCCGAAAGCGCCAGCGTGCGCGCAAATTGGCGCGCGCCTGGAAGGTGCCGCGGGAGTCGAATGGCGCACCGAGCTCTTTGCCGTTCCAGTCCAGGGTGAGTGGCGAAGGCAGCAGCAGGCCGTTGGCAACGTTGGTCTGGGTATCCTCACAAGCCAGCAGAGACAGACTGAGTCCGCAGGCGCCGACTGCGGCCACCGCCCAGGAGCGGAATCGAAACAACGCGCTCGGGACCGTGGATGCTCCTTGGCTTCGGGGACGCATGTTCGAATGATGCATGCGACGGCGCGTGCGCGCAACTGCTGGGGATTCTGCCCCAGAGACACCCCCTGTCATGTCCCGATTGGCGCCCCTTGGGGCGTCATGCTATGCTGACGACGCTTCAGAAAGCGCCCGAGCAGTCCGAGAGGTTCCGCCTTGAGAGTCGCCGTCGCCTCGATGGAAGGGGCCTACATCAACCACGGACTGCAGGCCGCCGAGCAGTTCTTCGTCTTCGACGTCTTCCTTTCCGGCATCTCCTACGTGGAAAAACGCGAAAATACTTTCCGCGAGCACACCAACGGCCGCAAGGCGATGCATGGCGTCGCGGAACTGCTGCGGGACTGCAAGGTCGTCTGCTGCACCCAAGCCGGCGCGGACGCCGTCGAGTTCTTCGCCCGCCGGGGCGTCGAGCTCGACATGTCCGATGGTCCCATCGACGAGAAGCTCAAAGCTTTCATCGAGTCCGTATTCTGATCGCGATGGTCGCCGCGATTCAACGCTCGAACATCTGCTGCACCGGGACGATGCGGATGGCGTCGGCGGTAATGCCGAGCGCCAGGCTCGCGATCTCCTGGTCCTCGGCCAGGACGTCTGCCGACTTGGGGGAGCGGTATTCGATCGGTGTCGGCTCGCCGCTTACGAGCTGACCGCGGAGCAGCTCGGTTTGGCCGCTCACGATGGCGATCTTCACGCGCTCGAGCTGCAGGTGCTTGGTGATCGCGGCGTTCACTTCGGCCAACGTCAAGGTGGCGAGTGTGCTCCGGAACTGCTCGAGGTGGCTCTTGTCGAGGGCGTAAAAGCGGTCGTCCACCGCGTAGCCGAGCCGCTGCTGCGTCGTCTCGGCGAAATGCAAGATGTACTTGGCGAGAAAATTGCGCGTCAGCTCGAACTCCTCTTGCGTCATGCCGTACTGCACCAGATCCTGGATCTCTCGCCACGCCGCGCGCAAGGCGAACACCGCCTGCTCGTTGGGCAAGGTGCGGATCCAGACCTCGAAACACTGCTGCCGGCGCGGCACGTTCGTCGGCGGCTTCTGCCGCTGCCCGCCCTCGGGATAGGCCTCGATGTACGAATAGTCGCCGTAATTGAGTCCGCGCGTGGAGCGGATCACCTGGTACAAGTGGCTCGAGCTGTTGCGGTGCTCCCCGAGCCAGGAATTCGCCACCCAAAGCGCGTAGTACTCGCGGTCGCCGCGCACGAGATCGATGGGGAAGCCGAAGCTGATGGAGGCGTCGGCGCCGGGCTTGTCGATCAACAACACTTCGCGGCCGGGTAGTGGGCGACGCTCCGGCATCGCCATTGGCTCCGGCGCGCCCGGCGGCAGTGTGGCGAGATCGCGCTCGAGGCGCGCCGGAAGGTCGGCGGGGTAACCCCCGGCGAGCGCCACCACGGCGTTGCCGGCAGTCCAGTGTGTGGCGTAGAACTGGCGCACGTCCTCCAAGGTCAACGCCCGCAACCCCTGCACCGTGCCGACCTCCGGATGACGGGTGGGTGTTCCCGCGAACACCAACTCGTAGAAGGCCGCCTTGCCGAGATCTTCGTCGGAAGCGTAGCGCAGCGTGTTCTCGATGGTGTTGAGTGCGTTGCTGCGCAGCCTCTCGAAGTCGGCGGCGGCGAACGCGGGGTGCAGCACCGCGTCGGCGAACAGCGCGTAGAACTTCTCCAGGTTGTCACGATGGGTGCGTCCCGTGAACGTCGTCATTTCGCGGTCGACGCGGACCTGGTACGACGATGCCAAGGGATACAGCTTGGCGAGGATGGTCTCGTAACTGTTGGCGGTGGTGGCGCCCTCGGCCAGGAGCCGCCCCGTGAGCGCGGCCAGGCCTTCCTTGCCGGCGGGATCGTTCTCGGACCCGACCTTGAACCAGATCGAAAAGCTCACGGTGGGATCGTCCGGGACGGGCAGGAGAATGGCGCTCTGGCCCCCCGACGAGGAGCCGCCGCCGCAGGCGAGGCCGATCAGACACGACGCGGCCCAGGCCAACCGCAGCCCCCGCAAGGGGAGACGTGATTGCGCAGCTCGATCGTGCATCAGCTCTGACCTCCCCGCAGCACAGCGACGGTGCGCCGCGCCGGTTGCAGATATTTCTGCGCTGCTTCCTGCACCTGGGCGGCGGTCACCTTGCCATAGGCTGCGTACAGCGGCTCCACGACCTCGATGCCGCCACTCACAGCGATGACACGCGACAGCGCCCGTGCCACGTTCATGGGCGTGTCGAGCCCCATCAGGAACTCGTATTGGAGGCGTGACTTGAGGTCGGCAAGACGCGCCGCATCCGGCGCCGTGTCGCGATAATGGGCGATGGTCGCTTCGATTTCGCCGAGGACATAATCGATCTTCGCCGGATCCTTGATGCGCGCGATGATATCCAGCAACCCGGGGTCGCGATTCATGTTGACCTCGGCCTCGATGAACTCCACCACCTGTTCGTCGAGCACCAACTTCTTGTGGATCTCGCTGGTCTCGCCGAAGGCGAGGGCCGTCAACAACTGGGCGGCGATGAACGTCGTGTTCGTCGGATCGAAGGCGTCGACCTTGTAGGCCAACCAAGCGAGTGGCAGCGACTGGCCGTCGTAGGTGACGTCGAGCCGTTTCTCGCGGATCTGTTCTGGCTCCTGCTGCACCTGCGGCGCCACGTAACCCGGCTTCCAATCGCCGTAGTACTGGCGCAGTAGCCCCATGGTCTTCGGGACTTCGACGTCCCCCGTCACCAGGATGACGACGTTCTCGGGGCGGTAATAGCGCTGGAAGAAGGTCTTGGAGTATTCGTACATCGTCGGCATGGCCAGGATGTCTTCCACGACGCCCATGGCGGTGTGGCCATAGGTGTGCACGTCGAAGGCCGCTTGGTGCACGGCCTCGTAGAGAATGAAGAACGGGCTCGTGCGGTTCTTGCTGTACTCGCCGAACACGGCGCCGGCCTCGGTCTTGAACTCCTCCTCCGGGTACTGCAAGTTCTGGAACCGATCGCTCTCGAGATCGATCACCCGCTCCAGATCCTCGGCGGCGATGTTGAAGTAGTAACCGGTGAGATCGTCGGAGGTGAAAGCGTTGGTGTCGGCGCCCATTCCGGTCACGATCTGCTCGCGCACGTCACGCGGGTATTTTTCCGAGCCACGGAACATCATGTGTTCGAAGAAGTGCGCGAAGCCCGTGTGTCCGGGCTCGACCTCGTCGCGGGCGCCGGTGCGGACGACGCTCCAGTACGCCACGAGCCCTCCCGATTGCATCGGGATGACGATGGCCTTGAGGCCGTTGTCGAGGGTTTCGATGTGCGCCGGGTAGGGGAAGATCCCCGCTGCCAGAGCCGGTGTCGCGGTGGCGAGCCAACACGCGAGCGTCGCGAGTAGCAGGCGCGGTCGGCGCGTACGCTCTCGGCACCATCTCCTGGGCAGGTCGAGCACGGTCGTCTCCTTCTGTGATGGAGTCCTGGCGGCGAGCGAACGCGCCGACTATAACGAAAGCACAGCGATCGCGTACATCCGGGTGCGACGGCGGCGGAAGATCAGGGGCGACCCCGGGAGGGTCGGAAGCGCTGTTTGACCTGCTGCCAGCGCTGCGGTTGCACGGCGGTCGGACGGTAGGCGAAATGCATGACCTGGCCGTCGTCCGTCTTGAAGTCGGTGACGAAGAGATTCCCCGACGTGTCGATGGCCAGATCGTGCGGGCCGATGAAGTCGCCTGGAGCGGTGGTGCGCTGGCCCCACGTGGCGACGAACGTCCCGTCGGCGGTGAATTTTTGTAAGCGGAAATTGTGATGATCGACGACGTAGACGTTGCCGAGCGAATCCGTCGTCAATCCGAGCGGGGTGAGAAATTGCTCGGGCAGCTCGCCCCTGCGCCCCCAACGCCGCACGAAGACGCCGTCGGTGGTGAACTGGTGCACGCACTGGCAACAGCCTTCGTGCAGATAACCGATTTCGCTCACGTACACGTACGCTGCGGTGGCGGTCAGGCCGAGTGCCGAATGGAAGGCGCCGTCGTCGTTCATGGTCGAGCCCCAAGCGCGCAAGGGGGCGCCATCGGCGCTCAGCTTCTGCACGTCGCCGCGCCCGGTGTCGGAGACATAGACGTTGCCGATCGGATCGACGGCGACGGCGAAAGGGTTGATGAACTGGCCGCGACCGCTGCCGATTTGATCCCAGACTGCGACCAAACCGCCGTCGAGAGCGAATTTTTGGATGCGCGCGTTGCGCGAATCGGCGACGTAGACGAAACCGGCCGCGTCCACCGCCAGTCGCGTCGGGTGGTCGAACTGTCCGGGAGCGCTGCCCGAATCACCCCAGACGGCGACGAACTGTCCCTGCTGATCGAACTTTTGAATCCGGTGGTTGCGGGTATCGGCGACGTAGATCGTGCCGGCTGCATCCAAGGCGATGCCCTGCGGAAATTCCACGAATCCGATCGCCGTTCCTAGGCGTGCAAAGCGGCGGACGAACGTCGGTGGCTCGTCGGCGCCGGCGGATGCCACGAGGCCGAGGAGGAGGGAACTGGCGCAGAGGACGGCGGGGGCGAATCGCCGGCTGACCCCGGCGCCGCGAAGCGAGCCCATGGATGGCAGTTGCATTCTCCTGGCGCGGAAGGTCACAGCGCGCGGCACGCGCGCCGCTGCAACCTAAGAACGGCGCGCCCCAAAGTCAAATGCCGCGACCCGGGAGGCGGGGCACCACTTCTAGACGCGTGGCCCGCGACGGTCTTCGATCTTGGCTGTGGTGCGCAGGTCCGCGACCCAGACTTGCAGCAACGCGGACACGCGCCGGTCCATGAGGCTGCGATAGTGCGACTCGCGCGCCTCCTGGTACTGGTTGGCATCGAAGGCGTCGCGCGCCAGCAGCTCGACGACATAGGCGCCGAGCGTGGTTTCCACGACGCCGCTGGTCTGTCCTGGAACGAGGGAGCTGGCGACGGCGGTGAACTCGTTGGCGCCACCGACATCGGGCACGGTCTCGTAATAGGTGAAAGGCTCCGGTCCGTGGACCTCGAGGCCCCCGGCCCGCGCGGCATCCTCGAGCGTCGCGCCCGCTTGGACGCGTTGCGCTACCGCCGCGAGGTTGATTCGCGCCGCATCCTTGCGTCTTTGCTCCTGGAACGCGGCCAGCACGCGCTCGCGCACGGCTTCGAAAGCTTCCGTGTCTTGTGGCCGGTGTTCGACGACGCGCGCCACCAGGATGGTCTCGTCGTTGCCGAACGGCCCGCCGACGTCGGAAACCGCGGATGCAAAGGCCCAGTCGTGCATGCGCTGCGAGAAGCCGAAACCAGGAATGAAGATGCTGGCAGAGATGGGCTGCAGCGTCTCGCGCGCCAGGCCGTGCTTCGCGGCCGCGGACTCGAACCCGCCCCGGGCGTCTTCCGCGACGCGGAAAGCGAATGTGCGCAAGCTATCGAGTGTTGTCGCGCTCGGCTGCAGTCGCAGCACGATTTGCCGCACGTAGAGCTCGCGCTCGCCGTCTGTGGTGGTGCGATGGCTGTCCACCTGGGCGACGTACAGCCCGAGCTCGGTCATCAGCGGATCCGTGCGCTGGCCGACTGCAAGTGTCCACACCGCCTCGTCGACGACTTCCGGCAGGAAACCTCGGCGTACCCAGCCGACGGCGCCGCCCTGGCTCGCGGTCGGATCTTCGGAATAGATGGTGGCCAAGGCGGCGAAATCGGGCGTCACGCCGCGGGCCAGCTCGTCGAGCATCTCCACCGCGTCGCGTCGCAATTCCTCTTGGTCCTCGCCACTCGACTTCTTGTCGATGCGCAACACTTCGACGATGACCTGTTCGCCACGACTCCATTGCACCGCGTGTTCCTGATGGAAGCGGCGCAGATCGTCGTCGCTTGGCGGGGTGGGTTCGACGGGCAGGTCGCTCCAGCGCTGGCCGGTAAAGCGCACGGTGTGCCGCAAGCTTCTGCGTGCGTACTCCTCGCGCACCTCGGCATCGCTCACGGTGGCGCGGGCGGCGACCATCTGCTGCATCTTGAGCGAGGGCAGAAGACTGCGCACGTACTGTTCGGCGGCGCGCCAATCGGTGTTCGGATCGGCGAGCGCGGCGCGAAACGCTTGCGGGTCGAAGTTGCCCTGCTCGTCGAGGAAGTTCTGGCGCACGAAGGGAGGGGGATTGCCTTCCAAGTATGCCACGACCTCGGAGTCCTCGGCGCGCAATCCCATCCGGTTCGCTTCCTGCTGCACCAGAATTTCGGTGATGAGCCCGTCCCAAGCCTGGGTCTCGAGCCGCTCGTAATCGGCGCTGGTCAAATCGTCACGACTGCTGCGCGCGCGCTCCATTTCGGCCAGTTGCGACACGCGACTGTTGTAGGTCTCATACGGGATCTCGAGGCCGTTGACCACCGCGGCGAGGTTGCTTTGCATGCCACCGCCGCTGCCGACATTCATTCCCTGGCCGAGGAAGAGAAAGCCGATGGCGAAGGCGGCGGCCACGATCCACATGATCGTCTTCATCGTGCGCTGCGAGCGCATTTGTCTCAGCATGGTTTTGGCTCCAGGAGCGTTCCGTGGTCCGCCGCACGCGCTCCAGAAAGGAGTGTAGTGGTGCGAGCTGGGACCGGCAATGATATGGAGTTGGCCGCGCGCGTGACCTCAAGTCACCCGAACGAAGGACGCTAACACAGGGTCCCTCCGCTCGCAAGCGTCGCGCATCAGGCTTGACGTCGACGCAAAGCGGATGCTATCTCCCGCACGTCGCGGCGCTCGGCGCCGCACACCTCTTCGAGTCCACTGCAGTGCGGTTCCGCTTAGGGTCGAGGTGCCGGGATGGGCTGGCGTTGGGCGGGCGTTTGGGTGGTGGCTGTCGGCCTGCACGCCGGGCCTGCGGTGGCGGATCCCGTCTGGCCCCTCGACTCGCCACCGGTGCTCACCAGCAGCTTCGGCGAACCGCGTCGCACCCACTTGCATGCGGGCATTGACCTCGGTACGGAGGGTCGCACTGGGATCGCCTGCCGTGCCGTCGACGAGGGCTGGATCGCACGACTCCGCATGTCGCCTTTTGGCTATGGCAAGGCCGTGTACCTGCAACTCGACAGCGGCGCGCTCGTGGTCTACGCGCATCTCGAGCGCTTTGCCGAGCCGATGGCGGCGCGGGCGTGGCAGGAGCAAGTGCGGCGCGGCCAGTACACGTTCGACGTCCATCTCGAGCGTGGAGAGATCCGCGTGCGACGCGGGGAGATCGTGGCATGGAGCGGCGACACGGGGGTCGGCTCACCGCACCTGCACTTCGAAGTTCGTGACGGTGACGTGGCCACCAACCCCCAGACGCGCGGCTTCGCGCTCGAGGATCGCGTGCCGCCCATGATCCGCGCCGTCGAGATCCTGCCGCTCGATGCGCAAGCGCACGTGGAAGGCCGTGGCGAACCCCTGATTCTGACCGACGGCGCCGGGCGAGCGCCGCTGCGCGCTGCCGGGCGCTTGGGTTTCGCGGTGCGCGCCATCGATCGCGCCGCCATCGGAGCTTCCGTGCAGGTGCCGTATCGATACGAGGCACGCATCGATGGCCGGCTGCTGTTTCGTGCCGTGCACGAACGCTTCGACTACGCCGACAATCACCACATCGTTCTCGATTACGACCAGGAGCAGCTGCATTCCCAAGACACGCGCTTTTTCCTGCTGTTCGCCCGCGCCACGAGCCGTTTGCCCGGGCGCGAGGCCGGAGCTGCAGCCGGGGGTGGCCAGGTCATCGCCGGGATCCCGGAGGCCGAAGGCCTCGACGATCCGTCGCTGCTGGCGCCCGGAGCGCACGAGTTGGAGGTCGAGGTGGCCGATGTCGGTGGCCTCACTCAGCGCTGGCGCGTGCCGTTCCTCGCCAGCCATAGACCCCGCCTCGAGCGCATGCGCGCCACACGGGCGGCGGATTCGGTGACGGTGGAGATCGCCGCCAGCGATGCCGATGGCGACAGCCTGACCTTGCAGTTGCAGGTGTCGCGAGACAAAGGCAAGACCTGGACCGCCTTGCGCGCACGCGACGCCGGGGGGCGCCATCATTGGGTGGCACGCGACGCCACGGTGGGTGCGCTCGTGTTTCGGGCTCGGGTGCGCGATGTCTCCGGGCTCGAAGCGTTCGCCACCTGCGCGCCCGAGAGCGCGACGAATCCGGCGCGTCTGCCACTCCGTGTCACCACCGACTGGCGCTATGGGCGGCTCGAGATCGCCCTCGTGGCCGATGCGGTCTTGGCGGGGCCGCCGCGACTTTTGCTCCACCGCGCCGGAACCCAGGCGCGCACGGTGGCTCTCGGGCGTCAGATCGACGCGCGTCGCTTCGATTGGGTCCTGGACCTCAACGATCTCGACGACTTGGACGCGCTCGAGGTCGAGGCCAGCGCCTGTGATGGCCGGCGTGCAATACTGCACGTCGAACTCCCGGCGCGCATCGTGCGGCGCGGACGAGCGCGCCGGATCGACGACTTGCACCCGCGCCTCTGGCTCGAGTTCGAGTCGCGCACGGTCCTCGAGCCGATCGCGTTGCGCATGCACGATGCCGATCCGGCGGCGCTCGGACTCGGCACCGAGTTGCGTCCGGCCGGTCTGTGTGTGCAAGTGGAGCCGCGCACCGCGGCGCTCGACGAGCACGTGCGCATCCGGGTGATCGCGGATGATGCGCCAGGGGGCTCGCAGCGTGCCGCGCCTCCACCCGCACACTTGGGATTGTTCGTGTTCGAGCGCGGCCAGCTGCGCTTCGTCTCGGCCGAGCGCAACGCCCAGGGCGAGCTGGTGGGAGAAACACGCAGTCTGGGGACGTTCGTCGTCCTGCAAGACGAAACCCCGCCCGTGCTGCGCGATTTTCGTGCCGTGCCACGCCGGGGAGCGGCGCCGCGTTTGCAGTTCGTCGCCCACGATGCCGGCGCCGATCTCGGCGATGCGGGCATCCGCGTCCACATCGACGACGAGGTCGCGATCCCGGAGTGGGATCCGGAAACCGGCCGCGTGCTGGTGCATCCGACGTTGCCGCTCGGACGCGGCGTGCATCTCTTGCACGCGGAAGCCGAGGATCGTCTCGGCAACCGGAGCCAACGCCGCTTCGAGTTCACCGTGCCCTGAGCTTGGACGGGGGAGCCATGTCACGCTTCGTGCACCTGCACACGCACTCCGACTTCAGCTTGCTCGACGGCGCCCAGCGCATCCCGGCGCTGGTGGCGCGCGCCCGCGAGCTCGACATGCCGGCGCTGGCGCTCACCGACCACGGCAATCTCTTCGGCGCCATCGAGTTCTACAAGGCCGCGCGCGCCGCGGGCGTGCGGCCGATCCTCGGTTGCGAAGCCTATGTAGCGCCCGGCTCGCGACGCGACAAGCCGCGCAACTGGTCCGATTACTTTCACCTGGTGCTGCTGGCGCGCAACCTGACCGGGTACCGCAACCTCATGCGGCTGTCGTCGGAGGGCTACCTCACCGGTTTCCACTTCCGGCCGCGCATCGATCGCGAGCTGCTCGGCGCGCACGGGGATGGCTTGCTGGCGCTTTCCGCTTGCCTCAAGGGCGAGGTGCCGCAGCTGCTGCTCGCCGATCGTTTCGACGCCGCCGTGCAGTGCGTGCGCGAGCATCAGGAGATCTTCGGCCGCGATCACTACTTCCTCGAGATGCAGCGCCATGGCATCCCCGACGAGGACACGGTCGCTTCGCGCCTGCCGGCGCTGGCTCGAGCCACGGGCGCTCCCATCCTCATCACCAACGACAGCCACTACCTGCAAGCCGACCACGCCGAGGCCCACGATGTCCTGTTGTGCATCCAAACCGGCAAGGATCTCGACGACCCGAAACGCTTCCGTTTCCAGAGCGAGCAGTTGTACTTCAAGAACGCAGACGAGATGCTGCAGCTCTGCCCCGAACACCCCGAGTACCTCGAGCAGACGCTGGTCGCTGCCGATCGCTGCAAGCTCGAGCTCGACCTCGGGCGTTTCCTGCTGCCCAACTTTCCCATCCCCGAGGGTTTCGCCAGCGCCGAAGCCTTCCTGGAAGCCGAAGCGCGGCGCGGTTTCGCCACGCGCTACGCCCGCGGGGGCGAGGAGCTCGAGGCGCGCTTGCGCTACGAGCTCGACGTCATCGGGCGCATGGGGTTCGCCGGCTACTTCCTCATCGTGGCCGATTTCGTGCGCGCGGCGCGCGAACGTCACATCGCCGTCGGCCCGGGGCGCGGGTCGGCCGCCGGCAGCTTGGTGTGCTATTGCCTCGGCATCACCGATGTCGACCCGATCGAGCACGGCCTGCTCTTCGAGCGTTTCTTGAATCCCGAGCGCATCTCGATGCCCGACATCGACATCGATTTCGACGAGCGCAGAAGCGAGGTGATCGAATACGTCAAACAGAAATACGGGCGCGACAATGTCTGTCAGATCATCACCTTCGGCACCATGGCGGCGCGCGCCGTGGTGCGCGACGTCGGCCGTGTGCAGCATCTGTCGTATGCCGAGACCGACCGTCTGGCCAAGATGATTCCGACCCTGCCCGGGATGACGCTGTCGAAGGCGCTGGATTCGGTGCCGGAGCTCGGCGAGATGCGCCGGCCCGAGCACCCGCAGCACAAGCTGGCGCGGATTTGTCTCCATCTCGAAGGTCTGGTGCGGCACGCCTCGATCCATGCCGCCGGCATCGTCATCACACCCACCGAGCTGGTGAATTATGTGCCGCTCTATCGCTCGCAGAAGGACGAAGTCACCACCCAATACGGCATGACCGCGCTCGAGGATGTCGGCTTGCTGAAGATGGACTTCCTCGGCCTGCGCACGCTCACGGTGCTCAACACCGCAGTGCAACGCGTGCGCGAGACCGCAGGCATCGACATCGACTGGCGCCGCATTCCGCTCGACGATCCGGCCACCTATGCCCTGCTGCGTCAGGCCGATACCGTCGGCGTCTTCCAGCTCGAATCGGCAGGGATGCGCGACCTGTTGCGCAAGATCGCCCCCGATCGTTTCGAGGACATCGCCGCCATCAACGCGCTGTTCCGGCCGGGGCCGCTCAAGAGCGGCATGGTGCAGGATTTCATCGAGCGCAAGCACGGCCGGCGTGCGATCGAGTTGTTGCACCCCTCGCTCGGGCCGTTGTTGAGCGAGACCTATGGCGTCATCCTCTATCAAGAACAGGTGATGCGCATCGCCAGCGATATGGCGGGATTCAGCCTCGGCGAAGCCGACTTGCTGCGCAAAGCGATGGGCAAGAAGAAACGCGATGTCATGGAAGCGCAGCGCTCGAAGTTCGTGCAAGGCGCCGTCGGGCGCGGTGTCGGTCGCGATGTGGCCGAGAAGATCTGGGAGCAGATCGTCCACTTCGCCGGCTATGGGTTCAACAAGTCCCACTCCGTCGCGTACGCCGTGATCTCGGTGCAGACCGCGTATCTGAAGGCACACTACCCAGCGGAATACCTGGCCGCGTCGCTGTCGTCGGAAATGAGCGACACCAGTCGCATCGTGGTGCTGATCGAAGACTGCCGGCGGCGTGGTGTGCCTCTTCTGCCGCCCGACCTCAACACGTGCTTCGCCGATTTCCGCGTCCGCGATGGCGCCATCCTCCCCGGCCTCGGAGCGGTGAAGAACGTGGGGATGGGCGCCATCGAGGCCATCGTGCGCGCGCGCGACGCAGGCGGCGCCTTCCGCTCGCTGTTCGATTTCTGCGCCCGCGTCGATGCACGCGCCTGGAACCGGCGCATGCTGGAGAGCCTGATCGCCGCCGGCGCCATGGACTCGTTGCCCGGAAACCGAGCGCAGAAGCTGGCAGGGCTCGAGCTGGCCTCGGACCACGGCCAACGCCTGCAGGACGAGCGGGCGCGCGGTCAGGCGTCGCTGTTCGGCGACGCGAGCGGCGGCGGCGACGCGAGTTACGAGCCGCCGTTGCCCCCCATGCCGGACTGGGACGAGGCGACGCGTTTGGCCCAGGAAAAACAGGTCCTCGGGTTCTACTTGAGCGGCCACCCGCTGCTGGCGCAGAAGCAGCTGCTGCTCGATCTGGCGCCGTGCACCACCCTCGACCTGCAGGAAAGTGAAGAGAACGTGTTCACGGCTCTGGCGGGAACCGTGGTCAGTAGCCGGGTGATCGCCGACAAGAAGGGCAAGCCGATGGCGTTCGTCAAGCTGGAGGACTTCGTCGGCACCGCCGAGCTACTGGTGTTCGCGAGCGTTTACGAGCGCTACGCAACGCGCCTCGCCAACGATGCGGTGGTCGTGGTCTGCGGCCGAGCCAATGTGCGCGAAGAGCAGGAAACGAAGCTGCTGTGCGAGCACGTCTGGAGCCTCGAGGAAGCGATCGAACGCTTGGGCAAGTCGATCGATCTTGGTGTCGATGCGGCACATCTCTCGCGCGAGGATCTCGAGCGCTTGCGCGCCTTGCTCGCGACGCACCCGGGTCCGTGCGAGGTGCGGCTGCAGCTGCACGGTGCCGAACGCGAGCTCAAGATGCGAGCGCGCAACGCGCGCGTGCTGCCGTCCGTGGGGTTACTCGCGGCGCTTGGCCAACTCCTCGGCAACGACAACGTGCGTTTGCGCTGCGATCTCGGCGCGGTGCAGGCGCTGTCAGGAGGAGCCGCCAACGCCGGTCGGGCGACCCGGGGCCCGAGACCTGGCGCGGCCCGAGCCGCCGTTGACAGCCGTCCTCCTTGGGTGTAGCCGTTGCTCGCGTGCGGTGGCTGGGAGGAAGCATGGCCGGGTGGTGGGGGCGAAGGGTGGCCGTGGCCGTGGCCGTGGCCGCGGCGTGGACGGCGTGCACGTACGGGGATACCCGCATCATCGACAGCCCCAGCGCCGATCCGCTCGGACACGCGACCGCGCGTTGGGAGATCGGCGCCGGCCCCGAAGGCAGCGTGTTGTCGTTCTTCCACCTGGGCGTTTTCGATCGCGTGCACTTCGGGCTCTCCTATGGCATGCAGGAAGTGCTCGGCAGCGGACCCATCGACGCCAACCCACATCCCGGCTTCCAGGCGCAGGTCCTTCTTCTCGACCAGCAACCGCTGCCGTCGCTGGCCCTTGGTTTCGATTCCCAAGGCCACGGTCGCTGGGACGAGACCGCAGCGCGCTACGAACGCAAGTCCCTCGGTTTCTATGGCGTCGCCTCGCATCACGTGGCGGCGGCGACCTGGCCGTTGCTCACCACGCTCTCCGGCGGCATCAATTACTCCCTCGAGGGTGGGCGCGAATCGATGGACTTCTTCGCCGGTTTGGTCGAGAACATCGGCGGGCACTTCGGGTTGCTGTTGGATTACGACTTCGGGTTCGACGATCGAGCGGACCTCGACCGCGGCTGGCTCGATCTGGGCCTGCAGTGGCGCTTCGAGGGCGGCAGCCACGTGCGCTTCCTGCTGCGGGACCTGCTGGGGAATGGCCAGGACGGCGGCGAAGTGGGCAGGGAGCTCAATTTCTTCTATCTTTTCCATCTCTGAGCGCGGCATTAGACTCGAGGGCTGAGCCCCGGCCCGCGACCGCCGCCAGTCCAGGGCCGCGACTGCCATCCGTCCCGCCCGGCGAAGAGGACACATGAACCGCGACTTCTTGGAATTCGAACGCCCCATCCTCGAGCTCGAAACGAAGATCCGCGAGCTGCGCGATCTCGCCGCCACCAAGAGCATGGACGTGACGCGCGAGCTCGAATCGCTCGAGCGGCAAGCGGATCGTTTGCGCGGCGAGATCTACTCCAACCTATCGGCGTGGCAACGCGTGCAACTGGCGCGTCATCCGCGCCGGCCGTACACGCTCGATTACCTGCGGCTCGTGTGCGACGAGTTCACCGAGTTGCATGGCGATCGCCTGTTCGGAGACGACCGCGCCATCGTCGGCGGCATGGCATTGTTGTGTGGCCGGCAGGTCATGGTGATCGGCCATCAAAAAGGTCGGGACACCAAGGAGAACCTGCTGCGCAACTTCGGCATGCCGCACCCCGAGGGCTACCGCAAGGCGCTGCGTCTCATGCAGATGGCGGGCAAGTTCGGCCGTCCCATCGTGACTTTCATCGACACTCCGGGCGCCTATCCCGGCGTCGATGCGGAGAAGCGCGGGCAGTTCGAAGCCATCGCGCGCAACTTGCGCGAGATGGTGCGCATCCCGGTGCCGATCGTGGTCGTCATCATCGGCGAAGGCGGAAGCGGCGGCGCGCTCGCGATGGCGGTCGGCGACCGCGTTCTCATGTTGGAGAACTCCATCTATTCGGTGATTTCGCCAGAGGGTTGCGCGGCAATCTTGTGGGGTGACCGGGCGCAGGCGCCGCGCGCTGCCGAAGCGCTGCGGCTCACGGCGCGCGACTTGGCCGCGCAGCGCCTGATCGATCGCGTCATAGACGAGCCGAAGGGGGGCGCGCATCGGGATCCAGAAGCCATGGCGGCCATCCTGCGCCAAGTGCTGGCGGAAGAGCTCGATGGTCTGGATCCAGTTCCAGCCGCGGCCCGGCTCGAGGCCCGCTTCCACAAGTATCTGGCGATGGGAGTGTTCTCCGACAGCGAAGCGGTGGCCTGATCCGGCGGGGGAACGGCTGGCACGGCCGTTGCGCCTTCCCTGGAGACCGAGAGATTGCCCCAAACCCGGTGGAGGTGCCATGATCGAACGCGATTTTTGTGAGGTCCTTGCCTGCCCACATTGCAAGGGTCCGCTGGACGAGGACGCGAAGGGGAACGCGGTGCGGTGTCGAAGTTGCCGCCTGCTCTTCCCGGTCCGTGACGGTTTCCCGATCCTCCTAGTGGACGAAGCCATTCCAGAGGGTCCGCCGCCGCCGCGCCGCAGGTCTCTCCCGCCGATTCCCTGAGGAAGTGCTCGCTGCCCGCGAGAGGAGTTTCGATGCTGCACCCGGGGCAGCCCGCGGCGCGCACGCGCCGGCGGACTCGTCCACTCGCGCGATCGCGCGCTCCTATGCTCGTCGCTTGCCTGATCGCTTCGCTGCCTTGGATGAGCGGAGGTGCGGCTCCACGACCGGACTCGAGCTGGATCGAAATGATCCGCGACGATGACGAGGGCATGGAGGTCGTGCTGCGCGCGCCGCCGCTCGTTCGCGACGGCCGCACCGTGCAAGTCCCCGGCTTCGCCTGGGGCGGTGAACCGGGACTGCCCATCGAGTTCGAGCGCGCCGCCCTGATTGCGGTTCCTGGATCGCGCGGCGCTGTGCTCGAGATCGCGAGCCAGGAAACAGAGACGCAAAGCGGCGTGGAGGCACCACGCGTGCCGTGGGGCAAGGAGGCTCGAGACTCCGCGCCGACCGCGGGTGTGGCAGCGCCGCAGAGTTGGACGACGCAGGTTCCGACCGCCGCCGTGCGGCTCGAAAACGGCGGCATGGTGCGCGGCCGCGACGTTACGACGTTGCGCTTCACGCCGTTGCTCTTCGATCCGAAAGGTGGCGCGACGTATGTGCACACCGTGCGGCTTCGCCTCCGGTTCGCCGACCGCCCGGCGCCACGCGAGGCCGCGACTGCCGACGAGCCGCTGCACGCGGCGTTCCTGAACACCACGACCGCCGCGCGTTGGCGGACACGGTTCGAGGTCCAGAAGCCGACAGCGTTGGCGTCGACGCTGCTGCCGCAACGCCGCATTCGCCTGCGCATCCCGCGCACCGGGCTCTATGCGCTCAATCACGCGCGGCTGCAGGCAATTCTTGGCGCCGAGCTCGACAGCATCGACCCGACGCAGTTGCAGATTTTCATGGACACGTGGGCGCCCATCCCACTGCGCGCGGATTCGTTGCCGGCCAGCTGGCAAACGGACTATGCCCTGCGCGAAACGGCCATCTGGGTGCAAGGCGAAGCGGATCATTCTTTCGACACCCAAGACTCCATCGTCTTCTACGCGCTCGGTCCGGAGGACTACGTGGACCTCACTGGGCTGCGCGCCGACTCGCTGTTGCACGCGCAGAATCCATACGATCGTTTCCAGGTCGCCTGGTTGGTGTGGGGCGAAGCGAATGGTCTGCGCCTCGCATCGGTGCCGTCGAGCGCGCCGGGCACGCCACCCGATCTGGTGCAGAGCACATGGGCGCGGCTGCATTTCGAGGAAGACCTGCAGTTCGACGAGGTCGACGATCTGTGGATGTGGGACGAGCTGCGCACCAACAATCCGGTGTTCGTCGCCTTCGACGCCGACCTGGGGCGCGTCACCAATCCGGCGGCATTGCTCCGGATCGGCATCAGTGACGGCGATCCGTACAGTCGCCCCGATCATGCCGTCAACGTACGGCTGAATAACGAGGATCTCGGTGTCATCCGTTGGATCAAGCCGACGTCCCGGCCGCAGAACCATTACGCCACCTTTCCCGTCACGCTGCTCACGTCGAGCCGCTTGGAGTTGAGCCTGTCGCGGACCCTTCCTTCCGAACCGACCGCGTTCCTCAAGTTCGACTTGTCGTGGGATCGGCCGCTGGTGCTTCCGACGCGTGGTTCCGAGGCGGGGCGCCTGCGCTGGAGCCGGCGCCCGACGACGCCGGACGAGGCCTACGAGCTGGTGGGTTTTGGCACGCAAGAGCCATGGGTGTTGGACGTGAGCGATGCGCTCCGGCCGGTGCGTCTCACCGACGCGACTGCGCCCGGCACGCCGGGCACGTGGCGCCTGCGTTACGGGCGTGGGCAGGGCATTCGCACCCACTTCCTTGCCGTCAATGCGCCGACGCTGATGGACCCGGCCAACGTGAACCAGGAAACGTTACGACCGTTGCAGAGACCCGCAAGTGTCCCGGACATGGTGATCGTGACCGAAGCCTCCTTGCTGTCGCAGGCACAGCGACTGGCGCAGCACCGCGCCGCACATTTTCCCGGCGCCGCGACGCTCGGTCATGTCCCGGACGTGCAGGTGGTCGATATCGCCGACATCTACGACAATTTCTCCGGCGGCAGAGTCGATGCGCTCGCCATCCGCAATTACTTGAAGCTGCTCTATACCCAGCCGCTCCTTCCGGGTGAGACCTCGCCGCGCCTGCGTTACGTGCTGCTCTTCGGCGAGGCCACGCATGATCCGCGCCGGCTGGATCCGGGGAGCACGGCGACGCTCGTTCCGACCGTCCACGCCTGGTACGCGAACCCGATGGATGCAGGAGTTGGAGGAGTCCAGCGCCCGCCACAGCACCTGCGGCGTTGGTTCGCGGTCGAAGACTGGCTGGGGGAGATGGATGCGCCGCGCGCCGCGGGCTTGTCGAACATGCACCCACTGCCGGATTTAGGCGTCGGACGGCTGACGCCGCGCACGCTCGGCGATGCGGAACGTCTCGTCGACAAGCTCATCGCCTACGACACGTCGACGGACTACGGTGCCTGGCGCACGCGGGTCGTCTTGTCCGCCGATGACGAATGCAAGCCAGGCCAAGGTTGCTTCGAGTCGGAGCACGTGGAGGGGATGGAATCGCTCGTGCCCTGGACGCCACCGGAGTGGGACATCGACAAGAGCTACCTGACCGAGTACCCCGCCGTTCTCGGCCAGAAGCCGCAAGGACGCGCGGCGTTCATTCGCAGTTGGAGCGAGGGCTGTGCTCTCGTATGCTATCAAGGCCACGGCGCGCCACGCCAGCTGGCGGACGAGGTCTTGTTCTTGTCCACCGACATTCCCTCGCTCACCAATAGCCGGCGGTTGCCGGTGTTCATGGCCTACAGCTGCACCGTCGCCGAGTTCGACGCCCCCGAGCTGCAAACGATGGCCGAGGATCTGATCGCGAGCACTGCCGGCGGCGCGATCGCCGCCATGGGGGCGACGGTCGAGACTTTCGCCAGTCCGAACGCCGACTACAACGTCGAGGTCTGGCAGGCGATGTTCGAGTTCGGTGCGACATCCAAGGTTCCATTCGGCATCATTCACCAGCTGGCGAAGAACCGCTCGTCGCTCTTCGACGGCCTCAACAACGAGAAGTACGTCCTCCTCGGCGACCCTGCGATGACCTTGCTCGCCCCCGAGGCGCTGGTGGCGTTCTCGGGCGACGCCGATTCGCTGCAAGCAGGCCGCAGCACGCGCGTCGAGGGCACGGTGCACTTGGGCGGGGAGAGCACGGCGCTCGCCGGCTTCGATGGTTTTGCCGACGTCGAGGTTTCAGGCACCGCCGACGACAGCGGTTACCAGTCGGCGACGTCGACGTTGCGCATTCCGTACGACTTGCCGGGGCCACCGCTCTACCGCGGCCGGGTGGCGGTCGAGGACGGCAGGCTGCAGTTCCAGTTCGTGGTGCCGCTCGGCGCCAAGCTGGGCAACAAAGCACGCATCAGCGCCTACGCTTGGGAAACGAGCAGCGCTCGCGACGCCAAGGGTGCGGACAACAGCGTGCGTGTCGTGCGCGCTGCCGTACCCGACTCGTCGCTCGGCCCACCGCGGATCGCGCTCTACTTTCCCAACAATCTCACCAAGGTCAAGCCGGGAACGCCGCTCGTGGGCGAGATCCGCGACGAGAACGGCATCAACATCCAGGGCACGACCTTGCCGAGCTCGATCCTTCTCGATTTCGATTCTCGCAACCAGCCTCTCAACGTCACGGCCCAATTCCGCTACGCCGACGGCAGCGACAGCGTCGGCGCCGTGACCGTGCCGTTGCCCGACGGCCTCGAGCCGGGCCGGCACCAAGCGACGATGATCGCCTCCGACAATCTGCAGAATCGCAGCACCCAGAGCCTCGACTTCGACGTCGTGCCAGCTTCGGCCACGCTCATGGCGAACGTCATCGCTTTCCCCAATCCGTTCCGCGATCGCACCTATTTCTTCTTCGAGCTCACCGATCCGGCCGATGTCGTGGTGCGCGTCTTCACCGCCTCGGGGCGCGAGGTGTGGCGGACGCAGCAATTCGTCGACGAGCCGCAGCAGGTGTCGATTCTGTGGGAAGGCATCGATTTCGCTCGTGACGCGCTCGCGAATGGCACCTACCTCTACCGCGTTGAAGCGCACCCGCGGCAAACGACCGGCCAAGCGGGGCCCGTCCTCAAGCATGTCGGCAAGGTCGTGATCATGCGTCCGTGAGCGAATACGAGGCGGCGAACACCGTCCCCGAAAGGGGACGTGACTGCTCTCCCTAGAGGACGATCCGCATCGGTTCGGCTCGAGCGCTCGGAGCCCAGAAGCGCGCGCCCTGCGCCCGCGGCTGCTCGCGCGTCCCAGGCCCATCCGCAACTGCTTGTGAACGGATGCACTGTGCGGAGCGGCCGGGGTCGCATCCAGCGCCAGTCTTGCTGGTCGCGCCGAGCCTGCTCACGGCCTGGAAGTTGCTGAGTCCAGGCTTGGGCAGTCGCCCGGCACGGGTCGACGCATGCCCCCGCCGTCTGCTTGGAGGTCATCGTTTCACATGCAGCGTATTTTTTATCCGCGTTTCATCGCAGTTTTCGTCCTTTGCGCCGTGGGCGGCGCTCTGTCGCCCGGGTGGGCCGTCGACGGCTCCGGGGCCATCAGTCTGACCATCGCGCCGAGCGTGCGTGGCGAAGCCATGGGCGGTCTCTACACGGCGCTGCCGCAGGATTATTCAGCGCGTTGGGGCAATCCAGCTCTGCTCGCGTTCATCGATCGCTCCACCTTCGGCCTCATGTACTCGAAGCTGGTGCCGGATCTGGCGGAGGACGTTTTCTATTTCTACGGCGGCTACGTGTGGCCCACGGGCAGCGTCGGCACGATGCAGTTCGACCTCACCTACTTGAGCTATGGCGAGAGTGAAGCCGTGGATTCCGACGGCAACTCCCAGGGCACTTTCAGCAGCTACGAAGTATCCCCGGCCGCGGCGATCGGCTTCAAGTTCCTCCCCAATCTCGGCGTCGGTGTCGCGGTCAAGTACGTGCGCATCGATCTCGCCCCGGAAGAGAAGATTCCGGACGCGCTCGGTTCAGGGAGCGGCA
This sequence comes from uncultured bacterium, assembly GCA_964567755.1. GTDB lineage: Bacteria > Krumholzibacteriota > Krumholzibacteriia > DASRJW01. The sequence continues at coordinate 264,133 of CAZMNW010000037.1, forward strand.
CCGGCTCGTCGTGGGGATTCGATGTCGGCGCCATGTACGCGCAAGGTCCCGTGCGCGCTGGCGCGCTGATCGCCAATCTGGGGCCCGACGTTTCCTTCATCGACGCCGAACAGAGCGACCCCATGCCGCGCGTCCTGCGCATCGGCGGCACCTACGATGTCTACCGCACCGACGTCGGCGAGGTGCGTCTCGGCTACGAGTGGGAACGCTCGCTGGTCGCCTGGGGCAGTAATGTGGGCGATTTCGACGTGCACCATTTTGGCGGCGAGTTCGTCTACGCCAGCATTTTCGCCATCCGCGGCGGCTACGTGCACGACTCCGATGGCGACGTCAAAGCCTTGACCGGAGGCCTGGGCTTCCATTGGGGCGGAGCAGCGTTCGAGTACGCCAACGCGCCGCAGGCCGATGGTCTCGATCGTGTCCATCGCTTCGCGCTGTGGTATCGCTACTAGGGGCTCGCTCGCCACGACGGCGAGGCCGAGTTCCGTCACGCCTTCGATCGTCCTTCCCCCTGCCAGTGTTCGCTGAGGAGCGTCCGATGTCGATGGCACGCTTCCACAGGAACTGCGTGCGCCAGGTGTGCTGGGCGTTGGTCCTGGGATGCTGGGCCACGTCGGTCGCTGCGGCGACCGCGGCCGACCGCTTAGAGCCGCGGCGCGATCTGGTGCAGGCCGAGGCCGAGCGATTTCGCCGCATTCGCGCCGAACGCCTGCGAGCCCTGCCGCCTTTCGTGCGTGATGCGCACGCGCCGCACGCACCGCGGCGAACCCGCCCGCATCGCTCGGGTGCGAGCATCGCGGCGGTGGGTGCGCCGGCAGCTCTCGCGGCCGGCTTGCCCGACACGGTGCACATCCTCGTCGCCCGGATCGGCTTCGCCACCAATCGCGAGCCGAGTCTCACCAGCATGAGCGGCCACGAAGCCGACGGGTTCTTCCTCACCGACCCGGATCCGGCAGCGATCATCGACCCGCCGCCGCACGACGCGGCGTATTTTGACGCGCACCTGCTGGCGTTGCAGAGCTACTACGACGTCGTGTCGCGCGGCCAGTTGGTGGTGGAAGGAACGGTGTTTCCACCGGCCGGTGAACCCGCGCTCACGTTGAGCGACATCGCGGACTACGGCCCGGGCGCCGGCGGCCGCTGGACGCTGGAGCTGTTCGAGCGCTACTTCCATGATGCGATCACTCTGTTGGATGGTGCCGCCACCGGCCGAATCGATCTTGGGCCCTACACCGACGATCCCACCGGCCAACGATTAGGTTCGATCGTTCTCGTGCATCCCGGCAGCGATTTTCAGAACGACATCAACCAGGACAGCCCGAACGATCTGCCGACCTTCTTCATCACGCTCGCCGATTCGATTGCGGTGCAGGGGAACCTCGAAGTGCGGCATGGTCTGGTACTGCCGGAGACGACCATCCAGGATGGACTGCTCGGCAGCATCCAAGGGCCGCTGTGCCACGAAGTCGGGCACCTGTTGGGCTTGCCCGATTGGTACGACACGCGATTCGGCCTGCCGACGATCGGCGAATGGAGCCTGATGGATTCGGGCAGCGCCGCATTGTTCGCCTTCGTGGTCGAGGGCAGGGAGGACGAGCCGATCTTCGCGCTCGGACTGTTGCCGACCGGGCTCTCGGCGCTGGATCGCGTGCTGCTCGGCTGGGAGGAACCCTACGCCGTGCGGGCGCCGGCCGACTCGGTGACCTTGCGTCCCGCCAACGCCGACACGCGCTTCGGCGACTTTCCCACCAGCGCTCGGCTCGACGTCTCGCCCGAAGAGTATTTCCTGGTCGAGAACCGGCGCGATCTCCTAGGCCGGCGCTTTCCCGAGGACCGCGACTTCTGTCCGTATCTCAATCGCGACCTCGACACGGGCGTGGTGTTGTGGATGAGCAAGGACGATCCGAACACGCCGTCGCGCGAGCGGCACAACACCGGCGAATACGATTTCTGGGTCTCGGCACCGACGGCGCCGGACAGCGCGGCCGGCGCGGCCTGTGGCGAGTACGGCTTCGGACTCTTGGTGTGGCACGTGGACGAGCGTCCGCTCGCCGAAGGATATTCCACCAACAGCGTCAACAACGACGAACACTACCGCGCCCTGCGCGTGATCGAGGCGAGTGGCGACTATGAGATCGGCGATTGGCGCCTGCCGACAGTGAGCTTCCTCGGCGATGGTTGGAACGATCCGTTTCGTCAAGGCCATTGGACTGTGCTCGGATCCAAGACCGTGCCGAACAACTGGAACAGTGACTGGGCGTTGACGGGCTGGGAGATCACCGATGTGCGGAGCGTGCTGCCCGAGGCACACCGGCTGTATGCGCGCATGCAGGATGGTGTGGCCGGCTGGCCGCAAACTTTTTGGATCTCGCCGGATTCCTTGCTGCGCGTCGAACCGAAGGGCGCGCTCGTGGCCGAGGTGAGCGGGCTCGGTCGCACCTTGGTGGTGGCGGATTCGGGCGCCGTGCACTTGTGGAACGGCAATCGACGCGTGGATGTTTTCGAATCCGGTCTGCATCCGGGTTCGCTCGCGAGCGCGAGCGCCACGTTCGCGGCCGACGCGTTCGGGACGCTCGCCGCACTCGATGGCGATTCGTTGCGACTCTGGCAGGCCAACTGGGACGGCACGACGCTGCCCCTGCGCAGCGGATTCCCGCTCGCGATCCCAGGCGGGGCGGGGACCCGGATCGTGCTCGCCACCGAGGCGCGCATGGGTCTCGCCGAAACCAAAGATGGCGCTTGGTTGCCGTTCGATGCCACCGGCTGGTCAGGAACCCCGTTCGACCTGGAGCCGGGAGTCGCAGAAGCGGGCATCGTGGTCGGCGATCTACGCAGTGGCGACGCCGATAGCCTGGAGGTGGCGCTCGCCGGCGCGAGCGCGGTCGAAATCCGCACCTTGGCCGATTCACGGCTCCAGATCCGCGTTGCCCTCGACTTGCCAGCGGGCAAGCTCTTCGTCGCCGGAGGCCGCATTTCGCCGACGTCGACTCACGCCCAGGTCGTGATCCTGCACGAGCAGGGCCGCCTGCGCGTGATCGATGGCGACGGGACCGTGCTCGGGCAGTACGGGGATCTGCCGGCAGATCGCTACGTGGGAATCGCGCTCGCAGATATCGACGCGGATGGCTTCCTCGACCTGATCGCCACCAGCACGCAGCGACTCGTGGGGCTCAACAGCCGCGGCGCTCGACTCTTCGGCACGCCGCGCTCCGTGCAAGAAATGTTCGCGCTGCGTGCGGGGCAGAACACGGTGACGCCGCCCGTCGTCGCCGATGTGACAGGCGACGCACTGCCCGAGATCCTGTGGGCGACCGACCTCGGACTCCTGTACGCGCTCGATGCCGGTGGCACGCTCGTACCGGGGTACCCGCGCAAGGTGCTGCCCGATCTCTTCCCGGCCGCGCTGCTCGCAGACGACCTGGACGCTCTTGATGGAACACGCGAGGTGATCGGTGTATCCAGCGCTTCTGCAGCTGTTTTTGCTCTTCCAGGAGGCGGCTCGACTGGGAGCGCTTGGAGCGGGCAAGGCGGTGGGGCCGCGCGCACCCATTTCGCGACTGCGGACACGCCCCCCCTCGCGGATGCGGGCGATCGTTTGCGCGCATTGGAGCGGCCGATCCTCGCGTACCCGAACCCATCGCGCGGCGATCTCGTGCAGCTGCGCATCGCGTCAGCCGCCGAGGGTCCGTACGAGATCCGCATCTACAACCTGGAAGGCGAGCTCGTGTTCGAGAACCATGGGATGGTGCGCGCAGGCGCCGCGCAGGAAATCCCCTGGTCGGTGTCGCACCTGGCGAGCGGCATCTATCTTTGTCGGTTCGTGAGCCCGGCGGCCGGCGTCGTGTCGCCGCTGGTCGAGCGCATCAGCGTTCTGCGTTAGGAGTCCGATGCGCGTCGAACGCCGTCGATGCATTCGTTGTTTCCGTGGGACGCTGGCGTTCGTGATGCTCACCGCCCCGGCATGGGCCTTCGCAACTCCTCCATTCGCCATGGGTGCTGCCGAATTCTCTCCAGGGCCCACCGCGGCCGACGATTTCGCTCTCGTTGGCGGCGTCACGGCGCCCGACAGGTTCGCGTTCGGCGCGGTCGCTCTGCACCCGGCGCGCGTGGACTTGGTTCCGAGTCTCCGGTTCGGCCTGGCGCAGAGCACGTCTTCCACGTCGGCTGCAAGCTCTGCACGCTCACGCTATGCGCTGCCCATGGTGTTGTCGGCTCTGGTGCCTGGGGCGGGCGAGATCGCGAGCGGACATTTCTGGCGCGGGCTGCCGCTGGTCGCCATCGACGTCGCCACCTGGCTCGGCTACGCGCACTCTCAGAGCGAGGGGAACGAATGGCAGGACACCTACGAGGCCTTTGCCGACTTGCACTGGGACGAGGCACGCTGGCAGACGAACCTCGAATTCGCCGCCAGCGATTCGGCCGGACCGAACCCATGGAGCCCGTACTGGGACACCTCGTCGCCGCACAACTGCGATTGCAGCCCACCGTACATTCCGCGTCAAGAAGATGAGCGCGAGTACTACGAAAACCTCGGCAAGTACAATCACTTCTTCCCGGGCTGGGCCGATTGGAACCTGCAGTACGATCCGGAGAGTTCCGCGTCCTTGCGCCGGCAATACGTGGACATGCGCATCCAGAGCAACGACAATTACGAGAATGCCCACACGCTGTTGGGCATCGCCGCCGCCACGCGCATTTTGAGCGTGATCCAGAGCTTCTGGCTCGTGCGTCGCGACGGCCGCGAAGAAGGGTTGTCCCTGCAGCCGATGACCTACAAGGGTCTGGGCACCGGTCTGCGTCTGAAATGGAGCTTCTGACGTGAAGCACAGCGCACACGTTTCGACGCGGCGAGCGATCCTCGCCAGCCAGCGGCAATCCGTGGCCAGAGCCCGCGTGACGCGTCTCGGGCTCGTCCTCGGATGGGGCATCGGGTGCCATGCCGTCTCGGCCACGCCGAGCGAGCTCGCGACATCGTCGCTCTTGCCGCGGCCTGGGTTGCAGGTGCTGGCGGTGAGCGCGATGCAGGCTCCGGTGCCCGTCACGGCGGCTCCGAGTTTGCCGCCGCCGCGCGCACTCAAATGGGGTCTCTTGCTCTCGGCCGCGCTTCCTGGAGCGGGCGAGTACTACGCTGGGCACAAGAACCGCGCTCTTGCTTTCGGCACGGTCGAAGCGGGCATCTGGATTTCCTATGCCACGTTCAAAGTGCAGGAAGACGTGCGCGGCGATCGCGCCATCGAGTATGCCGTGGCCACGGCCGGGGCGCTGCCCAACGGCAACGATGATTATTTCGCCGCCATGGCCCAGTTCCAGCGCAGCGAAGGCCAGGGGCAGTGGAACGAGTTCGTCCGCCGGCGAGAGCGCGATACCGGCGAGGTGGTTGGCGTCGAATATACCGGCGATGCCGCCTGGGCCTGGCCGAGCGAAGACCACTTCGTCCGCTACCGCGACATCCGCAAGAGCCAGCTCGAAGCGGACGACAACGCCACCAACATGCTCGCGGTCGCCATCGTCAATCGCATCGCCAGCATGGTGGACGTGTTCCAGGCCATGCGCTCCGATGCCAAACAGCGCGAGGAATTGCAACAAGGATTTGGCCTGCAGTTGCGTCTGGGACGCAACTCCCGCGAGCCTCTGGCCTGCCTGCTGCTCCAACGCCGGTTCTGACCCTGCGGGGAGGAGAACCGTGGAATCGGGTTCCGTACGCCTCGCGCGGCGAAGGCGGCGTTGCCGGCGCGGCACGTGGGCCCTGGCATCGACGCTCGCCGCCGCCTCTTGCGTGAGCGGTCACGCTGCCGAGCTGCGCCTCGTCGAGCGCGAGCGCTTGGAGCTTGCGTATCCCGCCTTCGTCGAGCCGGTTGCCGTCGCCACCGGTCCCCTCGGTCAACTCTATGTAGCCGATAGCGGCCGTGGCACGGTGTTGCGCCTCGGTGCAGGAGCCAGCATCGACTACGAGTTCGAGTCTCCCGCCACGCAACCGGGGCTCGACCCGCTCGACCTCGAGGTCACCGGGTTCCAGGTGTTCGTCCTCGACGCGCTGTCGAAAACCTTGCTCCGGTTCACGCTCGAAGGCAGCGTTCTCGATGTTCTGCAGAGTTTCGTCGACAATTCGAGTGGGTTCCCTGCCGCCTTGTCGGTGGATGGCAGCGGGCGCGTGCTGGTGGCATACCCCAATCGGCATGCAGTGCACATCGTCGACGAGACGCAACAGGCCGAGACGATCATCGGCGGCTTCGGCACGGGCGCGGGCGAGCTGTCGCGACCGGCGGGCGTGGCGTTCGCTGCCGACGGATCCTTCTACGTCGCCGATGCTGGCAATCACCGGGTGCAGCGCTTCGACGAAGTCGGCAACTATGCGTCGACTCTGGCCACTTCGGTTGCGGCACCGCGCGGTGTGGCCACCGGCGCCGCCGGACTCGTGTTCGTCGCCGATGGCGGCGGCGCGGTGCACGCGTTCACGACCCGCCTCGAGGATGGACACCAGCACGTCGTCCTCGACCTGCCCGCGAGCGAGCCCGTCGATCTGGCGGTGCACGGCGACACTCTCTGGGTGTTGTCGCGCGCGCCGCATCGGCTGCTGCGTGTGCAGGTCATCTGGAGTGAGTGAGATGGGGCGTGTCCGGTTCGTGGCGGCGCTGCTCGTGTTGGCGAGGGCGGCGGTGCCAGCAGCGGCCGGTGAGCCGCTCGGGTGGAGGGAATTGCTGCAGAGCGAGGACACGGTCGTGTTCACGGCGCGCGAAGTCCGACGGCAATTGTCGTCTCCATTCCTGCAGTTCGGCAGCGAAAGCGTTCGCCTGGGCGACAGTCTGCTGGTGCGCAATCAAGACTATGGCATCGACTACAACCGCGGCGTGATTTTCCTCATCCAGGCACCGTCCGAGTCGCTGCATGTCCGCGTCCATTATCTGCGCCTGCCCGGCCCCCAGAGGCGCCAGTATCAGGCATTGCAGATTCTGAGCCGCGAGGAAGCACTCGGCAGTGCCACGTCACCCTCTCCCAGCGCGGCGTCGCCCGCGGCCGCGGCGCCGCGTCAGGTGGGGTTGCCTCCCGGCCTGCAACTTTCCGGTTCCAAGACCATCGGCGTCACCTTCGGCCGCAATCGCGAGGCAGCGCTCGAACAATCGTTGCGCGTTGCCGTCTCGGGCAACCTGAGCGAGGACCTGCGGGTGAATGCGGTGCTCGCCGACGACAATCTCCCGGTGGTGCCCGAAGGCAATACGGAGGAGCTCGGCGATCTCGATCGTGTGTTCATCGAAATGCAAGGCCCGGTGATCGGCGGCGTGGTCGGCGACTACGACCTGGTGCGCGTTCCGGGCGTGTTCTCGAACTTCGAACGCCAGCTGCGCGGGGCGGAGGTGCGCGGACATTGGCGTGGCCAGGAAGCGAGCATCGGCGGCGGTGCCGCCCGCGGCGAGCTGCAGACGTCGACGTTCCGCGGCACCGAGGGCAAGCAGGGTCCTTATGCGTTGCTGTCGTCGCGTCGTATCGAGGCGAGCACGATCCTGCCCGGGAGCGAACGCGTCCTCGTCGATGGCCAGCTGATGCGTCGTGGCGAGAACCAGGACTATGTCGTCGATTACGTGCGCGGTGAACTGCGTTTCACCAGTCGCAGACGCATCACCGCCGACAGCGAGATTTCGATCGATGCGCAAGTGAGCAGCGAACAGTACCGCCGCGGCACCCTCACGTCGCATCTGGGATTGCAGCAGGGATCCTGGCGCCTGCAAGGGCTCTTCGTCCAAGAGGCCGACGACAAGGACGATCCCGTCGGCGAACCATTCACCGCCGAGGAGATCGAACTGCTGAGCGCAGCCGGCGATCAGCCGGCGGTCGCGCCCGGAATCCGTGACGTCGGCGTCGGCAATGGCGACTATCGCGCCCAGGGGCTCGATTCGACCGTCGTGGTCTACGACCCGACGGCGGGCGATCTGGACGTGCAGTTCTACGAGGCGGGATCGGGCCTCGGAGACTACGACGACCGACTCGATGCACTCACCGGCCGGCGCTACTTCGAGTTCGTCGGGACGGGGATCGGGACTTTCGCCATCGGACGCTTGCTCGTGCCGCCGGATCGCACCCGTCTGTTCACGACCGTCGTCGAGGGAACGCCATGGGCTGGCGGTCGCGTCGCCGGCGAGGCCAGCTTCTCCGATCACGACGGCAATCTGTTCGCCTCCACGGCCGACACCGACAATGTCGCCGAAGCGCTGGATCTCGTCTTCGATCCGCTGGATCGCGCCTCCGGCAGCCACCGTGTCGGATGGAACGTGCACGTATCGCAGTTGTCGCCACGTTTCACCGCGCTCGGACGCACCCGGCCCGGGTTCTATTACAAGGATTGGAATGCGGAGCAGGATAGCTTGACCGCGACCGAGCGCATTGCCGAGACCACGCTACGCTACGCGGCGGGCGGGGCGACCCCCTGGCTGCGGTTCGCCGCCAATGCCGGCCGGCTCGACCGCGGCGATGTGCTCGAGACGCGGCGCGGTCAGCTCGAAGCCACATTCGGCGGCGTGGAGCGCAAGATCGATCTGCTCTGGCAACGCCTCGACAGCGATCGGCCGGTGCTGGGACCGGATGCAGGACGCTCGCGCCAGTTCGCGCGCGGCAGCGCTCGCACTCGCTGGGGCCTGTTCGTCCCCGAAGTGCGTGTCGAAGGCGACGAGTTCGTGCGCGCTGCAGTGGATTCGCTCATCCGCCCCAGCTACCGCTACATCGACACGCGCGGTGTGCTCGGCGTCGGCGGCCCACGGCTGCTCGCCAGTCTCGAATTCGGTCGCCGGGACACGCAAGCCTTGGCCGACTCCACGGGCGGAACGCGCGACGCAATGTGGCAGCCGGATCGGCGCAACGACAGCTATGGGCTGAGCGTCGTCGGTCGCCCGGGCAAGTCGTGGAGCAGCGAGATCGGCTGGTCGCGCCGCACCTACGAGCCGAGCAGCGCCGCCGCGCCGGCAGGCAACGTCACCGATCTGGGGCGCATGCAGTTGCGCTTCGATCCGCAGGCGCAACCACTGCGCGCCGAGCTGCGCTACGAGATCGCGGACGAAGAGAGCCGCATGCTGCAGCAAGTGCTGGTGCTGAGCCCCGATGGTCTTGGCGACTACGACGCCGAAGGCCGGCCGGTCGGCAAGGATCAAGGCGAATACGACAAGGTCTACCGCTATCTCGAGGACACGGAGAGCGTGACGCAAGTGGCGGCCTCCCTGCGCTTCGATCTCGGCCGGGCTGCCGAACGCCAGAGCGCCACATCCGAGCAGCGCTGGTGGCGGCGCAACCTCAGTCTGGTGCAGGTGCTGTCGGTGCAGGAGCAGACGCGCGCCGAGGGCAGCGAGGTCTATTGGCTGGCGCCGTCTGCGTTCCAGAGCGATGCCACCGTGTTCGGCAGCTTTCGCGCCCGCCAGGAGTGGTCGTTCTTGGAGAGTTCCCCCGAGCATTCGCTGCGTTTGCTCCTCGATTGGGAAGACGATCTCGATGGGCGTTTCACCGGCCAGAGGATCGATTCACAGCGCGGGCGCGCGACGTTGCGCTTCGAGCAGAGCGGCGTGCGGCGTTGGGCGTGGAGCGTGGCCGGCGATGTCGGGGTGCGCGATCGCACCGGGGCGCTCGATGCCGCCGTTCCCGGACGACCCTCGGCGAGCGCCTTCGAGATCCGACAACAGGGAGTGCAGGGATCGCTGGCGTTTCGCCCGAGCCCGAGCGAGCGCGTGGCGCTCGAAGCGAGCCTCACGCGCCAGCACGACCGCAGCTCGGACGTGCTGCAGCAATTGCTTTCCGTGACCCCGGCCACTGTGCTCGCACCGCTGCGCAGTCTGCGGCTGCTGGCGAGTGTGACCGCCACGCGTGTGTTCGAGACCAACCCGGAGCGCGCGCTGCCACCCTACCTGTTCGATGCACCCGGCACCAAGACGACGATGACGCTGACCGCGAGTTACCGCTTGGCGCGCATTCTCAATCTGAACATGACCGCGTCCGCGCTGCGCAACACCGACGGGCGTTCGACCTATGACATGAGGATGGAGACGCGTGCGATTTTCTGAGCGCGGACGGAACACGCGGCACGCTGCGCGGGACCAGCCGCGGCGGCCGCGTGGCGGTCGCCGCCCTGGGCTCGTGCCCCCGCGGGCGGTGGAATTCTGCTACCTGTTCTGGCTTGGTCTGTGCACCTGGCCGTTGGCGCTCCGGGCACAAGCCGATTCGACTGCGACCCATCCTGCCGCGGTTCCCGTGGCCACGGCGCCGGAAATCTACCGTGAGGTCGATTTCGTCGGCGAGCGCAATGTCGACGACGCCGAGCTGCTGCGCGCGTTGCGCCTGCCGGTCACGGGCGACAGCTTGCACGCGGCGCTCGGTCGCTTGGGCAGCGTGCTCTTCGATCATGGCTTTATCGCGGCCACGGTGCAGCCCGAGCCGGCGCCGGCTGGCGTCCTGCGCTTGCGCATCGAGGCCGGGGCGCCGGCGCGTCTCGCGCAACTGTTCGTGCGCGGCACCGAGGTCCTCCGCACCGACGAGGTGCAAGAGCAGATCGGGCTGCAACCGGGGAGCGCCTACGCGCCGTCGCAACTAGAAGCGGGCCTGCAAGCACTGGTCACGACATACGCTCGCCGCGGACACTTGCATGCCACCGTCGTCCTCGAGCGTCTCGAGCTCGCACCCGAAGGGGTCATCGTCGGCATCGCGGTGTCGGAGGGACCCGCTGCGCGCCTCGGCGAAGTACAAGTGCAGGGGAACACCCACAGTCGCGATACACTGGTGCAGCAACTCTCTGGGCTCGCGCCGGCGAGCGGAGTGGATCTGCGGCGACTGCGCGAGTCCACTCTGCTGCTGCGCCGCAGTGGACTGTTCGCCGCCGTGCAGGAACCGCTGGTCTACCGCACGGGGCAGGGCAGCGGCGATCTCGGCGTCATGCTGCGCATCGTCGAGGCGGCGCAACGCAACGCTTTCTTCGGCAGCATCGGCGTGGCACAGGATCCGCGCGACAATCAGGCTTATGTGCACGGCGCTCTCGATCTGCAGCTGCGCAACATCTGGGGCACGGGGCGTGATCTGGCACTGGCCTGGAAGCGGGATGCCCTCGCGGGCAGCAATTTGAGCGTCGGCTACCACGAGCGTTTTCTCTTCGGCTTGAGGCTCGATCTGAGTCTGGATCTGTCGCAGACGGTGCGCGATTCCACGTACACCTATCAATCCGTGGGCGGGGCGGTGGTCCTGCCGCTGCGCCCAAGCCTCGGGCTCGAACTCGGCACGGCCTACGACCGGTCCGTGTTCCATGTCGGGTCGACGGGGGATGCCTATCGGCTGCGCGGCAGAGTGGGTCTGTTGTTGCAGACCTTGGCGAGCGCCGACGATCGCCGGGTCCACGGTCGGATGGAAGTGCGCGCCGAGTATGCACGCAAGTCGAATTCGTTCCTCACCCAGGGGACGGCCGACAATTCCAAGGTGCAGCAGACGGTGTGGAGCGGTCTCTACGCGGCCGGCTGGCCCTTGGCGGCGCGCCACGAGTTGTGGACCCAGGGCACCTGGCACGTGCTCGACAGCGACGAAGGCGAGGTCATCGCCAGCGAGCTGTACTATTTCGGCGGTGCGCGCACGTTGCGGGGTTACCGAGAAGACCAATTCCGCGGCGATCAAGTCGCGCACGGGAGTGTCGAATACCGCTTCGGGGATCGACGCGGCGCGCAGGTCTATGCTTTTGTCGACGGCGGCGGGCTACGGCGCAAGCAGGCGCAAGCCCCGGTGCTGCAGGAAGGGCACCTCGGTTACGGCATGGGGTTGCGCGGCAACGTGGCGACGGGAGTCTTCGACATCGCCTTCGGCCTCGGCGAAGAGGTGTCGTGGTCGGGCGCCAAGCTGCACGTGTCGCTGCTGCAACGCTTCTGATTCTGGACCCGTTGACAACCGGCCGCAGCGCAGTGCGATCATGCGGCCGCGGGCGGCGCAGCTTCGAGCCTCCAGCCATTCCACGGAGCGACGATGAGCGAACGTGTGCGCCAGCGCATCGATGCACTCCGGCAGCAGATCGAGCACTACGACCACCTCTACTACGATCGCGCCGCGCCGGAGATCGGCGACGCCGAGTACGACGCCATCGTCCTCGAGTTGAGCGATCTCGAGACCCGTTACCCGCAGTATCGACGCCCGAACTCGCCGACCGAGCGCGTCGGTGGCCGCGCCGATGCCACCTTCGCCAGCGTCGCGCACCAGGTGCCGATGCTGTCGCTCGACAATACGTACGATGCCGACGAGCTCGCCGCCTTCCACGCCCGCGTTGTCGAGCGGCTCGGCGGCGCTTCGCCGGCATTCGTGGTCGAGCCCAAGCTGGATGGGGTGGCGGTGAGCTTGCATTACGCGGGAGGTCGCTACGTGCGCGCCGTGACGCGAGGCGATGGCCGGCAGGGCGACGACGTGACCCGCAACGTCGCGACCCTCCAGGACGTGGCTCAATCGGTGCGCGCCCCCTGGCCCCTTTTCGAGGTGCGTGGCGAGATCTTCATGCCGGTCGCAGGGTTCGAGAGCATGAACGCCGTGCGCGAGCGCAATGGCGACAAGCCATTCGCCAACCCGCGCAATGCCGCTGCCGGCTCGCTCAAGATGCTCGACAGTCGAGAAGTGCGGGCGCGACCTCTGGCACTGTTCGTCTATCAGCTGGTCGAGGCCGAACGCCTGGGCCTGCCGACGCATTGGCAAGCATTGCAAGCGCTCGCCGACGCCGGGTTCCCCGTCAATGCATGCAACCGTCATTGCAATGATTTCACCGCGGTGCGGACGGCGATCGCAGCCTTGCAAGAAAGTCGCGCGATGCTCCCATACCAGATCGATGGCGCCGTGGTCAAAGTGGATTCTCTGGCGCAGCAACGCGAGCTGGGAGCCACGGCCAAGTCGCCACGCTGGGGCATTGCGTTCAAGTTCGGCTCGCCGCAAGTGCGCACGCGATTGCGCGCCATCCTGGTGCAAGTGGGGCGCACGGGGAGCGTGACGCCGGTGGCCGATCTCGAACCCGTGTGGCTCGGCGGCATCACGGTCACGCGCGCGACCTTGCACAACCGCGACGAGATCGAGCGCCTCGACGTCCGCGTCGGCGACATGGTGCTGGTCGAGCGTGGCGGCGACGTCATCCCCAAGATCGTGGGTGTGCTCCCCGAATGTCGCACCGGCAAGGAAAAAAAGTTTCGTTTCCCCCGGCGCTGTCCATCGTGCCGGTCGCCGCTCGTCACGAGCGACGAAGAGGTGGCGATCCGCTGCGACAACCCCAGCTGTCGGATGCAGCTCGAACGCCGTCTCGAACACTGGGCCTCGCGCAATGCCATGGACATCGCGGGTCTTGGCAGCCAGAACGTCAAGTTGTTGTTGAAGGAAAAACTGGTGCAGAGCTACGCTGACTTGTATCGGCTTGGGGTCGAGGACCTCGTGACCTTGGAGCGATTCGCCGCGCGCTCGGCAGAGAATCTGATCGCGGCGATCGCTGCGAGCCGCCAGCGGCCGTGGCGTGCCAAGCTTTACGCGCTCGGGATTCGCCACGTCGGCACGACTGGCGCTGGAGTGCTGGCGTCACGCTACCCCGATCTCGGGTCGTTGCGCCGAGCGACGCAAGAGGAACTGCAACAGCTGGAGGACGTCGGACCGCGCGTGGCTGCCAGCATCGTCGACTTCCTGCAGGCGCCGCCCATGCAGCGCTTGCTCGAAGACCTCGAGGCGCTGGAAGTCCTGGTACCGGATGCAACGCAAGAGATGGCGACACAGTCCTTCGCCGGTCTCAACTTCGTCTTGACCGGCACCCTGGTGTCGATGACGCGAGCGCAAGCGCAGGCGGCGATCGAAGCGCGGGGCGGGCGTCTCGGCGGATCGGTGAGCAAGAAGACACACTTTGTCGTCGTCGGAGCGGACCCGGGCAGCAAGGCCGACAAGGCGGTCGAGCTCGGGATCCCGATCTTGGACGAGGCGGGATTCCTCGCGCGCATCGCTGGCGCCTGAGTTGCCGCTCGCCCGTGGACGGTGATGCCATCCCAGTGGGAGTTTCGATGTTCGATGCGGAGCCGGACGCCCTCGCCGCCGAGATCGAAGCGGCCGCGATCCCTGGCGCCGACGCGCGTTGGTTGCGCTTGGCGTGGGAAGCATTGCCCCCCGGCGCGCGCGCCGCGCGCAAGGCGCTCGGCGCCGCCCTCGCCAGGAGCAGCGCGCGCAAACCGCAGGCCGAAGCGCCGTCCGCGGCTGTCGCCGACGGCCGCGCCACGCCGGCGCTGCACGCTGTGGATGCTGCCAGCGTCGAGCCGCACGCGCTGCTCGAGCGCTGCTTCGCGACCTTGGAAACAGTCCGCGGAAGCGCCGGCGTCGAGTTCGAGCCGCGCGCTGGACAGCGCGAGATGGCGCACGCCGTTCTCGCGACCTTGCTCGAACGCGGCACGCTGGTGATCGAGGCCGGGACCGGCAGCGGCAAGTCGCTGGCCTATGCATTGCCGGCTGCACTCTTCGCCTGGCGCGAAGGCCGGCGCTCGGTGCTCGCGACACACACACGCACGCTCCAGACCCAACTCGTCCAACGCGAGCTGCCGCGTCTGTGGGCGGACTTGGGATTGGATCGCGTCCTGAGATCGGACGGACGTCGTGGCTTGCGCTTCGCCAAGTTGCTCGGGCGCAGTAACTATGTGTGCCGGACCGCGCTCGAGCGTTGGGTGCAGGCGTGGAGCGCGCGGGGGGGCAGCTTCGAGGCGGCGCGATTAGTGCTGGCGTTGCTGCACAGCGACGATGGCAGTCTCGATTCACTCGTGCCGGGATGCGATCCCGCTCACCTGGACGCCGTGCGCAGCCGGCGCGAGACGTGCGCCGGACGCGCCTGCCGCGAGCCACCGCCGTGCCCGGTGTATGCCGCACGCGAACGCGCCCGCGCGGCCGATGTGGTGGTGGTCAATCACGCCCTCCTCTGCATCGATGGCCGGCTCGAAGGCACCTTGCTCGGCGATGCCGACGCGCTCGTCGTCGACGAGGCGCACGATTTGGACAAGGTGGCCACCGAGGCGTTCTCGCGCCGATTGGGACCGACCCAAGGCGAATCGATCGTCGTCGCGACGCGCCGTCTCGAAGCCGAGCTGCGCCATGTGCCCCCCAGCATGGAGGCGAGTGCCATGCAGCAAGCGCTGCCGCCGCTGGTGCAAGCGAGCGGGGCGCTGCGGAGCAGCCTTCAGCGGCTCCTCGCCACGCTCGACGCGGCGTTGCCGCGTGCCGCACGCGTGCGACAGCGACAGCGCTACCGCGACCCGGACGAGGTGTTCGCCCACGCGCGCGATGCCGTGCAGGAGCTGCACGAAACGCTGCTGCAGACGGCGAGCGCGGCGGCGGCATTCGAGACCGCCGCGCTCGCCGCCGCGGTAGGGGAACCGGCGGTCGCCGGCGTCGTCGAGCTCGCCGGGCTGATCGTGACGCTGCAGCAGGAGGTGGGCGAAACGCTCGACTTCCTGACGAGTGCCGCCGACGACGATTGGGTGCACCATCTCGATTTCGGCGGGCCGGATGCTGCGTTGCGTGAGATCGTGGCGGCACCGCTCGACGTCGGGCCAGCGCTGCAACAGATGTTGGTGCGCCCGGACCGCGCCAACATCTATACCTCGGCGACCTTGTTCGTGGACGGCGAAGCGGCGCACGTGCGGCGGCGACTCGGTCTGCCACAGTCGGTGGCGCAGCAGGCGATCCCATCGCCCTTCGATTTCGCGCATCAATGCACCGTGGTGCGCACGGCCGGTCTCGGCGACTATCGCGCCCCCGAGTTCGTGACCCAGCTCGCCGACCTCGTCGATGCGGTGCACCAGCGCACGCACCGGCGCATGCTGGTGCTCCTCACGGCGCACTCGATGCTGCGCGCGCTGCACGGGCAGCTCCGATCGCGGCTCGGCGATGGCGCGCCGCTGTTGGCGCAGGGGATCACCGCCGATCGCGACACGCTGGTGGCCCGGCTCACGGCAACGCCTGGCGGCATTCTGCTCGGCACCGACAGTTTTTGGGAGGGCGTCGACTTTCCTGGCGAGGCGCTGGAGATCCTGGTGCTGGCGAAGCTGCCGTTCGCGCCACCCGCTGAACCGCTGATCGCGGCGCGCTGCGAACGCTTGGCCGCTCTCGGTGAGGACGCCTTCGCCAGCTACTTGCTGCCACAGGCGGTGCTGCGCTTTCGCCAGGGGTTCGGGCGCTTGATCCGTACACGGCGTGACCGTGGCGCGGTCGTGCTCGTCGACAGCCGGCTCGAAACGCGTGAGTACGGCGAAAGTTTCATCGCCGCGCTGCCGGTTCGGGCGCTCTGCCTCGAGACCACGCACGAGGTGGTCGCGCACCTGGCGGAGTGGTTCGCCGCGGCGGACGCTCTCGCATCCGACACGGCGCGGTTGACGCCAACGACCTCGGGGAGCACGATGCCTCGCCGGAGGCGTCGATGACCGCGGCCGTGAAAATCGATGGCGAGCATCTGTCGTTGCACGATGTCCGCGCGGTGGCCGCGGGAGCTTCCACCGTTCTGGCACCGCAGGCGCGGGCGCGCTGCGAGCGCGCCGCGGCAACCTTGCAGCAGGCCGTGAGCGGCGGCGCCGTGTTGTACGGCATCAACACCGGTTTCGGTCCATTCGCGCGCACACGCATCGCCGATGCAGACATCAGCGCACTGCAAGTGAATCTGATCCGGAGCCATGCCGTCGGCTATGGCGAACCGCTTGCGGTCTCGGTGGTGCGCGCCATGCTGGCGCTGCGCGCGCACTCGCTGGCGCGCGGCTACTCCGGCGTCGGCCCGGCGCTGGTCGAGGCGTTGCTGGCACTGCTGGAGCGCGATTGCATTCCGGTCGTGCCATCCCAAGGCTCGGTTGGCGCGAGCGGCGACTTGGCGCCGCTGGCGCACATCGGCCTCGCGCTCTTGGGGGAAGGCGAGGTCATCCGTGCTGGGGAGAAGCTGCCGGCGGCTTCGGCGCTTTTGCAGGCCGGGCTGCGGCCGCATCGATTCGCCATGAAAGAAGGCTTGGCGCTCATCAACGGCACGCAGTACATGACCGCTGCTGGCATCCTGGCCGCGGCGGAAACCCAGATGGTCCTGCATGCGGCGCAAGTGGCGGCGGCGATGTCGATCGAAGCCATGCTCGGCAGCGTCGCGGCGTTCGACCCCGGGCTGCACGCGCTGCGCGGCCATGCAGGACAACGCCTGGTGGCCGCCAACTTGCGGCGACTGCTCGACCAGAGCGACGTCGTGGCCAGTCATGCTAGTTGTGGACGCGTGCAGGATGCGTATTCCTTGCGCTGCACGCCCCAGGTTCTCGGCGCGTCGCAGGACGCGCTCCGCTACGTGGAATCCGTGCTGCAGATCGAAGCCGACGCCGTGACCGACAACCCCTTGGTGTTTCCCGAGGATGGCCGGGTGATCTCCGGTGGCAATTTCCATGGCCAGCCGTTGGCGCTCGTGCTCGATTATCTGGGGATCGCCATCGCCGAAATCGGCAGCCTCGCGGAACGTCGCTTGTACCGATTGCTCCACGATCACGATGTCGACAAGCTGCCGCGCTGTTTGACCAACCAGCCGGGTCTGCAGTCGGGTCTGATGATGGTGCAGTACTTGGCGGCGGCGCTGGTGTCGGAAAATCGCACCGCGCTGCACCCCGCCTCCGTCGACAATGTCGTGACGGGCGGCGGAGTCGAAGACCACAACAGCATGGGCAGCATCGCGGCGACACGCTTGCCGCGTTTGTTGCACAATGTCCGCGGCGTCATCGCCGCGGAGCTGCTGGCGGCGGCACAGGCGCTCGAATTCCACGCGCCACTGCGCTGCGGCGCCGGCACCGGCGCGGCATTGCAGGAAGTGCGGCGGCACGTGGCGAAGCTCGTCGACGATCGGAGTCTCTCCCCGGACATCGAGACGCTGGCGGCGCCGCCCGTGCTCGCGGCCATCGTGCGTGCTGCCGAGACGGCACTGGGCGAGACCTTGGCGCGTGCGGTCTGAATGCGACGGAGGCGAGTGCATGAAGCAGCCTGAAGGGGCGCCGTTCGACTGGGAGAGCGCGTTTGCGGCGCGCCAGCTGCGTGCCGCGCGCGGCACGACGCTCGCGTGCAAAGGCTGGCTGCAGGAAGCGGCGCTGCGCATGTTCTGCAACAACCTCGACCCGGAGGTCGCGGAACGCCCGCAGGACTTGGTGGTCTATGGCGGGATCGGCAAGGCGGCGCGCAATTGGGATTGCGCCCGCGCCATCGTGCGCACTCTGCTCGCGCTCGCCGACGACGAGACGCTGGTCGTGCAGTCGGGGAAACCGGTGGCGGTGTTTCGGACCCACCCCGACGCGCCGCGCGTGCTGCTCGCCAATTCGAATCTGGTGCCGCGGTGGGCGACGTGGGAGCACTTCCACGAGCTCGACCGCAAAGGTCTGATGATGTACGGGCAAATGACGGCCGGGAGTTGGATTTACATCGGCACGCAAGGAATTCTGCAAGGCACCTACGAAACCTTCGCCGCATGCGGGCGAAGTCATTTCGGCGCCAGCTTGACCGGCAGGCTGGTGTTGACCGGCGGGCTCGGCGGCATGGGCGGCGCGCAACCACTCGCGGTGACCATGAATGGCGGCGTCTGTCTGGCAGTCGACGTGGATCCAGAGCGCGTGCGGCGGCGGGTCGAGGGCCGCTATTGCCAGGAGATGGAAACCGACCTGGATCGCGCCGTGGCGCATGCGGAGCAGGCGCGGGCGTGCGGCACTGCGCTGTCCATCGGACTCGTCGGCAATTGCGCCGAGGTGCTGCCGGAGCTGGTGCGCCGCGGGTTCCATCCCGATATCGTCACCGATCAGACCTCGGCGCACGACGAGCTACACGGCTACGTTCCGGCCGGACTCGACGTCGAGGCAGCTCGGGCACTGCGCCAGCAGCAGCCGTCGGAGTACGTCGAGCGCAGTTTCGCCTCCATGGCAGCGCACTGCCGCGCCATGCTCGATTTCCAGCGCGCCGGCAGTTGTGTGTTCGACTACGGGAACAACTTGCGCGGTCAGGCCGAGCGTGCCGGCGTCGTCGATGCATTCGACTACCCCGGTTTCGTGCCGGCGTACGTGCGGCCGTTGTTCTGCGCCGGCAAGGGACCCTTCCGCTGGGTGGCGTTGTCGGGAGAGGCCTCCGACATCGCACGCACCGATCGTCTCGTTCTCGAGCTGTTTCCGGACGACGAGAATCTGTGTCGTTGGATTCGCCTGGCCGCGACCCAAGTGACCTTCCAAGGCCTGCCGGCACGCATCGCGTGGCTGGGGTACGGGCAGCGCGAACGCTTCGGCGTGGCTTTGAACGCGCTGGTGGCGAGCGGGGAGCTTCTCGCGCCGATCGTCATCGGACGCGATCATTTGGATTCCGGTTCCGTCGCCAGCCCTTATCGCGAAACCGAAGCGATGCGCGATGGCAGCGACGCCGTCGCCGACTGGCCGCTGCTCAACGCGTTGTTGAATGCGGTGAGCGGTGCGACCTGGGTCTCGGTGCACCAGGGCGGCGGCGTGGGCATGGGATTGTCGCAGCACGCCGGCATGGTCATCGTCGCCGACGGCACGCCGGCGGCGGCGGCACGCTTGCGGCGCGTGCTCGCCTGCGACCCAGGTCTCGGGATCGCGCGCCACGCCGACGCCGGTTACCCCGAAGCCTTGCGCGCCGCGCGTGACCACGCCTTGCAGCTACCCATGATCCCGAACTGAGCACGGGTCGGCGTCGCACGTGGGCGTAGTTCCCGACCCAGGACCCGGATGCGGAGGCCGCGTGAGCGCCGTCGACTTCGTGTTGTTCAACTGCAGCGAGATCGTGTCGCCGGTCGGTGGCGGCCGCGCGCAACGTGGCCAGCGACTGGGCGAGCTGCGGCGCGTCGAGAACGCGGCACTGGTGGCGCGCGCGGGCGCCATCGTCGACTGGGGCCCCGAGGCCGAGGTGTTGCGCGATTGCGTCAAGACGCACGATTGCCTCGAGATCGACGCGCAACGCCACAGTGTCATTCCGGCCTTCGTCGATCCACATACGCACGCCGTGTTCGGCTGTGCGCGCGCCGGCGAATACGCCGATCGAATCGCCGGCAAGAGCTATCGCGACATCGCCGCTGCCGGCGGCGGCATCCACTCGAGCGTGCGCGATCTGCGCGCGCGCAGCGAGGACGAATTGGTGACCCTCACCGTGGAGCGTTTGCGCCGGCTGCTCGCCCATGGCACGACCACGGTCGAGATCAAGAGCGGCTACGGCCTCACCCTCGAAGACGAGCTCAAGCAGCTCCGCGCCATCCAGCGTGCGGCGGCGCAAGTCCCGATTCGTGTCGTCCCGACCTTCCTCGGTGCGCACGAAATCCCGCTCGAGTTCCGGACGCGCCGCGCGGAGTACGTGCGCCTGCTGGTGCACGAGATGCTGCCCCGTGTGGCTGCGCTCGCCGAATTCAACGACGTGTTCTGCGAGCCAAGCGTTTTCACTCTGGCGGAGAGTGAGGAAATCTTGAAAGCAGGGGCGAAACTCGGGTTGGCCCCCAAGCTGCACGCAGACGAGCTGGAAGCGTATGGCGGCGCTGAACTGGCCTGTCGTCTGGGGGCTGTTTCCGCCGATCACTTGGTCGCCGTATCGGCGGCAGGAATCCAGGCGCTGGGGCAGAGCGACACCGTGGCGGTGCTCCTGCCCGGGACGAGCTTCGGGCTCGGGTCGCGAGAGTATGCGCCGGCTCGGATGTTGGTGCAGTCGGGAGCAGCCGTCGCGCTGGCCACCGACTTCAACCCCGGGTCCAGCCACTGTCCGAGCATGCAAGCGATTTGGTCGCTGGCGGGCTCGATGTACCACCTCACGCCAGCGGAGGGTCTTGTGGCCTCTACCTTGAATGCGGCCGTAGCGATCCGCCGCGAGGCACAAGTTGGCAGCCTGGAGCCGGGGCGGCGTTGCGATTTGGTGGTCACCCAGGGTGCGGATTACCGCGAAGTGCCCTACCAGTTCGGGGTCAACAATGCATCTGTCGTGGTGAGTGAGGGACGCATAGTCTGGAGCGAGAAACCTCTCTAGGCGCAGGAGCCAAGTGTGAGCAAGGCCACCACATACCAGCGACGCGCGCGTGATTTTGCCCAGCGTGAGGACTGGGACGCAGCGCTCGTCGAGCTGCGCCAGGCGATCGCATCAGACGGCTCCAATCCAGTGCTCCACAACCACATGGGCGATCTGTTCCTGCGCAAGGACGAGATCACCCAGGCCTGTCAGCATTTCGAGAAAGCGATCGAACTCTACGGCGAGCTTGGACTCCAGGCCAACGCCGTCGCGCTCTGCCGCAAGGTGATCCGGCTCTGCCCTTCGCGCGTCGAGGTCCGTTACCGTCTAGCGTGTCTGCGGCACGAGCAGGGCCTCAAGTCGGAAACCACCGCGTCTTTTGCCGATTACCTCGAGCACTTGGCGGTGCACGGTCAAACCGATGCACACAAGCTGGAAGAGCAATGCCGCGACCTCGTGGAGAAATACCCAGAAACGGCGCCCATCGGCAAGATCCTCGAGAAGCTCGAGGAAGCACGCGCCTTCGCCGCCGCGTTCGAGATGGTGCAGAAGCTCGCCCAGCGCGCCGCCGATGCCGGGGACGACGAGGCCGCGCGTCGGTACACCACCAAGATGCGCTCGCTGCGCGTGCTCGTGGAGGCCCGCGGTGGGGATCTTCCGGGCGAACCCACCACGCCCGAGCGCAAGCCGGCAACGAAGACCGCCGACAGCATCGAGTTTTCGGGACTGCGGACGCCGCCGGTACGGCCTGGCATCCGGGGAGTCCCCGCATCGGCGCCGGAAGCTCCAGATGCCAGCTTGCAGCTCGAGGACATCCGCGGCACCATCGCACGCAGCGTCTTCGGCGCCGATCTGCCCGCAGCCTTGGCCCCGCAAGCGGAGATCGATCTCGAGATCCCGGAACCAAGCGCTTCGATCACCGATGCGTGGAGCGCGCCGGACGAACTGCAGACCGAATACGAGCTCCCCGAAACCTCGCTCGACGATGTCGTGCAACTGTTCGGCCCCGAAACGCAAGTGTCACGCGTTCTGGCCGACTCCCTTTCGATCCCCGACCTCGACATCCCGTCCGACGAGCCAGCGGACGTTGTGGCAGCGGTTGTCGGCGCATCCGGCGCCGAGGAAGTGATTCCCGAACTCGCGATCGATCTCCCACCAACCCCGCGCTTGCCGCCGGAACCGGAACCGCTCGATGCATCGCCACGTGGTTGGATGCTCGAGGGAGACACAAGCGCGCCGGAAGTCGATCCAATGCCAGAGCAATTCACGGCGCCGTTCTCTCCAACGGACCTGCCGGCTGTCCCCACGGCATCCACATGGGCAGCAGAGGCGAGCATCTCCTTGCCAGAGATCGAGGCATTGCCCGATCTCCCGGCTCTGCCCGCACCGATCTCGTTGCCCTTCGCGCTTCCCGAACCACTGGTTGCGGCACCTCCGGCTCTGGCTCGCGCCCCCGCCATGGATTCGCTGTCCACCTTGCCGCTTCCTGCGGAGCTGTACGCGAGCGTCTGGGTTCCCGATGCGGATTCCGATCTCGCGGGGCCGCAACCGCAGGAAGGCGGATCGACCCACGAACTGGCGGAGGTCATCGATACCTTCCGGCGTCAAATGGCCCTCGCACTCGGGGACGACGCGGCTGCACGTTACGATCTCGGCGTCGCCTACTTCGAAATGGGCCTGTACGGCGAGGCGCTCGCCGAGTTCGAGGCGGCGCTGATCAGTACGCCGCTGCGCGAGCGCAGCCTCGAGATGATGGCAGCGTCGATGGCGATGCAAGGGCGGCACGCCGAGATACTCGACCTCCTGGCGCCCGTGGTGCACGTGCAAGCGGACCCTCGCCTCGGGCTTGGATTGCGCTTCAGCATGGGGGTGGCGTGCGAAGCGCTCGGACGCAGCGCCGAGGCACGCCAGCATTTCGAAGCCGTCGCGCGTGTCGACGGCTCGTACCGTGACGTCTGCGCGCGCTTGCAACGCACCTGAGCCGCAGCACCGCTTTCGGCCCCCCGCCCTGCTTTCCCCCTCGCGATCCACGCAGTATTCTGCCCCGCGACCCACGCGGGATCGGTGGCCCCAAAGCTTCGGGGTGGCGATGGAAACGCGCGAGCTCATCCGCACGGCGCTGCTGGTGGCGTTGTGCGTCGCCGTCGGCTACCTGCTGGCGCCCATTCCCAATATCGAGTTGCTGAGCGCCGCCATCTTCACTTCGGGTGTGCTCACGGGACCGCGGCGTGGTGCCGTCATCGGGTGCATGGCGGAGACGCTCTATTCGGGACTGAACCCATACGGATTCGCGCCATTGCCGCTGCTGCTTGCCCAAGTCCTCGCCATGACGGCGATCGGAACCACGGGCGGTGTGCTCGGGCGACCGACCGAACGCCTGTCCCGCGCCGCAGACGCCATCCTGGCCGGGGTCTCGGGTTTGGTGCTGACCTTGTTCTATGACATCCTCACCAATCTGGCCGGCTACGTGCTGGTGCGCGAGTCGACCCCGTTCCTCGCCTACATGATCGCCGGACTGTCGTTTCCGTTTCCGCTGGCGCACGCCGGCAGCAACATCGTCAGTTTCGCCCTGGTGGTTCCGAGCGTCCGCCGTGCGTATCGGCGTTGGAGTCGTGGGTGAATGACGGCGTGATCAGGAGACTTGGGCGGCGCCGAGTCGGCCGCGCCGTGGCCTGTGCCGGGGCCACTCTCGGCGTGCTCCTGTGTGCCGGGGTGGCGCGCGCCCAGGTGGCGCCACTCTTCGCTCCCGATGCGGGTGCCGACGAAATACTCGAACGCGAGCAGTTGCTGGCCTTCGAGCCCCTGTCTCTCGAAGATGTCCTGCGGCACTTGATCGGTGTCGTCGTGTCGCGGCGCGGCGCGGTGGGGTCGCTCGAGTACATCAATGTCGCCGGCGGGACGAGCGGGCGCTGTTTGCTCAGTCTCGACGGCATCGATTTGGCCGAGCCCGAGCTCGCGTTCCCGCGTCTGTACGCGCTGCCGCTTGCGGCTGTCGAACGCATCCAGGTGTTTCGCAGCACGGTACCTGCACGGATCGAGATCTGGACGCGACGCAGCCAGGCGACGGCGACCGCGACCGAGATCGATCTCGGACGTGGGGACATCGAGACCCGGGTGCGCAGGGTGCAATTCCTCCTGCCGCCGCGGTCGTGGTGGGTCGGCATGCGATACGACGAGCTGCTGCGCGGCAAGGACGATTTTCGCCCCGCGTCGACGACCGCGGCCCCGACATCTTTCGGTGCCTACGACGGTCGCGGCCGCTCGCTCGCTTTCGGGTTCGAGCGCGAGGGCGGCGAAAGAGTGCGTGTCTTCGTCGCCGACGCCTTCGACAATGCTCACGGCAGCTACGAGAGCCTCGACGAAACCACTGGCTCGAGCCGAGTGCTCGGGTCGGTCCGATGGTGGCGGCCACTGGGGCCTTGGGATTTGGTGCTCGATGTCACGCAGCAAGGCTGGGAGCGGGTGCGCGGTTTCGCGAGCGGCAGGCAGAGCATCACCGAGTCGCAGGGCCGTTTCGGCGCCGATCTCGTCCGCAACTCCAGCACCGGCTTGCGCGGTGCGCTGCGCTTGCGCGCCACCGATGTCGAGGGCGAGCGCGCCGGCACGGCCGGCGCCCTTGACGCGCGCTTCCAGCGCTACGATGCCGAGGCGCACCTGGGCTCCGACGGCCGCATTGGGTGGAACGCTTGGGCGGGTGTCCACCGCCGCAGCGATCTCACGCAAGAGTGGAGCGCGCGCGCCGCGTTCGAGTGGCGGCGTGGGTCGTGGTCGTCCGAGCTGCAGGGCGGGCGCGGGGTCGCCTTCGCCGGCTGGGGGGAAGCGAGAACCGCGGGCGATGACGGCGTGCGTGCGGGGTCCTACGCGAATGCGGCGCTACGGCGCGAGGGCGCTTGGTCGAGCTTCGCGCTGGCGGCAACCGCCAAGCACTTCGAAGCGCTCGGGGACGCCACCGCCCTGTTCTTCCCGCAACTCGGCCGGGGTCCGGAAGATCTGGCGGCGTTGTTCGCGGACGCCGGACTGCACGTGCTGGCGGGTGCATGGCCGTGGCGCGTGGACACGCGACTCTCTTGGCTCCCGCATGTACAAGGTGACAGAAGCGGGTTGCCCGAGATGCAGGTCGCGCTCAGCACCAGCCTCGCCGCGGCAAAGTTGTTTCAAGGCGATCTGCAAGTGACGCTGCGCGCACGCGGGCGCTACGAAACGCAGCGTGTTTTCACCGACACGGTCGCGCTCGCTCGGTATGGCGCCATCGATCTGCGCCTCGATTTCCGTGTTCTCGAGCGCATGCTGATCTACTGGGACGTACAGAACGCGTCCGATACGGCCTACGAAATTCACCCGGGGGTCGAGATGCCGGGCCGCGCGTCTCTCGTCGGCGTGCGTGTCGAACTGCTCGACTGACTCCGTTTGTGCGGCCCATCCTCCCGGATCGGTCGTCTCCATGTCGCCACGTCAGCGCGGCGCCGCCTGGTTCATGCTCTTGGTTCTGTGCGGGCATGGGCTCGATCGGCTGAATCTACGCTTCGAAGCGCCGCCACCGCAGGCGGAACCGATGGCGCCGGGCCCGCGCGGCACCGCGCCGGATTCGACCCAAGAGCAGAGGCGCGCCTTTCCGGCAGCCGCGGACGCGGTGCCACCGGCCGCAGTGACCACCCCCATCGCCATCAACCATGCCAGCGCGCGCGAGTTACAAGCGCTGCCGCGTGTCGGCCCGGTGCTGGCAGCGCGCATCGTCGCCCACCGCGACGCGCACGGTCCCTTCCATGACGCCCGTGATCTGGAACGCGTCCCCGGCATCGGTCCACGCACGGCGGCGCGTTTGGCATCACTCCTGCGCTTCGACTGAGTGGTCTCCTGTCCGTCGGTGTGGTGCAGGCGGTGCCCGCGCGCCGCGTCGTGTCGCGTCGTGTCGCCGGCGGCAGACGCTGCCGGCCCGGCAACGTCAGCTCGCCACTCGCGCTCGCTGCCATTTGCACGCTGCGAGCGCCGTGCCTCCGGTTGGCGCGCGGCACGTCCTCGGAAGCTCGCACGACGCAATCACATGCGTGCGGGTGGCGCGGGCATGTGGATTGCAGTGCGCCGACGGCGAAACTGCAACACCGGTCTCGTTCCAGATTCCGTGCGGGGAGACGCATGCAAGCCGACGCGAAGATCGCGACTCAGCTCCTCGAGTCTTCCCGCATGAGCCGTGAGCAGCTCTCGGACGCCGAGAAGATCAGCACCCGCGACAAGACCTCTCTCGGAGCCGCACTCATCCGCATGGGGGTTCTTGGCGAGCCCGAGTACGAGCAGATGTTGTCGCGCCAGTACGGCGTGCCGGCCGTGCGCTTGGACGACGTCAAGATTCCGGCCGACGTGATTTCACTCGTCCCCGCCGAAGTGGCCGGCAAGTTCCAGGTGATTCCGATCGCGCGTGTCGGGCGCCAGCTGACCTTGGCTATGGCGAACCCGCAGAACATCTTCATCATCGACGACGTCAAGTTCATCACCGGCCTCGACGTCAAGGCGGTGGTCTGCGCCGAAGCGGCGATCAAGAAAGCCATCGATCGCTACTACGACCAAGCCGACTCGCTGGCCTCGGTCATGAAGGAGATGGACGGCGACGTCGAAGTCCTCGAGGACGTGCAGGACCAAGACCTGGGGTTGGCTGCCGCGATGGACGAGAGCGCGCCGGTGGTCAAGTTGGTCAACTCGCTGCTCTCCGAAGCCCTGCGGCGCGGTGCCTCCGACATCCACATCGAACCCTACGAGCAAAAGCTGCGCGTGCGCTACCGCATCGACGGTGCGCTGGCCGACATCATGTCGCCTCCGATTCGACTCAAGTCGGCGATCGTCTCGCGCCTGAAGATCATGTCGGAGCTCGACATTGCCGAACGGCGCGTGCCGCAGGACGGACGCATCAAGATCAAGATCAAAGGCAAGAAGGTGGACGTGCGTCTGTCCACCGTTCCCACCATCTATGGTGAAAAAGTCGTGATGCGAATTCTCGACGCTTCGAACCTGCAGCTCGACCTCAAGAAGCTGGGCTTCGACCCGTTGGGACTGCAGAACCTGCTGCGCGCCATCGCCCTGCCGTACGGCATGGTGCTGGTCACCGGTCCGACTGGCAGCGGCAAGACCACGACGCTGTACTCGGCGCTGGCGCGTCTCAACACCGACGCCACCAACATCATGACGGCCGAAGATCCGGTCGAGTACAACCTCGAAGGCATCAACCAAGTGCAGGTCAACGAAGAGATCGGACTGACGTTTTCCACCGCGCTCAAGGCGTTTCTACGCCAGGATCCGAACATCATCATGGTCGGCGAAGTCCGTGATCTCGACACGGCTTCCATCGCGGTGAAGGCGGCGCTCACCGGCCACCTGGTGCTCTCCACCGTGCACACCAACGACAGCGCCAGCACCATCAACCGACTGGTGGACATGGGCATCGAACCCTTCCTGGTCGCCAGCTCGCTCAACATCATTCTGGCGCAACGCCTGGCGCGCCGCATCTGCTCGCGCTGCAAGAGCGAGCAGGGCGTGGCCTCGGAAGAAGTGCTGCACGAACTGGGCTGGGACCCCAAGCGCGGCAGCCTCAAGATGTGGAAGGGCAAAGGTTGCGCCGACTGCAACATGACGGGCTACGCCGGCCGGCTCGGTCTCTACGAAGTGCTGAACTGCTCGTCGGGCATGCGCGAATTGATCCTGGAGCGAGCGTCGTCGACCGAGATCAAGCGCAAAGCGATGCAAGAAGGCATGGTGACGTTGCGTCAGCACGCCCTCAGCAAGATCCAGGATGGAATCACCACCGTCGAGGAGGTCCTCAAGGAGACCGCCCGCGACGAAGTCGAAGCTTGAGTACGAACGCGAAGGGAATGCCGTGATCAACCTCCGAGAGTTGCTCGAAAAGATGATCCAGATGAAGGCGAGCGACCTGCATCTCACGGCTGGATTGCCGCCGCAGTTTCGTGTCGACGGCTCGCTCACGGGCAGCAGCGAGCATGCGGTGTTGGCGCCTGAGGATTGCACGCGTTTGGCCTACAGCGTCCTCAACGAGGAGCAGAAGCGCCGCTTCGAGAACGACCGCGAGCTCGACTTGTCGTTCGGCATCGCCGGACTGTCGCGTTTCCGCTGCAACGTCTTCCTGCAGCGCGGCGTCGTCACCATGGCGGTGCGCCAGATCCCATACGAGATCCTGGGCTGGAAGCAGATCGGGGTGCCGCAGGTGTTGGCCGATCTGGTCATGCGTCCCAAGGGCATGGTGCTGGTCACCGGTCCCACCGGCAGCGGCAAGTCGACGACGCTGGCCAGTCTCATCGATCGCATCAATAACGAGCGCCGTTGCCACATCGTCACCATCGAGGACCCGATCGAATACGTGCACGAGCACAAGCGCTGCATCGTCAACCAGCGCGAGGTGCGTGCCGACACCCACAGCTTCCAGGCGGCGCTCAAGCACGTGCTGCGCCAGGATCCCGACGTCATCCTGGTGGGGGAAATGCGCGACCGCGAGACCATGGCGGCGGCGCTCACCATCGCTGAAACCGGCCACTTGTGTCTGGCCACGTTGCACACCAACAGCACATTCGAGTCCATCAACCGCATCGTCGACTCGTTCCCGGCCGAGCAGCAATCGCAGGTGCGGGCGCAGCTCGCCTTCGTGCTCGAAGGCGTCGTCACCCAGCAGCTGGTGCCGCGCGCCGCCGGCAAAGGGCGCGTCCTGGTGGCCGAGGTCATGATCTGCACGCCCGCCATCCGCGCCGTGGTGCGCGAAGGCAAGATTCATCAGATCTACGGGCTCATGCAGGCCGGGCAAAAGTACGGCATGCAGACCATGAACCAGGCGCTGCACAATGCCTGCATCAACCGACTGATCACCGCCAACGAGGCGTTGTTGTTCAGTCCGGAGCCACAGGAACTCAAAGGAATGTTGAGCGCGACGACGGGTCTGCCCGTCGGCGCCAAGTGATCGCAAGAACGAGGAGAGCGTGATGTCGACGACTTTCATCTGGAAGGGTCGGACGCCGGCAGGCGAGATCCTGAGCGGCGAGCTGGCCGCCGAGAACAAACAGGAACTCATCAATCAGCTGCGCCGGCGGCGCATCATGATCACGTCGGTGGCGCCGAAGACGGCGGCGAACCGGGAACTCCGCCTGCGCAAGCCGCACGTCTCCACCAAGGAGCTCAGCGTCTTCACCCGCCAGTTCGCCACCATGATCAACGCCGGTCTGCCGTTGGTGCAGTGTCTCAGCATTCTGTCGCAACAAGCCGACAACGCGTTCTTCAAGAAGACGATTCAAGACGTCATGAGCGACGTCGAGACCGGCATGACCTTGGCGGAGGCTTTGGCCAGGCACCCCAACGTATTCTCGCGTCTCTACGTCAACATGGTCGAAGCCGGCGAGTCGGGCGGTGTGCTGGACAACATTTTCGCGCGCTTGGCGGTCTATCTGGAGAAGGCCGAGGCGCTCAAGCGCAAGGTCAAGGGCGCCATGACGTATCCCGCCATCGTGCTCTTCGTCGCCGTCGGGGCCACGACCTTCATGCTGCTGTTCATCATTCCCACCTTCGCCAAATTGTTCCTCGATTTCGGCGGCGAGCTGCCGATGCCGACGAAGATCGTGCTCGCCTTGTCGGGCATCCTGCGCAACTGGTGGTGGGCGATGGCGGGAAGCGTCATCGGCAGCGTGTTCGCGCTCAAGTCCTACTACAAGAAAGAGCACGGGCGGCGCACGCTCGACCGGGTGATGCTGCGCTCGCCGGTGCTCGGCAACGTCATCCGCAAGGCGTCCGTGGCGCGTTTCACCCGCACGCTCGGGACGCTCATCAGCTCCGGCGTGCCGATCCTCGAGGGCCTCGACATCACGGCACGCACGGCGGGGAACGCCGTGGTCGAGGACGCCATCTTGAAGACGCGCGCCAGCATCAGCGAGGGCAACACCATTGCGGAACCGCTCAAGAGCTGCGAGGTCTTCCCGCCCATGGTGACGCAGATGGTGGCCGTCGGCGAAGAAACCGGCGCGCTGGATGAGATGCTGAGCAAGATCGCCGATTTTTACGAGGACGAGGTCGATGCCGCCGTCGAAGCCATGACCGCGGTGATCGAACCGGCGATGATCGTCGTCATGGGCGTGCTCGTCGGCGGCATGCTGGTGGCCATGTACTTGCCGATGTTCAAGCTGGTGACGGTGATCTCGGGTTCGTAACCTTGGAGCGTCCTCAAGTGGTGTGGTTGGGTGGAGCGACGGTGTTGGCGTGCGGGGCGGCCCTGCTCGCCGCCCTGCAAGGGCACGCGCTGGCGGCGGCGCTCTTGTCCTGTGTCGGCCTGTGCGGCGCGGCGCTGGTGATCGTGCGCTGCGAGGCCGCACGCCGAGCGCTGGAGCGGCACCAGAACGACACCGAGTCGGTGCTGCGCTGCCTTGCCAGCGGCCTGCTCACCGTCGACTTGCAAGAGCGCGTCGTGCGCTGCAACCCGGCCGCCGAGCGCATCCTCGGCTTGCGGCCGCAGGCGCGCGGGGAGCGCACACTCGGCCAGTTATTTGCCGAGCGCGCGCCGCTGCTCTACGAGCGCCTGCGACGCTCGTTGCTCGACGGCTCCGAAATCCATCGCTACGAGTTCCAACTGACCCAGCCCGAGGGCCCCCCGTGTCCCATCGGCTTGTCGACCTCGGCGCTGCATGCGCCGAGCGGCGAGCGCAGCGGCATCCTGGCCACGTTCCAGGATCTGTCGGAGGTGCGACGCATGCAGGAACGCGTGCGGCGTGCCGACCGCTTGGCCGCCGTCGGCCAGCTGGCAGCGAGCATCGCCCACGAGGTGCGCAATCCGCTGGCCGCCATCGCCAACAGCGTCGACATGCTGCGCGACGAGCTGCCGGTGCAGGGCGAGCAGCGCCAGCTCATGGATCTGGTGGTGAAGGAGAGCGAGCGACTCAACCGGATCCTCGACGATTTCCTCGAGTACGCGAGCTCGAGGCCGCTGGATGCACAGGTGGTCCAAGCAGCGGCGGCACTCGAGGACGTGGTGACACTCCTGCGCCATCATCCCGACATCGACGACGAAATTCGCATCGACCTGCAGGACCGCACCGACGGTGCCGCCTTGCTGTGCATCGATGCCGAGCAGATGAAGCAGGTCTACGTCAACCTGGCGCTCAACGCCTTCGAAGCCATGCAGCATCGCGGCACGCTCACCATCCTCGTCGAGCCAGGCAACGGCGATCCCGAGCATACCGAGGCGTCGACCGTGGTGCTGCGCTTCCGCGACACCGGACCTGGCATTGATCCGGAGCAGGAGGCGTTCATCTTCGAACCGTTCCACACCACCAAGCCGGAAGGCACCGGCTTGGGACTGTCGATCGCGGCCAAGATCGTCGAGAGCCATGGGGGGCGTCTCGAGGGCCAGAGCTGCTCGGGCGGCGGCGCCGAGTTCACCATTCACTTGCCCGCAGTGACGGGGGCGCAGCCGCCGGCGGCGCGCGCGGCTCCCGAAACCATTCGCACTCGCGAGCGGGCACGCACGGCCATCGAGTCCGAGTCGCAACGCGGGCGCAAGGTCACGGAGGAGAGCGGGAATGTCCGGTGAGAAGATTCTGATCGTCGATGACGAGCAGAGCATGTGTCAGTACCTGACGATCATGCTGCAGAAAGAAGGCTACGAGGTCACCGGCGTCCAGCGTGGCGTCGACGCTTTGCGCGAGGCCAAGGCCCGCAAGTTCGATCTCGTGATCACCGACATCAAGATGCGGGAGATGGACGGCATTCAAGTGCTCTCCGGTCTCAAAGCCATCGATCCCGAGCTGCCGGTGATCATCATGACTGCGTACGCATCGCAAAAGAGCGCCATCGATGCGGTCAACAAAGGCGCGTTCCATTACCTGATCAAGCACGCCAAGAACGATGAGATCAAGATGGTGGTGTGCAATGCCCTCGAGATGCGGCGCATGCGCCGCGAGGTCGCCGCCACTCCGGCACGCGCGCCGGGACGCAAGGAAATCATGAGCGACTCGCGCATGATCATCGGCAGAGGGCCGGCGATGCAGCGCGTGTTCAGCTTGGTCGAGAAAGTGGCGGTGACCGACAGCACCATCCTCATCCATGGCGAGAGCGGCACCGGCAAGGAATTGATCGCCCGCGCCATCCACTTCCGCTCGACGCGCGTGCACGGGCCGTTCGTCAGCATCAACTGCGGTGCGTTGCCCGAGAGCCTGCTGGAATCGGAGCTCTTCGGCCACGTCAAGGGCAGCTTCACCGGCGCCATCAAGGACAAAGATGGACTGTTCAAGGTGGCCACGGGTGGCACCTTCCTCCTCGACGAAATCGGCGAGACCTCGCCCGCCATCCAAGTGAAGCTGCTGCGCGTGCTGCAGGAGAAGGAGATCATCCCGGTTGGCGGCACCAGTCCGCTCAAGATCGACGTCCGTGTCATCGCCGCCACCAACCGCGATCTGGAATCCGAGGTGGAGCACGGACGCTTCCGCCCCGATCTCTACTACCGGCTCAACGTCATCCCGGTGACCTTGCCGACCTTGCGCGATCGGCGCGAGGACATTCCGCTCTTGGTCTACCATTTCCTACGCAAGAGCCGGCCGAACCACACCGACGTCACCCAGATCATCACCAAGGAAGCGTTGCAGGTGCTGGTGGACTACGACTGGCCAGGGAACGTGCGCGAGCTGGAAAACATCATCGAGCGCTCGGTGATTCTCAAGGCGGGGGAGATCCTGCAGCTCGACGATTTGCCGGAGGTGGTGCGCGCCAACCGGCGCGGCGGCTCGCGCAAGCTCTTCGAAGGCACCAACGTGACCTTGGAAGAGCTGGAACGTGAATACCTGGTCACGGTGCTCAACGAAACGGGGTGGCAGAAGAAGAAGGCCAGCTCCATCCTCGGGATCAACGCCTCCACGCTCTACCGCAAGATCCAGCGCTACGGCCTGGACAAGGAGAGCGCGCGCGGAGACCAGGAAATGGAAGACGACGAGTGAAGAGCGGCATTACATTCGCAACTGCATCCTGCGACGGCTTGGTCCGGAGAATCGCCATCGTCGGGGGAACCAGCGGTCTCGATGCGACGCGTCTGGATCGTGCGGCCCCCCTGGCATGGGCCATGCTGACGTGGGCGGCAGGCGAGGGCCGCTCCGGTTCCAGTCTGCGGCGGCGACACACCGACATGGAGTTCGGTCGTCATCGCGGTCGTGGCCTGGGTTTTCCGCGGGGAAAGTTTTTCCCCGCGCGGTAGCGGGAATCTAAATCCGCGTTCTCCTGGAGGAAACTCGACATGCGTTCCAACAAGGGTTTCACCCTGATCGAACTCATGATCGTCGTCGTGATCATCGGGATCTTGGCGGCAATCGCAATTCCAAACTTCATTTCGATGCAGGCGCGCGCCAAGGAAGCGAGTGTGAAATCCAACGCGCACACGGTGCAGCTGGCCGCGGAAGACTTCGCGGTGCAGAACAACGGTGTGTACGCCACGGACGACACCACGGCGCTGCCGAGCGGCGACACCATCGATCTGTTGCTGCCCGATCCGGACGGCGACGGCACCCCGAACTTGGTGAACCCGTTCGACTCGGCGGACAACGCCATTCTGTGGACGGCCGCTGCCTCCCTGGACGGCGAGGTCGGCTACGACACGAGCGCCGATCCGGGCGTGCAGTACACGATCGATGGCATGGGCCGCAACGGCGCCCAGGTCATCACCCTGTCCAACGGAATCTGATCCGGAACGCATCGTACGCGGTGCACGTGGGGCGGGGCGGCAGCGCTCCGCCCCACGTTGGTTTTCGCGACTCGATCTGGCCCCCAGCTGCGCAAAGGAACCACCGTGCGTCACCGGGCCGGCTTCACGCTCATCGAGCTCATGTTCGTGGTCGTGATCCTCTCCGTGCTGATGGGCATCGCGTTTCCCGCCTTCAAACGCATGCGCGAGCGTGCCAAGGAAGCCCGGGTCAAGACCAACGGTCACACGGTGCAGCTGGCAGCCGAGGACTTCGCGGTGCAGAACGCCGGCGTCTACGCCCGGGACGACACCACCGTGCTCTCCACCGGCGATACCATCGCCGACCTGGTGATGCCGTCGGTCGAGAACCCCTTCGACAACACCGACGCCAACCCCGTCGTCTGGACCGGGTCGGCCGATGCGGAAGGCCGCATCGGCTACGACTCGTCGCTCGAGCCCGGGGTCAGCTACCTCATTGATGGCCAGGGTGAGGGCGGCATCGTTCTGTTCACCATCTCGAACGGCCACTAGACCCTTCCCAAAGAGCTCCGCGTTGCCCACCTTGCGCGGTGCAGGTGTCAGGGCACGGCGTTTGCGTTGACTCTCCGACGTATGGTGCTTTGGCTGCAGAACATCCAGAAGTCCTTCGCCTCGGGCTTCCTGATGCGGCGCCGGCAGGTGCTGCATGGCTTGGATCTGAGCATCGAGGCCGGCGAAGCCTATGCGCTCCTCGGCGCCAACGGCTCGGGGAAATCGACGACGTTGCGCATTCTGTTGGGGCTCGCGCACGCCGATCGCGGCAGCGGCATGCTGCTCGGAAAGCCGCTCGGCGACAGCGCCGCACGCCGGCGTCTGGGCTACTTGCCCGAGTGCCCCACTTTCCACGAACAGCTCACGGCGCGCGAGTTCCTGCGTTACTGCGGCGGCCTGCTCGGGTTGCGCGGGGCGGCATTGACCGCACGCATCGATCTGCTGCTCGAGCGCGTCGAGCTCGCGCATGCGCGGCAGACACGGCTGCGCAAGCTGTCGAAAGGCATGCTGCAGCGGCTGGGTCTGGCGCAAGTGCTCCTCGGCGATCCGGAATTCCTCGTCCTCGACGAGCCGATGTCGGGGCTCGATCCTCCCGGGCGCAAGCTCGTGCGTGATCTCATCCTCGAGCAGCGCCAGCAGGGCAAGACGGTGCTGTTCTCGACCCACATCTTGAGCGATGTCGAAGTGGTGTGCACGCGCGCGGGAATCCTGCGTGACGGGCGCGTTGCGACCGAGCTTTGCCTCGACGACCTGACGCGACTGCGGGCGGAGAGTGTCGAGCTCACGGTCTCGGCGCTCGATGAGCGCGACGTGCGCCGGCTCGGTCTGCTGGCGCACGCGACGCTGCGCTCCGGACGCAACGTCCACTTCACCGTCGCTCCGGCCGAAGCGCAAGAATTGCTGCAGGCGGCGCTGGACGCCGGCGGTCATCTCGAATCCATGCAGTCGCGGCGCGCCTCGCTGGAGGACATCTATCTCGAGGTCGCGCGTCGCACGAGCCCGGCGGCGGCGTCGCGGCCACGCGATTCGGTGCCGGCAGGAGGCGATCGGTGATGTTG
Source organism: uncultured bacterium (assembly GCA_964567755.1). Classification (GTDB taxonomy): domain Bacteria; phylum Krumholzibacteriota; class Krumholzibacteriia; genus DASRJW01. Next base: position 299,401 of record CAZMNW010000037.1, read on the forward strand.
CAACGCGTGTGGACGATCGCCCGGTGGACGCTGGTGGAGCTGTTGCGCGAACGGGTCCTGTACGTAGTGTTGCTCTTCGCCGCCGTTCTCGTCGGCGGCTCGACCGTGCTCACGCCGCTCACGCCGGGCGCGCAGAAGAAGGTCGTGGTCGATCTCGGGCTCGCAGCCATCGACGCGCTCGGCATCCTGGTCATCCTGCTCTCGGGCACCTCGATCGTGCGGCGCGACATGGATCGCCGCAGCCTCGACGTCCTGCTCACCAAGCCGCTCACCCGGATCGAGTACTTGGCGGGAAAATGGCTGGGTCTCGTGGCCACTCTCCTCGTGCTGACCGTGGCCATGAGCGTGACTCTGGTGCTGAGCCTCGAAGCCTGTGGCTTCGGTTGGCAGGCCCGTTACCTGCCGGCAATCCTCGGCTCGGGACTCGGAATGCTGGTCATGGCCAGCATCGCGGTGCTGTTCTCGACCTTCACGTCGCCGATGCTGGCTGCCTTGTTCACCTTGGCGCTGTTCGTCGGTGGCAGCCTGAGCGAAGGCATGCTGCGCACGGTGGGCGCAGCCGGCGGCAATCCGCTGCTCGAAACCATGAGCCTCGCGATTCCCAATTTGGGGTTGTTCAACTTGCGCGGCGACGCCGTGCACGGGGTCGGTGTCCTGCCGCGGCATTTCCTCGTCGCGTCGTGCTACGCGATCTTGTACGTCACGACCGCGCTCACCGTGGCGGCGACAGTCTTTCGCCGGCGGGATTTCCGATGAGGCGAAACCTGACTTGGTTCGTGCTGCCGATCCTGCTCCTGGCAACCGCCGTGGCGGGCCGCGCCGGGCAGGCACAAGTGCGTTCTAGGCCCAAGCTCGCCGTCGCGGCGCTGCCCGGGATTCCGTTTCTCGAGGTCGCCGCACTCGGGTATCGCGAAGCGGCGGCAGATCTCGCCTGGATGCAAGCCGTGCAGTACTACGGCCAGCACCGCCAGGGAGGCAACGATCTTTCGGAGTTCGGTCACTTCCTGGCGGCGGTGAACACGCTCGACCCGCGCTACGAGCACGCCTACGTGCTGGGTGCCGTGGTACTGGCGACCGATGGCGGCGATCTCGACGCCGCGCTCGCGGTGCTGCGGCGTGGCGCGCGCAACAACCCCGAATCGGGGACCTGCGCCTTCGAAATGGGTTTCCTGAGCTACGTCGTCGGCAATGACGCCGACATGGCGCTGCGTTACTTCGCGCTGGCGGCGCAAGACGTGCGGCAGCAGGAGCGGGCCCAGCGCTTCCAAGCCTTCCTGTCGCGCAAACTCGGACGCTTGGAAACCGCCTATCTGCTCTGGCAAGACTTGTACAAGAGCACCGAGAGCCCGTCGTTGCGGATCGTGGCGCAGGAAAGTATGCGCCAAATCGAGGACGAGTTGCGCCAGCGCGGACAGGGGGTGCCATGAACTCGGTGCATGCGGTGGCGGCGGTGTTCGGCCTGGTGTTCGGCAGCTTCCTCAACGTTCTCATCCATCGCCTGCCACGCGACGAGTCCCCGTGGCACGGACGTTCGCATTGTCCGCACTGCCGGCGCACTGTGCGCTGGTTCGAGAACCTGCCGGTGCTGTCGTTTTTGGGCTTAGGCGGACGCTGCGCCGGCTGCCGGCAGCGCATTTCGTGGCGTTACCCGCTGGTGGAGCTCGCCTCCGCCGCGCTCGCATGGTTCTGTGCCTGGCATTTCGGCACGCTCGGTGAGAGTACGGCCTACTATTTCTTTCTGGCGATTCTCCTCGCCATCGCCTGCATCGATTGGCAGCACATGATCATTCCGGACGAACTTTCGCTCGGCGCCTTGGTCCTGGGATTGGTGCTCGCGGCCACGGTCCTGCCGCTCGGCATCGTGCAAGCGTTGCTCGGCACGGCCGCCGGCGCCGGGTTCATCTGGCTGGTGGCGATGCTGTACAAGCTCACCCGGGGCGCGGAAGGCATGGGCTTCGGCGACGTCAAGTTGGCCGGCATGATCGGCGCCTTCCTCGGGCCGTTCCATGTGCTCTTCATCATCTTCTTGGCGGCCTTGCTCGGATCCGTGTATGGAGCCTTTGTCATCGCACGTGGCGGCACGCGCAAGAGCATGCTCGCCTTCGGCACCTTCCTCGCCATGAGCGCCGCCTTGTCGCTCTTGGTGGGCGACGATCTCGCCGTCTGGTATCTCGCTCTCGGCCGCCGCCCGTAGTCTGCACTCGCCCGCATCGATGCGTGCCACAGGCGCTCGAACAGGCGCCCGTACGGATGCGGCCGTGCAGTGTTTGATGGCGCTTCTGCCGCGCGAGCGATGCGACGCGACGAGGCGCGTGGAAGATGGTGCGCGACCGGGCGAGGAACGCTCGGCCTTCGCGCACCCCTGGCACAACGTTTGCGGTGGCGTGCGACAACGAACCCGAACTTCCGGCATCGGCGGCGGGCCAAGACCCGAGCGAGTCCGGAAACGGAAAATTGCACGATGCACGCGGTGTCGCTGCAATGTGGCGACGTCCGGAGGCCAGCATGCGATTCTCTTTCGCCCGCGCTCGCAAGAGTACCATCGGTCTCGACATCGGCTCGAGCCTGGTGAAGGTCGTGGAGATCGACCACAGCCGGGGTCAGCCGGTGCTGTGCAAGCTCGGTGTCGTGCCACTGCCCCCCGAAGCCATTGTCGATGGCGAAGTCATGGACCGCTTGCTCGTCGTCGACGCGATTCGCGAATGCGCAGCGCAAGCAGGCATCCGCGGCGGCGAGGTGGTCACGGCGGTGAGCGGGCGAGCCATCATCGTCAAGAAAGTCCTCATGGACAAGATGGACAAGGCCGATGCGCGCGAGGCCATCTTCTGGGAAGCCGAGCAGCACGTTCCGTTCGACATCGACGACGTCAGCCTGGATTTTCAGATTCTCGAAGAAGCCACGGCGGGCAACCAGATGCAGGTGTTGCTGGTGGCGGCAAAAAAAGAGCTCATTCACCAGCACGCGGACCTCGTGCGCGAGGCTGGGCTGGAGCCACGCATCATCGATCTCGACGCCTTCGCGGTGCAGAACTGCTATGAGGCCAACTACGCGCCCGAGGCCAGCAAGGTCATCGGCCTCCTCAACATTGGCGCCGAGGTTACCAACGTCAACATCGTGCAGGGCGGCGCGCCGCAATTCACGCGCGACCTCTCGGTGGGGCGGTCGCGCTTCGTCGAAGAAGCGCAACGCGAGTTCAACATCGGCCGTGAGGAGGCCTCGCGCCTGCTCAGCGCCGAGCGCCCGGACGGCGTGTCTGCCGAAGCCATGCGCAATGTTGTGGCACGGGCGGCGGAGGAACTCTCGGGCGGCCTCGAGCGCTCGTTTGCCTATCTCAAGAGCGCCGACGGCGGCGCGCAGCTCGATGCCGTGATTCTCTCGGGCGGCGGCTCGCAGATGCCGCTTCTCCGCGCCTATCTTGCCGAGCGCCACGAAGTGCCCGTGGAAGTTCTCGATCCGCTCCGCAGCGTGGCCTACGCGCCGGAGCTGTTCTCCGATCAACCCGCGGCGGAGCTGGCACCGCTCTTGGCCGTGGGCGTCGGACTGGCCCTGCGCAGGGTGGAGTAGCGCCGTGATTCGGATCAACCTGCTTCCCCGAGAAGAACGAGCCCGGCGGCACACGCTGCCGACCATTCGCATCCCACGCCTGGGCAGCGTCGCGCCCTTTGCCGCGCTCTCCGTGCTCGGCCTCGCCGTCGTCACGGTGGCGACGGTGCAAAGCCGGCAACTGGCCCGGCTGCAGCACGACGTCGAGGAAGCGCGCGCGGAGACCGAACGTTACAAGCCGCAACTGGAGAAGATCCGGGAGATCACCCAGAAGCGCGAGGAAGTGCGCACGCGCCTGGACATCATCGCCCGGCTCGATCGCGACCGCTATTACCGCGTTCAGCTTCTCGACGAGATGAGCCGGGCGATGCCGGAAAACATGTGGCTCGCCGACCTCAACGAGATCAATGAACGCCGCTTCAAGGTCAACGGCGTCACCTTCTCCAATTTCATCGTGGCACGTTTCATGGAGAACCTCGAGGACTCCGAGCACTGGCAGGAAGTGGACCTCGACGTGAGTCAAAAGGGCGACATGGACGAGCTCGAGGTCGTGAAGTTCACGCTGTTCTCGAACGCCCAGCCCTCGAGCACGCCGTCGCTGGACGCCCCCGTGTCCGAGGCGCAAGTGTCGAGCGCGCAACCTTAACGCGGGCGGAGGGACGATGTCGTTACGGGATCCACGCACTCAGAGAATCGTGATCAGCGCGGCGGCCGCGGTCGCCGTCGTGTGGGGATTCTTCGTGGCGGACTTTCTCCCGTTTGGATACCAGCGCCGCCAGAGCGAGATCGGGCAGTTGCGCACCGACTACGCCAGCATTGCGGCCGAGCTGGAAAAGGCGCGGCGGACCGTCGCCAGCCTGCCGCAGCTCGAGCGCGAACACGCCGAACTGCAACGGCGCTGGATGGAAGCGCAGCAGCTGCTGCCGACCGACAAGGAAATGGCGCGGCTGTTGATGCAGATCACCCAAGCCGGCGAAGAAACGGGTGTCGAGTTTGAACTGTTCAAACCCGGCGCGGCGCGCCCGCAGGAGTTCTTCAACGAGAACCCGATCGAGGTGCAGGTCGCCTGCGGCTACCACCAGCTAGGCGTCTTCCTGTCGCGCGTGGCCAACTTGTCGCGTTTGGTCAACGTCTCGCAGCTCAGTCTCAAGGGGCATGACGCCAAGAAGCGCGAGAAACTCAAGGCGACCGGCCGCGAAGACGAAACCATCACCGCCAACTTCCTGGCCACCGCGTACTCCTTGCGCGATGTCAGCTTGGAACCGGCTGCGGTGGCGCCGGCGGAGCCGAGCGGGCGAGCGTTGAAAACGCAGACCAAGGCGAGCCCTGAAGCCGCGCGCAAGGGCCGCCCGACCAAGGGCGTCGGCCCGGCGAAAGAAGCGGCCGCGTCGACGGGGGGGAAGCATCCATGAAGACTCGCATCGTCGGCATGACCTGCATCCTGATGCTGGGGTGGAACGGCGCGGCTGCGCCCGGGGACTCTCCACAACCGACGCAACCCATCCCTGAGGCCGTGATCGAAGTGCCGGGTGTCGAAGACACGTCCCCAGCGCTGAACTTGCGCGAGAAGCAATTCTTCTATGGCTCGTTCGGCATGCGTGATCCGTTCCGTTCGTTGGTCGGCGGCGACTTCGAGCCGGAGCAGCAGGAGCTCATCGATCTGCACACGGTCCAGCTGGTGGGGATGTTGTGGGAGGACGAGGAATACATCGGCATTGTCCAGGATGCACAAGGATTCGGTTACGCACTGCGTTCTGGGGATCCGGTGCGCAATGGCGTCGTGGTCTCGATCACCCGGCGCGAGCTTGTTGGCAGGCTCAATGTGTTCGGCATGGTGGATCGAGTGAACCTTCGTTTACAGCGAGTACGTGACGAGGAGTGAAGAACATGATGACGCGTGAGCACGCAATGCGGATCGGGCTCGCGGCCGCCCTGTCGCTGCTTTCGACCACGGCCGGGTCCGCACAAAGCCTCAAGGAGGTCGAGGTCCGCGGCGTGGGGGATGGGACCCGGATCGTCCTGGATCTGGACGGAGAGGTGTCTCACAAGTCCTTCACTCTGTCGAACCCGGACCGCATCGTCCTGGATCTGGTGGGGGCGAAAAACGCCGTGCGCGTCACCTCGCGCACCGTCCCGGCCGGACCGGTGAAGGACGTGCGCATCTCGCAGTATGCGCGCGACCCGCAGCCAGTGACTCGCATCGTCGCCGACCTGCGGCAAGCGTCGCAGTTCGAGGTCTCGCGCGTCGGCAGCAAGCTCGTGCTGGCGGTGTCGCCGCAGAGCGTGCCGGCGGCGGAAGTCGTCGTCGTCCCGGCGGCAGCAGAAACGCCACCGGCGAGCCAAGCTCCCGCGGCGGTCATCGACGTGCAGCCGCCCGCGGCACACGACATGGCCGAAGATGCGGCGCCGAGCGCGCCCGCAGACGTGTTGGCGGAATCGCCCGCTCGGACCACTGAACCGGCAGCGATGGCTCCGGCCGCGACCGCCACCCGCGAACCGGCCGAGGCCAGTGCAAGAGCGGCGACCGCGGTGGAAGATGCGCCGCCGGCTCCGGTGATGACGCCGCGTCTCGCGGCCGCGTATCGGCGCGCAGGCGTGCACGCGCCGGAAGACATGCAGGCACCGCAGGCCACGCAGCAACCCATCGTCGTGCAGGAGAGCAACGGCCGGCGGATCAACCTGGACCTGCAGGGAGCGGACATCCGCACCGTGCTGCGCACGCTGTCGGACTACGCCGGCAAGAACATCATCGCGGGCAAAGACGTCGAAGGCGAGGTCAACGCCCGCATCAAGGATGCGCCTTGGGAAGACGCGCTCGCCGCCATCCTCAAGGCTCACGGCTATGCCTATGTCGAGGAGAACGGCATCATCCGCGTCGGCGAGATGGCCAAGATCCGCAACGAGGCGCTCGAGGAAGTCGCAGCCGCCCGCAAGCGCGAAGATCTGTTGCCGATCGTCACCGAGGTCGTGAAGCTGGAGTTCGCCAACGCCGCCGAGCTCAAGACCTCGTTGTCGGAGATGCTGACCAACCGCGGTCGGTTGCAAGTGGATTCCCGCACCAATGCGCTCATCGTCAGCGACATTCGCCTCAGCGTCGAAAAGATCGGCTCGATGGCGCGCGAGCTCGACGAACGTACCCAGCAAGTGGAAATCGTCTCCAAGCTGGTGGACTTGTCGGCCGATGACACCAGGAATCTCGGGATCCAGTGGAGCATCACCAACCTGAGCGCAGGCGACGTCACCGGCGGCGCCGGCGTCAGCGCGCTCACGCCGGGCGCGGTCGGCGCGCTCCGCCTCGGCACCGTGCAGTCCTGGGGACAGCTCGACATGATGCTGGATGCGCTCGCGCGGTCGAAGCGCGCCAACATCGTTTCCAATCCCACCATCACGACGGTGAACAACCGCGAGGCCAAGATCCTGGTCGGGTCGAAGATCCCGCTCATCGTGGCCGACGAAGCCGGCAACGCCATCACCCAGCTCACCACCGTGGGCATCCAGATGCGCGTGACCCCGCACGTGAACTCGGACCGTACGATCACTCTCGATTTGCACCCCGAGGTGAGCGAACTGTCGTCGCAAGCCACGGTGCAGGGTGGCGTGATCATCAACACCAGCGAGGCGGACACACGCGTGGTCGTGAACGACGGCGAGACGGCGATCATCGGCGGTCTCATCCGTGACGTACAGTCCGAGGTCAAGACCGGGATCCCATTGTTGATGGACATCCCCGGCCTCGGCTGGCTGTTCCGCAACTCCAACAAGTCGAACGACAAACGCGAGCTCATCATCTTCGTGACGCCGAAGTTGCTCGAAGCAGCAAGCCTCGGCGGCCAGCAGTTCGACGACAAACACTAGAACCGTCCTGGTTTCGTCCACGTGCCGCGGCGCCCTTTGCGAGGGCGCCGCGCGCGCTTTCCCCCCGCGCGCCATGCGCACGGCGCGCTTGCACCGTTGCCAGCCCTTGTCTAATCTGACCCAGAAGACCGCGCTGTTCGCGGACAGAGACGCACCAATTCCCCGCACATCGGCGCGCGTCGGGGCCGGCGACGCTGCACGATGGGGCAGGCGACGGTGGCGATGGGGCAGGCGACGGAGGTCGGCGTGACGCTGCGGTTCCTGACAGCGGGTGAGTCGCATGGCCCGGGGTTGAGCGTCATCCTCGACGGCTTGCCCTCGGGGTTGGCGCTCGATCCGGCCGCGGTCGATCACCAGCTCCGCCGCCGGCAAGCAGGTCACGGTCGCGGCGCACGCATGCACATCGAAACCGATCGCGCCCAGTGGACCGCGGGCCTTCGCCATGGCAAGACGCTCGGCAGTCCGGTGGCGCTCACCATCCCCAACCTCGATCACCGCAACTGGGAAAAGATCATGTCGCCGTTCGGCCTCGGTCCAAAGCCGCCGCTGCGTCTGGTCACGGCGCCACGCCCCGGCCACGCCGATCTCGCCGGCGGCGCGCAGCGCCGCAGCCCGGATCTGCGCGACGTGCTCGAGCGTGCCAGTGCGCGCGAAACCGCGGCGCGCGTCGCCGTCGGTGCGGTGGCGCGACAGTTCCTGCACGTGTTCGGCATCCGCATTCTCGGCCACACACGAGCCGTGGGAGACGTGAGCATGGATCTCGGCGTGCCGGAGGATGTCTCCTACGACGAATTGGAAACGCGCGCGGCCGCGAACGATCTCGCCGTGCTCGATGCAGCGACGTACACGCGCATGGTGGCGGCGATCGACGCGGCGAAGCAAGCGGGCGACACGCTCGGCGGCGTCATCGAAGTCTGCGTCACGGGCTTGCCCCCCGGGCTCGGGAGCTATACGCATTGGGATCGCAAGCTCGACGGCAGGCTGGGGCAAGCATTGCTTTCGATCCCGGCGGTCAAAGGGGTCGAGATCGGCCCCGCCTTCGCCAACGCCTCGCTGCGCGGTTCGCAAGTGCACGATCCCGTGGAGCGCGACAGCCGAGGCGTCGTGCGGCGCAGTCGCAATCGCGCCGGCGGGCTCGAGGGCGGCGTCACCAATGGCGAGGCGTTGGTCGTGCGTGCAGCGATGAAGCCATTGTCCACGCTGATGAAACCGCTGCCCACCATCGACGTCCAGAGCGGCAAACCGGCGCGCGCGGCGGTCGAGCGCAGTGATACTTGCGCCGTGCCCGCCTGTGGGGTCGTCGCCGAGGCCATGGTGGCCTTCGTGCTGGCGCAAGTGTGGTTGGAGAAGTTTGGCGGCGATTGCATGGACGACGTGCTCACGTCGTGGCGCGGCTATGTGCGGGAGGTCGAGCGCTGGATCCCCTCGTCCTGATCGGGTTCATGGGCAGCGGCAAAACGACACTGGGCCGGCGTGTCGCCGGCGTCCGCGGTCTGGATTTCATCGATCTGGACGCGCAGCTGGAGGCGGCGCGCGGCTGCAGTCTTCGTGACCTCGTCCAACGCGAAGGCGAGCCGGCCTTTCGCGCCCTCGAGCTCGAAGCGTTGCGCGCGGTCCTCGAGGCGCATTCGACCGATTGTGTGATCGCCACCGGTGGCGGCATCGTGGAAACGGAAGCCGCACGTCCATTGCTGGCACAGCTCGGATGCGTGGTGTGGTTGCGCGCCGATCCGGCTGCTTGCGTGGCGCGACTGGGGTCGGATCGGGCGCTCCGCCCTTTCCTCGACGACGAGGCGCTCTGGCGCGCACGCTACTCCCGGCGTGAACCGTTGTATCGGGCGTTGGCGGCGCACGTGGTGGACACGCATCCGGCCGATGTCGAGTCGAGCCTTGCGGCGCTCCTGCATTGCCTGGACACTCTCGGTCCGGCCGCGTGAAGCATGGTGCGCGTCACCGCAGGACGGTTTCGCGGCCGCAGGCTCGCCGGACCCGACGGCGCGTGGATGCGTCCGACCGGGGATCGGGTCAAGCAGGCGATCTATAATGTGCTGCAGGACATGGTGCCAGGTGCGCGCGTCGTGGATCTGTTCTCTGGCACGGGAAACTTGGGGATCGAAGCCTGGTCACGCGGCGCGGCGCAGGTGCTGCTGGTGGACAACGCACCGCAAGCGCTGGCGCTGATCCGGCGCAACGTGGCGCTGCTCGGCGGCGGGGCGGAGATCGAAGTGGTCGCGGATGACGCGGTGCGTCTGCTGCGCGCGCTGCCACGGCGCCGCTTCGATCTCGTGCTCGCCGATCCACCGTACGCCGCCGGTGTGGAGGAAGCACTGCTCGTGGCACTGCCGGCGCCGGCGCCGGAGTGGTTCGTGCTCCAACACGGACAGAAGTGGCGGCTGGCCGCGGCGCCGCCAGGGTACGTGCTGTGGCGATCGAAGCGATTCGGGTCCACCGCGGTGGAGTTCTTGCGTCGCCAGGAGGATGGACGATGATCGATCGGGAACGCCGCGTGGCGTTGTATCCGGGAACGTTCGACCCCCTCACCAACGGACACATGGAGATCGTGGTGCGCGCCAGCTCGCTCTTCGATCATGTCATCGTCGCGGTGGCGGACTCGGCCAAGAAAAGTCCGATGCTGGCACTGGAAGTGCGCTGTGATCTCGTGCGTGGTGCCTGTGACGGACTGCCGCGGGTGAGCGTACGACCGTTCACCGGGCTCTTGGCGGCGGAGTACGAACCGTTGGGGATCGATGTCGTCATCAAGGGTCTGCGATCGATGACCGATTTCGAGTATGAATTCCAGCAAGCGCAGGCCAACCGGCGCTTGCAGGCGCGGTTCGAAACCGTGTTCTTCATGCCGAGCGATCGCAATACCTGCATCTCCAGCTCGCTGGTGCGCGAGATCTATGCCTTGGGCGGCGACGTGCGCGACTTCGTCCCCGACAACGTCGGGCGCCACCTCGATGCGGAGCGTGTCCGCGCGGCGCAGCAGCATCAGGAAGGCAAACCATGAGTCGGACGACCACGCGGTTATCGCGCATGGGAGCCTCGGTGCAGGAGTCGGCGACGCTGCGTCAAGCGGCGCGAGTGGCGGCGCTCGGCGCCGCGGGACGACGCGTGTTCAATTTCACCGTTGGCGAGCCCGATTGTGACACCCCGGCTCGCGTTCGCGCCGCGGGGCATGACGCCATCGACGGCGGGCACACGCACTACACGCCGTCTGCGGGGGCTGTTGATCTGCGTCAAGCTGTCGCCGAACACTACACGACCCGGCGCGGCGTCGTCTGGCAGACCGCGCAAACGATTGTGTCCACCGGGGCGAAGCAGGTGCTGTGGAGCGCGCTGGCCGCTTGCGTGGAGCCGGGGGACGAAGTGGTGTTGCTGGCCCCGTACTGGACGAGCTATTCCGCCTACGTCGCCATGCTGGGCGGCGTGCCGCGCGTGGTGCGGCCGCCGGCAAGCCGTGATTTCAAGGCCTGCGGCGACGACCTGCGCGCCGTGCTCGGCCCGCGCACGCGCGCCCTGATGTTCAACAACCCGGTCAATCCGACGGGTGCGGTGTACAGCGCCGAGGAGCTGCAGGATCTCTTCGAGCCCCTCCGACACACCGATGTCCTCACCATCTCCGACGAGATCTACGAGAATCTGGTCTTCGAAGGCGAGCATGTGTCGCCGGTGCAGGTGTTCCCGGAGTTGCAGGATCGTTTCGTGCTGGTGAGCGGCGCCTCCAAGAGCTTCGCCATGACCGGCTGGCGCATCGGCTTCGGCCTCGGTCCCGAAGACCTGGTGCGTGCCATGATCAATCTCCAAAGCCACATCACCGGCAACGCCAGCAGCATCTCGCAACGCGCCACCTTGGCGGCATTGGCGCTCGGGCCGGCCGAGCTCGAAGCCCTGCGCCAACGCTTTCAGGAACGCCGTGACGTCTGCGTGCAGATCTTGGCCACGCTGCCGCAGCTCGACTTCGTGCGCCCGCACGGGACGTTCTATGTCTTCTTGGACGTCCTGCCTTTCCTGGGTTCCGGCAGAGCGGGCCAACGACTCGCCGGCGTCGAGGCTCTGGCCGAGCACTTGCTCGAAACGCACGGCGTTGCGGTCGTGCCGGGCACCGCTTTTGACCACGATCGCGGCGTGCGCCTGTCGTCGACATTGCCACTCGAGGAACTGCGTGCCGGGCTCGGGGTCCTGGTACAAGCGCTCGGCGAACGCATCTGACCCCATCGCGGGCCGGCGCAGCCGCCGGCCACCCGCTTGGCCCACGTCGTGCTTGGAGAGTGTCGTTTGCGGAGTTTCATCGACCAGGTCGAGATCGACGTACACGCCGGCAACGGCGGCGATGGGTGCCTCAGCTTCCGTCGGGAGAAATACGTCCCGCGCGGCGGCCCCGACGGCGGCGATGGTGGTGAAGGCGGCAGCATCGTTTTGGTCGGCGATCCGCACGTGACGACGCTGCTCGATTACAACTATCGGCGCCAATTCCAAGCCGAGCGCGGTGCGCGCGGTCAGGGGGCGAACAAGAGCGGTCGCGCAGGCGGCACGCTGCATTTGCGCGCGCCGCTCGGAACCGTGGTGAAATCCGCTACCGACGAGGTGATCGGGGAAGTGTTGGAAGCGGGCCAAAATCTGGTGGTCGCGCGTGGGGGTCGCGGTGGCCGTGGGAACGCCACTTTCAAAAGCTCCACCAATCAAGCACCGCGCCGCGTCGAGCCAGGCGGAGTGGGCGAAAGCCGGAGGCTGCGTTTGGAGCTCAAACTACTCGCCGATGTCGGGCTCGTCGGCAAACCGAACGCCGGCAAGTCGACGTTGCTGGCTGCGATCTCGGCGGCGACACCGAAGATCGCCGACTATCCCTTCACCACGCTGTCTCCAGTTCTGGGAGTGGTGCGCGTCGATGACAGCACGAGCTTCGTGCTCGCCGATCTTCCCGGATTGATCGAGGGGGCGCACGCCGGCCGCGGACTCGGTCTCGAGTTCCTGCGCCACATCGAGCGCACCCGCGTCCTGGTGTTCGTTCTCGACGCCACGGCCGATGTGGCCGCGGATTTGCAGATGTTGCAAGGCGAGCTCGATTCGTACGCCGTGCCGCTCGGACAGCGTCCCGCCATGATCGCGCTCAACAAGGTCGACCTGCTCGACGCCGCGGCGATCGCGGCCGCGCGGGCGGCGTTGCCGGAGGGCACGCGCACCGTGCCGATTTCCGCCTTGAGCCGCATCGGCCTTGCCGACCTGGTGCGCGCGCTGGCAGGGCGGCTGGCGGCAACGGCCGGCGACTGGCCTGGTTTTCCGCCCGCACCTCCCACGGTCATCCCCGGACCCTCCCCCTGCATTTGAACGCCGCCGAACTGTGGCCGGAGCGGCGCGAGCTGCGCGCTCTGTGTCGCCTGTTCACCTTCCAGGTGCCGATGCCACGCATCGGCCAGAGCGAGCTCGCGTCTGCGCGCTGCTTGAGTGCGCTCACCGGACACGGCGCGGTCGCCGATGCCGACGTGCTCGCCATCGAAGACCGCATCCAGCGTTGGCGCGAGACGAGCGGGGGCGGCCTCGTCCTGTTTCACGATCCTGCGTACCCGCCGCTCCTGCGCGAGATCGGCAAACCGCCGCTCGCTCTCTTCCTCTGCGGGGATGCAGGGATCTTGCAGGCACCCGCGGTCGCGGTCGTGGGTGCGCGCGCTGCGACCGCGAGCTATCGCGAATGGACCCGCGACACGTGCGCCGCGCTCGCGCGTGGCGGCATCGTCATCGGCAGCGGCCTGGCGCGGGGCATCGACGCGGAAGCACACCGTGGAGCCCTGGCCGCATCCGGCAAGACCTTCGCGGTCACAGGCTCCGGACTGGATCTGTGCTACCCGCCGGAGAATGCGGCGCTGCAACGCCAGATCGTCGACTCCGGTTGCGTCGTGAGTGAGCTCTTGCCGGGGACGCCGCCGCGTCCGTGGCATTTCCCCAGCCGCAACCGCATCCTTGCCGGACTCGTGCGCGCGGTCGTGGTCGTGCAAGCGGAATGGAAAAGCGGCGCACTGATCACCGCGCGACTGGCGTTGCACGAGAATCGCGACGTCATGGCCGTTCCCGGCGATGTCCAGGATCCGCGCAGTCGAGGGCCGCACCAGCTCCTGCGTGCCGGGGCTTGCCTCGTCGAGACCGCGGCCGACATTCTGCGCGAGCTCGGCTGGCAACCGGGGAGCGCCGCGATTCCGGCGGCGGATGGAGCGGACGAGCAATCGATGCTGTTGAAGCTCTTGGTTGTCCCGCTCGCGGTCGACGCGTTGCGCGCCAAGCTCGGCTGGGATGCGGCGCGCCTGCAGCGCACGCTCTTCGAGCTCGAGTTGGTCGGGTTCGTCGAGCGTGATGCGCAGGGTCGCGTCCGGGTTGCATCGACCTGATAGACTGCGCCGCATCTCTGCCGGAGGATGCGGTGCAGCATGCGCTCGAAACACTCGGACTGCGGTTTCTGATCGCGTTGGCGCGCCGGTTGCCGGCACGCGGTGCGTGTGCTTGCGGGCGCGGGCTCGGCCGCTTGGCGCTGCGATTGGGCATCCGCCGGCGCGTGTGCATGACGAATCTTGCCATCGCGTTTCCCGGGCCCGAGCGCGCAGCCGAGCGCCGGCGGGTGGCGCGCCTCGCGTACGAGCATTTGGGAGTTGTCGTCTTCGAGTTCCTGGGCCTTTCCCGCTTGCGCCCCCACGAACTGCGCGCGCGGCTGGAGATCATCGGCGCCTGTCATTTGCAGGCGGCGCTCGCGCGCGGCAAGGGCGTCATTTTGGCGACGGGACATTACGGCAATTGGGAACTCCTCGGCGCTGGCCTGGTCGCGCACGGGTTCCCGATCAGCGTGGTGGTGCAGCGACTGCGCAATCCGGCCGCCGAGGAGATGGTGCACGCGGCTCGCATCGCTCTCGGCGAGCGCTGTGTCGATCGCGGCATGGGGCTCCGCCGTGTCCACGTCGAACTGCAGGCGAATCGCGCCCTCGGCATTCTCTGCGATCAGGACGGCAAGAAACGCGGTGTGTTCGTGCCCTTCTTTGGCCGACCCGCGTCGACACCCAAAGGCGCGGCCCAAATGGCACGGCGCTGGGCGGTTCCATTCGTCCCCATCTTCATTCACCGCCTCGCCGACGGCCGGCATCGCGTGGTCGTGCACCCACCCTTTGACGTGCCGGCTGCGGTCCCCGAAGACGAGGCGGTGCGGCAGATGATGACTCGTTTCAATGCACTCCTCGAGACCGCCATCCTCGCCGACCCGGGCCAGTATTTGTGGCTGCATCGACGGTGGAAAACACCCGCGCCCGCCTGAAAGATCCTGTCGGCATCGCGCCGCGACATCACGCTCCATCCTCACGACGCCCGCCGCGCGACACGGGCCGGTCGCGGCGCGGTGCCGATCCGCACCCGGCGGCGATTGCGTGCGTAGGCATCGGCATAGCCGGCCACTCCAAGGGCGAGACCGAGCACGAGCCATTCGCAGGCATATCGCGACGGCAGGCTCCGGAGTGCCCGCGCGCCTTCGTTTTCGACGAAGCTCCAGATGCACAGCAGCCCGCCCAGCACGCCGGCCAGCGCGTGTGTCCAGTGGACGGCGAAGTCGGCGTTTTTTTCCGTCAGCCGCAGAGTCATGATTCCGACCCCGAGCATCGTGAGCGCGATCGACACGGGTGCATAGACCGGTGCCAGCCAGGGGACGGGCAGCAGGAAGAGGAGATCCCAATCGCCGAGTCGGGCGGGCCAGTCCAGCGTGAGCCGCAGTGTCGCGTAATAAACGAGATCCCAAAGGCCGAACAGAAACAGGAAGGCGGCGAATCGCGCGCTCGGAAGCTTGGCCGAGAGCACCGCGGCAGAGACGAGGAGAATCAGCGTCGCTGCCTCACGCGCACGTTCCAGCCCGGACACGGCACTGGGGAGCGCGAGCAGCGGGAAGAGCTCGGCACGTGGATCGAGCCAGAGGCGATAAACCGTGACCAGGCTGGCTTCGACGATGCCAATCGTCACAGCCACGAGCACGAGGGACACCCAGGGGCATCGTGCGCCGTGCACGCGGGCCGGGTTGACGCGGCCTTTGGTCACCTCTATCTTACTCCAGCTTCGAGGTTTGCGTGGCGGATCCAGTCGCGGCTGCGCCAGTCCCGGAAGAGGAGATCCCATCGATGGCCTGGGGACCACCCATTCTGCGTCGCCTCCGGTGGAGCGGCTGCGTTCTGGGAGCCGTGGTGACGTTGGCGCACTGGGTCACCGGGTGCTACGACGGCTTGCCGCCGACGATGCAAATCCCGGACACCGGCGAGCCAATCGACTTCATTCCGCCACCGCCGGACTTCACGCCAGGAACGTCGACTCGACTCGGGGTCCTCTACTTCTACGACCAGTCCACCTACACGGTGTACACGAACGAGGGTGGGCGGAACCAAATTCCACCGGGAGCGGACCCCTATATCCGGCGCGGTGGGGTGTTGAGCATCATCGGTGCGACCGCAGCCCAGGTCGTCAAGCCAGACACGGTCGACGCGGTGCTCGCCGCAGTGTACGGCAACCCGGATCTGTTCGGCTTCGAACCTGCCGTGGGACGCGCCCCCGGTTTCGATGTGGGGGAGCGCATCGACCATGCGACCGATTTCATGCCCGCGTGCATGAGCAGCGGCACCTGCGCCGATTCCTACTGGTCCTACAACCACGTCCAGTTCCAATGGGCACGCCGCATCGTGCTCATGGGAACGACGACGTCGTCGACGAGCGCTGGAGCGACGACGTGGATTCTGCGCGATTCCTGCCATGTGCGCGAGAGTCTGCGCACGACCTACTTGCCTGCGGTCTACACGTCGGATTCTTGGTGGAGTGTCGTTCCTGGACGCGGCATCTTCCTGCATGGCATGCATCTCGTGGCCGAGCGCGACGAAATCGTCATGCAGGGTGGATCGCCGCCGCGCCAGCGCAACCCGACGCTGCTCTGGGTGTCGCAGTTGTCGCTTGGTGGCGGCGTCAGCAATCAGAACGAGGTGCAGTACACGAGCCTCGACCAGTGCGTCGACGCCATGTGGGGCGACATCGACCTCTACCCGTTGCAACTCACGGGATCCGACCTGCAGGTGGGGGACCGCACGATCACCTGGACGTACGTGTCGGCTGACAGCGCCGAGATCCGCCGTCGCGTCACCGGCTTCGATCACGGGGAGGGCAGCGAATTCGAGCAGATCCGCTGTTCGGCGCAAGGCTCCCCGCCGCTCGACGTCCCATTGGACAGCGCTGCTTTCCCGATCTTCTACTTCAAGCTGCTCGTGCGCTACGAGGTGGATGTCGAGCGCCTGTACGACGTTCTCGAATGGAAGTCCGGGAACAACGTCGTGGGTCGCTACGGGGATCCGGATGGTGTGGTGGATGTCGTCAAGCTGGTGGCTCGCGTGTACGTGGTTTCTCCCCACGACGAGCTGGCACAACAGGTCGATCTGTACCTCATGCGTGGGATCGGCATCGTGGTGCAGCAAACGGGCATCGAAGTCTTCGACATCAGCCGGCTGCGCGAAGCCCAGGTCAATGGGCAGTACTTCCCCCCGGAATACTTCGGATACGCCGACAACTGAGTCCATCGCATCCAAAGCGCCGCGCTCGAACTGGAAGCCGGTTCGCCAATCGCGATCACGGACTCCATCGGCGAACGCGACTGACTTCGAGTTTTGGATTAACTCATCGTCCAAATCATCTACTTTCAAATAGTTTGATTGATCGCAAACTCGCGTGACGAACCAGGCCGCCGCGTGGTTTTGTTTGCGGCCAGCGCGCACGGGGTCTTACGCTGACGCCGGGATGGGATGGGTGCGGAGGGGACATGGGCTGGCGAAACGTCATGGGCCTGATGGCCATTCTGCTTTTCGCCGGCTGTGGCCGTCCGATCACAGCGCGGGAGGCGCGGAATCGGCTCGACCCCGCAGAGGCCGTGGTGCCGTCCACTCCGGCTTCCATTTCCCTGGTGGAGCTGGCGCAAGAGGCCGCCTCTCTCCCCGAACCTCGCCGGCAGATCGTCGAAGCTGCCCTCGCGCATGCAGGGATGCCTGCGATCGGGGTCGATTGCTCGGGGCTCGCCGAGCGCGTCTACGCCGTCACGGGGATCGACTTGCCGCGCACGGCCGAGCAGCAATTGGCGAAGGGGCAACCCGTGGAGGCTTCCGGCCTGCTGCCTGGCGATCTGGTGTTTTTCGCCTTCCGCCGCCGCCCTGCAGACCATGTAGGGATCTTCACCGGGCACGGGGCATTCGTCCACGTCTCCAGCTCTTCCAGCAGTGTGCGGCTCGACCGGCTCGCGCAAGAGACCTTCGCCGAGGCCTACGTTGGCGCCCGACGCTACGTTCGCTGACCCTCGTGTCGCTCCTCTCGTCCTCCCCCCAATCGCCATCCGTCCTAAGGTCATTTCCGCTTGGGGATCAAAAGATCCTTGACAGTTTTTCCGACACGTTTCTTAACTAGCGCGGCGTCAACCACCTGAGCGGCCCTTCGACCGGTGCCTGGGTGTGGAAGAGGGTGGGGAACGGCCGAGCGTCGAAAGGAGATGCGATGCGGATCCTCTCGGTGGTCAATCAGAAGGGTGGGTGCGGCAAGACCACGGTCTCGATCAACCTGGCGGCTGCACTCGCGAAACGCAAGAAGGACGTGCTTCTCGTCGACATGGATCCGCAGGGGCATGCTTCCCTCGGACTGAACATCGACCCGGAGGATTACGAACGCAGCACCTATGACGTGTTGATGCAGTCCGACATCCAAATCGACCAGGTCGTCATTCCGGTCGTCGAACACCTGGACGTGTGCCCCGCCTCCGTCGTTCTTGCCGCGGTCGAGCAGGAGCTCAAGGACATTCCCGGGCGCGAGAAACGCTTGCTGGCGAAGCTGCAGAGTCTGCGCCACCCCTACCAGTACGTCATCCTGGACTGCCCTCCGGCCATCGGCCTGCTCACCTTCAATGCGCTCACCGCGGCGCACGAGGCCATCATCCCGGTGGATCCGAGCTTCTTCTCGTTGCACGGTCTGCATAAGGTGCGCGAAACACTCGAACTGCTGCGTGAGGAGCTTGGGCACGAAGTCCTAGTCCGGGTGCTGGCGAACAATTGCAATAGTCGCACGAATTTCTCTCGCGATATTTTGTACGAGATCGAGAACTTCCATGGCGACTCGATGCTGCGGACGGTGATCAGCCACACCGTCAAGCTCAAGGAAGCCGCCAGCCGCGGCCAGCCGGTGACGAAGTTCGATCCGGGCGGTCGCGCCGCCAAGGAGTTCGCGGCGCTGGCCGACGAGCTCATGGCGCAGGAGCCATTCCTGCGACTCGCCGAGCCGCGATTGCACAGCGATGTGTTTCAAGGCCCGCATGTGGTTGCGGATGGCGTGCGTTTCAGCCTCCACGCGCCCCAGGCACGCGACGTACGGCTCACCGGCAGCTTCACGGGCTGGTCGTTCGAGGGCACGCCGCTGCAACGTGGCGACGATGGGACCTGGAGCGGTGTCGTTGCCATCACCGGCGGCCAACACGAGTACCGCTTCATCATCGATGGGGTTTGGGTGAAGGACCCGAGCAACGAGTCGAGCGTGAAGAACGAATACGGCCAGGAGAATTCCGTGGTTTCCGTGCCGGCGAATCTCGTGGCCC
This sequence comes from uncultured bacterium, assembly GCA_964567755.1. GTDB lineage: Bacteria > Krumholzibacteriota > Krumholzibacteriia > DASRJW01. Next base: position 318,419 of record CAZMNW010000037.1, read on the forward strand.
ATGGCTGAAGGCCGGCGCTCGGCGCGTCGCGGATCGTCGCGGGTGGCGGGGATGGTGGCGGACGTGGACGGCGAGCCCAATCCGCGGCGGCCAGCGAGTACGCACCGGCCCCGGCGGTTGCGTGATATCTCGCATCTGTATCTGTCGAATCGCAGCGTGGAGCGGCCAGCCGAAGCGGTGCCGGCCGCTCGTCGTGCGTTACGGATCGGCTTCGTTTCCGCCGGCGATGGGCTGATCCGCAACGACGTCTGTGGCAATTTCGCCGTGCAACTGGCGAGGCTGGGCCAGCGAACGACGGTCCTCGACCTGGATCCACTGCTCCCCAACGCCGGATTTTTGCTCGGTCTGGGCCCGGCCGCCTACGGGGCGCATCTTTGCCACGCCGAGCCCATCGTGGAACGCGCCCTTCTCGGCCTGCGTGTCATCGAAGGCATTGCGGCGCGGCAGGATCTAGCATCCTCCGTGTTGTTGAAGGAGGAAATCGCCGCGAGCGATTGTATCCTGGTGAATCTCCCGGATCTCTCACGCGGGGCAGAAGTGGTTCTCTGCCAATTGCGACCTCTGCTTTTGACCACGGCCGAGACCACCATCGTGCAGGCGGCGGCCACGAGCCGCATGTTCGGCGCCTGGCTCGACACATCGCGCCGACATCTCTCGTCGAGCCACGACTCGAGCGAGCATCCACTCGACGCGTTGGTGTTCGTGCATGCCGCTCTCACTGCCGACGTCGCATCGCGCTACGAGACCATCGTCCCCTGGCTCCGCCCTGGCCGGGTGCATCGGCTCGGCTGGGGGAGCCGAACGGGTGCAGCAGAGCCGCAAGCCTGGGCATGGATCGAAGCGTACGACCAACTTGCGTCTGGCCGGGCGCCGCTGTCGTCGCTCTTCCCCGAGCATCCTGCTGCACGAACCTACCAAGGCTTGGCACAGGCGCTGTTGGCTGGACTGGGGAGCGCCGCTCCACCGGGAGGGGGAGCCCGTGTCTGATCCCGAGCAGAGTCCTGTCGCCGCCATGGAACCCGTGATGCCCGCAGAGCTCGAAGCATTCCTTGCCGGTGTCGGCGACATGCCAGTCGCACCATTGTTCGCGATGTTGGCGCGCCAGGTCGCGATGCTGGACGTGGAGACGATCGTGCACCCGTTCGCCGTCCAGTTCCAACACGCCGGCGTCGCACTCTGCGAGCTGTCCGTGTACGGAGCACTGTTCATCGTGCGCGTCGGTCCGAGCCTCGCGGTGGAGTACCGAGTGCGCAACGAGGAAGTCGCGTTCTTGGCCTTGGACCACGTGCTGCGCTCCTATGTCGCGCGGCGGCCGCCGATCCCGACCCCCTGACCGCGACGCGATCTGCAGCCCCCCGTGCGTGAATCATGCAGAAGGCGAGCTTTTCGTGCGCGGCGCGGCCGCGGTGCCTGGAGGGTCCAAGAACACAAAGCGATGCTCCAAGGGGTCATGCGCCTCCGCGTCGTTCCTGGCCCGGCCGATGCGGGGAGGCCGCCATCCGCCTTGCCGATCAAGACATCCGCTTTTGCAGGTCCAAGATGTCGTGGAGTGGAATCCCGCGCAGGGTGCCGCGATCCCTGCGCGTGCCGGGAAACGGAAGGGAACCCGAGAGAAACACAGGACCCACGCGGGGAATCCTCGCGGCGTATCCGGTGGAATCGTCCATGGGTTTCCGGCTTGCGAACGGGTGTGCGTCGATTCGCGCAATGATTTGAACGGACTGGAGTTGCACGATTCTTCCATTGTCCGGCTTGAGCGTGCTCTGGTAGATTCATACCCGACTTGGGACTTGAGCTCAGACCCCTGCCGCACTGCGGAGGTCGATCCGGTCCAAAAGCTCCCGACTTGGGCGCCAGGCATCCCGCGATGCAGCACCACGCACGAACATCATGGAGCTCGGGTCTATGAACGCATCGAGACAACCCGGCTGTTGGTTGGACGGTCGCTGCAGGTGGCGCGTGCGCGCCGTGCTTTGGGCCGTGACCGCCGTGCTGGCCAACGTCGACGCGCGGGCGGCAGAGCATGTCCTGGCGATCACGCCGCGAGTCCGTTCCGAAGTGGCGAAGCAACTCGAAGCGCTGCACGTCGACAATCCAAGTATTGCCAAGACCAAAGCGGCGACGATCGTTCTTCCCGTCCTGCTGGCTCCGGACGAGGAATTGGTCGCCGTGCAAGCGGGCTTCCCGATTCATGTCGTCGCCACCGGGTTCTATCACGGATACGCCATCGCCCAGATCGGCATCGCAGCCCACGATGCGCCGCGGATCGATGGCGCAGTCACGGTCGTGCTGCAGACCGAGCCCGCGCCGACCGCGGTGCGCCTGCAGCGTCCAGCTGCGGCGCGTCGACACACCTGGCGGCGCGATCTCGAGCGCCATGTCGTCAACTCTGAAATGCTCGCGTTCTACGCCGACGCCGCCCTTTCCCCCCGGCTCGAGTCCGAGCGAGATTGGAGCCCGACACAACGACCGAGCCTGGACGGCAGCGCGGTCGAAATGTTGATCGTGACCCGCGAAGTCCTGTGCGACGCCTACCAGATCTACGCCGACGAGCGCACGGCCATGGGCATTCCCACCGTGGTGCGCACCATGGAATGGATCGAATCCAACTACCCGCATGGCGCCGATCCGCAGGAGACGCTGCGCTTGTTCTTGCGCGAAGCCTACGCACTGTGGGGTCTGCACTCCGTGCTCCTGGGTGGCGATACCGACATCGTCCCCACGCGCTATGTCTATTCGACCTACGTGTCGCCACCAGCCGAGGTCCCGACCGACCTCTATTACGCCTGTCTCGACGGGACTTGGAACGAGGACGGCGATGCTCTTTGGGGCGAGGCCTACGATCCCTTCGGCGAAGACGGCGACAATGCCGACCTCTACCCGGAGCTCTACATCGGCCGCCTGCCGATGCGGACTGCGAGCGAAGTTGCCAGCTACCGATCGAAACTGGCGGCCTACACCCAACCCACGGTGATGGACTACCAGGACAAAGTTCTGTTCCTTGCCGAGGTGCTGTGGCCGTCGAACTACGTTACCGGCGGTCCCATCATCAAGAACGGCGCCGACAATGCCGAGCGCCTCATCGCGCTCAATGATCTCGACACCGGCAATCTCGCCGCCGGCATCTGCCCGCTCGAGATCGCCAAGCTCTACGAGGTCGGCAGCGACTATCCGGATTCGGGACCGCTCCTGCGCCAGGCGGCGATCGACTCGATGAATGCGGGCTTCGGCCTGGTCACGCAGATCGGCCACGGGTTTCGTTACACGATGTCGCTCGGCGATGCCTCGCTCACCAACATCCAGGCAGCGAGCCTCACCAACGCCAGCAAGCCGTTCTTCCTGGTGATGCTCAATTGCACGGCTTCGGCGTACGATTTCCCTAGCCTCGCGGAGCAGTTCATTCTCAATGCGCAAGGTGGCGCCATCGGCGTCTTGGGGGCCGCGCGCGAAGCCTACCCCGACGGCAGCCAGTTGTTCTTGGAAGCCTGGTTCCGCGGCCTTTTCGACAACGCGCGCGTCAACGTCGGCCAGGCAGTGCAGGAAGCGCGCTTGGAGCTGCTGAGCGGCACCGGCATCGATGGCGTGCTGCGCTGGACCAACTTCATCACCGCCTATCTCGGCGATCCGACGCTCATGCTGTGGCGTTGCCGACCGCTCGCGCCGACGGTGACGCACGCGAGCGCCCTCGTGCCTGGGCAGCAGCAGCTCACGGTGCAAGTCACGTCGGCACAGGGACCGGTCGTGGGAGGCACGGTGTGTCTGTGGAAGGCTGGCGACTTCTACGCCGTCGGCACGACCAACATCAGCGGCGTGGCGACGCTGGCGTTTCGCGCCGAGGCTCCCGGCAACGCCAATCTCGTCGTCTCTGGTTCCGGCGTCACGCCGTACCACGCGAGCGTGAACTTCGCCACGACCCCGGGCGCGATCCTGCGCGCCACCGGGAATTGGCTGGTCACCGATAGCGGGCCCGGCACGATCGGCAACGGCAACGGCAGCCTCGAGGCGGGCGAACTTGCCTACGTGGCACTCGAAGTGCGCAACACTGGCAGCGCCAACGCCACAAATATCCAAGTGGCGGCGAGCACCTCGGATCCATTTCTGATCATCCAGGATCCATTCGTCGACATCGCCAACCTGGCCGCCGGGCAGACGGTGTTGGCGCCACCCGTCTTGATGCGATTGGCGCCTACGAGTCCCGACCTGCACCGGGTCGAGTTGCAAGTGAACCTGGCGATTCAAGGCAAGTCGTGGGTGGATCGTGTCGCGCTCGATCTCTTGCAAGTGCGGCCCCAGCTTGTGGGACTCAAAAGCGTCGATGGCGATGGCGATGGCAACCCGGCCGCGGGCGAGTCGTACACGCTGCAGGTGCAGTTCAAGAACTACGGCTTCGGGCAGCTCGATGCCGCGAGCGCGTCGTTGTCCTCGACCGATGCGGATGTCACCATCACCGACGGCAGCGCCGTCGTCGGCAATGTCGCACACCTGGCGACCGGCATGGCGGAGTTCCAGCTTGCCGAAGCCAACGTGATCCAGACCAACCCGCTGCACATCGTGCTCACGAGTGGCTCGCGCACCTGGGCCTTCGATGTCGAAACGCGCCGGCCGGGCGCGCCCGGGAACTTGATCACCGACGCCAGCGCCGGTCCCGATCGTGTCCATCTCACCTGGACGCCGAGTCCCGAGCCGGACATCGCCGGGTACCACGTGGTTCGAGCCGTTGCCGCGACCGGTCCTTGGACGCGCGCCAACGCCGATTTGGTCACCAGCGGTTCGTACTTCGGGAGTCACGGTCTCGCCGGCAGCACGACGTATCATTTCGCCGTGACGGCAGTGGATGGCAGTGGCAACGAAAGCCCTCGCAGCGCCGTCGTCGCGGTCACCACCAATCCGCTTCAGAATGCGGGCTGGCCGCGACTGATGCGTCAATGGACGAGTAACTCGCCGGTCGCTGCCGACGTGGACGGCGACGGCATGCTCGAGGTATTCGCCGGTGCCGACCGTGTCTATGCCTGGCGCGCCGATGGCAGCGAGATCACCGACGGTGACGCGGATGCGAGCACGGATGGTGTCTTCAGCAGCCTCGGCCAGGGCTACACCGCGGGTCTCGCCGCCGGTGATTTGGACGGCGATGGCAAAGACGAGATCGTGGCGTGCTCGTGGGACACGCGCCAAATCTTCGCTTTCGATGCCGATGGCAGCGTGCTCCCGGGTTGGCCGCGGATGTTGGCGGTCAGCACGCATGGGATCTGGGCGACACCCGCCATCGCCGATCTGGATGTCGATGGCGATCCCGAGGTCATCGTCCTTGGTCTCGACGGGCGCTTGTACGTCTGGCACGCGGACGGCCAGGAGTTGCGCGACGGCGACGCCAATGCGAGCACGGATGGTGTCTTCTTCCAGATCCCTTCTCCGGCGACATGGAGCCGCGGCGCCCCTGCCGTCGCCAACCTCTTGCCGGCCGACGCCACACCCGAAATCGTGTTCGGCACCACGAGCAACCGCATCTACGTGCTGCGCGCCGATGGCAGCGTGCCCTCCGGCTGGCCCGTGACCGTCGGCGACGACGTGTGCGCGGCACCGGCCATCGGCGACGTCGACGGCGATGGCGCGCTCGATGTCGTGGTGCCGGCGCAAGACGGTTTCTTGTACGTGCTGCGCGCCGATGGCACGGCACTTCCGGGTTGGCCGCGTCCTTTCGAATCCCAATGGAGCTCACTCACGCCATCGGTGGCGCTCCACGACTTCGATGGCGATGGCAGGCTCGAGATCGTCGCCGCCGGCTCGAGCGGCCAGACCGAGAACGGTCAGCTCGTCATTTTCGATTGGCAGGGGAATTTCCTTCCCGGCTGGCCGTTGGAGATCCACACGGCATCCGAGGCATCTCCCGTTCTCGGCGACCTCGATGGCAATGGCGTGGTGGAGATCGTGTTTGGTGGCGAAAGCGGTGTGATTCTTGGCTTCGAGCCCGATGCCTCGATCGCACCTGGATTCCCGATCCGACTCGGCGCCGAGATGCGCGGCACTCCTTCCATCACCGATGTCAACGGTGACGGTGGCGTGGATCTCGTCGTCGCCGGTTGGGATCAGCAGGTGTATGTGTTCGACTTTCCGGGTGTCTACGCCCCGGGTCTCGTGCCCTGGGGGATGTTCAAGAGCAATCGCCAGCGCACGAGTGGCTACTATCCGGCGACGCCCAGCGATGCTTCGCCGCGCGACGCGCCGCCGGTTCTGACGCGCTTGCACGTCAATACGCCGAATCCATTCAATCCGCGCACGCGCATCGCTTTCGATCTCGCCGGAGCCGCGCCACAACCCGTGCGCCTCAGCATCCACGATGCCCAAGGCCGCCACGTGCGCCTGCTGGTCGACGCCATTCTCGCCCCCGGCGCGCATGGGCGGTTCTGGGATGGTCGCGACGACGCCGGTCGCGAAGTGGCGAGCGGCATCTATTTCACCCGCCTCGTGACCGCGGCGCTCGCCACCAGCCGCAAGATGGTTCTCCTGCGTTGAGGATCCGCCGTGCGACGAGTGTCGCTTGAGTGTTCCCATCTCGTGCCGAGGGCATTTCCGCGCCGTGCTCGGCCTGCATGACCTAAGATGGGGCAGGCGCGGAGGTGGGCCTGGATGCTAGAAGGCCTGATCGAGATCGAGACCGCTTGGAATCGCATCGAGCAGGTGGTCCAGCCGCTCACGAGCGAGGACGTTGCCTTGGGCGGTGCCAGGGGGCGGGTGCTTGCGGCCGCGGTGCACTGCGATCGGGACTACCCAGCGTTCGCACGTGCGGCGATGGACGGTTTCGCCGTGCGCGCCGCCGATGTTGCGGCTGCACACCCCGGTGCTCGGGTCCTGCTGCAAGTCATCGGCGAGTGCACTCCGGGCGTTGCATTTCTCGGCGCGGCGCAGGTCGGCACGGCACTTCGCATCATGACCGGCGCCGCGGTGCCCGAAGGCTGGGACAGCGTCGTTCCGGTCGAGCAGACCTCGGGGTTCGGCGGCGACACGGTGCGCATGGCGCATCCGACCGCTGTGGGCGAGAATATTGCCCCGCGCGGCGTGGAGCGCCGAGCGAACGAGTGTGTCTACATGCCCGGGCACGTGCTCACGGCCGCCGATGTCGGCGCGCTCGCGATGCTCGGCACGAGCCGCGTGCACGTGGTTCGTCTGCCGGAGGTGGCGATCCTGTCCACCGGCAACGAGCTCGTGTCGCACGATCGCACGGTCGAGGCATTGCAGATCCGCGACTCCAACGCCCCCATGCTGGCGGCGCTCGCCTCTGCCACCGCGACCGTGCGCGTGCTCGGTCACGCCCCCGACACGCGGCACGACCTCGAAGCCCAGATCGCCCGCGGGTTGCAAAGCGACCTCTTGATCGTGACCGGCGGGGTGTCCAGAGGCGCATACGATTTCGTCGGCGAGACACTGCTTGCGGCCGGCGTGCGCATGCACTTCGCAGGCGTGTCATTGCAGCCCGGGAAGCCAGTCGCCTTCGGGACGCACGCGGGAGGTGTGGCACTGGCGCTTCCAGGCAATCCGGTCTCGGCACTGACCACCTTTCGTCTGTTCGGTCTCCCGGTGCTCATGCGCCTGCAGGGAACGCTTGCGATCCGGCCAGTCTGGATCGAGCTCCGTGCCCAGTTCTCCTGGGAGCGGCGCAACTCGAAATGCCTCGTCCTCCCGGGACGGCAGAGCGACGATGGCGCCACGGTCGATCGCGTGCCCTACACCGGTTCCGGTGATCTCCTGGCTTACGCTCGCGCCGATTGCCAGATCGTCTTGCGGCGCGGCATCGACCGCGTCCAGCCCGGGGACAGAGTGCCCGTGTGGCCACTCTGACGCGAGGCCGCGCTTGCGGACTCCAGGGTGCTCTTCTATATTTAACCCGTCGCGTTCTCGCCGCTTCCCGAGGAGGATTCATGTCACGGCGACCCGTCGTGGGTGTGCTGCTGTTGGTCTGGGGTGCCACGGCTGGGGCCCGCACGCTGCGTGTTCCCGCCGAATACCCGACCATTCGCAACGCAGCGTTCGCGGCGAGCGAGGACGACACGGTGCTGGTGGCTCCGGGGACGTATCGGGATCGCTTCACGATCGGGAACAAGAACATCGTGCTCCGCGGCGAGATGGGCGCCGACGCCACGGTCATCGACGGGTCGATCAGCACGGGCAACGTCATCACCCTCGTTCGCAACGACCGCAGCATGATCCTCGAGGACCTGACCATTACCGGAGGGTCCTTCAACCCCGCGAGCCCGGAGTGCACCGGCGCCGGCATCTACATCAATCGCGGCGATGCGATCGTGCAGCGCTGCAAGTTGATCCACAACCAGGGCAGTGCGGTCGGCGGCATCGACGTGTACTTCTTCTCGCATCCGCTCATTCGCGACTGTCTCATTGCCCACAACAAGGGCGGCGGCATTTTCATCGAGACGGACACGGGGTCTCCGGGACCCGCGGCCGAGCTGTACAACAACACGGTCGTGCACAACACGGGATATGGCATCTCCATCGTCAAGGGAGCGCGCGCGATCATCGAGCACAACACGGTGGCCTACAACGCCGGTGACGGCATCCGCAGCGAGATCACGCCCGGGAGCGGCGATGGCAATAATTGCTATATCACCGTGCGCAACAGCATCGTCACCCACAATGTGGGAGGTGGCATCGTGCGCCGTATAACTCTCGGCGCGTGCTACACCCTGGAGTGCAACGATGTGTGGGGGAATGCCGGCGTGCAAGACGGCGTGGCCGGCAACTATCAGGGCTGGAGCCAAGGGGACCTGTGCTTCAACGGTCGCGGTCCGGGAGATGTTTCCTTCGACCCGGTGTATCGGGACGCCGCGCACGACGATTTTCTCCTCGCGCCTGAATCGCCGCTCTTCACTCTGTGTGTGCCCAGCAGCTGCGGCGCGCTCGGCGCCGGCAATGAATGCACCACGGTCGTCGAAGCGACGACCTGGGGCGCCGTGAAGTCGCTGTATCGAGACTGAATCGCGTGACGCGTGATCGGCGCGGCACGGGGGCCGACGTATTCACCGCTGATAGCTGAATTTGATCTCGAAGGGGACCGTCCAGACTTCCACGACGCGTCCTCCCACGACCACAGGGTCGTAGCGCAGGCGCTGTGCGGCATCCACCGCGCTTTGGGTGCACTCCTCGCAATTGGCGATCGCGCGCAAGACGCGGACGTCGCGCACGTTGCCATCCGTGCCCACCAGCACCTGCATGAGGACAAAATCGGAGATCTTGCGCTTGCGCACGATTTCATCGGGAATGCGCGGGTGTGCGTATTCGCGCGGTCGAATTGCCATCTCGCCCGGTGGCGCCGGTGCCGCCACCGGATCGCTTCCCGTTCCGCCCTCTCCCGCAGTGCTCGCATTGAGATCCGAGCCCGCCCCACGACTGCCGGTTTGGCCATCCCCGGGCAGGCTCGATCCCGCCGCCGCTGCGCTCGACGGCATCGCTCGAGTGATTTCTGATCCTCCTCCTTCAACTGTCTTTTTGGGAACACTTTCAGAGTCTTCATCCGTGGTCACCGGCAGGGAGGATGCCGGCTCGGCGAGTCGGGGAAGCACGACGACTTCCGACCCGTGCAGGGCGCCGGCAAAGAAGGTTCCGAGGAAGGTGGCGCCGGACTCCCCGGACCGGCCTGCGGCGGCATTCGATCCATGGCGAAGGAACCACGAGAAGGGCAACAACAGCACCAGCGCATGCAGAGCCAGAGAAGAGGCCACCGCCCCGGCCATCCGGCGGCGCGCTGTCGTCACGGTGTTCTGCATCGGCCCCTCCTGCGCGTCTTCCCATAGTAGTGCGCCCGAGGCGTGGCGCCATCATGCACACGAGGGGCTTCCGGGCAGGGCTCTGGGTCGAAGCGCGAGGGGGGAGACAAAAAAGCCGGCACGACGAGCGTGCCGGCTTCGTTCTCAGGCAGCGGGGCCGCTCAGAGCGACTCCTTCAGAACCGGGGCTGGCTTGAAGCCCACCGTCTTGCTTGCCTTGATCTTGATTTCTTCGCCCGTCTGAGGATTGCGACCCACGCGTGCCTTCCGCATCCGCACGCTGAAGGTTCCGAAACCCGGATACGTGAACCGCTTATCCTTGCGTACCGCTTTCGCGATGTTGTCGAAGACGGCATCCACGACCTCGTTCACCGCAGCCTTGGACAGCTCGCGATGAGCGATATCGAGAACGACGCGATCGACCAGCTCAGCCTTTGTCAAACCACCACACCCCCTTTCCCGTCACGAGGCCAACCTGGCCTACGCCAAAGGCAGCCCGAAGTGTAGGCAGTGGAACCGGCAATGCAAGCGCTTTTTTCGCGATTTTTCGCCCACGGACCAGACCGACGCGAGCGAACCTCGGTCCAGCGCGGTCGCGCCGAGCCGCCCCGCGATCTGAGATGGCGCCAGGCCGAGGCGCCGGACGCAGCGCAATTCCAAGTGGGATGCGCCTCTTCGGCTTGCATGCCGGCACGCGACGATGCCGTCACCAGCCGCACCGCGCCCACATGGCCTCGGGTTCCTCGTGACGCAATCGCGGGCGAAGGGGACCGCTTCGGTCCCCGTTCTGGCGGCAGTCCGCGTCGCCGTGTTAGGCTTCCACCGACGCCGTCATGCTCGTCGCCAAGTGCCTGTCGCTGAACCATTTCAACGACGCGGGTCGCGCCGAGTCACACCCAGAGCACCATCGGCGACCGGAATGACGCACCGCCATCATGCCCTCGTCCTCGCCGCGCTCTCGGCCGGCCTGGTATTTCGTCTCGTATTTGTTGCGAGCGATGTCCGTGGTCTCGTGGATCGCGGTCCGTTGTACGATGACAGCTTCTATGCCTTCGGCGTCGCGCGTCATATCGCCGCGGGTCATGGCTCGACCTTCGATGGTGAGCATCTGACCAACGGGTATCAACCCCTCTGGGTCGGAACCCTGGTGCCACTCTATTGGCTGGCGGGTGGGGATGGAGCGATCTATCTGGCGCTCGTGCTTTCATCCGTTCTCAATGTCCTCACCGGATGGTTGCTGTATCGCTTGTTGCGTCGGGAGCTCTCGTTCGCCGCTGCCTTTCTCGGGCTGATTCTCTGGGGCTTCGCGCCGGCCGTCGTGCGGCAGGCAGTGAATGGTCTCGAGACCGCGCTCGCCATGTTCCTGGTGGCGCTCAGTCTCGACTACTACGTAGTGCGGTTTCGGCGCCATCCAGCCGTGCCGCAGGCGATGACGCTCGGGGCACTTCTCGGCCTCGCGGTTCTCGCCCGTGTCGATGCGATCCTCTTTGCAGTGGCCCTCATCTGGGATGGACTGCGCCGCGGGGACAGCCGCCGACTGCGCGCCTGGGCCGTGGTGGTCGGCGTCACAACTGGGATGGTGTTGCCGTGGTGTGTGGCGAGCCGTGTCGTGGTCGGCAGAGCCACGCCGGAGAGCGGGGAAGCCACGCGTTTCTTGAGCTCCGCCTACGCGGCGCACGATTTCCCCGTGACGGGGCAGGATCCGAGCGGAGGCGGTGTGCACATGCCGCTGTGGGCGCACAATCTCGGCCAATCGGTCCTGCTGCTCGGGACGTGTCCGTCACTGCACGTGTTCACGCGTGCGCTCGAACGCAGCCTCGAAGGCGTGTCGGCGAGTGGGCGAACGAGGACCGTCGCGGTGCTGCTCCTCCTCGCCGTCGCCGCGATCGTGACCTGGAGATTGCTCGGCGCGCGCGCGCGCGCCCTGCACGACGACCTTGGTTTCATGTTTCTGTATTGCGCCTTGCTGATCGCCGCCTATAGCACAATCGTGTTCGGTCACATCTTTTTCAGTCGCTATTACTACCCCATGTTCTATTTCTCCATCGCCGTCGCCGGCTACGCCGCCGATGCCGTGCTGGCGCGCTTGCCGCCGGCGCGGGGCCGCCGCGTCGCTCTTGCCGTCGCGGGACTCTACCTGTTGTTCCTGCCCTACATGTCGTGGAACCGCTTGCGCAACGGCGACTATCGCTTCGTCCACGTCGTGCGCTGGATCGAGTCGCAAACGCCACCGGACGCGCGCGTCGGCATCTTCAACAGCGGTGCCATTGGTTACTTCTCCGACCGCCGTGTGCTCAACCTCGACGGCAAGGTCAATCCGGAAGCCTTGGCGGCGTTGCAACGCGGGCGTATGCGCGCCTACGTCGCCGACGCGCGCATCGACTATGTCGTGGATCATGGTTGGATCCTCGACCGGTTCTTGCATCCGGACGCCGATGCCGATGGGGATGGCCTGCGTTTCACCCCGGTTGCCGAAGAGGATGCGCTCGGTGTCCCGGGTTGGCGTGCCTACCGTGTCGGTCCCCTCCAGGCGAGCGCCGCCAGTCCGATCATGCCGCGATCGCACCCCTGATCCTTGCGGTGGTACGTCGCTTGCAGCCTCGGTGCTTTTCTCCCGGTCGGCACTGGAGGCGAGGGCATGCAGCGTGGCTGTGCGCGCAGCGTCGGGCGCGTTGCCGTACTGGTAGTTGGCCTCGTCGTCCACTGGCTCAGCGGACAGGCCCCGGCGCGCGCCGATCCAAGATTGTTGCCGGCAGCGTCGGATTCTTCCGGGCTAGAGGCGGGTCTGGAAGCCTTGCACGCGGGGGATCGTGACGCGGCGGCCGCCCATCTCGGCCGCGCCATCGCGGCGGTGCCGGAGGATCCTCTGGCGCCGCTGTTTCGTCTCAAGCTGTGGTGGTGGTGCATCCTTGAAGGCGATGCGGCGGCCGAATCGTCGCTCATGGGAGATTATGAACGCGTGCGAGCATGCGCGGAAGCGCGGCTCGCCCTCGATCCTCACGATGTGCGCGCGCTGTACGCTCTCGGTGAGGCGCACTGCACCCTCGGGCGTTTGCAAGGCATCCGCGGTCAAGGCTGGGCGGCTGTGCGCAGCCACCGCCGCGGGACGCCGCTCCTCGAACGCGCGCTGACTCTGGATCCCGAGCTCGTCGCCCCGCTCGTTTCTCTCGGTGTCTATCACTACTACGCGGCGCGCGCGCCGGCGTTCCTGCGCTTCGTCGGACGCTTTCTAAGCGTCGAGGCCGATCGCCAACGCGGGTTGCAGGAATTGTGGCGCGCGGCCACGAGCCCGGGGTGGCAGCAGCCTGAAGCGACATTTTTTCTCATCGAGATCCTGGCGGGCATGGAGGACGATGGCGTCGAAGCGCTGCCCCTCGCGTTGGCGCTGCACGCACGTTTCCCGCGCAGCCTGCCGCAGGCCTTGAGCCTGGCGACAGTGCACATGGCTCTCGATCGCCCGGACCTCGCGCTTCGCGTTCTCGAGCCGCTGGCGCGTGACGAAGGCCGAGTGGCCGCACGTTTCTTCGTGGCACGCACGCTGTGTCTGAGTGGGCGCGCCGACGCCGCGCTCGCCATCCTCGATCCGATGAGCCCCGACGAGCTGCAGTCGGTGCAGTGGCTCGTGGGTTGGCATTCCTACTACCGCGGTCTCGCCTATGCACAGCTCGGACGGGTCGAGGAGGCCGAGGCGGCATTGCAGTTCGCCACCACCGCGCCCGAGGTGGCGGACCTGCGCAGCAACGCCGCACGCGAACTCGGCCGCCATCAGAGCGCGCTGCATCGAAGCGTGCGGTTGGCGGAAGCGAATTGGATGTGGGACGAGAATCAGAGTGCAACGCAAAGCGACTTGGATGCAGCACTCGCCGCAGCAGGACGCGCGAGTGATCACGACAGCCGGTGTCGGGCGCTGTTGGCGCTCGGAATTAGGACACTCGAAGAAGGCATGGCGGATCGGGCTGCGCAGATCTTGCAGCCGCTCGTGGGGAATGTCGATACGGAAGAAACGTGGCTCGCTGTGCGCCCGCGCGTGCGATTGCTCCAGGCTTTATGGCGGAGTGGTCAATTCGAGCGCGCGCAGGCAGCCGCAGCGCAAATGGTGCCATTGCTCGGTAATTGGGGCAGCAACCGCCAACTCGAGCTCCTGGTGCAGACTTGTCTCCAGCCAGCCGGTGCGGGGGAAACGCCCCAATCCCAAGCCGTGGTCGCCGTGCATCGACCCCTGCACCTGCGCTTCAAGGACACCGGCTGGACACGCGTGGATCTCCAGGTGCTGTCCGATCCACCGATCGTGATGCCGATGCGCTTGCATGAGCGCTTCTGGGAAGTCGAGCTCTCACTTGCCGCGGGGACGTATCGCTATCGGTTCGTGCTCGAGGGATTGCAGGCACTTCCAGATCCGAGCGCCAGCGAGTTCGAGTTCGGTGCCGACGGCACGTGGAGCGTTTGCCGTGTGCAAGCTGCGCCCGGTTCGTGAGAATGTTCCTCGCACTCGTTTCTTGACAGGAGGCGGCGAGAGTGGCATTCTCGATATCCTCTCGATCCCACAATCCCATCGTCGTGGAGCGCGACATGCAGCGCCGCTGTCTCGACATCGTGAGCATCTCGCGCTATCTGCATCATCTCGCCGAGCTCGAGGATGTCTTGCACGTCGAGGACCATGTGGGAACTTGCGCGCGTTGCCGCGACAAGCTGCAGCGCATGAAGCGTTACAGCGAGGCGCTCTTCGATGATCATACGCCAGGAGAGCTTTCCGAGGCCGGGTGTCCATCGCTGATCGCTCTCGAACATTTCAACCGCAACGGGCTGAGCGAGCGCCAGATGATCCGGATTCAGGGGCATTTGCGTGCTTGCACCCAATGCCACGTGTGGGCGGGTGCGCGACAAGTCGAATCGGAGCGACAACCGCGCCAGACGCCGCTGCTCGCGACTCGAGACCCGGACCTGGATGTGCGCGTCGCGCCCCAGGGTGCGCGAGTGGCGGCTGGAGTCGATTGGCTGGCGACCGACGCGGTGCCGACCCTCTTCCACCGGCTCGACCTGAGAGAGCCCGAACTTCCGCAACCCTATGTCACGTTTTCACGTCAGTTGCACTTCCGGGGTCAAGGACCCGGGTGGGAGATTCGCGGTCGGATCGACCTGTTTGGCTCCGAAGGTTTCCGTCTCACGGTTCGCAGCGCCAACCCGGGCACTGCGCTCGAGCTGTCCTTGTGGACCCGGGCGCGATTCGTGCCGCGGGGGACGACGGAGCCAGATGCGTGGGTGCTCGAGCCCGGTCACTATTTCGTCGGCACCTCGGGGTACGAATCGCCGCTGCTGGCACTCTGCGTCGACGGTGACATCCTCACGGCCGCGAACTTGGCTGCGTGTGCCTACGACGCCTGCAGGTTCGGTCATTTTCGGCGCGCACTGCAGTGTTTCGAGCACGCCGTGGCGCTCGAACCAGAGACGGCGGTGTATCGCTCGATGCATGCGTCAACGCTCGAGTTCGCGCGCCGGTTCGGCCTCGCGCGCGCCGACGGCACACTGCACTGGCGTGATTCGAGGCGGCGCCCGAGGCCCCGCGCCATTCCACGCCTGGATTTACGCGACGCGGCACCCGAGGAAACCAGCGCGCGCATCGCCGACCTCGTCGGCCAGCTCGGTGAACAGGCGGAGGCCGATGCCGCTTCTCCACGCATCTTTGGAACGGTCCTCTCCAGACGTCCCTTCGCCGCTCGCTTCGCGCCATTCATGGCTGCGTTGCGCGCGGCTTTGCCGCGTGCAGACGCCTCAGTACATTTCCCGATACGCTCACACTAACTGCTTCGATCTCGGTCGCTTGCCTCTTGCGGGCCGTGTCGCCGCCCAAGTCGGCCTCCTTCCGGGTCGTCCGCCCCGGTGGACTCGAGCTTGTGAGGGGCTTTGCCTTTGGCCTACGATGCTCTTAGATTGGGTTCAGGAAGGGTGGTACCTCGCAGGCGTTCGTCGACCACGTCGGGCCGGGAAGTTCTTCGAGTCCTCTGATTTCCCGCACCGGCCCTGTGTGGTTCTTTTGTTTTGCGCAGCTGGGGCACCTCGGAGGTGGGCCATGAAGATCACCGACATCCGCGTCCTTCTTCGCGACGACGACAAATTGAAGGCCTTCGTTTCGGTCACGTTCGACAACGCCTTCGCCGTGCGCGGCATGAAGATCATCGAGGGCGCCAAGGGAACGTTTCTCGCCATGCCGTCGCGCAAGACGCCAGAGAACGTCTACGTCGACGTCGCGTTCCCGATCAACCGTGAAACGCGCGCTTGGCTCGAGAGCCATGTGATGCGTGCGTATCAGGACACGGTGCGTGCACGCGACAATGGCACGCCGGATCCCAATCACCCGATGCGACCCATCGAGATCACGGGATAGAACACCCCGCTCGCGGCAACGATCCTGGGGCCCGCTCGCGCCGGGCCCCGCTGCGTCATTTTCCTGCCATGGCCGCATTTGCTACTGTGCCACCTCAGGCTCGCAGGAGGTGTGCGTGCGTCCGCGTCGTTTCGGTGGCACCGAGGGCTTTGGTTTCAGTCTCGACCTCACTCCCGTGGTGCGCAGGCTGCTCGTCGCCAACTTTGCGCTGTGGGTGGTGCAGCTGGTCTTCGGCCTCTCTGGCAGCGCGATGTTCGAAGATTGGTTCGCGCTGGATCCATCACGCGCTTTGCCGTGGCGACCGTGGCAGCTGCTGAGCTACATGTTCTTGCACAGTGCGCCAGGGCCCGGCCATGGCTGGAGCCCGATGCATCTGCTGATCAACATGCTGATGCTCGCAGTGGTCGGCGGTCCGGTCGAGCGGCGCATGGGGTCGCGCCGTTTCTGGCGCTACTACGTCATCTGTGGCTTGGCCGGCGGGGTTCTCACGCTTCTGCCGCCGTTCCGTGCGCCGACGCTCGGCGCCTCCGGCGCAGTGCTCGGTGTGTTGGTGGCTTTCGGACTGTTCTACCCGGACACGCCGATGTTCATCTTTTTCTTCTTTCCGCCGGTGCCGGCGAAGCTGGTGGTCCTGTTCCTGGCGCTGCTCAACCTCATGTCGGCGGCAACGACGAACCGTGATGGGATCGCCTACATCGCGCACGTCGGCGGCATGGCGGCCGGCTACTGCATGTTGCGCGGCATTCCGTTCTCCGGACGTCTGCGCCGGGGTGTCACGGCAAGGCGAGGGGCCGCACGAGCGCATCGGCGCGAAGTCCTGCGCAGCGAGCTCGATGCGATCCTCGACAAAATGCACGCGCAGGGGAAAGACAGCCTTTCCCAGGAAGAATGGAACACTCTCCTCGATGCCAGCCGCCGGCGACACGAGGACTGACGTTGTTTCGCCGCGACGGCATCTGCCATCGGCACTTCTCGGGCGTCGCGTGTGCAGGTTCGGAGTGTCCGCGTGACGCAGTTTCCGCTTGCATTCTGGACGCATGGCCGCTAGCCTATCACCGTTTGTCGACGATGCGTGCAAGTGCTTGGGCTACTTTGGCTTACGGTGGCGTGCAAGAGTGGTGCAGCGCGGCCGGGGAGGGCCTGGAGGGGAGTTCCCATCGCTCCTGGATCGCGGGACTTCTTACGTTATTCTCACCTCGGCGTCGAGTTCGTCATCATTCTCATCGCGTTTGCCCTGGGAGGAGCCTGGCTCGACGAACGCCTCTCGGCCGGCGGTCTGGTGACGTTGGCGGGCATTTTCGCCGGAGCCGCGATTGGCTTCTACTTCATCTACCGGACCATCGCGCGGAAGTAGGGCGACTCTTCCGCTGCGCCTTGCCGGGATCACCCTGGCGCTTTGCGCCGCCGCTGCGTACCCTGCGTACCGGTTCGGGGGTTGGGAGAGCGTGCTCTGCATGCTCCTCGGGGCGGCGCTGAGCCTGATGACGATCGTGTTGAGCTACCTGCTGTTGTCCTGGGTGTTTCGACGCTCGCGCCAGCTGCAGGTGGCGCTCGTGCTCGGTGGCTTCGTCGTGCGCCTGATCACCCTGTTCGGGCTGTTGTCGTGGTTCGCCCGCTCGGTGAGCCTCGACCTGAATCAGCTGGTCCTGTGGCTGATCGGGTTCTACCTGGTGCTCGTCGTCGCCGAGGCCCGCGAGCTGGCCGCGACGCAACGAAAACGGACTGCGGAGGCCTGACGTGGCACACGATCCGAATCGCATCGACATCATCCATCACCTGATCGATGCAAAGGTGACGCTCCTCGGCAGCGAGCTGCCCTTGGGCATCACCAAGCACGTCCTCATGATGTGGGTGGGTGCGCTGCTGCTCATCGTCGTCCTGAGTCTGGCGGCGCGCCAGCGTGGCGATGTGCCGCGTGGCGCACGCAACTTCTTCGAGCCACTGATCCTGTTCATCCGCAATGCCGTGCTGCTGCCGAACATGGGCGAAGCGGGACTGCCCTATCTGGGGTTCTTGCTGACGATGTTTTGTTTCATCCTCATGTGCAACTTGCTGGGACTGGTGCCCGGTGGCGCGACGGCGACCGCCAACGTCTCGGTCACCGCGACCTTGGCGCTGATGAGCACCGCGGTGACGCACTTCGCCGGCATGCGCCAGAATGGCGTCGTGCACTACTGGAAGTGTCTCGTGCCGCCGGTGCCCTTGTGGCTGTGGCCTCTCATGCTCGTCGTCGAGCTCATCGGGATGCTCGCCAAGCCATTCGCGCTCGCGATTCGACTCTGGGCCAACATGAATGCCGGCCACATCGTGCTGTTGGTCATCATGGGGTTCATTTTTCTGTTCAAGAATTGGGGGGTCGTCGGCATTTCGGTGGTGGGTGGCGTCGTCCTGTCGATGCTCGAGCTGTTCGTGGCACTCGTCCAGGCCTACGTCTTCACGTTCTTGACCGCTGTGTTCATGGGCCTGGCGCTCCACCCGGAGCACTAGGGGGTCGTTCGCGTAGAAGGAGGAATCGCGATGGAGGGTCTCGGATTGTTGGGGGCAGGCATCGGCGCCGGCATTGCGGTGATCGGCGCCGGGATGGGCATTGGCCGTATCGCGGCGAGTGCGGTGGAAAGCATCGCGCGCCAGCCAGAAGCGAGCGGGGAAATTCGTGGCAACATGATTCTGACCGCGGCGCTCATCGAAGGCGTGGCTCTGTTCGCCTGCGCCATCTGCTTCATGATCCAGAGCAAATGACCCCAATGGGGCGGCGGACTCCCTGCCAGAGCTCCGGCGCTCGCGGAGTTGCTTCGCGCCAACACGGAGGTGGGACCATCCGATTCCGACGCATGCAGCCCGTGGTGATCGCGGCCTGGCTCGTGGCCGTCGTCGCCGTGCCGGCCGCTGGCCAGCATGGCGAGCCGGCCGTTGGCGCGGCCCAGACCGAGCCTGGCCCGAGCGACCACGCCGAGGTCGAGCCAGCCCCCAGCATCATGAACGTCGACCCCGGCGTCATGGTCTGGACCGTGGTCACCTTCGTGGTCCTGCTCGTTGTGCTGCGTTTCACGGCGTGGAAGCCGCTCATCTCCGCTCTCGAGGCGCGTGAGCAACGCATTCGCGATGCGATCGCAGAGGGGGACCAGGCGCGGCGTGATGGCGAAGCCTTGCTGGCGCAATACCAGCAGCAATTGGATCACGCCAAGGCCGAGGCACTCCAGATCATCGAAGAAGGCAAAGCCGATGCCTTGCGCCTGCATCAAGACATCCTCGACAAGGCGCGCGCCGAAGCCGACGAGTGGAAGCAACGCACGCATCGCGAGCTGGATCTGGCGGCCGATCAGGCCAAGAAAGAACTGTGGGAGGAATCGACGCGCTTGTCGCTGCTGTTGGCCGAGCGGATCCTGCAGCGGAGCTTGAACGCAGCCGACCACAAGGATCTGGTGGAAGAGTTCCTGCGGCAGTTGCGCGCGACGCCGGCACCACGAGCCTGAGCAGGACGGAGAACGATTCGTGCACATCGAACCCGTGGCAGGCGTCTACGCCGAGGCGTTGCTCGCCATCGCCGAGCAGCGCGGCCAGACCGAATCGCTGGTCGTCGAGCTGGAAGGCCTGGCGGCGCTCTTGCGCGCGCAGCCGGAGATCCAGCAGTTCGTCGACACACCGGTCATCGACCCGGACGTGAAGAAGCGTGTGTTGGAAAAAGCTCTGAGCGGTCAAGTGCAACGGGTTTTGATCGACTTCCTGTGCCTGTTGATCGACAAGGGCAGAATCGCGATGTTGAGTGACATTGCGCTCGTCTTCCGCCAGCGCATGGAGCACGCAGCCGGACGCGTGCGCGTGCAAGCAGCCAGCGCTGTCGCGCTCACGGAAGCGAACGCACAAGGCCTGGCGGAGCTGTTGCGCGCGCGCTTGCAATGCGAGTGCATCGTGGAAACGACGGTCCAGCCCGCGCTTCTCGGCGGGTTGGTGGTCACCATCGGGGACACCATCTACGACGGCTCGGTGCGCGCCCAACTCCGGCGCATCCGCGAGGCCATGATGAGGAGCAGCGGCTATGAAAATTAAGGCCGAAGAAATCACATCCGTCATCCGCAAGCAGATCGAAGAGTACCGCAGCCAGCTCGACGTCGCGGAGGTTGGCACGGTGCTCGAGGTCGGAGACGGCATCGCCCGCATCTATGGGCTCGCCAATGCCATGTCCGGCGAGATGCTGCAGTTCGAAGGCGGTGTGCAAGGGCAGGTCCTCAACCTGGAGGAAGACTCCATCGGCGCCGCCATCTTCGGCGACTACCTGCAGGTGCGCGAAGGCCAGCAAGTGCGCAGCACCGGGCGCATCCTCGAGGTCCCGGTGGGCCAGGGGTTGGTGGGGCGCGTCGTCGACCCGCTCGGCATGCCGATCGACGGGCTGGGCCCGGTGCGACCCGATCGCACCCGCCCGGTCGAAATGATCGCTCCCGGGATCGCCGACCGCCAGCCGGTGAACACGCCGCTGCAGACCGGGATCAAGGCCATCGACGCCATGACGCCGATCGGGCGCGGCCAGCGCGAGCTCATCATTGGCGACCGCAAGACCGGCAAGACCACCATCGCCATCGACACCATCATCAATCAGAAGAAAGAAAACGTCCTCTGCGTCTACGTCGCCATCGGCCAGAAGGAATCCACGGTCGCTGCCGTCGTCGACACCCTGAAACGCCATGGCGCCATGGACTACACGATCGTCGTTTCGGCCAATGCTTCGGATCCGGCGCCGTTGCAGTACATCGCGCCTTACACCGGCTGCGCCATGGCCGAGGAGTTCATGTACAACCATCACCGGGACACGCTGGTGATCTACGACGATCTGACCAAGCAGGCGCAGGCCTACCGCCAGCTTGCCCTGTTGTTGCGCCGGCCTCCCGGGCGCGAGGCCTATCCAGGCGACATCTTCTACCTGCACAGCCGTTTGCTCGAACGCGCGGTGAAACTTTCCGACGACTTGGGTGCCGGGTCGCTCACCGCACTGCCGATCATCGAGACCCAGGAAGGCGAAGTCTCGGCCTACATCCCGACCAACGTCATCTCGATCACCGATGGCCAGATCTACCTGGTCCCGGACCTCTTCTTCGCCGGTGTGCGTCCGGCGGTGGATGTCGGCATTTCGGTGTCGCGCGTCGGCGGCAAGGCGCAGGTGAAGGCCATGCGCCAGGTGGCCGGGTCGTTGCGTCTGGACCTGGCGGCGTACCGCGAGCTCGAGGCCTTCGCCCAGCTCGGCACCGAGCTCGACCCGGTGACGCAGGCCAAGCTCGACCGCGGGGCGCGCATGGTGGAGCTGCTCAAGCAGCCGCAGAACCAGCCGCTGCATGTCATCGATCAGGTGCTCGCCATCTACGCCGGCACCCGCGGTCATCTCGATAAGATCCCGGTGAATCGGATCCGAGAGTTCGAGCGCATGCTCCTGGAGAGCGCGCACACCGCACATCCCGAGGGTTGGAAGCAGCTCGACGACGCCAAGGCGATTCCGGAGGACATGATGTCCACGATCGACGAGCGCATTCTCAAGATTCGCGAAGCGTTCCTGAGCGGCAAGGCCTACGACCCGCGCTGAGGCTGTTCCGAGGAGCTCCCGTGGCGAAGGCGAAAGCGATCCTCAAACGTCGGCGAGTGGTCACCAACACGCGTAAGATCACGCGCACGATGGAGCTGGTGTCGACCGCCAAATTCCGGCAGTCCTTCAATCGTGTCGAGGGCGCCAAGCCCTACTATGACAGCATTCTCGACGTGATGCAGGACTTGTCGCGCGCCGATTTGCGAATCGACCATCCCTTGCTGCGCCGGCGCGAGCCCGTGCGGCATGTGACCATGTTGTTGCTGACCTCGAACCGCGGGCTGTGTGGCGGATTCAACACGCATCTGTGCCGCAACGGGCGCGATACCATCGAAGAACTGCGGCAGAAAGGTGCCCAGGTGGCGTTGCACGTCTCCGGCAAGAAGGGCATCGCCTTCTTCCGCTTTCGCCACTTCGAGCTCGCCACGAGCCACACCGCCTTCGGCGATCGCCCGACCTATGCGGCCGTGGAAGCGTTGGCCGACGACTTCATCGCCGCCTACGAGAGCGGGCGCACCGACCGGGTCGTCGTCTGTTCGCAGCGCTACCTGTCGGCGGCGTCGCAGCGGCCGCAGATCGAAACGCTGCTGCCCATCACGCCGCGCGCGGCCGCGGACGCAGCCGTGCGGCCGCTCGACTACCTGATGTCGCCCGACGCGGCGGGTTTGATGGCGCGACTGCTGCCGGCCTGTTTCAAGATCGTGCTGTATCAGTTGTTTCTGGAAACCGCCGTGGGCGAGCACCGCGCGCGCATGGTGGCGATGAAGAATGCGACCGACAACGCGGAAACGATGATCAAGACGCTGACGCGGCGCTACAATCGCGCACGGCAAGGGCAAATCACGAACGAGATTTCCGAGATCATGGGCGGCGTCGAAGCGCTGAAGTGAAGTCTGCTGCAACCCCGAAGGATGAGGCAAGCCGATGGCGACCAAGGGCAAGATCGTGCAGGTGATCGGATCGACGCTGGATGCGCAGTTTCCTCGCGGGGAGCTGCCGGCGATCTACAACGCGCTGCAAGTCGAGTTCGAGCTTGGCGGGCAGCGCCACACTCTCTGGTGCGAGGTCGAGCAGCACATCGGCGGTGGCAAGGTGCGCGCCGTGGCGCTTGGATCCACCGACGGCTTGCGCCGCGGCCTGGACATCGTCGACACCGGCAGCCCGATCACGGTTCCGGTCGGGGAGACCAACCTGGGCCGCGTCTTCAACCTCGTCGGCGAGCCGGTGGACAAGAAGGGGCCGGTCGAGGTGCGCGAGCGCCGCCCGATCCATCACGCCCCGCCCGAGTTCTGCGAGCTGGAACCGAAGACCGAGATCTTCGAGACCGGCATCAAGGTCGTCGATCTGCTGGCCCCCTACGTCAAGGGCGGCAAGACCGGCCTGTTCGGCGGCGCCGGGGTCGGCAAGACGGTCATCATCCAGGAGCTGATCCACAACATCGCGCAGGTGCACGGCGGCTTCTCGGTGTTCGCTGGCGTCGGCGAACGCACGCGCGAGGGCAACGACCTGTGGCTCGAGATGCAGGAATCCGGCGTCATCGACCGCACCGTGCTCGTGTTCGGCCAGATGAACGAGCCGCCGGGCGCGCGCTTGCGCGTCGGGCTCTCGGCGCTCACCATGGCGGAATACTTCCGCGACGAGAGCGGCGCCGACATCCTGCTCTTCATCGACAACATCTTTCGCTTCACCCAAGCGGGCGCCGAGGTGTCGGCGTTGCTCGGCCGCATGCCGTCGGCGGTCGGGTACCAGCCAACCCTGTCCACCGAAATGGGCGAGCTGCAAGAGCGCATCACCTCGACGCAACATGGATCCGTGACCTCGATCCAGGCCATCTACGTCCCGGCGGACGATTACACCGACCCGGCGCCGGCGACCGCCTTCACCCATCTGGATTCCACCACCAACCTCTCGCGCGGCATCGCCGAGAAGGGCATTTATCCTGCGGTGGATCCGCTGGAGTCGACTTCGCGCATCATGGACCCGCAATACGTCGGCGAAGAGCACTATCGGGTGGCGCGCGAGGTCCAGCGCATCCTGCAGCGTTACAAGGATCTGCAGGACATCATCGCCATCCTCGGCATGGACGAGCTTTCCGAAGACGACAAGGTGCTGGTGGCGCGCGCGCGCAAGATCGAACGTTTCTTTTCGCAGCCGTTCCACGTCGCCGAGACCTTCACCGGCTTCAAGGGCATCTATGTCAAACGCGAGGACGCTATTCGCTCGTTCAAGCAGCTCACGGACGGGAACTTCGACCATTTGCCGGAGTCCGCCTTCATGTACGTCGGCACCATCGAGGATGCCGTCGAGAAGGCCAAGTCGATGGGGACCAAAGTCTAGATCCGCGCCAGCTGCCTGCCGCGAGCGGCGCACGCTGGGTGGATCGGGTGGATCTGTGAAGGAGGGCCCTTGCCCGAACCCATGCACGTGCGGGTGGTGACCCCGGACCGTCCGGTCTTCGACGGCCCGGCGGACTTCATCGTCGTCCCGGCACACGATGGTGAGATGGGAATCCTGCCGCGGCACGCTCGCTTTCTCGGTGCGCTCGGCCTGGGCGAGCTGCGCATCACGCGCGGTGCGGATCTCGAACGCTTCTTCCTCGACGGCGGTTTCGTCCAGGTGACCGACGGGAAGGTCACGGTGCTTTGCGATCACGCCACGCCGCTCGATGGCCTCGATGTCGCGACTCTCGAGGCGGCGGCGGTGCAGGCCAAGGCCGCCGGCGCCGCGACCGCGGCGGCGCTCGGGCAGCGCGCCGCCGTGGCGCGCCGCGTCGCTGCCCGTGTGCGCAAGTAGAACCGCGTCTGCGGCCTACGACACCCGACTGCCTGTCATTCCGCAGCAGCGAAAAAAAGCGGCCGGGAACATTCCCGGCCGCTTTGTCTTCGGCACTCGCCTCACGTCATGGTTAGCGGAGCATGACCACGCGGCGGCTGAAGGCCTGCCCATTCACGGTCATGCGCGCGAAGTAGACGCCCGCACTGGTATTCTCGAGCTTCCAACTCGTGGTGTGCCAACCGGCCGGCACTGTGCCTTGGATTAGGGTGCCGACCCGTCGCCCCGCGACATCGAACAACACCAGCTCCACTTGCGAGTCCGTCGGCAGACCGAAGCGGAACACCGTGCCATCGACGGGCGGGTTCGAGCCCGCGATGGCGAATGACACCTCGCGTGGGATTTCGATCTCGGGTGCCGGCGTGCCAGCGTCGCTGATCCGGCCGCGGCCCGAGGCCTGGCTGAACGGGACCTGCACCTCGACCGACTTGGTGCTCGTGTTGCCGGCCGCATCGGTGCAGGTGATGCTGACGGTGTACGTCCGACCGTCGCCCGTGCCCGACCTCTCGGAACGCAGGCGCACCAGGTGCGCGTCCGTGATCTCCCAATCCGGTGCCGTGTCTCCGTCGCCCAGGCCATCGATGGGCTCGTCACTCGCGACGCTCAAGACGCAGCCGCCATCCGGACAGTTGTCGGCGACGTCGTAGGCGATGGTGACGTTGCGCATGCCATGGTTTGGCGACCACAGCGTGGTCGGCGACGGCGTGGCGCCGCTGATCGCTGGTGCCTCCCTGTCGACCACGGTGACGTCGAAGGAGCAGCTCAGCCCCGTTTCCGACGTGCACGTGACGGTCGTGGTGCCGAGCGGCAGGATCGAGCCCGGCGGCGGATCGCAACTCACCATGCCGCAGATCCCGGTTGTCGTCACGCTGTAGTCGAACACCGCATCGCATCGACCCGGGTCGGCGGCGATGGTCGTGTCCGGCAAACAGGCGAAGACGCATTCCTGGTCGTTCGGGATGCCGTTCAGGTTGTCGTCCGGGAACCAACCAATGTCGCGGAAGAGCGGCAAGGTCAGATCCTCTGGTGGTTGCACGCTGTGCGTCAGATCGTCATTGATGGACGGTTCCATCAGCAAATTGCGGAAGGCGATGGGATCCCAATGCGACACCGAGGAACCGGTCTGCACCGGATTCGGTGCGTTCATGAGCGCGCGCCCATTGGCGTCGGCGCCGGCAAACACTGCCTGGTCCACCCCCAACGTCACCTGCACCGGACCGCCCGCGAGCGCGGCCTTGATGGCGTTGCCGTCGGCGAGCGTGACGCGCACCGACGGGATGATGATGGTGGGATCCGTCCCGCCCAGGCCGGCGGGCGGACCTCCGGCCACGTTGTCCGCAATGATGACGCCGATGGCGCCCGCATCCTGGGCGTTCTTCACCTTGACCACGAAGGTGCAAACGCCGCGGTCGATGAGCGCGATCTTGCCCATGAGCGAGCCGGCGGCGAAACCAGTGCAGCCATCGCCTCCGGGGGCCACGCCATCGTCGGCGACAATCACCTCACCGCTTGTGCCGGGGGAGGAGAGCGGCGGCCCGAAACTGGCGGCACCCACGGCGAAGATGCCGGCAAGGCTGGGCGGGTCGGTCACCCGCAGCAACGGCGTTCCCAGCGACAGGACCGCCGGGACGGCGGCGGTGACCTCAGGGCCAGTCCACACGAGACGTCGCGAGTTGATGGCGGAAACCACGCGCTCGGCGTTCGTCATCTGGTTCCAGGTCTTGCCTGTGGTGAGGTCGAGCAACTGCCGACCGTAGATGTCGGTCAGGTTGCTGGACTGCGCGCCCGTCGTCAAGCTGGCGAACTGCTGGAAGCCGAGACCATGGGCCAGCTCGTGCAACAGCACGCCGACGAGGTCGATCTGGGTGCCGTGGTTGCCGTCGAGCCCGTAATACCAGCCACGCCCGGTGAGACACCCGGTCTGCCCGAGGTTGCTGTTGAAACGGGCGCGGATGTCCAGCGAGCCCGGGTTGATGTCGAAGCCGGCGCGTTTCTTCGCCAGCGCCGACGAGTACCAGGTGGCCGGAAACTCGGGTCCCGGGAAGAACCCCGCGGGGATGAAGTTGGCATAGATGAAGATCGTGCCGGCCGAGCCCAACGTCGCGGCCGTCGCCGTGCAGCCGAGCGGATTGAACTGCGCATCGACCTTGATCTCGACGTTGCTGTCCAGCGTATTGGCCCAGAGTTCGGCCGCAAATTGAAAGGCGATCAATCGCTGCTGGCCAACCGTCGTCCCGGGGTTGCCGCCAATCGGGGCCGCGACCGTCGGGTCGTTGAAGCCCTCGGTCGGGCCGTCCCCGTTGATGATCGAGATCGTGGCGCCAAGTGACGAGACTCTCTGCAATGCGCCGAAGCTGCTCGCGGGGAGAAGTGCCAGGAGCAGCAGGCAAGCGATGATCCGGGTGGTCATGGCGCTACTCCTTCTCGTTCTTGGATTGATGCGTGGCGCGGCGGCCGCGCACGGCACTGGAGCGCGAGCTGTTCTCGGGCATTTGCAGGGCTGCCGATTCGGCGATGATCCGGGCCGCCTCGGTTGCGGACATGCAATCGATACTTTCGGTTCCATCCTCGTGCGTGCGCAGGAGGATGGTTTCCATGAAGTCCTCGGGCAGCTCGACGGCGAGCGCCCCGTTCTCGGCCTGGATCACCTCGAGCGGGGTGCTGGGTGTGCGGAACTGCTGGCGCAGCGCCTGCGCCAAGGCTCGCGACTGCTCCGGCGTCGGCGGGCGCAGCCTGCCGGTCTTGGGATCGACGGCCACCTGCATTCCCGCGATCGGCACTTGGAGGTCCCCAAGCGCAGGCGCCGTTCGGCGAGACTTGTCCGATTGGCCTGCGTCCTGGTCCGCGAGCGCGACCATGGTTCCCAACAGGCAGAGAGATGCTGCGGCAAGCCACGGCAGAGCAGTTCTCCACCGCGAAGAATCCAGCTGCGTTCTCATGACGAGACTCCCTGGATGAGGTTTTCGCAAAGATCGGCGAACCCTAGCAGCGGCTCCGCGCGCGGTCAACCAAATAACGCACGAGTGCGTCGCGATATTCGCCGCGAGGCGGGTCAGGTGGGGGCACAGGATCGGATCTTTGCATTCTTCGCATGCAGATCTCGCGCTGCGCCGGAATCCGACAACGCCTTGCTCCATCTGCTATCCTGGCGCAGCGACCGAAGTGCCTGCGCGCGGCTGGGCATCCGTCGTGGTGAGTTTTTCGAGGGGGCTCCTGCGTCATTCAACGGAGCCAGTCGCACGCGTGGTGCACCCGTGCTGCGCCGAAGGAGAAAAGATGCAATCGATGCTTCGCATCGTCCTCAGCGTGTTCGCCCTCCTGGCTTTCGCCTCGTCCGTCGCGTGGGGGCAGCAGCCGGGAGGAACGACCCCTGCGGATAGCGTCCCCATGGTACAGCCAGCCTCCCCGGCCGCGACGCCGCCGCCAGCGACTCCGACGCAGACCGCGGCCCCCACGACGAAACCCAGCTGGCGGGAGCGGATCTATTACGGCGGCACGGTGACGTTCTCCTTCGGCAACGCGACGCGCATCGGCATCGCTCCGATGGTCGCCTACAAAGTGACGCCAAAGCTTTCGGCCGGGGTGGAAGTGACGTACGAATACGTGAATTACGACGATTTCGACCAGTCGTCGAACAACTATGGCGGGAGTGTGTTCGGGCGCTTCCGTTTCGTCCCGCAGCTCTATGCCCACGCCGAGTATCAAGTGGTGAACTACGAGCTTCCGACCGGCGTCAACACGTCCTCACGCGAAACAGTGCCCTTCCTTCTGGTCGGTGGTGGCTTTTCCCGGCGAGTCGCGCCGAACACGTGGGCCTACGTGGAGGTGCTGGTCGACGTGCTGCAGGACGAGCAGTCGCCGTACGAAGACTGGGATCCGGTGGTGAGCGTCGGCGTCGGCGTCGGGTTCTAATCCCGAAAGCAAAGCCACGGAACGAATGTGACGAGGTCCTGGTGCGCTGGCCACAACTGCGGGCGAGCGGCGGCAGTGTGCTGCGCACCCACTTCGATTTCGATTCGACCCTGCGTCACGAAACTCGACCCAGCGCATTGTCGATTTCGGCAGCGCCTGGTCGGGTGTCGGCTCTGATCTAGACGGTGCGAGGTCCCATGGCAACCCAGCCGAACTGGCAGACGCGCGGGGCACTCACCCGGGCCGGGTTCCGAGCGCTCGCCGTCAAAGAGGAGTTGCGGCGCAACCTCATCCGCAGCAAACGCGAAGGCAAGCCGATTTTCACCGGTCTCGTCGGCTACGAACACACCGTGATCCCACAGATCGAAAACGCATTGTTCTCCAAGCACGATTTCCTCCTTCTCGGGCTGCGTGGCCAAGCGAAGACGCGAATCATGCGCCAGCTGACCGGGTTGCTCGACGAGTGGTCTCCGGTGGTCGCGGGGTGCCAGATCAACGACGATCCTCATGCCCCAGTCTGCAAGCGCTGCCGGCGTGTGGCCACGGAAGCGGGCGACGACCTTCCCATCGCCTGGCTGCACCGCGACGAGCGCTACCACGAAAAGTTGGCGACACCGGATGTCACCATCGCCGACTTGATTGGCGACATCGATCCAATCAAAGCGGCGCGGGATCGGCTCACGTTTGCCGACGAGGAGGTCGTGCATTTCGGCCTCGTCCCGCGTACGCACCGCGGGATCTTCGCCTTGAACGAGCTGCCGGATCTGCAGCCCCGGATCCAAGTCGGGCTGCTCGACATCATGGAGGAGAAAGACTTCCAGATCCGCGGTTTTCCGGTGCGCCTGCCGATCGACATCCTCATGGTGTTCGCGGCCAACCCCGAGGATTACACCAACCGCGGCAACATCATCACGCCGCTCAAGGATCGCATTGCCTCGCAGATCCTCACCCACTACCCGCAGAGCGTGGGGGATGCCATCCAGATCACCGACCAGGAGGCGTGGATCGAGCGCGGCAGCGATTGCCGCGTTCCGGATTATTTCCGCGTCATCGTCGAACAGGTCGCATTCGAAGCCCGTCGCAGCGAGTTTGTCGACCAATCGAGCGGTGTGTCGGCGCGTGTGTCCATTGCGGCATACGAGAATCTGTGGTCGAACATGGAGCGGCGCGGTTTGGAAACCGGGGAGTCCCCGGTATACGCCCGCATCGCCGATCTGCATGCCATTCTTCCGGCGCTGAGCGGCAAGGTCGAGCTGGTCTATGAAGGCGAACAACAAGGGCCGGACGCGGTGGCGCGCCATCTCGTCGGGCAAGCGGTAAAGACCGTATTCGCCCAGCATTTTCCGCCGGTGGCGCCGCAAGGCACACGGCGCCGGAGCGGCAAGCAGAGCGACGACCCGCAGGCGGCAGATCTCGAGTCGACGCCGCGCAAGGGCGAGGCACGCTCGGGTGCGACCACGGCAGCGGGGCGCGACGTCGAGGCGGGCGGCGCCGGCGCCGCGTCGCGCCACAGCGCCTACGATCGCATCGTTGGCTGGTTTTCCGGCGGCAAGCGCATCGAGATCTCCGACCAGATGCCGCAAGCGGACTATGCCGCCGCCTTGCGTCAAGTCGACGGCCTCGAGGAGGTGGCCCGGCGTTGCTTGCCGCAAGCGGACGAAAACGCGCTGCCCGGGGTGATGGAGCTCGTCCTCGAGGGCCTGTATCAGAATTCCTTTGTCGCCAAGGAAACGGTGGAGCGCAGTACCTTTTACAGCGACATGTTGCTGCGGATGTTCGATCGCATGCGAAGCGATTGAGCGCCGACTTCGATTGACGTCGCGGCGTGGGTTTGGCCGCGATGCCGCCGTTTGGAGTCGATGCATGCGGGTGCAGTATTTCGCCTGGGACGAAAGTCGATGGCAGGATCTGCAAGCGCACTTGGGGTTGCGGCGGCTGTTCAACATCCTCGTCGTCCAGCAGGCGGGCGACGTCGAGGCGGCCTTACGCATGCTGCGTGCATTGCAGGCTCAAGGGTGGCTCGACCCGACGTTGGACCTCGAGCAATTCGCGGCTGAGCTGGAAGCGCAAGAGGTGGTGCGCGACAAGAGCGGCACCCTGGAGCTCACGGCACGCGGCGAACGCGCCCTGCGCCGCGACGCCTTCGCTTCGCTGTGGGGACACTTGCGCCGGCGCGGCACCGGGCAACACGCCGTGTCGCGGGAAGGCGCGGGTGGCGAAGCGCTGCCGGAAACCCAGCCTTTCGACTTCGGCGATGATCTCGACCGCATCGATTTCAAGGCCTCGCTCAAGAACGCGCTGCGCCGCAGCGAAGGCCAGAATCTCGAGCTCTGCGAAAGCGATCTCGAGGTGCACGAAACCGAGCTGCGCACGTCCTGCGCCACGGTGCTGCTCCTCGACATCAGCCACAGTATGATCCTCTACGGCGAGGACCGCATCACCCCGGCGAAGCGCGTGGCGCTCGCGCTCACCGAGCTCATCCTGACCCAGTACCCCAAGGACTCGCTCGATCTCGTGCTCTTCGGCGACGAGGCGAAGCGGGTGCAGATCGCCGAGCTGCCGTACGTGCAGGTCGGCCCCTACCACACCAATACGCGCGCGGCGCTGCAGATGGGCCGCCGCTTGCTCGCTCGGCGCAAGCACGCCAACAAGCAGGTGATCCTGATCACCGACGGCAAGCCGAGCTGCATCTGGGAAGACGGTGCGTTGTACAAGAACTCGTTCGGCCTCGATCCGCGCATCACGAACCGCACGCTGGACGAGGCCGTCGCCTTGCGGCGGCAGGGGATTCCAATCACCACTTTCATGGTGGCGCGCGATCCGCACCTGCAGCGCTTCGTCGAGCGTCTCACCGAGCTCAATCGCGGGCGTGCCTACTTCGCTTCCTTGCGCGATCTCGACGAATATGTCTTGGTCGACTTCATACGCCACCGCCGCCGCACCGTGCGCTAGAAGCTCTCTTGGCATTCACCCGTGGCGCGCCGCCCATTGCCGCCGCTCTCTGCCCGCGGCTTGGCCGCCACGGCGCGGCGGTGGCCTCATTGCGACGGCAGCTCCCAGCTGCGCCGCGCGCGGCGCTCTCGCGCCCCCAGTCGTCTTGGCAGCCGCAGAACATTCGCCGCATTGAGCGCTAGCAAGAGCGCTCCGATCACGAACACGGTGCGCATGCCGAATCGGGCCGCGAGATAACCGCCCGCGAGTGGCCCGACCAGCCCTCCGAGCAGAGTCGCGCTGGACCCAAAGGCCATCAAGCCGCCGCGACGTCGATCGGGCGCAGCCTGCGCGATGACCGCGTAGAGCGACGGCAACATCGCGGCGGCGAGGAATCCTTGCAACAAACGCAGGATGAAGAGGGTGCGCACATCCGGGGCGCGCGATTGCAGGAACAACACGACCGCGGCGCCGGCAAAGGCGATGACGAGCGTGCTGCGGCTGCCGAAGCGATCGCCGGAGCGCCCCCAGAGCGGTGCGGCGAGACCCATCGCGGCCCCCGTCGTGCCGAAGAGGACCCCCGTCGTCGTCGACAGGCGCGCGGCCGGCACGCCCAGCGATTCGACGAAGAGCGCAAAGAATGGTTGGACGAGGAGCAGCGCGAGCTGGGTGCAGAACAGAGCGCTGATCGCCACCGGCAGCGGCGGGCGCAGTGCGAAACCGATGTTGTGGCGCAACGATTGAGATCGCCGACGCGAGACGCGCAGTCGCGGTTCGGCGACCAAACGCAGGACCACCAAGGCGGCAGTCACTTCCACTCCCGCCGTGACGAGGAAAAGGGCGCGGGTCCCGATCGAATCGGCGAGGACTCCACCGAGCAGCGGCCCGAGGACCACACCCGCCGCTTGCGCCGATGCGAGCGTGCCGAGAGCTGTGCCTTGCCGGTGGCGTGGCGCGCTCGATGAGACCAGCGCGATTGCCGCCGGGATGAACCCGGACACGACGCCTTGCAGCACGCGCAGGAGGAGAAGTTCTCCTGGACTCTTGGCGAAGGACATGAGGAAAAGCGCGACCGACAGTCCGAGGAGCGATCGCACCACCATGATCTTGCGTCCGAAGCGGTCTCCAACCCAGCCCCACACCGGGGTCATGAGCGCAGCGAAAAGGAAAGGAGCCGAGAAGATCGCGCCGCTCCAGCGTTGCACGCTGGCGGGATCGTCGACCCCGAAGGAACGCACCAGGAGCGGTAGAAACGGCAGAATGAGCCCCATGCCGGAAATGGCGAGCAATTGCACCCCCCACATCACACGCAGCGTGCGACGCCAGGCGTGCTCGTCTGCGGGCGCGTCGGGGGCCTGAGACTCGCGATCTGAGCTGGAAGCGTTCAGGAGGTTCGCTTCCCTGAGATATCCCGGCGCAGCTCGCCGACGAGATGACCGAGTTCGGGGAGAATGAGCTTCTCGAGCGCAAGGCGCGCCGCGCCTCCCGACCCTGGCACCGAGAACACCAACTTGCCGTGCGCCACGCCGGCGGAAGCGCGGGAGAGCATGGCAGCGCTGCCGATCTCGGCGTACGAGAGGGCGCGAAACAGTTCGCCAAATCCAGGGATCTCACGCTCGTAGAGTGGCGAGAGAATATCGTAGGCCAGATCACGCGGCGCGATCCCGGTGCCGCCATTCACGATGACTACGTCGAAGTCGCTGCGGTGCAGCAACCGCTCCATTCCGTCGCGCAGTGTGTCTGTTTCCTCGCGCCAGATGCTCTTTCCAACCACACGATGGCACGCGTTCTCGAGCAAGGCGCGAATCTCCGCTCCGGTCGTATCGCTGGCCTCGTTGCGGGTGTCGGAGAAAGTGACGATGTAGACGTCGATTGCACGCGGGGAGCGATTCCGATGCGCGTCGATGCTCATTCGCCTCCGGATGGAAGTCGTGGCTTGGCCCAGTCGAGACCCGCTACCGCTCTGTGGCGACGATCCTGCGTCGTCCGCGGCGGTGGCTGGCGCAAGTCGGCGCTCTGCGACCGCCAGAAGACGACATTCTAGGCCGGCGGTGAACGGCTCACAAGCCAGCACTCGCATGCATCGACTCGTCAGGGGTGCGGGAGGCTTGGCAGGCGCAAGCTGCGGCGAAGCACGACCTGCCGGTCCGATCCTGGATGGTTCGCAGCTGCGGCGTGGGAGTCACTTGCGATCGGGCGGGACTTGCAGGCACACGTTGCGACGGCGCTGGCTCAGATCCCGGCCAGAACCGGCTCGTGCACTTCGCCCAAACTTTGCTTGGCGAGATCGAGGACCTGTGTCTCTTCCTCGGAGATGACCATTTCGCACTTGCCGTCGCGAATGGGTTTCGCGTAGGCGCGCGAGTCGCTGCGACCGGCGATGCTCGTCATCATGACGCCATTCAAATGCGCGTCCAAGAGACAGAGGGAGAAGCTCTGTTGGCCACGGATGTCATCGAAGGCATCATAGCGCTTGAACCCGATGCCTTGAATCGCATTCATCGCCTGGGCGCGAAGGTGGCGCACGTAGGTGAGCGTCTCATCGATGCGGCGCGCGTTGCGATCGACTCCCTGGATTTGCGCCTGGAGGAGATCCGTCACGTTCCCAGTCTGGGCTGCTGCCACCAGATTCGCGTACGGACGGCCGAACCGCTGCAAGCGAGTGTGGAGAACGCAAGCGAAGACAATTGCGGCAATCGCCGCAGTGGCAGCGAATACGCTCAGCCAGGGAGTGGCATCGACGAGGCTTTCCATGCGTCATCCTCCGGTCCAGACGAGCACAGCGGCTGCTCTCAATCGCGCACGAAGCGAGCGACATGCCAGTCCAAGCCGTGAACGATCGCCGCCGTGTCCAGCAAATCCCGTGCACGCACTCGACCGTGGTTCGAGGCTCTGGTCAGGACGCCTCCACCGCGCCGTGCCACCGCCTGCAAAGTGCTCGCCGCCTGCCACCCGTCTCCGAAGTGATCCCCAGCTGGCCATCCACCTACGAAGCGCACGCCTTCGCCGCGAGGGAGGCTAGGGGATCCTGCATCGGGCCTACCCAACCTTGGGGTCGAGGAGCGCGTGGTTCTGGTGTCAATCGGGCAGGATTCCAGGGCGCAGGCTGTGAGGCCACGTCCGCGCGACAGGGAAGGGGACCTGGATCCATGCGACTCTTGACAACTCGACCTGGGGCGGTGAACCTAAGCTCGATGGGCGATTAGCTCAGTTGGCTAGAGCGCTTGCTCGACACGCAAGAGGTCAGAGGTTCAAATCCTCTATCGCCCACCATCCTCTCCAGGGGCCCACATCCTCGTCCAGGATCTGGCGGTCTCACTCCATGCGTATCGGCGAACCTCGACTCTGAATCCTTGACCCTTGGTCGCAACGTTTCCAGGCGACCTGTTGCCCCCAAGGCCCTACCCGAGCAGGGATGCCTTCAACGTCGGAGAACTGCCGCGCAGCCACCCGCCGCGCAGGCCGGGTTTCCGTCCGCCGATCAACACATCGAACTGCACGAGCGAATCGACGCGCGCCGTCGATGACATTCCGATTGCGCCATCGCACACGATAGCGGCGCAGGCCAGTCGAAGCTGTTCCCATCCCGTGGTTGATCACTGTCTTCGCCGCCAGCTGCCACAGGTGCGCCGCTGTAGGGACATCGCCGGCCGTCATCGCCATGATGCTCTTCAACCATGGAGAACGCTGCCAGTCACAATTGCGGTCGAGCATTCTCAAACCACACACGCCGGTGCACTTCCTTCGATGTCACCCGGTTGACAGAGACACCCTTTGTACACTGTCAATCTTGTTGACAATCGAAATGAACACGTCACTGCGCACGAGCCGCTCCTCGAGTCTGGCATGAATTCCGCATCGGCCTGGCATGAATCTTTCACTAAATATCTACTTGACATTTGCATAGTGGCTCTCTATATTGAATGAGCAGTCCCGATCACCGATTCCTCCCAAGGTCAGGTGCCGTGGGAACCCAAAGATGGATGCGTGCGCCGGCCTCGACCGGCGGGGCCACCGCGTTTGCTTCTGCGGCCCTTGCAGATGAACTACCTCTCATCCTGGCAGAGGCCAGCGAGGCGTTCGGTTCTGCTTCCGCTGCGGTTGGAGATGGGCGTGTCCCCCATCCGGTCTTGCCGTCCACGGTGGCCGAAGGCGATCGGCTGCTGCTCGGTCTCGCGGCGATTGAGGCCGTGGTCGCGCTGCCGATCGCTCGCGCGACGGCGGAGGTTTTTCGACGCTCGGCCTGGCGTGCCTTCGGCTACCTCAACCAAGGAGACTTCACCCGCGAGCGTCTGCAGCGAGAGCCGCGCTGGATGCACGAACAGACCCGGTTTCACACGGCGCTCGAGATGCATCCGCGGCTCAAAGAGGCGGTTTGTGGACTGGATGGTGGGGTTCCGCTGGGTCAGGTGGCAACGATCCAGATCGGACGCGTAGCCACGGCCGAGACGCTCCTGAGCTGGATCGATCGCGCGCGCGCGCTGCCACTCTCTGAATTGCGCGCGGTGGTCAC
>CAZMNW010000038.1:0-13605 GCA_964567755.1 uncultured bacterium
AAGTCCTGGAAACAGAAAACACTCTGTCGTAGGATTCGTGTCCAAGAGAAAGCCTCCTCGGTGCCGAGAATTGCTGTCAACAAGCTCTTTTTAGCACGTGGAGGCTTTTTCGTCTTCAACTTCGTGAATAATCCGGGTTAACAGGGAAGTCAGCGCAAGAACATGAACACTGTCAACAAGGTGGACAGCGTAAGAATACTGAACACTGTCAACGTGGTGGACAGCCGTACTGAACAGTGTCAGCATTGTGGACAGCATAACAAGATTCAGCCCGATCAACGGCTGAGCAGCATGACGTGTTTGGCGTTGCCGAAAACCATCCACAACAGTGGATGTTCTCCTCCAATCAAATCAAACGGGGTGCGGATGGCGCTCGGGCGCGCCCGAAATCGGTTCGGTTTGAACGGGGGAGATCCGAATCGGGAGTGATTGGCGCAGCGCCTGGGAGCGAGTGGAAGGCGATCGGCGTGCGCGACCTTGGCCGTCTCCTCCTAACGCAGGGCCGGAACGCGCCTGCCGTTTGCCATCCCGGACAGCACCGCGATGCCGTGTGGGAGGAGAATCGATTTCAGTGTCGATTGCGGCGCGCTGCCGGCAGGACGAACGAGGCGTGACTCGCGGGCAGAGCTGGCCGGCCCGCCGGCCACGAAATCGAGTAGACTCTCCTTGAGGAGAGAATCGTCGCGATCATCCGATGACCTTGCATCGAGCACCCTCCACGGCTGGCGAAACAGCGGTCGGCTAAGCTCGGTGAGCGTGATCCAGAACTCGAGGGTACGAATGACGGTGAAGACCGCAGAGAGTCACATCAAAATCGTGAAGCTCCCCCGGATGCTGAAGTCAGATGAACGTCCGATGGAGCGATGCTGTGGCCACCACCTGCTCGCCCACGACACTGTCGGCTGTTTGATCACGGGGTGCGGATGTCGACGAAATGCATCCCGGGGAGCAGCCAGAAACGTCCTGGTCCGAGGTGGCCAAGCTTGATGGTCGCAGATGCGGCTGGAGATGGCCCGGAGGTGAATCTGCGCGCACTCAACGACTCGATTGCAGAGCGAGTCGAGCGAGTGGCTTGAGGTCCACGCCCTCCAAGGCTTCCGTCCGACGAGGGGCGAATCGGGTGAAGGGCCGGCCAGGCGATGAGTTCCGATTGATTCTCAGTGACTCGCGCTGGCGCAGTGCTCGTCGTGAAACTTGATCCCAGCAGCGGTCAAATTGAACGTCTTGTCATCGCGCCGGTCGCCGACCAGTTCCACCAGCTTGCGCGCCCGCAAGGTCCCCACGTCTTCCATCTGCATCGGCACACGGTTCCTGTGCCTCGGGATGCCAGGATGCTCGAGCCAGTCGAATTGCTCGTTCGCGCCTCGGTATGAGTGAAACTCTGGCGATGGATGGGACGGCACCTTGCGGTGAATCGTCACCAGGCTGTGCAGCAACTCGCCGACCCGCTTTTGAAGCGGCCAGTAGTCTTCGTTTGCCAACCACTTCCCCCTTGCCTCGACGCCCAGAGGAATTCGATGCGCAAGGATCATACCAGAAGAACCGCTCCGAGGCATATGTTTCATACGCGGTGCCAGTTTCGCGCGGTGCTAGTTTCGGAGAGTGGTGAGTATGCGAGCGCCATGGAGACCTCGACTGCGTGGCACATCTCCTTTCCACGCATGCTTGGCTCTCGTCGTGCGCGGATGCTCGAACGAAACGGGGCCCTGCGCCTGCGCAGAGCCCCGAAACCGACGCGCGCGTGTGTCGGCGCGATCTCGAACTACCTGCCGCGGTCGCCGCCAAAGCCTCGGCCACCGCCGCCCGATCCGCTCGCCTTGGGCTTGGCCTCGCTGACCGTGAGGGTGCGGCCTTCCACTTCGCGGCCGTTCAGAGCCTCGATCGCTGTCCGGGTGTCGTCGGGGGAACCCATCTCGACGAACGCGAAGCCGCGCGGCCGGCCGGTGTCACGATCCATGATGATCGTCACATCCTCGACCCGACGTCCGTCAGCCTCGAACAGCGTGCGTAAGGTGCTTTCCGTGGTGTTGAAGGAGAGATTCCCGACGTAAAGTTTCGTAGCCATGTTCTTCACAAACCTTTCGTGTTCGCTTATCTCCCTTCGCGAATCGAAAGGCAGTCAGCGAGTCCTCACCGTACTCGAAATGCCGTCGCAACGCAAGCAGCCGCCAGCGTCCGCCAGACGCGGTCCGGATGCCTTCACCGCATCCAACTCGCCCTCTTGTCAAGGCTCGGCAACGCCCCGGCGACCTGGTGCTCGGAGGCTCGAGGAACTCGAGCCACGGGGTCGGCGCGGGGCTGGTGCGATTCAACCGCGCAGATGACGCAACGGCGTCGTCAACAACAACAGCAGAACCACGAGGTCGATGAGCGTGCCGAAGGGCAAGTACCAGATGCTGAGCGCGGCCGCGAGCACCATCGCGAACCAGGACCAGTCCGCGCGCAGGACAAAGGCCACGATCACGCAGAGAACGGCGGTGCCGTAGACGAGGAAGATCGTCTTCATCAGCGGCGATCGCGGCTCGATGCCGGAGGCGCGCACGACGTGCGTCCACGGTCCAAGCTGACCCGCGTGCTGGCCCGTGCGCGGGGTCACGTAGTCCCCGACAACGAGAGCCCGCGCACCGTCGAAGGCCATCCAACCGCCGTTCACGAACATCAGCAGCGCGACGATCCATCCAGTCCAATGCATGGCAATCCTCCG
Source organism: uncultured bacterium (assembly GCA_964567755.1). Taxonomy (GTDB): domain Bacteria; phylum Krumholzibacteriota; class Krumholzibacteriia; genus DASRJW01. The sequence goes on from CAZMNW010000038.1 coordinate 2,705, forward strand.
CTCGCCGAGCCGGGCATCCCACGATCTCGGGTCGATCGCAGTCGAGACGAGACGCACTCGCCGCAATCCTCAATCGAGAGGCGACGCATGCACCGCGTAGTCGAAGGCCGCCTGGCGGCGCGTTCGCGCGCCGGTCGAAGTGTCCACCAGCTCGACGACGAGCATGTACGGGCCCGCGCGCAGCGTCCCGAGATCGATCGTGAGCTGCTGACGCTCCAAGTCCGAAGTAGGCAGGTACGTGAACGACGCCTCGACCGCGGGTTTCTGGTTCGGGTCCATCTTGCGCTGGAAGTCCGGCTTCAACTGATCCCAGAAACTCCACGTGCGTGGCGGCAGTGGCCGCACCTCGTAGCTCACCACCACCGCCGTCTGCTGGCTCACGACGCGTTCCGGCGCATAGATTTCGAAATACAGGTGCAGCTTCTCGTGATCGATGCGGTCGCCGACGCGCGGCACGGCGATGACGCCACCCATGTCGAACAGGCCGCCATAGCCGTCGCGCAGCTCGTGCGCCAGCAACAGGTCGCTCATCGCCAGGACACTGGCGTCGTAGCGGTGCACCTGCAACGTGTCGCGGGATTGCCCGCGCCAGACGAGGCGCAGACTGGTGCTCGGGCCACTGTCCGCGGCGGCCACGGCCGCCAGCCGGCGCAGGGGTTCGAGGCAAGCCAGCTGCAATCCCAACGTCTGCTTCTCCGGCAGCAGCTCGACGCGCACGCGGCCGACGAAGCGCTTGCCATGGCGGTACAAGCGACCCTTGCGCGCCGACGTCCGCGAGTGCTCCAAGAGTTCCCCTGGCCCACGCCACGCGGCGACCTCGATGTCGACGCGCTCGAGATCCACCTCAGTGTCGAATTCGTAGGCAATCTCGAGCGCCGTCTTGCCATCTTGGCCGCGGAACTGGCGCACGACGTGGTTCCAGCTGCCGTCGGGCGGGGTGAAAAGCAGACTGGTTTGCGTTTGCTGTTGGTCCATCAACGCGGGTTCGCTGAAATCGGACCAGGCCCCGCGGTTCAGGCGCTTGTAATTGCCATTCAGCGAAATATCGGCGAATCCCACGACCGCGTCGTAGCGGCCGCGCGTACGGTAGCGCCATTCCCACGCCGGACGCTCACCTTCGTGCAGTCGCCGCACCAGCGATGGCGGACCGTAGCGCATGTAGACCTCACCGCGGTCCGTGTTGCGCCCTTCCAGCTCGAGCCACGGCACGCCAAAATAACCGTCGGCTTCGACCGCGCGGGCCACATGTTCGATCAAGCGTTCGTTCACCAACGATGTCGGCGTCGGGTCGTGCGACCACCAATAATGCCGCGCCACCGAATCGCGCTGCGCCGCCGCTAGCATCTTGTAGGCCCCGACGCTATCGGGGTGCAACAGGGGTCGCAGGCCGAGCCACGATTCGCGCTCACGGTCGGACAGACAGCGCAATGCCGCATCCAGCATCTCCTGCGCCTCGTCGAACTCCAGCAAGTGGTAGTCGATCGCGGTGAGCAACATGGCGACTTCCCTGCCACATTCGCGTCGGGCGTACGGCAGCAACAGCGCTCGGGCTTCCTCGTGTTTTCCCCCGTGCATGCGCAGGAATGCGACGCGCAGGAGCGATTCTTCGTCGCTTGGATCCAGCGCCAAGGAGCGCTCGAAACACTTCTGCGCGCTGTCGAGCAGCGCCGGCTCTTCCATGTCGTCCAAGTACTTTTCGAGCAGACTCTGGCCGAAGAAGAACCAGGGACGCGCTTGGTTCGGGTCGAGCCTGACGGCGGCGGCGAAGGCAGAGGTGCTGGCGTTGCGGAAGCGTTGATCGCGCAGCAGCTCACCGAGCGCCGCTTGGTACGCCGCGCCGCTCGGATCGCGGCGGGTCGCATCGAGAAGCGTCTCGCGCGCGAGCGCGCGCGCTTCCAACGTCCCTTGCGCCGCTTGCAAGCGGCCGATGTGGACCAGCACGCGCGGATCGCCGTCCAGCTCGTAATTGGCCTGCTCGAGTAGGGCGAGCGCCGTCGCACTGTCGCCCAGCGCCAGGCGCTCGAGTCCATCGGCGAAGTGGATCTCCCCCTGGTTCGCCCCGGCGCCGCAACCGGTGAACGACGCGATGGCGCCGAGGAGACCACCACTCGCGACGGTGCGGGCCAGCCAACGCCCGATCGCCGCGGGGCGCATTCCGGCGTCCCGCCACATTCGGCGTTCCCTTCGCTTCATGACAGGGAAGGTAACGATGACATCGGTCGGTACGCAAGATGGGGACGTGCGTGTGGACGGCCGGGTGCCGGCGTCGGATACAATGCTCCGGTCGCGCGCAACCGCCCGTGTGCGGGGCGCTCGCCTGCTCGTGTCATCGACCGCAACGTGGAGGGCCGCACATGCCGCGCATCCTCATCGTCGACGACGAAGCCAACATCCGCCGCATGTTGACCGGCGTGCTGCGCGACGAAGGCTACGAGACCGAAGATGCCGCGAGCGGCGAAGAAGCCTTGAAGCGCTTGCGGCGGCCACCCGATGTCGACGCCGTCCTCCTCGACTTGGTCATGTCGGGTATGGACGGCCTGGAGACGTTGGCCGCCATTCGAGCGCTGCCACAGCCTCCCGCAGTGCTGATGATGAGCGCCCACGGGCGGCTCGAGAATGCCGTCCAGGCCACGAAGCTCGGCGCCGCGGACTTTTTCGAAAAACCTCTCGACCCGATGGCCAAGGTGCTGATCGCGCTTGACAACGTGCTGCGCATTCGCAAGCTCGAGTCGGAGAAGGCAGAGCTGCTCGATCAGCTCGGCCGGCGCCACGACATGCTCGGCGACTCGGAGGCGATGACCCGGTTGCGCGACGAGATCCGCAAGGCCGGGGGCAGCCAAGCGCGCATCCTCATCCTGGGCGAGAACGGCACCGGCAAGGAACTGGCGGCGCGCGCCATCCACGCGATCAGCCCGCGCGCGAGCCAGCCGTTCGTGCGCCTCAACTGCGCCGCCATCCCGCGCGACCTCATCGAATCCGAGCTCTTCGGGCACGAGAAGGGTGCCTTCACCGGCGCCACGGCGCAAAAGCCCGGCAAGTTTGAGCTGGCGCGCGGCGGCACGCTCTTCCTCGACGAGGTCGGCGACATGAGCCTGGAGACGCAAGCCAAGCTCCTGCGCGTGCTCGAAGAAAACGAGATGGAGCGCGTCGGCGGCACGCAGACCATCGCACTGGATGCGCGCGTGGTGGCGGCGACCAACAAGAACCTGACGCAACAGATCGGCAAGGGCAACTTCCGCGAAGATCTGTATTTCCGTCTCGCCGTCATCAGCTTGCGCATGCCGCCCTTGCGCGAGCGGGGTTCCGACATCGTCATGCTGGCCGAAGGCTTCCTGAAGAATTATTGCGACGAGAACGGCCGCAGAGAGAAGCGGCTGACGCCGGCGGCGCGCGCGGTGCTGGCGCAGTACGAATGGCCCGGCAATGTGCGTGAGCTGCGCAACATGATGGAACGCATCGTCATCATGCACGATGACGACACGGTCGATGCGACGCACCTGCAGAGCTTGATGCTGACAGACGCCACTGCATCCGGCGAGCCTCCTGCCGCTGGCTCCCTGCGCGACAGCGTCGACCACTACGAGCGCCGCACGATCGAGAAGGCCCTCGCCGCCGCCAACGGCAACATCGCACAAGCGGCGCGCGCCCTCGGCCTCGATCGCGCCAATCTGCACCGCAAGCTGCGACGCTTCGGCCTGGTCAAGTCCAAGCACGATTCGGACGACGAGAACGACGACGAAACATGAAATCGCCACCCCGCGCCGCCAGCCAGCGTGGAGTTCAACTCTGAGGTGGGCGCCGGGCTATACCGGCTGGGCGGCTGCCATCCATCCGTTCGTGCCTCGTTGTCCCTCGGACCACCATAGGTTGTGGGCCCGACACCGAGAGAGGCCGGCCACTCGCCGCCGTCGATCCATTTAAAATACTGTAATCAAATGGCTTAACTTCTCCGACGCGAACTGGAACGAAGCCTGCCATTCGTCCCGTTGCGGGTCCACCTCGCCCTCGAAGACGAGACCTCGAACAGGAACTCCAGGGCCAAGGCTCCAAAGGTGGACCCGCAAAAAAACCGCCGAGCCGATGGAGGTGCCCCCGTGCAACGACGCTGCGACCGGACGTGCGTTCTTCCGGCGTTGTTGCTCGCGGTCGCGCACTTCGCTCTTCCCCGCATCCTCTTTGCCGCCGACGTCGATTTTTCCGGCGACCTCTTCCCGTACCAACGCGGCAAGCATGTCGTCTTCAGCATCAGCGCACCCGAGGACGCAGAGGTCGAACTGATTGGCGACTTCAACGACTGGGATACCGCCTCGACGCCACTGGCCTACTCTGGCGACGGAGTCTGGGAAGCCAGCATCGACCTCGAGGAAGGCGTGTACGAGTACAAGTTCGTCGTCGACGGCAAGCAGCGACTCGACCCTTCCAATCCGGACGAGGTGGTCACCAGCGACGGCAGCATGCGGTCGCGCCTGCGCGTACGCGAGGACGGCCGCGTATCCTATTTCAACAGCTGGTCGCCGAATCGCGACCGCTTGCCGACGAAGATCACCTACACGCCGCACGATCGCGTGCATTTGACCCTCGGCGGCGATTACTCCTACCAGCGCGTCGACGGCTCCAGCCTCTGGCTCGAATCGAAGTATCGCGCCACGCACCCCTACGTTCCCGAAGTGAACGTGCGCTTCGGCTACGGCTGGGTGAGCGAGCGCGGCACGATCGAGGTGGACTTTCTGCAGCCGCTGGTGACCACGCGCGACCTCGCCATCGGCGCGTTGTACACCCATGGCACGGCGTACGAGAATCAATCGGGCGTCGGTTGGCGCGAGAACACTTTGGCGGCGCTGTTCTTCCGCCACGACTTCAACGACTACTACAAGATCGCCGCCATCGAGCCGTACGTGCGCATTCGCCTTCCCGGCTGGACGACGTTGCGCTTCTCCTATGCGGTCGAGGAGTACAGCAGCCTGACCACGCAGACGGACTGGAGCTTCTTCACTGCCGGCCGCGAGCGCTTCCGCGCCAACCCGCATCTGTTCCTCCTCGACGATCCCGCCGGCCACGGCGGCGACGGCCGGCTGCAGGCGGCTCGACTCGAGCTCACGCACGACAGTCGTCATGCGCGTGATGTCGGCACCATCGGCTCGTACGTGCGCGGCTTCCTCGAGCTCGGCGACGGCGACTTCTCCTACGCGCGCTGGGCCGGCGACGGACGCGCCTACTTGCGTCTCGGCCCGCCGGTGCACTTGGCGCTGCGCTTCGCCGCCTCCGGCCGATTCGGCAGCGAAGTCATCCCATCGCAAAAGCTGTTCTATGTCGGTGGACTGGGAACGGCGCGGGGGCACGAGTACCGCAGCCTCTACGGCGACAGCTCCATGCTCGGCGGCGCCGAGTACACGCTGTTGTTCGGCAAGCTGAACTACGGAACCTTCGTGTTCTACGATGCCGCGACCGCGTGGAAGACAACCGACGCCTACGGCGAGCAGCTGGAAGACGCCAAGCTGCTGCAATCCGCGGGTGTCGGTTTCAAGACCGCCGACGACGATTTCCTCATCCAGTTCGCCAAACCATTCGGTGCGGTGGACGGTGCCTGGGAGACGACGGTGCGTTTGGAGCGCACATTCTGATGCCGGGCGGCGATGGGCGCGGTCCCACAGCCGCCACACGATTTTGGATGCCTCGGGGGGCCGGACGGTGTTCATACGCGCCCTCGGGCCGGGCACGTCACGTGCCGGCCTCCCCTGGCGATCCTCCGCCGCCAGCGCCGATTCCCACTCTCGCCCTCCGTACATCGGTCGCGATTTCTCACCGTGCGCTCGTGCAATGGACGCATGCTAGACTCGCGCCGCGACGTCAAAGCGCTGCGGCGAAGGAGCCTGGATGCGGATCCGTGGGCGATGGCTGGGAAGCGTGTGCGCGTTCGCCGTCATCGCTCTCGCGTCCGCGAGTCACGCGACACGCTTGCGCCTCGATCGCGTCGCCGCCACCTCGCAAGGATTCCTCTACGTCGAGTTCGCGCTCGAGTCCCCGTTCGAAGGCATGGTCGAGGATGCCGTGCGCTCCGGACTGCCGACGACTCTCAACTACACCATCGAAGTGTGGCAGCAGCGCAACGGCTGGTGGGACAAGCTCGAGGGCGCCTACGAACGCCGGTTCCGCATCCTGCGCGATCTATTGAACGACCTCTACTACGTCGTGACGCCGGAACAGACCTCACGCTTCACGCACCTGGACTCGCTCGTGGCCGTCGTCGGGCGCGTGGCCCGCGGCTCCGCCAACGAGCCGGCCTATTTCGGTCGCGCCTTGTTCGACGACAACAAGACCTACTATGTGGTGGTGACCGCCAGGCTGGCGCCGCTCACCGTGGAGGATCTGAACGAGCTCGACGATTGGCTGCGCAGCACGTTCACCGGCCAAGATGACGAGGCCGGCGGTCTGTCGGGACTCACGCGCACGATGGGCGGTATGTTGATGAGCATGACGGGCTTCGGCGACCGGCAGCTCAAGGCGCGCAGCCCGAGCTTCAAGCCCGCCCAAGTACCGCGCGAGCCACAGCCGCCGAACGTCCCCCTGCCCCGACTTCCGGCGCCCGACCGCATCTTTGCCGCGCCAGACAGCGGCACTTCGCCCTGAGATTCTTCAGAGCGTCACCTGGCGCACTTGTCGGGTGCGAGCGACCGTGTCCTCGGGCCAGCCCGGATGGTTGGTTGCGCCGGTCAGGCCTGCAGCGCCGCGAGCAACGGGAAATGCTGCGCCAGCCGCGCGCCGATGGCGCGGAGGATGGCGGTGGTCACGTCTTGGGCCGGCTGCATGCCATCGATCACGGTCCAGCCCTCGGCGCCTGCGAGTCGCATGTAATGACTGCGCGCGTTGTCGAGAAGCGCGACGTCGCGCTCGAATCCATCGCGATCACGACTCTTGCGCCGGCGCGACTCCTGCGGTGGAATGTCGACGAACACGGTGAGATCGGCCGCGACGAGACCGGCCTCGAGGCCACGCAGCCACGATTCTTCGAAGCCCTGCGCCAGGCCGTAGACCACGTTCGACCACGAATATCGGTCCACGATCACGACCGCGGTGCGCCCCAGAAGCTCGCGCATCGCGGCATCGAGCTCCCAGCGATTGGCCGCGAACAGCATCGTGCGCGCGCGTGGCTCGAGCGTCGCGCCTTCCACCAGCGCGGCGCGGATCACCCGCCCGATCGGCGTGTCGTACTCGGGGTAATAGCGGCGCTCGCAGGTGATCCCGAGCGCCTGCAAGTGCCGTTGCACGGCTTGTGCTTGGGTTTGCTTCCCGGCTTGATCGATGCCTTCGAAGGCGACGAGTGCTCCGGCCATTTTCCCCCCGGCGGATCGAGCACGCGTCATTCTACTCGATGGCTATTCGAGGAGCATCAGCTTGGCCGTGGATGTCGTGCCGGCGTAATCGAGCCGGGCGAAGTACACGCCGCTCGGCGCCGCCACGCCCGCATCGGCTTTGCCGTTCCACTGCACGCGCAAATCGCGTGTCGGCGACACCCCGCTCCACAGTCGGCGCACCAGGTGCCCTTGGGCATCGAAGATGTGCAGCGCCATGTTACGCAGCCCCGGATCGGCGGCAAACTGGACACGGATCTCCGTCTCCGGATTGAACGGGTTCGGTGTCGGCAGCAGGCGTGGCAGGTTGGCGCGCCGCGCTTCGGGCAGCATCACCACGAACTCTTCGATCCCGACGACGGCATGCGGCAGGGCCAAGTCTTCGTTCTCGATGGTGCCGCTCGCGGTCGCCAGAGCATCGCCAAAGAGAAAGCGAAAGTCCTCGGCAAACACCTCGTGGGGCCGGTTCTTGTGCATGGCAGCGGCGTGGAAGACGGACGGATCTTCGATACCGCGCAGGCGCGAATACTCCTGCCACAACGCCACGTCCGCATCGGGCATCCACCGGTACTGATAGCTGTGGCCGAGTTCGTGGCTGACGGTGAAGTGGATCTGCTGCACGGTCACCTCGCGCACCCCCGGGGTGAGCATGATGACATCATCACGCGCCGAACTGTCCATGACCTCGCGCCGCGGGTACGGGAGGACGAAGACTCGCACGCGCAGCTGCGCGTCTTCGAGCCGGATTGCGCGCAATGCCTCGCTCACCGCGTCGAGCCGCAACGGGTGGAAGCGGCCATCCCCCTTGTTGGCGATGATCGGATCGTCGATGTCGGTGACCAGCCCATAATAGATGTCGTCGACGACGAGCAGCAGCTCGGCACCGCGGCGCATCGTCATGTGCTCCAGGACATACTCGGGCGGATAGAGGGTCGCTTCGATGCCGTTGCCGAGCCGCCAGGTCACGGGATCCTCGGCATTGGCGGCATCCGGCAGCGTTTGCAGCGCGATCAGCAACGCCACGACGGGCGTCAAAGGTCCGATACGGCAGATGTGGTGCATACGTGGAGGGGACAGCGCACGATCGCCACGCGGCTCGCGAGCGACCGAGTCGAACGAGACACCGAAGAAAAGGAGAGATGGAATTTAGAGGTGACGTCGCAAAGGCAACGCAACCAGGCGACCGCAAGCGCCGTGCCTCACGCCCGATGGTGGCTCGCGGGCGCGCATCGGGCTGCTTCAGGGACGCGGGCGCTGGGATGCGTCCCGCAAACGGGGAATCCGCCCCGAAATCAGACCGCGGGTTGGGATCTTTGACGCGACCATCCGCCGCCAAAACGCGTCAGCACGATCGCCCCCAAGCCCGCCGAGAGCGTCGAGCCGACCAGTACGAACGACAAGAGCCCCAAGCCGAGGGGGCCAAAGGGAACCGGGCTGGCCAGATGCAGGAGATCCGAGACGATCTTGGGCAGGAGGACGAGAACGAGACCGAGCAAGACGCTATAGAGCGGGGGGCGAGTCCCCCGATGCATCATGTCCTGCAGGCGGTCGCCGATCAGCAGCACCCCCACGACCAGGCTCGCGACGAGGAGCAACGACACCGCGAAAGCGAGCACGAGTGCCGCGGGAATGCCGACGAGGGTGACCGAGAGCAGAATCATGGCCACCGTCGCCGCGCACGATCCCCCCATCAGCACCAGCAGACCGACGCCGAAGCAGCGCAAGAACGATTCGCCCAGCACGGCGCGCGCCCGCAACAGGCGGTCGGGCACCACCAACAAAAGCAAACCAGAAACGAGAATCAGGAACCCGAGGTTGAGAACATCGAGAAGCAACCCGACCCAGCCAGGCCAACCGCCCGGGAACCAAGGGAAACTGCGTGGAAACAGCGTCAGGCTCACGGTTTGTCCCTCGACCTCGGCGCCACGGTTGGTCTCGACGCGGCCTCCCACCGCGATGGCCTGGCCGCGGATGACGGCAGTTCGCCCCAAGTTGAGATTCCCGGCAATGACGATGGCATCGCCTTCCACCTCACCCTGCACGAACAGGTTGCCGCGCACGAGGATGGCGTCGCCATTGACGCTCTCGTCGCGACGCACCTCGACATCCTCGCCGAATCGAATCATGTTCTCGGCGATCTTCTTCCGGCGCGACGGCGGTCGCGGTGCTTGCGGCTCGCTCGCGTCGGCGCCGTCGCGCGTCGTGGCGTGGATTTGCTGCAGGCGCTCGAACTCGACCTCGAGTCGGTCCTGCAAGACTTCGATTTCTTCTTGAACGAAGTCGGTGAGCGATTCCGGAACGGCGGCGCGCAAGCTCAGCAGCGAATCGAGCGCCATCCTTCTCGCGTCAATTTGCAGCTGCAAGCGTTGAACTTCCGCCTCGACGTCGGATACCGCCGGCAGCTTGGTGCTGTCGACTGCGTGGACGGCGGCCGGCGTCCCGAGACAGCCCATCGCGCCTGCGACGGCGACAGCGACGAAGAGCTGTCGAGGCCACGGCCGCAGACGATCAGGCATGTGCGCCTTCCTTCCGACGTCGCGAGCGACGCGGCTCACGTCCGCGACAGTGGCGGCCTTCCGCCCACCTGGGCGCCCAGCCACAGTCCCGTGACGGTTGCCACGAGCCAACCGAGGATCAACCCGCTGGCGGACGCTTCGAGGATCAAACCCGCCGCCGGGGCGATCGACCGCAATACCGTCCACGTTTCGATTGGATCCGTCGACCGGATCCAGGCCAGCGTCGCTGCGAGATCTTGCGTCCAAGAGTACCACCAGGTCGCCATACGGCCGAGCGCATCGAGAAGGCCGGCGGCACCGTCATCGTGTGCGACGAGCCTCGGCAGCAGCACCAAGCCCGCCGCAAGGCCAAGGCTGGCCGCGCGTATGGAAAGGCTGCGGATTCGCCGCGGGAAACTTCGGGCACCGACGCGGTCGGGAAGAGCGCGCAGAACGTCTGACGCAAACCCTGCGGGAGCCCGCTCGCGCGGCAACCGGTTCAGAAGGTCGAACAGGTTGCGGGTCTCGACCAGCTGCTCGTGGCAGAGATAGCAGCGCCGGCCGTGTGCACGCAGTTCGTCCGCCGTTTTCGGCTCGAGCTCGCCGTCGAGGAATGGTTGGACGAGCTCCGTGTGTCCGCTGCAATCCAATGTGGTCGCCTGCGCGCCGGGAACACTTCGGGCCGGTCCGCAGAGCCTCACCCTCCGTCCCGAATTACGCCGCAGTTCCGCATTGGGTTGCGGCCACGCCGCGGTTCTAGCTGGGTTGCTACCACGCCGCCGCTCCCAAATGGGGAGTAAATCACCTGCCGAACAGAACGAGCCTCGTCGCAACGCCAACGAGAAGTCCCCAGACAAGATTGACCAGTGTACCCCCAAGATAGAAGCCTGGATGCCTTTCGATGTCGTCCTTACGGGCTAGCCCGGATTATTCATGACGGACTCGTTCCGTCGGAATTTGGTGCGTGATCGGTTTCACTTGGCTGTTGGATCTCAGGACCGTTCGCTTTTCGCTCAGGAGTTTGAGCTTGGATGCAGAGGCAGTCAAGCGCCATCGC
>CAZMNW010000039.1:0-7444 GCA_964567755.1 uncultured bacterium
GTCGCACTACCTTGGCTGACACCTCGACCTCCCGCATTGCACCTTTGACTCCCGGCTCTTGGGACATCTTCGCCCTCTCGATCGCCCTCTACACTAAACTCCGAGGGGTCCGGTGTCTCATCGATGTTGGCAGAGAGGGGATTTGCTGAACGTGGAGCGTCGCACCATCGTGACTCCGGAGGACGTGGACAGGATCACCAACGAGACGATTCTGAATAGCAAGGAACTTTTCGCTTTTTGGTGGCCTACCGATCAATTGGGAGCGCCTGAGGAGCGCTTCATTGAGACCCTGTTCCGCACGTTTCCGGCGGGTAAGAGAGTGACGAGGCAGGAATATTTTAGCCGCATCGCTATGCGCGATGAGCCGACATTCCGCAAGGCGCTGAATAATCTGCGAGCTTGTGAGGTTCTAGATTCCACCCAGAATGAGGAACTGCGCTTCAGCGGGACGGTGTTGCGCCGCTGGTTGGAGCTGCAAATGCAAGATGGCCGGCTCGTAATTCCCAGAGGCGCGGATGAACCGGCTCAAGTTCGAGGTCAGGCGGGCCTGTTCGTAGATCATGAGAATCTTCTTCGGACTCTCGATCGTATAGCTGTGCAACGAGGTCGGACGAGTCCTAGTGCTGATCCTAGTCGGTTTGCACATGTTCTTGAGAAGTTGTACGCGGAGGCGGAAAGCAGAGTGGGGAAGATCGAACAGCCAGTAGCGGTAGCATTCTGGTCTCGGCCAGAGGAAGCTCCATTTAGCACACCGTACGCCCGGCATGACTTCCGCTTTCCCCATCCGGAGCAGGTGAAGGATCTGAAAAATGCTGTTGACTTCAAGCTTGCTGATGAGGTCCGGCGAGCGCGAGAGAGGGCTATGAAGGAAGGATCGAATCTCACGCGAGCCATAGTCATCACTGGCGATGGTGATTACAGTCATTGCGCGCGGGCTCTCATAAACGATGGAGTGCGCTTCCAGGTGTGGGGCGGCAGCAAGAGTACCAGCGAGGATTTGATCCGGATAATAGGTGAAGACAACTTCGTCGTGCTGGATGATGTTTGTGGCAATTGGTAAACGACCCCATCTCAAGGTTGAGATGGGGTCGTAAGCGTAGCCAGTCCATGGCTAGCTTCACGCTCCTGTTCGGCTGCCCAGCGAAGAAGGGTCAGCGGGGCGGAGTGAAGTCCTTGAATCCACAGGATTCTCCGGACTTCTCCGAGCGGATCTGCGTCGCGGTAATCGAATATGATCTCGATTACTTCTCGCAGAAGTACTTTAGCTGGCTTGAGACCATCCAATGCCGCTGCCCGCAGTGTAGCTGCGGGGCCGTGCATCGGAAGATTCTCCGCCTCAGCCAAGAGTTCTTGCCGCTTTTGTTCTGAAATGAACATGGAGTTCCTCCTCCAGTTCGGGTGACTGAGACGTCCACGTAGTTGTGGGCGGCTCAGGACCGAAGAGGAAGGCCACAGGAATGGCAGATAGAGATGCTGACGAGAGCACGGATACTGGAGCAAAAATGAGACTGGCCGCACATAGTAGCACACTTACATGAATTGTCAAGAGGAAGCACTGTATGACGACATTATGCGTCGGGTGCGAGATTGTATTCACCCACACAGCAGCCTAGGATCATCTCCCGCGCGTCCTCCGTCCAGGGCCAACTCGAAATGTACCAGCTCCGGCAAGAGACTCGGTCAGCTGAGATACTTCTCAAGGAGTGATCGCCGGCACCGCTGAGATCCGCCAGCAAACGGTTGTTTCGTGGATCGGGAACGGTCTGGCCGAGGAGTTCTCGCCAACCATTTCCCGAGTGCCTCCATTCGCCTCGTGAGCGTCGCGGTCTGCCATGATCGTCCCCCTCGATAGGAGTCTACGACATGGCCATTTACACAGGAGAAATTACACACCCCCCACGTGGTGCTGGCAGCAGCGTGCCGTCCATGCTCACCGCAACGGACATTCGCGAGTTTCAGCAGTTGATCCAGAAGCACCGGTGTGCCGCTCACGGACACCGAGGCCTGGAACCGCGCGACCGAGCTCGTCGCGCTATATCGCATGCTCATCGGCCCCCTACCAGAAGACCTGGTCATGCTGCTTCTCGTTGAGAGGCGCTTCTGAAGGGCGCGCCCCGTGCGAAAGATGAATCAACGCACGCCCGCCGGGATCCTCTGATCGCGGAACGAACCCTTGACAGCCAAGACCGCAAGATCGATACTGCGGTCACTGCACCGACCGCACCCTTTAGCCAGAAGACGCAGTCGTCTCTTCCCGCATCCCCTGCAATTGCCGCACGGTTCCTGCCTCTTGCTCGAGTTGAGTACACCCTCGCCACATCACGCCGCCAGGCGTCATCCAGCTCGAAGTCCTGCAACCACAGCCGGTTCCGGTTCGGCAGCGAGCGTAGCACACTGCACACTTTGGCTACACCGCGCAGTCTTCCCCCTCTATGCCTCCGATTTCTTCCAGCTCCGATCCACCCAAGTACCTCTCCCAAGACGAGGTCGCTCGGCTCTTCGGCGTCATCGAAGCGCCGCGAGATCGTGCGCTCTTTACGCTCATCTACCTCTACGGCTTGCGTGTCAGTGAGGCGACGAGGCTTCGGCGCAAAGACGTAGACCTCGTCCACGCCCGCATCGTCATCCGACGCTGCAAGGGTGGGATCTGGGGGATCCGGCCGTTTTTTGCAAGCGCCCGCGCGTTGGTGACCGAGTTTTTGGGCACGGTTCCGCCCAGTGATCCGGAGGCGCCTCTTTTCCCCGGCCGCGGCGGTCCCCTGCGTAAGCGCCGTATCCAGGAACTCTTCACGCGGTACGCGCGAGCGGCAGGGCTCTCCTCTGGGGCTACTTGCCACTCGCTGCGACACGCCATCGCCACGCACTTGCTCGATGCCGGCGAATCGCTCGAGTTCGTCAAGGAGCACTTGGGCCACCGGCGGATCGAGAATACCGCCATCTACGCCCGCGTCTCGAACCCGGCGCGCGATCGGGCGTTTGCACGGCTCGAGAAGAGCTCGGCCATCGTGCACCCATCGATCGCTCGGCGACCAGCCAACCAGCTGTCCATTCAGATACCGCGATTTAGCAAAGGAGAAGACCGATGAAACGTATCCTCTGGTGTGTGGTGCTCGTTCTCGGCGGCTGCGCGACCACGAAGCCGGCCCAGCCGGTCTATCAGCCGACGTTCCAGTTCACCCCGCCGGCCACCGCCGCACCGGGATCGGCCGGCGTCGCTTTTGCCGTTATCAACGCGCGGTTCTCGAAGGAGGAAGCCTGGACGAAGGAGCAGCCGTTCGTGACTTTCTCCCGCAACCTGAGCGCCGACTTCCAGGAGATTCTCAATGCCCGCGGCTACACGGTCCGCGGACCCTTCGGCTCGGCGGAGGAGATGACCTTCCCGGACAAGAAGGGCTCAGACCTCGCCTTGCAGCCGACGCTCGAGTTGACCGTGGCGTCGGTCAGCCGAGGGGTGCAGGAGAAAGTGAACATCCTGACCGCCAACTCGTACATCGCCACCTTCGATGTCACCGTCGACGGCCGGGTGACTTTGGCGGTTACCGAACCACTTTCCGGAGAGCGGATGTGGTTCAAGAGCGTGGTCGTGCCGGCAACGACGGTCCAGTACGCGGTGCCGGTCGCGAACCAGACACCGGCGGGGGTCGCCATCGATCTCTCGACGAACCCCGACCTCGGGCGCGCGCTCGACCAGGCCTACGCCAACATCATGGACGCGGCCTGGAAGTACCTCGATCCGGGCGAGATGGCGCTCGTGAAAAAGCAGGGCGACGAGATCCGGGCGAAGAAGGTCTATTAGCGGCAAGTGATCGCCACTCGAGAGAGGGAGAGGGCTCGCGTATTGCCGCCCATCGACTTGGTGGGCGGCAATCCTTTCCCTGAACATGAGCAGGGCTAGACGTCCTCGCCCGGCCGCTCCAGCGCGTCAACGTAGCCGGTCAAGAGTTGCGGTTCTTCCCAGTAGGCAGGAATGTGCTTCGACTGATACTGCACGTAACTCCGAACACCATCGGAGCGACTCGCGTTGCGCAACGCATGCAGCGCCGTGAACACGGCATTGCGAATGATGGGATTGAGTTCTCGCATCTGCGCATCGGAAAGGTGCTTGACATGGAAGTGTTCCATGGCGTTACGAATGACAATGGCAATGAACATGGTTCTCGCTCGTTGGCCGCTCATCGTCTAAGTGATCTTTCCATGCTAGTTCAGTTCACACTTGAAGAGAGCCGGCCTGCTTCGTCTGGCTCCTGACGGCGTTACGTGCCGGCACGCCCGTCGCGGCCGCATAGAGCGAGATCTCGGATATTCCATCCAGGCCGAGCTCCCGCTCGATTTCCGTGTCGGCCTTAGCCGACGACGTAAAGGGCGCCAGGCCCAACCTGGTGCACACGAGATGGAACGTCTGTCCCAGATGGCCGCAGTCCAGAAGTAGCACGCGATAGGCATGCTCGTGCTTGTATTTCCACATGCTGCGCTCTACGACCGCGGTCATGAAGAAGACGGCCGCAGCCTCGTGCACCCATGGCTGGCCAGCGAAGAGCTCGACCAGACGCGCCGCCGACGGTGCCGGCCGCAGATACTCCAGCGCATGGCGCCGCACGGAATAGTGATAGATGCCGGGGGAGACGCCGCTTACCCGTTTGACGACCGGATAGACCTCGACCGGATGCCGGGCGCCTCCCGACGGTGTGGTCTTCAGCACATACGTCCCTCCCTGCGGGCTGTGGCGCTCCTCCGTCTTGCCCCACGTCCAAAGCAAGATCGTGGCGAGCTGCTCGCGGGTGAGTGGAGCTTTGCAGAACCGCCGCCGCGTGCGCCGCCCGCGGAGGACATCCCAGAACTCCCCCCGAGCGTCCTCCAAGGCGCCTGGGAGCGGAAGGGCGCGTGTGCCGCTGTCTTTGTACGGTGACGGCGGTGGAACCGCGCGTGCGTGCTCGGCGAGCCGCTTAACTGCCATCTCAAGATCGGTCTCGTACGTGACTCGTTGCGTGGCGAAGTGAAAGAAGCGTGCGCTCGGGCCCCACTCCCACGAGCTACTCAGGAGTCGGTCTCGCCGCTCAACTACTGAACCGTCGACGAGCAGGACATCGTTGGCGACGAGTGCCCGCACGAGCCGGCGCGCTGACTCCAAGGGCGACAGGCGTCGCAGCAGCTCGTCCCGGTAGATGTAGCCCCGCAGCCAGTCGAGAACGCCTGCCAGCAGGGGCGAGATCGCCGTCTGCTTTCCCGTCAGGAAGTTCTCGAGGACGAACTCATCATCCTGCCAATACGCGACAAGACAGGAGGCTCGACGCACGCGCCGCGAGCCTTGAGGCGGACGGACAGCCGGCATCAGCTTTGATCGCGAGGCCGGGTGAACCCGAAAGGGCGCCGAAGGCCTCCTCACACGCAGCACGTGTCGGACCAGTACGCGCAGCTTGCCACGGGCAGCCGCGACTTCGACACCGAGCCGCATTGGAAGTCGATCTGGAACGGTTGCCGTGGATCGAACGGACGACCGGCCGCAGGGCTGAAGTTTCGTGCCAGCTCGGCAAACTGGCTCTCCGTGAGGGTGATCACGATCTTCTGCCTGGCGGCCGCGCGCTTGACGATGCGGCTTGCTTCGGCCGGTCCCAGCCGAGGAACCGCCCGCCGGGCCGTTCGCCCTGCCCCAGGGGACTTCCGCACTCCGGTGCCGACTTTCTTGGACGTTCGCCTGCGAGCCGTGCCTTTCGCCTTGGCCATCACGACCTCCTTAGTCCCGTGCATACCGTGTGAAAGCGCAGATGAACATGAGCATTCACTCTCAAGTTACAACCTGCCGGTCCGTGTCGCCTCCTTCAAGAGACTTTGTCGGATCGCTTAGACCGCCGCATTACTGCGACGACCCGATCCCACACTACGGGGCTGAGAGGCAATTACCCCCGCTCGTCACCTTCCAGCCGACAAGTTGGACGCGCCCTTTGCTGGGCAGTCACTTCGCTATAACCATCTTTTGTGTGAGGACCTTTCCTTCTGTCTGGAGCTTCGCGACGTACACGCCGGCAGCAACATTCAGTCCGCGATCATCCTTCCCGTCCCAGCCCACCGCGTGGACCCCTGCGTCCATCGAACCCTCGGCGAGAAGCCGCACGAGGCGTCCGGCGACGTTGTAGATCCCGAGCTTTGCGCGCATGGGTCGGTCGAGGCCAAACTCAATCCGGGCGGCCGAAGTTGCCGGATTTGGCCGACCTGAGTTTAGAAACGTCCTTGCCGGACCTGACTCGCCGTCAAATGCTGCCTTCGAAACCGATTGATACAGGAGTTCCAACTCATACTCGACGTCCATCGCACCCAGGTAGTCGCCTTCGCCATCTGTAAAGTACGAGTTGGTTGGCGCCTGAACCTGGACTGCCCCGATTCCGGCGCCACTGCTGACTGCTTGAATACCGCTGCTCGGTGGCAAGGCGATTGCTACATAGAGATCCCGCGAGTCGCTCAGAATTGGCGCCAAAGCAACCCGAACACGGGGATCCCGGCTAGCGCGAACATTGGTGACTTGTGCGAGCACCGTTCCCTCGGAGATTTTTTCCAGTGGGCCCCGGAGAAGCATGATCTTAGGGAACACGGTGCTTGCGTCATTATTGGAGAATTCAATTCCAGAGACGATCACGCCCTTCGGAACAGTGAAGTGCTTCACAAGATACGCACCACCGTTGGGTGCTTCAGCTCCGATAATGCGGTTCCCAGCGAGAATGGCACTGCAAGGGAACATGGTAATGAACACCGTCACCACCAGCTTACGCATGAACCTTCTTCTCTGCATCATCAGAATCCTCCTCATTCAATCTCGCACGGTCCACAGGAGGGGCACGCGCCGACAGTGATTTCGCGACACGCAACTGTGCTTACGGTGTTTCCGCTGGTGCTCTTGAGCACGTATCTCCACGTGCCGTTGGCACAACCGCCTTGCCAAATGACTCGGTGTGAGCGTCGCGCTGGATCAACGGGATCTGCTTCGGCCACTGATGGGTTCCCGCTCTGGCAAACTGCACTGGGCGGGTAGACCTCCAGGCGGTCTTTGACGCCAGGGTCAGTACCGATGTTCGTCTGCCAAGACACGTCCAGTTTGAAGGTGGAATTGCAATTTTGACAGAACTTCGTTCCCACGTGCTTGGTATTCGCTATTCCCCAGACTCGAACGAACTCGCCGATAGAAGGATGTCCAATGCCATTGGCATCATTCATAAAGAACAGCAAATAGTCACCTGGCGGTGCATCGGAGGTGGACTCCGGAGCAATCAACGCCAGGTTGTTGCTCCCATCTGGTGTGCACGGGATTGGGCTACTGTCGGTTTTCAGGACCTTTCCCCCCGGGTTTTTCAGAAGCTTTCCCCCCCTGGTTCCCGGTGGCGTAGCGCGCTGAGCTTGTCCTACCTCCTGTCCGGTTGTCCAGTCAGCTGATCATGTTTTCTTCGATTCCGTGGTC
>CAZMNW010000040.1:0-108740 GCA_964567755.1 uncultured bacterium
GCCGCTCACGGCCGAGGGCACGATCATCGGCACGATCCAGTACATGGCGCCCGAGCAGCTCGAGGGGCAGGAGGTCGACGCGCGCGCGGACTTGTGGGCGCTCGGCTGCGTGCTCTACGAGATGGCGACCGGCAAGCGCGCATTCGAGGGCAAGAGCCACGCCAGCGTGATCGGCGCGATCATGACGGCTCAGCCAGCGCCCGTGTCCCAGGTCGCGCCCATGTCCCCGCCCGCGTTCGATCGGTTGGTGGCAGCGTGTCTGGCGAAGGATCCATCCGATCGCGTGCAGAGCGCGCACGACGTCAAGCTTCAGCTCGCGTGGCTCGCCGAAGGCGCGACGTCTGCATCCGGGATCGCGGCGCCACCTCTGCCCGTGTCACGGCGGCCGCAATGGATTGCGTTTGCGCTGGTGGCGCTCGCTGCGGCCGGCGGGACGGCGCTCGTCATGGCTCTGCTGCCGCGCGGCCGGGCACCTGCGCCCGCGCCTGTGCAGCGCTTCATCGTCACCTCGGCGGAATTGGAATTGCAATGCGCTCCGGTGCTGTCGCCCGATGGCGCCTCCATCGTGTTCAGCGTGCGCGAGGAAAACACACGCCGCCTGTATCGGCGCGCGCTCTCGAGTTTCGAATCGACGCCCATCCCCGGGACGGAAGAAGGCCAGGCGCCGTTTTTCTCGCCCGACGGGGCCTGGATCGGGTTCGCGACAGAGACCGCCATCAAGAAGGTGCCAGTCGGCGGCGGCGCGGCCCAAACCATTTGCAATGAACCGCGGGTCGGTTCGGCCGACTGGGGCACGGACGGGATGATCTATTTCACGCCAAAGTCCGGAGGCACCCGCGGCAACATCTTGCTCGCCCGTGTGCCAGCCACAGGCGGCAAAACAGAGGTCGTGGCGGTGCTCGACTCGGCCGCGAGTGAGGGCGAGGCCTGGTGTCCCGAGATTCTGCCTGGATCCGGGACGGTTCTCGCCACCATCTCGACTGGATCGGGGTGGTACACCCTGGCCATCGGCGCGGGTGGATCGCGTCACATGGTTGCCTACAACGCA
This sequence comes from uncultured bacterium, assembly GCA_964567755.1. Taxonomy (GTDB): domain Bacteria; phylum Krumholzibacteriota; class Krumholzibacteriia; genus DASRJW01. Next base: position 1,049 of record CAZMNW010000040.1, read on the forward strand.
CTTTTCGCGCGCTACTCCCCGTCCGGGCATCTTCTCTATTGCGACTTCGAATCGCAGGCCGTGCTCGCGGCGCCATTCGATCCGATGAAGGCGGAGATCACGGGACCGGCTATCCCGCTGACAGAGCCCGTCGATCTGAACTTTGCCTACGACCTCGGTGCGAGCGGGGGCCTCCTGTTCGTACCCGTCACCTCAGGTCTGGGCGATGAGCTCGTGTGGATGGACCGCGACGGCAAGAGCAGCCTAGCGTGCGAGACGCGCGGGCGCTGGAGGCAGCCGCGCATCTCGCCGGACGGCAAGCGGATCGTGGTGCGCAAGCAGGCCACGAACTGCGAGTTGTGGACGCTCGATGTCGACCGCGGATCGCTGGGGCGCATCGCTCAGTCCACCGACAACCATGACCCGATCTGGTCCCCCGATGGACGGCGCATCGTGTACCAGCACGCCGGCGGGAACGGGGTGGTCGTGACGCTCGCGATGGATGGATCGCGTGCGACGGAAACCATCGCGGAGGGCGCCGGTTCAGGATCGCCGCAATCCTGGTCCGCCGGCGGCAACTTGCTCGTCTACACGGTGATCGGCCGGCGCACGAGAAGCGACATCTGGGTACGCGCAATGGATGGTTCCTCCGCGCCAGCCCCGTTCGTCGCCACCGATTTCGACCAGAGCGATCCAACCATCTCGCCGGATGGGAAATGGATCGCCTACGTGTCGAACGAGACGGGCAGCCCCGAAGTGTTCATCCGCCCGTACCCCGACACCGCGTCGCAGGTCTCGACCGACGGCGGCACGAGCCCGCTCTGGTCGCGCGACGGCCGCGAGCTGTTCTTCACCTCCGGTACCAAGATGATGTCCGTCCCGATCGAGACGAAGCCGACGCTGCGCATCGGGACGCCGGTCCGCCTGTTCGACGGCGGCTTCAACGTCGCCCAACCGCGGGACTTCGACATCTCCCCCGACGGCCGCCGGTTCGTGGTCGTGCGTCACAGCGGAGGAGATAGCGGCAAGCAGGAGATGCGAATCGTGCTCAATTGGTTGGAGGAGATGAAGCGGGTGGGCGGGGCGGCGAACGACTAGTGGGAGGAAGATCATTGGAGCGGCGGTTCCCTAAGTCGCTTCGGTCGAAAAACCGGTGATCAGCCTCGGCCCAGCAAGTCACATCAGATCAACGGAAACCGCGGATTCAGAGCGAACTACGCAACAGACCGAAGGACTTCCATTAGGGTGGGTGGTTTCATCCCCGATCAGCGGGTTACCAGTGCAAATGCGGAACGCGTGCGGGAACACCCTCAACGGTTTCGTAAGCCGCTGTCCCGAGATTCAGACTCAGCCGCCAGGTCCGCCGAACTCACCTTCTGACAGCGGGTTCCCCAAGTAGGACAACGAGTTGATCGACCTCTTGCGTCTCGGAGGCTTCCGCGCGTTTCATGGCGCTTGCATGGGGGTTACTTGGACAAACCGGGAACGCGACCGGGAACGGAGGAGGTAGCGGTCGAAGACCGCTCCCGGTCACTCTTTCCCGAGATGCAAGCTCTTGGAAGCTCGAGTTGCAGAGCATCGCCGGCGGCACGGTGGCGTAGATGACTGATCTCTTCCATCGGACACTAGAAGCCCTGGAGCGGGGATTCACCTGCGAGCTTATTGCAAGTGCCCTCGACTTGGAACACGGCGTCTTCACGCTCGCCCCGGAGGAGGATGGCCTCGTACGCTACGCCGTGGAACATGACTTCAGCCGCCTTCCCCTGAGATCTCCAGCACCTGACGGCTCAGGCGAAATCACGCACGTCGCACTCATTGATCTGACGGGCCGCAAGATCTCCGAGCGTCGTCTCTTGACCGCCGAAGACCTGACCTCTGGGTCGACTCCGATTTCACGAGCAATTGACCTGCTCGCTGCACGGCGCTTCTACTTCGTCTTGACGCCGCATGAAATCCAGAAGATCATCACCGTGTCTGACCTCAATCGGCTGCCGGTTCGAACCTATCTCTACACGCTGCTCTCTCATCTGGAGTCAGAATTGGCGGACCTTGTTGTTTCGCTGCACGGCAACGACGACTGGATCGACTTGCTCTCGGTCCAAGCTCAGAGAACAATTCGGGATCTACATGCACAGAAGCAGCAGGATGACTTCGACACGCGGCTCATCGATTGCACGACACTCACCCAGAAGATCACGCTTGCGCGGAAGCTTGCTCCAATCCGCAGAATCCTCGGTCACGAACGTAGGGGGACTTTTGATCGGGCTGCTCGGCCCGTCTATGAACTCAGGAATCGCCTTGCCCACGGCCTTCTGCCGATCAGTGAAGGCGCACCGCCTTCAGACGAACATACTGCTCAACTCGTTGCTGAGTCAATCGAGAACGGCGTTGATGTCTTGCGCGATCACCTCCATCATAGGCAACCACTCAACAAACCCCGGAATCCGAAGTGGCTGGCAGGGGTCACGTGGACGGTGCAAAGCTGGATCGAGCGAGCCGCCGCGGCACGGGTATAACGTGATGGTCGAGTATCGGGGTGCGACTCATGGAACGACGATGCGGGGATGCCGAACTGAACGGGGATCCACTTCGATGTCCGAGGATTCCCGCACACAATCCAAATTGCGCTCGACAAGGGTGCGACCCCCGCTCTGCACAGCTGAGCGATGATGCAGCAGTCCCCGGAGTCGTCGGCGATAGCGATACTTGCACGAGCAAGGTCTAGTCGCGTGGTGGCGTCGTTCCGAAGATGAGGTTACGGGCGAAAGCAAGGATCTCCTCGTTTTTTGCGCTCAGAAACGCGTTCACGTTGGGCCGGTACTCGGTGAGGAGGTGATTCTTGAAGCTGACGTCGCCGGCATGCTGTTCCTGGCGCCGCTGCAAGATCGTAAGGAAACTGCGCCCGCTGGCGATCACTGGTTCGAGCATCTCGAGTTCTTCGATGTCGAGCAACTGCAGTGGATCGATGAGGGGATCCTCGAGCAAGTGTTCAGCGGCGAGACGCCCACGAACGTGGTTCCAGAAAATCCTGCCTTCCGGCAGGCTTTCTGGCGTGACTATGACGGGTTGAATGTGGCGGAGATCCCTGGCCGTTTGCCCGTCGAAGGTGAAGCGATTCTCACGAAAGTCTCGAATGCAGCGATTCAGCTGCCGAGCCTTTCTTAGCACGATTCTCTGGAGGTCGTGATCGAAAGCGGTCAGGTCGGCGGCGAGAAGGGTGTCCTCGAGGCGCAAACGGCCAGCTGTGACCTCCACGAAAAGGGCGGTGTGTTCATACACGATCACAACGTCACTGGTCCGCTGCTCACCAGCAGGAGCGGAATATGGAAACTCAGGGAAAACACGACGCGTGAGCCCGTGCGTGTCCGGGATGGCGCGTTGAATTAGGTTCCGCACGTATCGTTCAAAGAGCTTGCCAAAGAACCGCATGAAGCGGAGGCGCTCGCGGTGCTCAAGGTGATCAACGAGCGTCCAGTAGATGCCACTGGTGAATCTGGCCTCAAGAAATGGGAGATGGACGGGCACTGTCAAGTTGTCCTGGATCTGGTATAGCGGTGTGGCCATGAAGGACAGGAAGTCGCTGGCGAAGCGTTGCGTGTCCGGGGCACGTGCCACCACGGCGGCTCGCATCGCGCGATGGTCCGCACTCAGAGAAGCAAGCATCTGTTGGCCTCGGGTCCCAAGCCGGGGTAGATCAAAATAGAGCTGCGGGTTGATAGCCCGGTGCTGGCCGTTATAGCGGTTGCGAACGAGGCTGCGACCCACGAAACCGGCCAACAGCGCGAAGCCGAACGCGATGTATTCATGCAACTCGAGCCCGGTGGCGCGCTGGAAGATTGTCGGCACATCCATGAAGCTAGAATCATCACGCAGATCTGGCTCTGCCGGAAGCTCTGTGTACATGATCCATGCGCGCGGGATGAGGTACCGGTACTGCTCGGTGTGGTTGAAAACGAAAGTCTGGATGTGAAACCTGAGCATGTCGTCCTCGCTGGGGGCGTCGTCGGGGCTAGCCATTGGGCTGGGCAACAAGTCGCTGACCTGCAGGAGAAGGTCTACAACGACGTCGCGCCACACCTCGTCCGAGCGCGGGTCGTCCCGGTTCGGTGCATGTAGCAGTGCGAGCTTCATCAGCAGGAGGATCTGCTGTGGGAAGTAGAGAATGCGCTGATCGGCGTTTCGTAGCGTGGCCAGTCGTACCTGTCGCTCTGGCCGTAGGTCCTTGCGAAACCGTGCCTGCAACTCAGGTGTGGCAACACCGTCGTTGTGAAGCAGCTGGTTCAGATCAGAGAGCGTGGCCATTAGGCTGCGGAGCCCGCTCTCCCGCAACTGCCCAATGATGCTATCCCACGTCGGCTGAGGGCTGCCGAGATCCGAGGCCCTTGTAAACATGCGCCAGTATTCGAGCTCGCTGACTCCGGCCGCCCGAGTGAGCGGACGCCACAGAACACCGTCTGAAGCCCAAGTCCCGTCGAGGATCCGGTGGAACACGGTTTCTCCAGCCAACGGAGCACTCTCCTCGTCAGGACCGCCCGTTACAGCAGGGGTTGATGCACTCTCTGGCCGCCAGATTGGACGCGAGTGTGAGATGGCCGCCGTAGGTCGGACGCGCGTCACGGAAGCGCACCGCCCATGCGTTGTCGGGCAGGATAATACGTGCCACGTCGTCGAGACGGAACCTGACGGGTTCAAGGATGCGCCATTCCCGTTCAAGGTAGAAGTTGTTGGCGTCTTCGCTCGTGACCGACTCGTCGAAGCACTTCAAATGGCAGAACACCAAGTACAAGACATAGCTCTGGAGCAGAAGGAGGTCGGTGAGTCCTAGCGACCCCGCGAGCGTGGGATCCTTGAAGGCCCGCCGGAGGACGGTGTCGAACACTTGATCGAGGCGGTCGAAGAGTTGGGCGCGCGTCGCGGTCTTTTCGTAGGGATCATCGGTCCCACGGATGCCCATCTGTGGTGCGATGCGAGTCTCCAAGAAATCCATCGCATTGGTGACCCGTGAACCGTTGGCAACGTAGAAGACGGGATTGGCGCCCTTGGCGACTAGGAAGGGTTTGGCGAACGCGATCCCAAACTCGCTGTACTGGCGCATGTGCCGGCCGAGCGACCGCAACGGGATGTCGCAGAAACAGATCATGGGGAATCGGTACTTCGCGTTGCCGGACACCTGTCCTGTCGGTCCCAGCGTGATGCGCCCCTCGCGTAAGGGATCAAACCCAGGGCAGTCAAGCAACGGCTCGGGGCCGAGAATCTGATCGACGAGGAGGGCGAATTGCTCTTCCGGAGCCCGGCCCTGCCCAACGAAATGGGTCAGCTCGTCTGATACGTACGGCTCATCCATCTTTCCCCCCCCCCCCGGCTGCGGCAAAGCCGCTAGCGTTGGTGTGCCGTGCAGCAGAATCGCGAACAAGTATCCAGTTTGCGGCATGTCCTACGGGGGTCGGTTCCGGGTATTCACGCAGCTGGGCCTCGCTGCCGGCGCCGTAGCCGGGCTACTGACCGTGCTTCTTGGCGTTCGCTGCAGTACTTGAATGGCGATCACATGAATCTCTTGAAACGCTCATCTGTCCAAGAGTTCTGGAAAAGGAATCTGCAAGTGTCTTATCCGCTCCGCGGGTCCGAGGGGGGCCGTGGAGCGGAAGCCCCCTCCTTTTGGCAACGTCTCCACGGCGAGCTTAGCGGATACCCGCTAGGGTAGAATACAGCGCCCCTCGTGGATTCTGGGGGCGGTTCCACTACCGGTCCCGCCGGTCCGCGTCTGCTTGGTCCTTGCGGCTTGCGAGGGAGGTGGCTGATGGCACAGCCATCGATCGACTTGGACAGGCTCCTGAAACTGCGACTTGCCGTCGCACGCTTCGGCGAGATGGACATCGCCAAGTGGTGGAACACCAGGGGCCAGCTTGGGCCAATGGGGGCAGCGGCACTGCGTCGAGGATTCCCCCGAACGCACCATTTCGCCCAGGCGAGATCCGTGTTCGCGGTTGCCGCACACAGATGCAGCGAGGTCTTCGACCCGCCGGGCTGCGTCACGTTGTGGCGGCTCCCCGAGGCGATCGAGGAGGCGTTCGACGCGCGCTGGGAACATTGGCTCGACAACGCGATCGAGTGGCGGCCGTTTTTCCAGAAGATTGAATCGCTCCAGGGAACCGATCTCATCGCCACGCTGCGGGGCCTGGAACTCGTCAGCGACCTCGAGGTCGAGGGCTTCGCACGGTTGCGACGTTCAGCCGAGGGTCGCGCAGTCCCGATACCTGGCGTGTTCTCCGGCGGCGACAGCGACGTCATCCAGCTCGCCATCGGCTTCGCGCGTGGCGAGGCCGGTACGCTTGCTGTTCCGTACGTGCGGAGAGGAGACGCATGAAGGCGGCCTCGCGCGCGAACGTCGCGTCGTCCTTCACCATCGTGAAGGGGGCCATGATCGACGAGGCCTACGCGGTCTTCGCCGCGTGGGACCTCACGCGGTCGAAGCGGGAGAACCTGTCGCGGCTCCGCGAGGAGAACACCATCGGCGCAAGCAGCGTCACGTGGCTACGCGACGTCGCCAAGGTGCTGAACCGCAGGTTCGACCCCAGTGGCCCAGATCGCGCCCTGGTGGTCCTCTCCCAGCGCAGCTGTGACCTGGAGATCTGGAAACCGATCCTCCTCTGGCACATGACGCGCGACGAGTTCTTGCTACGCGACTTCTTCATCAATTGGCTCTTCCCCGCGTACGATGCCGGCGCGTTCCGCGTTCGACCGGAGGAGCTGCACGGGTACCTGCGCGGTATCCGTAAACGCGGCGGCACGATCGAGCATGCGTGGTCGGAGAAGACCCTCAAGCGAGTTGCGGCGGGTCTGCTCAAGATCGCGGTCGACTTCGGGCTCCTGCGAGGCAGCGTCGTGAAGGAGTTCGCCTCGTACCACCTCCCCGAGCACAGCTTCATCTACCTCCTCCACTCGTTGCGCGAGGAGAAGCAGAGTCCGCGCAAGGTCGTCGACGCGTCCGACTGGAGGATGTTCCTCATGCGCCCGGCCGACGTCGAACGCGAGCTGCTCCGGCTTCATCAGTTCCGAAAGCTCGAGTACGAGGTCGCGGGGAGCCTCGTCCAGCTCACCCTGCCCTGCGCCAGCTCGCGCGAGTACGCAGAGAGGATGATGGCATGAGCGACCTCGATCATCGCATCAAGCACGTTCTCGAGCCCATCCTCGAGCTCAAGGATCCGCGCGAGCGAATCAGCGCTTACCACGACATGCCCTATGCGCTCTTCCGCTACGATCCCGAGGAGGAATTCGACCTCCGGAAGCAAGTCACTCTGCTGGAGACGCGTCTCACCCAAAAGGGAAAGCGCGTCAAGCGCATCTCCCTCGCCGAGTGCCTAGACCAGGCGATGCGATCGCAGCGCCCACTTGAAGAATGGTTCACCGCGGAGCGCGAGCAGGGAGTTGAGACAGTCGTCGAGACCGTGCACTCGGTGCTTTCCGAGTACACGCCTCTCGTTGACCTCGTTGCGGCACGGATGCCGGAGGATCCCGAACCGCTGCGCGACGTCGTGTTCATCCTACGAACGGGAGCGCTCTTCCCAGTGTATCGGACTTTCTCGCTGCTGGAGCAGCTCAAGGGTCGCGTTCACGTTCCCACGGTCCTCTTCTACCCCGGTGACCTCGATGGAGCCGCGGGACTTCGCTTCATGGGTGTGCTCGACGCGGAGCACAACTACCGCCCGAAGATCTTCTGATGGGGAGCGCCGCCATGACCAAGCACATCATCAAATCAATCTTCTCCAACGACATCCACCGTCGCATCGAAGAGGTCATCAAGGTCGACCAGACCGACGAGGAGATCCTTCGCGACGAGATCAACGAGTACGTCGTGACCGACGCCATTCGGGCGCACTACACGAACATCTTCGATGCCTACCGCGAAACCCCGAACAAACCCCACGAAGGCATCGCGATCTGGGTGTCGGGCTTCTTCGGCTCCGGCAAGTCGAGCTTCGCGAAGATGCTCGGGCTGTCGATCTCGAACCGCTCCGTCGCCGGCGAGTTAGCCGCGGACCGCTTCGCGCAGCGCACGAACGACAAGAAGCTGCAGGTTCTCCTCAAGGCGATCGCCGAGAAGATTCCAACCCACGCGGTGATCTTCGACGTCTCTACGGACCGAGGCATCCGGAGCGGAAACCAGACGCTGACCGAGATCATGTACGGGCTCTTCCTCCAGAGCCTGGGTTACGCGAAGGATCTCGACCTGTCGGAGCTCGAGATTGGGCTCGAGGAGAAGGGACGGCTCGCCCGGTTCGAGGAAGAGTACCGGCGCCTCTTCAAGAAGGACTGGAGCGCGGAGAAGGGCAAGGTGGCGTTCGCCCTGAGCGAGGCGAGCCGCGTGCTCCACAGCCTCGACCCGGCGACGTATCCCATGGCCGACTCGTGGGTGAAGGCTGTCAAGAACAAGGCGGACATCACTCCTGGCAAGCTCGCCGAGCGGGCGAACGAGCTCATGAAGCGCCGTCGTCCGGGACAGTGCTTGATGTTCGTGGTCGACGAGGTCGGCCAGTTCGTCGCCCGCGACGTCCAGAAGATGCTCGACCTCCAGGCGGTCGTGCAGAACCTCGGCGTCAAGGGGCGCGGCAAGCACTGGGTCGTCATCACCTCGCAGGAGAAGCTCGGCGAGCTCGTCAGCGGCCTCGACGACAAAAAGATCGAGCTCGCCCGGCTGATGGACCGATTCCCGCTGCAGGTCCATCTCGAACCCTCCGACATCTCCGAGGTCACCAGCCGCCGCGTCCTTTCGAAAAACGCGGCCGCTCAGGCGGCGCTTGGCAAGCTCTACGATGAGCATCGAGGCCGACTGACCGAGAACACGAGGCTCACGGCCGACATCAAGCTTCCCGAATTGACGCGCGACAGCTTCGTCGACCTGTACCCACTCCTGCCCTACCAGATCGACCTCATCATCCAAGTCGTCTCGGGCCTCCGCACGCAGGGAGGTGCGAGCAAGCACGTTGGTGGCGCGAACCGCACGATCATCAAGCTGGCCCAGCAGCTCCTCATCAACCCCGCCGTGAACCTCGCGGAGCAGCCGCTCGGATCGCTCGTGCGGCTCGATCAGGTCTATGACCTCGTCGAGGGGAACATTGGTTCCGAGCTGCGCGCCAAGATCGCGGCGATCGCGAAGGAGGTCGACCACGTCCTGGCACAGCCGGTGGCAAAGGTCATCTGCCTGCTCCAGTACGTGAAGAGTGTCCATCGCTCGGCCGACAACGTCGCTGCGGCACTGCACCCTGGTGTTGCAAGCGACTCACAGCTTTCGACCGTCAAGGAGGCTCTCCGACTCCTCGAAGCTGCCCACCAGATTCGCCAGGGCGACGAAGGGTATCGAATCCCGACGCCGGCCGAGGATGACTGGGAGCGGTCGCGCAATGGCATCAACCCAAAGCCCGGTGACACGCACCGCCTCTACGCGGAAGTGCTCACCAGCTTCTGGCAGCCCCCCCCCTCGTACACGCTCTTCGACACCAAGACGTTCAAGGCGGGCCTAGCGATCCACGGCCGAGATGTGGTGGACGGTGACATGGTCTTCCATGTTCACGTCGCCGATGACGGCAAGGCATTCCAAGACCTCGCTTCCGAACTCCGCTCGCGCAGCCAGCAGGAGAAGAAGAGTGTGTTCTGGGCCGTCTCCCTTAACGATGCCATCGACCGCGAGACCGTCGAGGTGTTTCGATCGAAGGAGATGCTTGCGCGCAAGGAGCGCGAAGCAAAGACGGCCGATGAAACCACCCTCATCGGCGAAGAGAAGGTTCGCCTGCGTCGGTACATGGACGAGCTTCGGCGTCTGCTGAAGGCGGCGTGCCTCTCGGGCAGCGTCTACTTCCGGGGCAATGACCGCAGCCCCGGCGACCGCGCTGTCGACGTCGGCAAGAGCGCGGCCGAAATCCTCGGCCATGTGTTGCCCGAGGTCTTTGACCGATTCAAGGAAGCCGCGGCCCGCTCCAACGATATGAAGAAGGGAGTCGACGCGCTGTTCACGGCGGAGAATCTGCAGGGACTCCCTGCCGTGTTCGGTGGGCTCGGGCTCCTCCGCGACGAGAAGGGCAAGACCGTCTTTCGCGTGGAGAGCGGACCGCTCGCTGAGGTGCAAAGCCGGGTCGAGGAGCGCGCGAACTACGGCGACACGGCCAGCGGGCGCTTCCTCGCCGATGAGTTTGCGAAGGAACCATTCGGGTGGGACTTCGAGGCTGTACGTCTTCTCGTCCTGTCCCTGCTGCGCGCCGGAAAGATCGAGGCGACCAGCAAGGGCCAGACGATCGACTTGGCGACGAGCATCGAGGCCAAGGACACCTTCTCGAACAACAACCTCTTCCGCCAGTCGTCTTTCCGCCCGAAGAAGGGCATCGAGTTCGAGGAGCTCGTAAAGGCCTCGGAGGCGTTCCGCGACACGTTTGGCAGCGAGGTGCGTGAGCTCAACGCTGGGGCGATCGTCGCCGAGCTGCGTCGGGAGGTCGCGCGCCACGAAGACACCGTCGCGAGCGCGCTGGGGCAGATCATCGCCAACCGCTTGCCCGGCGGGACAGTGCTCGACGGCGCCCTTGGCCAGATGAAGGCGATCCTCCGGGGGTCCGAAGACAACACCATCGCCACGTTCAATGCGTCGCACCGGTCGATCAAGGACGCTATCAAGCGCGCGGCGGAGCTGGAGCACGCGCTGACGGAACCGCGGCTTCAAGATCTCGACCGGGCGCGGCAGGCGCTCGGTACCGCATGGCCATTTCTGCGGGACGAGGCGGACCTCACTGACATCCTTCGATCCAAGGCCGCGGCGCTCGAGGATCTGCTGGTGCGCGAGACGTTCTTCCGCGAGCTGCCGACAATTGATCAGCACACGGGTGCGATCGAGTCCGAATACGACCAGCGCTATGAGGAAGCCCTGCAGGCGCGCATCACCGCATACACCAAGGCTTTTGATCGTCTCGTGACAACCCATGGCTGGGGCCAGATCGACGAGGACGACCAGCGCAGAATCGCGGCGCCCTTGGAGCGCGGGAAGTCGAAGGACAAGGAGCTCTTGCCGATCCCGCAGCTCCGCTCCGAGCGCGACGCTTGCGACTCAAGGCTCAGGGCGGCGGTCGCCGAAGTGCACAGGCTTATCGAGGGTGAACGCCTCGTGACCGTGAGTGTGGGCAGCTACTTCGCCGATGGCGTGGAAACCGAGGAGCAGCTCGAGGCTGCTCTTGAGGGAATCCGTGAGGAATGCGCTCGACTTATCGGCGCCGGCAAGAAAGTCATCGTTCAGTAGGGGACCATGGACAAGGACACACGAAACGCCATCGAGAGAGCGACCCAGCGCGCCCGAAAGTTGATCGAGGGCGACTTCGCCTCGCAGCTCGAGGGAACGTTCGACGTGCTGCGCGCTGGCACCGTTGCGCCGAAAGCAGGTGGCCATCTTTCGCCGCGGCAGGTCTTCCAGCGGGACAAGATCGTCGCTGCGATCGAGCACAAACGGGCTGCCGGTATGAGTACGGCGGACGCCGTCGCTGACTACTTGCGCGACGCTGCCTTCACCACGCTCAACCGCTTCGTCGCGCTCAAGATGCTCGAGGCTCGAGAGCAGGTGCAGGAGTGCATCACGAAGGGTGAACAGTCCGTGGGCTATCGTGAGTTCTGCGGGTTGGCGCCTGGCATTCCGCTGCTGCCCGACGGCGCGGGCTACCGCCTCTACATCGAGTGCTTGTTCGACGAGCTCTCCGTCGGCCTCAAGGTTCTCTTCAACCGACGAGACGCGGCGTCGGTTCTCTGGCCAAGACGCGCGTGCTTCGAAGAGCTCTTAGGCACGCTGAACGTGCCGGATCTCGCAGCGGTCTGGCGTGAAGACGAGACGATCGGCTGGGTGTACCAGTACTACAACGACGAGGCCGAGCGGAAGAAGATGCGCGAGGAATCCTCCGCGCCGCGCAACAGCCGCGAGCTGGCTGTCCGCAACCAATTCTTTACCCCGCGCTACGTCGTCGAGTTCCTCACCGACAACACCCTTGGCCGCATCTGGTATGAGATGACGCGTGGCGAGACGGTCCTGCGCGAACGCTGCCGTTACCTCGTCCGCCGGCCCACGGAGATTTTTCTGAAACCCGGCGACTCTACGCCGGAGAGCGCCGCCGGCAGTGTAACGGGCGCCCAGGAAAACCTCTCGCAGGAAGAACTTCTCCGGCAGCCCGTCCACATCCCCCACCGTCCGCTCAAAGACCCGCGCGAAATCCGGCTGCTCGACCCGGCGTGCGGCTCCATGCACTTCGGCCTCTACGCTTTCGATCTCTTCACCGTCATCTACGACGAAGCCTGGGAAATCGCCCATGGCCCGGACGACGCCGCGAAGTCCGCCGAGACCTTCGCGCACTTCGTCGCCTTCGCCGCCACCTTTCCCAATAAAGCGGCGTTCCTCCGCGAAGTGCCGCGCCTCATCGTCGAGCGCAACATCCACGGCATCGACATCGACCTGCGCGCCGCGCAAATCGCCGGGCTGAGCCTCTGGCTGCGCGCCCAACGCGCCTGGCACCAGGCCGGCGTGAAGCCCGCCGACCGGCCCCGCATCACCCGCTCGAACCTCGTCTGCGCCGAGCCCATGCCGGGGGAAAAGGAGCTGCTCCGCGAATTCGTCGAGCAGCAGTTCCCGGTCGGCGAGCGGCCCGCCTTTGGCTTCCTGCTGGAAACGATTTTCGACCGCATGACCCTCGCCGGCGAGGCCGGTTCCCTCCTCCGCATCGAGGAGGAAATCCGCACCGCCATCGCCGACGCCAAGCGGCTCTGGAAGCAAGGCCCCAGGTACGAGCAAGCGTCGCTGTTTTCTGAGCCCGGCGAAAAGGTGGAGCAGGTAGAGCTGCGCCTGGACCTGTCCGGCATCACCGATGAACAGTTTTGGGAACGGGCCGAGCAGCGGATTTACGACGCGCTCGAAGCCTACGCCGAGCAGGCCGAGAACGGCGGCGGATTCCAGCGCCGCCTCTTCGCCGACGACGCCGCGCAGGGCTTCGCCTTCATCGACCTCTGCCGCAAACGCTACGACGTGGTGGTGATGAATCCGCCATACGGTGCTGCGACCGCAACAACGGACGGTTGGATTCACGAAGTGTATCCCGACAATTGCAACGACCTATACGCAGCTTTCTCGCAGCGAGCGTTTGAAATGACGGGAGCTATGCGCGGGTCTGTCGGAGCAATTACTTCCAAGACATTTCTTTATTCAAAGCGACTGCGCGAGTTTCGGAAGACGTTGGCAGACCCACGGCACCGCCTCGACCTGCTAATCGACTTTGGCCTTGGTGTTCTCGACGCAATGGTTGAGACAGCGGCATGGGTTGCGCGAGCGAATCCACCGAGCCAAGCGTCGTTTTGGGATTGGACGCGCGAAGACAAGATGGCGCTTAACGACAAAGCGCTCTCTCTCCTGTTTGGCGACGAACGTCAGCCGCCGACCTTGGCACCTCTTGAGCAGTTTCGGGTTCTGCCATTTGGGCTGTTTTCCTATTGGTGTCCGCCCGAAGTGCTCGTTGCGGTATCTCACTTACACTCGTTCGAGCCGAGTTTTGGTGAGTCCGTCAAGGGTCTTACCACCTTCGACGACTTTCGGTTCATTCGGCTAATGTGGGAGGTTGCTTACAGCGCGAAGAAGGCGGGTGACTGGCGTTACATCGCAAAGGGCGGGGGTTGGTCTCGATATCACAGCGAGTCCGCGGTCTTGATGGACTGGAGACACAACGGCGAGATTCCGCGTCAGAACGAACTTAAGAACTACGCGACCGATGCACGCTCGAAACAAAGTGTCTCATTTTGGTTTCGTCCTGGTCTGACATTCTCGGAAGTTAGTAGCCTCGGCTTTTCCGCTCAGCCCCAGCAGAAAGGCAATTTGTTTGGAGGCTCTGGGTTCTGCATCTTCCCGAAAGACAACGATGAGTTGGCGTTCTGGCTCGCGTTCTTCAATAGCCGACCTGTCTTTTCTCTCATGGCGATGTTCTCCACAGACCGCCACTGGAATTCCGAAATGGTCGCGCGCCTTCCAATTCCAGATTTTGGCCCCACAAAAAAACATCTCGTTGAGTTCGGCCAAATGCAGTTCGCTTTGGCTCGTAAGGATGCAGAGGTTTCAGAAACCGCAGCGGAGTTCGTCAGATGCGTGAGGAGCGGCGAGACGTTTAGCGATGATGCGTTCAGCGAAAAGCAGGCTGAAATCGACCAGATTATATCGGCTGCTTACGGCTTCATGCCCGCGAGCATGGAGGTGCTCGAACAGAAATACAGCCTTCCAACACATCGCAGCGAAACCGCTCACGAGCCTGCAGAAGTGGATGCACTTTCCTACGCCCTTGGCTGCGCGTTCGGCCGCTGGGACATCCGGTATGCCACGGGCGAGCGGCCGGCGCCGGAGTTGCCGGATCCGTTTGCGCCGCTGCCGATCTGCCCGCCCGGGATGCTCCAAGGCGACGACGGCCTGCCGCTTTCGCCCGAAGCCGGCCGCCGGTTGCGGGCCGAGGGCCGTTACCCGTTGGACGTGGCTTGGGACGGCATCCTCGTGGACGACCCGGAGCACCCGCTCGACCTCGAACGCCGCGTCCACGCCGCCCTCGCCGTGCTCTGGGGCGACCGCGCCGACAGGCTGGAACACGAAGCCTGCGCGCTCCTCGGTGTTCCGACCCTGCGCGAGTGGTTCCGCCGGCCCACGGGCTTTTTCGCGGACCACCTGAGCCGCTACTCAAAGAGCCGCCGCCAGGCCCCCATCTACTGGCCACTCTCCACCGCCAACGGGAGCTATTCGGTGTGGCTCTACTATCACCGTTTCCACAAGGACACGTTCTACCGCTGTCTGGAGCTGGTGAAGGAGAAACTGCAGCATGAAGACGTGCGTCTGGCGCGGCTCACGGCAGAGTTCGGCGCCAGTCCGGACTCACGCCAGCGGAAAGAGCTCGATGCGCAGGAGATCCTCGTTGGCGATATTCGCGGTTTCCACGAAGAGGTGACTCGCGTCGCTCCACTGTGGAACCCGAACCTCAACGACGGGGTGATCATCAACTACGCACCCCTCTGGCGATTGATCGCGCACAGGCCTTGGCAGAAGGCCGCGAAGTCGTGCTGGGATGAACTTGTGTCCGGTGACTACGACTGGGCGCACATCGCGATGCACCTCTGGCCCGAGCGAGTCATTCCGATGTGCGCCGAGGACCGAAGCCTCGCCATCGCCCACGGGCTCGAAGACATGTTCTGGATCGAGGGCACCGACGGCAAGTGGAGCGCGTGCAAGACTCCGCCCCGCTCTGTCGATGAACTGGTGCGTGAGCGCACCTCGCCGGCGGTGAAGGCCGCGCTGAAGAGCTTGATCGAAGCCCCGCTCGCAACGGGCAGCGGTGGGCGAGGCCGGGACGGTCGTCGTCGTGCCCTAGCAAGTGTCGATGAAGGAGGGAGCCGCTGATGCACCCGCTGCACGACTATGTCGCCAAGCAACTGGCCGACAAGCTGAAGAGCAAGAAGCTCGTTGTCTGGTACGACGCGCGCGGCGAGTTCGCGCCCTTCATCGCAGAGGTCCGCGGTGGCGCGCGCACGAGCAGCGAACCGATGCCCGTCTCGGTCGCCGGTATCGCCACGCGACTTGCCGAGTACGCAGGCTCGCTGTTCGAGCTGCGCGCCGTCGTCGAGCCACGCGTCAGCGGCGACTCGCCTGAATCTGTCGTCATCTACTTGCCGGGTTGCGATCGTGACCGGCGCGCCTCGGTGCTCATGGAGCTCGAGAAGGCCGGCGAGTGCTACGAGCCGCAGCTCAAGCGCCTCGCACGCAACGTCCTTCGTCAGCGGTACACGGACGGGGTTATCGACGAGATGCTCGCCCCCGAGCGCGTCACGTACGATGACCTCGCTCGCGCGTCTTCAGACTCGTCCTCCGCGGAGCCGCCGTCGCTCCTGAAGAGCATCTTCCACGAGGCCAGCGGGAACGACGGGCTGCTCGCTGCGTGGCTCGTGAACGACCGGCGAGACGCCGACATCGTGACGAAGGAGGCGACGCGCGAGCTGGTGAAGCTGGTCAGGTCGCGCTTGGGCTTGGAGCTGCCTGATGATGCAGCCCTGGCGAAGCTCCGCGCCGTGACCCTTCGGTACGTGCTTGCTGGGGAGTTCCGCAGCGACCTGAACTGCCCGCCGCCGGCGTGCCTCGAGGGAGTCGCGAGCCCGAAGACCAAGGACGAGGAGGCAGCCCTGCGCGAGCTGGCACGCCGACTCCGGACGGGCTTCGCCGAGGCCTATGCCGTGCTCGCCGATCGCGTGGAGGAGGAGCTGGGCCTGCGAGGCGCCAAGTTGCCTGCTGGCAGCCTCGGAGCCATCGACACATTTCGCTTCGAGGAGCGTTCGCTGCTCAGTCACTGCGGTGACCTCATCGCGAACAGGAAGTTCGACGAGGCGCTGGCGCTCGTCGGGGCACGCGAGCACAGCTTCTGGCTTGACCGTGACGTCGCTCGGAAAGCCCAGTGGGAGGCGTGCCGCCGCATGGCGGAGCTGGGCACGGTCACGATGGCGGTTCGCGCGGCGATCCCGAAGGTCAGTAATGGCCCGAGTGGATGGGTCGACGTCTACACCAAGAAGGATGGATGGTACCGCCTCGACCAGGCGCAGCGTCGCCTCGAAGCCTGGATCGCCAACCTCGAAGAGGAGCCTGAGGAGCGCGCGCTCGGCGTCGTGCGGCGGGCCTATGAGGACACCTGCCACGCCATGGCCGAGGGCTTCACCAAGGCCCTTCTGAGGGCGAATTGGACCGGAGCCTCCGCGCTTCACCAGACGCGCATCTTCAGTGAAGTCGTTTCAGAGAAACCGAAGCCGGTCGCGTACTTCCTGGTCGACGCGATGCGCTTCGAGATGGGCGTCGAGCTCGCAGAACGCCTGCCGAAAGCTGCCGAAGTTGCCGTGCGCCCTGCTATCGGATCGCTCCCGAGCATCACGCCGATCGGAATGGCGGCGTTGCTGCCAGGCGCCGCGAGCAGCTTCACCGTCGTCGAGCAGAACGACAGACTCGGCGCGCTTATTGACGGCACCTTCCTCCCGGATCTCGGTGCGCGCAAGAAGTTCGCCGCAGCCCGCGTCCCGAAACTCGTCGACGTCGCGTTGGACGAGCTCCTGAGCCTGCAGCCGTCGAAGCTCGCGAAGAAGATCGAGTCTGCGCAGGTCGTTGTGGTCCGGTCACAAGAGATCGACCACGCCGGCGAGACAGGCTTCACCCGACAGGCTCGGCGCATCATGGACGAGGTCATCGGCGACATCGCGAGCGCCATCCAGCGGCTGGCGAAGGCCGGCATCGAGCACTCCGTAGTCACGGCCGACCACGGGCATCTGTTCTTCGCGGTCGATCGCGACGAGTCGATGCGGACGGACGCCCCCGGCGGCGACCAGGTCGAGCTTCACCGGCGCTGCTGGATCGGGCGTGGAGGCGCAACGCCGCCTGGTTGCGTGCGCGTCGCGGCGTCCTCGCTAGGTTACGCGTCGGACCTCGAGTTCGTCTTCCCCACAGGATGCGGCGTGTTCAAGGCGGGGGGCGACCTCGCCTTCCACCACGGAGGGCCGTCACTTCAGGAGCTCGTGATCCCGGTGCTCACCGTGCGTCTGAAGGTCCGGGACTCCGCGAAGCCCACGGCAGGACCCGTCACGGCGAGCGGGTTTCCAGAGGCCGTCACGAACCGCATTTTCAGTATCACGCTGCAGCTCGGTGGGCAGAACCTCTCCCTGTTCTCCAGCCCGATGGTCGTCCGCCCACTTCTGATGTCGTCGGGCAAGCAGGTCGGCGCCGCAGGCATGGCCATCGACGCCGAACTCGACCGAAGCACTGGCTGCATAACGCTCCACCCTGGCAAGCCCGTCACGGTGGCCTTCTTGCTGAGCGATGAGAGCGTGCCGTCCTTGCGGGTGGTCGTTCAGGACCCAGCCACTGACGCGGAGCTCTTCCGCTCGCCCACAGACATCCCGGTACGACTTGGAGTGTGAGCCCATGAGCAACGCCGAAGCTCCAGCGCGAGACGTACTTGACGACAAGGTGAACCGCCTCTTCGCCGGCAAGGTCGTCCGAAAGGATCTGGTCCGCAAGGTGAAGGTCGGCGCCAACGTGCCGGTCTTCGTCCTCGAGTACCTGCTTGGCAAGTACTGCGCGTCGTCCGACGACGTAGCGATCCAGATGGGGCTGGCGGTCGTCAACGACACCCTCGCGAATAATTACATCCGACCTGACGAATCAGTAAAGGCCCAGAGCAAAGTGAAAGAGAACGGCAAATACAGCTTTATCGACAAGGTGAAAGTGCGAATTGTCGACTCTGATTATTGGGCGGAAGCCAATAACTTCGGCAGCAAGCATCTTCATGTGCCGAACCAGTATGTACGTGACTACGAGCGTCTGCTGACTGGGGGCATCTGGGCACAGCTCGAATTGCGCTTCGAATACGATGAGGAAGAAAAGGGCAAGTACCCGTTTTGGATTGATAAGCTCACGCCAATCCAGATCGCGACCTTCGATCTCGATGAATACCGGCGTGTCCGTCATGAATTCACGACAGACGAGTGGATCGACCTGATGATACGAAGCATGGGGTACGAGCCCGCCGAGATGTCGCGCCGACTTAAGTTCCAGTTTCTTGTCCGACTCATTCCACTCGCGGAGCGCAACTATAATTTGGTTGAACTCGGTCCGCGTGGCACCGGCAAGAGCTATGTGCTGCAAGAAGTGTCGCCATATTCGGCCCTGCTTACGGGCCCCAGTACCGTCGCCAACTTGTTTGGACATATGGACGGTCGACAGAAGGGTATGGTTCAAATCTGGGACGTGGTTGGCTTCGATGAGGTTGCTGATCTCCAGAAGATGCCGAAGGAGGTTATCAGCACCATGAAGACCTACTGCGAGTCCGGCACCTTCCAACGCGGCAAGGAAGCGGCGTCCGGCGACGCAAGCATTGCGATGTTCGGCAACACGAACCAACCCATTGATGTGATGGTGCAAACGGGCCATCTGTTTGCTCCAATGCCCGACGTCATTCGCGACGACATGGCGTTCATTGATCGACTGCACTTCTATCTCCCGGGCTGGGAGATTCCGAAGATGCGAAACGATTTGTTCACGAACCATTATGGGTTCGTGGTGGACTATCTGGCCGAGGCACTCCGTGAAATGCGGAAGCACAACTTCACCGAGGTCATTGACCGGCATTTCTCGTTAGGGCCCCACCTGAATGCGCGCGACCGCAAGGCGGTGCGCAAGACCGTGTCGGGTCTCATCAAGATCATTTGTCCAAATGGGGACGTCGCACGATTGGAACTCGCAGAGATCTTGGAATTCGCGCTCGAGGGTCGCCGGCGAGTGAAGGAGCAACTCAAGAAAATGGGTTCCTTCGAGTATTACCATACATCGTTCAGTTACACACTGCAGGAAACGGGCGAGGAAAGGTTCGTTGGCGTCCCCGAGCAGGGAGGACGCGACCTGATCTCGGCAGATCCACTACCCCCGGGCACCGTCTACACAGCAGGCTTTGCAACCGATGGCACGGTGGGCTTGTATCGTGTCGAGGTTTCCGTCTCGACCGGGACGGGCAAACTGAAGGCAGCCGGAGGAGTTACGGGTAGGACGAAGGAGTCTGTCCAGCGCGCGTTCAGCTATGTCCAGGCGAAGAAGTCCGAGTTGGGAATCGCACGCGAGCTCGACACGTCGGATCTCCACGTCGAAGTCATCGATTTGTTGGCGAACCGGGTCGAAGCTGACATGGGCATCGCATTTTTCGTCGCGTGCTACTCCGCGCTTCGCAAGGCCCCTGTAAGCCCGGCACTTCTTGTTCTCGGCGACATGAGCGTGCAGGGCAACATCAAGGCACTACGCTCGCTGGTCGAGCCGCTACAAGTCGCGATGGACAACGGCGCCAAACGCGCCCTCATCCCCATCGAGAACAAGCGGACCTTCCTCGACGTGAGCGCCGACATCGTCGAACACGTCGACCCGATCTTCTACGGAGACCCGAAGACCGCGGCGATGAAGGTCCTCGGGGGACCATGAGCTCACCCGTTCTTGCGCGCTGAGACCGAAGTATTGAGCGGGCTACTTATTCGCAGTTGAGAGTTGGGAGGACACCGTGACGCGACCAGGAGATACGCCCGACAAGTTCGAAATGCGGAGTCAAGAAATACGGCCTCCATCTTGCTGGGTTGATCTCAAAGGGCTGAAACGACTGTACCACGACCTGCAGGAGCACAACCGAGAGGCTGCCAAGTTCGCCGACGAGACGATTAAGATTCAGGAGGGTCAGGATGCAGCTGAATTCGAGAGAGCCAGGCAAGAGATTACCGACTTGTTCAAGGCATCTTGCATCATCTTAGGATCACAGGGTGAACGAATCGTAATTCAAGGAGAAGATGAGATTGACAGCATGATTCTGCCGGCAACAGTAAATGCTATCCAAATTGACACAGGCTTTCGACTGCAGACAATTGGGAAGTTCAACTGGGTACCACATCGCGCACAGGTGCTCTTTGATTTCCGACGGACTGAACCGACTGATCTCTCAAACATATCCGGTGCACCCAGTCCGAACACGGGTCTAATTCGGATCGATGCTGAACAATCCAACTGGGCAGCCGGCGTATCAAAGACCATCAATGACTTCCTGGGAAAACGCAGACTTAGAAGCGCGTGGTTGCACGGCAAGAACAGCTACGACGCTTCCTTGTTTTTCTTAGGTTTACCGTCATGTTTATGGATCGCGTTCCGTATTGGGCAGGGAATCGACGCCTCCGCGTTGGGGCAGGTAACGATCATTCCACAGATGGCAAAGATCTACGTGTTCTTTGCTGCGCTGATTCTGTTTCGAATTCTGTTTGGCGTGGCGCGTTGGATATTTCCCTATATGATGCTCAAAGAGGAAGGACAGAATCCTGGAAACGGGATACGCACGTTTTTCGGGACACTCATCATTGGGGCGCTCACGACAGTGATCGTTGATACGGTCCGAACGCTGTTCTAGTGGATACCCCATGGGCCGCAACGAGCACGGCGTGGAAACACACTGAACCTCGGGTTGCCGGGCTGCTCCCCCGAGACTCTGGGAGCGACCAAACGTGGCGTCTCCGGCCTCGACACGAGCATACAATGCCGAAGGTTGATGCTCTGGTGCCGGGGCCGGGACTCGAACCCGGACGGCCTTGCGGCCGGGGGATTTTAAATCCCCTGTGTCTGCCGATTCCACCACCCCGGCGGCCGCCCGCAAGGCTAAGCTGCGCAGCCGAGGCTGGCAAGACGTGGTTGTTCGCCGTGCTGGTCTCGATCGGACACAGGACTGGTCGCTTTGCGCTCCGTGAGAGTCTCCGCGTCTGGCGTCCGGATTGACTCGAGCGTGGCGTACGTGGGACCCTAGTGATGGAGGTGTCCCGTGACCAAACGCAGCGAACGAGCGGACATCTATGGTGGCCGGGATCCGCGCGCGATGCCGGCGTACAGTCTCTGGGAAGCGGCCCATTATCTCGGCCTGCCCAAAGCAACGCTGCGCTCGTGGGTGATTGGACAGCACTATAAGGCGGGCGCGCACCGAAGATTCTTTCAGCCGCTTATCCGGTTGCCTGAGCCTCAGCGAGCTTGTCTTTCCTTCGTGAATCTGACCGAGGCGTATGTACTCAGCGCGATTCGACGGGAACACAGAATCCCGCTTCAGCAAGTCCGCGCCGCACTTCGATATCTTGAAACACGGTTCAAGTCACGACATCCACTCGCAGACGAGCAGTTCGAAACGAACGGAACGTCTCTGTTCGTCCAAAAGATCGATCAGCTGATCAATCTCACTCAAGAAGGTCAGCTCGAGATGCGCAGACTCCTAATGGCGTACCTGCGCCGCGTCGAACGCGATCCCTCAGGGGCAGTCGCGCGGCTGTACCTGCTGACTCGACGGGGTAGTGTGGATCAGCCCAAGACGGTTCTGATGGACCCGCGCCTCGCTTTTGGAAGGCCCGTGTTGGCGCGCAAGGGAATCCCGACAGCCGCGATCGCGGAACGATACAAGGCTGGAGACTCGACGGACGATCTAGCAAGGGATTATGGCTGCGAACGACCGGAGATCGAAGAGGCAATCCGCTGCGAGCTCCAGGTCGAAGCAGCGTGAACCCCTCGTTTTCTTCGTCGATCGATCCCTGGGGAAGGATTTGGCGATCTCCCTCAGGGAAGGTTCGGCAAATGTCATCGTCCACGATGAGGTGTTCAAGCCGACTGCGCTTGACGCGGAGTGGCTCGAAAGGGCTGGTCGGGAATGCTGGGTTGTCCTCACCAAGGACCAGAGAATTCGCTACAACACCTTGGAGATCACAGCTCTGCTGCGGTCAGGTGCGCGGGTTTTCGTCTTAGTTTCTGGGAATCTCACAGGACCTGAAATTGTGGAGGTTTTCACGCGAGCCCTGCCGAAGATCAGGCGGCTGGCGATCAGTACTCGGGCACCATTCATCGCCAAGGTCTTTCGAAATGGTTCTGTATCTATCTGGATGAGATAATCGAGTGAACACAGGGAACAGCTTCCGACTCGCTGCACCAAAGACAAGCTCAGTCAAGAGATGGAGCACATGACACCCGAGGAACGCGTAGGGTACATCCGAGGTAGAGCTGCGGCGACCAGTCTGGGGAGAGAGATCGCCGAGGGGGGAGGAGACGCTGCCCGACAAGCCGATGCCGAGGACCGGTCTTCTGCTGGCTGCTGATCGCCGGCTGCGCGTACCGGCCGAAGCTGAAGACCCATTCCAATCCAAGGCTCTGGCGAAGCTCTACGGCACCAACAGTTAGCGAGAGACTTTCTTCCTGGGAGCTTTTACGAGACGTCTCCTGGACGGCGTGGCAGCACGTCCGCGTCTCTGCATCCGGGCAGGGGCTGCAGGCAGGGGAACGAAGCGGACTTCGACCCTCTTCTTGAGTGCTGTAGCGATGCGTTGCAGCATTGACAGGGAATGACCCTCGTAGTCGGCGTCCTCGAGACGGCAGATGACAGAGGCCGTTGTCCCGACGAGGTCTGCGAGCTGTCGTTGACTGAGGGCCGCCGCGGAGCGCAGGTCGTAGATCTCACGCGCGATCTTCGCGTTCAAGCGCTCTTCCTCGAGCGACGCAATGCGCTCCGGCTTCCCGTCGTAGTACCGGCGGTGCAGGATTCTGAGCGCATTTGTCGTCGACGCTGGCTTCGTCGCCATCAGTCAGTCTCCTCGTACGTGTGTCGGCCGGGGTCGGCAGCAAATCTGTTCCTACGTTCGATTGCGCGGTCGATTTCTGAGGGCTGAACCTCATCTTGTTGCTTCGTGATGCCGTGCGAAAGAACGACCGCCTCCCGCCCGTGGAAGAAGTAGAGTATCCGGCAATTCACACGGTGATGCTTCGTTCGGAGCTCATGGATGCCGTCCCGTAGGATGTCCGCCTCTGGGCGGTGAAGCTCGTGGCCGAGCTCCTCGAGCCGTTCGATCCGAACCCAGCACTTGTCTTGGGCCTTCTCGCTCAGGCCATCAAACCACTCGAGGAAGGGGATGGTGCCGTCCTCCTCCCGGTAGAAAACCACTCTGGTCCTAGGCAACTCACGCTCCAAGTGTTCGCTATTTTGCGAACAAAGTCAAGGAAACGAACGGATCCGGATATCTTGTGCAATGGAAAAGGATTACCGGCGCAAGACCGGAACAGGCTCAACGGCCTCGCGCTATTTGCAGAGCTCGCCGGCAAGTCCGACGCTATCCGCGAGCTCGCCTCGTAGGAATGCGCTTGTGGCGGCTGAGTCAGCTCCTGACCACAAATCGCGATGTTGCTATGGTTTTTAGGCGACAGACTTCTTGGCAGCGCTCGATGAGTGGGCGGGCCGGCGGCGCTTCGTGGGTTTCGCCGGCCGGGAGAGGGCAGCACGACGGCGAACCGGAACGAAGTTGACTTCTACGCGCCGGTTGAGCGCCGAGGCGATACGTCTGAGGACGGCAAGGGAGTGCCCCTCGTAGTCTGCGTCCTCAAGACGAGAGATGGCAGACGTGCTAGTCCCCACAAGCTGTGCGAGCTTGGCTTGTGTGAGACCGGCCTTGGTGCGGAGCTCATAGATTTTGTGCGCGACCTCAGCGCCTGCAAGCGCCTCCTCAAAGGCGGCCTGACGCTTGAGGTCGCTACCCACGTAGCGCTCGTAGGTGAACTGAAGCGCCTTCGATTCGAATCTGTGCTTACGGCCCATGGTCAGATCTCCGGTCTGAACGTATGCGTGCGCGGGTTGGCCTCGAAATCCTTCTTTCGCCTGAGCGCGGCATGGATCTCTCTCCCCGGTACTTTCGCTTGCTGCTTCGAGAAGCCGTGCGAAACGATGACAACCGTCCTCCCGTGGAAGAAGTAGAGCATCCTGTAGTTCACACCCCGGTGTTTCACCCGAAGCTCATAGATGCCATCCTCGAGGTAGTCGGCCTCGGGCCGCCTGATCTCGTGGCCGAGTTCCTCGAGTCGTGCGAGCCTTGCAAGACACTTGACAGCTGCGTCCGCGTGAAGCTCGTCAAACCAGTCGAGTATGGGTGTCGTGCCATCCGCTTCCTTAAAGTAGATGACCTCCGTCTGAGGCAAGTTGCGCTCCAAATATATCAAAAATAAGACAAACGATCAAGACGCCGCCGTCACAACGGTTATCTTCAGTAGCCTAGAGGGGTTAGGAAAGCAAAAAAGGAGCCAGGGCCGCCCTCAGCTCGGGTCGTCGAAGTGACGGAGCGCTTCCTGATCCCACTCGAGAACTGGCTCTGCCAGCGGAGCGCTGTCACCAAAGGGGAACTCTTGGGAGAGATAGCCGACCGCGCGGTATGTGCGGCGGCGCTTCTCGAACATTCGCAGCAGCATTGAGACCTCGCGGTCTACGTAGTCGAAGATGAGTACTTCGGTCTTCCTAGGGTGAAGTCGGTGGAGTCGACCCGCGTACTGAACGAGCGTACCTTTCCAGGACACTGGCAGGGCGAGAAACAGTGTGTCGAGCCGTGCATCGTCGAACCCTTCGCCGATGTAGCGGCCCGTTGCTAGAACGACGCGCTCCTCGTCGTCGGGAATCTGTGCTAGCCGTGCGGTCAGGTCGCGGCGGTCCTTTCCCGATTTCCCGCCACTCATGATGACGAGGTGGCGCACTGCTTTGCGCAGTCGATCGGCCAACATCTCGAGATGGTCTTTGCGTTCAGTGAGGAGAATGGGTGAACGCCCTTGCGTCAGGGCCGCGATGACATCGTCGAGGATCATGCGATTACGTTCCTCGTCCGCAATCAGCGCTCTATAAAGTCCCTGGATTCCCGTTTCATCCCGCAGCTCGGGCAGGCTGAAACGCGTCTCGCGTACCACGAGCCGATGACGGAAGGGGCGACCAGCGGTCTGGCTCTTTGGATTCAAGGCAAAACGCACGGGCCCCAACTGCATCTCCGTGATCGGCTGATGACCGTCCCGCCGCTGAGGAGTCGCCGTGAGCCCAACGATGTATCGTGCCTTCACCGCGGACAGCACACGTTCGAAGGAAACCGCGGGAAGATGGTGGCATTCGTCGACAATCACATGGCCGTACGAAGCGACCAATTCATCGACCTGGCCTCGTCGCACGAGGCTCTGGAGCATCGCCACGTCGAGTCGCCTGTTGAGCTTACGCTTGCCACCCCCGATCTGCCCGATCTCCTTCTCATCGAGACCGAGGAACATCGCAAGCTGCGCTACCCACTGGTCGAGCAACGGCTGACGGTGAACGAGGATGAGGGCGCTGCGCCCGCGCTGCGCCACCAGGTACGCGCCGAGGACGGTCTTTCCGATTCCTGGCGGGGCGACCAAGACACCGGTGTCATGCTGGAGCATCTCCGATGCCATTTGCTCCTGCAGTCCGGTGAGCTGCCCCACGAACTGCAGCGGCAGTGACTCGCCGTCCTCGCGCCGGTCGTCGATCAACAAGCGAACGGCGTGGCGATCCAGGAGCTGTTCGAGATCTGGCAAGCACCCACGCGGCAGCGCCACGTGCTGCGCCATGTCTTCGGCGCAAGAGATGATGCGTGGAGTCGCACCGGTCCAAAGCCGAAGTTGTTACTTCTTGTAGAACTCGGGGTTTTGAAATGCGGCCAGCCTCTTGATCTCATTGATGAAGGCAGCGGGGAGCCCGGTCTTGTCGACGAACAATTGCTGAGCGAGGATGGCGTGTAACGACACGGGAAGGGATCCAGAGATCTGGCGCCGCCGGCCTTGCCCCAAGAGCATCAGCGCCCTGGGCGTGGTGTCATCTTCGTCCGCGATCTCAGCGTGGCGTACTCCCAGCACTTCGCCCCGACGCCTGGCTTCTTGCGCGATCTCCTCGATCCGCGCTGGTGCGAGGCGGGGCACGGAGGCCAAGTATTCCCACTGGTCGGGGTAGGGTGTGAAGTTGTCGTCGATAAAGACCGAGTTGAAGTGTTTGCGAGATTCCCGTTGCAGTGGCAGGGCGATGAGATTCCCGAAGCCGCCGCGCGGAAGGGTGTCTTGGTTCGGAAAGAGGCGGTCGTACGACTCCATGCTGAATTCGCGACGACGCGACATGGTCTCGGTGATGAGGGAGCATCCCATTGCGCGAGCAGTACTTGCCGGAACCGGGGCCGCGAAGAAGAACCAGACGTGTGCACCGTTGCCGGAGCGAGAGCGCTCGACCGAAGGGTGGAGACCGATGCTACGACACGTCTCAACGACTGCGGTCACGTCGGCTTGCCATGAGGCCTTGTCGAAATCGATGGCCAACAACCAGCAGGTCTCGTCCTCCAGGAGAGGGTAGATGCCGACGACATGCTCACCCATGAGGTGGTCGATGATGACCTGGTCTCCCACGGAAACAAACGCTTGGTTGGTGCAATCTCCGCACTTGATACTCGGGAGTCCGCAGACGCCGCTCACCCATTTATTGGCGCACGCTGGCGCGTAGCCAGGCTTCCCGCTCTTCTTGCTCACGAAACGTGTTGCGAAAACGTCTTCGCGGCCGCGGAACAATTCACGGAACAGACGTACCCGCTCCATGCCCATGGCTTTGGCAGGCAGTACCTCGTGCGCGAGGGGGACCGGTGGGCCCGCGTCCGGAATGCCTCTCAGCCCTTCCTTCAAGGCAAGAAGACGGGCCTGGACAAGCTCGCGCTCGCGCTCGAGATCGGCAAGTCGTGCTTGCTCAAGCACGATTTCCTGCAGAAGTCTGTCCTTTTCACGGGCGTCGACCATGGAGCCTCACCATCTCTCTTGTATGACCGACGTCGAGGTCGTCGAGCGAGAAGTGCCGCCGCCCGCCTGGCATGAGGTTGACGCCGACGGGCACTCTATCGAAGGGCTCGAAGCACTTTGTCGGGAGAGTAGATCGGCGTCCTCTCGAGAGAACTTGGTCCCGTCCGCATCCAGAGCGCCAGGGCGATTTCGCGCCGAGTCGCGCCAGGGAAGTTCTCGGCTTTGCGGCGGAGCTGCTGGAGAAGCTCGCTCGCATCGGCGGTCTTCGACCAGCTGACCTCACCGAGGAGAGCCGCTTTGCCGTCATCGCTTTCCGCCACGACGTCGATCTCCATGGGCTTGCGGTCCAGGCCGGCTCCCCACCAGCGGCTCGCGGGGCGCCACGTGCGACCGTGGCAGTCGAGCTGCGCGACGCTGGCGCGCGCAAGTTCCTCCCACGTACGGGAAACGTGCTGCGAGAAGCTTGCGTTGATCTCGCGAGCCACGGCCGTGACTTGCCGCGCTTGCAGTCTGGAGCGATTCGGTTCGACGAATCGAAACCAGAATCGCAGGAAGGGATCCGCGATTTCGTACAGCGATCGCTTGTTGTCGCGCGCATGAGCTCCAAACGGGATGTCCCGCCGCACCAGCTCCAGCTCGATCAGCTTGTGGAGCGGGCGCGAGAGGGAAGTTGCTGGCTTCCCGAGTCGCCCGGCGATCTCGGACATGCGATGACAGCCTCCACCAATGAGGCTCAAGATCGAAGCGGATTGCCCCACATCCCGGAGATCGTCGAGGAGCAATGTGTCCGGTTCCTCATGCAAGACACCCAAGGGACTCAGCACGAGCGAGCGGATGGCCTTGTCCAGCGAGTCGTGGTCTACCGCCAATTCCCAGTAACGGGGGATCCCACCCCAAACCGCGTATGCTTCGACTCCCGCTTCGGCGTCAGAGAGCCGCAACGCATTCCGAATCCAGCCGGGCGCAAGCGGCAAGATCTTGAGAATCTCGTGTGCTCGCCCGAAGAGCGCGGCCGATCGATCGAGAAACAGGCCCTGCATCATACGTTGAGAGCTTCCTGCGAGGATGACATGGAGCTTTCTCGAGAGGTTCCCGTCGATGTACTTCTGCAGCAGGCTCGGGATCTCACGGGCGGCGGTCACGATCGCGGGGAACTCGTCGAGGGCCAGAACGGCACCGGAGGGGGCCTGCTTCCACCAACGCGCGAAGAGTGAATTCCAATCTGGGTACGTGACTTGGTCGAAGCCGGGCATCAGCCGCGCGATCTCCGTCGACAAGGCGGCTCGCTGGAGAGTGCCTTCGCGATCGTCACCGACGTAGTAGACGGATCGGCCCTGCGGCAGGGTCTCTTGGAACAAGCGCGATTTTCCGCAGCGACGACGCCCATAGAGCACCGCGAGACCGGGTTCTCGCCGGGTGACCAGACGTCGCAACCGCGATCGCTCCTCGTTTCGATCGAGGAAAGGCAGCTTCATGGTCATTCCCCCAACCGGCAGGCCAGAGATTATGTCGCAGAAACATTATGTCGAACAGACATAAGTTATTCAAGAGGGGCCTGAGCCCTGGAGCGTGACCGCGATAAGACACCTCGAGCGCGATGTCATCGAGAATGGAGAAGCGGATGGCTCCCGCCGCGACACCCGGTCCTACGTTCTAAACTGGATCATATTCCATTCTGGTTCAACCAGAACGGAGGAACTGCTTGAGCGCGATACTCTGTCGCAGGCTCCGCCTCGACCGTGCAATAGATCTTCCTCTGGAATGCGGAAGACAGGCAACATTTCCATCTCCGCCCTGCCCTTCGAGGCAGTCTGACAATCGACTTGCTGTTCGAGACAGCGTGCAAGGCTCAGCGAGCAGATGGCGCAAGACGATTCTCTCGGCCGAATGAGCGCGCCCGCCATTCCCGGATCGCCTTGGCGTGCTTGGGATAGTGACTGTAGGTATCGAGTCGCAGGCGGCGACGGAAACGTGTCTCTCGCGTGAGCAGCTCTTGGGGAGCCTCGTGGACGTAAGTGATGAGGCGGTCGTGAACTTCACCGAGCTCGTGCAGGACATCGGAGAGAGAAAGGTGTCGCTTCTGTTCGGTCATCAAGGCATTGAAGGCGTCGATGCCGCCGTACTGGGTCGAGTACCGCGGGGGTCTGCCACCCTCGATGATGAGCGGTAGATGCTTCAGTGCCTCTTGTTCCCAGGTCGTCACGTGCGCGAGGATATCGCGCACTGACCATTTGCCCGTGACACCAGGTTGCGTCAGCTGTGCATCGGTCAAGTCGGCGTACGACTCCTCGAACTCCGCCCAGGCATTGGCGAGCCGCTTCAGAAGCTGTTGCCGATCCACGGATCCCCTCACTTCGCATCGTGGAAGATGACGCCCAGCGTTCTCCGGTGCCCCGACCGCAGGCGGCTCACGCCGTGCCGCATGGTGACGCGATAGGTGCCGCGCTTCCCCTGCACGGGCCGATGATTCACAGCGAAGATCACCGCGTCGCCTTGGCGGAGCGGCACGACCTCGGCCCGCGATTGCATGCGCGGCCGCTGCTCGGTCAGCACGAACTCGCCGCCGGTGAAATCTTCCCCAGGCTTCGAGAGTAGGAAGGCCACCTGGAAGGGGAAGACATGCTCGCCGTAGAGGTCCTGGTGCAGGGCGTTGAAATCGTCTTTGCCGTATTGCAGCAAGAGCGGGGTCGGTCGCACCTGCCCAGCCTTGTGGCAGCGCGCGAGGAAAGCCTCGTGTTCGGCCGGGTATCGCACTGCGATCCCCATCGACTCGTTCCAGCGATTGGCGGTCGGCACCAGGTGCGGATAGATCGCGGTGCGGAGATCGGCGACGATCTCGGGCAACGGATACGAGAAGTACTTGTACTCCCCGCGTCCGAAGCCGTGGCGAGCCATCACGATCAGGCTGCGGAAACGGTCGTCGTTCTCGTAGAGACCGCCAATGGAAGCGCATTCCTCGGCAGACAGCACGTTCTCGAGCATGGCCAAGCCATGCTCGTCGAGCTCCGCACCGATGGGCGCCCAGTCGATCGCATGCATGCGGGATGCGATACGCTCACCGATCACGGTGGCGGCTCTTCCTGATGTGCTCATGCGCCGATCTCCCATGGAGGCAACGTCGCCTTCCCAGGACACACGAACTGCATCGTGCGCGCTGGCCAACCCTGTCCGGCAGCACGCACGTCGGGGTTTCTGACTTCTCCCCCCATCACCATTGGGGAGTCAAACCGTCCACCAGCGTACAGGCCATGGGCGCGCGCACTAGCCCTTTTCGGACAACCAAGTATCGTGGCGGATCGTCGCCATAAACGCTTCCTTTTCGGCGGTTGACCCGCCGATTTTACGGCGATCTTCTGGCGGTGTCATCTGCCGAGTCCGCAGAAGGACCCCATCGCCTCGATCCAGCGATTGGCGGTCGGCATTCAGGGCGTTTCTCCACCGAGGTCGACACGTCCCAATCGGCGTGCTTCCGCACGCACGTGGTCGTCCGTCAGCTTCGCGTAGCGTTGGGTCGTGACGACTGTCGAGTGCCCCAGGATCTGCTGGAGCACTACAAGGGTGCCGCCGCGCCGCAGCCAGTTGACGGCGAACGTGTGTCGTAGCTGGTGAATGTGAAATCTGGCGATGCCGGTTTTCCTCCGGACCCTCTTGGCGAAATTCCCGGAACTCCCCTCGCCATACGGGCAGAGTCGGCCGATGCGTCCCTCGATCTCGGCAAGCAGGATGGGTGCATGGTCGAGCGGGATGCGACGCAGCTTGCCAGACTTCGTCTGGTGCACGACGAGCATGCCGTCGTGGAGATCGCCCGCTCGACTGCGGCAGAGCTCGGACCAACGCATTCCCGTGCCCAACGCCAAGCGCACGACGAATGCGTACGGCTCTGGAATCGCCAGGATCTGCGCCACATCCGCGTCCATCAAGTGGTCTGGTGGACGCTCCTGAAGCCGTGGCAACAGACGACGTGGAACCGGAGCTTTGGCGATGAAGCCGGTCTCCGCGGCCCAGTAGAAGAAGTTCTTCGCGTCGCCGAGCACCCACGCAACAGTCGTCGTCGCCAATCTGTCGCGGCCGTGCACCCCCGGCAGGCGCTCCAGCCACAGGCGATACTCGCGCAGGTGGTTGGCCGTCACCTTCCGCAGGAGTATCTGCCCCAAGAAAGGCTTGAGATACTTCTCGGCGCGTGCACGCGCTTTACGCTGGTTGTGAACATTGCGTCCGGTTGCGATGCGCGTCATGAGCCATTGCTCGACCGCATCCGCCACGGTCAGCCCGGCTGCTCGCACACGGCGATGTCGCGCGCTCTTGCTCACGTTGGCGTCTGTGCCAACTCCGTGCCGCGCCTTTTGAGTCGAGCCGTGATGCCTCGCATACGGCTTGCGCCACGGGAGGTGCAAGCAAATTGGGAATCGGATTCCCAATTTGCAGATCTAGGAACAGCCGCCTCGGGATGGTGCACCGGTCATGGCAGGGAATTCACGCTGCCAACTCGTGCGGGGTCGCCTTCGCCCAAACCAAACCTACGAGATTTGATCATCGAGCCTCCGGCCCCAAAGGCCGCTCGAGGCAGAAGCGCGGCGCGGGGCGGAAGCCGGCCTGGGAGAAGAAGGCAAGCAGGTCGTGCTGCGTCCAGTCGACCTCGGTCTGCACGCGTTCGATGCCGAGCCCGCCCAGGTTGAGCACGAGCTGTCGCAGCAACGCTGAGCCGATGCGGCGGTGGCGCAGGTCCGGGTCGACAGCGAGCGTGTCGAGGATGGCGACGGGCTCGGGCAGACCGAACTCTCCATAGTAGAGCGAGCCCATCAGGAAGCCGGCGACGCGGCCGTCCACTTCGGCGGCGAGCGAGATGCAAACACCAGAGTCGCGCAGTGCCGTCGCCAGTTTGCGAGAGAGATACTCGCGCCGCGAGCGGCCGACGATCTTGCGGTCGATGCGTGTGATGGCGTCCAAGTCGTCGATCCCGAGCGTGCGCACGGGGATGGCGTCGGTGTCGAGAAAGCCAGGCTCGCTGTCGAGACCCGAATTCTGCGCATTGGAATGTTCCTGCTGCATGTTTCCAAGCCTCCGGAAATCTAGGCTGCGTGCGCGCGCGGCCGGCGCTCCGTCAGCTTGTGATGTCGATACGCGCCCCACAGCGCGGCACCGAGCGCGCCGGCGAAGGGTGCTTGCGGATGGGCGACGACGCTTGCACCGGGCGCCTGCTTCGCCAGCTCTTCCTGCAGCGCGGCGACGAAACCCGTGTTGAGTGCCAGGCCGCCCGAGAGCGCCACAGCCTCGGTCGCGCGTGCTGCGACCAAGAGCTTGGCGAAGCGCCCCGCCATGGACTGGTGGATGCCGCGCAAGATGTTGCGCGTCTCGATGCCGCGCGACACCATGTTGATGACGTCGGTCTCGGCCAGCACGGCGCAGATGCTGCTTACGGTTTCAGGGGCATCGCCCTTCTGCGAGAGTTCGCCGACGTCTTCCAGCGCCACACCGAGGTAGCGGGCGATGTTCTCGATGAACTGCCCCGAGCCCGAAGCGCATTGGCTGGTCATGCGGTAGCCGAGCACTTTCGCGCGCGAGTCGACCAGGATCGCGCGCGCGTGCAAGGCGCCGACATCGAGGATGGCGCGCGCCGTGGGTACGAGGAAGAGCGCGCCGCGCGCGTGCGTGGTCATGCCATAGAAGTGGCCGCGGCGGAACTCGACCAGCTCGCCCTCGCCCGTGGAGCCGACGTAAGCCACGTCCTGCGCCTGCAGACCCGCAAGCTCCAGCGCCTGGGTCCAGCACTTCTCGATGACGGCGCGCGTGTCGCGCCGGCGGATGCGCTCGCTCTGCAGTGCCAGCACGTCGGCGCCGGTCGTGCGCTGCGCCGGATCGTGCGCGCGCAAGACCGCCGCCTTGACCGTGCTGCTGCCGACGTCGATGCCGGCGGTGACGAGGCTCATGCGTCCACCCCCGCGGGTTCGGTGGCGGTCTTATCGCGCAGCGCGTACAGCGCCGCGCCCAGGGCGCCCATGTAGATCGAGTCGTGTGAAATGTTCACGGTGCGCTTGCCGTAGTTCTCGCGTACGAGGGTGAGGAGCACATCCGTGGCCGCCGGATTGCGTGCCACGCCGCCGGTGAAGGTGAACTCGTCGCGCACGCCCCCGCTGCGCGCGAGCAGCGACATGGAGCGCAGAATCACGGCGCGATGCAGACCCGCCAGCACGTCCTCGCGCTTCTCGCCGGCAGACAAGCGGTCGCGCAGCTCGGCACCCGCGAACACAGTGCAGGTGCTGTTGATCTTGACGGCGCGGGTGGATTGTTGCGCCAGCGGACCCAACTCGTGCAGTCCCAAGTTCATCTCGTCGGCGATGTAGCCGAGATAGCGGCCGCAGCCGGCGGCGCAGCGATCGTTCATCTGGAAGCTGGTGACGATGCCGTGCTCGTCCACCTGGATCGCCTTGGTGTCTTGGCCGCCGATATCGAGAACCGTCGCCGTGCGCGGGAAAAGCGCATGCGCGCCGAGGCCATGGCAGAGGATCTCGGAACGGATCTGCGACTTCGGAAATGGCAGCCGGGCGCGACCGTAGCCGGTGCCGACGCTCTGCACGATGTCGAACTCCGTTTCCGCGGCGGCGCGCACACGGGCGTCGAGAGTGTCCGCAACCTCGCACGCGCGGGCGTCGAGAGCACCACCGGCCCGAGTGCGCTGGGCGTGCAGGGCTTCGAGAGCGTGCGTGGTGAAGGGCACGTCCAGCGTCTCGTTCTCCACCACCAGAATGGCGCGGTCGAAGAGTCCCATGAGAACGCTGAATGTTGCGCCCGTCGGCTGTGCACGCTCTTCGGCAAGCCCCAGGAACTCCGCCGCGGCGAGATCGCGGAAGAAGTCGGACCGACGCGGCCGGCCGGGCTCGAACAGCGTGTTCGCACGCTCCTGTATCAAGCGGAAAACATCTTCCAGGAGCGCCACGAGCGCTGTTCGGTAGGCGACGTGACGCAACGCGCGAGTTTCTTCGACGAGCACCTCGTGCAGGCGCTCGAGCTGCTTGCGGTACTGGGCGAGACGCATGGCAGATTCGATGTGCGGGCGCACCGCATGCGCTTCCGCTTCCGGAAGCGACGCCGCGAGAACGTTCTCCACTTGCGCCAACCGCGCGGAGAGAAAGGCCTCGGCGCGCGCGACGGCGCAGGCAACATCGTAGTTGCTGCGGCTGTTGGTGATGCCGCGCCCGATGATGCGGGCGTCGTCGTCGAGCAGCACCGCCTTCGTCGTCGTCGACCCCAGGTCGATGCCGAGGAAACTCCTCACGCGCGCACCTCCGACTGCCGGCGCTGCTCGAGCATTTGCAGGTACGATTCGAGCCGGTTCTTGATGTTTGCCGCCGAGAAGTAGCGCGGGTCGACGAGATCGCTCTCGATGAAGGCACCGGGGCGGCCGGTGCGGCGTTCCACCTCGCGCAGGATGACCAGCTGCCCCGAAGAGAAAGAGTTGCAGCTCTTGACCGAGTTGACGAGGAGGCCATCGGCGTCGTAGTCGCGCACGTAACGCTCGAGCAGATCGATGCGCGCCGGCAAGCTCAGGTTCGTGTAGCAGCCGAGGCAGTAGCGCGCCAGCGATTCGAGCGGCTTCTCCGGGTCGTGCCGGAAGCCCATGTCGTAGAGCCCGCCCACCTTCGTATAGCTCGACGCCACGACGACGGCGCCTTCGTCGGTGAACATGCGCCAGAACTCGCGGAAGCTGGTCCAATTGGGCGGCCCTTCTACGACCAGGCGGTAGCGCTCGCGGCCGAGCGGACCCTCGGGCGTCATCGGGCCTTCGCCTTGGCGCAGACGCGCTTCCACCTCGCCGCGCAGCTCGCGGTAATAGGCGATGCCGTCTTCCGTGCCGCGGAACGACGAGAAGATGGGACCAATGTAGTAAACGCCGCCGAAGTAGGCGTCGATGGGCGACGGCCGGTGCTTTGCCGATTCCAGCACCCAGACGAGATCATCTTCGGCAATGCGCGAGCGCGCGAGCAACGTTTGCAGCTTGGCTTCGTCGTAGCGCTTGCCGGTGATCTCTTCCAGCTTGGGAATCACATGCTGGCGCAGCTGGCCGACGACGTACTCGACCATCGTGTCGGTGATGCGGCCGTCGGCTTGGTAGGGCACGTGCAACATGGCGACGGGCGCGCGGTACTCCTGGCGCAAGAGCTCGAACCATTTCATGAACGTAAAGCACCCTGTGTAGGAAAGCAGCAGGAGATCGGGATCGGGCAGGCGTTCGCCGGTGGGGCCGATGTTGCCGGATTTGAGCATCCCGATGTCGCACTTGACGTAGGTGCAGACGTCCTCGCTGTGGCCGAGTTTCTCGGCCTTCGAGATGTACTCGGCCGATTTCTTACGCATGCCGGATTGCAAAGCATTGATCTCGGGCAGGACGGGCAGAATGTCGAAGGCGAGCAAGAGCTCGGTCAGGTTGCCGGGAACGAAGGTGTAGACCACCTTGTCTCCGCGCGCGCGCGCTTCGGCCAGGCGCCGGAAGTGGCCGGCGATCATGTTCTTCTGCCGCAGCATGCTGGGTTCCTTTTGAGCAGCGTCGGCGGGCGTGCGATCGGTCATGGTTCGCTCCAGAGCTTGATGGAGTCCGAGAAAGTGCCCGCCTGTTCGCGGATCACCTGGAATTGGCCGTTGTCTTCGGCGTACTTGAAGCTCGTGTACGGGATACAGGCGCGATCGAGAGCTGTCTGCAGCATGGGCTGGTCGAGGAGCGCGGGGTCGCAGAAGGAAGCGGCGCAGAAGATGACGCCCTCGGCATCGCACGCGCGCACGGCATCGACGAGGGCGGCGCCCTTCTCGCCCTCGCCGATGTAGCGGATGGCGGTGGCGACGCTGTGCTGCAGGAATGAGGTACAGAGCGCCTCGATGGGATCGCCGGTCTCGGCAACATCGGCCGTGAGCCAGCGGCTGCCGAGGACGAGATCATCATCGACCAAATCGCAACCGGCGCGCTCCAGGGTGCGGAGCAATGCGAGCGGTGGCTGTTCACAGAAGGCGCCACGCAGGACGACGCGGGAGTTGTCGCGCTCGATGCGTTCTGCCGTACGCGCTGCGGCCAGATACTGCTCGATCAAGACATTGTGCTCTTCGACGGGCAGAAGCGTGCCGGCGCGCAGCACGAGATAGGCCTCGCTTGCCGGGGCGCGCCACGGCGATGCACGGCGCAGTGCGTCGAGCTCACGCAAGAGCTGCCGGTTGCGGTTGTAGAGCGCGATGCTGCCTCGCAGATCATCGTCGCTGGTCCTCTGGCCGGCGATGCGGTCGAGATCGGCGCGCAAGGTGCGCAGCTCGCCGGACCAGAAGCGCCCGCCGAGCGCCGGATCGAAGTTCTGCGGCACGTCCAGGTAACGCACGTAGGTGCCGGGGAAGAGGATCTGCCACATGCCGGAAAGGTTGCGGATGACGTCGCACGTGGACGGGAAGAGGAAGCCGTCGAGGCAATCGAGCCGTCCCGAGAGCCCGAGCTCGACGACACTGCGCGGGATATGACAGATGTAGGACTGGAAGTAGGCGTCGCCGCGCACGATCTCGAGCTGATCGCCGCCGCCCAGGATGCCGACCGGCAACATGCCGGATGCGTGCACCAGCTCGCGCGGCGCGTACACCGGCAAATAGCCGATGGCGCGCCGGCCGGTAGCTTTCCCTTTCCAATCTCGCACCGCTTGCAAGTCGATGTCGCGCACCAGACGCTCGGCGCGGGCCAGTACGTCTTCGAGTTGCATGCCGATTTCCTTTCCTGGCGGTGCTCCGCGCGCGTCTCGGAACGTCAATGGACGTCCGGCACGAGCACGACACGGCGCTTGATGCGGTGCGCCTGCAGATCGGCGAGCGCCTCGTTCACCTGCGACAGCGGCCGTGTCTCGACGAAGGGCGTGATGACGACCTGGCCGCGCTCGACGAGCGCCAGCGCCTCGGGATAGCGCTCCGGCGGACAGCCCCAGTTGCCTTCGGCGCGCGCATCGAGCGCCATCAGATTGCTGAGCCGCACCGTCACGGTGTCGAGCGTGAAACCCACCACGGCCAAGTGCGCGCCGT
The DNA here is from genome assembly GCA_964567755.1 of uncultured bacterium. Classification (GTDB taxonomy): domain Bacteria; phylum Krumholzibacteriota; class Krumholzibacteriia; genus DASRJW01. The sequence goes on from CAZMNW010000040.1 coordinate 38,259, forward strand.
GCACGAGGAGACGAAACGCCGTCTCTTGCCCGGCGCGCGTTCCCGATGTCTCGAAGATGCGCCACTCGACGAGTGGCTTGCCGGCAGCGCGCAGGTGTGCGCGCACGGCATCACGCAACGCGGTGCCCTCGTGGGCGCGGGCGTCGAGTGTGAGACTGGCGCCATGCTGTGCCGCGAGTGCCAGCCGCTCGGGATCGACGTCGATGGCGATGACCTCTGCACCCAAGGCGCGGGCGATTTGCACGCCGAAGCTGCCGACACCGCCGACGCCGATGAAGAGCGCCACGTCGCCAGCATCCAACCCGGATCTGCGCACGGCCTCGTAGGGCGTGGTGATGGCATCGGCGAGCACGGCCAGCTCGTGGAGTGGCACAGTCATGGATGACGGTACGCGGCAGAGACCGCGCGCCGGGACCACGACGTGCGTCGCGAATCCGCCGTGGATGTCGTTGCCGGGGAAGATCTGCCGCGGGCAAATGGTGCGACGACCCTTGCGGCAGACCGCACACTCACCGCACGGAATGACAGCGGGGACGACGACGGCGCGGCCAACCCAGTCACGGGCGCCTTCGCCACAGGCTTCGACGACGCCGCTGATCTCGTGGCCGAGCGCGAGCGGCAGCTCCTTGCGCGTGCGCACGCCGCCGTAGAGAAAGCCGAGGTCGGTGTGGCAGATGCCGCAGCCGGCGACGCGCACGAGGACCTCACCGGGCTGCAACGCCGGAGCCTCGCAGGAGGTGCGCTGCAGCGGTTGGTTGGCCGCGTGCATTTCCCAGCGCAACATGAAAACTCCTTCCGCCGGGCGATTCAGATCGCCTGGCCGCCGTCGACACGGATGACTTCGCCCGTTACATGACGCGCGAGATCGGAACACAGGTAGAGAATCGTCGCCGCCACGTCCTCCGGCTCGCCCAAATGTCCCAGCACGGTTTCGCGCCGAGCTTCGTCCAGGAACTTGGGGTCGAGCGATGCCGTCATCGCGGTGTGGATCATTCCGGGAGCGACTACGTTGACCGTGATCTGGCGCGGGCCGAGCTCGCACGCCAGCGCCTTCCCCAGGCCCACGAGCCCGGCCTTGGCGGCGGCGTAGTTCGCCTGACCGAACTTGCCGCGCAGTGCATTGATGGACGAGACGAAGACGATGCGGCCGCGCCCGAGCTCGCGCATGCGCGGTGCAACGGCGCGCGCGAAGGTGAAGCAGCCGGTGAGATCGACGTCGAGGACGTCGCGCCAGAATTCTTCGCTCATCTTCCATGAAGCAGCGTCGCGCCGGATGCCGGCGCACCCGACGAGGATTGTCACCGGACCCAGTCGCTCCTCGGTTTCACGCACGGCGGATGCTGCTTGCTCGAAGTCGCGCACGTCGCGCTGCAGGGTGAGAACGGACGGTGTGTGGGCTGTAGCCGATGACTCGACATCGACGCTGGCCACAAGAACGCCCTGGGCTGCGAGCGCTTCGACGACGGCACGGCCGATGCCGCTTGCGCCGCCGGTCACGAGGGCAGCGCCGTCCATGAAGGGCAAACGCACGCGGTCGAGAAGCGACACGTCCTACCTCCCGAGCGCTACGCCGCAGGCGCCGCAATGACTGAAGTTCTCCGGCATGCCCTGTGCGCCGCACCCAGGACAGTCGCGCGCATACGCACCCCATGGCATCTCGGAGCTGCCGCCGTCGGCCGCTTGCTGGCGGAGCAGAGCGTAGCGCGGCTTGCGCTTGTCGACGAAGGCGCGCATGCCTTCCAACGGCTCCCACGACGTGTAGTGCAGCGCCAGCCAGTCGCGCGCGTGGCCGACCGTCTGATGCCAGGTGAAGTCCTTGAGGAAATTCGTTTGCTGCTTCGTATAGCGCATGCACTCGGGGAAAGTCTCGAGCAAACGTGCGCACATCGTATCGACGGCAGCATCGAGCTTCGAAAGGTCGATGGCATGACTGTCGCGCTTGGCCTGGGCGAGCTTGATCTGCTCGGGTGTCGGGTCGTCGATGAAGACACCGTTACGCGTCACCGAGGGCACGACCTCGTTCACCAGACCCCAATCGAGTGCGCGGCGCGCCGGGATAGTGTCGCCGAGCATCAGCATCTGGCGGGCGCGGCGGTCGCCGACGATGAGTGGCAGCCACTGCGTGGCGCCGCCGCAGGCGACGCTGCCCACGTGCACGCCGACTTGTTTGAGATAAGCGTGCTCGGCGGCAATGGCGAGGTCACACGCCAGCTGCGATTCGTTGCCGCCGCCGACGGCCATGCCGTTCAAGCGCGCGATCGTGGGCTTGCCGCAGTTGAGAATCGATTCGATGTAGGCCTTGAACAGGCCCATGTACTTCCAGTAATCCCGCGGCCGGCTGACGTAGGATTCGGCGTACTCTTTGACGTCGCCGCCAGTGCAGAAGGAAGACGTGCCGGCGCCGGTGTAGACGATGACGCCGACGGCGTCGTCGAAGGCGGCGTCGCGGAACGCCGTGGCCAGCTCTTCGAGCGCCGGCGTGCTGTAAGCGTTGTAACGCTCGGGCCGGTTGATGGTGATGCGGGCGACGCGATCTCGTTTCTCGTACAGGACCTCGCGGAACTCGAAGGACGCCTCCGGCCGGCTCTCGAATGGACGCATCGGAATTCCTCCGTCTGTCGGGGCGGGAGCACCGTGGCGGTGCCACATTTCCCGCCGTCACCTCGAACTGTGGGCCAGAGCGAGCCGGTTCTCGAGCGCGGTGCCATCGGCCAGGCCGGCGAGAACGAGATCGGCGAAAAAAAGCCCGATGTCGTCGACTTGTAACGCGCCCTCGGGGCGATACCATCGCGCCAGCCAGTTGATGGCGCCGAGCAGCGCGAACCCCGTGAGATGCACCGCCGCTGCATCGGCGTCGTTGCCGGCGCAGCGCCCGAGGATGCGGCGCAGGCCCTGCTCGAAGCGGTCACGTTTGGCGATGACGCGCCGGCGTGACGCGGCGGGCAAAGCGTCGAGCTCGAGCGCTAATGCCGTGCCATGGAAGCCGTCGACGATGGCGCGCACGTGCTCGACGACGAGCTCGCGCAGCTGCACCTCGGGGAGGGCTCCCGATGTTTCCACGCTCTCCAATGCCGCCAGCATGCGGTCGAGAGCGCGATCGTGGGCGGCGTAGAGGATCTCGGCCTTGGTGTCGAAGTAGTAGTAGAGGCTGCCCTTGCTCCGCTCCAGCGCGTCGGCGATCTCACGCATCGAGGTGCCGTGGTAACCGTGCTTGCGGAATGAAGCCACCGCGCTCGCCAGGATGGCGTCGCCGCGGTGACGGCTCTTCGGGGTTTGAGGGGTCAGGAAACCGACCTCCATGAATTTGAACGATCGGTCGAAAACTCTCCTTGAGGATGCGAGCAGTGCACGATCAAGTCAAACAACTGGAATTGTCCGTTGAGTTGGACCGCGGTACGGGTGATTCACCGCCGCATTAGAGCGTTTCAAAACGTCTGGTTTCGAAGCGTCGCGCGCGGCTTGCCGCCTCGCGAGCGCGGCGGCGCGATAGTGGGCTGGAGTTCGTCCCATGTGAGTGCGCAAGATTCGGGTGAAGTGGCTCTGATCCGCGAAACCCGCCTGGTGGGCGATACAGGCGATCGGATCATCGCTCTTGGCCAGCCGTTCCGCCGTCCATTCGAGCTGCAGGCGCCGCACGTAGCCGCCAACGGTTGTCCCCTGGTGGGCGCGGAAGACGCGCATCAGATGCACCGGGTGGCCCATCCGAATCGTCCGCCAGGAGCTCGGCAAGGCCGTTGGAATTCTCAACCCGCATCCGCATCCGAGTCGCGCGCTCCTCCCACACGTGACATTCATCAAACAGATCCGGGGTGGCGTGATTGCCCGTAGCCAGTTCCAACCGGTGCTGACCGACGAGCACGTGCGTGCAGAGGCCCAACGCTTGGGGCAGGTCCGGCGCGAAGGCTGAGGACATCACGCTTACGCGGCGAGGAGCGGACCAAGCTCTGTCGATCATGAGGCCAGGTTCGCGCATCATGCACCGAGCTGGCGGAGATCCTTCGCGCGGTTGCGACTCACCGCGAGGCGCGTGCCGTCCACGAGCACGGCCGCCAGCTGTCCTTTGCCGTGACGGCGGAATGCCTTCACGTGGTCCAGATTGACGATGTGCGTGCGGTGGATGCGGACGAAATGTTGCGGGTCGAGGCGCGTCTCGAGGTGATTGAGCGAGAGATGAAGCTCGTGCCGGACCGACCCGGCATGAGCCGTCACGTAATCGCCTTGCGCTTCGAACCAAGAGACTCCCGCGACCGCAACGGGAATGATGGCGCCACCTGACCGCACGAAGAGACGGCTCATGGGGCCGGTGCTCATGGCCTCGCGGAAGCGGTCGAATGCCGGAGCTGCGTGCGGTTCGCCGAACACGGCACGGAGGCGCTCGAGCGTCGTCGCCAGGCGCTCCGGCCCGAATGGTTTCAGCAGGTAGTCCAGGGCGCCAAGCTCGAACGCCGTCACCGCATGCTGCGCGAACGCCGTGGTGAAAACGATGAACGGTTGGTGCTGTACACGCTGGAGAACCTCGGTGCCGAGGAAGCCAGGCATCTGGATGTCGAGGAAAACGAGCTCGGGTCGCAGCGTGTCGATGGCCTCCACCGTGGCCGGGCCATTCGTGGCTTCGCCGATGCACGAGATCCACTCGACGCGGGCGAGCATGTCGCGCAGACCTGCGCGGGCGATCGGTTCGTCGTCGGCGATGAGCACCGAGACCTTCAACGCATCAGCCTTCTTCCTTCGGCGCTTGCGGGATGACGAGCGACGCCGTGAACCCGCCATCTGCTCCCGAGACGACCTCGAGGCGCGCGCGCGCGTCGTACAGGGCTGACAGACGTTCCCGCAGTCGGGTGAGACCAGTACCTGTGTTGCCGGCCATTATCTCCGGAGATGCGCCCGCTCCCGTGTCATGCACCGTCAAGGTCAGCATACCCCGGTTCATGCGACCCACCACCATGATCTCGGTGGGCTCGACGCGCGGCATGGCACCGTGTCGCACGGCGTTCTCGACCAGGGTCTGCAACGAGAACGACGGCAACTGTGCGCCGCGCGCCTCGTCGGTCAAATCGACACACACTTGAAGGCGATTGCCGAACCGGATGCGTTCGATCTCCAAGTAGCGTTCCACGAACGCCCATTCCTCGGCGAGTGACACCAGGTCGCGATCTTCTTCGATAGTCGTGCGCAGCAGACCGGCGATCTGTTCGGCGGCCTGTGCCGCCCGGCTCGGCTCGCGGGGGATGAGCTGCACAACAGTGTGCAGAGCATTGAACAGGAAGTGCGGGTTGAGCTGCGCCCGGAGCGCTGCGAGCTGGGACCGCGCCGCGATCGCCTCGATGCGGGCGGCGCGTTCCGTCGCCTGGGTGGCATAGGTCACGCCCGCCACCATGACGTACAACCACACACCCAAGACGAGGAACGGACCGATGCCAATGCCGATCACGAGCACGAATTCGCCGCGGTGGAGGCTCTCGATGAGGCTGTTGAGCAGCACCCATGCGACCGAAAAGAGTGCGGCGGCACCCAGGTGCGCGGCCATGAATCCAGGACGCATCGGGTGCGGCCACGTCAGGCGCCGAGTCAGCTTGTGGACGGCGAGTCCCAGGACCGCGGCAGCAGCGATCATGCGCGTGGCGGCGATCACCGCGCTGAGAAGCGAGATGCCGGGATGCGCCGTGAGCAAGAGCGTGAGGAACAGCACCCACACCGGCGTCCAGCCGATGAGGAGTTGCAGCCATATCCAGGATCGTGTCATAGCGGCTTGGATTCTCGCGTTTGTGGACGACTGGGGGCAAGTGCGGCCGCAGCGAGTTTCAGCGCGGGGCGGTCGCCGCGACGCGCTTGGCCTCGATTTTCAGGAACTCCTCGGTCCAGGTGTGGCCGTCATCGTACGAGCGGTCTTGTTGCAGGCGGAAGCCATTCGGCGTGATGTCGTGGAAGCGCGTGCGGGTCACGTAGGCTCGACCCTCCGCATCCGATCCTTGACCACTCACGTGCATCGCGTCCTCGCGCCATTCGGCGGTGGCCAAATGAAAGACCGAACGATACACGTCGAGCGACGAAATTTTCCAATGCCGCGCCGTGGCGTCGAAAATGCGCACGGAGTGAGTCAGCGCGGCGGGGTTCCCCGACTCGTCGGTGAGCCGCAGCTCGTCCTCGATGCCCCAGCCATCCAGCCCGCGCCATGCCTTCCATGTCCCGAGGAACTTCGGGCTGCCGTGGATGCGTGCCGCCAAACCATCCACGCGCGGTTGCGCGACGATCTCCCATTGGCCAACGAGGAACTCGAACTGCGCGGCCTCGCGCGGCGCGGTGCGATTGGGCGGCGGCGACCCGTGGCCGTGTTGCGCCGCAGCAGGCGCGGCGAGAACGAGGAGCGCGAGCAATGCAAAGTGCGTGCGGACCGTCATGGTTCCTCCCGTGGATGGCGCCACGTTGGAACCTACGCGGTCGAGTGTGCTCGTGGGCCTGTTTTTCGCCGAACGGTTGCAGGAGACTGCCGAACGGGGCTCGATCTCGGCACCTCCGGCGCGTCGCTCGCGTATGGTTGAAGTATGAGCCATCCACTGATCGTGCTGCGTGATGTGACCAAGACCTACCGGACCGCTGCGGGCGACTTCACGGCGCTCGCGGACCTCGATCTCAGCATCGACCCGCGCGCCTTCATCGTCGTGGTGGGACAATCCGGCAGCGGCAAGTCGACGTTGTTGAATCTGCTCGCGGGCATTGACCGGCCCACGCGTGGTGAAGTGATCGTGGGTGATACGGCCGTCCATACGCTGTCGGAGCGCGCGATGTCGACATGGCGCGGGCGCTCCGTCGGCATCGTGTTCCAGTTCTTCCAGCTGCTGCCGACTCTCACGGCGGCGGAGAACGTCCTGCTGCCCATGGACTTCTGTGGCACTTGGCCGGCGCGCGAGCGCTGGGACCGGGCGCTCGGACTTCTGGAGCGTTGCGGCGTCGCCGATCAAGCGCACAAGCTGCCCGCAACATTGTCGGGAGGCCAGCAGCAGCGGGTGGCGGTCGCGCGTGCGCTCGCTAATGCGCCGCCGCTGTTGCTCGCGGATGAACCGACCGGGAACCTCGATTCCCGCACGTCCGAGACGATGCTGGAATTGTTCGCGGATCTGGTCCAGGAAGGACAAACGGTCGTGATGGTCACACACGAGCGCGGCGCACAGCGCTACGCTTCCCGCACCATCACCTTGGCCGATGGTCGCATCGTGGTCTCCCATGCGGAGTGACAGCAAGCAGATCGGCCGCGGTCGAACAAGGCTCGCCCCGCGCTGGCGCAAGGTGCTGCGCGATGTGTTGCAGCACAAATCGCGCACGGTTCTCGTCGTGCTGGCCATTGCCATCGGCATCATCGGCGCAGGCGCAGTGCTCGATACCTGGTCGTTGCTGCGGCGAGTGACGCGCGGCGAGTTCGCTGCCAGCAACCCGGCATCGGCGACGCTCGAGACCGAGTCGATCGACCCAGCGCTGCTGGCTCGCATCCGAGCCATGCCGGCGATTCGTGACGTACAGGCGCGGCGCACGGTGATGGGCAGCGCCCGAGCACTGAGTGGTTGGCGCACGGCCGTGCTCTTCGCCGTCGATGACTTCACGGCCATTCGGATCGGAATCGTGAAACCGGAGGCTGGCGAGTGGCCCCCGCCCGATGGCGGGGTGATCGTCGAAGCGTCGTCGGTGGAGTTCGCGGGCACTGCGGTGGGCGACACGCTCGCGATCCAACTTCGCGATGCAGAACAACCGACCCTGCTTCCGGTCGCAGGAATCGCGCGCGACGTCGGGCTCGCCCCGGGGTGGATGGAGCACGTCGTCTACGGATTTGTCACACGCGTGACGCTGGCGCAACTGGGAGCAGCGTCGTCTCTCGACGAGCTACAGATCGTCGTCGCGAATCCCGGGCTCGATCGCGAGGGAGTGCGACGAATCGCCGCCGATGTCCGTGAAGTCGTCGAGAGCACCGGCCGTGCAGTCACGAACGTCGATGTCCCGGTGCCCGGCCGCCACATCCACGCCGGCCAGATCGATTCGCTGCTCTTCACCCAGGGCGCGTTCGGCGTGCTGGCGATGCTCCTGAGCGGCTTCCTGGTCGTCAATCTGATCGCCGCGATGCTGGCGGGCCAGGTGCGTGAGATCGGCGTGATGAAGGCCATCGGTGCGCGCGCGTCCCAGATCGCATGGATGTACTTGGGTCTCGCGTTCGGCCTCGGACTCGTCGCCTGTGCGGTCGCGATTCCAGCGGCCGCCGTCCTCGGCCGGCAATATGCCGAGTTCACCGCCGACATGCTCAACTTCGACATCGCAGGCTTCCGCATTCCATCGCAAGTGATCCTTCTGCAGCTCGCCGTCGGTGCGCTCCTGCCGGTTGCCGCCGCGGCGATCCCAGTCGCGCGCGGATGCCGGATCTCGGTCAGTGAAGCGCTGCGCGATTTCGGCATCGACAACGTGGGCGGCAGCGCGAACCGCCAGCTGCTGCAGCGCGCCGGTGGTTTGTCGCGGCCCATGCTGCTGTCGCTGCGCAACGCGTTCCGCCGCCGCCAACGCATGGTTCTGACGCTGACGACGCTTGCCGTGGGAGGAGCGGTTTACCTAGGGTCCATCAACTTGCGAGCGTCGATTCGTGGCTCGGTGGACATGCTCTTCGAATCCATGCGCTTCGACATGGCCCTGCGTTTCGATCGATCCTGGCCTGCCGACAGTCTGGAAGCCGCTATCGCCGCCGTGCCGGGAGTGGCGCAAGCGGAGGGGTGGGGCGGAACGCGGGCTGCATTCGCCGGGCCGGATGGCACGTTGGGCAACACCTTCGCGCTCAGCGCTCCACCCGCTGCATCGCGATTGTTCGTGCCGTCCTTGCTCGATGGCAGGGGGCTCGAGCAAGGTGACGGCAACGCGTTGATCGTGAATCGCCGTTTACTCGCAGACGAGCCGAGGCTTGCCCTCGGCAGCGAAGTGACGCTGCTCATCAATGGCCAGCCGGTGCGCTGGAAGGTGATCGGCGTCGTGGAGACGGGTCCGTCGCCAGCCGCTTACACCCGGCGCGAGACGCTGGCCAGCGCGATCGGGGACGGCCGTGTGGATCGCGCCGTCGTCGAGAGCGCAGTCGACGGCTCCGCATCGCAGCTGGAACTCGTCCAACGCCTGCGCACCGAGCTCGAACACAGCGGCTTTACGGTCCAATCGAGTCAGCTCATGGAGCAGAGTCGTCGCGTGATGGAAGATCACCTGCTCATGGTCGCGGGGTTCTTAGGAATCATGTCGCAGCTCATGATCGTGGTCGGCGGGCTCGGTCTGGCGTCGACGATGAGCCTCGCGGTTCTCGAGCGCACGCGAGAGATCGGCGTCCTGCGCGCAATCGGCGCCTCGCATCGCGCCATCCTCACCATGATTCAAATCGAAGGGCTCGTCGTCGCCATCGCGAGCTGGCTCATCGCGCTGCCGCTCTCGGTGCCCATGAGCGTCGTGCTCGGCAAGGCATTCGGGCGCATCATGCTCCCCGTGCCGGTCATCCTCGTTCCCGAACCGACCGGCGTCCTGCGTTGGTTGGCCGTCGCGCTCGTCGTATCGATCGCCGCCTGCGCCTGGCCAGCCTTGCGCGCCACCCGCATCACCACCGCCGCCGCGCTCGCATACGAATGAACGCGGCAGGTCGTCGCCCCGCGCCCAGTGTTTTGTAGAGGGAGCTTTGAGGCGCATGCTCGGCTGCGAGGTGGCGTCAGTCCCATGGCGCCGCCAGCATTCTTCCTCGGTACATGAGCAGACCATCATCGCCATGGCGACGAGCCACAGACGTCGCGAGTCCCTCCATTGCATCCCCGTTCGTTCTTCCCTTCTTTGACAACCGAACAATCATTCGTTGAGGGTCAGGTCACCGGAACAGGCGCTTCACCTGGCTCCAGGTGACGCGCTCGACCGCGATCGTGCCCAGGTCCGAGGCGATCCAGATGTTGGCATAGCCGGAGCGCCCAGAAACGAATGCGATCTCCTTCCCATCCGGGGACCAGGCAGGGTCGCTGTCGTTGCTCGGATCCACGGTGACCTGTGACAATGCGCCATTCTCCACGCGGACGACCCACACATCCCAGTTGCCGCTTCTGTCGGAGCCGAAGGCGATGAAGCGACCGTCGGGGGACCACGTCGGGTCATCGTCCGCTGCTGCATCTTGTGTCAGCGCGCGCGGTTCTCCGCCACTCGCGGGCACGATCCAGATATCGCGCTGCCCGCCATGAGGCGTGGCGTAGGCGAGCCACTGGCCGTCGGGAGACCAAGCGGGGCTCGTCCCTGGAACGCGGTGCGCCGGCGTGCCGCCCGTGGCCGGCATGATGCAGATCCCCCCGCAACCCTCGAAGGCGATCTGCAGACCATCGGGCGACCAAGCGGGTTTACCACCCTGGGTTTGCAGCGTCATGAGGGTCGTATCCGCCACCGCGCCGATCCAGATGTCATCGAAGATTTTGAAGACGAGTCGATCCCCAGCCGGAGACCACGACGGTGCCGAGACGATGGTGTCGTAATAACCGGGTGGCAGTTGATTCGGGAACGTAGTCCCGTAACCACCGTCCAGGCTCTGGATAATGATTTCCGCGAATAGGAAGTACCAGTGTCCTGGCTCGACCCACCAGTAGGTGTAAGCGAGGCGCGATCCATCGGGTGACCAGGCTGGCTCCCCGATTCCCGCGTCGTAGCCGAGGTTCAACCCGGTGAACTGGCGGAACTCGATGCCCGCCGCCGGGCGCGCGACGAGCATCATCGTCGCGATGAAAACGAGGAAAAAGAGAATTGTACGCATCTTAGCACCTCATCGCCCTTCGTTGCGGACGAGCGAGGCGAAGGCACTCACTTCAAATCGACGGCGATATCGTACGCCCCTGGGTACGGGCACCGCAAGACCGGCTGCTCGCCATCGCCTGAGCGTCGTTTGGGTCGGGGGCGTGCGTCAGTAGCCGACTCCCAGCATCACGGAGAACACTCGGCTGTGGACGTCTTCGAGTCCGTCGTAGATCCGCGTCAGGCCGGCTTCGAAAGCGAGTTCCAGGAACCCGTTCGCCCGCTTCCCGCGAAACTCGAAGCCGATGACCGCGAGTATCCCGGCGGCCAAGTCCTCGGTCATGTTGCTGATCTCGTCATTCTCCGCATACACATCGGGATAGTATCCAGCCAATTGTGCCTTGGCTTCGAAAACGTGCTTCGATCGCAACAGGATTCCGGCGACCGGGCCCACACCGAAATAAACGCACTGCCCGTCGCGTTCTCTCGAGAGACGCGCCAGGACCGGGATCTCGAGGTATGCGAGCTTGAATGTCTCCTCCACCGTGATTCGGAACGGGACTTCGGGCGCAGGCCGAATCGTGACGACGCCATCGCCCTTCAGTATCCCACCCTGACCGCTATAAAAGAGGCGCGGCTCCAGCGCGAAGAACGAGTTGATCGCGTAAATCAAGGTCAAACCGCCCACGAACGAGGGGCGGACGGTGTTGTTCACCGGTACGACTCCCACGAGCAGCTCGTCGTCGAAGCGGATTGCGAGGTCATCCTCGTCGAACGAAAGCCACGGGAGCCCGAGTCCCAGACGAATACCGAGTCGCAGCGAGCGCCGTACTGGGACGCTGGAGCCCGACATCGAATCGGCAGGAACCGCAGAGACGATCTCTTCGTCGGCATTCGTCTGTGTGGCTGCGGAATTGAAACACGACGCCTCAGGCGGGGTGACACCGAGGACCGAGAGCACGAGTACGGCGCTGCGTAAATTCCGGGATTGTGTGCCTTGCTCGGCGGGCGGCAGACGTCGCATGCAATTGCCTCGGCTCGAACGCTGCAATGAAACGAGGCGCAGGTCACTACCGAATGCCCAAAGGAGAGTAGGCCAACACGGCCCATCGACATATCCGCAATTGTACGGAGGCCGGACTCACATTTTCGGCGACGAGCGAATCGCACCCGAGGCGGACGTCGCCGTCGATTGGGTCGCGGGTGCGAGCAGCGCGGTGGCGCGGTCGGTGTGAGCAGCGAATGCATCCAGGACACCGGCGGCAATCGTCACTTGTTCTTCTGCTTCCCGCCAGTGCCGGAGCTCGAGCGCTTCGCGCACACCCGGGAGCGTCTTCACGCCGTACCCGGTGTATTTCCCCGGAGCGTAGACATGATGCACATACCAGGGACGACCCGGCAGTCCCTGAGATCGGGTGAGGGCGCGCTCGCTCTGCATCAAGATGGCGTCGAGTGCACATCGCGTCGCAAGCGGGATGGCCGTAGCGGAGGCAGCGTGCTCGCCGAGCGCCTTGTCGTAGGCACCCGCGCTTTTCTCGAGTGATTGCACCGCGTTCTGGAGCGGCGCGAAGTTGAGGTGGGGCACGGGATCGTCCGGCTTCGGCGCCACGTATGGCTTGGTGGGATCGAAGTACGCTGTGAACGTCCCCTCCTCGATCCTGTGATTCTTCTCTTCGGATTCCTCGCGCATTGTGTCGGCGAGCTTTGCGACTTCATCGACATAGCGCTTCACGGTGGCGGCGAAAGCACTGAACTCGAAGGGCAGGACATCGGCACATGCGAGACGCAGGGTCGCGCGTCCGGCCGTCTTGGCGAGCGTGATGCCGTAGTCGAACGTGGGATCCATGAAGCGCAAGTAATGGTCGTAGCTGTCGTAAATGGAGTGATACTGGCCGTACTCGTCTTCGCCGCCGTACCCGAGGTTGAGCGCGGCGATTCCGAGGTGCTGCAGGAAAGGCGTGTAGTCCGATCCAGACCCGAGAGCGCGGATGCGGAGGACGGATCGTTCCCGCGCCGCCGTGCGCTCCTCCGGCGTACCGTTCAGGATGACCGCCGCGCGTGCGCGCTCCAGGACCGGGATGTTCTTTTCGGGATCGACGACGTCGCGCGCCACCTGGCTGATGAATGTCTCGAGCGTGTGTGAACCGGCGAGCTCGAGCAATCCGCGGGCATTGCTGTCGGAGTTGATGTAGGCCACGGCCTTGCGCCGCAAGTCGTCGGCGTGCGTCTCCGCCCACTCGGTCGATCCCAACAGCCCTTGTTCCTCCGCATCCCAAGCCGCATAGACAATCGTCCGGCGCGGCTTCCATCCACCGCGCACCAGCTCGGATACGGCGCGTGCCTCTTCGAGGAGCGCCACCATGCCGCTCGTGGGATCGGTGGCGCCGTTCACCCAGGCGTCGTGGTGGTTGCCGCGCAGGATCCATTGATCTGGCAGCTCGGCGCCGGGGAGCTTCGCAATCACGTCGTGCGCCGGCACGAGCTTCCAATCGAACGCGACCTGGAGATGCACGGTGGCGGGCCCGGGTCCCAAGTGATACGGAACGGGCATTGCACCGCGCCAGGCCTCGGGAGCCATCGGGCCTCCGAGCGCCTCGAGCAACGGCAGCGCGTCGCCATACGAGATCGGGAGCACAGGAATCTTCGTCAGCGTCTTCGCTTTCGCGAGGTCGGGTTTGCGGGGGCGTTGCGGCGCACCGACGCCGGGTGTGAGCGGATCACCGGCATAGAGCGGCATGTCGGCCACCGAGCCGCGCTGCGCCGATGCGTCGCTCCTCCACCCGCCCTTGGGATAGACATCGCCTTCGAAGTACCCGTCTTCGCGCGGGTCGGAGAAGATGATGCAACCGATGGCTCCGTGCTCGGCGGCGACTTTGGGTTTGATGCCGCGCCAAGAGCCGCCGTATCGCGCCAGCACGATCTTGCCGCTCACGTCGATGCCGCGGCGCTCGAGCTCCTCGTAGTCCTTGGGGACGCCGTGATTGACGTAGACGAGCTCGCCGGTCACGTCGCCGTCCACGGAGTAGGCGTTGAATGTGGGCAGCTGTTCGCTGCTCTGGCTCGATGTTGCATCCTCGGCGAGCGGCGGCTCGGCGAGTGACAGCGTGATGTGCATGGGAGCGACAAGCTCCACCACCCGCGACTTCGGCGTCGGGAAGAGGACGTAGAACGTTTCGATGCGCGTCTCGTAGCCCCAGGACCGGAAGAGGTCGGCGATGAACTTGGCGTTCTCCTCGCCGTAGGGCGAGCCGACGTGGTGTGGCCGTGCCGAAAGGCGTTGCATCCACTGGCGCAGATTGTCGCGGTCGAGTGTGGCGTCGAAGCGTGCTTCCACGCCGCGTTGCTCCACAGCACGCTCGTCACTGAACCCGAGGATCGCCTCCGGCGCGCCGGCGCTCGCAACGCCAGCAGCCAGCACAGCACCGACGACCATGGCGAAGACAGCTGGGGTCGAACGCATCGCCAACCTCCCTCGACTCCACGGCGCAGGCGCGGTCAGTCGCGCTTGCCGACCGCGACCGGCGCGTTCTTGAGGTGCTGATCGCAGAAATCCAAGATCGCTTTGTAGCCCGCGAGCTGGTTCTTCTTGTTGCGGAACCCGTGGCCCTCGTCGTCGAAGACCATGTAGTTGACCTCGACGCCGTTGGCCTTGGCCGCGGCGACGATGTCGTCCGACTCCACCTTGAGCGCGCGCGGGTCGTTGGCGCCTTGCAGCACCATCAGCGGCCGGCGGATGTTCTTGGCGTTGAACAACGGCGAGATGCGACGCAGGCGCTCGGCGTCGGTCGTCGGGTCGCCCATCTCGGTGTACAGCGCCTTGCGCTGTGACTCCCACCACGACGGGATGTTTTCCAAGGTGCGCACCCAGTTCGAGATCCCGAAGATGTCGACACCGATCACGAACTCTTCGGGCTTCAAGGTCAGCGCCGCGAGCGTCATGTAACCGCCGTAGCTGCCACCGATGATGCCGATGCGTTGTCCATCGACGTAGCCGAGGCCGCTGAGGAAGCCTTTGCTCGCTACGCAGTCGCCGAGATCGGCCTCGCCGTGCTTCCTGTCGTCCATGGCAAAGAAAGACTTGCCATAGCCGGAGCTGCCACGGTTGTTGATGCCGTAAACGACGTACCCGTGGTTCACCAAATACTGAATGAGGGCGCTGTAGTTGACGCGCGTCTGGCCACCAGGACCGCCATGCACCCACACCAGCGCAGGAGCTTTGGCGCCGGCGCTCACTGCATGCGGCTTGTAGAGGATGCCCGGGATCTCGATGCCGTCGTACGATTTGAAGCGCACGACTTGCGCGTCCACCAGGTGCTCTGGGTCGATCTTCGTGCTCAGATTCTGCGTCAGTTGCTTCGCCTGGCCACCGGCCATGTCCCACACGTAGAGGTTGCTCGGCGATCGGCTGCCGTTGAGATAGAACGCCATGGACCGGTCGTCGTCGGCGATGCGCACCGCGGTGATGTCGCCCGCCGGCAGCTTCGGCAGCTGCACTTGTTTCTGCGTGCTGGCCTCGACGACGCGGATCTCGGTGCGCGCATCCTTGTTGACGCTCACCACGAGATATTTGCCGCTCTTGGAAAAGGATGCCCCTTGCACGTCCCACGCTGGCTTCTCGACCGTCGTGCGCGCGCGCGACGCGAGATCCACCTGCACCAGCGCTTGGAACTCACCGGTTTCGTTGGTCGTCATGTACAGACTCTTGCCGTCGGGGGCGAAGCTCTGCACCTCGTGCAGGACATCGCCTTGGTGCGGCGTCAGGTGCTGCACCTGCTGCGTCTGCCGGTCGTACAGATAGACGTCGCTGTCGTTCGTGGTCACCGGTTTGTCGAAGGCGATCCAGCGCTTGTCGCGCGAGATGTCGCCGATCTGGTAGCCGGTCTCGTTCTGGTACACCAAGGTGCGCGTGTAGCCATCGATCGCGTATTCGTAGATGTCGAAGAACTTGTCGTCGCGCTCGTTCGACATGACGAAGAAGGACTTCTCGTCGTGCGCCCAGCCGAGAAAGTCGGCCTTGAGGTTGTCGCCAGGCGTCAGGTCCTGGGCCTTGCCGGACGCATCCTGTACGTACAAGTGTGTCTTCTCGTTGCCGCCTTGGTCCTGCACGTAGAAGAAGCGCTCGTCGGCCGGGAAATAACCGCGCACCATGATGGCAGTGTCGGTCGCACGCGTGAGCTGCACCGGCGTGCCACCGGCCACGGGCACGGCGAAAGCGTTGAACACGCCGGTCTGGTCGCTGCTCACCAAGATCTTGTCGCCATCAGGAGAGAACGAGGTCCCTGACATGTTCGTCGTCGCCAGGAAGTCCTCGATGGTGTACTGCGGCACGTCTCGAGCCAGGGTCGGTTGGGTGAGTGCGAGCACCAGGAACGCGAATGCGGCCGCGAAGCCGCTCCGAGGGCAGGCGAGACGTCGCATGGGGTCACCTCGTTGGATTCCGATCCGATCGACTGAATACGGTGCGGATGAGTGCCCGGATTCTAACGGCCGCCAGCGCGGGAACGCAAGATCGCGCGAATGACGGATCGACAACGCGATCGGACGAGGGTCCTGGTGGGACGAGGTTCGGCCTGGGGTTTGCTGGTTGGGATTGCGATGTTTCATTATGATGGCGACTAGGAGCACGATGGTGCCGTGGCGGTTCAGAAGACCAGGAGCGGGACGAAATGGCGGACCAACCAGTCGAGAAGACGGCCGAGGATCTGCCTCCCTGGACGCCCGGGCCACTCGAACGCCCGCTGGCAGCGCTGGATCTGGAAACGACGGGGACACAGCCGCACTTGGATCGCATCGTCGAGATCGCCGTCATCAAAATCCTGCCGGATGGTCGCAGCGAAACGCGCTCGCGGCGCGTGAATCCCGGCATGCCGATCCCGCCTGAGGCCACTCGGGTGCATGGAATCCGCGATCTCGACGTGGCAGGAGAACCCCCATTCAATCAGATCGCGGCCAGCCTGGCCGAGTTTCTCGCGGGGTGTGACCTCGTGGGCTTCAACCTGGTGAAGTTTGACCTGCCGCTTCTGCGGCGCGAGTTCGAACGCGCCGGCATGGAGCTCTCGCTCGCGGGTCGCCGCGTGATCGACGCCAAGACGATCTATCACCTGAAGGAGCCGCGGCACCTCTCGGCGGCGCACCAGTTCTATTGTGGCAAGGCGCTCGTCGATGCACACACGGCAGAGGCCGACGCGCGCGCCGCCTATAATGTTCTCGTCGGCCAGCTGCAGCGGTACCCCGATCTGCCCAGGTCGCTCGACGCGTTGCACCGACTCTGCAACCCTGTCGACGTCGTGGACGCCGATGGCAAACTGGTGTGGCAGGGAGACGACGCGGTCTTCAATTTCGGGAAAATGCGAGGACGAGCGCTCCGCGTCGTCCTGGCGGTAGATCGCAACTACTTGCAGTACCTGGTGGACGGCGATTTTCCAGCAGATTTCAAGCGCATCCTGGCCGCGGCTCTACAAGGGCGGCTGCCGCAGCGAGACCCGAGCGCAATTTCTGGCATCGTCGATGACAAGAAAGATCCGGTGCAAACGCACTTGCCATTTCCCTGGAGCCGCCCATGAACGGCGGGGCCCGACGAGCAACACGACCGGTGTGCGCATGAGCGAAGTCCTGGTCAAGGTGCGTGGGTTGCAGGTGCACTTCCCGGTGCGCCGGAGCCTGCTCACCAACCGTCCCCAAGGGCTCGTGCGCGCGGTCGACGGCGTGGATCTCGACATCCACAAGGGCGAAACTCTGGGCCTCGTCGGCGAATCCGGATGCGGCAAATCCAGCACCGGCCGGGCCATCTTGCAGCTCGTCCGGCCCACGGCCGGCAGCGTCGTGTTCAAGGATGTCGAGCTCACGCAGCTGCGTGGCGCTGCGATGCGGCGCATGCGCCGCAGCATGCAAATCGTCTTCCAGAATCCGTATTCATCGCTCAACCCGCGCATGACCGTGGGGTCGATCATTGCCGAGCCATTGCAAGTGCATGGCTTGGCGCGCGGACGCGCCTTGCAGGCACGCGTGCGCGAGCTGCTCGAGGTCGTGGGCCTCGATCCGTCGCACTTGCGCCGCTTCCCGCACGAATTCTCCGGTGGCCAGCGCCAGCGTGTCGGCATTGCCCGCGCCATCGCGTTGCAACCCGAGTTCATCGTCGCCGACGAACCGATCTCGGCGCTCGACGTTTCCATCCAGGCGCAGATTCTGAATCTGTTGCAAGACTTGCAGGAGAAGTTCGGTCTCACTTATCTCTTCATCGCCCACGATCTCGCGGCGGTGCGACACATCAGCACCCGCATCGCGGTCATGTATCTGGGCAAGATCGTCGAGTTGGCGGAAGCGGAACAACTGACTGCGCGCCCCTTGCATCCGTACACGCAGGCGCTCATCTCCGCCGTCCCGGTCCCCGACCCGGAGATCGAGCGCACGCGCCAGCGAATCGTCCTGCAGGGAGATGTCCCGAGCCCGGTCAACCCGCCATCCGGCTGTCGATTCCGCACCCGCTGCATGTGGGCCTTCGCTCGTTGCGCGAGCGAAGAGCCGGCGTTGCGCGAGTGGGAAGACGGCCGAGCCGTCGCCTGCCACTTGTTGGAAGATGCCAACCCGCCGCATCTGCGCGGCGCGAACGTACCCGCGATCAGTGTTTGAACACGTGGTGCATTTGATCAGAACCGCAGGCCGAGTCGCACCGGGATGAAATGCGTCGACGAGCCCACGGTGTTGGCCACGTGGTAGGTGGCGTCGACGGTGAGGCTCATCCTTGGCGAGAGCGGCGTGCGCACACCGAGGCCAATGAGCGTGCCGAAGGCCGTGTCGTTCAACGACATCGTCACGGGGTCGGCAGCGACGTCTGCCTCGAGGGCATCGGAACCGGGGCCGCTGGCGGTGAGGTCCGTGGTGCCAAACGTGTAGACGCCGAATCCTGCGCGCACGTAGGGCTTCACTACCCCCC
The DNA here is from genome assembly GCA_964567755.1 of uncultured bacterium. Lineage (GTDB taxonomy): Bacteria > Krumholzibacteriota > Krumholzibacteriia > DASRJW01. Next base: position 56,953 of record CAZMNW010000040.1, read on the forward strand.
ACTCGACAAGATCGAGTTCGGCGATGACACTCACGGGCAGGACCCAAAGATCGCGACCCCCGGTGCTCACATTCGGGTATGCGTCGCGAATCGATGAATCGTACGCTTCTGTGTCGAGCGGGTGGCGCATGTAGCTCACATCAACCCCGAGTGCCAGCACGGGTGCGGCTTTCCACAGCAGCGCCGCGCCCAGGGTGAATCCAGTGCTCCACGTGTCGACGGCGCCTGTTTGGCTGGGAAAGCTGGCACCCCCTTCGAATTCGAGAATCTGTCCGGTTGGTAGGGCGTTCGCCGTCACCGCAAGACTCGACACGAGACAGAACGCAGCCACCATGGCTCGGAGGCGAGTGCGGGCCGGAACCCTGTTTCGGCCTCGTGCTGCGTCGCGCATCGCATCCTTCCCCTCGTGTCCTGCGGCCGATCCTGGCCCTGGGCGCGTTCGGCGGCAATCGCCCCCAGCTCGGTGACATCTTCGCACCCACCGACTCGAGCCGGCAAGCCAATGGGGAGTTGTCATCCCCCCGGCGGCCACTGCACATTCAGGGGGTGGCGAAGCCGTCGCCGCAAGGGCGACGCCCCGTCGCCGGGACTTTTTCCGAAGGCAGGCGCGCAATGGCAGGATCGCACTCAGTCACGTACCCCAGAATCCACGTGCGGCATGAGAACGACGAGCAGGTATTGTGGGTCACACTCGATGCGCCTGCGGGCAATGTCCTCGACCTCGAGATGGTCGGGAGCTTGCGCAGCATGCTCGCGGGCCCGGCGCGTCAACCTCACGTAAAGGCGATCGTCTTCTCCGGCACCGGTGCACACTTTTCCTATGGCGCGAGCATCGAAGAACATCTCCCCGACAAGGTCGGTTCGTTGCTGCCAGCATTCCACGGTTTGTTTCGTGATCTCCTGGATGTCGCGCGGCCAACGCTCGCCATCGTCCGCGGCCGCTGCCTCGGCGGCGGGCTCGAGCTCGCATCGTTCTGCAACTGGGTGTTCGCTGCTCCCGACGCCCAGCTCGGCGTGCCCGAGGTGACGTTGGGCGTGTTCCCGCCGCTCGCGGCGCTGATCTTGCGCGAGCGTGTCGGGCGGCCGTTGGCCGAGGATCTTTGCCTCACCGGACGCATCGTGGGAGCGGAGGAAGCGCGCTCGATCGGTCTCGCCGATCACGTGAGCGAGGATCCCGAGGCCGCCGCGCGCCAGTGGATCGCGCGACACCTGCTGCCGAAGAGCGCCGTCGCGCTGCATTTCACCGCCCGCGCCGTGCGCGAGCCACTGCGCGCGCGCCTCCTCGTCGACCTGGATGCGCTCGAGCGCTTGTACCTGCAGGAGCTGATGCAGCGCGCCGATCCGCGTGAAGGAATTCGCGCCTGGATCGAGAAACGCCCGCCGCGGTGGACGAACGACTGAACTACGACACGCCCGCTGTTTGTACCGGTGCGCGCTTGCACCCCTGGAGCGCGCGGTCGCGAGTCTGTATCATGCAAGGCCAAATGCGACTTGCAGCCGTGGTGGTCTGACCGACTGCCGCGACGGAATCACAGCGGAGGAATCATGCGCGGCTGGCAGCGAGGCACTCAAGTTCTTGTTTTCTGCGTTTTCATGGCGCAGCCACTGCGCTCCTTCGGCGAGGCAGCCCCGGTTTTTCTCGACGGCTTCTTCACCGATTGGACCGGCGCTGTCGAGCACGTGGATCCCGCCGGCGACAACGGCTCGTCGGGTATCGATTTCCGTGACGTGGACCTGGCCAACGACGGCGACAACTTATTTCTCCGTTTTCAGATCGGCGTCGAGCGTGGATTACAGGTCACCAACAATATCGAGCTGTATCTGGACACGGATCTCAACGCATCGACGGGCCTCGTGGTCGGAAACATCGGCGCCGAGCTGCAATGGCAGTTTGGTGCGCTTGTTGGACGCTTCTATCGCAGCAACGGCACCAATGTCCAGATCCGCCAAGACGATCTCCGGCTGCGCCAGCTGCCGTCCATCACGTCGACGGTGTTCGAGGTCTCCATTGGGCGCGATGTGCGCCCCGACGGCACGAACTCGTTATTTCCGGGTACATCCATGCGTGTGGTTCTGCGCGATGTGGGCGCAAGCGGCGACCGAGCTCCGAACACGGGTCTCACTCTCACCTATACCTTCGATACCACTCCCGTGTTGCCTCCCGATCCGATCTCCTTGGCGCGGGTGAACAGCACCGACGTGCGTGTCGTCACTTGGAATGTGCGCGACATCGAAGGCACGACGAATGGGTTCAATTCGATGGTGACGCCAAGCGCCGACCGCATTTTCTCCGCTCTCGACCCCCAAATCGTCAGCTTCCAGGAAATCTACAACGCGACCCCGGCACAGACGGCGGCGCTCCTCGAGAGTTTCCTGCCTTCGGGTGTGGGCCAGGCATGGCACGCTGCCGAGGTCAACGACTGCATCGTCGTCAGCCGCTTCCCAATCCTGTCGCAGTGGGCCATCGATCTCAATCTCGCCGTGCTTTTGGATGCCGATGTGGTTCTCGATCACGACATTCTGCTCGTCGATGCGCACTTGCCCTGCTGCACGAACGATGTCGGTCGACAGGACGAAGCGGATGCCATCATGGCGTTCTTTCGTGACGCCATGACTGCGGGCGGCACCGTCACCGTCCCGAATGGCACCCTGTTCATGATCACGGGGGATCTAAACCTCGTCGGCTTTGCGCAACAGCTCGTCACCTTGCAAAGCGGCGATATCGTCGACAACGGCACCTTCGGACCCGACTTCGCGCCGGATTGGGACGGTACGGCTCTCGCCGATGTCGTCTCGAGTCAGACGGAACATCGCTTCGCCTATACCTGGAGGAGCGACGGCTCGACATTCGCTCCAGGCCGGCTCGATTTCGTCATCCACAGCGACAGCGCCGTGCGCCTCGAACGTCACTTCAGCCTCTACACACCGGAGATGTCGCCAGCGCAGCTCGCGGCCTTCGGCCTGCAAGCGAACGACGTGACCACGGTCTCCGATCATTTGCCGCACGTGGCGGATTTCCGCCGCCTGTGGACGAGTGCTGCGGAAGATGTCACGGGCAGGTCGGGCGGTGTGAGCATCACCAGCCTATCCAGCTCGGCGCGCGGCAGTGTGCGTTTCGCCGTGACGCTGGAGCAACCGGCGCATCTGCGCGTGCAAGTGTTCGATGTGCGCGGTGCCCTGGTCACGACGTTGCACGACGACGGGCCGGGCGTCTCCGCTGCAGGCGATCGGGTTTTCGCTTGGGACGGCGGAAGCGGGCAGGGCACGGTGGCGGCGAGCGGCACGTACTTCGTGCGTATCGTCGCAGCCCCACTCGCAGCGGGCGTACGCGCGCAGTCGGCTGCGGCGAAAGTCGTCCTCCTCAAGTGAACGTGTCAGGGGAAATCGTAGCGGCCGCTTTCGGAAGGAGGGAATCGTGATCGCCCAATCTTTGTCGACGTTCTTGCTACGCAATGTCTCCATGATGTTGAGCGCGTGCAGCTTTCTGCTAGCTCTCGTTTCGATCCAACTCGGCCGGCGGCTAAACTACATCGAGCATCTCCCGATGTTCAACTCGATGGCCGCGGTCATTCTCGCGCTGGTTTGTGCCGGTTTCGTCGCGGCGCTGGGGGCGCTGGTGAAAACGCAGGCCAAGAGTCCTTCTTCGTGGCTCGCTGTGGCGCTTGCGCTCGTGATCCTGGCGTCCTATCTCTTCGACGATTGAAACGACGGCGGAGGCGGACTCACCCGGCGAAACGGACCCGTCAAGCGGGCCGGGCGAAGCCGAATCTCTCGCGGGGCTCATCTCGAGCGCGGCATGCGGCCCTTGATATTGGCGAGGATCGAGCGCAGGGTTGCGCTGTCGTTATCGAAATCGCCATGTGTCGTGCTGCCGCTTTGTCGCGAGGGTGCCGGCCATGCATGCACGAACCGCCGCACGTCGCGCAGACGCGGCCGGCGAACAGCCTCGTCGAAGAACGTTTCCATGCCTTGAATCGCGGTGCGTGTTCCGCCCTCGAACGCTTCGGACACGAGGTAGAGGAGCGAGCGTCCATAGCCGAACAGCGGCCCGCAAGTGGGGTCTCTGGCTTCGGCTTCGGCGCTCAGATGGTACTGGTGGTACTCGCGTACCTGTCGCGCACGAAGACACGGCAGCAACGTGGCCTCGAACACGTCCGTGCGCACCGCTGGGGCCATGAAATGGACCGTCTCGAACCGCCATCCCAAACGCACCAGAGCAGCGAGCAGATGGCAGTGCAAGATCGAGCCCGCCGAATGGCCAATCAAGTGCAAGCGCACGCGAGACGGCGCGAACTCGGGCACGGACAGGCCGAGATCGAAGAGCTGATGCACGCCGCTCGTCGGCAGCTTGCCAATCGCATGCGCGTTCTGTTTCATCTCGTCCCAAAGCACCGTCCCGGGCCCGGCGAGAGTCCGTTCCAATCGCGTGTTCCACCATTTCGACACCGCATCGCGCCAGCCGCTCGTGGTGCGCGGCGTGTCCTCGAGCGCGTCGGCGACACGGTTCCGCAGTGTCGACAGAACGTCGGTCTCCCACATGAGGAAGACCGGGAAGATCTGAGCGTTGTACAGCGCCGGGATCCAGCGTGCTGCCGCTTCGGACGCCGCCTTCTCGCCCGTGAGACCGCCATGCGCGTAGAGCGCCACGTCCACCGTGGCACGCTTGCCGCGCTTCCACAGGCGGCGCGCGGAGTCGAAGTGGGTCTCGAGCAGGGCTTGGAGATCGCCGCGCAGGGTTCGGAACTTGCCGCTGCGGCTCAGGTCGCCGTTGTTTTCCATATTGACGATGAAGGGCGCGATCTCACGCTGGCAAAGGATGGGTTCGCTCGCGAGCGTGACGCGGCCACGCGCATCCGTGCGCAGTGACGGACTGGAGGAGATGGCCTGATGTTGCTCGGTGTTGACGCCGAGTTGCGCCACCCAGCAGTCCATGGCGTGATCCAACCAATCGGAGTACGCGAGCGTGGCGAAACCACCATCGCCCCAGCTAGTTCCCCAGGAGTTGAGAACGCGGAAGCCGCGTGCGTCGTAGCCGACGATGACGAATGCATGGCCGCCGTCAGCGGGTGTCGTGTCACGCGGTGGCACGCGCCAGTCCTTGCGCTCGGCGGCACGCAGATCGAACCCTTCCGACCAGCCCGCGTGACAGACGGCGCTGGCGTAGAGCACGCCGGCCTCGTTCAAGGCGGCATGCATGTCGGTCACGGAACGTGGATCGACGCGATAGTAAGCCCCCAGCGGCCGGCGCGCGGCATCTTGCCACCAGTCGCGGCTCGGATCGGGGTGTGCGTCAGGCATGCCGAGCTCGGTCCACAGCGCCTGTGCGGAGGCGCCGTGCCGGTACCAGCCTTTCATCGCGCCGCGCAGGCTCGAACCCACGTCGGCGTGCGCGCCGGGAAACTCATCGTAGCGCCGGGCCATGGAGTAGAGCATGAACGGTGACACAACGGCATTGGCCTCGCGCTTCGATCTGCGCAAGACATAGTTCACGATGTTGGCGAGCGCGAAGCCCGTGCAAGCCGACGTCTCGCCCTGATCGAGAACCGGGAGCCGAACGGTGTCGCTGGCGTCGAAGCGTGTGGGTGGCGCGGCGGCGATCGCGGGCCGATACGGGCGATCGCGCAGATCGAGTCGGTCGGGTACGACAGGGCGCAATCTCTGGTGTGGACGCGTCGTCATGGTGCGCGGAGTCTAGCACCGATGCGACACCCTCCGCCGCAGTCGGGTTGCTCGAGGTCTGCCGGCACGCGGCGTGGCTGGCTTGATCTGCAGATGCTGCGATCGACTGTTGAGTGCTGTGCGAATTCCATCACCAGCAGGGGGAGCACGGGACCTTGGCGCGTTGCAGGGGTCGAGCACCGCTGGATGTCCTCTGGCGGCTCGGTAAGCTGGGGGCTGGACTCGTGGTGGCGGAATGAGGGAGGGTCGGCAGGCCGCGGTCGCGAAGGAACTTCCGAGTCGATCCCACGCCGCAGCGCCCGTGATCCGGTATGCTGGCGCATCCGACCCTCGCGTGGGTTCGTGTACGTCGCGGTGGCAATGCAACCTTCTTCTGAAGGACCGAGCCAGTGAGTTTCGACACGCAGAAGGCTTTGGAGATCCTGACTCGGACTCCGCGGGCGCTCACGGATTTGCTCTTGGGCCTTTCCCCGGAATGGGTGGTGGGGAACGAAGGCCCTGACACGTGGAGCGTCGCAGACATCGTCGGTCATTTGATCCACGGCGAGGAAACCGATTGGATTCCCAGAGCACGGATCATTCTCGAACATGGAGAAACGAGGCCCTTCGATCCGTTCGATCGGACCGCGCAGTTCGTACGCTTCCATGGCTGGACTCTCGAAGCGCTGCTGACGCGTTTCGCCGAGGCCCGGGTGGAAAGTCTCGTGACCCTCGAGAGCTGGCGGTTGAAACCGGAGCAGCTGGCCTTGCGCGGCAGGCATCCGGAGCTCGGCGTGGTGACTCTCGGGCAACTCCTCGCCACGTGGGCGGTGCACGACCTCGGTCACATCGCACAGATCGCGCGCGTCATGGCCAAGCAGTCCGGGGATGCGACTGGAGCGTGGAAGGCCTATCTCCCGGTGCTGACCCGACGCTGAACGCACAACCTCGGCACAGGCGCGATATCGGTGTCGCCACACGCATCGATTCGACAACCATTTGGCGGTAGGTGCATGGCGGCGACCTGGATTCTGCGCATGTTCTTTTGTTGCGCTGGGCTGGTGCTCGCAACGAGCGCCTGGGCAGTCGACGAGGTGGATTCGCGCACCGTGGCGGTGACTTTCGACGATCTCCCCGGGACTAATGCCGGCGGTCTCCCGCGTCTCCGGCGCGTCACGACACAATTGCTGGCGCACATCGAGGCCGCCGGGATTCCGGCAATCGGCTTCGTCAACGAGGGCAAGCTAACTAACGGTTGCGGGGGAAGAGGAGGAGCGCACGGCGCTCTTTGCAGCGTTGGCTCGACGCCGGGCTGGAGCTCGGCAATCATACGTACTCGCACGCCGACTTCTACGTCACGCCGCTCGAGACGTACAAGGCCGATGTCCTACGCGGCGAGCGAATCACGGGCCGCCTTCTCGCCACGCGCAACATGCAGCCACTCTACTTTCGACATCCGTTTCTCAACACCGGTCCCGATTTGGCGAGCAAGCGCGCCTTCGAGGGATTCTTGAGCGCTCAGGGCTACACCATCGCACCGGTCACGATCGACAACGATGAATGGATCTACGCGCGCGCGTACATTACAGGCGACGCAGCAGCGGACGGCGGGTTCCAGCGACGAATCGGGCAGGATTACGTCCGTCACATGTCGGAAGCATTCGCTTTCCACGAGGAACTGTCGCGGCAGCTGTTGCAGCGCGAACCAGCTCAGATCCTGCTGGTGCATGCGAATGCTCTCAATGCCGATTGGTTCGACGAATTGGTGACGATGATGCAGGCGCGCGGATACGGCTTCGTGAGCCTCGAGACAACGCTACGTGATCCGGTGTATGCCTTGCCAGACGACTATGTTCGGTCGCCTCGGCCCGTCATGGTTGCAACGTTGGGCCGTGACGCAAGGAGGGTCGATGCGCTCGGCACCATCAGCCTCGCAGTGGGTGCGCGATCTCGCCGGCCAATGAGTCCCGGCTCCAGACGCGGCACGATCCCCCCGAACTGACCGCAACGTCTTGCGGACTTTCATTTCTCCCCGTTCTACCCGCAACCTTGGAACACTTCCAGCACATCGCACGAGAACGGAGGTCGGGCGAGCCGAGCCTCCGGGTGGATCGCGTCCCCGGACGATCGTGGTGGAGAGATGTCGACCAAGAGCCGAGAACTGAGCATCGGTGTGATCGGCGCCGGCCGCATCGGCATGCTCCACGCGCACAACCTGGCACGCCGTGTTCCGCACGCGCAGGTCGTGATGGTCGCGGATCCGCGTCTTGCCTGCGCCCGGGCGGCGGCGACCGTGGCGCACGCACAAGCTGCCGTCGCCGACTACCGTGAGATTCTCGCCGCGCCCGAAGTCGATGCCGTCGTCATCTGTGCGTCCACGGACACACACGCGCGCATCATCGGCGAAGCCGCGGCTGCCGGCAAACACGTCTTCTGCGAGAAACCCATCGATCACGATCTCGACCGGATTCGCGCGGCGCTCCAGGCGGTGGCGAAAGCGGGAGTGCGTTTCCAGGTCGGTTTCAATCGCCGATTCGACCCGGACTTCCAGGCGATGGCGCGACAAGTACACAACGGCCGCATCGGCACGCCGCAACTGCTTCGCATTACAAGTCGTGACCCGGAGCCGCCAGCCGCCGAATACATCCGCGTCTCCGGCGGGCTCTTCCTCGACATGAGCATCCACGACCTGGACATGGCGCGCTTCCTCATGCAAGAGCCCGTCGTCGAGGTGTTCGCCGCCGGCAGCGCCTTCGACCCTGCCATCGGTGCTCTCGGCGACATCGACACCGCCGTCATCGTGCTGCGGTTCGCAAGCGGTGCGCTCTGCACCATCGACAACTCACGGCGCGCGGTCTACGGCTACGACCAGAGACTCGAAGTGTTCGGCACCCACGGTTGCCTCACGGTCCCCAACCGCACGCCAACGCAGGTGGAGCATTGGGACGCTTGCGGACAACATCGAGACCGGCCGCAGCATTTTTTTCTCGAGCGTTATCAGGAATCGTACGTGCTTGAGATGCAAGAGTTCGTGGATTGCGTGCGGCAGGGACGCGAGACTTCGGTGTCGGGGCACGATGGGATGCAAGCCATCGTGCTGGCCCAGGCGGCGCGGGCGTCATTGCTGCAAGGCAAGGCCGTACAGATCGATGCCGCCACGGTGCCACTCGACGCGGCGTAGAGCCGGGGGAAGAATGCGCGCGAAACCACCTTGCGTACCGACCGCGGCGGCCTGCGGAGCCGGCGCGGCTCCGGCCGAGCTCATCATGCAGCATCGCCACGGTTTCCCGCCTGGCTTCACCGCCATTACCGGCGAAGACGATGGCGGGATCGGGCATGGCGTCGACTTCGGAATCCACGTTCTGTCGCTCGATGAGGGCTTCGAAGAGGTCGGGACGAAGGAAAGTGCCTGGGTGCTGATGCACGGAAGGGCGCACGTTGCATGCGCGGGACGCGAGTTCGCCGTCGAGCGGCATTCATTGTTCGACGAGGCCCCGACGGTGTTGCACTTGCCGCCCGAAACGCCACTGCGGATCGTCGCGCGCAGCGAGCGTGTGGAATGGGCGGTGGCGCGGGCGTCGAACGCCGGTTCCTTCACAACCCGCGTCTTCTGGCCGCATGACATCGAACCCGAACACCGCGGCCTCGGGCTCGCGCAAGGCACGTGTGTGCGCAACGTGCGCTTGGTGTTCGATCGCACGGCACGGCCACAGTCGAATCTCGTCGTTGGCGAGGTGATCAACTACCCGGGACGGTGGTCCAGTTACCCACCGCACCATCACGCACAGCCCGAGATCTATCACTACCGATTCAACGCCCCGCAAGGCTATGGGCACGGCGAGGTCGGCGATCGTGTCTACAAGGTGCGCGCGTTCGACACCTTGCGCATCGCTGCGCAGCACGATCACGCCCAGGTGGCGGCCCCGGGCTACGCCATGTACTACCTATGGATCGTGCGTCACCTGGAGAACAACGCCTACGCGGGATTCGAGTACTCGCCGGAACATATGTGGATGCTGGATCCGCGCGCCGAAATCTGGCAACCCGATGACGTGCCGTACGTACGCCGCCGCCGCGGCTCCGGAGGCGAGGCATGAATCCAGGAGCGGACACGTCGCCTATGCTCGCAGCGCTGGCCGAGAGCCGGAAGACGGTGCGCCTGCCGATGGCGGCCGCGCTCGTGCGCTTCCTCAAAGCACAGTACGTCGAGCGCGATGGCGTGGAACACCGGCTCGTGTGCGGAGTCGCGGGAATCTTCGGGCACGGCAACGTGGCCGGCTTCGGGCAAGCGCTCGAAGAGCACGGCGGCAAGGAGCTGCCCTTCTATCAACCGAAGAACGAACAAGGCATGGTGCACATGGCGGTAGCCTTCGCCAAGGCGCGCCGGCGGCTGGGAACACTGGCATGCACCACCTCCGTCGGCCCGGGTGCGACCAACATGATCACTGGCGCCGCTACCGCCACTGTGAACCGGTTGCCGGTTCTCTTGCTCCCCGGCGACGTTTTCGCCAATCGCTTGCCTGCGCCCGTCTTGCAGCAGCTCGAGTGCGCGCAAAGCATGGACGTGAGCGTCAACGATTGCTTTCGGCCGGTGTCGCGCTACTGGGACCGCATCCAGCGTCCGGAGCAGATCCTCGCGGCGTTGCCGGAGGCGATGCGCGTGCTCGCTTCCCCCGCCGAAACCGGTGCCGTGACCCTGTGCCTGCCGGAAGACGTGCAGGTCGAAGCCTACGACTACCCGGAGAGCTTCTTCGCCAAGAACGTGTTGCGCGTGCCGCGCCCGCGCTGCAGTGCCGAGGATGTCGGCATCGCGGCGGCGATGATCCGCGCCGCGCGCCGGCCGCTGCTGATTGCCGGCGGCGGTGTGCGCTATGCGGAAGCCGAGCATGCGCTCGCCGAGTTCGTCGAGCGCACGCAAATCCCCGTCGGCGTGACCCAGGCCGGCAAGGGAACGCTCCCCGATGCACACGCGGCCTGTCTCGGCGCTATCGGCGCCACGGGGACCTGGGCGGCGGCCAGCATCGCGCACGACGCCGATGTCGTCATCCTCGTGGGCACGCGCCTTTCCGATTTCACCACCGCATCGAAGACACTGTTCCAGAATCCGCAAGTGCGTTTCATCAGCATTCAGATCAACGCCTTCGATGCCCACAAGCACGGGGCGCTGCCGCTCGTGGGTGATGCGCGCGCGCTGTTGCAGGATCTCCTCGTGGCCATGCAGGGATATGCCGTGGCGCCCGAGTACGCTGCCGAGGTCGCAGCCAAGCGGGGTGAGTGGGAGCATCGCCGCCATCAGCTCATGCACCCACCGCTGGGAGAGAGACGACTGCATCAAAGCGAGGTCATTCGCATTGTCAACGATCACGCCGGTGACAACGCGACGGTAGTGCATGCGGCCGGCGGCCTGCCGGGGGATCTGCACAAGCTCTGGCGCGCACGACAGAGCGACGATTACCACTCGGAGTACGGCTATTCGTGCATGGGTTATGAGATCGCCGGCGCCCTCGGTGTCAAGCTGGCCTGCCCGGAACGCGAGGTGTTCGCTCTCGTCGGCGATGGCAGCTATCTTATGCTGCACACCGAACTGCTGACGGCGCTGCAGGAGGATCTCAAGCTCACCATCATTCTCGTCGACAACAGCGGCTATCAATGCATCCACGGTTTGCAGCGCGCTTGTGGCGGCCGCAGCTTTGGCAACGAATTTCGCCGGCGTAATCACGACACCATGCGCCTCGAAGGCGATCGCATGCCCATCGATTTCGTCCAGAACGCGCGCAGCTTTGGCGCCGTGGGGTTGCTTGCCGAGACGGCCGATCAGTTGCTGGAGGCATTGACGGCAGCACGCAACGAGCGCCGAAGCACGCTCATCCACGTGCCGGTGGACCCGAGTCCGTTACCGGGTTTCGCCTGGTGGGATGTTCCAGTGGCCGAGACCTCTGGATTGATGTCGGTGCAGGAAGAGCGCCGTCACTACGACAAGGCGCGGCGCAAACGAGTCTTCTACTACTGAGCGCGGCAGCCCCGCTGGCAGTGGCCGGGGTTGGTGGCGAAGGATCGGCGTCGAAAACAGTGGCACACGGGAGGTCGGCGATGCAGCACGACAGCTGGCAGGTGCGGGTCGGGGCGAATCCGATCATCTGGAGCAACGACGACTTCATGGATCTGGGCGGCGACATCCCACTCGAACGCTGCCTGGCGGAGATGCACGCCGCCGGCTATGCCGGCAGTGAGATGGGTCACAAGTTCCCCAAGACGCCGGATACGCTGGCGCCGTTGCTCGAACGCTTCGACCTGCAGCTGGTTTCGGGATGGCACAGTGCGTATCTCCTCGACAGCTCGTTCGAGGAAGAGGAGCGGCGGTTCACGACACACGTGGATTTTCTGGCGCGCATGGGTTGCCGCGTGGTCATCACCGCCGAGTGCAGCCGCCGCACGTATCATGATCCGGAGCAGCCGCTCGTCTTCAAGGGCCGGGAGAAGATGCTGCGCGACGCCGAATGGGTGCGTCTTGCCAACGGACTCGACGCCTTGGCGCAGATCGCCGCCCACCACGGCTTGCGTCTCGTCTACCACCATCACATGGGTACCGTGATCCAGAACGCGCACGAGATCGGCCGTCTCATGGCGATGACACGCAAGGTGCAGCTTCTCGTCGACACTGGGCACTTGCTTTTCGCCGATGCCAACCCGTTGCAGGTTCTCCGGGATCACCGGGCCCGGATCGGGCACGTGCACTTGAAGAACGTGCGCGCCGAAGTCGTATTGCGCGCACAGGCGGAGAAACACAGTTTCGCCGCGGCGGTGCGGGCTGGTGTCTTCACGGTTCCCGGGGACGGCGGCTTCGACTTCGCGCCGGTCCTCGATTTCCTGCGCGCCATGGGGTACGAGGGCTGGCTCGTGGTCGAAGCCGAGCAGGATCCGCGGCGCGCACCGCCGCTCCACAACGCGCGGCTGGGTCGCGAGACCGTGCTGCAGCTGGCGGGAGTCTGAACATGGTGCTCTCGAACATGCGACTCACGTCGTTGCTCGGCACGGATTTCTGGAACGACAGCTGCGACCCGCGCGAGCTCGCGGACGCGGTGAGCGAAGGCGCGGTGGGCGCGACCTCGAATCCGGTCATCGTGCACCAAGTGGTCTTGAACGACCGCGACAAGTGGATGGGTGTCCTCGACGGTCTCGTCGCCGATCACCGTGAGCTGAGCGAAGACGAAATCGCCTGGAAGCTCATCGCCATCCTCGGCCGCGAGGCGGCGGAGATTTTGCGGCCGGTGTACGACGCCACCCAGGGTTGCAAGGGCTTCTTGTCCATGCAGGTGAACCCGAAGTTCTTCGGCAACGCGCGACGCATGGTCGAGCACGGGCGCGAGCTGGTGCGCCTCGCTCCCAATGTGGCGATCAAGATCCCGGCGACGGCGGCCGGGCTCGGGGCCATCGAGCAGCTCACGGCAGAGGGCATCCGCATCAATGCCACCGTGTGCTTCAGTGTCGCCCAGGCGGTGGCCTGCGCCGAAGCCGTCGAGCGTGGCGTCGAGCGCGCCACAGCCGACGGCGGGCGCACCGCAACATTGCTGCCGACCATCACGCTCATGGTCGGGCGCATCGACGATCATTTGCGGCGCGTGCTCGAGAGCGAAGAGATCACCGTCGATCCGGGGCACCTCAATTGGGCGGGTGTTGCCATTTTCAAGCAGACATACCGCATTTTCCGCCAACGCAACTTCCGCAGTGCCTTGCTCTCAGCGGCGTATCGCTATCCCATGCACTGGACCGAGTTGATCGGCGACGGCGTCATCCAGACCATGCCGTACAAGTGGTGGAAGCAGTTCAACGCCGCGATCTTCGCCCCCGAGCGCAGTCTCGAGCGGCCGATCGCCGAGCCGACGCTGCGCGCGCTGGTCGAGCATTTCGCCGACTTCCGTCGCGCTTACGAAGTGGACGGCATGCAACCTGCCGACTTCGTCCACTACGGTGCCACGCGCCACACGCTGCACCAATTTCTCGGCGGCTACCAAAAGCTCGTCGAGCTGGTGCGCGAGCGCATGCTCGTTTGAACGCTGTCATCGTTGTGCGAGCTCGGCACGCCACCCGTGAGCGGGACGTTGGCGCCGCGTCCGCCACAGACGCTTGCCTGCCGTCATTTTGCATAGTAAAATGACGGCATGGTATCCACACCTGCATACAGGCGTCTTCTCGGTCCCCCGGCGACGAGTTTTTTTCTCTTCGGTGTCCGAGGTGTCGGAAAAAGCACGTGGGCGCGGGAGCACTTTGCGCGCGCCCGGCGCTTCGACTTGTTGGACGACACCATCTACCAGGATTTGCTCGCCAATCCTGCGCTGTTCGCGGATGCACTCCGGACGATTCCCCGTGGTGGTTGGGTGGTGGTGGATGAAGTCCAGCGCGTGCCAGCCCTGCTCAATGAAGTGCACCGGGCGATGGAGGAACGACGGTTACGCTTCGCGCTGCTCGGATCCAGTGCACGCAAGCTGAAGTCGAGCGGAACCAATCTCCTAGCGGGGCGAGCCATTTGGAAACAGTTGCATCCGCTCCTCCCGCAAGAGTTGGGAACGGATTTCGACCTGGAGAGGGTGCTCCGGTACGGCACCGTTCCACTCATCTGGGGGGCCGAGGATCCCGGCGCCACGCTGCAAGCCTATGCGCAACTCTACCTGCGTGAAGAAATCCGCGCCGAGGCAGTCGTGCGCAACTTACCTGGGTTCGTGCGCTTCCTCCCGGTGGCAGCCCTGTTCCACGCCCAGACGCTGAACGTTGCCGCACTTGCTCGCGACGCGGCCACGGCCCGCACGACCGTCAACGGTTATCTCGAGATCCTCGAGGACACGCTCGTCGCCTTTCGGCTCACCGCATTCGAAGCGCGCTTGCGCGTGCGCGAACGCAAGCTCCCCAAGTTCTACTGGGTCGACCCAGGCCTGGTCCGAGCCATCAAGAAGAGCACCGGGAAGGTGCTACCCGAAGAGCGCGGCGCTCTTTTCGAAGGCTGGGTTCTCGGGCTGCTGCGGGGCCATGCCGAGTATCAGGGTCTTTTCGAAGAGATTTTCTATTGGGCACCACTGCAGGCACGAGGAGTCGAAGTGGATTTTCTCCTGCGACGGGGGCGTGAGTTCCTCGCCATCGAGGCGAAATCTAGTGCGAGGTTCTCTCGTTCACAGCTCGATGGGCTGAGGGCGATCGGTGAACTCAATCGAGTGGTGCGTCGTATCCTCGTGTACACCGGTTCTCAGGAGCTGCGGACGCCAGAAGGAATCGAAGTGTGGCCCGTGCCCATCTTCCTCTCCAAACTGCAATCCGGGAAGCTCTGGCCCTGACGTAGGCGTGTTGCAATTCGGGCCGCTCACCACTTCGGTAGGATCGCGTCACTCCCACTCGATGGTGGCGGGCGGCTTGGTGGTGACGTCGATGGCAAGGCCGCTGACCGCGTCGAAGCGCATGAGATCGCGCCGTAGATCGGCGATGCAGTCGTCGCCCGGCCAGGCGGGACGCGCGGTCATCGCGCGCTCGGAGAGCACGGGGCGCACGACCACGAGCTCGGTGCCTCTGCCGTCGAGACGCAGCGGAACCACGACGGTGGCACATTGCCAGATGATGCGCATCTGACCGTGGCGCTCGAGCGCGCGCATGACGATTTCGTCGAGCTCGCGCAGCAGATCGAGCCGACGGCGCGTCACGGTGGCAGGCACCAGCTCGACGTGTCGAGGGGCGCGGCCGCCGATCTCGAACAAGCAGCGATTGACGCCTTGCACCCGTTTTGTGAGTGAAGTCGCGAGCGCCATCAAGCGTTCCCAGCCCGGGTTTTCGCCGACCAATAACACCGGGTGCTCGTAGCTGCGGAGATCGGCCTTGACGCCCACTGAACGCACCGGCAGCGGCATGCCGCGGAGCCCGGTATCCCGCAACACACGATCGATTTCGGCCTGCAGTCGTAGCGCATCGTAATCAGCCGGCACCGTCGTGGCGGCGGCGACGCGAATGCCGAGACCCGGTCCCGGGAATGGATGGCGCTCGACGTTCGCCGGTTCCAAGCCCAGCGCGCGCCCGAGCTCGCGCACCTCCGGCTTGTAGAGATCCTTGAGCGGCTCCACAACCTTGCCCTGCGCGATCATTTGCTCGATGATGGACACGCGGTTGTGGTGCGTCTTGATGACGTCGGAGCGTTTCGTGCCGCCGGTTTCGATGGTGTCCGGATAGATGGTGCCTTGGCCGAGGAGCGCATGCTCGAGCCCCAACTTCGCCGCCTCGCGCTCGAACACCTCGACAAAGGTGACGCCGATGGCGCGGCGCTTCGCTTCGGGATCGGTCAGCCCCTCGAGTGCGGCCAAGAACGAATCGGTGGCGTCGACGACGTGCAGGCTCTTTCCCAATCCGAGCGCGGTCAGATCCGCCGCCACGCGCCGGCTCTCGTCCTGGCGCATGAGGCCGTTGTCGATGTGGAGCAACTTCAAGCGTTCGCTGCCGATGGCGCGTTGGAAGAGCAATGCCGCCACAGTGGAATCGACGCCTCCCGAGGCGAGCAGCAGCACGTCGCGATTCCCGATCTCGGCGCGCGCGGTCGCGATGCGCTCTTCGATCTGCGTGCCGACCGACCAGTCGGCCGATGCACCGCAGATGCCAACGGCGAAGTTACGCAGGATGCGTGCTCCGCATGGTGTGTCGTCCACCTCGGGGTGGAACTGCACGCCGTATTGGCGCCGCGCTTCGCAGGCGATCGCGGCGTTGCGATGCATTTGCCCCTCTTCGGCGCCTCCCGTCGAGTAACCGAGCTCGACGAAGCCGCCGCCCAAATCCGTGACCGTGTCACCGTGGCTCATCCACACGGTTTCCTCCGCTGCGAGCCCGGCCAAGAGCGGCGAGCTACCGACGACATGCAGCGTGGCGGCACCGTACTCGCGCTTGGTGTGCTCGACCGAGCCGCCCGCGTGTTTCGCGATCTCCTGGTGCCCGAAGCAGAAGCCGAGCACGGGCAGGCCGAGGTCGAGCAGGCCTCGGCTCCAGCCGGCATCCTCGTCGTGTGCGCTCAGTGCGGGGCTGCCCGAAAGGATGATGCCCTTGTAATGACGGAATGTGTCGACCGGATCATCGGGATCGCGGATCTCCGCGTGCACGCCGAGGGACCGGATCTTGGTGGCGATGAGATGGACGTATTGGCCGCCGAAGTCGAGAACGGCGATGGTGTCGTGCTGGGAGTGAGTCACTGGCGTTTGCGCACGAATCCTTTCATTCCAGAAGCGGCGATTTCATGCAACGCTTGTGCGGCTGCGGCGCTGCTCTCGAATGGGCCGGCAACCACGTGATAGAGAACCCCGTCGTACTCCACTTGCAAGGCCACGCCCAAGGGCCCGGCAGTTTGCATCATCTCGTTGGCATGGCGGCCTTCGCGAAAGGCGCCGAGCTGAATGGTCCACTGCGGTGCGGTTGGCTCCGTCTCGAGAGCCGGTGCCGCATCCTCGTCGCTGCCGGATGTCGAGACCGACTGTGTCGAGGGGTCGAGCGGCTCGCCCGGCGGTGGCGCCACGGCGGAGATGCGCACCTGCGTCACGCCGTCCTGGCGGAACCCCAGAACTTCCGCGGCTGCTTGGCTCATGTCGATGATCCGACCGTGGACGAAGGGTCCGCGGTCGTTGATGCGGACGATCATGTGACGATCGTTGTCGAGGTTGTGGACACGGACCAGGCTGCCGAGAGGCAAGGTGCGATGCGCGGCGGTCAGATTCTTCGGATCGTAGGTCTCCCCCGAAGCGGTCGGTCGACCGGCGAACCCAGGCCCGTACCATGAAGCCGTGCCCGTTTCGGCCCACGCTGCAATCTCGGTCTGTGCCACGACCTGAATCGGCAGCGACCCGAGAGCAACGAACCACACCGACACCATGAAGCGCCGGACAATCATGGCAAAGACATTGCCAATGAATGCGTTAACCATCACCATGCGACCGCGGAGCCGGGCGGGAAACGATGGCGGTGCCGTAGGGCGCAACTCGGTGCTCCAGACATTTGAACCAGGATGGTGTCAGGTTGATGATGGCCTCGGATCCTTGATACTTCGACCCGGGGCGACTTGGCAACCGTTCATTCGTCTGGATTCGAGAGGGGACGGTTCCGTGGCCGTACCGCGTCGGCGCCGTCTACGCGACCTCGCATCCGCGAGGGTTGGCGGCGCGGGGAAATGCCCCCACACGATGCGCCACGCACTGTGTGCCTTCGCCGCCAGAGAGTCTCTTGCTCGAGCGGGCTCCCGATGAGAGAGGCACACCGCCTCATCAGAAGAGCTTCGCTTCGTCAAAAGGCGGGCGAATCGGTAGAATCATCGCTATGGTGGGTGTCGGTGTCATCGGACTCGGTGTGCATGGGCTGCGCTACGTGCGCCATGTGGCGCGCGATGTGCCGGGCATGCGCCTGGTGGCAGTGTGCCGGCGAGACCCGCTCCACGCCGAACGCGTCGGCCGCGAGTGGGGCGTGCCGCACTTCACCAACCCAGAAGAACTGCTCGAACATCCGGAGGTGAAGGCGGTCGTCATCGTGACGCCGCCGCCGACGCACCTTTCCCTCGCGACGCTCGCCCTCGAACGCAGCAAGCCCGTGCTGCTGGAGAAACCCCTCACGCAAGTGCTCGACGAAGCCTTCGAGCTCGAACGCATCGTGCAGGAAACCGGGACGCCACTGCTGCTGGCGCAGACGCTGCGTTACAACGCAGCCTTGCGTCTCGCGCGCGACCAACTCGAGCGCATCGGTCCGGTGCGGTCGCTCACTGCTTCGCAGCGTTTGCCGCGCACCGATCTCGCCTGGCAGAACACCGAGACGACACACCCACTGGGTTCCATTCTCAACACCGGCGTGCATCTCTACGATCTTGTGCGCTGGATGCTGGGCGCCGAGTTCGAGCGCGTCTACTGTCATGCCCATCGCGTCGAGAACCCGTTTCACGAGGACATGTTCAAAGTACAGGCGACGCTGCGCGATCGCGACACGCTGGTGGCGCTCGAGGTGGCCAAGTGTACGCAATCGCGGTCGGCGAACTTGGAAATCGTCGGCGAGCACGGGCAGCTTTGGGTGGACTATCAGATGGATCAGGTGGTGCACGTCGAAGGTGCGCAGCGCACCGTGCTGCGCCAAGCCCAGCCCGAACTGACGTTGCCGCCGCTGCTCGCGGACTTCGCGCATTGCATCGCCAATTTCGAGTCGATGCCGATCACCGTGCGCGATGGCCTGCGCACGCTCGAAATCGTCGAAGCCTGCTATCGTTCGCTGGCGGAGAGTCGCCCCGAGTTCGTTTCACGCCCGCATCGCCTCAACACACCGCGCGCGGAGCCGTGACACGCGCGGGGCGTGTCTCACGATCTTGCGCTGGCACCAGCACCGACACCGATGGCAAGCCGAGGGCGCGCGCTGTAGGAGCACGGCCACAACCATGAAAGAGGGACGTGACAATGAGCAAGTTGCGTGAATCCATCAAGTCGACACTGCTGGGTGGGGTCTTGTTCCTGATTCCGGCGGTAGTGCTGATCCTTGTCGTGCAGAAGGCAATGCAGTTCGCTCGTCACCTCTCGGGACCCGCCGCGCGCGCCGTCATGAGCGGGAACGTGCATCATCCTTTCGTTGCGACCCTGGTGGCGATTCTGCTGCTCGTGATTTTGTGTCTCGTCGCCGGCCTCGTCGCGCGCACGCGCACCGGCAAGCGCAGCACGAAGTGGCTGGAGGATGTCATTCTTGGCAACTTCCCAGGTTATCAAATGGTGAAGAGCATGACCCAAAGCCTGATCTCGGTCGACGAGTCGCGCGACGTGACCGTGGCGCTCGCGCGTATCGAGGATGCGTGGCAGCTCGCCTACGTTCTCGAGGAGCACGACAACGGCTTGCTCACGGTGTTCGTGCCGCAGGCACCCTCGCCGATGTCCGGGTCGGTCTATTACCTCGAAGCGAGCCGCGTCAAACGCCTCGATGTTTCCGTCGCCCGCGCCGGGATGTGCGTCAAACGCCTGGGGCTCGGTTCGAAGGAACTGCTCCGAGGCAAGTGGTAGGCGGTCAATCGAGCCGCGGATTCGACGCGCGCATTCGTGTCGACGGCCCCAGGTGTCTCGGTGCAGCGGCCCGCCGCGTCAGAGCGATTCGTCTTCTTCGAACGACACGTCCCCATCCAGACCCCAGACGCCCGGATGTGCCTGACCCATCCGGCCGGGAACTCTCTGGCGCATGCGGCGCTCCCGGACGCGGTCGCGCAGCATGTCCTTCAGCTCACCGCGTTGCTTTGGCGTCAGTACGTCGCGGATCTGCATGCGCAGATCGAACGTCGCCGCTTGCAAGGCGGAGCGTGCCTCCAGCATTTGCTCGTGCGCTTGGCGCAAGGCATCGGCCGGCGCATTCTCCTGCGCCATGAGATCCTGCAGATCGATCCGGGCTTCCATCAGCGTTTGTGCCTTCGGCATGAGCTGCCCTGGCGCACTCTTCCGAATCGCCTTGAGGCGCGTCACTTGGTCGGCCTTGAGATCGAGTTTCTCGGCGGCATCCAGGATGCCGAGCCCAAAGTTCGGGAGCATGCCCAACCCATGGGCGCCCCGGCCATGCCCGCGCCCCATCGGGCGCGGTTGGGCCCCGGCGGTGTCGACGAAGCCGATCGCGAGCGCGATCAGCAGCGCGCAGAGGAGCGCGAGGCCCAAGAGAATTCGGTGTAGATTCGGGTGCGCAGGCGGTGGGGAAACGTGTGTTGGTTTCATGGTGAATCCTTTCATGTGCAACGAGATCATAGCCTTGTTCGCCCGCAGGTTCATTCCGTGTCGGACGGTCTGCGGTCCTCGCGTGAACGGAATCGAGTTTGTTCGAAAGTCCAGCGTACGTAGCGCTCGCGTTGGTCCGGTCTCAAGACGGCGAGTTCTGCCAGCATCGCTTCGGCGCTCAGGCTGTCGAGGCGAGCTTGCGCCCGAGATACCTGGGCGCGCGCCGCGCGGGCGGTGGCCACGTCGCCTTGGCGCAATGTGTCGCGAAAGTCGCTGCGGGCGCGGGCAAGCTGCCGGCGCGCCGCCTGCAACTCGGGCCTGGCGATGCCCAGGCGATTTTGCATCGAGGCTCTCTGGCTCGGATCGAGACGGAGAGCTCTGCCCAAACGCGCGGCCCGCTGTCCGTGCCATCGGGGAGAGAAGCCTGCGGGGGGCTCCGTGTTGCGATTGCCGCTCGGCGCTTCACGCGCGCCGACCACAGCCAGCGACACGAGAGTCGTGTTGAGCGCGAGTGAGAAGATGAGCAGGAGTCTTTCGAAGCGTGGTCTCACACCGTTCTCCCTGCGCGTCTCGGTTCGGGTTTAGTCGTGCGCATCGGTCGAGTCGCCTTCGCGTGATGGGGGATCGTCCCCGAACGCATCACTGCGCTCGCGCGTATCCTCTGCGCCGGCATCGAAGCCAGCGGCGAAACTTTCTGCGTACAGGTCGGCAAGGCCCGCGGCTGTTTCATCTACCAGGCTCGATTCGGCGTAGGAAAAGGCGCTGCTGCCGTTGCCATCGACGCGCGGCAGCCAAATGCCCAAGCAGATTCCAGCGATGCACGTGGCCCAGGCGGCTGCAACTCTTGGCTGGGTGAAAACGCTCACCACACGCGACCAGTCGGCCAGCGCCAGGGGGACTCGGGGCCGCCAACTCGGGGAGTCCAACTTGGATTCGACCGCGGTCCAGAGCCGGACCGCGTCGGCTGGATGACGGGCCTCGACGCGACCCAGAGCGGTCAAAAGCCCCGTGATGCGTTGCAACTCATTGACCGTCAACGTGCAACGGTCGCAGCCCAAGACGTGATGGGCGGCGCCTGCATCTTCCAGACGGCCGTCGGCGATCTTCGCCAGGCGCTCGAGTTCGGGGCAGGTGTCGCTCACGTTCTCTCCCGTCGCTGCATCACACAATCCATGAGACTGAGTTTTCCGTCGCTCGCGCCGGTGGTAGTGCCGTTCAACGTTCCAGATCCTGGCTGGCGAGCAACGTGCGCAGCGTCCGCGTCGCGCGTGCGAGCAAGGATTCCGCGGCTCGGGTGCGGATCCCGAGCGCAGAAGCGATGTCGGCCACGGGCATCTCCTCGTAGAAACGCAGGAGCACCGCCATTCGCTGCCGGGCAGGCAAGCGCGCGAGCGCTGCGGCAAGGGCCCGGCGAATCTCCTCGTCGCGCAACGGACTCTCCGGATCGAACGCGCTGCTCGCGGGGAGCGAGGCGAAGATCTCCTCGGGTCGCGTGGCGGGTTCGCCGAGGACGAGCGAGATCAGTTTCCGGCGCCGCAGTTCCTGACGCGCCAGATTGCCGGCGATGCGGAAGAGCCAGGCGGGGAAACGCCCCGAGGGCCGGTAACGATCGGCCGCGCGATAGACGCGCACGAAGGTTTCCTGGGTGAGATCTTCAGCGTCACGCGTCGAACCGAGCGTGCGTTGCAGGAACGCGCGCACGCGCGGACCCCAGCGCTCGAGCAAGACGCGCAACGCATCGCGATCGCCGCGGCCGATGGCTGCGACGACGGCGTCGTCGTCCAGCCCGTCGAGGTCCGAACCCAGTTCCACGGGGCCAGGCTACTCGGCGCTCGTGCGTGCGATCCAGTGGAAGGACGGTGGTCAGCCGCGGAAAGACCACGAACTGCGTCAGCGCACCGGGACCTGGCGTGGCTCGAGGCCGAGCTCGGCGGCTGCGGCTCTCCACACTGGCAGCGAGCGCTCGATGACACCGTGATCGACGGCGTAGGAGATGCGGAAGTAGCCCGGGGTGCCGAAGCCTGTGCCCGGAACGGTGAGGATGTGGTGTTTCTGCAGGTGTCGCACCAGGTCGATGTCGTTGTCGAGGGGTGACTTCGGGAAGAGATAGAACGCGCCCTCGGGTTTGATCATCTCGAAGCCGCATTGCGTGAGCTCCTGATACAAGACATCGCGGTTCTGTCGATAGAACTCCACGTCGACAGTCGCGCCCAGGATGCTCATCACCACGCGCTGCATGAGAGCAGGGGCGTTGACGAATCCCAGCGTGCGGTTCGCGAAGGCCATGCCATCGACGAGATCGGCGACGTCAGCGGCGGTCGGCGACACGGCAATGTGGCCGATCCGTTCGCCCGCCAACCCCAAGTCCTTGGAATGCGACGTGCACAAGATCGTGTTGTCGTAATAGGTGGCCACGATCGGCACGTCGACGTCGTCGTAGACCACGGCGCGATAAGGCTCGTCGGTGATGATGTAGATCGTGCCGCCGAGCTGTTTCTGCTTGCGCTCCAAGAGCCGCGCCAAACCCTCGATGGAGCCGTGGCCGTAGACGCGACCCGTTGGATTATTGGGGTTGTTGACAACAATCGCGCGGGTCTTCGGGCCGATGGCGGCTTCGATGGCGGCGAGATCGAGGTCGAAGTCGCTCGCCGTCGGCACGATGCGCGCCACGCCACCATGATTGTCGACATAGAAGCGGTACTCGGCGAAATACGGTGCGAGCAGCACCACCTCGTCACCTGGGTCGAGAACGGTCTTGAGCGTGACGTTCATCGCGCCGGCCGCACCGACGGTCATGACGATGTGGTCGGGCGTGTACTCGAGCCCGCTCTCCAGACCATGGCGATCGGCCACGGCGAGGCGTACTTCGCGGTAACCGACGTTCTCCATGTACTGGTGCATGCCCGGGTGGCGGTCGGCGACCACATCCTCCAGCGCCTCGAAAAACTCGTCTGGAGGCTCGAGAATGGGGTTGCCGAGGGAGAAGTCGAAGACGTTGGCGGCACCCACCCGGGCCTTGAGCACGCGGCCTTCCTCGAACATACGCCGGATCCAAGACGCCTCGGAGATCTGCTGTTTGACCTTGCGGGAGATCGGCATCCGGGTCCTCGCGCTGCGGTGTCTGGGTAGCCGGAGAACAAGATCCGGCATCCGGGCCGGTCTTGTCCAGGGGATGAAGGCGGGTCGGCACGGTCGGGACCGGCCCTTGCGGCGGCGGCGCATCGCGCGGACGCGCGGCAGCCGCGACTGCCGCCACGGCGGTTCCCCGAAGACGACGTTGCAGGTGTCGCGGCCGGCCACTACTCTGGTCCGGTCCGCCCGACCGGGCGGGAACGCCCCCGTCGCGGGGCGTGTACCTCTGAAAGCTCCGGACTCCGGCGCGCGCGCCCGGGTTCGCGTGCAGCTCGCGCGCTCGAAGTGTCGCGACATCGCGTCGCCAGGAGGTGGTGCATGGACTCGCAGATCGCAGCCCTGAACGAGAGAATCAAGGAAGAATCGGCGTTCGTCGACGACCTCACACACGAGATCGGCAAGGTCATCGTCGGCCAGCGCTACATGGTGGAGCGGCTCGTCATCGGCTTGCTGGCCAACGGTCATGTGCTCTTGGAAGGCGTTCCGGGTCTGGCCAAGACGCTGACGGTGAAGACGCTGGCGCAAGTGATCCGCGGCAAGTTCCAGCGCATCCAGTTCACGCCCGATCTATTGCCCGCCGATCTCATCGGCACCCTCATCTACAACCAGCGCGAGGGTGAGTTCACCGTCAAGCGCGGCCCCATCTTCGCCAATCTCATTCTGGCCGACGAAATCAACCGCGCTCCGGCCAAGGTGCAGAGCGCGTTGCTCGAAGCCATGCAAGAGCGCCAGGTGACCATCGGCGACCAGACCTACGTGCTCGACCCGCCGTTCCTGGTGCTGGCGACGCAGAACCCCATCGAGCAGGAAGGGACCTACCCGTTGCCGGAAGCGCAGGTGGACCGTTTCATGTTAAAGCTGCGCGTCGGCTATCCGGGGAGGCAGGAGGAGCGGCAGATCATGGACCGCATGTCCGGCGATTCGCTGCCGTCGGTGAATGCGGTGATCACGCCGGAGCGCATCACCCGCGCCCAGCAAGTGGTGACGCGCGTGTACATGGACGAGAAGGTGAAGGACTACATTCTCGACATCGTGTTCGCCACCCGCGAGCCGGAGAAGTACAAGCTGGATATCAAACACCTGATCGCCTACGGCGCCTCTCCGCGCGCCAGCATCCATTTGGCGCTCGCGGCCCGAGCCCACGCTTTCATGCGCGGCCGCGGCTACGTGACGCCGGAGGACGTGAAGGCGATCGGCATGGACGTGCTGCGGCACCGCGTGATCACGACCTACGAGGCGGAGGCCGAGAACGTGACCTCCGAGGAGGTGCTGCAGCGTCTCTTCGACGTGATCGAAGTGCCATGAAACGCGAGGCAGAAAGCGGCGGCACGGATCTCAATCCGTTGCAGCCATCCGCAACACAATCAGGAGCCGGAGATCATTCCGGAACGAGGAGCGCCCGCACGCGCCGCCGCGCCCGTCGCATCCTGGGCAAACGTCCCGCCAGCCGCGGCACGATTCCGGCCGAGGTGTTGCAGAAAGTCCGCCGCCTCGAGATCCAGATGAAACACCTCGTGAACGACATTTTCTCCGGCGAGTACCACAGCGTGTTCAAGGGCCGCGGCATGGAGTTCGCGGAAGTGCGTGAATACGCCCCCGGCGATGACATTCGCTCCATCGATTGGAATGTCACGGCGCGCTTCGGTGTGCCGTACATCAAGAAGTTCGCCGAGGAACGCGAGTTGACCGTCATGCTGGCAGTGGATCTGTCGGCGTCGGGGGTCTTCGGTTCCGGCGTGCAGCTCAAGCGCGATTTGGCGACGGAAGTATGCTCCATCCTCGCCTTCTCGGCGGTGCGCAACAACGACAAGGTCGGCTGCGTCTTGTTCACGGATGAAGTGGAATTGTTCGTGCCGCCGCAAAAAGGCCGGCAGCACGCGCTGCGCGTCGTCCGCGAGCTGCTCTACTACGAGCCCGAAGGTCGCGGCACCGACGTCGGAGCCGCACTCGAGTTCTTGGCACAGGTGCTCAAGCGCAAGGCCGTGGTGTTCTTGGTCTCCGATTTCCTCGATCCCGGGTTCGAGACCCCGCTCTCCGTCGTGTCGCGCCGCCACGACGTCGTCCCGATCACGATCACTGACGCACGCGAGGAACGGTTGCCGGACGTGGACCTGGTGGAGCTGGAGGACGCCGAGACTGGTCAGCGCTTGCTGGTGGACACCGGCAGCGCCGAGGTGCGGGCACGCTTCGAGCGCCGCGCGCGCATGGTGCACGTGTGGCGCGAGCGCGTCTTCCGTCGCCACGCCCTGGATTGCATCGACTTGCGCACCGACACACCGTACGTCCTGCCGCTGATGGCATATTTCCGCAAGCGCGCGCGGCGTTACTGAGGATGGTGGATGGCATGGTGCGGGCGATGCGGTGTTGCGGCAAGGCGCTCGGGGTGCTGGTACTCCTCGCGGGCGCGGCACGCGCCACGACAGTCAGCGTGCACACCAGCCCGGACTCGCTCACCATCGGCGATCCGGTCACGGTGGAAGTGCGCGTGGAGGCGCCGGCCGGTGCGTCGGTGTCCTTTCCGCGCCCGAAAACGCCGGCACAGGTCGAGGTCGTGAACCTCGAGACCCTACCGGCGGAAGCCGGCACGTGGATGGCGCGCTACACGCTCGCCGTATATGACGTCGGCGACATCGTGCTGCCGCCGTGGCCGGTGCAGGTCCAGGCCGATACGCAAAACGTGATCGTGCACACGGATTCGATTCGACTGCACGTGACATCCGTTCTCGACGACTCCCTCGCCGCCGCCGACATTCGCCCGCTCAAGGGCCAGCAGGAGGTCCCGGTGCCGCTGCCGCTGTGGATCTGGTTAGCGCTCGCGGCGCTCGTCCTGGCTGTTGTGGTTTTCCTGTGGCATCGCCGGCGCCGGCGCCGGCAAGTGGTGGTCGCGCCCGCGGCGCCGGTGGTTGCGCCACACGAGGCGGCGTTGGCCGCACTGCGCAAGCTGGAGGCGCAACAGCTCGCCGCCGCGGGCCAAATCAAAGAACATTACGTGCGCCTGTCCGAGATCTTGCGCCAGTATCTGGAAGGCGCGCCGCAATTCGGATTCGCCGCGCGCGAGGAAACCACCGGCGAGATTCGGCGTGAGCTGCACGCGCGCGGTTACAAGCCGGAAATGATGCAAACTCTCGTCGCGTTGTGCGAGGAGGCCGACCTGGTCAAGTTCGCCAAGATGCAGCCGACGATTTTGGAATGCGACGCGTCTCTCGATCGCGTGCGGCGTTTCGTGAGCGAGACGGCGCGCGCATCGTTGTCGGCGCTGCGTGAAACCGAGGCAGTCGAGGCGGTCATGCCATGATGCGTTTCGGGAATCCATGGATCCTGGTGGCGCTGCTGGCCCTGCCGTTGCTCTTGGCAGCGTATCTGCGCTGGGTGCGGCCGCGGCGCACCGTGCTGCAGTTTTCCAGCTTGCGCTTCTTGCAGGACACCAGACCGAGTTTGCGCCAACGCTTGCAACCGCTGCCGCTGCTGCTGCGTCTGGTCGCGCTGGGTCTTCTGCTGCTGGCACTGGCGCGGCCGCAATCCGGCTCCAGCAGCACCAGCATCGACAGCGAGGGCATCGACATCGTCCTCGCCCTCGACATCTCCGGCAGCATGCTGGCAGTGGATATGACCTCGGATCGCCGCGGCGCCACGCGGCAGGATGTCTCGCGTCTCGAGGTAGCAAAAGAAGCGGCGCGTGAGTTCGTCGAGGGTCGCACGGCAGATCGCATCGGTCTCGTCGTGTTCGCGGGACAGGCGCTGACACAATGCCCGCCCACGCTCGATTACACGGTTCTGTTGCGCTTCCTCGACGAGGTGCAGACCGGGCAGATCGAGGATGGGACCGCCATTGGCACCGCACTGGTGACGGCGGTGAATCGGTTGCGCGACAGCGAGGCCAAGAGCCGGGTCATTGTGCTGCTCACCGATGGCGCCAATAATGCGGGGACGATCGATCCGATCACGGCCGCCAAGGTCGCCCGCGCCATGGGGGTCAAGATCCACACCATCGCTGCCGGACGCGAGGAGAACGCACGGTTCCCGGTGGAAACGTTCTTCGGCCGCCAGTACGTGCGCCAATTTAGCCCCATCGACGAGGAAACACTGAAGAAGATCGCCGCGCTCGGCGATGGGCGCCATTTCCGCGCCACCAGTCCGGAAAAGCTGACGGAGATCTACGCCGAGATCGGGGAGATGGAAAAGACGCGCATTGAAACCAAGGTCTATGTCGAATACTCCGAGCTGGCGCAAGCGTTGGTGCTTCCGGCCTTCTGGATGCTGCTGCTCGAGGGCTTCCTGACCCACGGATTCCTGCGGAGGTTGCCGTGAACACGTCGGTGCAGTTCGGTGCTCCGGCCAATCTGTGGTTGTTGTTGGTGCTGCCGGTGGCCGCGGTTCTGCTCGCCGTGGGTTGGCGGATGCGGCGGCGGGCGCGCCTGCACTGGGCCGGCCAATTGTTCGCGCGCCTCGCACCCGGGTACGATTCGCAGCGCGAATGGTTCAAGATTGGGCTCGTGCTGGCGGCGTGGGCTCTGGTGGCGCTGGCGCTGGCGCGACCGCAGTGGGGGGGCGAGATGGTGATGATGAAACGCCGCGGCATCGATCTCATGATTGCCGTCGACGTGTCGGCGAGCATGCTGGCCGAAGATCTGCGCCCGAACCGGCTGGAGCATGCCAAGCGCGAGATCACCGATCTCGTGAACCGTATGCAAGGGGACCGCATCGGGCTCATTGCATTCGCCGGGGAAGCGTACATCGTGTGCCCGCTCACCCTCGATCACGGCACGGTGCTGCTGCTGGTCGAAACGCTCGGCATCACCAGCGTGTCGACGCCAGGGACCAACATCGCGGACGCCATCGCCAAGGCGCGCACGGCTTTCGTCGCCGGTCAAGACAAGCACAAGGCGCTGGTGCTGGTCACCGATGGCGAGTCGCACGAAGGACAGGTGCTGGCCGAGGCCAAGGAAGCCGAGAAAGAGGGTCTCGTCATCTATACCATCGGCATCGGCTCGGTTGCTGGCCAACCGATCCCGGAACGGGACGATGGGGGTGGGGTCGGCGGCTACCGCAAGGACAAGAGCGGCCACGTCGTCAACACGCGCCTCGACGAAACGACGTTGTTGGAGGTGGCGAGCGCGACGCACGGCAAGTACTTCCGCGGCACGCCGCAAGGGTTGGAGCTCACGGCGGTAGCCGAGGATCTGCAGCGTATGGAGAAGAAGGAGCTCGAGGGACGCGTCGGGACGAGCTATGAAGAACGATTCCAATGGCCGCTCGGCGTCGCGATTCTGCTGCTCGCGGTCGAGCTCGCGCTGCCGGCACGCCGCCGCCGGCGCAACCCGGATCTCGGCGTCGCGGGGCTGCTCTGCGCCATGATGCTGACGGCAGCCGTGCCGCGCCAGGCAGCGACGCGCAACCGTGACGGGACGAAGGCATACAGTGAGCAGCGCTATGACGAGGCGGTGGAGAAATACACCGAAGCATTGACGCAGGCGCCGGAATCGGGAGGGATCTCGTACAATCTCGGCAACGCCCTGCATCAGGGGCAACGCCTGGACGAAGCGGCCACCGCGCTCGGGCGCGCGGCGCAGAGCGAAGATCCAGGGCTGCGTCATCAGAGCCTGCACAATCTCGGCAATACGTTCTATCGGATGGGCAAGCTGCCGGAGGCGATCGCAGCCTACCGGCGCGCTCTCGGCGCCAACCCCGGCGATCGCGACACCAAGATCAACCTCGAAAAGGCGTTGCAGCTGCAGAAGCAACAGGAACAACAACAGGAGCAAAAACCCGATCCGCAGAACCAAGGAGATCAGGAGAAAGATCAGCAGCAGCAAGAGCAGCAAGGAGACAAGCAACAGCAGCAAGAGCAGCAGCCCGGGCAAGAGCAGTCGGGCGAGCAGCAGGATCCGAGCCAGACACCCCAAGAGCAGCAGGCCCAGAGTGCAGGCGATTCACTCGCCGCAGCCGAGGGCGAGCTGCGACCGGAAGAGGCGTTGCGCATCCTCGAAGCGCTACGCGATCAGGAGCAGGAGCTGCAGAAGCAGAAGGCGATCAAGGCGCAGATGCGCGCGCGTCGCACGGAGAAGGATTGGTGAGCGCGTTGCAGTTCTCGAGTTTCGGCCAGAGCCCGATGGCGACGTCGCGATCCGTGCCAACTCAGCGCGTGCAGTGCCTGGGGCACACCGCCATGGTTGCCGTCATCGCGCTCGGTATCCTGGCGCCGGCTGCCCTCGCCCAGAACGTCCATGTGGAAGCATCCGCGGATCGCACCGCCGCCACGCTCGATGACGCGATCCGTCTCGACATCATGGTTCGCGGCCCGTTCCAGGGCCGACCGGAGCTGCGTGCGCCGGAGCTTTTGGACTTCCGCGTGGCTTCGAGCGGCGAATCGCAAAGCTATTCCATCGTCAACGGCCAGATGAGCGCGTCCTATACATTCACCTTCGTTCTGTTTCCGCAGCACGAAGGCGATCTCGTCGTTCCCGCCTTCGTCGTTTTCCTCAAGGGTCAAGAGCACCGCACCGAGCCCATTCGCGTGCAGGTGAGCGGGCAGGCGCAGGCGCCTGCGACAGGGGACGCGGCCGGCGAGGCCAAGGATCTCTTCGTCGTCGCGCGTGTCGACAAAGAAAAAGCCTACGTCAACGAACAAGTGCTCTACACGTTCTATCTTTACTATGCCGTGCGCGTGTCGAATCTCAACTACACGCCGCCAAAATTCGAGGGTTTCTGGGTCGAGAAACTTCAGGAAGGCGAAAAGCAGTATCACAAGATCGTCAACGGCCGGCGCTATCTGGTCGTCGAGGTGAGCACGGCCATCTTCCCGACGACGTCCGGCACGCTCGACATCGAACCCTCGGTGCTGCGTTTGGTCGAGATCGCGGAGCGCAGTTTCTCTTTCTTCGACCGCGGCGTCGAGCGTGTGCTCCGCAGCCGGCCCACGACGGTGGAGGTTTTGCCCTTGCCAGCCGCCGGCCGTCCGGCGGATTTCGATGGCGCCGTCGGCGAGGATCTGGAGCTCGCATCACGGCTCGATCGCCATGAAATTCCCGAAGGCGAGCCGGTGACCATGACGGTCACCGTGAGCGGCAGCGGCAACGTGCGCACGTTCTCGAAGCCGCGCCTGCCCGAGTTGCCGGCCTTCAAGACCTACGATGCCAATTCGAAGTCGGACGTGCGTAACCTCGATCGCGTCACCGGCACGCGTACGTATGAAGTCGTGCTCGTTCCACGCGGACCAGGGGAGTTCGCGATCCCGCCCGTGCGGCTGTCGTACTTCGACACCCGTTCCGACAGCTACAAGACGTTGCAAACCGAAGCGCAGCGCGTGAACGCCACACCTGTCGCGGGCGGTACGCCGCAGATGGCCGGGCAGACCCCGCTCCAACAGGACATCGAGGTGCTGAGCACCGACATCTCCCACATTCGGACCGACGTGCCGGTCTCCGACGCGTGGATGCCGCTCTATGCGCGCGGTATTTTCATGTTGCTGGCTCCCATGCCACTGCTCGCCGTCGGCGCCGTGGCCTTGTTGCAGCGCCGACGACAGCG
The DNA here is from genome assembly GCA_964567755.1 of uncultured bacterium. Lineage (GTDB taxonomy): Bacteria > Krumholzibacteriota > Krumholzibacteriia > DASRJW01. The sequence goes on from CAZMNW010000040.1 coordinate 87,990, forward strand.
CTTTGCTGCCGACGTGGCGCTGGCGCGCTCGTCCCGGGCGCGCGCGGTGGCGCGCAAGCGCCTGGCACAGGCCGAGCGTCTGTTGGCCGAGGGCAAGCATCAGGAGTTTTACGCCGAAGCCCAAAGAGCGGTCCTGCAGTACGTAGGCGACAAGCTGAATGCGCCGGTCGCCGGCTTGACCCACGCAGCGCTGCGACAGCAGCTCGACGCCGCCGGCGCCAACGAGGACACGCGGGAACGCCTGGTGCAATTGCTCGAGCACTGTGATGCCGCGCGCTTCGCGCCGGGAAGCTTCACGCCCGAGCGCATGCGTTCCACCTTGCAAGAGGTGGAGTCCTTGGTGATGGCGATGGAAGAAGGCTGGAGTCGGAAGGCAGGACGCTCGCGCTTCACCTCCGTCATCCTGGTCTGTGCGGCGCTCGCCGCACCAGGTGTGCGCGCGCAAAGCTCTGGCGAAGAAGCTGCAAAACCGTCCTTGCACGTGCAGCAGTCGCCGGCGGAGTACGTGCCGGCGCAGGAGCTGTTGCAGCGCGGGCATGCCGCCTACGAGTCAGGGCGCTATGCCGATGCCATCGCTGCCTACGAGCAGGCCGAGGCGCAGGGCGTGCGCAACGGTCCGCTCTACTACGATCTCGGCAATGCGCACTACAAGAACGATGCGCTTGGCCGGGCGATCGCATACTACCGGCGTGCCGAGCGCCTCATCCCCCGCGACACATTGTTGCGCGCCAACCTGGATTATGTCCTCGCCCGCCGCGAGGATCGCGCCGCACAGCCGCCGGTACCGTTCCCGTTCTCGGCGCTGCGAACACTGTACTCGCGGATGAGCATCAACGAATGGATCGTGCTCGTGGCGATCCTCTACGTGTTCGCGTCGGGCGTGATGGCGTATCGTCTTCTCCGCCGCGATCGCCGACTCGGAGTGCGCCTGGCACTGGTCCTCCTGGTGGCGATGCTGCTGTTCACGGGATCGACCCTGGGTTACAAGATCCACGACGAGCGTGGCATCGAGCGCGCGGTGATCGATGCCGACAAGATCGCCGTCATGAGTGGTCCCGGGAACGATTACACCGTGGAGTTCTGGTTGCACGAGGGCAGCGAAGTCCTCGTCGAAGAATCCCGTCCCGATTGGCTGCGCGTCTCGCTGGGCACGAAACTGCACGGTTGGATCCCAGCGCGCAGCGTCGTTCGCATTTGAGGAGCCGACATGAACATTCGATCTAGTGTTGCTGGAGTGCTGTTGGTGTCTCTGCTCGCCTTGCCTCGCCTCGCGGCGAGCCAGGCTGCGGCGCCCGCAGCCCCCGCCGCCCGCGACTTGGCCGCGGCCTTGCCTCTCGATCCGAAGGTGCAGCATGGCGAGCTCGCGAACGGCATCGACTATTACATCCGCGTCAACCGGGAACCCAAGAATCGCGCCGAACTACGTCTGGTGGTGAACGCAGGTTCCATCCTCGAGGCCGAAGATCAGAGAGGCCTGGCGCACTTCGTCGAGCACATGGCGTTCAACGGCACCCAGCACTTCGCCGCGCAGGAGCTCGTCGACTACCTGCAGAGCATCGGCATGGGTTTCGGCGCCGACATCAATGCCTTCACCAGCTTCGACGAGACGGTCTACACGCTCACGGTGCCCACGGACGTCGATTCCGTCGTCGACAAGGCGTTCCTCGTCCTTGCCGATTGGGCGCGCGGGTCGACGTTCGACCCGGCGGAGGTCGACAAAGAGCGCGGGGTTGTCGTCGAAGAGTGGCGGCTCGGCCGCGGTGCGAGCCAGCGCCTGAACGACAAGCACCTGCCCGTGCTCCTGCACGGTTCGCGCTACGCCGAACGTCTTCCCATCGGCAAGAAGGAAGTGCTCGAAGCCTTCGCGCCAGAGGCCGCGGTCCGTTTCGTCCAAGATTGGTATCGGCCCGAATTGATGGCTGTCGTCGCCGTCGGCGACTTCGACCCAGCGCGCATCGAAGCGCTACTGCGCCAGCACTTCAAAGCGCTCCCCGCAGCGTCGGAGGCAGTGGATCGCCCGCTCTACCCGGTTCCCGAACACCCCGGCACCCTGTTCAGCATCGCCACCGATGTCGAGGCGACCTCGAGCAACCTATCCGTGGCGATCAAATCCGCTCGCGGTGAACGCGGCACGGTGGAAGCCTATCGGCGCTCGATCGTCGAGAACCTGTTCAGCAGCGCGTTCAACACGCGGCTGTTCGAGTTGGCGCAGAAGGCGGACCCGCCTTACGTCCGCGCCCGAGCCGGACGAGGTGCGTTCGTGCGACCGCTGGAGACCTGGTCGCTGAGTATGACGTCGGCGAACAACGGCATCGAGCGCGGCCTGGACGCCGTTCTGATCGAGGCCGCTCGTGTGCAGCGCCATGGGGTCACCGCGGGCGAGTTGGAGCGCGCCAAAGAGCGCCTGCTGAGCGCAATGGAAAGCGCTTACAACGAACGCGAAAAGACCGATTCCGCCGCGCACGCGTCGGAATACGTCGATCACTTCCTCGAGCATGTTCCCGCGCCGGGCATCGTCTACGAGTTCGAGATGTTGGGGGCGCTCCTGCCAGGAATCGAGCTCGACGAAGTGAATGCCGTCGCACGCAATCTCGCGGTCGAAGACAACCGCGTCGTGCGCGTGAGCGCGCCGGAGAAAGAAGGCGTTGGCGTGCCGGACGAGGCCGCACTGCGCCAGATCTTCGCCGCGATTGCCGCCCGCGACATCGAGCCTTACGTGGACACCACGAGCGCGGCACCGCTGGTGGACGCGACACCGCCTGCGGTGCGCATCACGGCGCGCCAGCGCTTCGATCGGCTCGGACTCGAGCTCTGGACCTTGGCGAACGGCGCGCGTGTGTACGTCAAGCGCACCGATTTCAAGGACGACGAGATCCTCATGCGCGCCTGGAGCCCGGGCGGGACGTCACTGGCCAGCGATGCGAATTATCTCTCGGCGAGTCAGGCCGCTGGGTTCATTTCGAGCTGCGGTCTCGGCGACTTCAGCCTTCCCGACCTGGAGAAGAAACTGTCCGGCAAGCAGGTGGGGGTGCGGCCGTTCGTGGCGCCGCTCAGCGAAGGCCTGTCCGGCCAGACCCGACCCCAAGATCTGGAAACGCTGCTGCAGCTCGTTTACCTCAACTTCATCCATCCACGCCGGGACGCCGACGCCTTCCAGGGTCAGATCGCACGCTTCCGTGGCGTGCTGGAAAATCGCGCCGCCGATCCCAGCAACGCGTTCGGCGACACGCTGCGCCTGGTGGCCAGCAAATATCACAAGAGATCGTACCCATTGACCGTGGCAACACTGGCGCAGGTCGAGCTCGACCCGGCGTTCGCCTTCTACAAGGACCGCTTCGCCGACGCCAGCGATTTCACCTTTGCATTCGTCGGCAACGTTGATCCGGCCGTTCTCGAACCGCTGGTGTGCAGCTACATTGGCGGATTGCCGAGCTTGAAGCGGAAAGAAAACTGGCGCGACATTGGCCTCGAACGCCCCACGGGCGTGGTGCAGCGCCAGTTCCGGCGCGGCGTCGACCCGAAGGCACGCACGGCCATCGTTTTCATGGGCGCATTCGACTGGAAACGCGAGGAACGCTACGTCCTCAACTCCTTGGTCGAGACGCTGCAGATCCGCCTGCGCGAGGTCCTGCGCGAAGATCTTGGCGGCGTCTACGGCGTGCAGGTCGGCGGTGGCAGCCAGCGCGATCCCAAGCCGGAGTATCGCGTCCAGATCGGTTTCCAGTGCGATCCCGACCGACTCGAAGAGCTCACCAAACAGGCGCTCGAGGTGATCGCCGGCTTCCGGGACAAAGGCCCCGACGCCGACGATGTGACCAAAGTGGCCGAGATCCAACGCAAAAATTACGAGGTCAGTCTGCGCGAGAACCGCTACTGGCTGGGCGAGATCGAATTCCGCGACACCTACACGCTCGATCTCGACGAGATCCTCGACTACGAAAAACTGTACGGCTCCCTCGACGTCGAGCTCGTCCGCCGCGCCGCGAAGAAGTATTTGCGCCCGGATCATTACCTGCAGGTATCGATGCAACCCGAGTCGACCGGCGTCGCGCCCGCCAAAGGCGACGGCGGGGAATAGTGCGCGAGAGCCGCGAGAAACGCGGTTTCGAGCTCCGGGGACGCGTCGGCGGCGGCCCACGTGCCGAGCGGCGCGAAGCGGATGGGCACCAGCGGATTGAGGAGACGCACGCGGTTCATCTGCTCGTGTTCATTTCGCAGCCGTTGCAGCAAATCGGGCAAGCCTTGCGGCTGGCCAGTCGGGACCACGACCAGCCACTCAGCTGGTCCGGTGCGGAAGGCCAGATCGGTGCGGCGCAAGCGTTCCTCGAGGAAGCTGCCGAGATCGTCCCCGGCTTCACGGTTGCCACCGCCAGTGGCTTCGATCCGCACCAGCGACACGAGAGCACACGCCTGACGGAAGTAACCAATGTGCCGCAGGTAGTGCTGCAGAAACGACGGTGGGTTCCAAGTCGGCACCGTGAAAGAGAACACACTGCCGATGCCGATGCTGCTGTGCACGTTGATGTCGCCGAAGTTGAGTCCGACGAGTTCTTTGGCGATATGGAGGCCGAGCCCGAAGCCTTTGGTGCTGGCGCCTTCTTGGGTGACTTGCTTGAAGCGCTCGAAGATCACGGCTCGGCTCTGGCGCGGAATTCCGGGGCCGTGATCGGTGACCCCGATCCGCACTAGCCCATCTCCTTGGTCGTGCAATGCCCAGACCCGGATCACACTCTCGGGCGGCGAGAACTTGACCGCGTTGGTCACGAGGTTGACGATCACACGGCCGATCTTCTCAGGGTCGCAGTAGACATCGGGAAGCTCCGGATCGGCCATGAACTCCAACGTGATCTGGCTCTTGCGCGCTTTGGCGAGGACCATCTCCTGGGCACTGGCAACGATGTCTTCCACGTGGCAAGGACGGCGGGAGACACGCAGAATGTCGGATTCGAGGCGGGTCACGTCGATGAGATCGTCCACCATCAAACTGAGATCATCGACGCGTCCATGAATGACTGCAAAGAAGCGTTGAACATCGGGATCGAGATCCACTCCATCGATGGTTTCTTCCAGCGCCGCGACGTACTCCTTGATCACGGTGAGCGGTGTGCGAAACTCGTGTGACACGTTGCCGACGAAGTCATACGCCATCTGGTAGAGCTTGAGCATTCGCGTGGCCTGCTCTTGCAACGCCTCCGTGCGCCGGGCCACCTCGTGCTCCAGATCGGAGGCGCGAGCCACCAGCGTTTCCTGCGCTTGTTCCTGGATGGCCACTTCTTGCGCCAGGACCTGATTGCGCGCGAACGCAAGGTAGAGTTGTCTCTGCCTTCTGAAGAGTAACGCGAGTGTTGCCACTATGAGAAACCCCAAGGCGGCGACGAGAGCAATGTCGGTGTGCGCCCAGGGCCACGGGCCCGTGTGACGGTGCGGGAGCGTCAGTACGGTGATACACAGAACCAGCGTCGAGAGAGCACACAGAGAAGCCAGCGCCATGCACTGGCTGGTTCCGCGCTGTATGGCGGCGCCATGCGGGGTGAATTCGGAACTTGCCGGCGCCTTCGACTCGAGTGGATCGCTGCGCGTGGACACATCTGCCCCGTTGGTGGTCCTGTGTGGAGGCCCCAGGACGTGTCTCCAGAATTGGATAAACATCCAAGATTCGTGCCGGGGCGCGATGGGTGGGGTGGGCGAAGGCCGTTCGGGATTCCCGACGAACCAGTGGGTACAACGCGGAAGTGTCCGGCATGTCGAGGCCATCTTCCGGACGACGGGATCCGTGGTTCTCCGGAGTTTCTCGACACGTCATGGAACCGATCGAAAGGGCCGAGCCGATCCTTGCGCGGCAAGGCCGCAATCCTAGGTTCCCGGTCGGCACAAATCATGTCACCGAGAGGTGAAATACCCGTAGGGATTTCCCTGATCACGATTCGCGACGAACGTAAATTTCGCGCGCCACGTCACGATCGAGAGCGAGGCTGGTGCCTTCGATTTCGATGACGACGGAAGGCTGGGTTTGTCGCAGGCGCACCGTGCTCCCCGGAACGACGCCGAACAGGCCGAGCCGCTCGTAACGTTTCTGCGTGTTCGGGGTCATGAAGACGATGTGTCCGTTGGTGCCGCGTTCGAGCTCCGGTAACGGGAACACCAAAGGCCGGATCTGTCGCGCCGCCCGGTCGGTGCAGCACTCTCCGGGCGGGATTTCGAAGCCTTCGGGGCAGCGCGGTGGATGTCCGAGAAGCGCGCAGACGGCGTTCGCGGTCGCTGGGCTCAACACGTGCTCCATCAAACAGGCGGTGCGCTCGGTTTCGTCGGCGGGCAAATTGAGGACATCGAATAGCAGGCGTTTCGCCAAGCGGTGACCGCGGACGATGAAGCGGGCGCGCGCTTCGCCGCTCGCGGTCAAGTGCACCCGATCGCCCTCGACGCGCAGCAAATCCTCGCGCTGCATCTGCTCGACGAGAGCAGGCGCATCCTCCTCGGCCGATGCCTGCAGCAACCCCGAGAGTGACTCGTCGCCGGCCTCGTGGCGAGTCCAGATTTCTTCGAGGACCTCGTCCTTGGGCTGGGCGCGGAATTCAGGATGCACGTTGCTCCCCGCGTCGCGGCCGGAACAACCGTGCCAAGAAATCGAGCGTCACGGAGCGCGGCTTCACCGTTTCGTAGCCGCATTCGTCGCAGCACAGCATGTCGCAGCCGGAGTTCATGGGGCACGAGCCGCAGCCGCCCATGCTGTCGTGCATGCTGCCGCCGCACAGCGGGCAACGCGTCGTTCCAGGCGAGGCCGGCATCAGAAACGCACCCCCAACGCGCGCAGGCCGAAGTTGAGCGCCCCTCCGACCACGAACGCGAAGGGCACGATGAAGGCCACCATTGTCATCGCCGTGCGCGTGCCGCGTTCCTTGAGCATGATGAGGAAGTTGGCGATGCAGGGGACGAAGAGCGTGATGGTCACCATCGACACCACGAGCTGGATGCCGTCCATCTGACCCTGGCGCGCCATGTCGTAGAGGCCCGCCGCACCGTAGTCGCGCCTCAAGAAACCAATGAGGAAAGCCTCGGCGGCCTTCTCGGGCAGCCCGAGGATGCCGACCACGAGCGGTGCGGAGAGCCTTTCCACTACATCCAAAACGTGCACACGCGCGAGCACGAACAGGAGCAGCGTGCCCAACAAGAAGAGCGGCACTGCTTCACGCAGGTACCACTCGATGCGGGCCATGGTCTTCACACCGAGATTCGACAGCTGTGGCCAGCGAATCGGCGGCAGCTCGAGCACGAAGTCGGAGGCTCGACCGGGGACCAGTTTGGCCGCAGTCCAACCGACGACGAAGAGAACGAGAAGCGTGCATCCGGCCCAGACGAGGGTCGCACCGAGCGAGAGCGAGCGCATCATGCCGAGGATCACACCCAGCTGCGCCGAGCACGGCACGGCCAGCGCCAGCAGCAGGGTGACGAGGATACGTTCCTTGCGCGTTTCGAGGATGCGTGTCGTGAGTGTTGCCATGGTGTCGCAGCCAAGGCCGAGGACCATCGGCAGCACCGCCTTGCCATTCAGTCCCATCGAGCGGAACAGCCGGTTCACCATGACCGCGAGGCGCGGCAGGTAACCCGAGTCCTCCAGAACCCCGAACGCCAGGAAGAACGTGCTGACGATGGGCAGGATGAGCGCGATGGAATAGGACAGCGCCATCGTGATCTGCCCGTACGGACCGACGAAGAGATCGTGGAAGAAGCGCAACGTTTCCTGCCCGAATCCGACAGCGGTGTGGGTGTACTCCGGCAAGAGCACGCCGTTGTCCAGAAGATGCGCGTGCGGGAAACGAAACAGGAAGTCGGCGCCGCGTGTCGCCCAGGGCGATAGAAACTCACCGAAGACGTTGGTTTCGAGCAGATCCACCAGCGTGCCGGCGCCAAGGACGCCGACGAATTGATACATGCCCCACAGCACCGCGAGCAACACGGGCACGCCCCACACGGGATGCATGCTCCAACCGCCCAGGGTGTCGAGCCACGAGCCGACGCGGTGTCGAGGACGTGTTTCGACGCCGCGGACCACGGCATCGATGGCTTGCAGGCGGTGGCGGTGGATCACGGTGCCGAGATGCTCGCGCAGCTGTGCTTGCGTTCGGGCGCGGATTTCTTCGAGCGCGTGGATGACGTCCGCACCGACGAGTTCCTGCAACCAAGGAACGAGCGTCGTGTCGCCGGCGAGCAGTGAAACGGCGAGACCGCGCGGCTGCAGGTGAGTGCGGGGCAATATTGCTTCCATCGCCGCGATCGCGTGCTCGATGGCACTCGAGTACTCGACGCGCAGCGTCGCGCGGCTCTGGTCGAGGAGCGCTTCGCGCAGGCTGTCCAGTCCCGTCCGGCGCACGGCCACCGTGGCGACAACGCGCACGCCCAGCAAGCCCTCGAGCTTGGCGCGATCCACGTGCACTCCGAGGTCGCCAGCCTCGTCCATCATGTTCAGATCGAGGGTGAAGGGCAGCCCCAGCTCGGCGATCTGCGTGGTCAGGATCAGGGCGCGGCGCAGGTTCTTGGCGTCGGCTACTTGCACCAGTGCACCGGGTTGCTCGCGCAACAGGATGTCGCGGGTGACTTCCTCGTCCTCGGACGTCGGCACCAGGCTGTTGATCCCGGGGGTATCGAGCACTTCGACGCCGAGCCCGTCCAGCGTCGTCGAGCCGCGCGTCACCGTGACCGTCGTTCCAGGATAATTGGAGACCGTGACATAGCGTTTGGTGAGTGCGCCGAATAGCACGCTCTTGCCGACGTTGGGATTGCCGACGAGGACGACGCGCGGGTGCTGGACGAGAAGGCGATCCTGAATGGCGGTGCTCATGTGCGCTCCGCCTGGCAGTTGCGGCAGATGCCGAAAATCTGATGCACATGCCCGAGGGCGAGGAAACCGTGCTGCTTGCAAACCTCGTCTTGCAGCGTCTCGATCTCTTCGCTCACGAACTCGATGACCGCGCCGCATCGATGACACACCATGTGATCGTGATGCGCGCGGTCGAAGACGCTCTCGAAGCGGGCATGGCCTTCGCCGAAGTGATGGCGCTTGACGAGGCCTGCTTCCGCGAGGTGATCCAAGGTGCGATACAACGTCGCGCGACTCACGTGACGGTTGGATTGACGCAACGAATCCAGCAATTCCTCGGCGTCGAAGTGACCAGCCTGGCTCATCGCGCCTTGCAACACGATGAGGCGTTCCGGGGTCATCCGGAGGTTGCGCGCCCTCAGATGCTCGCGCAGGCGCTCCTCGGGCCCGTGATCCGGCTCGACTGCCTCTTTGGTACGAATGGAAGGCATCCCTGATGTCTCCGCGACTGAGACTCAATCTCAATAAGAAGTTACGTTTTTTGGTCCCTGAACGTCAAGTCTGCAATAACTTGTTATTTTTCAAGCTTTTAGATAACAAGAACATGGTTAGGAGATCGAGGGCATGTCCCCAGCCAGCGTGCCTCGCCGAGAGCACGCACGGATGAGCGCGGCCTTTACATCCCTAGGGCTCAAGCGTAAAGAGAAGGTATGCAAAGGCACGCTTGGGTTCGCGCGCTGAACCGGGTCGTCGTCGTCCTTTTGCTGGCAGTCGCGAGTTCCGTTGCGCTCGCACACCAAGCACAGCACCACGGCAACGACGGTGATTGTCCGGTCTGCTTGCAGGGTCATGCAGGCGCCCCAGCGCTCGTCCGCCAGGCTCAGCCGCTCACGGCACCCTGCGAAACCGTGCGTTCGCATGCGGCTCCCGTGCCGACGGGCGAGCACGGCCCTGCGCACACCCCGCGCGCGTGCCGCGCACCTCCTTTCTCCATCGCCTGAAAACGATTCCTCGAGCCGCGTCGCCAATTCGCGACGCCGGATCCTCGCGCCTTCCATTTCCGCAGGCCGAGCCGAGTCGATCGCCCCTTTTGGGCCAGGAACAATGGAGAGGAGAACGCCATGCGTCGAAGGTTGCGGTTCGGTCCCATCCTGAGGTTCGGTCCGATTCCAAGGCCCTGTCCGATCCGATTGTCGTCGTGGTTGGTTCCAATCCTCTGTTGCGCGGGAAGCGTGGCGATGGCTCAGACCGCAGGCAGCGGCGCGACCGCCACGGGAGTGTCGCGCGAGTTCAACCCGGCGATCAGCGTCAATGGACTGTTTCTCGCTGCCGGTTTCCCCGACTTGCCTGATTCGCTGTCGGGCACCGAGGGCTTCGATTCCGGTTTGCTCTTGCAAGAAGCCGAAGTGCAATTCACGGCTGCCATCGATCCGTACACGAAGGCCGATGTCCTCTTCAGCTTCGAAGACGGCGAGTTCGGCGTCGAGGAAGCGATCGTGGCAAGCGATGTGCTATCGCATGGCGTCGGCCTCCGTGCAGGACAACTCTTGGTCCCCATCGGCCACGAGAACACATTGCACACTCACCAGCTCCCCTTCATCCGGCGCAGCCTCGCCGGCGGCGCAGTGTTCGGCGAGCCGCTCGGCGAGTTCGGTCTCGAAGCCGCCTGGCTGCCGGCGCTGCCGTGGTTCCTGGAGCTGCGCGGTGCGGTCTACAACGGTGACGACGAGGATCTGTTCGCTGCCAGCGGCGACTGGGATCTCGCCTATCTGGGCGGTGCGGACGCTCTCTGGGATGTGCACGACGGTGCCACGTTCTCCATCGGCGCCGACTACTTGGGCGGCGCCAATGGCTTCGGCACCAGCGACACATCATCCTGGTCGCACGTCGCTGCCGGAGTCCTGCGCTACAAATGGCGTTCGCCATCCCGGCCGCGCGAACGTGCCCTCGAGTTGCTCGTCGAGTACCTGTACTCCTTGCGCGAAGCGGAGGATGCGGCGTTCGAACGGCTGCAACGCGGCGGCTATGGCGATGCGCGCGTCCAGTGCTCGCGCCGCTGGTGGGTCCAGGGCCGCTACGACTACACGCTGCCCTCGGACGCCGGCCTCACCCAGCGCGGCAGCTTCCTCGTCGCTTTCGTTCCGAGCGAGTTCTCGGCGCTGCGCCTCCAGGCTGCGATTGTCGAGCAGCCCGATGTCACATTCGGCGAGCTGACACTGCAGCTCAACTTCACCATCGGCTCGCACCCGGCGCACAAATATTAGGAGCGTAGCGATGCAACATCGAATCAAAGAGATCGCGAGCTCGGCGAGCGTGCGCAGCACGCTCTCACGCCATCCGCGGCCACGATTCGTCATCCATGGAATCCTGTGCGTTGCGGCAATGCTCGTCACGACGCAAGCTCGAGCCAAGCTCCGCGCTGTCGCCTCGACGAGCGATGTCGCGGCGGTTCTGCAAGCCATAGGCGGCGCGCGCATCGAATTGACGACGATCGCGCGCGGGTCCATGGACCCGCACTATCTCGAGGCCAAGCCGAGCTACATCGTCTCGCTCCGCAAGGCGGATCTGCTCGCCTACAACGGCTTGCAGCTCGAGATCGGCTGGCTGCCATTGCTTCTCGACGGTGCGCGCAACCGCCAAATCGTCTGGGGGGCGTCTGGGCACGTAGCGATGAGTCAGGGCATCGACATTCTCGAGGTGCCGCAGGGCTCATTGAGCCGTGCGCAGGGTGACATCCATCCCGAGGGGAACCCTCACTTCACGTTGCATCCGCGGAATGTGCTGCGCATGGCGGGAACGGCACGCGAAGCGCTGGCACGCCTCGACCCCGAGAGCGCGGCCGAATACGAACGCAACCACGCCACATTCGTGACCGCGCTCGAAGCCGCGATTCCGCGCTGGGAGGAACAGATGCGGCCGTATCGCGGGCGGGAGCTCGTCTGTCATCACAAGCAGTGGGAGTACCTGCTCGCCTGGCTCGGGCTGGTGCCGGTGGATTACGTCGAGAACAAGCCGGGGATTCCGCCATCTCCACGCCACCTCGACGAGATCGAACGCCTGTTGCGGGAGCGCCACATCCCACTTCTCTTGGGCGCCACCTTCGATAACACGGACCCTCTGGAACGGCTTGCCGAGAGGACGGGAACGAAGCTGCTGGTGCTGCCCGCGGCCATCGGCGCCATCCCCGGCGTTGAAACACCGGTCGCGTTGTTCGATCACTTGGTCAGCGAACTCGCGCAAGCGCTGGGAGAGACACGATGAGCGAGATTTTTTCCATCATGGGCTTGCCGTTCCTCGCCTGCCTCGTGTTGGCGACGATCCTCGGCTACCTGGGGATGCACGTGCTCTCGCGCGGCATCATTTTTGTAGACCTTGCGCTCGCCCAGTTCGCGGCGTTGGGGGGCAGCCTCGGGTTCCTTCTTCAACTCGAGGCCGAGGATCCGCGCGGTTATGCGCTGTCGTTCCTTTTCACCGCGGTCGGCGCCCTCGTCTTCGCCATGAGCCGCATGCGCGAGCGCGAGATCCCGCAGGAGGCGTTGATCGGTGTTTCCTGGGTGGTGGCAAGCAGCGGCACGCTCCTCATCGCGAGCCAGGCGCCGCACGGTGCCGAGCACCTCGAGGAAACGCTGGTGGGCTCGATCTTGTGGGTGACGCCGGCGCAGGTCGCGAAGGCTGCGGTGATCTACGCCGCGGTCGGTCTCTTCCACTGGGTGTACCGCAAACGATTTTTCGGCATCACATTCGATCTCGATCGGGTGGCCGCGAGCGGCGTTTCGGTGCGTTGGTGGGACTTCCTGTTCTATGCGTCCTTCGGATTCGTGGTCACGAGCTCGGTGCGCATTGCGGGCGTTCTGCTCGTCTTCAGCTTTCTCATCGTGCCGAGCATCATCGGCGCGCTGTTCGCTCGCAGCGTGCGCAGCCGGCTCGTGCTTGCCTGGATCTTCGGTTGGATCGTGTCCACACTTGGATGTCTCGCGAGCTATCACGCCGACCTGCCCACGGGTGCGACCGTTGTGTGTACTTTTGGGGTCGCGTTGCTGCTGGCACTCGGTCTGCACCGGCTGCTCCCACGCCGCCGCAGGACGAGTGCAACCCCGGGTGGCGCCGGAGCGTCATAATGGGATCGGGGGCCCATCCCCCAGCTGGTGCCAGGAGGGGGCCAACGGGCAGCGGTGCTCACGAGCGCGCGAGCCGCGGAGGCGAGATGAGACCGGGAGCAAGCGGCTGGTATGACCGAGGCCAGGAAATCCGTCCCTGGCCCGGCGCGTTCCTCGCCCTCCTGGTCGGGATCGCTTGCACCGACCCCCGGATCGCAGAGGCCGCTGACAGCCCAGAAACGCCCTGCGCCGTCTGCCGGCTTTGGGAGACGACGATGGCGGCCGTTCCCGAGGAAGCCGTGACGATCGCGGCCGAGGCGATCGCCAACGGTGTCGTCCTGCGCGTAACCGCTGCGGAACCGCAGGCACAGGCCGCGCTATGGACGGCATGCAACCAGCGCCAGAGCCTTCTCGCGCTCGTGCAGCGCGGCGAGGTCGTGTCGCTCTGCCCAGCCTGCCGCGCCAACGTCGCGGCCTTCGATGAGCTCCGCATCGACCTCCTGCGCCTTCCGGATGGCGTGCTGCTCCTCTACACCTCGGCCGACGCCGAGATCGTGCAGCGCCTGCATGCGATGGTCACGGGAGCGAACGTCCCGCTGTAGCGAAACACCCAGAAGTGCAGAGCCACACGCAGGGCGCCTCCGTGCCGCAGGGCCGACCCACGCCAGAGGTGCGACGATGCCGCCCGCGAGTCGGCCGTCGGGCACGCTACACTGGACGGGTCTCGACGTGCCGTCTTGCTCTCGGTGGTGGGAATGCGCTTCTTCCGCTTCACACGCAGGCGTTATCTCGTGCTCGCGACGCTCGGGATCCTGCTGCCCACTGCGTTCCTCGCCTTCCTCAGCATCCGCTTGCAGCGCGAAATGTTCCGCTTCCAGAACTCGATGCTCGAAGAAACCGCGCGCTTCACCGCCGACCACGCCGTCGGGCGCGTGCAAGAGCTCATTCGCGCCCGCGAGCGCGAGATCCACATGCATTACCGCATGGTGGCCATGTTGCAGCGCTTCGACGCCGAAACCGAGCTGCGCCGCGTCGAAGCGACGTACCCGCTGGTGGCGCGCGCCTTCTTGATGCGCCCCGATCGCGCACTTGTGTTCTCCGATGGCGGCGCTGATTCGGCACATGCGCAGGCGACACGCATTCTCCACGACGTTCTGGATCCCGGCACCGTGGAGCATTTGCTGGTCTCGGGGGATGCACACTTTTTCCGCGGTCAGCAAGGTGGCGAGCCGTTCCACGTCACCGCCTTCGGGCTCTTCGATGCCGGCGGTCACGCGTACAGTGTGGCCGGCTTCTTCCTGGATCTAGCACACGTGCGCGAGCGCTTCCTGGCCAGCATTCTCGAGGAGGCCATCGAAACGGCAACCGATGGTCTTTCGCCCCGCTTCGGCCAGGACCTCACATTTTCCGTGTACGATCACAACGGCGAGCTGGTCTACGCGCACGAGGGCGCGGGCCGGCACACGACGGGCGATCCCGGTACGAGCCTCGCCGAAGCCGAGCTCTGGGACGTTCTCCCCGGATGGATCGTGCGCCTCAACTATGCGAACCCGAAGGGGCCGAAATACCAGCGCGAGATCTGGCTGTCGAACACGCTGCTCTTGTTTTTCGCCGGCGCGATCGCGATCGCCGGCATCCTGCTCTCCATGCGCTTCCTCCTGCGTCAGATGGATCTCGCCAATCTCAAGTCGCACTTCGTGTCCAACATCACGCACGAGCTCAAGACGCCGCTTGCCGCCATCCGCCTGTACACGGAGACGCTCGAGGCCGGGCGTTTCCAGGGCGAGGAGCAGGAGAAGAAGTTCCTCGGCATCATCCACAAAGAAACTGTGCGCTTGACGCACCTCATCAACAATATCTTGGACTTCGCCCGCATCGAGCAGGGGAGGAAGCGCTATCGTTTCGAGTCGGCATCGGTTGGCGATGTCGTCCAAGGTGTGCTCGACTCCTACACCTACCAACTGCGCGCCAAGGGCTTCGAGGTGCGCGTCGACGTGCAGCCGGACCTGCCGCCCGTGTGGGTGGATCGCGATGCGCTCGGCCAGGCGGTGCTCAACCTGCTCGACAACGCGGTGAAGTACTCGCGCGAGCGCAAAGAGCTGGAGGTGCGCGTCGCGCACGAGAACGGCGACGTGGCGCTGGCGGCGGGCCACGGTTCAGGAGATCGGGGCGTCTTGCGCCAGCGAAAGCGGAGTTCTGGGGCGAAGGGAGATCTCCGGAATGGGACCCACGGCGCGGTGGAGATCGTCGTGCGTGATCACGGCATCGGCATCCCCGCGGCAGAGAAGAGCCGCGTGTTCGATGCCTTCTACCGCATCGAGAAGGGGCTGGAGCACGACGTCAAAGGATCCGGCCTCGGTCTCGCGGTCGTGAAGCACGTGGTCGAAGCGCATGGAGGAACGGTGCAGCTCGAGAGCCAGCCGGGCGAGGGGTGCAGCTTCACGATTCGGTTGCCGGCCGGCGAGCGAGAGCCACCCAATCCGGAGGCCGAAGGATGAGTGCACCGAAACCCCTCGTGCTGATCATCGAAGACGAGGAGGACATGGCTCTGGGCCTGCAACACAACATCGATTTCGAGGGCTATCGCACGTTGCTCGCTGCCGACGGCCGCGACGGGCTCGAAAAAGCTCTCACCGGTGCGGCCGATCTCATCGTCCTGGACGTGATGCTTCCCGGTTTGAACGGGTTCGATCTCCTGCGCGAGATGCGTCGTCTCAAGGTGCGGACACCCGTCATCCTGCTCACGTCCAAAAGCCTCGAAGCCGACAAGCTGAGCGGCTTCGCTCTCGGCGCCGACGACTACGTCACCAAGCCTTTCAGCATCCAAGAGCTGCTCGCCCGTATGCACGCGGTGTTGCAACGCACCCGCGTGCGTCCCGAGCCGGATGCGGTGTTCCATTTCGGCGATGTCGAGGTGGACTTCGTGCAGCGTAAGGTGCGCCGGAGCAAAGAGCCCATCCCGCTCGCGGTCAAGGAGTTCGAGATCCTGCACCTTCTGGTACAGCACAGGGGCGAGCTGGTGACCCGAGAGCGTATGCTCCAGGAGGTCTGGGGCTACGAGAGAGGCAACCTGCCCGAGACGCGTACGGTGGACAACCACATCGCCAAGCTGCGCACGAAGCTTGGACCTGAGTACATCGAAACCGTGCCCAAACTGGGGTATCGTTTCCGCGGATGAGATGCCGGCCGAGGAGAGCGTCGTGGAACGTCCGTCAGCGCAAGTCCAAGCAGAGTACGAGGCGCTCCGCCATGGCGCGGGCCTCATCGATCTCTCCGCGCGTGGCAAGTTGCGTCTGCGCGGCAGCGCCCGTGCGCGCTTCCTCAACAGCCTGCTCACCAATGACATTCTGGCGCTCGAGCCCGGCTATGGCTGCAACGCGCTCAAGGCAACGCTTCAGGGCAAGATGGAAGCTGCGCTCCGCGTCCTCTGTCTCGAGGGCGAGCTCTGGTGCGACTTCGACGCCGCAGCACTGGATGCGCTTCTCCGCACCATGCGCATGCGTGTGCTCCGCGACGATGTCGCGATCGAGGATGCGAGCACCGGATTGGCGCTCTTTTCGGTGCAGGGTCCCATTGCTCGTGGAGTCTTCGCTCGTCTCGACGTCGACGCGGAGGCCTTGGCTGACATGCACAGGCATTCCAGCAACGTCATTGCCGGCGTCGAAGTCCGAGTCGTTGGCAGCGACCATACCGGCGAAGGCGGCTGGGATGTGTGTGTGCCAAGCGAGGCAGGCGAAGCCGTCCGTTCTGCACTGCTCGCAGCCGGTGCGGTTGCGGTCGGCCCCGAAGCGCACGACATTCGTCGTGTCGAAGCCGGGATCCCCTGGCATGGTTCCGAGATCACGCCCGATCGGTTGCCACAAGAAGCCGGTCTCGATGCCGGATGGATCAGCTACACCAAGGGCTGCTTCTTTGGCCAAGAAACCATCGCACGCCTCCACCACATCGGCCACGTGAACCGCAACCTGCGCCGGGTGGTGTTCGATGGCCACACCAACCCTAAAGAGCTGAGAGCGCTCCTGCGCCAACCGATGCTCTTCGAAGGGAAAGAAATCGGAACGCTGACGAGTGTAGCGTTCTCTCTCGCACTCGACTGTCCGCATGGTCTCGCATACATCCGGCGCCAGTTCGACAGCCCGGAATCCGCCATTCGCCTCCATATCGGCGGCCAATTTTTCCCGGCTCGAATCACAGCCGTGCCGATTGGGTAACTGCTCAGGCGGGGGCACACATACCTCGCCACTTGTCGTGGAGCCAGGTGCCGTCGTGGTGGAGCGAACTGGGTGCATGGTCGCCAAAGGGACAGCTGCCCGAGCTCCAACCAGGGTTCGAACAGCGTCCAACCTGGGAGCCAACTGGCCTCGCTCTGAGGAGTTGACGAATTCCAGATGGCGACGTCCATTTACTTGGAAGTTGTACGTCACGGCGAGATGGGTGGAAATGCAGACCAAACTGACCCTGCGGCTAGACGATGACCTCGTTCGCAAGGCCAAGGCTTACGCGCGTAGATCGGGGAAGTCCGTATCATCGCTCGTCGCCGACTTCTTTGCACTCCTGGGTCCCAGGATCGGTGGCGATGGGGAGGAACTGACTCCTGCAGTACGCTCCTTGCTCGGGGCGCTCGGCGACAGCCGGGTGTCCGAGCGGGACTATCGCCGCCACATTGAAAAAAAGCATCGTTGAGAATCCTGTTCGATACGATCGTGGTACTCGACGATTTTGCTCAACAGAAAGCCACACGCTGTGGTGGGGTCGCAGTTGATCGTGCTCGTCGAGAAAAGAAGGATCGAAGGACTCCTGGGTGCAACGACGGTGACCACAATCCAGCTCCCTGGCGATGAAGACAGTCGGTGCGTCGCGGGCAAGAATACACGTGCAGACACTGCTTGAGCTCTTCGAGGTCGCACCAGTGGGGCAGGCAGTTTCCAGCGCGAGCACCGGTCATCGGACTCGGCTACCCCTTCCCCCGTACGGCCGTCCTTGCAGTTCTCCGCGTCCCTGACCTACGATGACCAGCCGTCACCACTTTGTGAGGCAGCTTGTGGGAGCCGAGCGCGGCCAAATGCTCTCGCATTACCGGCTCGTCGAGAAGATCGGCGAGGGCGGAATGGGCGTGGTTTGGAAGGCCGACGACACCGTCCTCAACCGCACCGTCGCCATCAAGGTGCTCCCGGCCGATCTCGCGCTCGACGAAGAGCGCCGCAGGATGTTCCTCGACGAGGCACGGCTCGCGGCGTCGGTGAGTCACGCCCACATCGTCCAGGTCCACGAGCTCGGTCGCGAGGGCGACCTCGACTTCATCGTCATGGAATACGTCGAGGGCCAGCCGCTCGGCAAGCTGCTGCATGGACGACCGCTCCCGCCGGACAAGGTGGCCGACTGGGGTTTGCAGGTGGCCGAGGGCCTATCGCGCGCGCATCGAAAAGGGCTCATCCACCGGGACCTGAAGCCCGCCAACATCCTTGTCACGCCCGAGGGCGAGCTCAAGATCGTCGACTTCGGACTCGCGACCCTCTTTTCCCGGTGGGAGACGACTGCGACCTCCACGCGCACGCTGACCGAGGCAGGATCGGTGGAGACTCGCAAGGAGATCGCAGGCACGCTGCCTTACATGTCGCCTGAGCAGGTGCGCGGCGAAAAGCTGGATGCCCGGAGCGACATCTTCTCCTTCGGCACGGTGCTCTACGAGATGACGACGGGGCAGCGCCCATTCACCGGCACAAACCCGGCAGACATCGCCCAGGAAATCGTCAAAAGCAAGCCGACTCCCGTCCATGAACTAGTGCACAAGGTGCCGCTTGACCTCGACCGGACAATCGAGAAGGCCATGGCTGCGCGCCCCACGGAACGGTACCAGCACATGGAAGACGTTGCCGTCGACCTGAAGCGGTTGCTCAAGGATATCGAGACGGGCTCCTCACCGTCGTACGAGGATCTGCAGCAGCCTGCCAAGAAACCGAAGAGGCGTTGGCTACCGCCGATGGCAATGGCCGGCACGCTTGTAGTCGCTTCCCTCGTCTGGCTCACTCTCGGGCGCGAGGGACAAGACGAGACCGACTCACAAGCCGCAGGATCGTTCCCAGAGAAGCCCAACTGGATCGTGGTAGCCGAGTTCGACGGCCCGCCAGACAAACCGGATCTCGCCCCTGCGGTGCGCCAGCTCGTGATCGCAGCACTCGAGCAGTCGAGCCTCGTCACACCCATGCAACCATCCGACCTCAAGCGCGGTTTGGCGCTTGCGATGAAGCCGGACACTACACGCGTCGTCGGACCCGTGGCGCGCGAACTTGCCTTCCGTGCCGCCGCAAGGACGTACGTCGAGGGGCGGGTCGACCGGATCCTGACTGGCTATTCGATCGCCTTGCGGGTCCTGGACAGTGAAGACGAGCACCTCGTCGCCTCGGTCAGCGGCATCGCTCTGAACGACGAGCTCGTGATCTCCACGGTGGACAGGCTGGGGCGCGAATTACGTGAAAAAATCGGCGAGAAGGAGGGCGAGGTTGGGACCCAGGCGGCGGGCCGGTGGAATCGAGGTGACAGCTTCGTCGGCATCACACACTCGTTCGATGCCTACATGACGTACCTACGCGCATCGGATCTGTACTTCGAGAAGGGACAGCCCGGGCCGGCCAAGCAGTTGTACCGGCAAGCACTGAGGCTCGACCCGGATTTCGCGGAGTGTTGGGTTGACCTGTATTTACTTTACGCGAATACGGGACTCGAGGACTCCGCGCGCATTGCGTACGAGGAAATCGTCCGCAGGCCAACCAGGTTGACCGAAAAAGGGCGTCTATTAATTGAGGCGAGCGCCAAGTGGACTCTGCTGTGTGATCCTGAGGGGGCACTTCGCACTTATGACGTCCTGGCCGGCATGGACGCCAAGTATCGCTGGCACAACAACCGCGGTGTGCTCCTGTATGACCTCGGGAGATCGGAGGACGCGCTCGCCGTCTACGATGGGACAATCAAGTTCTATCCATTCCCGAATCCCGTTGTTTACGGGAACCGATTCACGACGCTCTTGACGCTCGGGCGCCAAGAAGAAGCTGCTCGCGCACTGGCGGCGGTGCCTGAATCATTTCGGAATCAGGGGTTGTTGATGCTCGCGCTGGCTCGTGACAACTGGGCACTTGCCGACAGCCTTGCTGCAGCCACTCGGGACGATACATGGTCGGGCGAGGCAGTCCGTGTGTCCGCCGCGATGAGTCTTGCCGCGTCCGAGGCTCGAAGAGGGCGCGTGGCATCTGCCGTTCGGCTCTTGACCAATGTTTCAGTCGACTACGGACACGCATTTGGCGCATTTGCAGATTTCACTCAGCGGTTCCTTCTGCGTGTCGCGGGCCAGTCTTGCCCCGACTCCCGTGCGACTCCAGTCGACTCCTCGGTTGGCGCCCTGATCAGTGCGGCATCATCGGCTGCCGCGTGCGAGGACACGACGGAGATTCGGAACCTCCTCCAACGAATTGCTGAGACGAAGTATTGCGCTCGACGACACTACAAGGACGTCAAGTTCCTCCAGGCTTCGAGTGCTGGAGTATCAGGACGCTGGCAAGAAGTAATCGATCTGCTGGGATCGGAGAACGGGCCCGGCTTCAGGCACGGCACGTTGCCGGTGCGATGGCTCGTACACCGAGCTTACGAACACCTGGGAAACCTCGACGCGGCAGCAAACGAATGCCAGCGCATTCTGTCGCTAGTCCCAAAACAAGCGAATGCGGAAGGTGTTTTGGCGCCGATTTGCGCTTCCGCGGGAAGGCGTGGAGTATCATGGGGCAGTGGCTGTCCCCAAGTCACGAGCTTGGTGGTGGTTCAGAGTTGTTCGCCTTCCCTTCCTCGCGC
>CAZMNW010000041.1:0-99886 GCA_964567755.1 uncultured bacterium
GACGCCTCCCGAGCGGAGGCGATCTTCTCCTCGCAGGACACCTCGGGCTCCGCGGAAAGGACCACCAACACCATGCCCACGAGCCCGCCCTCGCCCTGGGAAGCCGTTTCCCCGCCCGAAAACCTCGCCTCGGCACAAAGGCCCACCGCCTTCGTCTGGCTCGATCGCAACGGCAGGAGGAGTGAGAGCGGCGTGCGGGAGGGCGGGACGTTCGAGCTCCCGGCCGTCTCGCACCGCGGCGATCGGGTCGTGGTGACGAGAGCGGAGAATCTGGCCGAGAGATCGCTCTGGATCTTCGACCTCGAGCAGGGCGGCGGCTCGCGGATCACGCCCCGCGACCGATCTACCTACTCCGCGGTCTGGTCGCCGGACGATCGCGAGCTCGCGGCGACAGTGAGCAAGGGGGTGGGATCTTTCGATTTCGCTCCGGCCCTCGTCTCCGTGGAGAGTGGGCGGATTCAGGAGCTCCTCGAACCAATCGAACGCTGGACGAGCCCATCCGATGTGAGCGCGGATGGCCGCGTGGTGCTTTACGACGATCAGGTGACCGGAATGAAAATGAATCTCGGATACTTACGACTGGACGGCAAGTCCGAGCGAACGGACTACATCGCAACGTCCGCCAACGAGACCGGGGGGAAGCTGTCGCCGGACGGCCGCTTCATCGCCTACCTGAGCGACGTCTCTGGGACGACCGAGGCCTACGTCGGCTCCTTCCCTGTACCTTCGAGCGCGCGCCGCCTGAGCACCGGTGGTGCGGCGTTGCAGATCCACTTCCGTTCCGACGGCAAAGAACTTTTCATCCTCGCCGCCGACGGCGATCGCGCTTCGCTTTTCGCATGCGAACTCCGGCCTGGCGGTGAGCTCGAGATCGGGCGCCCGCAGAAGCTGTTCACGCTGCCCGTCGAATGGTCGGGCTTCGCGCCGGCGCCGAAGGGGGACCGCTTCCTCCTGCTCGAGCGCGTCGGCAACCGCTCGCCCTCGCTAACCCTTGTCGACAACTGGCAGACGCAGCTCGCGCCCGCGCAATGATCGCATCCCGTTGATCGAGCTCTGCGCGTCTCATTCGAAATCGAGTAGCCAGATCTCCGAGTCGAGCAGCTCTTGCTGGACCATCAGCACCTCCCCGTCGCGGGCCAGATGCAGCGAGCCGCCGTTTTGCTCGGCGAGAATCGTCCGGGTCGTCTCCGCCACCGTATCGTAGATCACCACACCGTCCGGTCCCCGCAGCACGAGGTTGCGCGAATCCGGCAGCCAGCCGGCAATGGTGTCCATATTCCCCGAGGTGAGACCGAGTCGACGCAGCGACCTCTCCTGCAGGTCGTAGATCGCGTAGCCTGCGGTCCGGCCGGAGGGGCTGGTCTCGAAGCCGGCGATCCAGCGTCCGTCCGGGGACCAGGCAGTGGGGCCGAACATGGCTTCCGGATAGTCTTCGGGCATCGGTAGGGCCTTGACGCTATTCCAGCCCACCGGTTCGCTGACGTTCACGTCTACGACCACGAGACCGCGATAGTCGGCGTTCAGCGCCAGTTGCTTGCCGTCGGGTGAAAGAACACCACCGTTGAAATCGAAGAAGGCGGTGATCTGCCGCAGCTCCGAGCCGTCGGTCCGCATCCACCAGTAGTTCCACGCGCCGCTGCGCGTCGAGTAAAACGCCAGCGCCTGGCCGTCGGGCTTCCAGCTCGCGCCGCGGTCTTTGTGCTCGTCGTCGGTCAGCCGCCTCATCTCGGACCCGTCGCTCCGCAGCAGCACGAGGTCCTCATGTGCGCCGCGGGTCGAGCATGCGATCCACTCGGCGTCTGGCGACAAGGTACACTGAGTGCTGGACTGCAGCTTCAGCCGTCGCAGAGGAGTTGTTTCACCGCGTCGCAGGCGCACGAGCTCGTAGAACGAGACCTCGTTTGTGCGGTCGTAGGCCATTGCGACCATCCGCCGGCCGTCCGCCGAGAACGCAGCCCAGCCCATGCTCTGCGTGCCGGTCGTCACCGGCTGGGCATTGCCCCGTGGAACTCCGTCGGCGCCGACGGGCAGGCGCCACACGTTCATGCTGCCGCCGCGATCGCTGGAGAAGTAGAGCCACCGTCCGTCGGGCGACCAAACCGGTGACCAGTCCGTGTAGAGATCCTGCGTGACGGCCACCGGATTGCCGCCATCCGCCGCGATGACCCAAATGTCGCGCAGCCCGCCGGTGTTGGCCCAGTAGGCGATGTGGCGGCCGTCGGGCGACCAGGCCGGCTGCACCGCATCGCCCGTGGTCGTCAACTGCTTCGTCTTCCCCGTCTCCACCACCGCGGTCCACAACGTCGACAAAGTCAGGCGTGAGTACGGATCGTTCACCGCCTCGGTCCCGAAGGCCAACTGGCGACCGTCGGGCGACCAGCAGGGATCCATCCCGAAGTCGGTGACACGACGCACCGACTCACCCGTAGCTCCCATGGTGAAGAGCCCGCCACCATCGCGCTCCGACCGGAAGGCGATCTTCTCGCCGTCCGGCGAGAACTTCTCCTGCGAGTCATCCTGCGGACAGCCGGCGGTGAGGTTGATCGCGCGGTCGCCGCCGACGCGCAGCAGGTAGACGTCGGCATTGCCGCCGGCCGAGCTGGAATAGATCACCTGGCGTCCATCCGGAGCGAGGTGTGGGTGCGTCTCCGGGCCGGGCAGCTCGGTCAGCCGCCGCATCGTCTGTGTTTGCGGAGCGGCGGCCTTCTCGCGCTTGCCGAGGAGACGCGGGCCGACGAGCTGGCCGAGGAGCGCGCCCGCGATCAGGGCCGCGGCCACAAGCGACCAGCCGCGCTTCTTTTTCGCACCGGCGGTTGGCGCCACTTCGACTTGCGCTTGAAAGGCGGATTCGTCGCTGCGCCCCGCCTTGAGATCCTCCAACGCGATGCGCGCCTCGGCGATCGCCTGCAGACGGCGCGACACGTCGCGCTCGAGGCAACGTTTCATGAGTCGGCGGAGAGTGGGCGGGGTGTCGTGCGGAAGTTCATCCCAAGTCACATCGGCGCGTAGGATACCGGCGAGAGTATCGGAAACGGTCTCGCCGTCGAAAAGACGTTTGCCCGTGAGCATCTCGAACAGCACCACGCCATAGGCCCAAATGTCAGCGCGGTGGTCGGCGCGCTTGCCGCGCGCCTGTTCGGGCGACATGTAGGCCGCTGTTCCGAGGATGGCGCCGGCTTGCGTCATCCCGATGAGGGTGGGCGAGTGTTGCAGATCCGTTCCGGACACATGCTCATCAATGGATGTTCGAGCCAAGCCGAAATCGAGGATCTTGAGTTTCCCTTCCGACGAAACCTTGATGTTGGCTGGCTTGAGGTCGCGATGGACGATGCCGACGGCATGCGCCGCAGCGAGGCCCTCCGCCAGTTGAACGCCCAAGTCGACGACTTCATCGACGGCAACGGAACCCTTCTGCAGACGCTGGCTCAAATCTTCGCCATCGACCAATTCCATGACGAGGAAGCGGACGTTGTCAGCGCTTTCAAAGCCGTAGATGCTGGCGATGTTCGGGTGTTGCAATGCGGCGAGGGCTCGAGCTTCGCGCTCGAAGCGCGCCAATCGTTCCGGATCCCCGGACATATCGGCGGGCAGAACCTTGATGGCGACATTTCGGCCAAGCTTGGTGTCGCGAGCACGGTAGACCTCGCCCATGCCACCTTTGCCGATCGATCCGGTGATCTCGTAGTGGGCGAGCCGTTTTCCAATCAAGGAAGTCTCCCGATGACGAAGGAAGAAACGAGCCTGCGGGGCCCCCGGCACTTTGTCAACGAGACGTCCTCACCCCAGTGCAGAACCACCTGACCGCCAGGACTTGCGCACCGTTCACCCGATGCTGCAGACGCCGCGCGACGCTATCATCTGTGCACGCCTGAGGCTTCCTGGCCGGTTCGCTCGACGTACTCGATGTAGCTGCCGGGGTAGAGCAGCGGTGGTAGCGCTGGCCGCGGCGGCACTGCGGTTCCGTCACCAGGGTGAAGCTCGAGAACGCGATTGCTCAATCCCTTGAGAAACGTGCGATCGTGCGAAACAAAGAGCATCGTGCCCTCGAAGTTCGAGAGCGACGCAACCAACATCTCCTTGGTCTCCAGGTCGAGATGGTTGGTCGGCTCGTCGAGCACCAGGAAGTTCGGCGGGTCGAAGAGCATGCGTGCGAGCACCAGGCGTGATTTCTCGCCGCCCGAGAGCACGCGAATCGGTTTGTCCACGTCGCTGCCGGAGAACTGGAAGGCGCCGAGGAGATTGCGCAGCACGCCTTGGCCTTCCACCGGGAAATCGTGCTGCATTTGCTCGAAGACGGTGCGCGCGGGGTCGAGCAAATCGAGCGACTGCTGCGCGAAGTAGCCGAGCGTGACGTTGGCCCCGAGCCGCACACGGCCCCGGTCGGGTGTCAGTGCCCCGGCAACGATCTTGAGCAGCGTCGTCTTGCCGGCGCCGTTCCGTCCCATGACGCACCAGCGTTCGCCACGGTGGATCCGCATGTCGAAGCCGTCATAGATGGTGCGCTCACCATAGGCTTTGGCGATGCCCTCCAGCGTCACGGCGTTGTCGCCCGAGCGCTGCGGTGAGCGAAACCGGAACTCCACCACCTTGCGACGGCGGGGCAGTTCGACCATCTCGATCTTCTCCAGCTTTTTGACGCGACTCTGCACCTGCGCCGCCTTGGCGGCGTGGGCGGCGAACCGCTCGATGAAACGTGTCGCTTGCGCCAGCATCGCTTGCTGGCGTGCGTAAGCGGCCTCGCGATTGGCGGCCGCGATGGCGCGCTCGCGCAGGTAAAAGTCGTAGTTGCCGGTGTAGCTAACGAACTCGCCGCCTTCGATCTCGATGATGCGCGACACGACACGGTTCATGAAGTCCTTGTCGTGGCAGGTCATGAGAACGGTGCCGGGGTAGTCGCGGATGAAGCGCTCCAACCACAGGATCGATTCGATGTCGAGATGGTTCGTGGGCTCGTCCATGAGCAGGACATCGGGGCGGCCGAGCAGGACGCGCGCCAGGCCGACGCGCATCTTCCAGCCGCCCGAAAGCGCGCCGACGTCGCCATCCACCATCGGATCGTCGAAGCCCAGACCGTGCAGCACCTCGCGCGCGCGGGCTTCGATCTCGTAGCCCCCGCCGTGCTGATATTCATCCTGAACCGTGCCGAAACGCTTCAGAAGCTTGTCCAGCTCGGCGGCGCGTTCGGGATCGGCCAAGGCGTGCTGCAGTGCCTCCAGCTCGTGGTGTAGCTCGCCGATGCGTCCGCTGCCGGCGATGGCCTCGTCGAGCACGCTGCGGCCGGACATCTCGCCGATGTCCTGCCGGAAGTAGCCGATGGTCACGCGCTTGGGAACCGTGATGGTGCCCTCGTCGGGCGCTTCCTCGCCGACGATCAGCCGGAACAACGTGGTCTTGCCGGCGCCGTTCGGTCCCACGAGCCCGGCCTTGTCGCCGGGATCGAGCTGGAATGTGGCCTCGACGAAGAGCACCTGTCGGCCGTACTGCTTGCTGACGGAGTCGAACGTGATCATAGGTTCCGCACTATACGGGTTGCATGGCACGACGCGCGAATCCCCGCGAGGGATCCACCGACGCGCGGGGTGCTCGGAGGCCGTGGTTGAGTACATGCGAGTTGTTCCGGGGCCAGTTCCACTTCCAGAAAAACGGCGACCAGAGCTTAGAGGTATTTCCGGACGGTGAGCGCTTCTTGATAATCGAGCCGACACCGGAGTCGCGGACGATTCGCTTCGACTTGGCCGCTTCCGGGCGAGTCAATGCTGCAGGTGCACGACGTCCCCGGTCGCTGGGTTCGCGTCGCCTCTGGCGCAACAGCTCGACATGTGGTCTCATCCCGGGATGCCGGGCGAAGTGCACCGGGTCTCTCATGACCTTCCCACCCGGACGTTTCCCCTACAGAAAGGAATCACAGCCACATGAGATCTCTGTCCTTGTTGTTGCCGGCCGTCGTCGCGGCCGTGACCGTACTGGCCGGCGCCTCCGGCGCCGCCGACCTCAAGCTGCCGCGCCCGAGTCAGAAGGCGCAGCTCATGCAGACCGTGGGCCTCACCGACGTGACCATCGTCTATAGCCGGCCGGGCGTGAAAGGCCGGGTCATCTGGGGCGAACTCGTCCCTTACGACAAAGTGTGGAGGACCGGCGCGAACGAGGCAACGAGCATCAGCTTCTCCGCGGACGTGAAGGTCAACGGGAAGCCCCTCGCCGCCGGGCTCTACAGTCTGCACACCATTCCCACGAAGAACGAGTGGACGGTGATCTTCAACACGAAGGCGGACCAGTGGGGAAGCTACTCCTACAACGACAGCGCCGACGCGCTCCGGATTCAGGTCAAGCCCCAGCCTCACGAGCTCGTGGAATGCATGCAGTTCAGCTTCCCGGACATCGCCGTGGACAAGGCCACGGTCGCTCTCGACTGGGAGAAACTCCGAATCCCCTTCGAGATCCAGGTGAACACGGTCGAGCAGGCTCTCGCCGGTGCCCGCTCCGCCATGAGCTCGCTGGCCGCAGACGACAATCAGACGGCGTACCGCTGCGCGAGCTTCGCCTTCCAAAACAACGTGGCCCTCGACGAAGCCCGGCAGTGGGTCGACAAGTCGATTTCCATCAAGGAAACCTGGCTCAATCTGCGTCTCAAGGCCGACATGCTGGCAAAGGAAGGCAAGACGGCGGAAGCCATTCCGTTCGCGGAACGAGCGATCGCGACGGGGAAGGCGAGCAACGCGCCCGCCGACGAGCTCGCGAAGATCGAGAAGCAGATTACGCAGTGGAAGGCGAAGAGTTGACCTTCCGGGAATCCGCGCCGCCTTGGCTATCCCCCGGAAGCGAGATCAGGAGGGCGCTGGCGATGGTCCCGAGGCAGCCAACCACGTTGTACCACAGAAACGAGATGTCGGTGGCCGTGAAACAGAAGACGACGGCGGCTTCGCCCGCCAGCGCCCCCAGGAAGACCGCCGTTCCGCCCACGCGCTTGACGTAGAACGCCAACAGGAAGATCCCGAGGATCGTCCCATAGAAGAGCGATCCAAGCACGTTGACGGCCTCCACCAACGACCCAAGCCGATTGGCGTACTCCGCGAACAGGATGGCCAAGCCGCCCCAGAGCACGGTGGCGATCTTCGACACCACGACGAGGTGCCGGTCCGATCGTTCGCGTTTCATGAATCGCTTGTAGAAGTCGACGATGGTGGTCGAGGCGAGAGCGTTGAGCTCGGAAGCCGTGGACGACATCGACGCTGCGAAGACCATCGCCAGCACGAGGCCGACGACGCCGACCGGGAGGTAGGCGAGCACGAACGAGAGAAAGATGTAGTTCACGTCGTTGCCGTCCGAGTCCGGGTCGACCTGCCTCACGATGTCTTGCGCCCGCGCACGCACCCCGAGAGCCTCCGACTGGATGGCGGCGATCGACGTCGCGGTCGCCCCTTCGGCAGCCCGGTCGCCGGCCCGGCGCGCCTCGAGGTGAGCTTCGATCTCCGCCCGCTTCGTCTCCGTGAGCACGTCATACTCCTGCTGCAAGGCGCGGAACTCGCCCGCGAGTGGGCTCGCCTCGACGCGCCTCGTCTCCACCGGATTGAAGTAAACCGGGGTCTCGTGAAATTGGTGGACGACGAAGACCATGGCTCCGATGAACAGGATCACGAACTGCATCGGTACCTTCACCATGCCGTTGAACAGGAGACCGAGACGGCTCTGGGCCACGGATTGCCCGGAAAGATAGCGCCCCACCTGCGACTGATCGGTTCCGAAGTAAGAGAGTGCGAGGAAGAAACCACCGATGAGGCCGGACCAGAAGTTGTAGCGGTTGTTCCAGTCGAAGGTGAAGTCGATCGCATTCAATCTGCCCATGCGACCGGCCACGTGCACCGCCTCGGTGAAGGAAACGCTTTCAGGGAGAAGCGAGATCGCGATGGCGAGCGTCGCCAGCATGCCGCCGAGCATGATGACCATCTGCCAGAAGTTCGTGTGCGCCACGGCCTTCGCACCGCCGGATGCGGTGTAGACGATCACCAACGCGCCGATGACCACGTTGGTGACATAGAGGTTCCAGCCGAGGAGCACTGACAGGACTACAGCCGGGGCGTAGATGGTGAGCCCACAGGCGAGCCCGCGTTGGACGAGGAAGAGGATGGCGGCGAGGCTCCGCACCTTGACATCGAAACGGCGCTCGAGGAGCTCGTATGCGGTGTAGACCTTGAGCCGGTGATAGAGCGGTACGGCGGTCACGGAAAGGACGATCATGGCGAGCGGTAGACCAAAGTAGAACTGCACGAAGCGCATGCCGTCCACGTAGGCCTGGCCAGGTGTCGACAGGAACGTGATCGCGCTCGCCTGCGTCGCCATGATCGAAAAGGCGACCGTGTACCAGCGCATGCTGCGATCACCGAGGATGTAGCCGTCGAGATCGCGGTTCCGGCGCCCCTTCCACACGCCGTACACGACGATGAAGACGAGAGAGGCGGCGAGCACCAGCCAGTCGTAACTCCTCACGAGAATGCTTTCGTGAAAGCGTAGAAGAGGAGAATGAGAAGCGCCAAGTTGAGGACGACGGCCGCGTATAGGACGCGCCAGCTCCGGCCGATGGGAGGCGGATCCTCGCCGTTCGATGCGTGTGCCGACTTCTTCATCCGCGGGCCGACACCAAGTTGACGAACAGCCGATAGGCTCCCGGCACCCCCGCGGGGAGCTGCCTGAAGAACGCGTACCCGGTGTAGATGAAGATCCCCTTCCCGTAGCGGGCCCACAGCAGTCCGCCCGCAGCCGGCGTCTCACCCGGATCCGCGGAAGCCAGCACGGTCTGGTACTCGGGTCCCCATTTCGAGGCGAAGTAGAGGCCGCGCTCCTGCACCCATCCCTCGAAATCCCGATCGGTGATTCGGTTGGGCTTGTGCAGAAGCGGACATTCGGGATCGGTGCGCTCGATCGGCGCTCCCTCGACCGTCACACGGTCACGGCCGATCTCGAGTGGGTAGGGGGCGAAGTCCCGATGGAGGGTCCGATCGGCCGTGTTGTACTGCACGACGAGCGTCCCACCCGCTTCGACGTAGTCGAGGAGCCGGCGGGCGCTCTGCTTGAGCGCGTCCCGCGAATTGTAAGCGCGGACTCCGGTCACGATCGCGTCGTACCCGGAGAGATCCCCCGAGGCGAGCCTTTCGTCTTCGAGGAGCGTCACTTGGTAACCGGCTTGGGCGAGAGCGGCCGGAACCTCGTCCCCTGGACCCATGACGTACCCGATCGAATCGCCCACTTTCGCCAGCGGGAGTCGCAGCACGCGAGCAGAGGCTTCCGGGAAGATCGTCTGCATGGGGATGTGGAGATGATCGATCACCGTCATGCCCCATGTGTAGTTGCGGTCACCGGCGACGAATTCCGCCTGGAGCGGGCTTCCCACCGGGCCGGGGGTCACCTGGAAAACGACGTCGCGCGTTTCGCTCGGTGCGAGAGAGATTTCCTCAGTCGCTGGTTCGGATCGCCAGCCGGAGGGGAGCTGGAGTCGCGCGCTTCCGTGGAGTGCGCTCCGAGCCTCGAGGCGAAGTCGCACCGGTCGCGGTGAATCGGTGGGGAAGAGATACACCTTCTCGTCGAGCGTCAGTGTTACCGCGGGAGCGATGGATACGGGCCGGTAGATTTCTCCGCGTACCCGATCGACCCAGCGGTAGAGGACGGGAAGCGTGTAGTCGATCGACTGGCCCGACGCCGTCACGGTCAATGTGACTTGCAGCGCGGTGTCATCCCCTGGCGTTCCGATGAGCGCCGGATTCGAAACGTGATGCAGACCTCCTGCGGCCGGTTCTCGGAGCCAGTAGGGCTGCGTGGTGTGCCAGTCCAGGTTCGCCGGCACGGTGCTCCGGAACGACACGGTCATCGGTTTATTCACCGAGAGAAGCGTGTCGACCTTGCTCGTGAGCCCGGGAGTTTCGGATCGAATACCGGTCAGGCGGAGCGCGGCGCTCGAACGGTTGATCGCCGTGACATCGATCTGGATCGAATCGCCGGGAGCGAGCGTGTGCTCCGTGGCCACGGCTTCGAGCCAGAGCCCCGAGCAGGAACGGATGACCTCGTCCAGCTCGCGGGACTTGTGAAGGAGCATCGGGCGATTTTCCTTTTGCGCCGTCGATAGCAGGCGTACCAATGCGGCGCGCGCTTCGAGGAGCCCGGACAGGCTGGCCGCGGGGTTGCTGGGGTCGTGATCTCGATGGACGGCCTGGAGGATCTTGCCCACTCGCTCCCCGCCATGGATCCGTTTCCACGAGAGATCGACGCCTTCGAAGAGGTCGACCGCCGCCGGATCTCCAGCGATGAGCTTGAAGTAGTTGAGCGAGGTTCCACGTCGCTCGGCCGAACCGAAGCCCTGGCTCTTGTGCATGCTCCGGCTCTCGCCCGCGAGCTCGGTGTAGGAGCGGCCGAGAAGTGTGTTATAGGAGCCAAGATCGACGGAGAGAAACTCATGGGCGTTCTCGGCCGACGGGGGAGCCGCCCAGCTGAAGTAGTTCCAGAGAAGTCGCTTCGCTTTCCAGGGTGATAGCGTCTCGAGCTGCTCGGGAAAGCGCGCCGGGTCGGCGGCCACCTCGAAGGCCTCGACCGCGAGAAGAGCCGAGGCGGTGTGGTGACCGTGACGCCCCTCGCCCGTCGTCGGGAATCGCATCACGACGACGTCGGGTTGAAAGGCGCGGATGATGCGAACCATATCACTGAGGACCGCGTCTTGCCCCCACATGGCCAGCGTCTCGTCGGGTCCTTTGGAGTAACCGAAGTCCACCGCCCGGGTGAAGAATTGCTCGGCGCCGTCGATCCGGCGAGCGGCGAGGAGCTCCTGCGTCCGGATGACGCCCAAGAGGTCTCCCTGCTCGTCGCCGATGAGGTTCTGTCCGCCGTCACCGCGGGTGAGGGAGAGGTACCCCGCGCGCACGCACTTCTCGCTCTCGAGCCAAGTGAGCAGCGCCGTGTTCTCGTCATCGGGATGCGCCGCCACGTAGAGCACAGAGCCCACGACGGTGAGCTTCTCCAAGGCCAGATGCAGCGCGGCGGCGTCGAGAACTGCCGGGGGACCGTCCGCGGCCCATGCACGCGAAACGCAAGCGGCCATGAACGCGAGCAGTGCGGTCGGCCGAAAAGCGGTGCGCACGAATCCTCCCCTACGGCATGGAAGCCCCTGGGGGCCCCGAGCCGATTGCGGATTATTCATGACCCTTCACGAGAAGTCCAGAATGTGGGATAGGGCATCCTGATGGAATGCTGTCGCAACGTGGTCAGGCTTGATCGCGCAAACCCCGTGGCGGCTGCGAGCAGCCGGAGCCGCGGTAAAGTCATGAAGTTCCAGGAACTGTTTAGCTTTGAGTTCGCCTACCCGTTACGCCGTGTTTCGACCTGTCTCTACTTCGCGGTCCTGGTTGATTACGAGCCTTGGGATCGATGTCTGCGAGCCTGGGTCCAGGCGTTCTCGGAGCACCTCGACGTCGAAATGGGCCTCGAAGGGCATGCGTCGAAGACTGGGCGTGCGACGTTTTTCGCTCTTGACAGTTGCCTTCTCTTCTAGAAAAGTACTTTATGAAACAAAGTGCGGCTGGTGGACCCGGTCGCCGCGGCGCTCGGATCTCAACCGAGCGCTGCTCGACTGAGGATTGTCCGACGAGGTGACTCGTGGTGTGGTCCACCCGCAGGATGGAGGTCGCGCCCTCTCTCCCTTCCAGCGTTCGTGTCCCAGCTCCCCGACCGCGCTACGCGCTTCTCATCAACCCGTTCTATCCCAAGGACCGACACACGAGCTTCGGGAAGCACGTCCTGACGCCTTCGCTCGCCTTGACGAGCATCGCCGGTGCGACACCCGCGCGTTGGGAGGTGCGGTACTGGGACGAGAATCTGCTCCAAGGCGCACCGCCCTGGGAACCGTTCCCGCAGGTGGTTGGAATCACGGTGCACCTTACGTTCGCTCGCCGTGCCTACGAGCTGGCTGCCTGGTATCGCGAGCGGGGAGCTCGCGTCATCCTCGGCGGGCTCCACGTTCTTTCCTGCCCCGAGGAGGCGGCGCCGCACGCCGACGCGCTCGTCATCGGCGAAGGCGTTCACGTGTGGCCCGAGATCTTGCGCGACGTCGAGACCGGCACGCTCCGCCGGGAGTACCGCGGCAGTTTTCTACGCCCGTATCGTGAGGATCCTCCGCCGCGACGTTCGATTCTGCCGCGCGATTCCTTCCTCACCACCGCGAGCCTCATCGCCACTCGCGGCTGTCACAATCGCTGCGGATTCTGCTACCTCTCGACGAACGACTTGCACATGCCCTATCTCTGCCGCGATCCAGAACAGATTGCGGCCGAGTTCTGCGCCGCTGCACAACCTTATGGTGTGTTCATCGACAACAACCTGGGATCGCGGCCGGACTATTTGCGGCGGCTCTGCCGCGCCTTGCGGCCGCTCGAGAAGATCTGGAGCGCGGCCGTCACCATCGACGTGACCGACGACCCGTCCGTAGTGCGCGACATGGCGCTCGCGGGATGCTCGGGCGTCTTCATCGGCTTCGAATCGCTGCAAGACGCGAACCTCGCCGAGGCGCGCAAGAAAACTCCGCGAGCCGCGGATTACGCGCGGCGCGTGTCGATGCTCCACGACTTCGGAATCCAGGTGACCGGCAGCTTCGTGCTCGGTTTCGACCACGATCGACAGGACGTCTTCGCGCGAACCGCCGAGTGGGTCGAGGTGAACCGTTTGGAGTGCGCCACGTTCCACATCCTGACTCCTTACCCCGGCACGCCTCTCTTCGGGAAGATGGAAGCCGAGCAGAGGCTGCTGCATCGGAACTGGGATCTCTATGACACCGCGCATGCCGTCTTCAGGCCGAGCCATATGAGCCCCGAGAAGTTGGAGCAGGGTTACGCTTGGTGCTACCGGCGGCTCTTTTCGAGCCCGTCAATCTGGCGGCGCCGGCCTCGCGACCCAAGCGCCGTCGCGCCCTACCTCGTCATGAGCTATCTCTACAAGCGGTCGAACTGGCTGTGGCATGCACTGATCCGGCACCGATTGACGCGCATGGTGTGGCGACCTCTCGTGGAATGGAGCCGCCTGCGGCACGTGCGATTCCGCCGCAAGCTGGCGGAGAAGCCAGCGCATCGACGAGCCAAGTCCGTGGTACCCGCGGGAGTATGACGAGGGTGCAGGCAGGAGCGGGCGCGTGCGAGGACCAGCGTGACGAGTGGTCTGGACCCATTTGCAGAGAGCAACGCCGAGAGAATGGAGAAGGAGCGGACCTCGAATCCACCTTCAAAGCCACTTGGAAGCCTTTGAAGATCTGCCAGATGGACCCGTCGCTCTGTACGCTGGAGCGTCGGTTCCTCGTCCATTCCGCGACGTTAAAGGCTCATCCTGCCTGGCCACCGAGCTCACACGAAACATGGCCTTGATATACATAGAACTGCAATGTATATTGCTGCTATGTATACCGGGCTGTCGGGAGCGACAAAACTTGGCAGGACGAGAAATCATGGAGATCAACAAGGACCTGATCGCCGCTTCCTCGACCCCGATCGTCCTGGCGATCCTGGCCGAAGGGGACAGCTACGGCTACCAGATCCTCAAACGAGTTCGGGAGTTATCAGGAGGGCACATGGAGTGGACGGACGGGATGCTCTACCCAGTTCTGCATCGTCTCGAGCGGCTCGGGCACGTCGAGGCGCGGTGGGAGGTCGCGGCGAGCGGCCGCCGTCGAAAGTATTACCGGATCACGCCTCAGGGTCGGGCTCAGCTCGCTGAGGAACACAAGCAGTGGCATGCGGTGGACGCTACGCTACGAGGCATCTGGCAAGCGCTCTCCCTATCCATCCTGCCCAACCCACCGGCGTCACTCGCGCCACTACTACAGGGAGCCTGAGCGATGCCGACTACAGATCACACGGAATCGCTCAAGGACCAGATCGACCAATGGCGGAGCTACCTCCAGCGCCGGCAGGCGATCCATTCCGTCGATGTCGCCGAGCTGGAAGACCACCTGCGCGAGCAGGTCGCGGTGCTCGTCGACTCCGGGCTCACCACCGATGAAGCGTTCCTGGTGGCGGTGAAGCGCATGGGCGATCTCGACACCCTCTCCAAGGAGTTCGCGCGCGAGCACTCGGAACGCCTCTGGAAGCAGCTCGTCGTTGGCCCCTCGAATTCCGGGGAGCCACGAGCGCGGGCCCGAACGGATGCCATCGTCGCCTTCGGTCTTGCGGTGGCGGCGGCCGTGGCCATCAAGTTGCCGGCGCTCTTCGGGATTCAATTGGACGAGGACGCCGACCTGCCCTTCTACTTCCGCAATCTGAGTCTCTTCGTGCTGCCCTTCCTGACCGGCTACTTCGCTTGGAAACGGCGGCTCGACATCAAGACTCTCCGCTGGCTGGCGGTGGCGTTCGTCTCGGCGGGTGTATTCGCCAACGTCTATCCCTTCACACCGCGCGGCTATACCGAGGTGCTTACGGCGCTGCACGTTCCGATCGCGCTCTGGCTGGTGGTGGGTATCGGGTACGCCGGCGGCCGCTGGAACCAGGTCGGGGGCCGCATGGACTTTATTCGATTCTCGGGCGAGCTGTTCATCTACTACGCCCTGATCGCTCTCGGCGGCGGCGTCCTCACGGCGTTTATGATGATGATCTTCAAGGCCATCGGGATCGACGTCGAGCCCTTCTTCCAATCGTGGCTGCTGCCGTGCGGAGTGGTCGGGGCCGTCGTCGTCGGGTCCTGGCTGGTGGAGGCGAAGCAAAGCGTGATCGAGAACATGGCGCCCGTGTTGACGCGACTCTTCACACCGCTTTTCGCCGCCGTGCTGGTCACGTTTCTGGGGACCCTGTTGTGGACCGGACGCGGAGTCGACATGCAGCGTGAGGTGCTCATCGCCTTCGACTTGCTCCTGGTCGTGGTCCTTGGCCTTCTGCTCTATTCCGTCTCCGCCCGGGACCCCCAGTCGCCCCCCGACGCCTTCGATGTGATGCAGGTCGTTCTGGTGGTCAGTGCGCTATTGGCCGACGCGGTAGCGCTATGGGCCATCGCCGCGCGCATCACCGAGTTCGGCTTCACCCCGAACCGCGTAGCCGCCCTGGGTGAGAACGTGATTCTTCTGGTCAATCTGGCGTGGTCCGCCGTGCTCTACATCCGCTTCCTGAGAGGGCGCGGACCGTTCACGGCTCTCGAACGGTGGCAGACGAATTACATACCCGTGTATGCCGCGTGGGCAGCGATCGTCGTGATCGTCTTCGCGCCGGTGTTCGGATACATCTGACAGCTTTCCGATATCTCGTCCACCTCTCGGATGTGCTTGTCGGGCTGAAGCAACCGCATGGAAGGCCGAGGGGGAAAGATTCGGGGGAGGAGCGGCTATACTCCCTCTCCCGTAGTTTGCGTAACCGAAAGTGACCTAGGAGGTTGACCCCGTAGCTCAGTTGGATAGAGCGGCGGTTTCCTAAATCGATTCAAACCGATTCGCGGCAAACAGCCTCGGCTCAGCAAGTCACGTCAAATCAACGGAAGACGCGGAGCATCAGCGGATTATCTTGCGAAGCGTAGAAGATTCGTTAGGATCGTTTCAGCCCTGTTCAGCGCAGCTCCCGGCAAGTTGTATGACAGAAATCCACGGCGCTTCGAAACGCTGCCGGCGGTCACGCGATGGGCACCTCGTTGAACTGTTGGTCGCGGCGCCACACGGCCCAGGCGATGCGCGCGAGTTTGTTCGCGAGCGCAATTGTCGCCTTGTTGTGACCACGCAGCCTTTGGATCTGGACCGCCCAGGTCCACGGCCATCCCGGCGAGAAGACCTTCTCGGCTCGATCGAGGAGGAGCACAGCCACCTCGCGCGACACCGTTCCAGGTCGAGTTCGCCTTGCGTCTCGCGACCGACACTTCGAGAAGAGTCGTTGATCCGGGGAGTTCTCCGCTTTGCGGATCTCGCACCGACCGCCGGCGTGAGTCATGCCAAGCATGATATGCTGAGGAGAAGGGGGGCATGATGAAATACACACGAATCTTCGTAGACCCCGAGCGGATGGGCGGGGTCCCTTGCATTCGGGACCTTCGCGTACCGGTGGCGACCGTTGTGCGCATGGTTGCCGATGAGATGACCACCGAGGACATCCTGGCAGCATATCCGGACCTCGAGCGCGAAGACATCCAGGAAGCGCTTCACTTCGCGGCTGAAGCGGTGCGTGAGCGCGAGTTGCCACGCACGGGGACATGAAATTTCTCATCGACAACGCACTGTCCGAGATCGTCTCGCGCGGGCTCACGGAGGCCGGATACGACGCGGTGCACGTCCGGACGCGCGGACTCGGTCGCGCCAAGGACACCGACCTGATTGTTCTGGCGAGGGGTGAAGGGCGCATCATTGTTTCTGCCGATTCGGACTTCGGGACGATTCTCGCGTTGCGGCACGAGCGAGAGCCTTCGTTCATCCTGTTCCGCGGGGACTGTGAAGGACACCCCAAGAAACAGCTCGACGAACTTCTGCGAGTTCTACCGGTGGTCGAAAGTTACCTCCGTGAAGGCGCCATTGTCGTCATCTCCGACAAAGTCCGCGTACGAGAACTTCCCATCGAGTAGCGAACGCGTCGCGCTGCGACTGACTGACTAGGCCGTAAAGGCGGAAGCGGAGCGGTTACGGGGACGCGGAGTAGAAGATCGGCTAGAATCCGCTGCCTTTGAACGTCCGAAGTCGTTGATAGTCGAAAGATGGCCCCGTAGCTCAGTTGGATAGAGCGGCGGTTTCCTAAACCGTAGGCCGTGGGTTCGAATCCCGCCGGGGCCACCACGAAGAGATGTCCGGGCAACTCAATGCGCGGCCGCCGACGGCCCACCCTCGAGCACGGTTGGGGACTGCTCAGCCCGCGGTAGGTACACGGATCGGCGTGTCGATCTTGTGGTCTTTTGTTTCGCGAACATACAGACCTCCGATGATCACGGTTAGCAGGCAAACGCCGATCGGGTAGAAGAGACCGGCATAGATCGCATGGGCGCCGAGGGATTCCCGCGCCCACTCTGATGTCGTGGCAGCAGTCGCGACGAGCGGTAGGAACCCGCCGAACCAGCCGTTCCCCAAGTGGTAGGGCAGGGACATCGAGGTGTAGCGGATCGAAGTGGGGAAGAGCTCCACCAGGAACGCCGCGATTGGCCCGTACACCATGGTCACGTAGATCATCTGCAGAGTCAAAAGTCCGACCAACCCCAGCGCAGCGTCAAGCGGTAGCGTGTCGACCCGCGGAAGCATGTTGGGATTTGCGAGCCGCTGGATCCCCATGTAAATCGGCACGTAGGTGATCGCGGCGAGCAAGCAGCCGCCGAGCATGATCTTCTTGCGGCCAATCGCGTCCGACAGTCGGCCAAAAACGATGAAGAACGGCGTCCCGATGGCGAGCGCGATCGACACCAGGATGTAGGCCAGCTTCCAATCCAGATTGAGCGGCTTCTGCAAGAATGTGAGGGCGTAAAACTGCCCCGTGTACCAGACCACTCCCTGACCGGCAGTGGCACCGAAGAGGGCTAACAGCACGAGCTTGAGGTTGGTGGGGTTCGTGAAACTTTCTCTCAGCGGATTCTTGGACAACTGTCCTTCGCTCTTCAGTTTCGTGAACAGCGGTGATTCCGACATCTTGAGCCGCACGTAGAGCGAGACAGCGATGAGAAGAAATGAGAGCAGGAACGGCACGCGCCATCCCCACGCTTTGAAGTCGTCCGGGCCGCAATAGCTGCGCGTCGTCCCGATCACGCCGAGCGAGAGGAAGAACCCGAGCGTTGCCGTGGTCTGGATGAAGCTCGTGTAGAAGCCGCGCCGGTGGTCAGGGACATGCTCCGCGACATAAGTGGCTGCCCCGCCATATTCGCCGCCCAGTGCCAGGCCCTGCAGAAGCCGCAGTGACACGAGCAGGATCGGCGCCGCGACCCCGATCGATGCGTAGGTCGGTAGGAAACCGATGAGGGCGGTGGAAAGACCCATGACCAGAATGGTGACGAGGAAGGTGTACTTGCGTCCAATCAGGTCGCCGATCCGACCAAAGACGACCGCACCCAGCGGCCTGACGCCGAAGCCCGCCCCGAAGGTCGCGAGGCTCGCAAGAAGCGCAGCGCGCTCGTTCCCCGGAGGGAAGAAGAGCTCTCCGAAGAAAACAGCGAGCGATCCATAGAGGTAGAAGTCATACCACTCGAACAAGGTGCCTAGGCTGGAGGCGAAGATGATACGTCGCAGGCTCGACGGGGCCCTGCGCAGATTGGAAGCCGAGATGTCGACCACCGTATCCATGGGCTGCGACGGTAGGTCCCACTTCTGGCGGCTGTCTATAACATTCGCGTCAACCTGCCGGGCCGTTCCGGCGACCCCACGATGGCGAGAAGGGTATGACATCTTGATGCTGTCCGGATCCGCGCGAACAACAGAAGAGGACGCACACTCTTTCCCATACCGTAGGCCTTGGGTTCGAATCCCGCCGGGGCCACCACCAACCCGCTGCATCCACGATACGTCTATGGTGCGGGCGTGCCTGCAGCTGGCCGCCACATTCCGGCGTGCACTGATTCTGCACCGATCTGCACGCGATACCGGGCACCCTGCCCGTCGTTCATCTACGTCGTGGACCAGACCCCGGGCAACGCGGCGGCCTGCTTCACCCAGGTCGCCATCTGCGCCTCGTCGAGATCATCCTCGTGGATGTCGATCCAGCGATCGTCCTTGCCCGTGCCTCCGGGTGGAACGGGTCGCAGCGACGTGCCTCGGAAGAAGGCCACCTTGACGTAGCGGGTGAAGACGTGGAACCCCATGAACCAGCCCTGGCCCTCGATGCCGTACATCGGCGAGTTCCACTTCACGGCCTTGCGCACGTTGGGCACGTTGCGCACGATGAGCGCGTCGAGGCGCTTCCCAATGTCGCGCTTCCAGCCCGGCATCGCGGCGATGTACGCCTGCACTGGTGCGTTGCCGTCCGCCTTCGCGATGCGCGGGTTGCCACCCGAGAGGAGGACGACCTTCTCGCCATCTCGCACCTTGATCGGCTTGGCCTCACTCGCACCTGGCTTGGCCTTCGAGCCTGCCTTCGGTTGGGACTTGGACTTGGTGGCCGACTTGGGCTTGCTTGCGCGCGACGCGCCCTTGGCCTTCGGCTTCGCCTTGCTCATTGGGGTCTCCTCTGAGTTGTCAAATTGGCGGGCCGTGGCCCGTCAGTCAACTGACGAAACCCGCGCGGATGTCGCCGTCGAGGCGATTCTTGATCTCAACTCGGGCACGGTGAGCACCAATGCCGTTACGATGCCGCGGGCAGCACCTGCTACAACAGCCGGGCCGAGGTGTCGTGCATGCGCCGCGCGCTGCAGCTCGGAATCGCACTCGTTAGGATCTACCGCTTCTTCGCCGGCGAACCATTCTGGGCCACCGCGGCCTTCACGAGCACCTTGAACGCGCCCGCGTCGACCTTCTCCCCTTCGTGGATGTCGATCGCCCTTCGCGTGTTGCCTTCCAAGCTGGAATTGAAGAGGCGCGTTGGGTCTGGGATGCTGGCCCCCCGGGCGAACGTGAGCTTCACTACTTTCTTGTAAGCCTCACCGGTGCAAACAATCCCGTGGTGCGACCAGACCGGAGTGCTCCACTTCCACTCCTCGGTCATCTCGGGGTCGGCTTTCAGGATCAGCGCCCGCATGCGGGCCAGGGTCTCCCCGCGCCATCCCCCCAGGTCGTAGATCCGCTCGTCGATGAGCAGGGAAGCGGGGTTCCCAGTCGCGCCTGTCTTTGGCGGGGACTTGGACTTGGTAGCCGACTTGCGTGGCTTGCTTGCGCGAGACGTGACCTTGGCCTTCGGCTTCACCTTGCCTGGCATGCGCACGGGACCCTCCGGCGTCTTCATAATGATCGTGGCTCCAGGTAGAGGTTCATGATCTCGAGTCTCATTCGGGTTCCTCCTGAGTTTGCTACATTGGTGGGCCGTGGCCCGTGAGTCAACTGACGCAAACCCGCGTGAAGAATGTGACCGGATGGATCGAGACTGGCTGGCACAATGTTCGAGGCAGGCGCCATGAGCACGAAAACACTCCAAGCCACAGTGCTGGGTCTTGTGTTCCTCGGTCCGCAAGCCGCGCGCTCGGAGGGGCCACCGGTGGCGACGTTTTCCATCGTCGGCTACGACCCGGAGACGGGGGATCTCGGCATTGCCGTGCAGTCCAAGTTCTTCGCGGTCGGCGCCGTCGTCCCCTGGGCGCAGGCGGGCGTCGGTGCAATCGCCACGCAATCCTTCGCCAACACGACCTATGGCCCGCGCGGTCTGGCATTGCTCGGGCGCGGCCTCGCACCCAACGACGTGCTCGATTCCCTCGTCACACCGGATGTGCAACGCGACCAGCGCCAGGTGGGTATCGTCGATGCGCGCGGCCAGAGCGCCGCCTACACCGGCAGCGCCTGCCTGAAGTGGGCCGGCCACGTAACGGGCGACCACTTCACCGCGCAAGGCAACATTCTCGTCGGCCAGGAAACAGTGGAGGCGATGGCGCGCGCTTTCCGGGCCACCCAGGGAGCGCTGGGCGACAAGCTGATGCGCGCACTCGAAGAAGGCCAGAAGGCGGGTGGCGATGCGCGCGGGCAGCAGTCGGCCACGATTCTTATCGTGCGGCAAGGAGGCGGCTACGGCGGCTACGACGACCGCTACTGCGATCTGCGCGTCGACGATCACGCGACACCCATCGCCGAGCTGCGGCGTCTGTACGACATGTGGAAAGGCGTCGCCCTCGTCCAGGAGGGCTACGTCTTCTGCGAAAAGAAGGATTGGGAGAAAGCCTTCGCCGCCGGCCGCGCCGCCATCGCCATCGACCCCGACGCCGGCGAACCGTATTACCATCTGGCTTGCTACCATTCGAAGGCCGGGCAAGCCGAAGCCGCGCTCGCAACACTGGCCGATGCCGTGAAGCGCGACCCTGCCTTCGGCGCTCGCGCCAAGGCGGACACCGATTTCACACCGCTATGGAAGAATGCCCGCTTCCTGCAGATCACGGGCCCCTAGGCAGCGAAACTCGCGAGCGGTTCGAGCGGCCTGCAGACCCGACAGGATTCACCTTGCTTCGGACAGCCCCGCCTTGCGCAAACCCTCCGGCAGATGCTCGCGCCCGCCGGCGATCACTGATCGGCCACCACGCGGCAATCGCGGCCAACGACGCGTCAGGCCTCGAAACACACAGCTCACGCAGCGCCTCACGCGCCTCGCCGTCGCGGCCCAGATGACCCAGAATCGAAGCGAGCAGGGCGTGCCTGGACCACTGAACGTTGGGTTCACGCAGAGACCGCTGCGCCCAGACCAGCGCTTCTTCGTGTCGGCCCATGAACAGCATGGCCTCACCCATGCGTACCATGAACTGTCCGCGGTATGGATCATGGGGGCTCAGGTGCATGGCCGCTTCGATGCATCCGATCGCGCGCTCGGGTTGCCCCGACGTGCTGTATGCCATGCCGAGAGCGTAGTGTGCCCACGCGGAGCTGGGGTTGAGTTCCACGGCTTTCTGCAGCTCCGGGATGGCCTGATCCGGCTGTCTGAGCACCGTGTGGATTCTGCCGAGGGCGTAGTGCGCGCTCGCGTCGGACGGGTCCAGCTCCAACGCACGACGCGCGAAGCGCAGTCCCGCGGCGGCATTGTCTTCTTGCAGGCTCGTCCAACCACCAACGATCTGGAAGAAACAGACCTCGGCCGAAGCTGCGAGCGCCGGAACGAAAGTTGGCTCGAGCTCGAGGGCACTCGCAAAGAAACGCAGTGCGGCGCTCAGGTCTTCTTGGGTACGTCGATGGAGGTGGGAGACGCCTCTTTGATACGAGTCCCAGGCATCCAGGCTCTCGGGACGCTTCTCGATGACCCTTTCGCGCTCGGCCCTTCCCATCGCGGGCTCGATCGCTCCGGCAATGGTCGCCATCAGTTCGTCCTGGACGGCGAACAGATCGCGGAGCTCTCGATCGTAACGCTCGGACCAGATGTTGCGCCCCGATGCAGCCTCGACCAACTGCGCACTCAGGCGAATCCGGTTGCCCGACTTGCGCACGCTCCCCTCGAGCACGTAGCGCACGCCAAGATCCTGGGCCACTTGGCGGGAAGGGGTAACTCGGCCCTTGTAGACGAAGCTCGAGTTCCGCGCGATGACGAAAAACCACCGGTAACGAGACAGACCGTCAATGAGATCCTCGGTCAGGCCATCCGCGAAGTACTCCTGATTCGGGTTGTCGCTCAGATTCCGAAACGGGAGCACGGCGATCGACGGTCCTCTGGGGAGTCGCACCAGTTCGCCGCTGCGAAGCCCCACTTTGGCCGTGAACGAGCGATCGTCGGCAGTGTCCGTGACGGTGCGCTTCTCCATCTCCAAGCTCGCCTGCAAAAGCTCTGCGTGGACATGGCGCGCGCTCTGCCACCGATCCACCGGATTCTTCTCCAAGCAACCAGCGACAATTCGCTCCAGAG
The DNA here is from genome assembly GCA_964567755.1 of uncultured bacterium. Classification (GTDB taxonomy): domain Bacteria; phylum Krumholzibacteriota; class Krumholzibacteriia; genus DASRJW01. The sequence continues at coordinate 22,416 of CAZMNW010000041.1, forward strand.
CCTGGGGCCAGCCCGGGCGACGCTCACCGAGCGGCACTGGCGTGTCCTTCAGAATGGACGAAGCCAGAGCAACTGCGGTCGGGCCGGTGAAGGGCCTCGTTCCGGTCGCCATCTCGTAAAGCAGAACACCGAGGGAGAAGAGATCTGTGCGCGCATCCGGAGTCCGGCCCTCGAGTTGCTCAGGCGGCATGTAGGCCAGCGTGCCGACGACGAATCCCTCTTGTGTGAGGGTGGAGGTGAAACTCTCCAGGGATTTCTGCCGGGGAGGGTCAAGCAGTTTGGCCAAACCGAAATCCAGGACCTTCACGCGGCCACCGGCGTCGACCATGACGTTGGCCGGCTTGAGATCACGGTGGGCGATGCCGCGTTCGTGGGCTGCAGCCAAAGCGTCGGCGAGGGGGATCGCGATGTCGCAGAATCGACGCGGCTCGAATCCTCCCGCTGGAATGATCTGGTCGAGTGTCTTTCCCTCCACGAACTCCATCGTGATGAAGCTCAATCCGCTCTCTTCCTCTACGGAGTAGATGGTGACGATGTTTGGATGATTGAGCGCTGCTAGAGCCTTGGCCTCGAGTTCGAAGCGCGCGCGATGCGCCCCATCGGAGGCAGCATCTACGCGCAGGACTTTCAAGGCGACGTTCCGTCCCAAACGCGTGTCCTCGGCCAGATACACCTCGCCCATTCCGCCGGCGCCAATGGGCCGACAACCTTGTAATGCGACAGAATGCGGCCGATCCATTTTTCCATCACCGACCCCCATTCGTTCTGGGGTGCGCGGCACCGAGAGGTGACCACAAGCCCGAGGATACGCTGCATCGGGTTCGAGGATACCGATTGTCGTCCCGTCCATCCAGGTGCAGAGGTACCGGTTCATAGCGCCCGCCGAATCTCGTCCTCACGTGCCGGGCGTCAATCGGGTCACTCATCGTGCATGATGGGTCGAAGCGCGTGGGAAATCAGGCGTTCCGCCTGACGGATGGGGTGCTCCACGGAGCCTGCACGCAATCGCGAGTGCGGTCACGAGGACGATCGTCCCTCGATTCCGTCAGCGGATCAACACTCGGCCGACGAGCATGTGCAGCGGCCAACGCAAATGAACGTGCGGGGCCGATTGTCGCTATTGCAAGCCCGGAGCCTGTGCTATAGTGCGCGCGGTTGACTTCACAGGAGGATACGATGGCTGCACGAAAAGTTTCATTGGCGAGAGAAATACGATCCATCAGCATCGCCTTCAGCGATCTCGCACGTTCCTTCTCCCGGCTAGCCCCTGCTCTCGCGAGCGCCGGTGCTCCGATGGTGAAGCGGCCGCGCAAGAAGCCGATCATCACGCCCGCTCGCCGCGCCGCGCTCAAATTGCAGGGCCAGTACATGGGGACTCTGCGCGGTCTCAAGCCCGCTGATAAGGCCAAGATCAAGAAGATCCGTGTTCAGAAGGGGCTCCGAGCTGCACTTGCAGCCGCGCGGAGAATCGCCTCCTGACCGGACCGCGCTCGCACACGACACGGCCAAGACAAGTCGATGGCGAGCGCAAATTGGTACCGCCAACGCATCCTCTCCGTGCTTTACCAGCATTCGACTGGGGTGAGCGTTCGTGCGTGACGGGCCGCGCGACTCGTGTTCGAGCCGTGCACTGGCCGTGGCATTGCGCTGACTCCGGCTCGACGCGCAGGGCATCCTCCGGCGTACCCGAGAATCGACACGGCGCGATCGCCACCGGGCGAGCCGCTCGAGAGCGGATGCGGCCTCAACGTGCGAAAAGAACGATGACGCCGGCGATCGCCAGCACTGCGCCGGCAACGGTTCGCATCGTCACCACCTCGCGATGGAAGCGAGCGCCGAGGAACAGCGCTGGCAGCGGAAAGCAGGCGAAGATGGATGCGGCGACGCCTGTTTCCGTTCGTTGCAACGCGACAAGTGAGAGCGTGACGCCGAGGAAGGGTCCGAAGAACGCGCCCCCGAGCATCGTGCCGAGAGCAACGCGATCGCGCAGTCCGTCGAAGCTGCGACCAATCCCGCCTTGCATCGGCGCGAGCAACCACGCGAGCGGCGCTGCCGCCCCGACACGGATGACGGTTCCCGAGAGCGCGTCGAGGCCGTGGGCGAGCGCCGCCTTCGACAAGATGTAACCGGCCGAAGAAAGCAGCGCCGCCCCCACGCCACAGAGAATGCCGGTCGACACCGAGCCTTCTCGGTGTGGCGCCGTCTGTGCCCGCGGCGCGAGTGCGAGCGTCAGACCCGCGAGCGTGATCGCCATTCCCATCACGCCATGGACGCCCACTCGCTCGCCGAGAAAGACATGGCCCAAGGTGGCGGCGAAGACTGGAGCGAGCGACATGACCATGGCCGCCCGCCCGGCACCCAGGATCACCAGCGCGCGAAAATAAAGTGAGTCTCCGAGGACGAAGCCGAGGAGCGCGCTCACCGCCAGCAATTGCAGTTCAGAGGTCGTTGCCCAGGTGGGCCACGGGGATCCGCGCAGAATCCAGAGTGTGACCGCGAGATAGACGAGCGCCGCGGTGAGCCGCATGCGATTCAACACCAGCGATCCGAGCCGCCGGCCGGAAGCGACGAACAGACTCGCCGCCACGCCCCAGCAAAGCGCCGCGCCGACCGCTGCCATTTCCCCTAGCACGTGACACGCGTGTTTCCCGGCCGCGCAGCCGGAATCGTCGGCACGTGGCTGTTGGCCGACGGGACGGTCATTGTTCGGGGAGAATCTCGACACGTCGCGCCCGTGCGAGGTCGAGCAGAGGTTGGATGGAGGGAATCGCAGCGCCGAATTCGAACGTGACGCGTTTCTGCGTGCTCCCGAGCTCGACATCGATCCATTCGGCACCTCCATCGGCACAGTCAGGACAGCCGAGAACATCGGGCAGCGCTTGCAGGGTCTGCATGTCGACTGCAGCCAGCAGCTTTTGCCACTCCTCGCGTGGAATTTGGACTTCGCCCTCGATGTCCGGCACGCTCGGATCCCAGGAGCGCTGCGAGTAGAGCGCGATCGTGGCGCGGAAAACGACCTCCTGATGGCAGAGGCCCACGCACTCGCCGAACGACCAGCCAGAGGTTATCGAAGTATCCGTGTCGGGTGCAGTCGAATCTTCGCAGCCGCCGAGTGTGAGGAGAAGTGCCAGGGATGCGACGACGGCTGTCGACCGCGCGCGGCAGATCGCTGCACACCTCGGCATGGGCGCCGCCTCGTGGGGGGGCATGATCAATCCAAGAAGGGTCGAGGCCGTTCGTTCAGACCGGCAACCCGAGGAACGCATCGCGAGGATGCGGACCGCGAGATGTTTCCGTGGCGACCGTAGCCTGCCCGTACTTTTCAGCCACCACGCCCACACCCGGTCCAAACCACGTACCTCGACCCCATTCCAGTGCGTTGGCGCGCCGCGGCGCCACTAATTGCGCGCGCACGCCAGAAGGCGGGGGCTCGATGCCATCCACGCCGCAGCAACTGAAGCTGCATCCGTTTGCCCGATGGGGCGCCGTGCGCCACACGCGGAGTCGATTCGCCTCAGGGCCCCTGAAGCACTCCGGTCGATGCACGCGCGCGCGGGCGATGGAGGGAACGGTCAGCCGGTGGCGGGGGTGCCTCGCGTTCGCGTCGCGCTTGGTCTCGCGACCGAGCGCGAGGTCTGCGCTCGCCACCGGATGCTGCGGCTCCGGCATTCGAACCCACTCCACGTCGGGCACATGGCGATGGACACACGCGACACGAGTCGAACCCGCCGGGGGCCGCGGAGGTGCCGTGAGAGCAGCGCCGCCGTCGGCCGCCCGCCCTGCAGGGTCGGCCCCCAGCCGGTTCGTGTGCACGAATGTGTCGGGAATCGTCATCGCTTCGCCCAAAGTTCGTTCGACGAGAAATGACCAGCCCGCGGCCTTACGCGCAGTGCGTACGAGCCGCAAACTTGGACCGTTTTTCATTCAGGGGTTGGCCGTCTTCACGAGTCTGGTCGGTCCTCTAGCAGTCCGCCATCAACGACCTTTGAGCAGGGTGCAGAAAAGGACGGGCAAGCAGTCACACATGGACCATATTACGGCCGAGGCTGGAACCGCGCAAGGGGCGGCGAAAGAAAATGTGCATTGCCGCCTGGCCATGGAATTCCTTGTGCCGTCATGGGTTATCGAATTGGCATCGAGCCTTCGCGCATGCTGCAGATTTCGCCGGTGGAATATGGAAGAGGAAGACAAAGCGGGCCCGGCGCGGTCGGTAGGGGGGACAACCTTCCGCTGGGAACGTGCCGTGCTCACGAACGGCGAAGGGTCTCGACCATCTGCCCCACTCGCGCAGGACGCCACGGTCTCGTCACCCCTCCCCGACGTGGAGGTGTCGCCGGTCACGCACCCGTCTCGGGCCCGCCTTCTCAATTCACTGAACGTATGCAACGCCCGTGAACGCACGGAACTAGCGGAGCGATTTCCTGCATGCACCGGCCAGAGGAACCTGCGGCGATCGGTAGGCGCCACGCACGCGTCGACTCGAGTCGAGCACCGGTGCGTGGACAGGGGAGTAAAGCGCAGAAGTGAAATCGACCCTCTGGAAAGCGCGGCCAGCACTTTCCACATCCACACGACCCCGCGCCGACGATCGGGCCGCTCGCGATGCAAGTCAAGTGAGATCTACGCCGCCTCTGAAGACCGTGTACGGCCACTTGAGCCAAGCGACCCTGCGTGCTAGAGTGTCCCCGTCGATCGAGCTAACACGTTGACCCATTGGAGGTTGTCGAACTTGTCCCGGCAAACGACACGAGTGGATCGCGAGTCGCTGAAACACGACGCGTTTTTCGATTTCACGTCCCGAGCCACTGCCTTCGTGAGCGCCAATCTGAGCACCGTGCTGGGAACGGTCGGAGCGGTCGTTCTCGCGGTCGTTCTGGCCGTGTTCTGGTCGCGCAGCCGTGTTGAAAAGAAGGTCGAAAGCGATCAACTGGCTTCCGTGCTGGTGAGCAGCTACGTGGCGGGGCAGTACGAGAGTTCGATCGAGCAGGCGGTGCAGCTTCAGTCCACCTTCGGCGGCACACGGGCGGCGGTTCTAGCCGATTTCGTCAAGGGGAAGGCAGAGCTCCAGCTGGGTCGCTTTGCTCCAGCGGAGCAATCCTTCCGGTCCTACCTCGAGCGGAGCTCGAAGGAACCCTTCTACCAGAAAGCTGCCGAGGCCGGTTTGGCGGCGAGCCTCGAGGGGCAGGAACGCTTCCCCGAAGCAGCAGAGAAATATGTGGCTCTGGGAAATTCGCTGACAGACGACCAGGCCGATGAAATGTTCCTGAGCGCAGCGCGCGCCTACCGATTTGGCGGCGCGCTCGATCAGGCACGCCCCCTGCTGCAGAAGATCATCGAACGCGACAAGGTCGGAGCGCGCCCGGCTCGGATCGAGCTCGCGGTTCTCGATGCGGTCGGCGCCACGAAACCGGCATGGTACCCTTCCCCCACGAGCGGTTCAGCGATGCCCGCCGACACCACGAGCGCGTCGACCCCCTGAGGGGACGGGATGCACGAGCACGCCCAGAATCCCGAAGCGCACGTGCGGCGTCAGAGCGACGACGCCGTGTTGAGCGACCTGTCGCGTTGGCTCGCTGCCGCCTCTTACCTTTTTTTCGTGTGCTTGTTCGTGATGTACGAGGTGCGGCAAAATCGGCGTGCCGACTTCGTGCGTTTCCACGCTCGCCAGGGCTTCGTGCTCTGCTTCGTCGAGGTCGTCCTGCTCGTCATTTCGCTCGTCCTCGACAGCTCGGTCGGCACCATCCCGGTGTTCGGCGCCATCGTCATGATCACGTTCAAGCTCCTCGCCGGGTTGCTCTCCGTGGGTCTGTCGGTCTGGGGCTTCGTCGAAGCCTTGGGCGGCGAGCGCTGGGAGATTCCGGTTCTCGCCAGCTGGGCCCGGCGCGTCCCGCTCGGTTGAAATATCCAAGCACATAGTTTTAAAGGTTATTAGACCGACAATCTCGCCTATCACTTGAATTGTATCTCGGCCCCCTCTTTCGACGGGCCCAGGTGAAACCGCGCGGCTCTGGATTCCAGGAACCACCCCGAATGCGATTTTGGGTGCAAGAACTCACGCCAGCGCTTTACATTTTCTTCACATGTGACCTGGCTCGCGCGGCCCAGTCCAAGTTCAGTCACTCTCGCAAGTTCGATGCAGAGAATGGATTCCATCGCTCCACGGGCTCGGCCCCGTTTTTGCGGGGCTGCGAACGACCCGAAAAAGGGAGACAAGCGAAAGATGTCAGGCCACCTCGAGGCATCGCTCCAGGAAGATCTGGAAGAAATCCGTCACAAGGTCGTCGAGATGGGCACCTTGGCGGAGAATGCGGTTCGCGCCAGCATTCGCGCCGTCGCCGAGAAAGATCGCCAGCTCGCCTTCGCGGTCATTCTCCGCGACAGCTACATCGACGAGGCGGAGAAGCAGCTCGATCGGCTGTGCCTCCACTTTCTGGTGCGCCACCAGCCGGCAGCCAGACTGCTGCGCTTCGCTTACGCCAGCATCAAGATCAACCTCGAGCTCGAACGCGTGGGCGACTACGCGGAGGCCATTGCCCGCGAGGCGTTGCGACTGAGTCAGATCGATGCCCCGCTGCCGCTCGAACGCCTGCAGCAGATCGTCGGCCTCGTCGAGCCCATGCTGCACGACGCGATTCATTCGTTCGTCAATCAGGACGCGGATCTCGCCAACAAGACCATCGAATCGGACGAGGCCGTCGACCTGCTGCGCGACAAGCTGACAAAGGACATCACGCAGGCCTTCCGCGACGGGCGCTTGCCGTTCGAGGCGCTCTACCCCTTGATCATGGTGATCCGCCGGCTCGAACGCGTCTCGGATCAGGCGCGCAACATCAGCATGGAGACGCTGTATCTGTGCACCGGCGAAATCGCCAAGCACCCGCACTCGGGGCTGCTGAACGTTCTTTTCGTCGACGAGAGGGGCTCCTGCCGCGGCCTGATGGCCGAATCCATCGGCAACGCGCTCAGCGAGCCCGGCTTCGAATTCGCGAGCGCCGGGATCGATGCGCAACCAATCGTGCCGGCCACCGCGCGCTTCATGGCATCGAAGGGGTTCGACATCGCGCGTGCGGTGCCGCGAGCGCTCACCGGGGTCGAAAACATCGAGCACCAGGATGTCATCGTGCTGCTTGCCGCAGAGGCCAGACGCGCCTTCCCGCGCCGACCACGCAAGGCCGTTCTCCTCGAGTGGCCCGTCGAGGATCCAAGCCTCGCAACCGGCAGCGAGGTCGAGATCCACGCCGTGTACGAGCGGGCGTACAAGTTTCTCGAAGGCCAGATCCGAGACCTCGTCTCGGCAATTCGCGACACGACCAAAGCTTGAAACGTTCGTGAACCACCTGGGGTGGCACCGGCAGGAGGTCAGGCGGATGAGAAAGCATGGGTTCGCGCAGTTCCTCGGCGTCGTGGTGCTCGCCTGCGGGCTCGGCGCATGCGGCGGCAAGCAGCAACAAGCGGAAGGCCCTGCACCGGCCACCATCCAGGTGAAGGGCTCGGACACGATGGTGAACGTCGCACAGGCGTGGGCGGAGGAGTACAAGGTCGTGGCGCCGCACGTGGATGTCGAGGTCTCGGGCGGCGGCTCGGGAGTGGGGATCGCGGCGCTCGAGCGCGGCACGATCGACGTCGCCAACTCCAGCCGCAACATCAAGGCCGAAGAGGCCGAGCAGGTGAAGCGCAATACCGGCAAAGATCCGATGGAATTCGTCGTCGGTTTCGACGCGCTCGCGGTCTACGTGAGCAAGGACAATCCGATCGAAGAGATCACGCTCGAGCAGCTGGCGCAGGTCTTCGCCGAAGACGGCCCGATCACGAAGTGGTCGCAACTGGGGATCACGATCGCGGGCAACGACGAGATCGTACGCGTGAGCCGCCAGTCGAGCTCGGGCACCTATGAATTTTTCCGCGAACACGTGCTCGGGAAGAAGGACTTCAAGCTCGGTTCGCGCGACATGAACGGATCCAAGGAAGTCGTCGAGCTCGTCGGCACCACTGCGACGGCGATCGGTTACAGCGGCATGGGTTACGCCACACCCGCGGTCAAGATGTTGCGCTTGGTGCCCGCGGCCGGCGCGCCGGGCGTTGCGCCCTCGGTCGCGAACACACTCGACAAGTCCTATCCGTTGGCGAGATCCCTCCACGTCTACACGCTTGGGACGCCCGAGGGCGAGATCAAGCGTTACATCGAGTGGATGCTGTCCGCCGCCGGCCAGCGCATCCTCGAAGAGAATGGTTACGTACCCGTGGCTGCCGGTCCACATGGGAGCTGATCCACTGAATTTGGCAGCCGACGACCCGAGCGCGGGCATCGGGCGGGCGGGGGACAATGGCGGTGTCGGGATTCCCGGCGGCGGCTCCGGCGGTTTTGGCGGTGCCGGCGGGATGAGCGATGCTGGCGGTGCGGGCAGTGCCCGCAGTGCCTCATCCGCCATGCGCGCCGTCCCCGCGGCGGCACGCAGCACCAAACGGCCACAGCGCACGCGGATCGCCGTGTTCGGCGAACGCGCGCTCGAGACCACGATCCGGCTCTCCGGGATGAGCGCCATTTTCTTCGTGTTGGCGATCTTCTTTTTCATCTTCCGCGAGGCTGCGCCGATTCTCTTCTCGCGCGACTTCGACATCGTGGAGTTCCTGTTCAGCACCGAGTGGTACCCGACGTCGGTGTCGAACGTCCGTTACGGGACCCTGGCATTGTCGATCGGGACGCTGAGCGTGACCGCGGTCGCCATCGTGCTCGCGGTGCCTTTCGGCCTCGGGGCGGCGGTGTTCGTCTCCGAGTTCTGCGGCCCGCGGCTGAAGGAAACCCTCAAGATCGTGATCGAGCTGCTCGCGGCCATCCCGAGCGTCGTGTGGGGTTTCATCGGCCTCACGGTCATGAGCCGTTTGACGACCACGCTCACCGATGCCCCCGTCGGTGTGAACCTGTTGAATGGCGGCGTGATCCTGGCGCTCATGAGCGTGCCGATCATCGTGTCGATCGGCGAAGACGCGTTGAAGGCCGTTCCGGATGCGTATCGCGAAGCGGGGCTCGCGCTCGGCGCCACGCGCTGGCAGATCGTGTACCGGGTGCTGGTGCCGGCAGCGCGCAATGGCCTGCTGGCCGCCGTGCTTCTCGGCGTCGGCCGCGCGGTGGGGGAGACCATGGCCGTGCTGATGGCCACCGGGCACGCGGTGCAAATTCCGCACAGCCTGCTCGATTCCGTCCGCACCTTGACCGCCAACATCGCGGCCGAGCTCGGCGAGGCCGCGGCCGGATCGGACCATTATCGCGTCCTGTTCCTGACCGGGACGTTGCTGTTCCTCATCACCTTCGTTGTCAATCTCACCGCGGACCTCGTGATCCGCGGAGTGCGCCGGAAGTGAGCGATCGATGACGAGCCTTGCACCCGGGATGGAAGGAGGCGGCGCGGTCGGCGTCGGGATCGGGGCCGCGAAGGCCACGCTCTTCGCCAAGACTGCGCACGTCGTGCGCAAGGAACGCAGCGAGAAGTTCGCCAAATGGCTGTTCTTCGCCATGGCGGTGTCGATGATCGTGCCGCTGCTCGCCATCCTCGGCTATCTGCTCGTCCGCGCCGCGCCATCGCTGTCCTGGGAGTTCCTCGTCGAGGTCCCCAAGAAGGGGATGCGCGAGGGCGGCATCTGGCCCGCCTTCATCGGCACGCTCAATTTGGTCGGGATGTCGCTCGCGGTGGCGGCACCCATCGGCATCTTCGCCGCCATCTACCTGCACGAGTACGCCAAGGACAATTGGTTCAACCGCCTCATCAACCTCGCGGTCATCAACCTCGCCGGAGTGCCGAGCATCGTGCACGCGCTCTTCGGCCTCGGCGCCTTCGTTTACGCCGCGCGCTTCGGCTACTCGATCCTTTCGGCAGCGCTCACGCTCGCCATCATGACGCTGCCCGTCATCATCGCCAGCACGCGCGAAGCATTGGCCTCGGTGCCGCCGGCGTTCCGGCAAGCGTGCTGGAACGTAGGCGCCACACGTTGGCAGACGATTCGCGCCGTCGTGCTGCCGAATTCCATCAGCGGCATCTTGACCGGCGTCATCCTGCAAGTGAGCCGCGCGGCGGGGGAGACGGCGCCGATCATGTTCACCGGCGCGGTGTTCTTCAAGGCCGTGCAGCGCGGCGATTGGTTCCCGTACGGGCCGACCGACCAGTGCATGGCGCTCTCGATGCACTTGTACACCGTGTCGACGCAGGTGCCGAACGTGAAGGAATCGATTCCCTACGCCACCGCGATCGTACTGCTGGGCTCGGTGCTCATGGTCAACGCCAGCGCCATTGCCTTGCGCGTCTGGCTACGCAACCGCAAAAAGTGGTGAGGTCGATGCACGACTCCAAGAGCAGCGGTGGCGTCGGCGGCAGTTCGCCAGGAACCGAGACCGTCACGGCAGGATCCGCTCGCACCATCGAGGTCGAGGACCTGCGCCTCGCCTACGCCGGCAGGGAAGTGATCCATGGCATCAGCTTCGACATCCGGCGTCATGAGATCTTCGGCATCATCGGCCCGGCGCAGTCGGGGAAGACGTCGTTGCTGCGCTGCTTCAACCGCACCATCGACTTCATCGCCGACGCGCGCGTCACGGGCACGATCCGCCTGGACGGCGAGGACATTCGTCGGGTGAAAGACGTCTTCGGCCTGCGGCGCAAGATCGGCATGGTGGCACCGCTGCCGGTGGGCTTGCCGCTGTCGATCTACGACAACGTCGCTTTCGCGCCGCGCGCGGCGGGGCTCAAGAACCGCAGCGACCTGGACGCCATCGTCGAACGCTGCCTGACCCAGGCCGCGCTGTGGGACGAGGTCAAGGATCGTCTCCGCAGCCTCGGCACCGCGCTCTCGGGCGGACAGCAGCAGCGGCTCACCATCGCGCGCGCGCTGTCGCATCAGCCCGAGATCCTGTGCCTGGATGAATTCTCCATCGCCATCGACCCGGTCACGACCATGCGCATCGAGGATGTGCTGAAGGAGCTGCGGCGCGACATCACGATCGTCCTCGTGACCAACCTGGTGCAACAGGCGCGGCGGCTGGCCGACCGCACGATGTTCCTGTGGAAGGGCGAGATCGTCGAGATCGATCGCACCGAGGTCATCTTCTCCGACACGCCCGGCGAGCGGCGTACGTTCGAGTACGTCAGGGGGATCTTCGGATGAAGGAATCGAGCACAGCGGGGTTCGACCGCGCGCGAGACGTGGCGACGGCTGCCGGTGCGGCAACCGAGACGGCGGCACTGTCGATCGTCACCCGCGAGCTCAATCTCTGGTACGGCACGTTCCAGGCCCTGATCGACGTCTCGGTCGAGATCCGCAATCGGCTCATCACGTCGCTCATCGGCCCTTCGGGCTGCGGCAAGACGACCTTGCTGCGCTGTTTCAACCGCGTGAACGAGCGCTACACGTACGTGCGCACCACCGGCCAGATCGAGATCCTGGGCCAGAACATCTATGACCCCGAGGTGTCCCTCGTCGAGCTGCGCCGGTCCGTCGGCATGGTCTTCCAGCGTCCCAACCCATTGCCGCTCTCGGTATACGACAACGTGGTACTGGGACTCCGCATCCACTCGCCGCGCGGGACACTGAAGCGCAGCGATCTCGATGCCGCCGTCGAAATGGCGCTCACACGCGTCGGCCTGTGGAAGGATCTCAAGGATCGCTTGAACACACGCGCCACGGGGCTCCAACTCGAGCAACAACAGAAGCTCTGCATCGCTCGGCTCCTGCCGCTCAAGCCCGATCTCATCCTGATGGATGAACCTTGCTCCGCGCTCGATGTCGAGGGCACGCGCGCCATCGAGGAACTGATGCTGGACCTCAAGGAGCAATTCGCCATCGTCATCGTCACGCACAACATGGCTCAGGCTCGCCGCGTGAGCGACGAGTGCCTCTTCATGCTGCTCGGCCGCGTCGTCGAACACGACCGCACCGCCGACCTCTTCCTCAACCCCAAGAACCCCAAGACCGCCGAGTACATCGAGGGCCGCTACGGGTGAGATCGGCACTGTCGTGGCAGAATGGCAGCGTGGATGTGTTCAGAACCAGCAGATTTTGGCGCAGAAGAAGGATTATGTAAACTACAGGAAGTTCGTCCCAGGGGTCCCCGCCAGCCCGCGCCCCCTGCACCGCCGAGCCGACGACCTGCACAAGGCACCTCTATTGCTTCCCAGGAAGCCGGAGGCAAACGATGCATTCCACACTTCGTGTTCTGCGCACGGCGATAATGGTGGGTGGCGTTACATTCGCCGCCGGCTTTTTCGGGCCGATCATCCTGGCGCCAGACGCTAATCAAGGGCCACTCCTGGGAATCTTCATCACAGGTCCGCTGGGTTTCACCCTGGGGTTGGCGTGGGGTCTCTGGCGCGAGATTCGTCGCGCAAGTGTCAAGTCCACCCGTTGAACTCTCCGCGCCCCGCTCTCGCCGGCAGAGCTTCGGTCGCTACGAAATCCGCGACAAGATCGGTGCCGGTGGAATGGGTGAGGTCTACCGGGCACACGACACGCAGTTGAACCGCGATGTAGCGGTGAAGATCCTGCCCGAACCCTTGACGACCGATGCGACCGCGCTGGCGCGCTTCGAGCGCGAAGCGCGCGCGGTCGCCGCACTCTCGCACCCGAACATCCTGGCCATCCACGACTTCGGCACCAGCGACGGCCATCCGCCAGAACCTGCATTTGGGAGCGCTCGGGAACAGGGAATTTGCTGCAACCCGATTAGGGCGCCGGCTTGCCTTCTGCCGCAAGGCGCTCGCACTGAACTTTGAGCTCGGCGCGCACGCGCGTCATGAGCGCTTGCCACCGCGGCTGATCCGCAACTGCATTTATCGCCCAGTCGGTTTTGCTCCACGGGCTCGGGTAGGAACCACTCGCGACGACGCGTTCGGCTTCGTCCAACGCCCCGTCAACGCGACCACGCAGGACCAGGCAAGCAAAGGTCCCCCAAGTGTAGGCATTGCGCCGGACCTCGGGGCTTCGCGACGCGAGAAACGCCTCTGCCTTGCCGAGCAGCAACTCGAAGCGTTTCGTTTCCCCCGTCGCGCGGAGCACGTAGCAAACGTCGATCACGGCGCCCAGGTTGCCTCCGTTGACCACGGGGTCGTCGACCTCGAGCAGCGACTTGTTGAACGGCGCGATACGCGCCCGCGCGTCGGCAGGCCGGCCCGCCGCGATGTCGAAGAACGCAACCTTGTTGTACACCCCAGCCGGTGCTGTTTCCGCGATCTCCCGCACCAGCTCTTCGGTCTTCTCGAGGTCACCGCGGAACTCGTGATACGAAGCCCGGGTTAATCTCACGTCCAGGCTGCTCGCGTGTTTGCGTTCGGCCTGCTCGAGCAGCGCGCGCGCCGAGGGTTCGTCATCGAGGGTAAGAAACACCCAGATCAGTTGAGTCGTGTAACCCAGGCCATCCGGATCGCGTTCGAGCGCCCGCCGGTCCCAGCGGACGAGCTCGTCGAGGCGACCGTCATTTGCGTGAAGCCACCCGATCGAGGAGTAGGCCGGAGCGTAGCCAGCGTCACGGTCGATCGTTTCCTTAAAAGTCTTCATGGCCTCGTCGGTACGACCCAGGGAGAAGTACGCAAAACCCACGGTGAGGCGGCTGCCGAGGTTGCCCGGGTCGAGCTCCATGGCCTTGCGGTAAAGCTCCAGGGCTTTCTCGGGACGGTCAAGGCGGTTGCCGTACACCTCCGCGAGGCCCTGGTAACCGGCGACGAATCCCGGATCGATCTCGATCACATGCTCGAACTGCTTGATCGCTTCCGAGGACTTGCCTTCCCACGCGAGCCAGTAACCGATATTCGTGTTGATGACCGGCGACAGCGGATCGAGCGCAAGCGCCTTCTGGATGAGCTCGTCTCGCCGATCGAGATCACGGCCTCCCATCAGCAGCGCGTACCACATGAACGCCATGGGATAGTTCGGGTTCAGCTCGATCGCACGCCGGTACGAAGTCTCGGCCCCCTCCACGTCGCCCTTATCCCCGTGGATCATGCCGGACAGCGCGTGTCCCTCGCCTAGCGCCGGGTCGAGCTCGAGCGCGCGCTCGAGCTCGGGCATCGCCTTCTCCAGCGCTTCGGTGCTCGTCAGCGCCCCGTAGCCAGACAGTTGGTAGTACGCCTGCGCGAGGCCCGCATGCGCCTGCGCGAAGTGTGGGTCCAAGTCGATCGCGCGCTGAAAGTGGCGAGCAGCCTCCTCGAGCGCGTCGCTCCGTCGGCGCGCGAGCCGCTGCTGACCCAGAAGGTAGGCGTCGTAGGCCTCCATGTTCTGGGTCGGGCGCTGTACGAGCGTCGTTGCGGCTGTGCCGAGCAGCGTGATCTTGAGCGCTTCGACGACCCTTCCCGCGATGTCTTCCTGAATCGCGAAGACGTCGTCGAGTGTCCGGTCGTACGTGTCCGACCACAGGTGGAAGCCGTCGGACGCCTGCACGAGCTGCGCCGTCACGCGCACGCGGTCGCCGGCGCGGCGCACGCTGCCCTCGAGAATGGTGGCAACGTTGAGCTGGCGACCGATATCGGCAACATCGCCCGTTTTCCCTTTGAAGTAGAAAGACGACGTGCGCGCCGCCACGCGCAGGCCCGGCACTTTCGCGAGCACGTTCATCAGCTCCTCGGACAGTCCGTCGCTGAAGTATTCGTTGTTCGGGTCGCCGCTCATGTTGGCGAAGGGCAGAACGGCGACCGATTGGGCCTCGATCGCAAGGCCGCCGCCCTTCGCGACCCTCGCCGGCTTCGCGCCGTCGCCATCACGCAAGCCTTTGAGAGCGAACACGGCGGTGAGGACGATCGCGATGGCAGCCACGGTGCCGATCGCAGTCCTGCGCGGGATCTTGCGCGCGGGTTTGCGCCGGAGCGTGCCGGCCCGCATCTCGACGTCGCCGCTCGTGACTTCGGCGCGCAAGCCCTCGAGCTCATTGCGCACGTCGAGCACCGACTGGTAGCGCCGGTCGGGTTCTTTGGCGAGGCAGCGATTGATCATCCGTCCCAGGTGGCGTGGCAGCGTCTGGCGAAGATCGGTCACCGATTGCGGCGTGTCTTTGAGAATGGACGAGATCGTCGAGATGTTGTTCTTGCCACGGAATGGTCGCTCTCCAGTCGCCAGTTCGTAGAGGACGACCCCGAGCGAAAAGACGTCGGAGCGGTGGTCGACAGCGGTTCCTTCTGCCTGCTCGGGCGACATGTAGGCGACGGTGCCAAGGATGAGGCCCTCGGCGGTGTCGCCGTCGGCAACCATGGTCTTTTCCGTTCCGACGTGGGTCTCGAAGAGCTTCGCGAGCCCGAAGTCGAGGACCTTGAGACGCCCGGAACCGTCGATCATGATGTTCGCCGGCTTCAAGTCGCGATGAGCAATGCCCTGGGCGTGCGCCGCTCCGAGCGCGTCGGCCAGCGGGATCGCGATGTTGAAAAACTTGTCGAGCGGCAGTCCCTTTTCACCGATGAGACTCGCGAGCGTCCGCCCTTCGACCAGCTCCATGGTGATGAACGTGAGACCGTCGGCCTCTTCGATGGCGTGCAGTGTCACGATGTTCGGATGCTTGAGTGCGGCCACGGCGCGGGCCTCGCGTTCGAAGCGCTTCCGTCGCTCGGGGTCGTGGGCGAGTTCGCTGGGGAGGACCTTGAGTGCCACCTCGCGCCCGAGCTTGAGGTCGCGGGCGCGGTACACTTCCCCCATTCCGCCTTCGCCGATCTTGTCGACGATTTCGTAATGGGCAAGCTTGCGACCGATCATGCGGTGGATTCTAGCCAAGTGGGGGGAAAGCGGCCAGTACTGCGCCGAACCCGCCGGCGACCGCCGTTGTTCTACGCAGCCGAAGGCGTCTCATGTGAACTTACCGAAGTACGGGTTCTCTCCAAACTCCGGGGGCTCCTCGCACTTCCCCCCAATGATCACACCCACCGTCTAACCCGCTGCCGATAATCCCGATACGCCTCCGCGAACTTGGCTTCGAGATACGCCTCTTCGCGGG
Organism: uncultured bacterium; assembly: GCA_964567755.1. Lineage (GTDB taxonomy): Bacteria > Krumholzibacteriota > Krumholzibacteriia > DASRJW01. The sequence continues at coordinate 38,371 of CAZMNW010000041.1, forward strand.
CAATGACGCCGAAGTGCAGCATGAGCCAAAGCACAGGGATCAACGCGAGGCCCCAGACCCAGCGCAGCCCGAACGCGACGCCGGCCAGCGTGATGATCATGGCGATATACATCGGGTTGCGGCTGAAGCGATACGGACCGTGCATGACGATGGTGGTCGACGAGCGTCGTGGGCTGACATTCGTTTCGGCGCGCGAGAAGCAGGTCCGGGCCCAGGTCACGAGCGCGAGGCCGGCGAGAGCGAGAAGGCCTCCCACCCACCGTGAGATTCCGAACAAGGGCCATGGGATCGGAAGGATCCACTGGAGCCCAGCGACGGTGATCACCACGATCAGAAAGAGCAGGGGCGGGAAAATGACTACCCGCGGATGATCGTGGGGCGGTGCAACATCGCTCTCTGAAATGCGATCGTTCATGGCAGTCCCTGTTGCAGGTATCGACCGACCGGGGCCGGGAGGAACCTCGCCCGATCGCCGCACGATACCATCGGGGCACCTCGATTGCGATCCAGGACCATTGGCATCGAAGAACCCCACCTCGACCCCTTCCCGGCGCGCGAGTTCGAACACGATGACGCTCGCCACCGAACCGATGATGGTGAGATTCCCCGCCAGCGTCGAGAAGGCGGCCAGTCCGAGCCAGAGGCCATCGGCCCCCTGCCCCAGGCTCTCGAGTGTCGGCACGAACAGCATAACCGCTGGAACGTTGCTCACTGCCTGTGAGAGCACAGTCACTGCGACACCGAGACGCGCCAAAGCCTCGCCATCGGCAAGATGGAGGTCGTCGGCTGCGATCCTCAGGACAACAGCATGAGCCAGCCCCGCTTGTTCCACTCCTCGCATGACGACGAACAAACCACCGAAAAGCAGAAGTAGACTCCAGTCCACGTGCTGCAATGCGGTGCGCGGACGAGCGGCGCCTGCGAGCACGACCACAGCTGCAGCGCTCATCGCGGCGGCCGCCGGATTCGCACCCCATGCAAGCGCCACGATCATCCCGACTCCTGCAGCCAGGCTCGAGAGCATCATCCACCACTGGGGTGCTTTCGGTTCGCGCGGCGGCGGGACTGCCAGACGCGATGTGGTGATCTCGCGCCGGAACGACGCGCAGAGGATGATCGCTGCGGCGCCGAGCCCGAGCAGCGAGATCGGCCACCGCGAACGGCAAGAGATCGAAACCCGATCGCACTGCGATGAGCGCGTTTTGCGGATTCCCCACGATCGTAGGTGCTGCCGATGTTCGCCGCCACCGCGAGACCGATGAGGTAGGGCACGGGCGGCAACGCCAGACGCTTGGTGACGCGCACGACGACGGGCGTGAACAACAGACAAATGGTGTCGTTCATGAACAACGCCGAGAGCAGCGCAGCCGAACTCATGACAAGCAGAAGCAACATGCGGGCACTACGCGCATAACCCAGGATGCGGCGCTCCAGGATCTCGAAAAACCCCGAGAGCTCGAGGTTGGCGAGCACGATCATCATTCCCACGAGAAAGAGAATCGTGTCGAGGTCGATGGCGCGCTTCGCGGCCTCGAAGTCGAGGACACCACTGAGCACCATGGCACCGCACCGAGGAGGGCGCCGGCAGGGCGACCGAGATGCAGCCGAGGAATGCGCTGCAGACCAATGAGCAGGTACGTGAGCGCAAAAACGAGGGCGGCGATTGCCAAGTCATCCTCCTGGGCCGCAGTATAGCCGCCACTTTCGCCAAGGAGTCCCCATGGCACCGCCAGCCATACCGCTCGAGTTCATTCAACGAATTCTTCTCCGTGAGCTCGGGACCTTGCAGGCCGAGATCGAAGCTTATCCACGCGAGGCCGACCTGTGGCGAGTCGTCCCGGGCATCTCGAATCCAGGCGGGACGCTGGCTCTTCATTTATGCGGGAACCTGCAGCACTATATCGGCGCTCGCCTTGGAAACAGCGGCTACGTGCGCGATCGCGCCGCCGAATTCAGTCAACGCGATATGCCTCGGGTCGAAATCCTGCGACTCGTCGACACGACCATCGCTTCCGTGACGGCTGCACTGTCTCGCCTCGATGCCCGCGCTCTCGATGCCGATTTCCCGGAGGCCGTCGGTGGGTTCACTTTGAAAACAACCGAGTTCCTCGCCCACTTGGCATCCCACCTCGCATACCATCTGGGTCAGATCGACTACCACCGCCGATTGACATCGGACTCCCCTGCCACCGCCAAGGCTCTCTCCATCGCAGCGCTCGGCTCGGCGCGAAAGGCGTGATTCACGTCGCCCCCGAGCCTTCCCCCATTGGGGCGATGGCCCATCGATGCACGCAAGGCCTGGACGGGCCGCTCTCGGTTGCCGCCGGGGTCATCGGCGCAAGCTGTCAACATCGTAGACATCGAGTGTCGCGTTGGTTGACACTTCTGCACACGCCGCAACAAGAAACCCGCGTAATTTGGCCACTTTATTGATTGGCACAAGGTTTCCTTACCAGCTGGCGTGAATCTATCGATGCGAGCACTCAGCGAGCGCGCGAGGATCTGTCGAATGATGCATCTATCACCTGCTCCTGGCAGGGTGTCGGAACCTCCCGTAGCGGTCCCCTCTCGTGGTCCGAAACGTGATCCGTTCTCCGCGCGGAGGCCGCAAGATCCCGAGGCGAGGACCGCCAATCGGAATCCGCGGCGCGAATGCTCCACGTTTTCCGAACCCGGGGCGCGGGATCGTGGGGCGAGGACCGCCAATCGGAATCCGCGGAGCGAATGCTCCACGTTTTCCGAACCCAGGGCACGGGATCGTGGGGCGAGGACCGCCAATCGGAATCCAATGCTCCACGTTTTCCCGAACCCTGGGCGCGGGATCGTGAGGCGAGGACCGCCAATCGTAATCCGCGGAGCGAATGCTCCACGTTTTCCGAACCCAGGGCACGGGATCGTGGGGCGAGGACCGCCAATCGTAATCCGCGGAGCGAATGCTCCACGTTTTCCGAACCCGGGGCGCGGGATCGTGGGGCGAGGACCGCCAATCGGAATCCGCGGCCGATCAATTCGGATCCAAGACCGCGAAGTCGAGAGAGGAGGCCAGCGGTAGTTCACCAACGAACGTGAGTTGAAGAACGGCGTTCGGACGCATCTCGCCCGCCCTCGAGGCGTGGTAGCTCTGTGCTGACCCAAGCACGCTCGAGGTGTTCTCACCCTTGCCGGGCAGGAACTCGACAAGCGGGGCGGGACCGGAGTTCGTGCCCCAGCTGATGGCGACTCGCGCGCGGCGATGGCGCACAAGCAAACGATCGCCGCTGCGCTCCACTTCGCAGTCTGGGTGCAGGTGGATACGGCTCACGATGCGATGGGTGCCGGGACCATCGACTCGATCTTCGATGTGGACCGTCCCAGGCTCGAAGGCGAATCGACGGCAGACTCGCACTCCTTTGTCGAACCATGGGACGAGGAGGGCCTCGGTCGTCGAGGACGTGACGGCGAGCACCTGAACCTCGGAACGTCGGGCCACGCGGAACGCGGACCAGATCTCGTGCTGTTCGCGTCCGTCGATCTCGAGCGTGTTGTGGGCCTGTGTCGAACGACAAGCCTGACGCCTCTCCCCTGGCTCGTAACTCCAGGTGCCCGAGTCGACGACGATCGGAATCTCGTGCGCCCAAAGCTCGAATGAGAGCGAGTCACAGTGACCGTGGCCTGAAAGGTGGGGCGGGCCCACACCGCCGACATCGGCGAGGACATACAGCCGCGCGTCGCGCCAGGCGACAATCGCCGCCTGTGGCAGGAGGCGCATCCCCGGCACGGGAGCGGCAGGACCACGGAGACCGAGTCGCTCCGCGTAGGCCACGAGCTGGACGGGGCTCGGCGCCCCGCCTTCCCAGGCGTCACCCATCAGGGGGTAGCCGCCGAGGGGTGTTTGGACTGCGGTTGCGAATTCGAGCATACGGCCGGCAACATCTTGGAGCTCTGCCGCGAGCTCATTGTCCACCGCGCCGGGGAAATTCAAAAGATCCAGCACGTCTTCGAGCGCTGTGCAGTGATACATGATGCTGGGCTCGGCATGGGATCCGTCTCGACTCACGTGCGACCGCAGCTCGCGCTGCAAAAGTGGCACGGCTGCCTGCTTCCATCGCCGCGACCGGTCATCGCCGAACACGCTCGCGGCCACGATCAACGCCTTGGCGTCCTTCAACAGGTGTGTGCCGAGCAGATGCCGCTCCAGTCGTTGTGACAGCCAGTCGGCCTGGACGTAGATGCTCTGCAAGAATCGCTGTCGCCATGCCTCGGGAACACGAGCGTCCAAAGCGGAGGCGGCATCGATCCAGTTCACCAGCCGCAACGCGGTGGGATAGGGGTCCCACGCGATGCCTGTGCCGGGGGGATGCACATCGAGCCACCGCTCGACGAGACTTTGGACGGACGCGCGGTGCTCGAGCGTCGTCGCGCCGGTTCGGGGATTGTGCATCTCCGCCGGCGCATCGCGTCCTCCACCGTCGACCAAACCCGGGAAGAAATCGAAATAGTGCACAGGGTAGTTCCAGGATCGCCCGAGATCCTCGGCCACCCAGGGGCGTGAAAGATTGAGGCGGCGCTCCTGACCCCAGAAGCTGAAGCGCCCGTCGAGGACTGCCGCATCGACCTCCGGACGAATGCGTGTCACGCGCGGTCCCCAACGCGCGACGAGCGGCAGTGGCTGCGGGACTTGCGGCAATGCGGGCTGCGGCAAGAATACTGCGAGCCGGCGTCCCAATTGGTGTCGAGCCTGCTCGAAACGCAGACGGCGAATGGTCTCCCAGTATCGCCGCGTGGTTCCTCCGTACATCGACGATCTCCCCTGCCGCATCTGAATTTGGGCCAGTTGGCGACCCTGGTCGAGCGGCGAATCGGAATCGGGAACTCCAAGAGCCAAGTCCTGGTTCCACATGGTACGATTGGCCCGGTCGCGGCACGCACGAGATCGAATTCACCGGCGCTCACTGATCTCGTGCGCGGCCCGCCCGGGCCATCGTTTTGGTTCCCGGGTCGGTCGCACCGGAGGGAACCTCGTGAAGGTCCGGCCCGGGTCTTCGTTGTTCATGTTCATCGTCGTCGTGGCTGCGCTCGCGACCGGGGGCACGACTGGGTACTGGCTACGCTCCCTTCCCCAAACTAGTCTGGAAGCCCCGCCCACGCTCGATGCGAAGGATCGCAATCGATCCCCCCGCGCTTCCGGTGGCAGCGGAAGCCCGAGCGGCGCACCCGGGAGCACCAACACCAGCGGCGCAAGCGCGCGGCCGCATGCCGCACCGCTCCTACTCCCGGCCCCGGGTCCCGAAGCCAAGCGTTTGCCTGGGACGGGTGACGCCCTGGACCGTTTCGCCGATGTCGCCCAGACAGTCACCCCTGCCGTGGTCACCATTCTCAGCCGTCGAAGAGTCACCCCGAACGAAAACGGCATCCTGCAGCGCTGGTTCGGCAACCAGGACCCGCTCGTGCGCAGCCATGGCTCGGGGTTCATCGTCGAGCCGAACGGCACCATCCTCACCAACAGTCACGTGGTCGAGGATGCCGAAGAACTCACCGTCCGTCTCATGGACGGCCGCGAATTCGACGCCAAGGTGCTCGGCCGCGATGAACAAACCGACATCGCCGTGCTGCGCATCGACGCCACGGGGCTCCCCGCCGCGGGTCTCGGTGACTCCGAGCGCGTACGCGTCGGAGAATGGGTCCTCGCCATCGGCAGCCCTTTCCGCGCCTCACTCGGCAACACCGTGACCACCGGAATCATCAGCGGCAAGGGCCGCGACGACGTCTCGCTCGCGGACTACGAGGAATTCCTCCAGACCGACGCGGCCGTCAATCCTGGCAACAGCGGCGGCCCCTTGGTCAACATGCAGGCCCAAGTCATCGGCATCAACACCGCGATCGCGACGCAAAGCGGCAGCTTTCAAGGCGTGAGCTTCGCCATCCCCATCAACCTCGCGCGCGTCATCGCCGAACGCCTGTTGCAGGAAGGCCATGTCACGCGCGGGTGGCTCGGCGTTTCCATCGGCCCGGTGACGAGCGACGTCGCGCGTGAAGCCGGCTTGCCGCGCCCCGCGGGCGTGCACATCGGCGAGGTGCACACAGACAGCCCAGCCGAGCGCGCCGGACTGCTGGCGCGCGACATTATCGTCGCCCTCGACAACCAACCGACGGAAAAAGTCTCGACCTTCCGCAATCGCATCTCCTTGCTCCGTCCCGGTCAGAGAGTCGAACTCGACATCCTGCGCCAAGGCAAGAAGCTCGAGCTGCACGCGGTCCTCGCTGAGTTCACCGAGGACCTGCGTGCCGATCTGGAGCGCCCGGCCTCCGGCGGGATCCGAACAACCGACGAACTCGGGATCACAGTGGCCGATCTCTCGCCCCAGCTGATGGCACGTTTCGGCCTCGATTCGCACACGGATGGCGCCGTCGTCGTCTCCGTGCGCCCGGGCAGCAAGGCGGATGCCGCGGGGCTCCTTCCCGGCGACGTGATTCGTCTCATCGACCAACGCGCGGTGAATTCGGTGGCCGACTTGGAAGATGCAATCGCCCGGCACGCGCCCGACCGCGATTTGCGCTTGCAGGTGCAGCGCGACAACGAATCCGTCCAAGTCATCTTGCTGCAACCCTCCTAGTCCTCGATTTCGGCATCCAAGTCCGTGGCGGGCGCGCCGCGCGGGCGGGGCGCTCGCCGGGTGCGCGGGGTGCTCGCGACTGCGAGGGCGGCGCGGATGGCTGGCAACGTCCGGCGCGTCTCGTCGTACCCCGCCTGCACGATCTCGTGCATTCGCGACGGATCCCGCGACAGAGCGAGGTCGAGCCGCGGTTTGATATAGACGTCGAAGTCGTCGAAGATCATCTCGGCAAACTCATCCTGCATGATGAGCGACATGGCACGCCACATGACACTGAACAGATCGTCGTGGCGCCGGGTGAAACGCGACGACAACCGGTGCTCGTGATGGGCGCGCCGGACGTCATCGTGCAGCTGCGTGCGCGATCGCAGCCGCACCGCACGCACCGGAATCTTGACGTCGACCTCGTCGTCACCCAAGAGGTGCACAGGGATCGGGCGCAGCAGGGCTCCGTCCACCAGCTGCCGTCCGTCGTGGACGAACGGTGCGAAGATCCCAGGCAGGCTGATCGAGGCGCGAATGGCCGGCACCAGCGGCCCGCTCGCGAACACGACCTCGGTGCCATCGGCCAGGTCGCAGGCGGGAATGCGCAGCGGGATGTGCAGATCTTCGAACGTGCGGTCGCGGCCGATGAAGGATTCCAGGAGATGCACGACCTCCTGCCCGCGCAGGATGCCTCGGCCCGAGAAACTCAAATCCCGCAGCAACGCCGCCAGCATGCGTTTCTTGTTGAACGCCTCCGTGAAACGCTCGATGCATTCGTCGATCGACAGCCTCGCCGCATAGGTGGCGGCGATGATGGAACCCATGCTGGTTCCGGCCAGCCGGTGCACGGGAATGCGTTCCTCTTCGAAGACGCGCAGGACGCCGAGGGCGACGAGACCGAACGGCAGTCCGCCGCCGAAGGCGAGTCCGAGGCGGCCGCCGGCCGCGGCGTCGACGGACAAGTCTTGGGACAGGGGTTGCATGCGCACTCGCAGGCGTCTAGACCAGATCCTGTCCAAGGAACGAGTTGACGAGGGCACGCTCCAGCACCCAGCGCGGCGGCAACGCCACCGACTTCATCTGCACGTCTGCCTGCTGCAGATTGCGCAGCCACAACGACAGCTGCTTGCGCGAGAAGGACGCCGCCTGGGCGGCGAGATCGGCGATGGCGAAGGGCGGCAGCTCCAGCCTGCGCGCCAACTCGTCGGGCCGGCGCACGCCGCGGTCTTGCAACAGCTTGAGCCGCAGCAGGCTGCTCACTTGGCGCGCCAGGACAGCGACGACTCGGATTGGGTCGTCGTCGACCTCGAGAACGCGCGCCAACGCCTGCAGGAATCCACCCATGTTGTCGGCGCGCAGCGCCCGGTTCACCGCCCAGACTTCTTCCTGTCTGTACTGTCCAACGGTGGACGTCACTTCGGAAGCGCCGATGCGGACATCCGCTCCATGGCGCAGCGCCACCTTGTCCACTTCGTTGCGCAGATCCAGGAGCGACTCACCCACGAGTTGCACGAGCAACGTGCAGACGGGCGTTTCGACGTCGAGACCCTGGGCCGCGAAGCGCGCACGCACCCAGTCGGGCAGCGCCGCGGGAGGCAAGCCATCGACCTGGACGATGCGACAGCGCTTTTCGATCGCCAACGCCAGCCGCGTGCGCCGGTCGAGCTTGGCGGCCACGAGCACGAGCACGGTGCTCGGAGTCGGGTTCTCGAGGTACTCGAGGACCGCGGCCTCGGCGCGCGCATCGCGCAAGGACAGCTTGTCGAAACGGCGCACGATCACCAGGCGTCGCTCGCTCAGAAACGGAAAGCTCTGCGCCTGCGCCAAGAACTGCCGGGCGCTCTCGTCGTCACCCGAGTAAGTGTTACAGTTGAAGTCGCGTGCTGCTGCAGGCACAGTGGCTTCGACGAGTGCCGCGACGGCCTCCTCGGCCAGCAAGGGCTCTTCGCCCAGCACTGCATACAGCAGCTCCGGGCCCGACTTCCCGATCTCACGCCGGAGATCGTCAGCACCGAAACTCTTTTTCTGTGAACGCGCTGCCACGAAGATCTCCAGAACTGTCTCAAGTCTATTCACCGGCCAGCCAGCACCAAATGAGTTACCAGGAACGCACCGTCTTGTCCAGGATCTTGTCCACGATCTCCCCCATGGCTTCCTCGAGCGCGCGCTGAAAGCCCGGCTCGCCTTCCTCGATGCGGTAATTCCCGTCGCCGAACAGGCCTCCGTCCTGCCACAGGACCGTGCCGTTTTCCACATCCGTGTACTGAATCGAGCACGTGAGCACGACGCGATACTCCTCCTGAGTCTCATCGGCGCTGCGCGTCAGCACGGCTTCGGTCAGGCGGCGTACGGTGCCGAGGAGTTCCTTCTCGGCCAGCTCACGCTCGTTTTCGCCTTGGTAGACGCGGATCTCCTTGTCACGCAGGAATTCGAGCACGAGCTGCTGCGTGAGCCGCGTGCCCAGATCGGGCGCGCGCTCGCCGCTCGTCTCATCGGCGAAGAACGGAATATAGAGATTGCCGACGTTGGCGGCACTGCGCCCCGTGGTGTTGTAGGCGCAGCCTGCGAGCATCCACAATGTGAAGCACCAGACGCGCAAGCCGACCTCCCGCCACGCGGGAGAATAGGGCCGCGTGGCGGCCGTTGGCCAGTGCGGAACCCCTGCCGCGGACTGCCGCGGGGCGATTCGAAGCCCCCGTTGGAGCGCCCGCGGCGGTTGCGGCTCTACATGCGTTCGGCCCCGACGTCGGCCGAATCGGCCGGCGGCGCGGAAGCCTCGAGCTGCGACCTGGCGTCGCCTTCGTGGCCATTGCCGGCTTCGAAGCCGTCGCTGCCATCCTCGCGCTGCGGTCTGCCCGGGCCACGCCGGCGCTCGGTCTGGATGTCGTAGATCTTCATGCGGTAGCGCAGCTTGTCGCGCTTCATGCGCAGCAACTCGGCCGTGCGGCTCTGGTTCCAGGCGCTCTGTCGCGATGCCTTCTGGATCAGATCGATCTCGACGTCGCTGATCAGCCGGTCGAAATCGACGCCCTCTTCCGGGATCGGCCGGGCGAGCGCGTTCTCCAGCCGGCGCACCGCCGACAGGTGCCGCGATACCTGGTTGGCGATTGGGAGCTGCGCCGGCACCAGGGTCTCGCCGTCCTCGAGCAGCACGACGCGTTCGAGCATGTTCTTCAACTCGCGAATGTTGCCGGGCCACTCGTAATTGAGCAGGACCTCGGCGCAATCCTGGGAAATGCTCTGGAAGCCCTTGCGGAACTGCTTGTTGTAGAGATGCAGGAAGTGCTTGGTCAGCACCAGGATGTCTTCCTTGCGCTCGCGCAGCGGCGGGATGTAGACCGGCACCACCTTGAGCCGGTAGTAGAGATCCTCGCGGAAGGTCTTGTCCTCCACCGCCTGCGCCAAGTTGCGGTTGGTTGCCGAAATGATCCGCACGTTCACCGTGATGTCCTTGGTGCCACCGACACGCTTGAACGTCATGCGCTCGAGCACGCGCAGCAGCTTCACCTGGATGGTGAGGCTCATCTCGCCGATTTCGTCCAAGAACAACGTACCACGGTTGGCCAGCTCCAGCAGGCCGAGCTTCTGGCTCTTGGCGTCGGTGAAGGCACCTTTCTCGTGGCCGAAGAGCTCGGACTCGAGCAGTTCTTCTGGCAACGAGGCGCAGTTGATCTCCATGAACGGCAATCCGTGCCGCGCCGAAATGCGATGGATCATGTTGGCGATGACGTCCTTGCCGGTGCCAGATTCGCCCTCGATGAGCACGGTGGTCGAATCGCTCTTCGCCACCTGCTGCACGGTGTTGTACACCGTCAGCATCGACGGGCTCTGGCTTGGGATCACCGTGGAGTCGGTGTCGACCTTGTGGCGCCGGCGTAGCTGCAACAGCTCGCGACCGAGCTCGCGCGACTTGAGCCCCTTTTCGATGACGAACATCAATTGCTCGAGATTGATCGGCTTGTTGACATAATCGTAGGCGCCGAGCTTCATTGCCTCGACCGCAGTCTTGATGTCGCCAAAGGCCGTCATCATGATGACGCAAATCTCGCCGAGGATGTCCTTGAGATCCGCGAGAACCTGCAGCCCCGTGCGATCCGGCAGCTTGAGATCGAGCAACACCAGGTCAGGAAGCTCGCTGTTGATGGTCTCTAACGCTTGCGCCGCGGTGGCCGCCGTGCGCACCTCATAGCCCTCCTCCACGAGGGTCTTGCTCAGGAAGTAACGGATCGAGTCCTGATCATCGACGAGCAAGATCAGCGGTTTCACTGGGTCCTCCCATCAGGATCCGTCCTAGCGGCAAGCACAAGTAGAAGGAGCTTCCGTGTCCGGGACGACTTTCGACCACGATTTGTCCACCGTGGCTCTCGACAATGTGGTGACTGACGTACAAACCGAGCCCTGTTCCCTTGGACTTGGTGGTGAAGAATGGCTCGAAGATCTTGTCGCGGTCGGCCTCGGAAATGCCGCCGCCCTGGTCGTGCACGCTCAGCACCAGGCTGTCCCCCGGCGTGCGGCGCAGGTGTGGTTGTTGGCTTTGGCCCAAACGCAGCTCGATGTCCACGACACCGCCCGGCGGGCTGGCATCGACAGCGTTCTGGATCAGGTTGATGAGCACTTGCTCGATGCGACCGGGATCGATGGCGACCGAGGGCAGCCCCGGCTGCACCGATATCTGGCAACGCACGTCGTGCTTGCCGAAGCTGGGCTCGAGCGCCTGCAAGCTGCGCTCGACCAGCGCCTGCATGTCGGTGTCGCGCAGGCGCAGCTCCATCGGCCGGCCGGCAGTGAACAGATCCTCGATGATGCGGTTCAAGCGATCCACCTCGTCGAGAACGAACTCGGCATGCTGCGCGCGCTCGCCTTGCATTTGTTTGGTCATGTACTGGATGCCGGCGGTGATGCCCGCCAGCGGGTTGCGGATCTCGTGGGCGATGCTGGACGACAGGCGGCCGAGCGCGGCCAGCTTGTCCAGGTTGCGGATCTGTACCTGCATGTCCTTGATGGCGCTCAGATCTGCGAACTCGCCGATGACACCCTGCACGCGATCGCTCTCGTCGCGCAGCAGCGCGGTGGACAGCTGGATCGGCAGCGTCGCGCCGCTTGCCGTGTGCAGCACCGCCTCGACGCTGCGGACGCTGCGTTCGCCTTCCAGAGCCTCGCGCAACGGATCGCGGCCGGCGGCATCGCGGATGAAGTTGCTGCTCGGCCGCCCGATGACCTCGGCATCGTGGTAGCCCGACAGCTGCTGCCCTGCCTGATTGAACAGCGTGATGCAGCCGTCGAGATCCACCGACACCAGGCCGTTCGACATCGACCCGATCACGTGGTCGCGGAAGCGCTCTTCACGCTGCAGCTCGCAGTAGAGCCGCGCGTTCTCCAGCACGGTCGCGACGTGCGCCGCCAGTGTCTCGAGCATCACCAAATCGATGCGCGAGAGCGACATGGCGCGCTCGGCATCGGTGACGACGATGCAACCCAGCAGCGGCATTCCCGTGCAGGCCCAGCAGCGGAAGCGGCCGCCCTGCCAGAAGTCGGCATCGGGTTCGTTGGCGAATTTCTCCACCCAGTCGTCGACGACGGCTTCCGGACACAACGGACAGCGCTCGGCCTCACAACCCTTGCGCGTCCAGATGGGGCCGACGGGTGCTTTCTTGAGCAGCGGCACCACGGCGTAGGAGCCGCCGTCTGTCTGCGGCAGCAGCGGCTCGCCGTGCAGGGATCCGAGCGGATGCGTGCTGGCATCGCGAATCAAGTACGAGCGCTGATGCCCGAGACAGCGCGACAACATGCCGCTCACCTCGGGCAGTGCGAAGCTCTCGTCCACCCACTCGAAACCGCGCGCGGTGCGCCGGCGCAGGCCGCCCTCGAACACGCCTTTGTCCGGCGACCACGTGAACACGCCGAACTCGGCGAAGCCGACGCCGCGGTTGAGATACTCGATCACCGCCGCCACGATCTTGTGATGGTCGAGGGCCGAGATGATCTGGCTGCCGAGCTCCTTGAGCGCCAGGAGCTGAATGTTGGTATGGACGAGCTTGAAATAGGCGGTGTCGAGATCGCTGGCGAGGTCCTGGGTCGTCGCGGCCAGCGCCGCCACCGGATCGTGCATGGAGTCCGTACGTGGTGTCTGCGCTTGCGAGCCACGCACCGAGCGGGCCGTGGCAATGGCTGCCGCACATAGCCGGCGCTGCCGTCGCATCACCACGATGCCCCATGCCAGCAAACACCCGCCGCCGGCGGCGATTGCGAATTGCATCGGCAGGAACGTGCTGAGTGAAACGACGCAGGCGAGCGCCGCCACGATCCAGAGTCCGATCCGTCGCGCATCCATGCGCCAAATCCCCCGTCGCGGGCTTCGTCACCCTGTGGAACGTCGATGGGAAAAACCACGCAGGGAAGAGCAACTTTCTATCCAACCGCGAGCGTGTTCTGCGTGCACGGAGGGGAGCTGAGATTCCGCGCGTCAGCGCAGGTCTTCGCTTTGCATCCGCAGGCGGGAATCGAACAGCAGCACGAGCGCGCCCAGGACGACTGCGAACCACAACGTGGCCACGCGCGTGACCAAGGTCGCGGCCGTCGCCAGGTCCTTGCCGGCGCCGGCGTCCACGAGCATCCACACCATGGTGACCTCGGTGCCGCCAAGTCCGCCCGGGAGCAACACCAGCGCGCCAACGATGGTCGCGAACGCATAGACGAAAGTCGCGTAGGCCAGGTCGACGTCGATCCCGAAGCCGCGGCACACGAGCGCGAACCCGAGACATTCAGCGAACCAGGCCAGAGCTCCGAGCGCGGTGGCCTCGAACAAGCGTGCTGGACGCAGGAGGAAGCGCATGCTCTCCAGCGCGCGCTCGAGCTTGACGCCGAACCGGCAGAGCGGCGGCAATCGTTCGACCAGGTGCAGTGCCATGTGCGCCAAGCGCGGCGACGCCAAGCCGAGCACCAGCAGCAACGTCACCGCCCCCGATGCCGCGACGGTCAGATAACCCCTGTGGTACACGAGGCTGCCGGCGAAGATCAGAACGAACAACGCCGTGAGATCGGTCAGCCGTTCCGCTACCACCACCGGACCGGTGCGGCTGAGCGGGGTCGCGGTGTGCGCGCGCACCAGGTAGGCCTTGAGCAGCTCCCCCATCTTCCCCGGCGTCACCGACAGCAGCAAGCCGCTCAAGAAAATACGCAACGACAGCGGCACGGCGAGCGCGATGGACGAGTGGCGCAGGTAGCTCTGCCAGCGCAGGAACCGCACCAAGTAGTTCGTCAACGACAAACCCACCACGGGAACGATCAAGCGCCAATCAAAACGCACCAATGCCGCGTGCAGCTCGTCCCAGTCTGCGTACACCGCTAAACCCAGATAGACCAGGGCCGCCACGGCCAACCCGGCGCCGAGCCCCTGCAGCACTCGCTTGTTCACGGGTGTTCCTCGCTCGCTGGGCGGATAGCAACGGGGGCTCCACGCTGGGAGCCCCCGTGCCGCTGCCGCTCGTGCCCCGAGCTAGCGCGAAGCTGATAGCACGTTCCGGTACCAGGCGACGGTGCGTTCGAGGCCGCTCTGGAAATCCACTTGCGGCTTCCACCCGAGCACATGCGCGGCACGACGGACGTCGGCCATGGAGTGACGCACGTCGCCTTGACGCGTCTCCGCGTAACGCGGCCGGATGTCGACACCGATCTTCGCGGCGAGGCTCCGGCACAGCTCGTTGAGTGTATAGCGCTCCCCGCAGGCGATGTTGACCACCTGGCCGCCCTTGGGACCGCCATCGCACGCTTGCAGGTTGGCGGCGACGACGTTGTCGATATACGTGAAGTCGCGCGATTGCTCGCCATCACCGTAGATCGTGGGCGGCGTGTTCGCCAGCATCTTGGCGATGAAGATCGGAATCACGGCGGCGTAGTGCGAAGCGGGATCCTGGCGCGGCCCGAAGACATTGAAATAGCGCAGAGCGATCGTGTCCAACCCGTAGAGCGCGCTGAAAATGCGACAGTACTCCTCGCCCATCCATTTTTGCAGCGCATACGGCGACAACGGCGCTGGCGGCATGTCTTCGTGCTTCGGCAGCACTTCGGTATCGCCATAGGCCGAGGACGAGGCCGCGTACACCACACGCTTGACGCCCGCGTCGCGAGCGGCAACCAAGACGTTGAGCGTGCCGTCGACATTGACGGCATTGGACGTAACTGGATCGTCGACGCTCCGCTGCACGGATGCGAGCGCCGCCTGGTGCAGAACGTAGTCGGCGCCGTGCACCGCCTGCCGCACCGCGTCAGCGTCGGTGAGGCTGCCCTCGACCAGGCGGATCCGATCCGCCACCTCGGCCAGGTTGGCGTGTTTGCCAGTGGAGAAATCGTCCAACACGACGACGGAATCGCCCCGGCGGACGAGCGCGCTCGTGAGATTGGACCCGATGAATCCGGCACCGCCGGTGACGAGGAACTTCACGTGCAACCCTTTCGCCGCGCCGCCCGGTCTCGGGCCGAGCAAGGCACGTTCCAGCAACGGTGCGGAATGTAGCACAGTGACGAAGTGCACGGAGAAGGGTGTCAGGCGTCCGCGTGGATGGTGTCGCCCTCCATCGTCGTCCGGACGATGTTCTTGCCGGCGCGCTTTGCCAGGAACAGCACCTGATCCGCTTGACGGATGAGGCCGTAGACCTCGCGGGAATCGTGCGGGAAGATGGCGACGCCGAAACTGCATGTGACCTCGCCGGGCTGGACGTACTTGAAGGGCTGGCGCTCGATGGCGCGCCGCATGCGCTCGCCGACGGCGCGCGCGCCCTCGGCGTCGGTCTGCGGCAGGATGACAGCGAACTCGTCGCCGCCATACTTGCCGACGATGTCGGTGCCGCGGCAATGGCCGACCAACAGCTGCGCCACTTGCACCAGCACCTGACTGCCGGCCAAATGCCCGAAGCGCTCGTTGTAGATCTTGAGGTGATCGACATCGGCCATGACGAAAGCGAAGGTCTGCGCGTAACGTTGCGCCCGGCGCAGCTCGCTGCGCAGCGCGCGCAAGAACGATCGGTAGTTCAAGATCCCGGTCAACCCGTCGACTAGCGCTTCCTGCTGCAGGCGCTGGTACAGGTCGGCGTTTTCGAGCGCGATCGCCACCTGATTGCCGAGAACCGACAGCAGCTTGAGGTCGGCGGGGCCGAACCCCCCCGGATGGCCCTCGCGCACGACCACGAGCATGCCGAGCTGGCTCAACTTCGTGACCAGGGGAACGGCGAGCACCGAACCGGCACCACGCACGAGCTGCGCCTGTGGCCATGGCGGGTGCCACTCGCCCGCAGGCCCGATGAACGGCTTCGCCTCGCGCTCCAGCCACTCCGACAGCATCTGCGTACACGGAACTTCGTCACGATATGGCGTCGAGCTGCTGCCGCGCAAGGTGTAGCGTTCGACGCGTGCTTTGCGCATGCGCAGCAGCATGACTTGGTCGGCGCGCAATAGCTCGCGGCTGCAGTCGAGGACGCGCTCGTAGAGTGGCCCCTCGCCGCGTTCGACCCGAGCGAGGCTCGTGATGTCGAAGAACGCTTCGAAGAGGAGATCCAATTCCCTGCTGTCCACGCGCGACGCTCCGGTGATCGTGTGTGAGGGTCTGGAGCGAGCAAGAGACATACCACGAGGAATTATTGATCAGCGTGGGTCGCGGCCGAGTGCGCGTAGCTCGGAAGCGAGACGCAGGAAGCGTCGCAGTGCGACCAAACCCAGTCCGGCGATCAGAATTGGCAGGAACCAAGCGAAGGACGACAGCGTCGCGATCTTTTGGAAGCGCGCGATGAGACTGAGGCTCTGCACCAAAAGCACGACGCAGGAGAGCACCAGTGCGCCTGTGACACAGAGTTGCAGCAGCAGACCCGAGCGGTACTCGCGTCGCAACGCTGGCTCCTGGCGAATGCGCTCGCGCCATGCGGCGTCTTCCGCCGCGCGCCGGTGCAACGGGCGCAGGAATCCGACAGCCGGGAATGCCGTCCTGCGCCTCGGGCGCTCGAATCGCCTCTCGCGGCGGGTGTTCATCGTTTGCTCTCCGGGCGCACTTCTTCGAACTCGCCGTCGACGATGTCGTCGCGCAGATGGCGCGGGATCTCGGCGCGCGGCTTACGTTTCTCGCGCCGGCTCGAACCCTGGAGGAAGCGCAGCAAGCGGACGAAGAGACGCGCCAGCAAGGCGATGAACAGCAAACGCACCAAGAAGCCCAGCACGCTGCCTCCTTCCTAACGCACGACGATCAGACGCACGATCGACGATTCCTGCTGCCCGCCGGGACCGAGCCAGAGGACGCGCGCGAAGTACACCCCGCTCGGCACGGTCGTCTTGGACGTGGCGCCGCCCAGCGGCACGGTAACGATCGTCTCGCGAGTCTGGAAGTTGGGTTCGACCGATTGCAGCAAGGTCGCGATCCGCCGCCCGGCAGCGCTGTAGATCTCGGTTTGCAAACTGCCGGGGCGCTCGAGGGCTACCGCCAAATTCACGGCGCCCAGGGATCGCGACGGGTTCGGCATGGCTTGCACCGACAAGCCGCGCTGTGCGGCGACGACGAAACGCGTCTCGAAGTCTTGCGTCGTGTTGCCGCTGCCTTGGACGTAGGTCACGCGCGCGACCACTTTCAACTCGCCCGTATCGTGGGCCAGGATGGGAACCGAATCGATGCCGACATCGAGCCGGTCGCCGGTTTGCAACGGCATCGCTGCACCGCCGGCGCTGAAACACGCCGCATCGGCGCAAGTGAAGATCGGGCGCTCGGTCCCGTCGGCTGCTTCGACCCACATCTCGATCTCGAGCGGCCCCGCGTACGGAGCGCCGGTGCTGACCATGCTCAAGGTGGCCTGCAGCGGGCTCCCGGGCCACAGCCTGAAGAAGCCCGTGTCGGCGTCGTAAGGCAGCGGCTCACCCTGCGGCGCGATGAAGAGCTTGACGCCCTCTGGGAACACGAGCGCGGCCTCGGTCTGCTGCCCGCTCTCGAACCGCAACACGCCGGCGAGGAAAGCGCGAGTCACCTCGCGCATCTTGGATATCTGCACGTCGTCGCCGGTGTCGCCCGGGCGGTGATAAGACTTGTAACGCCGCAGCACGTCGATGGGCGCATCGGCGCCGAGAAGCGCCGGCACGTTGGCGAGCCAGAAACTATTGTGATCCGAGGCTAGCGACTCGTCGAGGTCGCGCCGCAGGTCGAGCTCGATGGTCGGAACCGCCGCGCGAGCGGCCGCAATCAACAGGTCGGCGAGCCAGCGCGACGCCGGATTGTGCACGACCTGCAAGCGCGTCCCGAGGCTCGTTACGAGGCTGTCCGATCCCACCATGTCGAGATTGAAGGCGGCGAGCAGCTTGGTGCCCTCTTGCTCGCGGCGTTGGACATAGCGCGCGCTGCCCGTAAGGTAGTTGCCATCCAGATCCGGGTCGCGGATGCCTTCGGCTTCTTCGCCCGAGAAAGCCACGAACTCGAGATCGAATGGGAAATCGAGCCCTGCGCTGCGCACACCGTCGGCAACGCAGCGCAGCACCTCGAGCATGCAGGCGACGCCGCTGGCGTTGTCCTCGGCTCCCGGCGTGGCCGGCAGTGGATTGCAGGCGTTGCGATCGGCGAGCCAGGCCGCATCCCGGCTGCCGGTGGCATCGAGATGCGCACAAACGACGAACGTACCGGTGCCGGGAACCGAGCCCGGTAAGCGCGCGATGACGTTATCGGTCGTATCGACGACGGTCGCGGTCCCGCAGGCACGCGATTTCAAGAACCGTTCGCGCCGGACGCTGGCGCCCGCGACGTCGGCGACAAAGCGCTGCATCGCGGCCTGCACGCGCGGGATATAGATTTGATCGAGGTCGGGGGAAAACACGTGGCGGTCGGCGGCTTGTCCGCTCGGGGCGCGCGTCAACGACGACAATGTCGCCGCGAGCGTGTCTTCCGAGACCTCGGCGAGCACTTGTTGCTGCGCCGGTGTCGGTGAACCGGTCGTTCGAATCCAAGGACGCAGTGCGACCGGTACGCCGCTGTCGATCAGACTGCGCGGGTCCGCATGGTGTTTGGGGAGCACGAGTCCGCCGTGACAACCCAGCACTTCCGCCGGCCACGCATCCGCTGTGGACGCCAACACCCAGACCTCTCCACGTGCGGCGCGCACGCTACCGAGTCGAGCAGCGCCGAGCTTGGCCAGCACGATCGCCGCGCCGTCCACGACGAGCGCGGCGCGCTCGGGGGCGCGCAACAATGCGAGCGACGCGGGTTCCGCTCGCTCGCCGACGACGCGGCCGCGCCATTCCGGCCGCAGCCGTGCAAGGTCCTCGACTTCGGCCACCACGAGGCCGGTTTCGACCCAGCGGACATCGATCTCGGCTGCAGCTGCGAGTGCATGCAAGACGGCGTCCTCGGGCATCTCGAAGACCACCACATGCACCCGAGTCGGCACACGTGGATCGCCATCGACAGGGGCCAGCAGCAGCAGCCCGAGGACTGGCAGAGAATGCAGCGTGCGGCGATTCATGGTTTCTCCGCCGCCTCCCCGGTCATGGGAACGAAGCGGACGGCAGCCAGCGTGTCGGACTCGAAACCGCTCGGCCCGCGCGTGATGCGCAACAGCAGTTGCTGTTCGCCGCCGACGGGCAACACCATTCTGCCGCCCGGAGCCAGCTGCTCCAGCAACGGCTGCGGCACTTGCAGGGGCGAGGCCGTCACCACGATGGCAGCGAAGGGAGCGCGCTCGGGCCAGCCGCGGAAACCGTCGCCGGTCCGCAGCCGCACCCGCTCCAGGCCGAGGCGCTCGAGCGTGACGCGCGCCTGCGCGGCCAGCTCGGGAAGAATCTCGATGCTGCAGACCTCCGGCACGATCGCCGCGAGCACAGCAGCTTGGTATCCCGAACCGGTGCCGATCTCCAGCACGCGTTCGTGGCCTTGCAAATCCAACGCCGCGGTCATCATGGCGACGATGTACGGCTGCGAAATGGTCTGCTGCCAGCCGATGGGAAGCGGCCGATCCTCGTATGCGCTGGCGCGAACGTCGGGCGGCACGAATTCGTGACGCGGCACCTGGCGCATTGCTGCCAGCACGCGTGCGTCGTCGATCCCGCGTGCCACGATTTGCTCTTCTACCATCGCCTGGCGCTCGTGCTCGAAGCGCTTGTCGCGCTCTGCGTCGGAACTCCCCGAGGCCACATCGGAACTCAGCATCGCGGCCATTCGTATGCACACTCCGACGCGCGCGAGACGCGTGCCCCACGCCTGCATAGCCCCTCATCCCTGCCACGCAAACCACAGTCAAAAAGCAAGATACACCAAACTGACGATATCGGTTCCGGGCCCCCGCCGCAAGTGCGTAAACCAGGAGGGGTGTTCCCGGCCCGGCGGCCTATAATGGCGATTCAGGAGGTATCGTGGCCGCGCTCGTTCCCGCACCCTTCGGCACACTCGTGCATCGCGCTTTCGTCGAGCTCGAGCGCACGCGGCAGATTTTCGACTTGCCCGAGCGCAAGTTCTACCGGGCGCGCCCCGGATTCGATCTCGCCGTGCTCTTCCATGGCCAGCGCGCCAGCAACGCCCTTGGCCCGGCGGCTGGCCCGCAGGCCCAGATGCTGCAGAACATCGTGCTTTCGTGGCTGGCCGGTGCGCGCATCTTCGAGCTCAAGACCATCCAGGTGAACGACACACTGACTATCCCGCGCCCGTGCATCGACGCCACCAACGTCGGCTACAACGTCGAGTGGTCGCAGGAGCTGCGTCTCGAACAGTCGTTGCGCGAGTACGTCGGAGCTCAGATGTTGCTTGAAATGTTGCGCGCAAGTGGCGTCTTGGACGGCGCTTCCGAGGATGAAGCCTTCGCACAATCCGAATGGATCCTGGACTTGTCGGTAGGCTACGACTTGAAGGGGCTGCGCAGCCCGCGTGTTGTCGACTGCATCCGGAGCTGCATGGACGCGCGCGCGATCATCGCGGAGCTGCGGCCACAGATCCCCGCGCGCTATACCGGCCTGCGCGACCTGCCGTTCACGCCCGACCTGGTCAAGAGCGTGACACTCTCCACCTTTCACGGTTGCCCTGCGCACGAGATCGAAGCCATTGGCGAGTTCCTCCTGCGCGAGCTCGGATTGCATGTCACCATCAAGCTCAACCCGACGTTGCTCGGCGTCGAACGTTGCGAGCACCTGTTGCATGACGAGCTCGGCTACAGCGACATCCGTGTGGCTGGCGAGCACTTCGAGCGCGATCTCCGCTTTGCCGACCTGGTGCCGATGGCCCGGCGTCTGCAGCAGACCGCCGCCGACCGCGGGCTCGGCTTCGGCCTCAAGCTCACCAACACGCTGGTCGTGCACAACCACCGCAAGATGTTCTCGGACGACGTCATGTACCTTTCGGGTCAACCCTTGCACGTGCTGGCGCTGCACATTCTGCAGGACGTGCGTGCCGCACTCGGCCCCGAGATCCCCATCTCCTTTTCCGCCGGCATCGATGCCCACAACTTCGCGCGCACCATGGCTTGCAACCTGACGCCGATTACGACCTGCACCGACCTGTTGCGTCCGGGGGGCTACGGCCGCCTGCCGGCGTATCTCGTCAACCTGGAAAACGACATGCAGCGTCTCGGCGTGCGCAGCGTCGGCGATTTCATTCTTCGCGCCGAAAACCAAGGGGGGGCGGCAGCGCGCATCGCCGTCTCCGAGCTGCGTCGAGCGCTCGAGGCGGCCGCACCCGAGGCCGTGCGGACAACGCTTCTCGCCGACGCGGCGGAGTGGAGCAGCGTGGTCGAAACACGGCTCACGGACGCCATCCGCGGCTCGCCCTTCCACGACATCCGCGCCGCGGTCGGCGCGGTGTGGAAGACGCGCCCGGCGTCGCTGCGCGGCGTCCTGCGCGCCGGCCACGAGCAGACCGACACGGCGAGCTTCTATGCCCGCCTCGTGCAGCTCGCCGGCGCGCTCAACGTGGCCCCGGTGGTCGAACGCGCCACGCACGACCCGCGCTATGCTGCGATGCGCAACACGCGCGTGCCGCGCAAAATTGGTTCGCAGCTGCATCTCTACGACTGCATCAACTGCGACAAATGTATTCCCGTGTGCCCCAACGACGCCAATTTCGTCTATCTCGTCGGGCCGCAGGACTTCGACTACGTCGACTACCATTACGAGAATGGCGCCTTCGTCGCCGTGCCGGGCGGTCGATTCGTCGTCGCCAAGGCGCATCAGATCGCCAACTACGCCGACTTCTGCAACGACTGCGGCAACTGCGATGTCTTCTGCCCCGAGGATGGTGGCCCGTTCATCGAGAAGCCGCGCTTCTTCTCCAGCTTGGAGACTTGGAGTCGCGACCCGGGCATCGGTTTCCACGTCCGCCCCGGGCGACACCACAGCATCTGGGGCCGTTTCGCGGACGGCACCGAGCATCTCCTGCAGTGGGATGCGACCCGCGGTCTCGCGACCTTTTTGAGCCGCGGCATCGAGGTGGACATCGATACCGCGACCCACGCGCCGGGAGCGGTCCGTTTCCCGCGCGGTCCGGTGGCGTCGGGAACGAAGCTCGACATGCGCGCCTACCACGTGTTGCGCACGCTGCTGGCCGGCATGCTCGATCCCGCCAGCGTCAACATGATCAACGCCGGTCAGTTCTGAGGCACGGCACCGCCGCCTGGCACTTGCAGGCGCCAGCGCAACTCGTCGACCGCGAAATTGAGCCGCGCCGCGAGCGCCAGCGCCGCATCGAGCATCGCGGCTTCCGGAATCTCGGGGTTGGGCGCGGCCAGCGCCGCCAGCAGATTCTCCACCAGCGCATGCACCTGCTCTTCCGATTCGGTGCGGTCGAGCGGCAGTTGTAAGGTCTCGGCCAAGCCCATGAGATTGTTGGCGGCAGTGAAGGCGAAGCGGTCCGGACGCGCGCTGAGCCGGCGCGTCTGCTCGTGGAGATGACTGCTGACGATGCGAGCCACGGCTTCGAGGCGAACGTGCAGACCGAGCTCGTGCGCCAGACGCAGGGCATCGCGCAGACGCTGCGTCGCCTCGTCGCCGTAGGGCGGCCGCAACGCGGCCGCCGCCGCCAGCACGTCGGCCTGAACGCTGAGCTCACACGACTGCTGCAGCTCGGGAGGAAGATCGAGACCGATGTCGGCAAAGTCACGCAACAGTTCGAGACTCTCGTCGAACACGGCGCGCGCGTGCACGCGCACTGCCGTCACGCGCTCGCCCGCAAGTGTCGCGGCGATGTGATGACGCTCCGCTGGGAGCAGATCGGAGATGCCGCGCACCGCGGCGCCGTACAGCCCGGCGAGGATGCGTTCCAGTTCGAGCCGCGTCAGATCCGACTTGAGACGCAGGAGTTCGCGCCCGAGCTGTTCGTGCCGCGCCGGTGGCGCCGGCGCCGCGAAGCATGCCAGCAACCGGGGCGCATACTGGAGCGCGACATAGGCGAACTCGCTCACCCTGCCGGTCCGCCGCTCGCAGAGCTGCAAGTGGCCACGGCGGCCGCCATGACCCGCGAGAACCACCGTGGTCTCGTCGGCGGCCACGACGTCGAAGCCATAGAAGCGCCGGCGTCCGCGCCCAAGATCCAGCGACCCGAGCAGCGCGCGCGAGGTGACGGCGTGTTCGGCCGTGCGCACGTCGGGACGCACCCAGCGCTGGTAGATGCGTCCGGCATTGTCGCCACCCAGGTTGCTCGGCACTCGCGACAGCGCCGCCAGGAAAGTGGCTTCGAGATCCTCGCCCGAGATTTCGCGCATGAGCTCGATGCAACGTGCGGCATAGCGAAGATTCTGCACCGTCTCGATCCCACTCACGTCGGCGAAAAACCAGGCGCAACTGGTGTACATGGCCATCGCGTGTCGCTGCGCTTCGAGTAAGGTGCGCGCCGCGACGCGTTGCGCTTCGCCATGGCCGGGCCGCAGGTGTCGGGACAAGAAGGCATCGAGCCGCTCCCCTTCGTCGGGCCGATCGGCGACCTCGACATAGTCGTCGCGCGCAGCCCACGGATCGTGCAGGAGCGCGGCGCCATGGCGTTCGAACAGCACGGCCACGCCGTCGCGCAGCCCATCGAGCGCCTGCCGCAGCGGCTGGCGCCAGCTCTGATTCCAGCCAGGCTGCGTGCCCGTCGCACAGCCGCAGTCGCGCCACCAGCGGCCCACACCGTGCGCGCAGCTCCACGCCGTGCCCTCGCCGCCCTCCCCGGTTTCCAGTTCCACTTCGAGCGTCGGCGAGAGGTCGTCCAGCAGTTCGGCGTAGTTGGTGAGTCGGAAGCCGCGCACCGCCGCTTTGTCGCTGCAGAAAGACGCCACGCACATGTCCGCAAATGGCTGGTGGTGGCCGAAGGTCTCGCCATCCACCGCGACGGAGACCAGCTGCGGCCCGCTGCGTTCCGGATCGACCACGAGTGCCAAGCGCTCTGCGAGCCGATCGGCGCTGTGCAAGAGCTTCTCGAACGCCATCGATTGCGACACCGGGCCGTCATAGAAGAACACCACGAGCTCGCCGCCGCCGGATGCACGCACCACGTAGGGCTGGCGCGGATCGACGCGGCCGCCGCTCACTTCCTGCCAGGGTCCGCCGGAGCGCGGGCGACATCGCCGCGCCTGAAACGGCGACAGCACGGTGAAGCGCACGCCGCACTGCACCAAGACCTCGACGGTGTCGGCATGAATCGCCGTTTCCGGCAGCCACATGCCCTCGGCGTCGCGGCCGAAGCGCAGCGCGAAGTCCTTCAACCCCCACAACACCTGCGTGCGCCGGTCGCGCGCGTTCGCCAGTGGCAGGATCATGTGGTGGTAGGCTTGGGCGATGGCGTTGCCGTGACCGCGGCGACGGGCGCGGCTGCGGCGGTCGGCCGCTAAGATGCGACCGTACGTGTCCGCATGCGCCGACTCCAGCCACGTCAAGAGCGTCGGGCCGACGTTGAAGCTCAGCTGCTCGAAATTGTTGACGATACGCCGGATGCGGCCGTATCCATCGAGCACGCGCGACACCGTGTTGGGCCGGTAGCACTCGCGATAGATGCGCTCGTTCCAATCGTGATACGGGTGCGCGCTCGGCTGTTCGGGGACCTCGTCCGTCCACGGGCTCTCGCGCGGGGGCTGGTAGAAATGCCCGTGCAGCACGACTCGGGCATCGGGTTTGCGCAACGTCGGCATCGCTCCCCCCCGCGGCGCCTCGCGGCGCCCCCCTCACTCGTCGGCGTAGACGCGGTAGTCGATCTCCGGCAGCAGGTTGTCGCTCTGTTCCATGTGCTGCAGTTCGGTTTCGTCGACGCCACCGTTGCGCAACATTTCCGCCAGTCGCAGGAGGCGATGCACGTGCAGTTTGGTGCGCTTCACCGCGTACGGAACCATCGTCGCCGTCTTCATGATGAAGGCCCAGTCGCTGCTCTGCGCCAGCAGCAGTTCGCGCGCCGCCTGGTTCAGCGCCCGCAGCTCGAGCCCGCTGGCGTCGGGGCGATCCTTGGCGAGCGCAATCATCGTGCGCGCGGCCTGATCCAAGTGGCGATAGATCCAGTCGTTGGATCCTTCCAGCCACACTTCGGCGTAGCCTTTGTGTCCCCAGCTCGAGAAGCTCGGCCGCAACACCTGCTGGCGGGGATGGCGCTCCAGATACTCGAGCGGCGTGATCGGCTCCAGCGTCTTCTGGTCGAAGTGCATCTTGCGGAACAAGTAGTCGAGGAACTGCGGTCCCTCGAACCACCAGTGGCCGAAGAGCTCGGCATCGTACGGCGACAGCACCAGCGGCTCGCGTCCCATCACCCCGTGCAGGTACTCGGCCTGCTTGACGCGATTGAAGAGGAAATTGCCCGCATGCTGCGCCGCGGTGTCGAGCGCCACGTCGCGACGATAGGGCTGCTTGTGCGGCGTGCTCCCCGTGATCGCGTAGTACTTGATGCCGGTGTTGATGCGCAGATCGCCACCATGAATGTACGGCCGAATGTAGTCGAGGTCGAGATCGAAGCCGATATCGCGATAGAACTCACGATAGTTGGGATCACCGGGGTAGCCTTCCTCGGCGCTCCACACCTGCTTCGAAGACTCGAGATCGCGCCCGAACGCCGCCACGCCCCCGGGACAATACACCGGCGCGAAGATGCCGAAGCGCGGGCGTGGCGTGCCATAGAGGATGCCGTGCGCGTCGACGACAAAAAAACGAATCCCCTCGGCGCGCAGATGTTCCTCGACGCCGGGGTAATAGCCGCACTCGGGCAACCAGATGCCGCGCGGACGACGGCCGAAATGCCGCACGTAGTCCGCGGCGGCGACGCGCACTTGCGCCCGCACCGCCGGCGGCGAATGCTGCATGAGGGGCAGGAAGCCATGCGTGGCCCCGCAGGTGAGGATCTCGAGGAACCCGGCATCCTGCAAGGCACGAAACGATTGCACCAGATTGCGCCGCGCGCGATCGACGAAGGTGCGATGGCAATCGCGGAAGTGACCGGCGTACATTTGCGCCAAGGCATGGAACGGCGGCTCGTGGCGCGTGCGGTGCACCTCCTTGTCCGCGAGCTCGATCAAGAGCTCCAGGTGCTGCACGTAGCGTGACATCAGGAGCTCGTCGGTGAGCATCGCCAAGAGCGTCGGCGACATGGACACCGAGGCGCGAAAGAAAATGCCATCACGCGCCAGGGTCTCGAACACGTGGAGCAGTGGGATATAGGTCTCGGTGATGGCCTCGTACAACCAATCTTCTTCGAGAAACTCGTCGTATTCTGGATGGCGCACGAACGGCAAGTGTGCGTGCAACACGAGCGCGAAGTAGCCCTGGGGCATGCTGGCTCCGAACAAGAAGGGCTTAGACCTCGCGCCGCGAGGCCAGGCTCGAGATCCCGAAACCGGACACACCACCGACGCTCAGCTCACGGCGCTGGCGCTCTTCGAGGGCGCGCAGGATCTCTCCCGAGCCGAGGCCGATGGACCGACCGCCGGAAAGTTCGAACATGCGGTGATACTCTTCCTCCACGATCATCCAGCTTTCGTCGGCGATCGGCGACATCGAATCCCGTGGCATGGCGACGGCATTGGAACGCACGAGCGGGACGAAGCGTCCGTCGCGGCCGCGCAACCCGATCTCGGCGACGAATTCCGCTCCGGGACACGCGATCTCGACGTACCAGTTTCCGGCCAGATCCTGGAGCTCGATGTCGAAGTTGCTGTGGTGGTTGTTGCCGTTCCAGTCGATGGCGCTCACATCGTAGAAGCGCAACACCAACTGCCCTTGCTCCTGGAGTGCATGACGCGCCCGCGCGAGCGCGGGCGTCGTCAGTTCCCACCACGCATAGCTCCAGTGCGGGTCGCGCACCAAGAGCACCAAACGATCCGCGCCGTACTGTTGCGGTAGCGGCGGACCGGTGTCCGGCTCCGGGGCCTCCGGGGCGGGTGTGGGTGCGCGCGGCAGGCCGCTCGACGTTTCTGCACGATCGCGGCTCGTGGGTAGACCGGAGGGCATTGGAACCTCGGGCACAGCGTCTGGCTTCGCCTGGGTCGAGAATGCAGGCGCCGGCTCCAAGGCTGGCGCCCGCGGCGAGCGCCATTCCCGTGGCGGCTTGGTCTCCTCGAGACTTGGCCGGCGCAAAGCACCGTCTGCGGAATCCGGAGGCTCGGGTCGATCGGACATTTCAGCTCCCCATGGTGTCCAAGTACTAAGCCCTCTCAGCCTGTGGAGCAAGCCCCCCGCAGGCCACTCAGTCTGGACTCTCGGGACTGCGCCCGATGTCGACGATGCTGCACGCGAGCACCAGATTGAGGCCCAGTTCCCGGCCGCGGGCGATCACGGCCTCGCTCTCGGAGCCTGGGTTGAGAAAGACTTCCGGCACCTTCTTCGCCGCCAGCTCGGGGAGGATGGAGAGCACCGTGCGCGGCTGAAGATAGATGGTGGCGCGGTCGATCGGCGCTGGAACGTCGAGGACGCTGCGGAAGGCCGGCAACGCCTCGATCGAGCTCGCCGTCGGATGAATCGGGTACACGACCCAGCCCGCCGCGCGGTAGGCGCGCACGGCGCGGTTGCCGTATTTCGCCCGCTGCGTCGAGGCGCCGACGACGGCGACCGCTGGCGAATTGCTGTTAATACGATGAATCATCGACGAATCATCAATTTTTCAGCATAATAATGCTGTTTCATCATTTCTTCCAGGATTTCCGATTCTCCATGGTTGTCATGGATAACTCACAAAGTCACAACTCTTTGTCGTTTCGCCAGCGTCTTCGTCACCCTTGGCCCGCCGCGTGCATGGAATCGTTGTGAGATCGCGAGGATGCGGTCCCGGGCTGCTGGGTAGCACGCGAGCTGCCGAGGTGCCCTCCCGCTTCACGACCAGGTTGCTCCCCTCGGCCCCGTCGTGGGCACACGGTTTCGATCCCCCTCGAAGCCGGGCGCGAAGAGCGGGCGATGATTCGCGAAGCGAGCCTGAGTCCCCACACAGGCTGTGACGGGGAGACGCGAATGGACAAGCGTCTCCCCGGTTTTTTTTTTATGGCAATCGCCATCGTCCCTTGCGCAGCGCCTCCGCGGCGCGGTCGATCTCGCGCTGATACGCATCCGGAATACGCCCGTAGGCCTGGCGCAGCCGAGCACGCAGCATCGGCGGCCGCGCCCGGTTCAGGTTGCGCAATGGCCGCACATACGACAGCACCTTCCGGCGGAGGCGCGGCACCGCCGGGGCTCGAACCGCTAACGCCTGCACGGCGGCATCCAGATCGTACGAGTGCGCCGCCAGTGCGCGAAAGAACTCGCCGCACAGGTAGTAGTCGAGGGCGCCGCGGTCGAATACGGGGACAGCGTCCCGAGACGCTCCGCCGCGACGCAGGTCGGCAAGCGACCGGGCGGCCGCCGACAGATTGAAGCGATGTGCGCGCAGCCGCTCGAGCACCCAAGCCCCGACCTCGTCGCCGGCGCTCGCGAGCCCCCCCCGAAGCGCCGGAGCCGCAGACGGCAAGGACGACCGCGTTGGATCGAGCACGTCGGGTGGCGTCTGCATCTCGGCCGGAGCCAGCGTGAGCGGCGCACGCGACGGCGGACGCGTCATGCTCGAGGCGCGCAACAGCACGCGCTCGATCTCGTCCTCGTCCACGGATCCGCGCGCATCGCGGCGGACCAGCAGTTGCCGCACCACGTTCTGCATCTGGCGCACGTTGCCGGGAAACGCCTCGGCACGCAATCGCCGTCGTGCCGCCGCGCTCAGCCGCCGGCCGGGTCGCTCCAGTTCGGCGGCGTGCCGGGTCATGAAGTGCGCGAAGAGCACCAGGCGATCATCGCCACGTTCGCGCAGCGCCGGCACGCGCAATGGGCAGACGTGGATCCGATAGTACAGGTCCTCGCGGAAACGTCCCTGCCGCACCATCTCGACCAGATCACGGTTCGTGGCGGCCACGACGCGCACATCGATGGGGACGGGCCGGTCCGCCCCGAGCCGGCGCACCTGCCCCTCCTGCAACACGCGCAGCAGCCGCGTTTGGCTGCGCATGTCCATGTCACCGATTTCATCGAGAAGGAGCGTGCCCCCGTCGGCGCGCTCGAATGCACCGCGAAAATCGCGCGACGCACCGGTGAACGCGCCTTTGACATGGCCAAAGAGTTCGCTTTCGATCAGTTCCTGCGGGATGGACGAACAATCCACGGCTTCGAAAGGACCCGTGGCGCGACGGCTCAATCGGTGCAGGAGGTGGGCCGCGAGCTCCTTGCCGGTGCCGGTCTCGCCCTCGACCAACACCGTGTAGCTCGTCTCTGCCAGCGACACGATTTCTTCCAGCAGCACCAACATGACAGGGCTGTCGCCGACCAGCGACATAATCTCCGGATAGCGGCGTCGCAGACGCTGCAAACGCGCTATCACCGACCGACCCGCAACGGGCACGACCGCGCGCGTGGCGGCGGCGACGGCCAAGACGCGCTCCGCCGCCGGCCGAGCGGCGACGGCGGCCGCGCAGCCGAGCAGGCGCAGACGCAATAGATCGCCCAAGTCGACGAGCGATGCGAGCGTGTCGCTCGTGGCCAGCTCTTGCGTCACGAGCGACGGTCCGGCGAACAGGATGCCGCGTAATCGTCCTTCCGCGTGCAGCGGCAGGACCCAGGCTTCGCCCAGCTGCGTCTCGAGTGGGCGCATGGCACGCAGCAGGCCGCGCCCGCCCGCACGCCGGCGCGCTCCATCCAGGGTCACGGGGCCGATCTCGAGCAGGAAAGTTTGCACCGCCGCCGCGAGGCGATAGCGTGGCCGCACACGGCCGGCACCGAGGCCGAAATGGCTGAGGAGCTGCATGGCGCCCCCATCGTCGCCGCGCCAAAGGACAGCGCCCGCCGCAATGCCCTGAATCCCGGCGATGCAAAGCAGCCCGTCGCGCGCCACTTCGCGCCACGTTGCGAGTGGCAGGAGCTGGCGCGCGAGCTCGAGCTGGTGCTCCTTGTGGAGATCCGCCTCGTTCATATTCTGAATCTTAACGGAAATGTCGTTTGGACCCGAGTGGGGGGCATGCGCTTAGGATTGGGTGGCACTCGGGGCCGGAAGCGGCGAACGCGTCCACACCCGCACCAGCAGTGCGCGGAGGAAACGCGTGCGCCCGCTGGTAGTGAACCCGTGGGTGCGCAGCGCGCGCAGTGAGGGCAAGTTGCCGTCCAAGACATGCGTGAGCAGATGTCCGTAACCGAGGCTCGCGGCACGGGCACAGCGAGCGCCCACGAGCGCGCGACCGATGCCGCGGCCGCGCGCCGAGGGCCGGACAAAGGCCTCGTAAAGATACGCAGTGCCTGCAGGCAGGCAGATCTCACGCCCGAGTGGCGGCAGGAACACGCGCACGTAGCCGATCCAAGCCCAACCGATCGGCTCGCCATCCTGCCACGCCACGACCAGGTCGTGGTCGTGCAGCAATGCGGCTCTGAACTGCGGCCAGTCGGCCTCACGGCCCGCGTGCTGGCAGATCCAATCGCGACGCGCGTGACGATCGAGGAAGCGGATCTCGACGTTCGCAGGCGCCGGGTCCGGCTCGCGAGCCGACGTCGACCCGAGATCGCGCTCGAGGATCCAGAGGCGGTACAGCCGGAAGTGATTGCGCAGGAAGTCCCCCGGCCCCATCGCTCTGACCTCCATACAGCGCCATCGACGGCTCCAGGCAGCAAGAGCCATGCCCTGTGTATTGTGGAGTGCTCCAGGCGCGAGATGCTACAAGAAAAGTATGCAGACGCTCGAAGCACCGGCGATCGCCTGGGAACATTCGGCAGCGGAGCCATCGCCACTGCTGGTGCGGCTCGGATTTCCGCGCGAGAACGACACGCCGGGCCTCCTCGAGGCGCGCGCCGTCATCGACTCGGCACTGCGTCATGAGGGACTCGTTCCCGAGCTGCATTCCTTCACCTGCCATGCGGGACGCGCGGAAACAGCGGCGCTCGCCCTCGCCTGCAGCGCCTGCCTCGTCCTCTGCGCCTGCCGCCATCCACGCCGCCGCTGGCTGCTCGTGTTGCTTTGTGCTTGGGGTCTCGCCCTCGCCGCCGTCGGGGGCGGATTGGATTTTCTCCTCCCCGGCAAGTCCGCGTCGAACATTGTGCTGCAAGTGGAACCCCAAGCGGCAGTGCAACGAGAGATCTTGCTCACCGCGCACTACGACACCAAGTCGGAACCTCTCGATCATGTCGCCCGAAGCGCGCTCTTTGGCGTCGTCGTCTTGACGTGCATGGCAACGATTGTCGCGATCGCCAAGCGGCGACGCGCCCGCCGCCTTGGCATCGCGACCGCCGTGCTTTTGGCAGCCGCCGCGACGCAGCTCGCACTCGGGCGGGTTCTGCCGCAACGCAGTCACGGCATCGTCGATGACGGCGCCGCCTGCGCGTTGCTCGTCGACGTGGCGCGCATCGTGTCCGCCCGTCCCCTCGTGCACACCCGGCTTGTGTGCGCGTGGTTTGCGGGCGAGGAATGGGGAGCCCAGGGCAGCGCTGCGGCGGCGCGAGGTCTGGCGGCAGCGGACGCGTTCGTCAACCTCGAGGCCATCGGCGCCGGAAGCGAGCCCGTGATCGCCACGTTCGAGATGTCGGGGGCGACACCACGGCGCGCCGATCGGTCGGTGGTCGAACGCTTGCAGCGTGCAGCATCGCGGCCGCTGCGATCGCTCCGGGCTCCGCTTTGGACCGACGCCGGTCCACTTCTGGGCGCGGGCATCCCAGGGGTCACGCTGTTGACCGTCGAACCAGGGGCGTGGACAGTCCGCTCGTTGCACGGGAGCGGCGACCGCTTGCATCGCTTCGATGCAGCCGGGGCCGCAACAGCCCGCGCGCTGCTCGTCGACTTCCTGACCACGTACGACACGGTAGCACCCGGCGCGCCGCGCCGGCGTCCGCGGTTGCGCCGGCACTTGCGAGACGGTATCCTGCCCAGCGCTCGCTGCCGCTTTGCACCACCGGTTCCGCGGAGGATCTTGTGGCTCGGGAAACATTGACCCTGGTCGATAACCGCACCGGAAAAACCTATGAGCTTCCCATCACCCATGGCACGATTCGCGCCGCGGATTTGCGTCAGATCAAGGTCGGCGACGACGATTTCGGTCTCATGAGCTACGACCCCGGGTTCAAGAACACCGCGGCATGCGAAAGCCGCATCACCTACATCGACGGCGATCGTGGCGTGCTCCTGTATCGTGGCTTGCCGATCGAGGAACTGGCGGAGAACGCCTCCTTCCTCGAGACCGCGTACCTCCTGCTGAACGGCGAGCTCCCGGCGCAGGCCGAGCTCGCGGAGTGGACGCACAACATCACCGTCCACACCATGCTGCACGAGAACGTCAAGAAGTTCATGGAAGGCTTCCGCTATGACGCGCACCCGATGGGGATGTTGCTGTCCACCGTCGGCGCGCTGTCCACTTTCTATCCCGGCGCCCGCGACATCCTCGACCCGGTGTCGCGTCGCCGCCAGGCCTATCGCTTGATCGCCAAGGTTTCGACCATCGCCGCCTTCTGCTACCGCCATACGGTCGGCCTGCCCTACGTGTATCCGGACAACGACCTCTCCTACACCGGCAATTTCTTGAACATGATGTTCAAGATGACCGAGCTCAAGTACAAGGCCGACCCGGTGCTCGAGCGCGCTCTCGACGTCCTCTTCATCCTGCACGCCGACCACGAGCAGAACTGCAGCACCAGCGCCATGCGCACGGTCGGCAGTTCACACGCCGACCCGTATACGGCGGTGGCGGCGGCTATCGGCGCCCTGTACGGACCCTTGCACGGTGGCGCCAACGAAGCCGTGCTGCGCATGCTGCTCGAGATCGGCCACGTCTCGCGCGTGCCCGATTTCGTGCGCCGGGTGAAAATGGGTGAGACCCGCCTCATGGGTTTCGGTCACCGCGTCTATCGTTCCTACGATCCGCGCGCCAAGATCATCCAAAAGATGGCGGAGCGGGTCTTCGCCGTCACCGGACGCAATCCGCTCCTCGACGTCGCGCTCGAGCTCGAGTCCATCGCCCTGCAAGACGATTACTTCGTCAGCCGGAAGCTGTATCCGAACGTCGACTTCTACTCCGGCCTCATCTATCAGGCCATGGGGTTCCCGACCTCGATGTTCCCGGCGTTGTTCGCCATCCCGCGCACCGTCGGCTGGCTGGCACAATGGGAAGAGATGCTCCTCGATCCCGAGACCAAGATCGCGCGCCCGCGGCAGATCTACTTGGGCCCCGGGCCGCGCGAGTTCGTGCCGCTCACGAAGCGTTCCTGAGGCGCTGCTGCAGCAGCGCGTTGGTCGGATTCAGGCGCAAGCCCCTCTCCCAGGCGGCGCGCGCTTCGAGCCTTCGGCCGAGACGCTGCAACGCATCGCCGCGCACCACCTCCAAGGCATCCGTCGCGGGCATGACCTCGAGCACCGACTCCAGCTCGCGCAGCGCGCGTTCCGCCTTTCCCGCCGCGACGCACGCCCGCGCCAGATCCACTCGCAACGCCTCCCAGCCCGGATCGAGCGCCAGTGCGCGCTCGAGACGCGCCATCGCCGGTTGCGCCGCCGTCTGCGCCAACAAGAAGAGTCCGAAGTAACCATGTGCCGGCGCGAAGAATGGATCGGTGTCGATGGCGAGTGCGTAGTAGTGCGTCGCGCTCGCCGAATCCCCTCCTGCCCAGGCGATGTTGGCTAGATTCACCATCGGCTCGACATAATCGGGATGCGTCTGCACCAGCGTCTCGTAGCGATCGACCGCGGCCTGCAGCCGGCCCTGGGTTTGATCGCATTGCGCCGCATGCGCCGTCGCCAGCGCGTGGTCCGGTTGCAGGCGCAAGACGGCCTCGAACTGCTGCATGGCACGCGCACAGTCACCCTGCTGCTGGTAGGCGGTGCCGACACGATAGAGCGCCTCGGCCGCATCGACGTCCTCGACGCCGAACCAGTCGGTGGACGACATCGCCCCAATCACCGCCGCGAGCGCCACCCCGCTGGTGAGCAGAGGCCACGCCCGCCGACGAGCGGCATCGACACACCAGACGACGCCCATCGCGGCGAAGACCGCGAGAACCGGCAGCAGTGGCGCGCGGTAGCGCGCGGTGACAAAGAACGCGACGATGGCGAGCGCGTACGACGCGAGATAGAGCAGCGCCGCTGTCTCCCCCGCGCCGCCGCGACGCGCGCGCCAGATGCCCAGGCCCGCGCACGCGAGCAGCAACGCGAAGTTCCAGCCTGGCAGGCGCAGCAGCCGCGAGTAATGGCTGGCGAAATAATAAAAATCGAAATCGCGCATGCGTTCGTGTGACTGCAGCAACTGCACGAGCTTCTCGCCCGTCTGCGCCAGGGCGCGCCGCGGTTCATCGCGCCAGAAGCGCAGTCCTTGCGCATAGAACCAGCGATCGCGCGCTGCCGGGACTACGATGCCGGCGTGGCGCAACGGCAGATCGTTCATCCGCCGCCACGCGGGGCCGGGCCGCAGCGCTACCGTGTGCTGCATGTTCGCATTGTTGCCGATGTAGAAATTGATGCCGCCGTTGGCGCTGATCCACACCCAAGCATCGCTCGCACGCAGATTGTACGCCGTGATCGGCAGGATCGGCAGCAGCGCCGCGACGGCGACGATGGCGGCGTCGGCGCGGCGTCGCCGCCAACACAGCCAAGAAACGAGGACGACCAGACTCAAAAGCACCGTCGGCACCGCGAGCGCTCCGAGCCCACAGGCCACGCCGGACGCCACCAGGTCGCGACGCCGGCCGTGCTGCAGGAAGCGCAGCAACCAGGACAGGAAGAGGAGATCCAGGAATATCGCGAGCGGTGTCGCCAAAAAATCGCCCTCGACGAACAAGAGCGCGCGGCTCGTGGCGACCAGCAACCCCGCCAGCCAGCCCACGGCGCGGCCGCCGAGGTGTTGACCAATGCCGGCAACGAGCGCTGCCGTCGCCGCCCCCAAGAAAATCTGCAGCAGGTGCGCCGGCCATGGCCCGGGACCGGCGACACGGCCGAGACCGGCGAGGACGAGCGGATAGAGCGGCGGCATCATGAACGGCGCGCGCCCGGTGCCTTCGCCCCGGGCGAGCGCGGCGCCGAGATCGCGATAGTATTGGGCATCGATGACGGGCGAGTCGAAGAATGGATTGTCACGGATGTCGAGCAGGTAAACGACGCGAATGGCGAGGGCGACGCCGAAGACGACGAGCGCGATGCCGTTTCCCGTGCCGAACCAGTGTCTGTGCCCCACCTGCAGCTGCACCACCTTGCGTCCGGATTGCTCGCCGCGCGCACGCAGTCTACACTGGAGACCGGTGAAGCTCGATCCGAACATCCGCGCGCTCCTCGACGAGGAGCGCCTTACCGCCGTCGACGACGCGTGGATGACGCACATCGAGGAGTTCCCTACCGATCTCGGGTTCTTCCTCCCGGTGGTGACAGCGTTGCTGCAGCGGCAGCAACGGGCCCGGGCCGAAACGCTGGTGCAGCTCTGGCTCGACACTCGCCGCAGCGCCGACGCGGATGGCCATGAGTTGCAAACGCTCGGCGCGCTGCTGGCCACCTGGCCCGACGCCCTGTTCCTGCGCGCGGCCACCGTCGAGGCGCTGCGGCGCCGCCATGCCGATTGTCCCAGCCTCGAACGACTGCTGGAGCACTTTCGCTTGCCGACGGCGGTCGCGCCGCGATCGGCCCTCGACCAGGTGCTCGCCTGGATCCACTTCGATGTCGGCAAGATCGTGAGCATGCCGAAGCGCGGCAGCGGGCGCATCGTCGAGCTCAACCTGGCGCTCGGCACCTTGCGCGTCGAATTCCCGCCACAGCGCGAGGTCGTTTCTCTCCGGCTCGCCGAAGCGCAGCAACTGCTGCATGTGCTCGATCCAGACCATTTCTTGGTGCAGAAGCTCGAGCGCATGCCGGCGCTGCAGGAGCTCGCCGGCCGCGATCCGGGTGCGCTGCTCGGCCGGCTGTTCAAAAGCTGCGGCAGCCCGCTGCCCGCGGCCACGCTGCGCGAACACCTGCGCGACGTGGTGCCGGAAGAGAGCTGGACTGGATGGTGGAAGAGGGCGCGCGACGATGCGCGGCTCACCGTGAGTGGTGGCGCGCGCTCGATCTGCAGTTGGAGCGCGTCGGGAAGAGCGGCAGAGGATCGACTGACCCTCGACTTCACCGCGGCGGCTCCCGAGGCGCAACTGGACATGGCACGCACCCACAAGGCGCGCTCGCCAGCGCTCGGTCGCGCACTGGCATTGGGTCTGCTGCAGACCTTGGGCGCGAACCCAGAGCTCGAGCCCGGTCTCGTGCTCGAATTCCTCCTCGAGCTCGAGCAATTACCGGCCGTCGAGACGAAGCCGAAAACGACGATCGAAATGTGGCTGCAACGCGACGATGTCTTCGGTCTCGTGTCCGCCGTGCGCGACCGCCGATCGCGGGAACGCGCCTTCGAGGCGCTGCGACAACATCGCCAGGACTGGGCCGCAATCTACGTGCAAGCGCTGGACACCGAAAGCGATGCTCGACTTCTGACGCAGCTCTACGAAGCGGTGCGTGCATCGGCGGCGGCTCCCAGCCTCGACCGTGTCGTCGCCGAGACCTTGCAGCGCCCCAGCCGTGCGCCGCGCTTCTACGTGTGGTTGTGCCGCGAGATGCGCCGGAGAGCGGAGCTGGGCGCGCGCGCCGACTGGCGCTTCCTGCGCGGCCTGCTCGATGCCTGCGCCAGTCCCCATTTCCGCGGCCAGCGCGGCGTGTTACGCCAGTTCTTCGCCGCTTCTGGCCTCGCCGACACGGTCATCGCCACGCTCGACGCGGAGCAATCCGCTTCCCTCCTCGCGCTTCTCGGCCACGAGGTGGGTCTCGACGAGCACACCAAGAAGGGTCTGCGCGATCTGGTCACGATGCGTTTCCCCGCGCTGCGCGAGGCCAAGGAAGAAGCGTTGCTGGTGACCGAGGCGGCGCTCGCGCGCAAGCGCGCCGAGTTCGATCAGCTGGTGCGCGTCGACATCCCGCGCAACACCGAAGAGCTCCGCACCGCCGCGGCGCATGGAGACCTGCGCGAGAACTTCGAGTACAAATCGGCGCGGGAACGCCAGGAAATGCTGTCGGGCCGGGCCCAACGCATGCACGACGAGCTACGGCGTGCTCGCGCCATCGATCCCGCCGCCATCGAACCCGGCGCCATCCGCGTCGGCACCAAGGTGCAGCTCGCCGCCGCGACGGGCGATGCGGTCGTGCTCACCATCCTTGGCCCTTGGGATTCCGACCCGGCGCGCGGCATCGTCTCGTATCTGGCGCCAGCCATTGCCGCCCTCCTGGGGAAGCGCGTCGGCGAGAACGTGCGCTTCGGGGACGCGGATTACCGGGTGGCCGCGATCGCGGTCTGGCGCGACGACAACGACGGAGGCTGACGCGCATGCTGCTCACGCGCGACGAGATCCGTTTCGACTTTGGCGGCGCGCAGTTCGAATTGCCGCGCGACCGAGCTCTCCTCGGCTGGGTGTTCGACCAATTCCTCTATGGCGAGGTCACCGGCATTCAGGTCGGACACTGGATCCATCGCGCTCCGAACCTCGAGAGCGCCCGTTTCCTGGCGCGGCAATGCGCCCAGGAACTGGCGCACATCGGCCTCGTGCGCCAGATCTTCGACGTGCTCGACATCGAGCCGCAGCCCGCGCACCGCTGGGTGCGATTCCTCTCCACCGGGTTGATGGGAGCGGGTTGGGAGGAACACGTGTGTCTGGAGATGGCACTCGGCGAGGGCTACGTGCTCGCGGTCTTCTACGCTCTCATCGACACCGTGCCGGAGCCGCGCATTCGCCGGCTGTTGGCGGTCGCGGCGCGTCAGGAAGAAACACACGTCGCCTTCGGCGAGGACCAGACGCGCATCGCGGCCCGGACCCCGCGCACGCGCCAGCATCTGTTGGGAATGGCGCTGCTCAGCCTCGCAATTCTGCGACGCTTGGGTATCGCCGCTGGCCGGCGATTGGGTCCGGATCACCCGGTCGCATGCCAGCTGCCGGCGTTCGCTGCGCACGTGGTCTCGACCGCGGAAATCCGACTGCAACGCGCCGGCCTGCTCGATGTGCCGCTTGCGACCTTGTCTCGCCTGCAACGTGCTCGGCTCATCGCAGCCGGTGCGCTCGGACGTGCCTTGCTGCCCATGCGTATGGCACGACGTCCACGCCTCACCGCCACGTATCTTCAAGATCCCGCGATCACGCGTTCTCATGTTGCACTTCGTTCGCCGATTCCGTAGCATCGGTTAGCTTTGCCCGGCTGGAGGCACGACGATGCACCGCCGGATTCTGTGTTGGACACTGCTGCTGTTCTGCGCGCCACCGGCCCGCGGCTCCACTTTGTTCGTCCCCAGTGGCGAGTTTCCTTCGCTGCAAGCCGCCATCGACTCGTCGGCGAGCGGCGACACCCTGCTGCTCGCGCCCGGGGTCTACGCAGAAAACCCGCGCATTCTCGCCAAAGATCTGACCATCCGTTCCGCCCCTGGCGGCCGGGCCATCCTCGATGCCGCGCCGCGCGCCGGCGAGCTCGGCAACGCCGGATGCGCGCTCCGCAGCGTTCATTCCACGCTCGTGATCGAAGATTTGGTGCTGCGCAATGGCTTGCCGGTGAGTGAAGGCGCTGGACTCTGGGTCTGGGGCGGCCATGTCGAAGCGCGGCGGTGTCGTTTCGAGAACAACGTCTACGGCGTTCTCGTGTTCGCGCCCGTTCCCGGCTCGACACGCCTCGAAGAGTGCGAGTTCGTCGGCAACGGGGTGGGGGTCTGGGGATTCGTGTCCACCACGATCGAGCGTTGCCGTTTCGACGCCAATTGGGTCGGACTGCGCATCCAGGACCGCGTCGAGTTGCGCGATGTCGAGGTTACCGGAAGCGGTGCGGCGTGGAAGTGGGGCGCGCCCACGTTCGGCGCCGCCAGTCTGTTGCTCGTGGGAGCCTACGGGCAGCTTGAACGCGTCGCCGTCCACCACAATTCCATGCCGAACGGCCTGCCGGGAATCTGGCTGGAGGTCGGGCCGTTCGAGCTGATCGATTGCACCAGCAGCCACAACGACTCGCAACTCGGGCCGTCTGGAATTGCCTGCGTCCGGGTCACCGCGATGACGATGCAACGTTGCGTCGCGAGCTACAACACGAGCCGCGGTCCGGCGCCTCCGATCGGCGGTCTGTTCGCTGACCGCAGTCACGTTCGTGCCGAGAACTGCCGTTTCGAGTTCAACGACTCGGGCGGGAACGGCAGCGGCATCTGTGCGCTACGCAATGCGACGGTCGAAATGATCGGCGGCCACATTCTCGGCAATCGCGCCGAGATCAAGGGTGGCGGAGTGTATGCCAGTGCGGCGCGCGTGCTGCTCGATTCGGTGCTCGTCGCCGCCAACATGGCACCGGGCGGGGCCGCCATCGCCGTCGATTTCGATGGCCAGGTGGACGTGCTGCATTCGACCTTGGTGGCAAACGTGGCCAGTGGCGGCGCGGCAGCGCTCTACAACGTCCGCGGCGTGGCCACGCTCGACAACAGCATCGTCGCTTTCAACACCGGCAGCCCGGTTCTCGTCTGCGCCGGCGATCTCACCCGCCGTTGCACCGACGTCTTCGGCAACAGCGACGAGGGCGCCTGCGGTCGCGACTTGGGTGGCAACCTGTCAATCGACCCGGAGTTCTGTGGGTTCGACCCTGAACGTGGCGTCTACGACGTGCACTTGGCCGAGAGCTCGCCGCTCGTGGGAGCTGCTGGATGCGGCGGCATCGGCGCCGCCGGGCCCGGATGCACCAGCACCGCCGCGCGCCCCATCACTTGGAGCGACGCGAAGCGACTGTACCGCTAGCACATTCGCGCTGCAGCCAGTCGAGATACCGAGCGCTGCCGCGCGTCACCGCGTGCGCCAGAATCTCGGGAACGGCATGTGGGTGCAAGCGGCGGATCTCCCGTTCGACGTCATTCAGCAACACGGTGCGCGTCTTGAGCAGCAACAGCCACTCGCGCGCGCGTTGCAATTTCCCTTGCCAGCGGTAGTGACTGGCCATGGGGCCGAGCGTCTGCGCGCACGCACACAGTTGCAGTTGCAGCAAACGCGTCGCGATCCGTGTCGCCTGGCGCGACGACGGCACCGCGACGAACACTTGCACGAAGGCACCGCGCCCGTGTCGCAACAACCACCCCTTAAAACAAAGAACCGCCCGGTCGCAAGCGCCGGGCGGTCGCATTGGTGCGCCCGAGAGGATTCGAACCTCCGACCCCCAGCTCCGGAGGCTGGTGCTCTATCCAGCTGAGCTACAGGCGCCCACAGGAATCCACTGCAAGGTACATCCCGCCGGCAATGGCGACAAGGCCCTTCACGGCCGGCGCTCGGCCTGCAGCACGCTCTGCACGTCCTTGTCGCCGCGACCCGACAGATTGACGACGACGAGCGCGCCAGGCGGGATGCGGCTCTTCGCGTCCAACAGATAACCGATCGCGTGCGCGCTCTCGAGCGCGGGAACGATGCCTTCGAGTCGCGTCAGGGCTTCGAACCCGGCGAGTGCCTGCGCATCCCCGATCCAGTCGTAGGCGATCCGACCCTGATCGTGGAGATCGGCATGCTCCGGGCCGACGCTGCAATAATCCAGCCCGGCCGAGATCGAATGCGTCCCGAGAATGTTGCCGTTCTCGTCCTGCAACAGGTAGCTCTTGCTGCCTTGCAGCACCCCGACGCTGCCGGCGGCGAAACGCGCCGCGTGCCGGCCTGGCTCGATGCCGAGACCACCGGCCTCGATCCCGAGCATCCGCACATTCGGCTCGCCCAAGAAGTCGTGGAACAGTCCGATCGAGTTCGAACCGCCGCCGACACACGCCACCAACCAGTCGGGCAAGCGGCCCTCGCGCTCCAGGATCTGCGCGCGGGTCTCGCGGCCGATGACCTTCTGAAAGTCGCGCACCATCGTCGGGTACGGATGCGCTCCGAGGACCGAGCCGAGCACGTAGTGGGTGTCCGCCACGTGCGTCACCCAGTCGCGCATTGCCTCGCTGATCGCGTCCTTGAGCGTGCGGCTGCCATGATCCACCGGCACCACGCGCGCGCCGAGCAACTGCATGCGCTGGACGTTGAGCGCCTGGCGTTCCATGTCGACGCGGCCCATGTAGACATCGCAGGTGAGACCGAACAACGCCGCCGCGGTGGCGGTGGCGACGCCGTGCTGCCCGGCGCCGGTCTCGGCGATCACGCGCGACTTGCGCATGCGCTTGGCCAGCAGACACTGCCCGATGGTGTTGTTGATCTTGTGGGCGCCGGTGTGCGCGAGATCTTCGCGTTTGAGATAGATGCGGGCCTTGACGCGCGCCGAGAGCCGGTCGGCCCGGTACAACGGCGTCGGCCGGCCGACGAAATCCCGCAGCAACATCGCCAGCTCGGTGCCGAATTCGGGATCGGCACAGGCGGCATGGTAGGCGTCCTCGAGCCGCAGCAGCGGCTCCACCAAGGTCTCGGCGACGAAACGGCCGCCATAGACGCCGAACCACCCGCCACTCATCCGACGAACCTCCCCAGCGCTTGCAGGAAAGCGCGCATGCGCGATGGATCCTTGATCCCTGGCGCGCTCTCCACACCACTCGAGACATCGACGGCGAAGGGCCGGCATTCACCGACGAGGGCTGCGACGTTGTCCGCGTTCAGTCCCCCGGACAGAAACACGCGCGCAGTGGGGGGCAGGCTCGCAGCGAGCCGGCGCACCTCCGTCACCTCGAGACGGATGCCCAGACCGCCGCTCTGCTGCGTTTCGTTCTCCGCGTCCAGCAACGCCGCGAAGACATTCGGCTCGAGCGGCAGAACCGCACCGCCACGCGTACTGCTTCTCCGCACCACGATGACGGGAACATCGAGCGTGCGCGCGAAATCTCGTGGCTCGTGCCCGTGCAGCTGCACCAGATCGAGCCGCAAGCGGCGTACGAGATGGTTGATGCGGGTGGCCGCCTGATCCTGGAACACACCGACGCGTTTGGCTTCGCCGGTATCCAGGCCGGGCAACCACTCGGTGGCGCGCTCGAGATCGACACAACGGCGACTGCCGGGAACACAGACGAAACCCAGATAGTCGACCCCCATGCGCACAGCCGTCTGCACGTCCTCGGGACGCGTCAAGCCGCAGAATTTGATGCGCACGCGCTCGGTCATGGATGCAGTACCTCGTGCAGCAAGGCGCCCGCCGCCGCGCCCGGGTCGGCGGCGCGCATGAGGATCGTGCCGACGAGAATGCCGCGCGCGCCGGCATCGCGCAAGCGCCGAACGTCCTCTGCGTCGCGGACCCCGCTCTCGCTCACCAGGAGCAATTCCTGCGGCAGCTCGCGCAGGCACTCGAAGCTGCGTTCGAGCGCAACCTCGAAAGTGCGTAGATCGCGATTGTTGATGCCGACGAGGATGCGTTCCGGGTCGCGCTCGGCCCGGCGCGCCTCGCGTCGCACCAACGCCGGCGTGTGCGCCTCGCACAGCACGTCCATGCCCAGCTCGAGCGCCAGCCGGCAGAGCTCCTCGGCGCGCCGGTCCTCAAGCGCTTCGGCGATGAGCAGCACCGCGTCGGCGCCTTCGGCGCGTCCTTCCAGGACCTGCCACTCGCTGCTCAAGAAATCCTTTTGCAACCGCGGCAGGCCCGAACCCCGGGCGCGTTCCAGGTTGGCGAGAGCACCTTGAAAATGTCGACCTTCGGTGAGGACGGAAAGCGCCACGGCGCCCGCCGCCGCGAACGCCGCGCTCAAGGATTCGACATCGAAGTCCGCGCGCAACACGCCCGCCGACGGCGACGCCTTCTTGAGCTCGGCGATGAGCCCGATGCCGCCCGGGGCCTGGCGCAGCGCGCGCGCCAAACCGAGCGGCTGCGGTGCCGCGGCCGCGTCTCGCTCGACGGCGCGCAGCGGTCGCTGGCGCTGGCGTTCGCGCGCCGCGTCGCTGGCCTCGGCGACAATCTGCTCCAGGATCATGTCGCCTCCGCGGCCGGCAAGCGTCGATGGGCCGCCACGATCGCGTCGAGCTTTTGCTGCACACGGCCACTCGTCAGCAACGCCCGCGCCGCGACGACGCCGGCGCCGACATCGTCCGCCGCGCCCGCGAGATACAAGGCGGCGCCGGCGTTCAATGCCACCGCATCGAGACAGGGACCGGGCTCGCCACGCAACACACGCCGCGCGATCGCCACGTTCTCCCCGAGGTCACCACCGGCCAAGCTCGCGAGCGAAGACCGTGGCAAGCCAAAGTCCTCGGGCTGCCAGAGGTGATGCTGCAGCCGGCCGTGATGCAGCTCGACCACCGCGGTCGGCGCCGTG
Source organism: uncultured bacterium (assembly GCA_964567755.1). Taxonomy (GTDB): domain Bacteria; phylum Krumholzibacteriota; class Krumholzibacteriia; genus DASRJW01. The sequence continues at coordinate 81,581 of CAZMNW010000041.1, forward strand.
GTCGAGATCTCGTCCGTCCCATCGTCCCCGTGCACCACGAGTGCGTGTTGGCAACCGAGGTCGCGCAAGACCGTCGCCAACTGGATGGCGCGCTTGCCATCGTAGAGGCCGAGCAACTGATGCGTCGCGCCCGCGGGGTTGGTGAGCGGTCCGAGAAGATTGAACACCGTGCGCACGCCGAGCGCGCGCCGGGCCGAAGCCGCATGCCGCATCGCCGGATGATGCCGGGGAGCGAACAAGAAACCGAAACCCGTGTCACGCAGCAGTGTGGCGACCGCATCGGGGCCGAGGTCGAGGCGCAGTCCGAGCGCTTCGAGCAGATCGGCGCTGCCGACGCGCCCCGAGGCCGAACGATTGCCGTGCTTGGCGACGCAGACGCCGGCCGCGGCGGCGACCAGCGCCGCCAACGTCGAAACATTGAAGGTTCCCGCGGCGTCGCCACCCGTGCCACAGGTGTCGAGGACAACCCCCGGAGGCGGCACGATGCACACCGCGCGCTCGCGCATGGCGCGCACGAAGCCGACGATCTCGTCCACTGTCTCGCCACGCTGGCGCAGCAGGACCAAGAGCGCCCCGATCTGCGCCTCGCTCGCCTCCCCGGCCATGATCGCACCCATGACGCCTCTGGCGCTCTCGGCGTCGAGACTCTTGCCGTCGAGAATCGTGTGGATCGCCTGCTGCATCACGGCGGCTCAGACTCCGCAGAGATCGAGGAAATTGCGCAGCAGATCCTTGCCATGGCGGGTCAGGATCGACTCGGGATGGAACTGCACGCCCCAGGTCTCTTCACCCTTGACCTTGAGGCCCATGACCACGGCGTCGGAGGTGGCGCAGGTGACCTCGAGTGTCTCCGGCAGGCTCTCGCGTTCCACCACAAGCGAGTGGTAGCGCGTGGCCACGAAGGGGTTCTCGATGCCGCGGAAGATGCCGCGCCCGTCGTGGATGATGCGCGATGTCTTGCCGTGCATCACCTGCGGCGCGCGCACGACACGGCCGCCGAACGCGATGCCGATGGCCTGATGCCCGAGGCAGACGCCGAGAATCGGCATGCGGCCGTGCAGACGGCGGATGGCTTGGACGGCGATGCCGGCATTCTCCGGCCGCCCGGGGCCCGGCGAAACCACCAGGCCGCGCGGACGCAGTGCCACGAGCCGCGCGACGCTGATCGCATCGTTGCGTTGCACGTCGATTTCCGCCCCCAGCGAACCCAAGTACTGCACCAGGTTCCAGGTGAAAGAATCGTAGTTGTCGATGATGACGAGGGGCCGGCGGCCACGCGCTGCGCCGGCGGGTGTTTTCTTGCGTCGGCGCGCCGTCATTCGAGCCCCAACTCCGCCGCCTCGATGGCCGCCACCAAGACCTGCGCTTTGTCGCGGGTTTCAGCGTACTCGAGGCGCGGATTGGAATTGGCCACGATGCCGGCCCCCGCGCCGATGCTGGCCTGGCCGTCACGGCAAAGCACGGTGCGGATGGCGATGCAGACATCCATGTTGCCATCGAAACCAAAATAGCCGACGCCGCCGGCATAGACACCGCGCCGGCGCTTCTCCATCGCATGGATCAACTGCATGGCGCGCACCTTCGGCGCCCCGGACACGGTGCCGGCGGGAAAGCAGGCGCGCAGCACGTCGAAACAACTGGTGCCCTCGCGCGCCAGCCCGCGCACGCCGGAGACGAGATGCATCACGTGCGAGTAACGTTCGACGCTCATGAGTTCCTCGGCAACGACACTGCCGTACTGCGCGACGCGCCCGAGGTCGTTGCGCCCCAGATCCACCAGCATGATGTGCTCGGCACGTTCCTTGTCGCTCGCGCGCAGCTCTTCCTCCAGCCGCAAGTCTTCGACGCGCGTCGCGCCGCGCCGGCGCGTGCCGGCGATCGGGCGCAGCTCGATGACATCGTCTTCCTTGCGCACCAGGGCCTCGGGCGAGGCGCCGAGGACGACGTCGCTGCCGAAACGCAGGAAATACATGTAGGGGCTCGGGTTCATCTGGCGCAACGCTCGATAGACATCGAATGGATCGCAATGGATGCGCGTCGAGAGCTGGTGCGAGAGCACGATCTGGAACACGTCGCCGGCCAGGATGTGCTCCTGCGCCCGGCGCACGGCGCGCTCGAATTCGGCCGCCGATGCCGTGCTGCTCCACACCGGCCGGTGAGCGGACCTGTGGCCACTGTCATGCGTCGGGGTGAAGTTGCGCAGACGATCCACGATCTGATCGATCTGCCGTGTCGCTTGCGCGTAGCTCTTGTCGGCATCGCCGGCTACCTTGGTGTTCACCACCACTTTGATCGTGTGCGCGAGATTGTCGAACACGAGCAGCGGCCCGGTGATGAAGAACTGCGCGTCGGGCAAGTCTCCCCGCTTCCACGCCGGTAAGCCGATGCTGGCTTCGAGGAAACGGGCGCATTCGTACCCCAAGTAACCGACGGCGCCGCCTGTGAACCGCGGCAGACCCGGAACCGCCACCGGCCGGTAACGCCGCAGCAAACCCTCGAGACCAGCGACCGGGTCACGGACAGTCCGTGTCTGCCTCACGCCATCGGTCTCGATCACCATGCGCGTGCCTTCACAGCGCACGATGGCAGATGGGGCCACGCCAATGAAGGAGTAGCGGCCCCATTTCTCGCCGCCCTCGACGCTCTCCAAGAGAAACGCGTGCCGGCCATCATCGAGCTTCTTGAAGGCGGAAACCGGCGTTTCGAGATCCCCCAGGATCTCGCGATACACGGGGACGAGGTTGCCCTCGCGAGCTTTGCAGCGGAATTCTTCGAGCGTCGGCGTGTACGCGTGCACCCGGTGCGCCTCCACGCGCTTGCGGCCATGGGAAGGCAGGATAACAGCTTCAGGCCGGTGGTGTTTGGCGTCCGTGGCCCCAGCCGAGCTTGCTGCACAAGGTGCGATAGAAGCTCTGCTCCTGCGTGACCACGAGTTGCAGATCCTCTGCCGCGGCTCGTACCAGGATGCTCTCGCCACTGCGCATGGGCCACACCGGATAGCCGTCCACACTGATGTCGGCCTGGTCCGACGTTGCCTGCACCAGACGAATCTCGACGCCCTCGTCGGCGCCCATGACAAGCGGCCGCAGCGACAACGTGTGGGCGCTGATGGGCGTGAGGATGACGGCGCGCAAGAGTGGCGAGACGATGGGCCCGCCGGCCGAAAGACTGTAGGCGGTGCTCCCGGATGGCGTGGCCACGATCATGCCATCGGCGAGCGTGTGCCCGAGATCGACGCCGGCGGCACGCAACTCCACCGCCAGAACGCGCGCCGCTGGCCCATGCAGCACGACATCGTTGAGTGCGCGCACCGTCGCCACACGCTTGCCGTCGGATCGATGCTCGACCTCGAGCAGCATGCGTGCATCCAAGCGATACTGGCCGGCGAGGAGGCGCGTCACCGCGGCTTCGACTTGGCCTTCGGGCGTGTCGGTGAGGAACCCCAGACTGCCCAGGTTGATGCCGAGCAGCGGGCGCAAGTCGCTGCCGAGCAGGCGCACGGCGGACAACAAGGTCCCGTCGCCTCCAAGCGCCAGCACCACGTCACCTTCATGCACATCCTCGACGCAGGTGTAGCCGTCGAGCTGGTGGGAAAAGTCGGGGCGCTCACGCAGCGCTGCCGCGGCCGGCGCCCACAACAGCGCCCGATGCGGTGGCGCGAGACAGGCACGCACGCGTTCCAGAACGTGGAGCGTGCTGGACTTGCGCGGGTTGACGACGAGGGCGAGATCCACGCTCCCCCTTCAAGGGCGGCGCGTCACGGCCGAGCTCGGACTGGCGGGAATCGACCCCGGCTGGGGGACACCCAGCTCGGCACGCACCACGCGCGCGAGGTTGGCGGACGTGAGGCCGAGACGCTCGAGCTGGCGATCGCGCGGTGCTTGCTCGATGAACCGGTCCGGAATTCCCAACCGGCGCACGTGACCTTGCGGCACACGACGCTCCTCGCACAGCTCCAGCACCGCGGCGCCGAATCCTGCTTGCAGCTGGTGTTCCTCGGCCACGACGACCAGCCGATGCTGTTGGACGACACGCAGCAACAGCTCGGCGTCCAGAGGCTTGGCGAAACGCGCGTTGACCACGGTGGGCATGACGCCATCGGTCTCGAGCTCGGCGGCGGCCTGGAGACACCACTCGACGCTGGTGCCGTAGCCGACGAGTGCGACGTCCTCGCCGGCGCGCAGCACCTGCGCCTTGCCCACGTTCAAGCGTTCGTAGCGGTCGCTCCCCGGCGCGCGCGGAGCGCTGCCGCGCGGAAAGCGCAGCGCGATCGGGCCGTCGTCGTACTGCAGCGCCGTGTACAGCATGTGCCGCAGCTCGTCGGCATCGGCGGGCGCCATCAGCACCATGTTCGGAATGGTGCGCAAGTAGGCGATGTCGAATACGCCGTGATGCGTCGGTCCGTCTTCGCCGACCAGACCGGCGCGGTCGAGAACGAACACCACGTTCAGATTCTGCAACGCCACGTCATGGATGAGCTGATCGTACGCGCGCTGCAAGAAGGTCGAGTAGATCGCCGCCACCGGTTTGAGGCCACGCGTCGCCAGCCCACAGGCGAGCAGCACCGCCGCTTGCTCGGCGATGCCGACATCGAAGAAGCGTTCGGGATACTTCTCGCCGAACAATTGCGTGCCCGTGCCACTCGGCATGGCGGCCGTGATCGCCACCACGCGCGGATCGCGGCCGCCGAGATCCGCGAGTGCGTCGCCGAATACCTTCGTCCACGCCGGCGGCCCGGGTTTTGCCGGTTTGATGACGCCGGTCACCTTGTCGAAGCTGCCGAGCCCGTGGAAGACTTCCTGCTTCTCCTCGGCATAGGCATAGCCCTTGCCCTTGGTGGTCACCGCGTGCAGGAGAACCGGGCCCTTGAGCTTCTTCACATGTTGGAGCGCGTCGACGAGCACACGGACGTCGTGACCGTCGAACGGTCCGAAGTAACGCAGCCCCAATTCCTCGAAGAGCATTCCGGGCGCCACCAGGTTCTTGACACCCTCTTTGACGCGGCTGGCCAGACCCTGGGCCTTGTCGCCGCGCGGCATCTTGCCCAACAACTCCCAGACTTCGGCCTCGAACTTCGAGTACACGCGGCTCGTGGTGACCCGCGTCAGGTACTTCGAGATCGCGCCCACATTCTTCGAGATCGACATCTCGTTGTCGTTGAGGATGACCAGCAGATCCGTGCCGAGATGTCCGATGTTGTTGATCGCCTCGTACGCCACACCGCCGGTCATGCCGCCATCGCCGACGATGGCGATGATGCGGAAGTCCTCGCCGCGCACGTCGCGGGCGATCGCCATCCCCAGCGCCGCCCCGAGAGACGTCGACGCGTGCGCGACACCGAAAGTGTCGTACGGGCTCTCGCTGCGCATCGGGAAGCCCGACAGACCGCCTTCCTGGCGCAAGGTGTGAAATCGGTCGCGACGGCCGGTAAGCAGCTTGTGGCCATACGCCTGGTGCCCCACGTCCCAGACGATCTGGTCGGTCGGTGCGTCGAAGACATGGTGCGTGGCGAGCGTGATCTCGACGGCTCCGAGGCTCGCACCCAGGTGTCCGCCCTGGGCGCTGACGACGGAGACGATCTCGTGACGAATTTCTTCGGCGAGCTGTTCCAACTGCTCGAAGCCGAGCGCCTTCAAATCGCGCGGGCTGTCGATGCGATCCAAGATCCGTGCAGACAAGAAGAAGCCTCGAAGGTCGAAGAAAGGCCGCGGAGCCGGCATCCACCCTGGCATCGCCACGGCGATGCCACCCCCACGCACCGGGCCCACGGCACGGGAATCGCCGTATTATCCGTGCCTTCCGCGGCACGGTCAAGCACTGGAGCGTCAGCGAACGCGCGCGCCGATCTCGGCGATGAGGTCGCGGAGGGCGCCGCTCCGCGGCCAGCGCGCGAGAGCATCCCGGGCCGTCTCGATGTGCTGCTCCGCGCGCGCCCGCGAGGCACGGACGCCATAGAGTGCTGGGTCGGTGATCTTGCCGGCTGGCGCATCCTTGCCCGCCGATTTCCCCAGCTGCAGCGCGGACCCCGTGACATCGAGAATGTCGTCGACAATCTGAAAGGCGAGCCCCAGGTGCTGGCCGATGTCGCCGAGCGTGGCACGCTCGTCGTCGCTCGCGCCAGCGGTGATGCCGCCGCACACCATGGCGGCGCGGATCAAGGCTGCCGTCTTGGCGGCGTGAATGGCGTCCAGGAGATCGGGGGTCGGCGGCTGTTTCTCGCCCAGCAGATCGAGCATCTGCCCGCCGACCAGCTGGCGATGACTGGCGGCATCGGCGAGAACGCGGGCGCAAGCCACGGCACATGTCGCCTCCGTCCACGCCGCCGCCAGCACGACCTCGAAGGCCAGCGCCAGCAGCGCATCGCCCGCCAACACCGCCGTGGCCTCGTCGAACTGCACGTGACACGCGGGCTGACCGCGCCGCAAATCATCGTCGTCCATGCATGGAAGATCGTCGTGTACCAACGAATAGCAGTGCACGAGCTCAAAAGCAGCGGCAACATCGAGCACGGGCTCGGTCTCCACTTCGCGCAGCATGTCGTGCGTCCACAGCACCAGGATCGGGCGCAGGCGTTTGCCGCCGCCAAGCACCGCGTAGCGCATCGCCTCGCAGAGCCGCGGCGGCCCGCCTTGCAACAGATCGTCGAGACGCGACTCGACGCGGTGGCGGCTGTGCTTGGCCAGCTGCTCGAGCACGCGCGTGCTCATGAGCCTTCCGGGGCCTCGAACGGCCGCGCTTCGGCGCTGCCGTCCTGGCGCTCGAGCAGTTTGTCGACGCGGACCCGTGCCTGCTCGAGAAGCTGGGTGCAGCGGTTGCCGAGGCGTAGCCCCTCTTCGAAAAGCACCAAGGCGCGGTCGAGCCCCAGCTGCGGCAATTCGAGCTCCTGCACGATGCGCTCGAGTCGATCCATCGAGGCTTCGAAATCGGCGTTGTCGTCGTCACTCATGCTTGCGACTCCATTCCAGCCCGGCCGGCGCTGTCGATGCGCGCGGGCGCCATGCCGTCGGCGAAATGCAGGTGCAGTCGCTGCCGCGGATGTGTCCCCGCCGCGCGCGCCACGACGTCGCCGCTTTTGGGATCGATGCAATAGACGTAACCGCGCTCCAACACGCCCCGCGGGCTGAGCGCCGACAGACGTCCGCGCGCAGCGTTCATTGTCGCCGTCAGCCGTTCCAGTCGCGTCGCGAGCGCGCGTTGCAGGCGCTCCTGCGATGCGTCGAGGCTCTGCAGGTGTTGCGCAATCAGGAGTTGCGGCCGCCGCAAACCATAGCTGTCGAGACTGCGCTGCAATCGATGGCGTTCGATGTCGCTCTGCTTGCGCAGCGCCATCGCCATGCGGCGTAAGGATGCCGCCAATCCACGCCGCACTTCCTCGCGGTCCGGCACCACCAGCGCCGCCGCCGCGGTGGGCGTCGCCGCACGCGCGTCGGCGACGAAATCGGCGATGGTGAAATCGGTCTCGTGGCCGACGGCGGAGACGATGGGGAGCCGCGACGCAGCGATGGCGCGCGCCACCCTCTCGTCGTTGAAAGCCGACAAATCCTCGAGGCTGCCGCCGCCGCGACCGAGGATGACGACATCCGCGACATCGTTGCGGTCGAGGAAGGCGAGAGCGCGGGCGATTTCGCCGGGTGCGTTCTCGCCTTGCACTGCCACCGGAACGATGCGCAGGTGCAGCAGCGGCCAGCGCATCGCGATCGTCGCCACCATGTCGCGCACCGCCGCCCCAGTCGGCGACGTGACGAGAGCCACGCGTCGCGGCAAACGCGGCAGCGGCTTCTTGCGCTGGGCCTCGAACAAGCCCTCGCGCTGCAACTTGTCCTTGAGCTGACGAAAGGCCAGCTCAAGCGCCCCATGGCCGACCGGGTGCAGTGTCCGGACCTGCAGCTGGTACCTGCCTTGCGGCGCGTACAGACCCAACCTGCCACGGGCGCGCACGTGCAACCCGTGCTCCGGTTCGAAGCGCAGTTTCGTCGCATCGCTGCGAAACAGGACGCACTGCAACTGCGCCTGCGCGTCTTTCAAGGTGAAATACCAGTGGCCCGACGCCTGGCGCCGGATGTTGGAGATTTCGCCCTCGACGTCGACGTCGCCAAAGGCCGCTTCGAGCAGTCGCTTGACGCGTTCGTTGATCTCGCTGACGCTGTACACGGGTGACGCCGGCGTGGCGGCGAACAGGTCTGGCTGGACCATTCAGATCCTCCCGTTGCGGCGCCACGCGAGCGTGGTGTTGCGCATCAGCATCGCGACCGTCATCGGACCGACGCCGCCGGGCACCGGCGTGATGGCGCTCGCCACGGCGGCGGCCGCGTCGAAATCAACGTCGCCCACCAACTGTCGCGTCGGGGTGCGGTGTATGCCTACATCGATGACGACCGCACCCGGCCGCACCCATTCACCGCGCACGAAACGCGCGCTGCCGGCGGCTGCCACGAGAATCTCGGCCTCGAAGAGCCGCGCCGGCACGTCGCGGCTGCGCGTGTGCACGACGGTGACGGTGGCGTTTCCGCCAGGCGCGCGCCGCATGAGCAACAGCGCTAACGGTTTGCCCACCAGGCTGCTCCGGCCAACGATGACGACGCGCCGCCCTTCGGTGGGAATGTCATGGCGCCGGAGCAACTCCACCACGCCAGCGGGAGTGCAAGGGTGGAAACCGGTGTCGTCTTCGGCCACAAGTTTGCCCAGATTCGTGGGGTGGAGCCCGTCGACGTCCTTGGCCGGGTCGAGCCTCTGCAGGAGCGCGCGCGCGTCGAGACTGGCGGGCAACGGGAGCTGCAGCAAGATGCCGTCCACTGCCGGATCGGCGTTCAAACGTTCGAGAACGCGCACCACATCGTCCGCGGTGGCATTCCCCGGCAACGGATCGAAAAAGGAACGGATCCCGCACGTGGCGCACGCCTTGAGCTTGTTGCGCACGTACACATGCGAGGCAGGATCGTCGCCGACGAGAACGGCTGCAAGCCCGGGCGGGCGCGCCCGAGCCGCGGTCGCAATCTCCAGGCGCAGCTCCTGCAGCAAGGTATCGGCAAGCGAGCGTCCGTCGAGTGTGCGCGCGACCATGATCCGTCCTTCGGCGTGGAAGGCCGGCGATCCGAGCGCGAGGCGACAGCATCGAAGACTTGGAGAACGGGAGAAGAACTCCCCACCGCGCCGTGGATCGAGGCCTCTTTGAACCTGGTAACCAGGTGGGCACCGTCACGCCGCCTGCAGTCTCAGCCTGTCAAGGGCCAAGACATCGAGCCGCGCTTCTGGTCCCCGTCATCGAGGTGTTGGCTCAAAAAAATATCGACCCACCTGCTGAGCAGGGAATTCTTCTCCAGCAAGTCTATCCAACCGCACGAGGCAGGAGCAAGACAATCTCAAAGCGAGCGGGACAAGACCTCGGCGAGTGCATCCGCCTTGCTCGTGACATCCTGCTCCGTCTGCTGACGTTGACGTCGCTCCTTGAACAGCTCGTCGGCAATGTTGATCGCCGCCAGGATCGCCACTTTCGTCGAAGAGACCAGGCTCTGGTTTTGCGCGATTTCCTGCATCTTGGCGTCGACGTAGACGGCGACGGTCTTGACGTAGTCGGGGTCGACGTCGGCGCGGATGTGGTATTCGCTGCCGAAGATCTCCACCCGCGTGGTCTTCACCCGCTCCATGGCAGCTCCCGGTCGGAACCAGAGGTCGGATCTCGAGCTCTTGCGAACCCCAAGGACAAAGATCAGATTTCGAGCTCTTCGAACTTGGCCAACATGGTGTCGATGCGGCTGCGAATCTCCTCGCGGTCGCGCTCGTAGCGCGCCCATTCCTTCTCGCGTTCGCGCAGCAAACGGCCCTCGTTGACGAGCTCCTGCTTTTCGGCACCCAAGTCGTCGGCCCGGCGCTCCAGCGCGTGTCGGTCCTGCTGCAGCTGCGTCGCCTCTTGTTCCAAGCGTTTGTTTTCCTGGCGCAGCCGCGCGATCAGGTCGACCGTTTTTTGAATCCGTTCCTCGAGACGCGAAAGACTCTCCATGTGCTCCACCCGTAATCTCCTCCCTACCCGTGGCGGTTCAGGCGCGTCGTCGCACACCGAGTTTTGCCGCCAAGTCCCGCACGATCGCTTCCATCCACGGATCCACCATGTCGTCGAGGAGAGTGCGCTCCGGCGAGCGAAAACGCAACCGCAGTCCGAGACTGCGCACGCCCTCGCCGAGAGCCGAATCCTCGAAGACGTCGAAGCACTGCACCGATTCGAGCGCGGCGCCGCCCGCACGAGAGACAGTGGTCCGAACGTCGGCGTACGACACGGTCGCTGGCACCATCACGGACAAGTCCCGCTTCACCGCGGGAAAACGGGCCACGCCCTGGAACAACCGCCGCGCCGGCAGATGCTTTTCGAGCGCGGCGACATCGAGCTCCAGTACATAGACCGGACATTCGATCTCGAAGCGCCGCAGCACTTCGGAGCGCAATGCTCCACCGCCTCCGAGTACGCCGTAACCCCCTGAAATCAAAAAACTTGCGGCGTCATCAACAAACGGCTCAGTATAACCACGGCTCCAGACGCTGTCAATGCCGAGGTGCTCCAACAGCGCTTCGGCATCGCCCCTGAGATCAAAGACATCGCACGGCCGCACCGGCTCGCTCCACGATTCGGGGCGATGGCCGCCGCACATGAGCGCCACCAAACGCTCCGGTTCCTGCGGCAGTCCATCGACGCCACCGGGAACATCGAGAAACACGCGATCGATGCACGCGAGGCGCAAGCTGCTCGATTCGCGGTTCAGGTTGTGCTGGAGCACGCGAAACATCCCGGGCAACAGCGTGGTGCGCATGGTATCGAGCGCGGCAACGAGAGGATTGCGCAGGCTGACGAAACGTCGCCGCGTCTCACCCGCCGGCAGGCCGAGCCTGTCGGGATCACGACGATCCATGAAAGCGCTGGTGCGGACCTCGTAGTAACCGAGCCCGATCACGAGATCGCGCAGTCGGCGCAGCAACAGCAGGCGCGGGCTCTGGCGCGGGTCGAGTGGCGCCGGCGGCACCATCGCACTCGGAATGTTGTCGTAACCGTGCATGCGCGCCACTTCTTCGACCAGGTCGATCTCGGAATGCAGGTCACGCCGGAAAGAGGGCACCTGCACCTCGATGTCGCCACCGCTGGCGGCCGCATGCAGATGCAACCGCCGCAGCAGCGCGGCAACGTTCTCGGCGCTCAAGCGCACACCGATCAGCCGGTTGACACGTTCAGAGCGCAAGCGCAACCGGCGCGGCGCCGGCTGGCGCGGATACACGTCCTCGCTGCCTTCGACGACCTCGCCACCGGCCACCTCGAGCAACAGGTGTGTGACACGATCTGCGACCCAGCGCACCGACTCGATATCGGTCTGGCGCTCGAAGCGATACGACGCATCGGTGTCGAGGCCGAGCTTGCGACGCCCGCTGCGCACCAGATCGGCGCGGAAATGCGCCACTTCGACGAAGAGATCGCGGGTGGAGTCCTGCACCGCAGTCGCAGCCCCGCCGATCACGCCCGCCAATGCCACCGGGTCGGCGCCATCGGCGATCACCAGGATGTCCGGATCCAGGCGATGATCGCCGCCGTCGAGTGTGCGCAACGTCTCGCCGGCTCGGGCACGACGCACGACGATGCGGCCGCCGCGCAACGTCTGCGCATCGAACGCGTGCACGGGCTGCCCGGTCTCGAAGAGCACGTAGTTGGTGACATCGACGACGTTGTTGATCGACTCGAGACCCATCGCCGCGAGTCGCTGGCGCAGCCAGTCCGGGGAGGGTCCCACCTGCACGTTGCGCAGCATGCGCCCGACATAGCGGCCGCAGTCGTCGGGCGACTCGATCTCCACGCGCAACGGTGACGGCGGGCGTTGCCGCGTCGGCTCCGACCAGATGGCGGGCAAGCGCAGGGGCTCGGCGTAAAGGGCGGCGACCTCGCGCGCCACACCGAGCAACCCCAAGCAGTCCGGACGGTTCGGCGTGATCTCTGCTTCCAACACCGCATCGACGCCACCGCGATACACCGCACCGCTCGCCAGGGTGTCGTCGAGCTCGAGGATGCCGCCGGATTCCTCCCCCAACCCGAGCTCGCGCGCCGAGCAGATCATGCCTTGGGAGACTTCGCCGCGGATCTTGGCGCGGCGGATCTCGACATCTCCCGGCAGACGGGCGCCGACGCGCGCCACGGCAACGGTGAGGCCGGTGCGCACGTTGGGTGCGCCGCAAACGATGCCCAGCTCCTCGCCACCGACGTCGACACGACAGAGTCGGAGCCGGTCGGCGTTGGGATGCGGGCGCGCCTCCAACACCTTGCCGATGAACACGCCGCTCCACTCGGCAGGGGGCGCATGCACCGCTTCGATTTTCGTCCCCAACATCGTGAGGTCGTGCGCCAGCACGCGGGCGTCGGCGCCGAAGCTCACGTACTCGCGCAGCCACTCGAGCGGAACGCGCATGGAACTCCTCAGAACTGCGCCAGGAAACGCACGTCGTTCTCGAGCAACAGACGCAAATCGTCGATGCCGTGTTTGAGCATGGCGATGCGATCCACCCCCATGCCGAAAGCGAAGCCCGTGACCTGCTCGGGGTCGTAGCCGGCGGCGGTGAAGACGTTGGGATGCACCATGCCCGCCCCCATGATCTCGATCCAGCCAGAGCCGCCACAGAGCTTGCAGCCGCGGCCGGCGCAGGCGAAACACGTCATGTCGACATCGACGCTGGGCTCGGTGAACGGGAAGTAATGCGGCTTGAAGCGAATGCGCGTCTCGTCTCCGAACATGCGGCGGCTGAAGTACGCGATGGTCGCCTTGAGGTCGACCATCGAAACGGCCTTGTCGACGTACAGACCTTCGAGCTGGTGGAATTCCGCCGCGTGCGTGGCGTCGATCTGCTCGTTGCGGTACACGCGCCCCGGGACCACGACCCGCACTGGCGGTGGCTGTGCGCGCATGATGCGCACCTGCATGGGCGAGGTCTGCGTGCGCAGCAACAGGCGATCGTCGACGTAGAAAGTGTCCTGCAGGTCGCGCGCCGGATGGTTGGGCGGAAAGTTGAGCGCTTCGAAATTGTAGTACTCGAGTTCGACCTCGGGCCCGCTCGCCACCGAGAACCCGAGGCCGACGAAGATCGACTGCATTTCGTCGAGGACCTGACTCAAGATATGGGCGCGGCCCACCCATGGCCGGCGCCCCGGCAGCGATGCGTCGACATGGGGTACGACGGGGCGGCGGGCGGCACGTGCAACCCCGTCATGCATTGCCTGCAGCTCGTTCTTGAAAGCGTTGAGCAGCTGCCCGATCTCGGGGCGCTCGCTCGGGTCCGCGGTCGCAAGAGCGGCGAAGAGTTCCGCCACGGTGCCCTTGCGCCCGAGCCAACGCACCCGCCAACTCTCCAACGTGGCGGGCGTGGTGGCGGCAGCAAACTCCGCGCGCGCCGCGTCCTGGCCGCGGGCAATGCGCTCGCGCAGAGACTCTGGCGGCGCGCTCACGACTTCAGCTCTGGGCTTGCTTGGCGGTTTCGACCAGCTTCTGGAATGCCTCGGCGTCGTTCACAGCCATCTCGGCCAGGACCTTGCGGTTGACCTCGATGTTGGACTGACGCAGGAGACTCATGAAGCTGTTGTAGGACAACCCATTCAGCCGCGCCGCGGCGTTGATGCGCATGATCCACAGCCGGCGGAAGTCGCGCTTGCGCGCACGCCGGTCGCGGTACGCATAATTGAGGCCGCGCTCGACGGCTTCCTTGGCGATGCGGTACAGGCGGCTCTTGGCGCCGTAATAGCCCTCGGCCTGCTTGAGCAGCTTGCGGTGGCGCGCGCGCGCCGCGACATTGTTGGTCGCACGTGGCATGTGTGACTCCCCTAGTCGTTGAGAAGCGCCTTCAACCGCTTCTCTTCTTCGGGCGCAATGAGCTGCGAACCACGCAGTCGTCGCTTCTGCTTGCGCGATTTGGAACTGAGCAAATGGCTATGGTAGGCCTTTTTGCGCTTCAGGCGGCCGCTGGCGGTGTGGCGCACCCGCTTGGCGAGACCGCGATGCGTTTTCATCTTCGGCACCGGAGATCCTCCCTCAGCTCGACTCGGTCGCCGGTCGATCCGAGCTCGCCGCCGCAGGAGCCGGGCGCTTGGTCGCCTTGCCCTTGTTCGCGACCGGCATGAGCAGCAGCACCATGTTGCGGCCTTCCTGTCGCGCCGGAGCTTCGACTTTGCCGATGTCCTCTAGATCCGTCGCCAGCTGATCGAGGAGGTTGCGCCCGAGATCGAGGTGCGCCATTTCGCGGCCTCGAAACATGAGCGTGATCTTCACCTTGTCCCCTTGGGACAGGAACTCCTCGATGTGTCGTTTCTTGAACTCGTAATCGTGGGTCTCGATCTTCGGCCGCATCTTGATCTCTTTGACCACGACCTGATGCTGGCGCTTGCGCGCGACCTTGGCCTTCTTGGATTGTTCGTATTTCCACTTCCCGAAGTCGACGATGCGACAGACGGGCGGCTTTTCGGTCGGAGCAACCTCGACCAGGTCGAGGCCGAGCTCCTTCGCTTTGGCCAGGGCATCGCGCGTCTGCAGCACCCCGAGCTGCTGGCCGTCCTCGAGGATGACCCGCACCTCGCGTACGCCGATGCGCTCGTTGATGCGTGGTCCCCGCTCGCGGCTGGGAGCGCGCTCGCGAATCATCGACCTCCTAGGCCGGCGACGGTTCGCTCCGTCCTCCGGAAAATAAAAAAGGTAGGCGACGCGTCACCTACCCCATGACGGCCCGAGGCCGATCTGGGCTCCGTTGGGAGACCCGGCAAGCTGCTGCGTGAGCGGCGCCGCCGGGTGGAAGGTGACCCTTCGCTTGCCCGATTTTCGAACGCTGAGGAATACCGTGTGGGCGGTGACGTTGTCAAGACCAGGATTGGCCTCGTTGAGCCCATGGGAAGCCCTGGGGTAGGATCCCATCATCGGCAGGAAGCCGTGGGGATGGAGAGAGCCAGCGAAAGGAGGAAACATGGCGCGGCTCGACGCGGATCCCGACCGCCAGACCGATCCGCTGTATCGCCGGCGTCACAGCCTGGCGCACGTGCTCGCCCATGCAGTTCTCGAGATCCGTCCCGGGACGCAGCTTGGCTTCGGCCCCCCTGTCGACGACGGCTTCTACTACGATTTCCTCTTCGCCGAGCCCCTCGACGACGATTCGCTGCGCGACATCGAGAAGCGCATGCGCAAGATCCTGGCGCGCCGGCTGCGTTTCGAACGCGAAGAGCATGATTTCCTTGCCGGCGTGCGGTTGCTCGAGGAGCAGGGACAGCCGTTCAAGGTCGAATATGCCCACGATCTGCACGCCGTCCAAGGCGTCGAGCGACTGAGCTTCTACCGCAGTGGCACCTTCATCGACATGTGCGAAGGTCCGCATGTGGAATCGACAAGCGAGATCCCATCGGATTCTTTCAAGCTCGACAGCATCGCCGGCGCCTACTGGCGCGGCAGCGAAAAAAACCCGATGATGACGCGCATCTACGGCCTTGCGTTCGCCAACCGCGAAGAGCTGGACCTGTTCCTGCAGAGGCGCGAGCTGGCGCGCCAACGCGATCACCGCAAGCTGGGCGCGGAGCTCGAGATCTTCATGATCAGCGACGAAATCGGGCGCGGCCTGCCACTGTGGCTGCCGAACGGCACGGTGTTGCGCGACGAGCTCGAGGCCCTGGCACGCGAGATGGAGTTTCGCGCCGGCTACCAGCGCGTGGCGACACCGCACATCGGCAAGGGTCGCCTGTACGAAATCAGCGGCCATCTGCCCTATTACGCTGAATCCATGTTCCCACCGATGCAGCTCGAAGACGAAGAGCCGTACTACCTCAAGCCGATGAATTGCCCGCATCACCACACCATCTACGCCGCGCGACCGCGGAGCTATCGCGAGCTACCGCTGCGCCTGGCGGAGTACGGTGACGTCTATCGCTACGAGAAGAGCGGCCAGCTGGCGGGCCTGTTGCGCGTGCGCGGCATGAGCATGAACGATGCGCATATCTATTGTACGCTCGAGCAAGTGCACGCGGAGTTTCGCGCCGTCATCGAACTGCACCGGACGTACTACGAGATGTTCCGCTTGCACGATTTCTGGATGCGACTGTCGCTGCACTCGCCCGACAAGGAAAAGTTCGTCAGTTCCGAGGAACGTTGGAGCGTCGCGGAAGAGATGGTGCGGGATGTGTTGCGCGAGCTCGCGCTCCCCTTCCAGGAGCACGTGGGGGAGGCCGCCTTCTACGGCCCCAAGGTCGACTACCAGGTGACGAATGTCATCGGTCGCGAGGAAACGGCGAGCACCGGGCAGCTCGACTTCGTCGGCCCCGAACGTTTCGGGCTCGAGTACGTGGCGTCGGACGGCTCGCGGCAGCGACCATGGATCATCCATCGCGCTCCGCTCGGCACCCACGAGCGCTTCATCGCCCTCCTGCTCGAGCATTTGGGCGGTGCCTTCCCGACCTGGATGGCGCCGGTGCAGGTCGCGATCATTCCGGTGTCCATGGGCGACGCCTTCCTCGACTTCGCGCGCAAGCTGCAACGCCAGTTGCACGACGAGCTCTTTCGCGTACGTCTCGAGGACGGCCAGGACAGTTTTGGCAAGAAAATCCGCAGCGCCGAAACACAGAAGGTGCCCAATCTCTTCATCGTCGGCCAAAAGGAACTGGAGGCCGATGCAGTGACATGGCGGCGGCATGGCCACAGGCAGCATCAACCTTTCGTGCCGTCGACCGCGGCAGTCGAAGGCTTGAAACAGTTGCGCGCGCAGCGTCTGATGGATTGTTTCGCGGATGTCGAGGTCCCCGTCTGGTCGGGCCGGTGATGCGCATGAAGGTGATTCTCATCTTCGCACTGGCGGCGCTGCTGTCGGTTGCCGGCGCATCGGCTCAGCCCGAGCGCACCGGAAGTGCTGCATCAGAACCGCCGAACCTCGTCGTCCTCGAGGGCAGCAGCTTCGCGGGACCGATGGCGCTGACGCATGCCGGCGTCGGCACGCCTCCCGAGCGTGGCGATGGTGCCCAAGCCGCGGCCGACTCGGCTCTGGCAGCGCTCCGTGCTGGCGCCTCGGCGCTCGACGCCTGCATCGCCGGGACCGTCGAGATGGAAGACGATCCGCGCTACAACGCCGGCACCGGCGCCAACATTCGCCTCGATGGCAAGACCATCCAGATGGATGCGTCGCTCATGACCAGCGATGGGCGCTTCGCCGCCGTGGCTGTCATCGAGCGCGTGCGCAACCCAATCCGCGTCGTGCGCAAGGTCCTCGACACGCCGCACCTCGTGCTGGCCGGCGCCGGCGCGACGCGATTCGCCCATCGGATGGGGTTCGAGGATGTCGTGCCCACCTGCCCGGAAGCGGAGGCCAAGTACGCGACGCGCCTGGCGCAAGTCCGCGACGCGCTCGGTCGCCCAGGCAGCGGCGAGTTCGACTGGCCGGCACATTGGAATTTCCCCAACCCGCTCCCGGAAGCGCTGCGCGATCTCGCCCGCGAGGGCGATACCGTGGGAACGCTGACGCGTGGCGGCGATGGACACTATGCGGCCACGCTTTCGACCGGCGGCACGTCCATCACTCTCTATGGTCGTGTCGGAGACGTGCCCGTTTACGGTGCCGGACTCTTTGCCGGCGCGCACGGCGCCGTGGCATGCACGGGACATGGCGAGGAAATCATTCGCCGAGCCACGGCGCGGAGTGTCTACATCAGCCTTTCCCAAGGGACTCCAGCGCGCGACGCCGCCGCGACGGCGGTGCGAGCGTTTCCTCCTGCCAGCGACATCGGGATCATTGTGCTGGCGTCGGATGGGTGGGCTGTGGCGGCAAATCGCACGATGGCCTTCGGCCTCGCCGGACCCGCACGCAGCACTCAGGCTCCAAACAAGGCGCCACGCACCAAGTAGTCGATCGCTTATCTTTGCTCCATCGCTCACGATTCGCGCGAACCGGGTACTCCCTGCCGCCTAATACAGTCGGAAGCATGTGCAATGCCCCGATTTTCAAGTCATGCATAGAGATCCACTCCTCTGGTTACATTCCAGCTCCAACGCTGGCCGATTTCTCCTGCGCAGTCTCCTCTCGTTTCTCCACCACATACCGAGCCCTTGGTCCCCGAGCCGCCAGAGGACATCGAGCGGCGCTCTTCCCCGGCAACGCGCCAAGGTCCCGTGCTCGCCCTGCTGGTGATGGAATTCGCATTATGCCGACTTCCGGATTATGCCGCGTAGGTGCGTTTGGCCCTTGAGGATGGCGGAGATCGTGCCGAGGAACGCGGCATAATCAGAGCCCTTCCAGGAAGGCGAGTAGGGTATCGGGGGCCCGGTAGCGGTG
>CAZMNW010000042.1:0-73997 GCA_964567755.1 uncultured bacterium
GACCACGGAATCGAAGAAAACATGATCAGCTGACTGGACAACCGGACAGGAGGTAGGACAAGCTCAGCGCGCTACGCCACCGGGAACCAGGGGGGGAAAGCTTCTGAAAAACCCGGGGGGAAAGGTCCTGAAAACCGACAGAGTAGTTGAGGAGTTCACCACACTGGGAAGCGGCGATCTCGAGGAAACGTGCGAACCCACCCAGGTTGCGCACGACCGCTTCCGCCTGGATTTCCTCGCGCAGATAAGTCTCGGCATAGCTCCGCAAGAGATCCAGAGCTTCCGCTTCCGGGTGCGTCACGACCGCTGGGAGGCTTCCGAGCCGGAGATTGCGTTCGAGGTCGAACAACGCGCCCTGCTCCGACCGGGTCAGTGGGTGCAGCCGCCGGGTAGCTGCCCTGCCGGCGAGGAGATTGGTCCCACGCCGCTTGAGCTTCCTGGCGCTGGATCCCGTGAGGATGAAGGTTGCGCCGGTGGACTCGATGAGGGCGTGCACTTCATCGAGAAGGTCCGGGATCTTCTGAACCTCATCGATGAAGACAACCCTCGCACCGGAGCGGATCTTGGCCTCGGCCTCACGACGGAATAGACCTGGATCCTTCGCGTAGCGCAGGAAGACTTCGTGGTGAAGTAGGTCGACGCTCCAAGCACGCCGGCCACGGAGGATTGTCCGGACAAGAGTGCTCTTGCCCGTCTGCCGCGGACCGAGCAGCAGGCAGGATTTCCGTGCAGGAAGCTTGCAAAGCCGGTCAATCATACCGCAAGAATGTACGGCGTTCTTGCAGTATATTCAATGGGGCTTCAAGCCTGACCGGGGCCTTGGACGAGCTTCGGTCCAGACATTCCGCTTGCAGGGTACCGACGTTCGTCGTGTGGCAGCGGAAGCTGGGTCCGCAGAAGGCCGCGAAAAGGGCGGCGCGGGAATTCATCGAGGTCAGTCCAGTGTCGGAGCCTGGCGTGGGTGGCTGGCTGGTGGAGATCGAGCTACCGGACGGCCGGATGGCCCGGCTGGTCGAGCCATATCGTGTGGACAGTGAGCCACGATGCTCCGTGCGGTCGCCTCCGCAAGAAAGGGCTTGCTAGTTCTTCACGAGCGTACCACCGACGTTCATTGTGAGATACTGGTGGCCGAATGCAAGAGTCCTTCCGACCGTTTCCGGCGTGTTCCGGCCGCTTCCGCGGACGATTTGGTGAACGGGATGGGGAACGCTCTGGCGGTTCTTGCGCGGGGCATCCAGCCCCTGATCGATCGACGCCCCAGTTGCCGCCGGGAACGAGTCCCATGACAGTTGTGGCAGCAGCTCGATCTTGAATTCAGCTCCCATTCCCTCTGCTGGAGGTGGACATGCTGTTCCGGATGGCTTGCGGCGTCACGCTCGCGACACTCGTCGCGATCGGCTTGCCGGGCTGCGACGACGATGCAGTTACCCCACCGACGCTCGGCGCGGTCGAAGGAACCGTCGCACACGTGGACGGGAACGTCCTCGAAGGCATCGGCGTCATCCTCGTGGATCCCGCCACCGTGGCGACGGCATCGGCGCTGAGGCGGACCGATGCCACCGGCCGCTACCACATCGACGGCATCGCGCCGGGCGATTACGCCGTTTTTGTCTACGACGCGGGCAAGTATGGCAACTTCGCCCGCACGACGGCGCTCGTGCACGTAGTCGCGGGCTCGACGACCTTCCAACACATCACTCTCATCGACTCGGGCCTGTGGCGCGACGGCCCCTTCTACGTCAGCGGCACGGTGACCGACGCCACGACCGGTGCGCCGGTGGCCGGTGCATATGTCTCTGGAGTGCTCGGGGCCGGACAGGAAGACTTTCTCTTCGCAGGTGCCACGGTCCCAGACTTTGGAGTGACGGACGAGGCGGGCCGGTTCACAATCAGCTCCCCCGGGTTTTTCGACCTGTACGGAGCGTCCTTGGGGCTCGAGCCGATCAGTGTGACGAAGCTGGGGTACGAGCCAGCGACGTTAGTCGGGCGCGGCGAAGACCCGATCGGTTTCGGGGCTGCGCTTCCGGCACCGATTCCCCCGGACAGCGTTCTCGCCGTGGGCGTGGCGATGCGGCGAGTCGATCCGGTGATCTCGACCGGCGTCCTCCGCGGTCGCCTCGTGCAGGCCGGCACACCCGTGATGGGAGTACAAGTGGTGCTGGCGCTCTCGGGCGTCGCTGACCCCGACACGGTTCCAGGTCTGGTGGCGAAGACGCGAGGCGGCCGCGCGGGGATCGAGACGCTCTTGCCCGGCAAGACCGCCGTGACGGACGCGGCCGGGCGGTTCTCGATCGCGGGCCTGCATCCGGGACGCTATGCCTTGCATGGGGCAGCGCGCCCGAACGACGGGTTCGTCCGCGGGGGGGGCCACAGGAACATTGAGATCTCGTCGGACACCACGAATGTAGGTGACGTGGTCGTCCTCTCGGCCATGACGCCGCTCGTTCCGGCCCGGAACAGCAGCCCCCCGGCGAACCAGCAGATCGAGTTGCAATGGACTCCGCCCGTGCTTCCTGCCGGGGTCCACCTCACCACCTATCGCCTCTGGGTAGGGACCGGTTACATCATCGATTTGCAAGCAATCGTGGCCCATCCGTCGGTGACACTCGAACCGTTGCCGCCGGGTACTTCGGTGCGCTGGGATGTCCAAGCCACCGGGGTGATCGAAGCCACAGGCGATTCGATGGAGGTGGGGGGATTCGAGGAAATAGCCTCT
Organism: uncultured bacterium; assembly: GCA_964567755.1. Classification (GTDB taxonomy): domain Bacteria; phylum Krumholzibacteriota; class Krumholzibacteriia; genus DASRJW01. The sequence goes on from CAZMNW010000042.1 coordinate 2,717, forward strand.
TTCATCGTGGCGGGGTCGGCGCGATGAGATTCCATTGTGCGGAAAAGTGGCTCTGGGAGTGACGATGAGCGGCAGAAGCGGTTTTTAGGCTTCGTGGAGACGGACACAGAATCGGAGAAGGTACTGACACCGTTCCTGCGTTCGCTGCTCGAACGAGGTCTCGACATCTCGCGTGGGCTGTTGGTGGTGCTCGATGCGCGAAGGGACTTCGCGCCGCCGTGCACAAGGTACTCCGCGAGTACGCCGCTGTGCAGCGGTGCATGTGGCACAAGCGCGAGAACGTGCTGCGGTACTTGAAGGAGCAGGTCGTGTGGCGCCGGCGATTGCAGCGTGCGTACGATCGGCCGACCTACGCGGAGGCACGAGCGGCGCTCGAGGCGCTGCATGCCGAGCTCGAACAGCGGAACCAGTCGGCGGCCGCGAGTCTTGCCGAGGGCATGGAGGAGACCCTGACGCTGCATCGCCTGGGCGTGTACGGCGTGCTCGGGCGCTCGCTCAAGACGATGAACTGCTTGGAGTCAGCGAACGCGCTCGTCGAGTAGCGTTGCGCCAAGGTGGACTCGTGGAAGAACTCGAACCACAAGCACCGCTGGTTGGCGCCGCTCGACACCAAACCCTTGTATTTTTAAAGTCACCATTTTAAAATACAAGATATGCGCTACATTCCCCGAACCCTGGTAGTGCGGCTTGCGAAGCTCCTGAAGGCCTTCCCCGCAGTTCTGGTGCTGGGGCCGCGGCAATGCGGCAAGAGCACCCTCACACGCCACGCCCTGCCGCGCTGGACTCACCTGGATCTCGAGCGCCCCGTCGATCTCGGGAGCTGAGCGCCGATCTTGAAGGGTACTTCGACGCACATCCGCATTCCGTGGTCGTGGACGAGGCCCAGCGGCTGCCCGAGCTTTTCCCACTCCTGCGCCACGTCCTGGACCGTTCCAAGCGGAAGGGCCGGTTCATACTATTGGGTTCGGCCAGCCCGAAGCTGATGAAATCGGTCTCGGAGAGTCTAGCCGGCCGGGTCGCCATTCTGGAACTCACACCGCTCCTGGCCTCCGAACTTGCTGGGCGGCCGCAGGCCCAGAATCGCTGGTTCTGGGGAGGGTACCCGCCGGTCCTGGCGTTGCGCGATGCCCGCTCGCGTGGCGAGTGGTTCGATGCGTACATCTCCACGTTTCTGGAGCGCGATTTGCCGGCCCTTGGACTGTCCCCGTCGACGCGGCGCTTACGGCAGTTGTGGACCATGCTGACCCACGTGCATGGCAATTTGCTGAACGTGTCCGATCTTGCACGTTCACTCGCGGTGTCTTCGCCCACAGTGGCGCGAGATTTGGACATCCTGGAAGGCGCCTACATGATTCGCCGCCTGCCACCGTTCTTTGCCAACGTTCAGAAGCGGTTGACGAAGAGCCCCAAGCTGTACGTGCGCGATACGGGGTTGCTGCACTTCCTGGCCGGGCTTCGCAAGCCGGCGGACTTGGACGTTTGGCCGAAACGGGGGCATTCATTCGAGGGGCTGGTGATCGACGAACTCATGGCGCTGGCCAGCCAGCAAATGGTGCGCCCGCAGTTCTTCTTCTGGCGCACACAGGCAGGGGCCGAAGTCGATCTTCTGGTGGTCGCTGGAAAGAAGATCCTGCCCATCGAGATCAAACTCGGCGCGGCCGTTGGGCCGCACGAAGTGTCCGGTCTACGGCAGTGCATGAAGGATCTTGGATTGAAGCGCGGCCTAGTGGTTTCGAATGGTACCGAGCGCCGACGCATGAGCGCCGAAATTGAAATCATCCCGTGGAGCGAAATCGCGTCGCGGCACTTCGATCTGCGCTGAGCCGTGCGGTGTTGTCGTGAATCTCCAGCACTTTCGGGATGCTGAAGTGCGTGAAGCTTCAAGCGTTTGGCGAGTCATTCAGGGGGTCCAACTGACCCCGTGTGGGTTCTGCTCAACAGAACCAGGGCTCGGTGATGCGCGGCGGTCGTTCGTGAGGCCGAAGAGCGGCAGCGGCGGAGGCTTGCCGCACCCGTGAGCTCGCGGCGGGGTCGACGAGCTGGCGGATGCGCGCGAACGTTGCACCAGCGTCTTCCTCGTCCGAGGTCGACTGCTCGACGAGTGTGGCGAGCTCTTTCTGCAGCTCGTCCATCGCGGAATCTGGGTGCACCCAGACATGGGTCAGGGCTTCGGCATCGAACCCGCGCAAATGCGGCGCCAGCTCCGGATGTTTGAGCAAGAGCGAGCCAGGCGGGACGAGCAGTCGGATGGTGTACTGCACGGGATCGATGCAATCGACTAGGTCCGCACTCTCGGCAAAATCGAGGATGTCGACGAGGTCCTGCCGCGTCGACCATGGCGTGAAGGGAAGGAGCGACGGGCGCATGGCGATGCCGGCCGCATGCAAGACCTCCAGCGCCTCGAACACATCGGCTCGCGTGTGGCCTTTGTCCAGGATCGCGAGGACGGTGTCGCTCAGCGACTCCACCGCACTCACCATGAAGATGGCTCCCAAGCGACCCAGCTCCATCACCACCGATTGGTGGCGTAGAACGTGTTCAATCTTCGCCGTGAAATCGAACGTGAGATCGGGGAACTCGGCATGCAGCGCACGCGCGACACGCAGTGCATGGGTCGGACCATTGAGGAAGTCGGCGTCGGCGAACGTGATGTGTCGCGCACCAGCTTCGACTTGAGCTCGCACATCCTCCAGCACCGTCTGCACGGGCACGATGAAGATCCGCCCCGCGTAAACCGCAGGAATGGGGCAATGCCGGCACAGGTGCAGGCAGCCGCGGCTCGCTTCCACCTGGCCGGCAACGACGTGCCGCCCGCGATGCAGCAGGTGCGCGTAGCGTTCTATTGCGGGCAGCCCGGTTCGCTTCGGCACGGGATAGTCTAGGCGCTGCAGAAACGCTTCGTTGCCCTGCCCTTCGACGAGCCGAGCAGACGCTGGGTCTCGATCCACGGTTTCCACGAGCTGCACCAACCTGCCTTCTAGCTCGCCGCCGAGAACCGCGTCCGCGAGTGAGGAGACCAGAGATTCGGCGTGCAATACCGCGTAGTGACCGTAGAAACAAAGGAAACAATCCGGGTTGAGCGCACGGATCCGGCGCGCCGCCTGAATCCCCAGGCGCAACGCCGTGTGCATGGGTACTGAAATGCCAACGAAACGCGCAGCCGTAATTCGCTCGGCATCCAGCGCCTCGACCGCGAGATCCAACGTCGCGGGCTGGAACCCGGCACGCTCGAGGAACGCGAGCGGCCATGCGAGGCCTTGCGGCTGCCGCCCAAGCTCGTAGCACGAGACCAGCAGCACGGCACCGGGCGCGCGCAGACTAGACTCGCGTGCAACTGCCATGGCTTCCTTTATGGTGTCAGGCTCGCGCCGAATCCCCGGCCACTGCAAGACGCGCTGGACGCCGCTCGCCTTCGAACATCTGTCGCAGCATCTGCCCGGTGTAGGACTCGGCGACTTGCGCCACCTCGCGCGGCGTGCCCGCAGCGACGACGCGTCCGCCCTCGTCACCGCCTTCGGGGCCCAGGTCGATGACATGATCGGCCGTCACGATGACGTCGGGGTTGTGCTCGATGATGATCACCGTGTTGCCCTTGTCCACCAGCCTGCCGAGCACACCGAGCAACATCTTCACATCCTCGAAGTGCAACCCCGTGGTCGGCTCGTCGAGGAGATAGAGCGTGCGCCCCGTCTGCACGCGCGAAAGTTCGGTCGCCAGCTTGACGCGCTGCGCCTCTCCGCCCGACAAGGTCGTCGCCGGCTGCCCGAGCCGGATGTAGCCGAGCCCGACGCTCTCCAAGGTCTCCAGCTTGCGCCGGATCGACGGCACATTCTGCAGGAAGACATGCGCCTCCTCGACCGTCATGTCGAGGACATCGGCGATGGACTTGCCCTTGTACGTCACCTCGAGAGTCTCGTCGTTGTAGCGCCGGCCTTTGCACACTTCGCAACGCACATAGACGTCCGGGAGGAAGTGCATCTCGATCTTCTTGATGCCATCGCCATCGCACGCGTCGCAGCGACCGCCCTTGACGTTGAAGCTGAACCGCCCCGGCTTGTAGCCGCGCACGCGCGATTCGGGCAGCTGGCCGAACAGATCGCGTACGAGGCCGAACATACCGGTGTAGGTGGCTGGGTTCGACCGCGGTGTGCGCCCGATCGGTGACTGATCGATGTCGATGGCTTTGTCGATGAGATCGAGCCCGTCGACGCCGTCGTGCTCTCCCGGCAACTCCTTCGCCCGGTAGAAGTGCTGCGCCAGCGCTCGATACAAGATGTCGTTCACCAACGTCGACTTCCCCGATCCAGAGACTCCCGTCACCGCCACCAGTGTGCCGAGCGGGAAGCCGACGTCAATGCTCTTCAAGTTGTTGGCACGGGCACCGCGCAGGCGTAGCTCCTGGCCCGTGCCGGCGCGCGCCACCTCCGGCCGCGGCATGGTGCGCGCCCCCGACAGGTACTGCCCCGTCAGACTTTCCGGCTCGGCCATGATGTCGGCGGCGCTGCCGCGCGCCACCACTCGCCCGCCATGCTCGCCAGCACCGGGGCCGAGATCGACGATGTAGTCCGCCTCCAGGATCGTGTCCATGTCGTGCTCGACGACGATCACGGTGTTGCCGCTCTCTTGCAACGCTCGCAGCGTACGGATGAGCCGGCGATTGTCGCGATGATGCAGGCCGATGCTCGGTTCATCGAGGATGTAGAGCACGCCCACGAGGCGCGAGCCGATTTGTGTGGCGAGCCGAATTCTCTGCGCCTCGCCGCCAGCGAGGCTCTCGGCCGAGCGCGCCAAGGTCAAATAGTTGAGCCCGACATCGTCCAAGAATCGCAGGCGCCCGCGGAGCTCCTTCAGGATCGGCGCGGCGATGATCTCCTTGTTGCCTTCCAGCTCGAGAGCGTCGAAAAATCGAATGGCCTCCTTGATGGAGGAATCGCAGAGACTCCCGATGTCGATGCCACCGACGTGCACGGCCAGGCTCTCGCGCCGCAAGCGCTTGCCGCCGCAGTCGGCACAGTGTTCGACCCGCATGTAGGATTCGATCCTCTCGCGCACCTCTTGCGACGAAGTCTCATGGTGCCGGCGCATGAGGCGTGGGATGAGGCCCTCGAAGCGCGCTTGGAACTCAGCCTTGCCGTGCTTGCTCTCGTAACGCACGGCGACGCGCTGATCGCTGCCGTGCAACATCACCTCGCGCTGCTTCTTCGGCAGCTTGTTCCACGGCTTGTCGAGATCGATGCCGAACTCTTTCGACACACTGCGCAGCAGCATCCCCGACCAGGTATTGCGCTCGGTGCTCTGGCCGATGATGGCGCCATCGTTGATCGATTTCGACGGGTCGGGGATGAGGAGATCCATGCTGATCTCGCGCCGCCGGCCGAGGCCGTTGCAGGCGGTGCACGCTCCGTAGGGGCTGTTGAACGAAAACATGCGCGGCGCCAGTTCCTCGAACGAAGTGCCGCAATCCGCACAGGCGTAGAGCTGACTGAAGACCAGGGTGCCCGCATTGCCGGCATCGACGGTGGCGAGACCGCCGCCCAGGCGCACCGCCGTCTCCAGCGAATCCGCCAAACGCCGCGCGATCTTCGGCTCGACCACCAGGCGATCGACGACGACCTCAATGCTGTGTTTCTTGTTCTTGGTCAAGCGCACCGGCTCGTCGACGGCGACGATCTCGCCGTCCACGCGCATGCGCACGAAGCCCTGCTTGCCCATGTCCTCGAAGATCTTGCGATGCTCGCCCTTGCGCCCGCGGACGAGTGGCGCCAGCACCATGATGCGCGTGCGCTCCGGCAGGCGCAGCACCTGGTCGACCATCTGCGCGGTGCTCTGCTGCGTGATGACGGCGCCACACTGGTAGCAGTGCGGCGTGCCTGCGCGCGCGTAGAGGAGTCGCAAGTAGTCGTAGATCTCGGTCGTGGTGCCGACCGTCGAGCGCGGGTTGCTGGACGTCGTGCGCTGCTCGATGGAGATCGCCGGCGACAGCCCCTCGATACGATCGACATCGGGCTTTTCCATCTGCCCCAGGAACTGGCGCGCATAAGCAGAGAGCGACTCGACGTAGCGCCGCTGCCCTTCGGCGTACAGCGTGTCGAAAGCGAGCGAGGACTTCCCCGAGCCCGAAAGGCCCGTGATCACGATGAAAGCGTTGCGGGGCAGCTCGAGGTCGATGTTCTTGAGATTGTGCACACGGGCGCCACGGATGCGAATGGGCCGCTCGGAGGCAGCCTGGAGCGCATCCGGAGACTGCCGCAAGGTGGCAGAACTCGGCATCGGGATCCCTTCGTCATCGGCACGAGGCCGACCCGAAGGATGCCCGACATGGGGTGTCAAAAGCAACGGGCGCGGCTGCTGCCGACGTGTACTGGGCCTCACACGTCGGCGCTGCACCGCGCCCGTTCATGGCAGGGCCCGAACCTCGGGCTAGGGGGAAGCCCTTCGTTTCGGACCCGCGGGGGGACGAGGCTCGCTCAGTCTCCAGCAATGGCGCGTTCGCCAGTTCTTTCCGCCGATCCGGGGAGAAGACCGGACGGAGTCTCGACACTCGCAATGACACAAGCGATCGAGATCAGCAGAGCGACCAACGCACCGAAAACACGTACACGCAAGTTACCGACTCCTTCGCGCGAGCCATGATCGCAGCGAGCAAATGGCGTACGCATCGGCGGCTCCTCTGCATGCCTCGGAATCCCCATTCATCCCGGGGGGCTGGCCGGCCACGCGCCTTTTTGCCCAAACCGACCACGGGGAATCGCGAGCCTGGGGTGAATGGCGATTCCGCTCCAGGCGTGACGTGGCCCCCTTGCTCCCGCCCCGCCAGAATCCGAGTTTCCAGGAGCGGGCTGTTCGTGGTCTAGGGCCCTGGAGCCGCTGAAACTGGAAGCGTTCTGAAGGAGTTGGCCGCATGGGGAACGATCTGGTCCTCGGGATGGCAGGCGCTGGCGGCGATGGAATCGTGGCCGCGGGCGAGGCGCTGATCGCCGCCGCCGCCAGGCAGGGCTATCACGGCATCATGACCAAGAGCTTCGGCTCCCAAATCCGCGGCGGCGAATCCTCCTGCCGCGTGCGCTTGTCGACCCGCCCCGTGCTCAATCCCGGCGGCACGCTGCAGGTCGCGGTCGCGCTCAACTGGGACGACTTCCTCAAGTTCGGTGCCGAGCTGCCGGTGGGTGGCACGACGGTGGTCATCTACGACAGCAAGACCGGTGTCGCACCGGATCGGCTGCCGCTCGTCGGAGTCACACCGTCGGAAGTGCTCGCGGTTCCCATCACCGAGATGGCGAAGGAAACCACCGGCAGCGATCGCAGCAAGAACACCATCGTCCTGGGATTGCTGTCCGGGTGGCTCGGCTTCGACCGCGAATCGATTCTGCACGGGCTGCGCAAGCGGCTGGCCAAGAAAGGCGCGAAGATCATCGAGGCTGCCGAGCACGCATTCGACCGCGGCGTGGCCTACACGCTCGAACACCCGTTGGGCAACCCGTTGGTCCTCGATCGCCCGTCGGCGCCCTCCAGCGTCAAGTTGCTCACCGACGGCAACGACATGTGTGCGGCGGCAGCGCTGTTCGCCGGCTGTCAGTTCTTCGGTGGTTACCCGATCACGCCCTCGTCCGAGGTCATGCAGTTCATGAGCCGCGAGATCTGGAAGTACGGTGGCGCACTGGTACAGGCAGAGGACGAGATCGCCGGCATCGGCACGGCGCTCGGCGCCTCCTTCGCCGGCAAGAAAGCCATGACGGCGACATCCGGCCCCGGAATGTCGCTCAAAACCGAGATCCTCGGATTGGCGACGATCGCCGAATTGCCGCTCGTGCTCCTCAACGTGCAGCGCGGCGGACCCTCCACCGGCATCCCCACCAAGTCCGAGCAAGCCGACTTGTTTCAGGCCGCGTTCTCCGCGCACGGCGACGTCGTGCGTCCCGTCTTGGCGCCGACGAGCGTCGCGGACACCTTCGCCATCACCGTGGAAGCCTTCAACATGGCCGAGCACTACCAGACCCCGGTCGTCATCCTCTCGGATCAAGAAATCGCCCAGCGCAAGGAAATTGTCGATCCGATTGCGACCTCCAACTTCGTGATCGAGGAGCGTCGCCAGCCGACGCCGACGGAGCTGCAAAACTACGTGCGCTTTCAGAACACGGAGTCCGGCATCAGCCCCCTCAGTCACCCAGGTCTAGCCGGAGGCAACTACTTGTGTGCCGGCATCGAACACAACGAGGACGGCGCGCCGACGGCGAGCGGGGTCGTGCACGCACAGATGAACGACAAACGCTTCCGCAAGTTCGCGCCATTGCAGCGTCGCAAGGATCTCTTTGTGCTCGAGGGTGATCCCATGGCGCCGCTCGCTCTCATCAGCTGGGGCAGCAGCGCCGGAGTGTGCCGGGAAGCGCTGCAGCTCGCCCTGGCCGACGGCTTGCGGGCCAAGGTGCTCATCCCGCTTCTCCTCTTCCCCGTGGCCGAGGAGATCTATCGCGAGTTCCTCGCGTCGGTTCGCGCGGGGCTCGTCGTCGAACAATCGCACCAGGGCCAGCTCTATCGCATCCTGCGCATGTACATCGACTTCCCGGCCGAAGTCCAGTCCATGTGCCGGAGCGGCGCCAGCCCGTTCCGGCCGCGCGAGATCGCGACGCGCCTGCGAGAAATGACCTTCGGCCTCCAGCGCCAGCATACGACGGCGCTGCAACCACAGGAGTGATGTGTCGATGGGGACGACGACGGCGACCTATAAACGCCCACTCGGCGAATTCAAGAGCGAGCTGCGGCCAATTTGGTGCCCGGGTTGTGGCGACTTTGGCGTGGTGCAGGCGGTCTACCGCGCTCTGGCTGCGATCGGCAGGCTGCCGCACGAGATCGCCTTCGTTTCCGGCATCGGCTGCTCGAGCCGGATCCCCGGCTACACGACCGCGTACGGATTCAACAGCGTGCATGGTCGCGCCTTGCCGATCGCACAGGGAATCAAGTTCGCGAATCCCGATCTCTTGGTGCTGGCCGCCGGCGGCGACGGCGATGGTTTTGCCATCGGCGGCGGGCATCTGCCGCACACTATCCGGCGCAACCCAGACATCACTTACATTGTCATGGACAATCAGATCTATGGACTGACCAAAGGACAGCTGTCGCCGACCTCGCCCCCGGGACTCGGGACGGTGACGTCCCCCTACGGCAACCTCGAGCAGCCGGTGAATCCACTTTTGTATGTGTTGGCCTATGGCGCGCCTTTCATCGCTCAGGGCACTCCTGCCGACATGGCCGGACTGGCCGCGATCATCGAAGAAGGCATCCGCTATCCCGGCTTCGCCTTCATCAACGTCCAGTCTCCTTGCGTGACCTTCGGCGAGGAAGATCAGTCGCTCAAGGCGCACAAGGAGAAAATGCAAGCGCTCGTCACTCTCGGCCACGATGCCGGCGATCGCCTGCAGGCAATGGCGCTGGCTCAGGACTACGGCCGCAAGCTCTACACCGGTGTGTTCTATCGCAACCCCGAGCCTCCACCCACGTACGAAACGCTCGTGCGCCAGTTGCAGGAGCGGTTGGCCGCGGACGTCATTCCCCGCGAACGCATCCTCGAGCACTTCGTGCAGAAGTGATTGCACTCAGCGCTGAAGTGATCGCGCTTTGCGCCAAAGTAATCGCACTGTGCGCCGAAATGAGCGCGCTCAGCGCTGGGGAATGACGAGCAACCGGGCTCGAGGCAGCGAGTGGAGAATCGACGCATGGGCATGGTCGCCTCGTGACCACTCTCTGGCATAGACATTGATCACAAATCCGTCGTCACCCAACAATTGGAGATGCCCTTCGGGGAACAGCACGGCGGTGCAAGTCTCGTAGAGCACGGTGATGAATGTCCCGATCGCAGTGATGAGTGTCACCCCGTCTTGGCCCACGACCAGCTTCGCCGTCTTTTTCGACCATGGGTAGCGTTGTGTGGCTGTACGGTAGCTGCGCCCATGGACGCGCGATCGGGACGTGAAAGGATAGGGGTGAAAGCGTTCATGTGCCGAATTCGAGTCCGCTGGCAAGCACAGTAGCGCACTCTCGAGCGCCGATTGTACTCCCCTGGCCCACTCTTCGAGCGATCGCTCGTCGAGGTCTGCGAGCAACTCGGCTGGGGACCGGCTCGGGAACCCGACTAGCTCGTTGATGACCTGAGCATCGAACAACTCGGGGATGGCTTCCGGCTCACACCAGGCGCGGACGAAGGTCTCGCGTACTTCTTGAAGTTCGCTCCGGGTCGGGCCACCCGTGGCGAGGTCGTCGAGTTCTTCCAGGATTGCCGTCTCGACCTTGCGAACGTTTTCGCTGAAACAGTGGGTCCACAGGATCGAGTGGCTCCGCGTCGCGTCGATGTGATCGAGCGCAGAGCGAACGCTATAGACCAGACCGTCACGGAACCGGAGACGGTTCGTCAATCGATCCGTCACGATCCCGAGTGGGATGGCGAACCAATCTTCGCGTAGTGTGGTGAATGCGAGCCCCACGAAACGTTGCCCTGTCGAATACCCAGCCGGGAGCTGCAGGTCATCGATCACAGTCGAACCAGGACACGGTTGACGCTGGCCATGCGGCAGCGCGTCGAAGCTCAGCGTGTCCGGCACTGGCCCGCTGAACCAAGCGGCAGCGTTCTGGCGCGTGAAGTGCCGAGCCGCCCAGTCGGCGACCACCGCAGGCTTGGGCGCCGCCAACCCAAATTCGCTGATCCCCACGAGACCGTATCCGCGCGCACCAAATCGGAGGAACGCGAACGACTCCGCGGGGTTGGCTGGACGATCGGCCGCCTCCGTACGCAAGATGCGGCACTCTTTTTCGAGGGCATCGAGCGGTAGCTGAGAGATGTTTCTGCACACTCCGTGCAAGAAGGCAGTCACCTCCGCGGGTGTGCCCGTGGCCCAGAACACCGTCCGGAGTGGGTCGACGAAACCATTCAAAGCATACCGGTGGCGCGTGTGGACAAACTCACTCAGGACGAGATGCTCGACGAGGTGTGTGAGCCCGCGCGTGATCACGGACTCATCGGAGATTCCAACCCGGAAGGTCAACGCACCGGTGAAACGTGGCGCGTCGGGCGTCCAATACACGGGAACGCCGTCGCGCTCCAGTCGGTGCATCGGGATCGCGTGTTCCTCCGCCATCATGCATGCCTCACGCCGCGTGGGTGCGCTTTCCTGGCCGACCCGCGACGAGAAGGAAGGCGCAGATCACAGCCAGTACGATGAGGAGCGCGGCATCGCCCGGGAATCCCGAGAGGAGTGTCGGGCGCGACTTCGGCACCGCTCCCACGCCGACCAATGCCGCGATGAGCACACCGGCCAAACCTTCCCCTGCCACGAGCCCGGATGCAGCCAGGATGCCTGGGTCGCTGCCTTCGTGCGCGCGACCGCCGCGGCTGCGATCGACGCGGGCACGCACGCATCCGCCGACGAAGATGGCGAGCATGGATGCGAGCGGCAGATAGACTCCGATCGCGAAAGCCAAACCCGAGACTCCGCACAGCATCGCCGCCACCGAAAGGCCCGCGCCAGATCCGACCAAGCCCCAGGGCAGATCGCCCGCGAGGACGCCCTCGATGATCGTCTTCATGAGTGTGGCTTGCGGCGCGGGGACTTCTTTCGAGCCAAATTCGTAAGCGCTGCCGAGCAAGAGCACGGTGCCGGCCACGGTCCAGCACGCGAAGGCCGCGCCGATGAGCTGTCCGAACTGCTGCTTGGCTGGAGTCGCGCCGACGAGGAATCCCGTCTTCAAGTCTTGCGAGATGTCGCCCGCCTTCGACGCCGCGACCGCCACGATCGTTCCGACTGTGAGTACGGCGGCGCGGGCCGCAGGATCGTTCCAGCCCAACGCAGCAAACACGGTTGCCACACCGAGCAGGGTGACGAGCGCGATTCCCGAAGTCGGCTGCGACGACACCCCGACGATGCCGACGATGCGCGCCGCGACCGCGACGAAGAGAACACCAAAGATGCCAACGCCGGCGGCGCACACGAGGCGCGGGCCGAGCGACATCTGCCCGGCGAAGACGCCCGGCACCAAACCAGCGACGAGAATGACGACCACCACGGCCACGAGCACGAACCAGCTCGGCAGGTCACGATCTGCCTCCGGGTTCATGGGGCTGCTGCCCTCCCCTGCCGCGCCGCCACCCGACATGACCGCGCTCTTCTTCGCTCTCACTCCACGAACGACGGCGGTGAACGCGCCAACCATCGTCGGTAGATTGCGCCCGACAGTGAGAATGCCGGCTGCTGCCACTGCCCCGGCGCCGATGTAACGCACATAGCGCGACCAGATCTGGTCCGCGCTCATGTCGGCCACCAGCTTTTCCAGCTCGGGGTACAGCGGTGCGCCGAGCCAGGCTCCGATCCACGCGATGAGCGGCGTCAGCGCAAAGGCCGAGACGATGGAACCTGCGACAAGCACTCCCGATTGCCGGTAGCCGAGGATGAACCCGATCGCGAGCAGTGCCGGAGCCAGTTCGAGGGCGATTTGTGCCTTCGGAAGCACCGCGAGCGGCACATGAATGCTTCCGGGGAACAAGAACAACACCGAGATGAGGAGCTTGACCGCCGCTCCGACCGCCATGCCGCGAAAGATCCACGCTCCGCCGGCCGCGCCGGCGGTGGTGGCGCGCAGCACCTCGGCGCACGCGGTGCCTTCGGGGTACGGCAACTCGCGATGGCTTTCGACGACCAGGAGCCGCCGTAATGGGATCATGGCGCTCAAGCCAAGCAGGCCCCCGAGGAAACAGAGCGCCGTGACTTGCAGGAATGGCGGTGCCATTCCCCAGAGAAACAATGCCGGGATGGTGAAGATCGTACCGGACGTGAGCGATGTCGAAGCCGACCCGATCGTCTGCGACAAATTGGCCTCGAGAATGGTATGGCGCAGGCGAAACAGCTTGAAGAAGGCCACGGTCATGACCGCCGCCGGGATCGATGCCGACACCGTCATCCCCACGCGCAGACCAAGGTAGGCGTTCGCCGCGCCGAAAATGAGCCCGAGCGCCACGCCCGTGACGACGGCCTTGAACGTGAACTCTGCAACAGCTTCGTGTTTGAACGGCCTCATGTTCCCTCGACGATGGAATCTTGGACCCGCGGTAGCGTCAAACGGCTTGGACCTGCCGCGGCATTAAGCGGCTTGATGGCCATGTCGGATGCCTACGCCACCCGTCCGCCCGTGTTCGGGCCCGCCAGAACCGGCGGAGCCTAGCACTCCTCTCGATTGATGCGAAGCACGGCGACGGGGTGTGCTGTTCCCCTACCCTGCAGGCGTTTGAGCCAAATCCACGCGCGCTTTGCGCCTGTCGCCAGAAGGACCTCATGACTTCAGTCTGTCAACAGCGTAGTCAATAAGTGTCGCCGAATTTGACATTTTTAGAAACTCGTGAAATGAAACCCGAGGCGTAGAGCCAGATTTCTGGTTGGCATGGAGCTTCCAAGGGCTCACGTGCGATTCACTCTCAGGGAGAGCATGAACACCAAATGGATGCGATCCAAATCGCGATGGCGTTGATCGATCGGCGGTGACCTTGCTCTTGCGAAACGCAGAAGGCAACCCTGCGTCGAATTCGAATCGACGGGGGCGGCTGATCCATGTCTTCCTACCGAAGGCGAAGTCGAGTGTGTCATGCGCCGGGACCGACAATCGTGATCCATCGACCGAGGAAACCGAGAGCTCCCTGCCCGAGGACCGACAATCGTGATCCATCGACCGAGGAGACCGAGAGCTCCCTGCCCGAGGACCGACAATCGTGATCCATCGACCGAGGACGGCCGAGAGCTCCGTGCCCGAGGACCGACAATCGTGATCCATCGACCGAGGACGGCCGAGAGCTCCGTGCTCGAGGACCGACAATCGTGATCCATCGACCGAGGACGGCTGAGAGCTCCGTGTCGAGGACCGACAATCGTGATCCGTCGACCAGGGAAGGGGCCGAGAACTCGGGCTTGGACCTACAACGTTCTTCATCGGACAAGGACGGTCGAGAGCTCCGTGCCGAGACCGACAATCGTTATCCGTCGACCTGGGAAAGGGTCGAGAACCGGGGGCTCGGACCGACAATCGTTGTCCCGATCCAATGAGGTTCCCCACTCGTGTACGGATGTATACTTGGGTCGGCCCGTTCTTTGGAGGCTACCAGGTGGAGACGAAACGAGCCGTCCGAGAGCTTCTCGATCGGCTACCTGACGACTGCACCCTCGACGACGTGCTCTATCACCTTTACGTCCTTCAGGGGGTCGCGCGTGGTCGGGCTGACGTCCAGAATGGGCGTATCCTCTCCCATGAGGAAGTTGCCCAACAGCTGAGAAAAAAATGGCTCGTCGGCGACGTCGGATAGTCTGGACTGAGGAGGCTCGCCGTGCACTCGACGAGGCATTGGAGTACATCGCAGAGGACGCGCCAGACGGCGCGCGCGCGGTGCTTGAGCAGGCGCTGGCGGCCGCTTCTGGTTTGACGACACTATCGGAGCGCGGTCGAGTCGTTCCGGAGATCAACGATCCCGCTATCCGCGAGGTCTATGTGTTTCGGTACCGCTTGCTCTACGAAGTGGCGCCGACGGAAGTTCGAATCCTGAGCCTGCTTCATGGTGCGCGCGACTTTGTGAAATGGCGTAAGGGTGAGTAGCCGGACGGGCTAACAAGCAACTGGCGGACGCCGCCGCCCTGCTCAAAGGTCTATCAAGAAACCGACGCTTGCGCGGCGCCCGCAGCTGAACGGCACGGCGTTATCCATCGGCAGGCACCGGGCCGAGAGCTCCGTGCGGAGACCGACAATCGTGATCCGTCGACCTGGGAGTGGGCAACTTAGGAATGCGATCGTGACACACACTGCCGCGTGGCGTCGGTAGAAACGACACTTTCCAACTGGCTCGCGAGCGGGGCCGGTCGTTACGGGGTCAATCGTTGCAGCGTGCGCGGGAAAGGGATGGCCTCGCGCAGATGATGAATGCCACAGAGCCAGGAGACCGTGCGCTCCAGGCCGAGGCCGAAGCCGGCATGGGGGAAGGTGCCGAAACGACGTAGATCGAGATACCAGTTGAATGCTTGCTCGGGGAGCTGATGCTTCCGGAGCTGCTCGCGCAAGTACTCCAAGTTGGCGCTGCGCTCACCGCCGCCGATGATTTCACCGTAGCCCTCGGGGGCCAGGAAATCCGCTGACAGGCAGGTGCGCGGATCCTGCGCGTCCGGTTCCATGTAGAAGGCCTTCACGGCCGCTGGGAAGTGATGAATGACAATAGGCGACGTGTGTTCTTCCGAAATGACGGTCTCGTCGGGTGCGCCGAAATCGCCACCCCATTCGAAAGCATGCCCTTTCGCATGCAAGAGCTTGACCGCATCGTCGTAGTGGATGCGCGCAAAGGGTCCGCGCACCGCCTCTAACTTCGAGATGTCGCGCTCCAGGTGCTCGAGGAGCAGCTGACGGCAGTCTCGCAACACCTCGGCGATGATGAACAGGAGCAGCTCTTCGCCGAGCTGAATGACATCGTCCAAATGTGCCCAAGCGACTTCCGGCTCCACCATCCAAAATTCGGTGAGGTGGCGACGCGTTTTCGACTTTTCGGCGCGGAAGGTTGGGCCGAAAGTGTAGACCTTGCCGAAGGCAGCGGCCGTGGCTTCGTTGTAGAGCTGCCCGCTTTGTGTAAGGTAGGCCTTGTCGCCAAAGTACTCGGTCTCGAACAATGTCGTCGTGCCTTCGCATGCGTTGGGGGTGAAGATCGGCGTATCGAGCAACGTGAAGCCTCGTGAATCGAAGAAATCTCGAATTGCCTTCTGTGTGCGGGCGCGGACTTTGAGGATCGCGAATTGTTTCTTGCTGCGCAGCCACAGGTGACGGTTGTCGAGGAGAAACGAGCTGCCATGTTCCTTGGGCGTGATGGGGAATTCGTCGGCGATCTGCACGATCTCGAAACCCTGCATGGACAGCTCGAAACCGCCCGGAGAGCGCTTGTCCTCACGCACGGTCCCCCAGACGCGCACGGAAGACTCCTGTGTCAGGCGTTCCAGTTCCGCGAAACGCTCCGCACCGATTTCCGGCTTGAAAGCCACACACTGCATGATGCCTGTGCCGTCGCGGAGCAAGAGGAAGAACAGCTTGCCGCCTGTCCGGTAGTTGTAGACCCAGCCCTCGAGGAGGACGATTTGCCCAACATGCGGTGCGATCTCCCCGATGTACGCTTTCAGCATCATCCCCTCATTCGTGCGCGGTTTCGCCGCTCTCCAGGCTACTCGAAGTTAGACTAGCCGTGCGATGTTGCAATTGCAAGCGGGCACGGTCCTTGCCGTCGTCTTGCAGCCTTCCCAGCGAGAGCGAGTGTTCGTGCGCCAGAGAACATTCCACACGGAGACAGAGGGATGAAACCTGGCTGGAGAGCCATTCTCGCCGCAGTCGCATTGCTGGCGGGGACGCACGTTGCTGCCGACGAGCTCGTTCTCCCGACGGCGCCTCTGCGTCAGTACTACGCTGCCGCGCGCGCCAATGGAGCCGAGCGTTCCGAGGCGCTCGCCCGCGCGCTCGTGGTCCTGTCGCAGGGGCAACCTGTCGAAGAGCGACTGGAGCTACTGCAACAAGCCTCGCTCGTCGACCCGACGTGGGCCGCGCCGCACTTCGAACGCGTCGTTCTGGAACTGCACCAGCATGATCCGGCAAGCGCCAGTTTGGCGGCTCGCGACGCCGTGCGCTGCGTACTCGACGACCCGATCCAGCAGTCGGCGTGGTTGTTCCGCGCCGAGCGCGGCACCCATTCCCTGCTGCTCGCGACATTGGTCACCCTGGTTGTCCTGCTTTTTGTGCGCACGCTGTTTTTCGCCCAGCACCTCGTGGAAGCACGATCGCGGCAAATCTATATCACGGTCGTCGCCCTGGCGGCCGTCCTGTTGTGGGTGCTGTGGCAATCTCCGCTCGCGGCCCTGCTCGTGGCAATTCTGTTCCTGACGTCGTTCATGGCTCGCAAAGAGCGCCGCACGCTGGCCGCGCTCTGCGTCGCGCTCGCCTTGTGCGAGATCCCGCTGCCATGGTTGCAGACCCGCGCCATGATCCTCGATCCGGGCAGCACCAGCGCGCGTCTTGCCGCCGCACAGCGCGAGGGTGGCGACCCTCGTCTCGAGGCCAGTCTGGTGCGCGACATCCCACATGGACGCGAGCGCGAGTTCGTGCTCGGCTTGCTCGCCCGTCGCCGCGGCGATCTCGATGCCGCCGAGCGCTACTATTCTGCGGCCATCACCGCCGACCCGAATTGGGGCTTGCCGTACGTCAATCTCGCCAATGTCTACTTCGCGCGCGGCAACATGCAGCGCGCGGCTGCCGGCTACCGCAAGGCGCAATCATTGGCTCCGGAGAGTCCGTACGCGCACGCCAACCTGGCACAGACATACATCCGGATGCTGCACTTCGGCGAAGCCGACCAGGAGCTGCACCGCGCTGCCGAGCTCGACTTCGACAAGATCACACAGAAACGTGCCGCTTGGGTGCACGCGCAAATTCCGCTGGTCGATGCCGTGCTCGGCCCCGAGGAAATCTTGCGTCTGGCCAGTGACGAGGCACGCGCCAAGCCGCGGCGAGCCGAACTGCTGTTGCAAAGCTGGCGTGGCGCCGGTTGGGACGGATTGTCGCCGTGGAAGACCGCGGGTGTCCTCTTCGGACTAGTGATGCTGCTCCTGTCCCGTTGGCGCGTGCGTTCCGTCGTCTTCGAATGCACTTCGTGCGCACGCGTCGTGTGTACACACTGCGCGCCGCCGCTGCGCGAAGATCGCGCTCGCGTCTGCCCGTACTGCGACCTGAACACGCCGCGCTTCGATCGTTCCGAAGCGCTCGACGTGGATGCACCGATGGTGGAGCGACAGCGCACGCGCCACGTGCAGGCGCCACGCCTTGCCGATCGCATGCCGCGCTGGGTCGGCACCCTCTTCCCCGGCGCCGCGGACTTGGCGTGTGGGGCGCCGACAGCGGCCTTGTGGACAGCGCTCGTGGCGTGGGGAGCATTGCTCGCCGTCGGCATGTTGGTGGACGCCGCCAGCGATCGCGCCGTGCCATGGTTCTCGGCCGCCAACGCCCAAGCCTTGCGCTTGGCGGTCCTCGTGTTCTTTCTGGCGCATCTGCAAGGACTGCTGCGACTCCGCCGTTCGTGGCGACGACTCGGACAGTCACTCGCGATTCCCGAGGGACGGTGAGCCATGCAGGGCGCACTTCAAGAATTCGGCCTCGCGGAGATCTTGCAGCTCGTGGCGATGCAGCACAAGACTGGACTGCTGCGCATCGAGAGCTACGAAAAGATCCTCACCTTCTACTTCGACAAGGGCATGCTCGTCTCTTGCCGGGACCGACGCCGACTGGGTGACGACCCGTTGCTCGAATACATGAAGAAGTCCGGCTATCTCGATGCTTGGCAGACCTTGCACCTCACCTTGGAGGTCGGGGAGAACCGCAAGGACGTGGCCGATGTGCTGCTCGAAAAGCACTTGATCACGCCGGATGAGCTGCAGCAGGCCCTGATCGACATGACGCAGGATCTCGTCTTCCGCACCTACAACTGGAAAGAGGGCACCTACCGCTTCTTGAGCGGCGAGGAATCGCTGCGCGGACTGCAGCACACGGTGTCGCTGAGAATGGAAGCCGTGCTTCTCGAAGCCGCACGCCGCGTCGACGAGTGGCCGCAGGTCCTGACCAAGTTGCCCAGCCCGCAGGTGCTCTTGTCACCGGTGACGGCGCTGCCGACCTCTCTCGACGAGCGTTCCCAGGCCTTGCTTTCGCGTCTGCGCAGTCCGATGCGCCTCGCCGAGCTCGTGGCCTGCGGGCGGTTGCCCGAGTTCGAGGTGTACGAAATCGTCGCCGCGGCTGCCGAGTCCGGCATCACCCAGATCCTCGAAATGCCGCTACCGGTCGAAGCCCCCAAGCCCGTCACCGAACCCGTCGCCACCGCTTCTGTCGCCGAGAAGGGACGCCAGCTGCCGCGCCCGGGGATCACGGCGCGACGGCCGCCGCGGCCGAGTCTGGTGTTGTGGGCGCTGGTCTTGTTCGCGGCCGGGTGCGGGCTGATGGTGGTCGGCTTGCGCGGCAGCAGCACGCGCCTCTCGCGGACGGAAATGGAAATGCGCTCCGCGCGCACGACACTGCATCGCGACATCGAGGTATTCCGCGCCCTGCATGGCGGATACCCGGAGACGTTGCAGGACCTCGCCGGCGCCCAGCTCGCCAGCCCGCGACTCCTGGAGAAGGCCGATGTCGTGGCCTACGCACGCACCGAATCGGGCAAGAGCTTCGAACTGACTTACAAGGAAGACAAGCCCAGGCGTTGATCTTGCGCTGGTGGCGCGAGTACGCTGTCATGCATGCGCCTTCTCGACTTTTTCTTCGCGCTGCGTCCCCTCGTTCTCGTCCCGGCCTGGAGCTTCTTCATTCTCGGCCAGGATCTGGTGCGATCCCATCCTGCAGGCGATGCGGCTCGGCTCACTCTGCCCGAGGGATTTCCCGCGCTCCGTTTCCTCTTGATGAGCGCGGTGCTCGCCGCCGTGCACCTCATCAATCAGATCGCCGACGCCGAGACGGATCGGCTGAATGCCAAGGGATTCTTTCTCCAACACGGCATCTTCACGGCGCGCACGTACGCCATCGTGGCGACGTTGCTTCTGGCCGCAGGACTGGCCTTCGCCGCGGCGGCGGATGAGGCGCCGCTCCGCCTTGCCGCGGCCACGGCCCTCGGAATCGCATACAGTCTGCCGCCGTGGCGCCTCAGCTCTCGGCCGGGCTTGGATGTAGCGGCGAATGCCATCGGTTACGGCGCGCTGGCGACGTGGCTCGGCGCCGGCGCGCTGCATGCGACCGATCTATGGGCAACGCGCCTCGGCGCGAGCATGCTCGCGGTCGCGGCGGTTTTCTTGCACACGACGCTGCTCGATGTCGAGGGCGATCGCCGCACGGGCAAGCGCACGGCGGCTGTCGCCTGGGGCGTTCAGCGCGCGCGCATTCTGGCGAGCCTGTGTGCCGTCGCCGCGGCGGTGCTGGCGGCGTTCGCAACCGCGCCCGTGCTCCTCGGCGCATGTGGCGCGCTCGCGATCTTGACCGTGGCCAGCAACCTCGCACCGCAAGCAGTCAAGAGTCAGAGTGTGAGCGTTGGCGGCACGATGCTGTTCGCCTTGGCGGCCGGGCTCCGCGCTCCAATCTTCGCCGGGGGGCTGCTCATGCTGGTCGCGATCACGCGCGTTTACTATGCCAAGCGCTTCGCGCTCGCCTACCCAGCGTTGCGTACAACCAAAAGTGCCCCGTAAACAGCACGGCTGCGATGGCGTCGGGTCACGCTTCGCCTGCAGAATCGGAACTCCTTGACGGGAGGGCGGCCTGGCGTGCGGTCCGTGGTGCGGGGTCGATGTTCCCGGTGTTGCGAGCCGCCAGTGCCGCCACCGCGCTCACACCGCGGGTGAAAAGATCCTGGACCCACCAGAAGCGACGCGAGGCATCGACCTTGTCGAGGACAGCGCGCGGCGAATCGACGATGTAGACTCCGAAGCGTCGGAGCGCGAGCGGTTGCACGCGATCGTCGGGCCGGAGTGGGCTCATGGCGAATCCGAGCGCGTACCCCGCAGCGGCCGCGGCCGCGGCCACGCGCGCGTCGCAGCGTCCGAATGGATAGGACAGCGCGCGAATGGGCGCCCCCAGAGCGTCCTCCAGTCGGTGGCGCGATCCTTCGAGCTCGCGGCGTAGCGCGTGGTCGTCGAGCCGAGTGAGGTCGCGATGCGTCATCGAGTGCGAACCGATCGCGACCCCTTCGGCGTGAAGCGCGCGCAGCTCGTCCCAGTCGAGATGCCAAACACGCCGGCCCGGAAAAGGCAGATCCCAGCGCGACTTGCGCCCGGCGAAATCGGTGATGACGAACAGGAGGCTTGGAAAGGCGCGCGCGCGCAGCATCGGCCATGCCTTTGCGGCGAAGCTCGCGTAGGCATCGTCGAAGGTAATCAGGACTTCGCGCCTGGCGAGCTCCCCCGTCGGGACAAGTCGTTTGGATTTGGGCGCCGTGTGGTTGGTATCTGCTGCAGGGACCACCGTGGCGAGACAGCGCGCGAAGTGTTCGACATCGATGCCGCGGACATTGGCGCGCGTCAATGCATCCAAGTGGGCGGCGAACTGGCGCACGCTGCACCACGTGCCACCGAGCTCGGGTGTCCCCACCTTGTGATAGGCAAGCACGGCAGGCAGACCGCCGACAGGGCGGCCGAGGAATCGTCGCCAACCCGAAGTGCCCGTCGCGAGCGCCGCGGCTGTCCCAGGCGACGCGGCGTCGAACGCTACATGCACCTAACGACTCCCCGTGTGCCCGAACCCGCCGGCGCCGCGGTCGCTGGGCGCGAGCGCGCGGATCTCGAGCGCCGGATGCTCGACGCGCGCAAAGACCAGTTGCGCAATGCGATCACCACGCGCCAGTCGAAATGCCTCGGTGCCAAAGTTATAAAGCAGCACCTTCACCTCGCCGCGATAATCGCTGTCGATGGTTCCGGGAGCATTGAGGATCCCGACCTGATATTGCGCGGCGAGGCCGCTCCGCGGCCGTACCTGGGCTTCGAAACCCGCCGGGATCTCCAGACGCAGCCCCGTTGGCACCGCGAGCAAACGCCCCGGCTCGAGGACCACGGCGTCGTCCACCGCAGCGCGAACGTCGTACCCCGAGGCGCCGGCGGTCATGCGCCCGAGAGGCGGCAGGTCCGCGGCGTGCGGCAACACGAGGACGCCAACGGGCGGCATTTCCCCTGGCCCCATGGCCGCACCTTCGCCGGCCGGACGCGAGTCACTCATCGTTGTCGGCGCTCCTTTTCAGGGTCCTGTACGCGGTCCGCGCGCGTCGACTCAGCGACGCACGTTCTCCCGAAGAAATTGAATGGCGCTCGCGATCGGCGTTCCGGGTGTGAACACTGCTCGGATGCCGAGTCCGCGGCAGAATTCCAGGTCTTCCTCGGGGATGATGCCGCCGACGAAGACCAGGATGTCGCTGCCGCCCTGCTCGCGCAGCCGCTGCATGATGTCCGCGAACAGTTCGCGATGGGCGCCGGAAAGAATGGAGATCCCGATGGCGGCGACATCTTCTTGAATGGCCGCATTCACGATCGCCTCGGGAGTCTGGCGAATGCCCGTGTAAATGACCTCCATCCCCGCTTCCTGCAACGCGCGCGCCACGTACTTGGCGCCGCGGTCGTGCCCGTCCAGGCCCGGCTTGGCGATGAGGATGCGCAGCGGACGCCGGCCTTCGTTGATTTCACTCATGGTCCAGCGCCCCGGAGGTGCACGCGATGGTGTCCACTTCAGATGGTGACGTCGGCGCGATACTCGCCGAACTCGGCGCGCAGCACGTCGCTGATCTCCCCCAGCGTCGCACCACGATCGACGGCCTCGACGATGGACGGCAGCAGATTGTCCTGGCCCCTGGCGACCGCGCGCACCGCGGCCAAAGTCGCATCCACCCCAGCCTGCGAGCGTTGGGCCCGGAACGCCTGCAGGCGCTGCACTTGCTCGCGTTCGAGCGCCGGATCGACACGCAGGATCGGGATTCGCGACGGGACCTCTTCGCGAAACCGGTTGACGCCGACGACCACACGCTCCTCCTTTTCGATCTCGCGCTGCAGAGTGTAGGCAGCCTCCTGGATCTCGCGCTGGACGAATCCGCTCTCGATCGCCTGCACCATGCCGCCCAAGGCGTCGACGCGCGCGATCAGCGCGCTGGCCTGGCGTTCCATGTTCTCGGTGAGGCACTCGACGGCATAGGAACCACCGAGCGCGTCCACCGTGTTGGTGACACCGGACTCGTACGCCAAGATCTGTTGGGTGCGCAACGCGATGCGCGCCGCGTCCTCGGTCGGCAGTGCCAGAGCCTCGTCCATGCCGTTGGTATGCAGGCTCTGTGCGCCTCCCAGCACCGCCGCCAGCGCCTGCACGGTGACACGCACGACGTTGTTCTCCGGCTGTTGCGCCGTGAGCGACGCCCCGGATGTCTGCGCGTGGAAGCGCAGCTGACAGGATTCCGCTCGTTGGGCGCCGAAGCGCGCGCGCATGAGCCGCGCCCACATGCGACGGGCGGCGCGGAACTTCGCCACTTCCTCCAGCAGATCATTGTGCGCATTGAAGAAGAAACTCAAACGTCCGGCGAAACGATCGACATCGAGACCGGAGTCGAGCGCGGCTTGCACATAGGCGATGCCGTCGGCCAGGGTGAAGGCCACCTCTTGCACCGCCGTGGCGCCGGCTTCGCGAATGTGGTAGCCGGAGATCGAAATCGGGTTCCATTCCGGGACTTCGCGCGCGCAGAAGGCGAACATGTCGGTCACGAGCCGCATGGACGGCACCGGCGGATAAATATAGGTGCCGCGGGCGATGTACTCCTTGAGGATGTCGTTCTGCACCGTGCCGCGCAGATCGCGCCAGGCGATCCCGCGCCGGCGCGCCACCACCAAGTACATCGCCAGCAGAATCGCAGCGGTGGAGTTGATCGTCATCGAGGTGGACACGCGGTCGAGCGGGATGCCGTCGAGCAGCGTCTCCATGTCCGCGACCGTGGCGATGGCGACGCCGACCTTGCCGACCTCGCCGCGCGCGAGCGCGTGATCCGAGTCGTAGCCGATCTGCGTGCACAAGTCGAAGGCGACGGAAAGACCGGTTTGTCCGCGCTCGAGAAGATAGCGATAGCGCGCGTTCGATGCCGCCGCGGTCCCGAAGCCGGCATACTGCCGCATCGTCCACAGCCGCCCGCGATACATCGTCGGGTAGACACCGCGCGTGTACGGGAAGCTGCCTGGATAGGCGAGATCCTGCTCCGCATCGAAACTCGCAATGTCCTCCGGCGTGTACAAGCGCTGCACGGACGTGCCCGAGCAGGTGGTGAAGTCGGCGCTGCGTTCGGGCGCGTGCTGCAAGAACGGCTGCAAGACCTCGCGTTCCCACTCCGCGCGTGCGTTGGTCGGCGGTGCCGCGCGCGGCGCTGGATGACGACGGACACGATCGTGGGCCATGCGATGGCTCCGTGGCGAGGGGGTGGATCGTCGCGTCCTCAAGTCTAGCGCAGCGACTCCACGGCCGCTTCCGCCCAGGCCATGACCTGGCTCAACCCCGGCAGACTGCCGAGACTCGGCCCGATCCCGAGCCATAACGTGAGGAAGGCGCAGACGGCGACAGCCAGGAACGCCGGCCAGGGGCGCGCTTCGGCCAGGCGCGGCGCTGGCGACGATGCTACGACCTCCGGGGCAGCCATGGCGCCCGGTCCGTCGAACGCATGCGTGCGGGGTGCCAATGCTTCGAGCAACGCCGGTTGCGCCTCGCGTTCCGATTTCATGTACATGGCGACGATGACACGCAAATAGTAATAGACGGAGACCAAGCTGTTGAGCACCGCGATGACGACCAGGCTCACGAGCCCGGCATCGAGGGCGGAGCGGAAGAGCGAATACTTGCCGAAGAAACCAGCGGTCGGCGGCAGGCCGCCCAATGCGATCATGAACATCGCCATGGCCATCCCCAAGCCCGGATGGCGTCGCGCCACGCCACCCCAGTCACGATCGAACTGAAGCTCGCCCTCGGCGCGCCGACCGAGCAAGGTCACGACCGTGAAGGCACCGATGTTCATCGCCGCGTAGGCGAGCAGGTAATAGAGCACGGCAGCCGCGCCGGCGTCCCAACCGGTGGTCGCAAAAGCCGCGAGACCGACCAGCATGTAGCCCGCATGCGCCACCGAAGAGAATGCCAACATGCGCTTGATGTTGGGTTGCGTGAGCGCCGACATGTTGCCGACGGTCATCGTGAGAATCGCGCACCACCACAGGATGGTGCCAAGAGGCAAGGTCTGGTGCAGCGACGCGACGAGCAGCGTGCGCACGAGGACACCGAAAGCGGCGACTTTCACCGCCGTGGCCATGAACATGGTGACCGGCGTCGGCGCGCCTTCGTAGACATCCGGCACCCACATATGGAAGGGCACGGCGCCGATCTTGAACAGGAACCCCGTCACCAGCAGAAGAGCCCCGAGGTGGAGAAGTTGGCTCTCGGGCGCCTGGGCGATGTCCGCCAGCTGCGTGCTGCCGCTCGCGCCCCAGACGAGAGCGATGCCGTAGAGAAACACCGATGAAGCGAAGGAGCCGAGAACGAAGTACTTGAGTGCGGCCTCGTTGGATTTGATCTGCTGGCGCAGGAAACCGCAGAGAACATAGGTCGGGAACGACAGGAGCTCGAGCCCGAGAAACATCGTCATGAGATCACTGCTCGCGACCAGCACCATCATCCCGGCGGTGGCGAAGAGCACGAGGACGAAGAACTCGGCGCGACCCGTGCCGGCGCGCGCGTGATAGGCCTGGGCGCCGAGCAGCGACAGGCCCACGCACGCGAGGATGGCGACTTGCAGGAAAATGGCGAAGGCATCCAGGCGCAAGGCGCCATTCAATGCGGCCTCGGCCGCTGCCAACGGCTGATTCCAGCGCGCGAGCGCCAGCATCGCCGCGACTGCGAGGCCGACGAGAGCGGGAATCGTCCACGTGAGACGCGGCAGGAACAGATCGGCGACCAAGATGACGACCGCCGTGCCACACACCGCCAGAATGGGCGCGACCAGGAGCCACGCGTCCGGATGCCAGGCGAACTCGAAGCTCATCGCGCTCCCTCCCGCGGCTCGGCTGCTGCAACCACGCCCGCGTTCGTCTCGGCGGCGCGATTCGAATCGAGGTCCAAGACACGCGACAGTGTCGACTCGGCCGCTGCGGTCGCCGCGGCCCGTGGCGTGGGCGAGCTCGATGCGCCGGGGGCCAGTCGCTCGTCCAGCTGCACGCGGCGGATCAACGTGCCGACCGAGCCGTGCATCCGGTCCAGGAATGGCTTGGGGTACACCCCCATGACGACGATGAGAATCAAGAGCGGGGCGAAAGTGAGGATCTCCCGGCGCGAAAGGTCGCGTACGCGTCGATTCGCCTCTTGGCGGATCGGACCGAAGAGCACGCGTTCCACCATCCACAACATGTAGACAGCGCCCAACACGACGCCCGTCGTGGCGATCACGGCGTGCATCCGGCTCTCCTTGAAGGCGCCGAGAAGGATGAGGAACTCGCCGACGAAACCATTGAGCCCCGGCAGGCCAATGGAGGATAGCGTCACCAACACCAGGACCACGGCGTAGACCGGCATGCTCTTGGCGAGGCCGCCAAAATCCGCGATCGCGCGCGAGTGCCGGCGCTCGTAGAGCATGCCCACCAGGAGGAAGAGCGCGCCCGTCGACAGCCCGTGGTTCAGCATCTGATAGATGCCGCCCTCGAGACCTTGGGTGTTGGCGCTCAGAATCCCGAGCATGACGAAGCCCAAGTGACTCACCGAGGAGTACGCCACCAGTTTCTTCATGTCGGGTTGCACCATCGACACCAAGGCTCCATAGACGATGCCCACCACGGAGACCGCCATGAGCAGCGGGGTCGCGGCTGCGAGCCCGTGCGGGAACAGCGGCATCGCGAAGCGCAAGAAACCGTAGCCGCCCATTTTGAGCAGGATGCCGGCGAGGATGAGCGAGCCGGCGGTGGGGGCCTCGACATGCGCGTCGGGCAGCCAGGTGTGCAGCGGCCACAGCGGCACCTTGATGGCGAAGGCGAGGGCGAATGCCGCGAAGTACCACACTTGATGTACGGGATCGATGTCCGCGCCGTACAAGGCCAGCAGATCGAAGGTGTAAATCCCCGTCGCGCGCGCGTGCTCCACCACCAACGACAGAATCGCCACCAACATCAGCAGTGACCCGGCGAGCGTGAACAAGACGAATTTGATCGCGGCGTACAGGCGGCGCTCGTGTCCCCAGATGCCGATGAGGAAGTACATCGGCACCAGCGACACTTCCCAGAACACGTAGAACAGGAAGAGATCGAGGCTCAGGAACACACCCTGCATGCCGGTCTGCAGCAGGAGCAGCAGCACGTGGAACTCGCGCACGCGCTGGGTGATGCCTGCCCACGACCCCAGCACCGCGATCGGGCCAAGAAGCCCGGTGAGCGCCACCAGCCACAGACTGATGCCATCCACGCCCAAGTGGTACTCGATGCCCCAACGCGGGATCCACGCCGCGCGTTCGACGAGCTGGAAACCCGCGCCGTTGTTGGATTGCTGCACCAAGAGCAGCGCCAGCGCGAGATCGACCAGCATGCCAAGCAGCGCCACGCTGCGCACGAGTCGCTCGTTGCCGCGCGGCAACAGCAGCAGCGCCGCGGCCGTCAACATCGGCACGAACACGATGGCGCTCAGCAATGGCACGATCGACCTCCGCGCTTCACAGCACGCGCAACAACAAGGCGAACACGCCCAGGACGACGACGAGAACGTAGGTCTGCACGTACCCACTCTGGCCAAAACGGAAGGCAACCGATAAAGCCCACGTCAGCCAGCCCAGCAAGCGCACGCTGCCGTCGATGAGCTTCATGTCGACAATCCGCCACAGGACGCGATCCGCAAGCAGTCGCAGCGGTCGAATGATGGCGGCGGCGTACAGTTCATCGACGAAGTATTTGCCAGCGAGCAGGTTGCGCACTGCGGGCAGCCGCAGCGCCAACGCTGTGGCCACCTGCGGGCGGCGCGCGTACATCTGATGCCCGAGTCCAAGACCCAGAAGACCGGCCGCGAGCGCCACCGCCATGGCAGCGGATTCCGGCAGCGCCGCGTGCGCTGGTGTGGGGTGGGCTCGTGCCGTCTCGTGCCCGACGCTTGCTGCATCCTGCGTTTCTGCAGCAGAGGTGGTGTCGCTCTCTTCACCGACAATCGGCGGCAACCCGAACTGCGGGCTCTGCGCCAGTGTGAAGCTGGGGTGCAGCCACCCCTCGAGACGATTGGAACCCCCGAGAATGTGCGGCACACCGAGGAGGCCGACGAGCAGGCTGCCGGCCGCGAGCAGCACCAGCGGCATGGCCATGCTCGGTGGCGCCTCGTGCGCATGGTCGTACGTGTGGGCATCGCCCCGGTACGAACCCAGGAATACCAGGACGACGAGCCGCCACATATAGAAGGCGGTGCACAAGGCCGCCATCACCAGCACCGCCCACAGCACTGGCGGCAACCATGGCACGACGGCGTTCGGTTTCGACAGCGCCTCCCACAGAATGTGATCCTTGCTGAAGAATCCAGCCAGCGGTGGCATGCCCGCGAGCGCCAGCGTCGCAATGACGAAGGTCGCGAAAGTGAGCGGCATCTTGCGTCGCAACCCACCCATGCGTCGAATGTCCTGCTCGTCGTGCAGCGCATGAATGACGGCTCCCGAGCCGAGAAACAAGCAAGCCTTGAAGAACGCGTGGGTGAAGACGTGGAAGATCCCGGCGCCATAGGCGCCGACACCGACGCCGACGAACATGTACCCCAGCTGGCTCACGGTCGAATACGCCAGCACCTTCTTGAAGTCGTTCTGCGCCACCGCGATCGTCGCCGCCAGCAGGGCTGTCGCTGCGCCCACCACCGCCACGATGGTGCTCGCGAGCGGCGACAGGGCGAAGAGGAAGTGCATGCGCGCCACGAGGTATACGCCTGCGGTCACCATCGTCGCCGCGTGGATGAGGGCCGAGACCGGTGTCGGACCTGCCATGGCGTCCGGAAGCCAGACATAGAGCGGGATCTGCGCCGATTTCCCCGCCGCCCCGAGGAAGAGCAGCAGACACACCGCGGTCGCGACCGCCGGCGTGAAGGCTTCGGTGTGCCTCTGCATGGTCGCGAACGACAGACTGGCGGCGCCCACGCCCTGCAGGGTCCAAAACACCAGGAACATGGCGATCAGGACGCCGAAGTCGCCGATGCGATTGACCACGAACGCCTTTTTGCCGGCGGCGGCTTTGGCGGGGTCGTCGAACCAATAGCCGATGAGGAGGTACGAGCACAGGCCAACCCCCTCCCAGCCGATGAACAGCACCGGCAGACTGTCGGCCAACACCAGCACCAGCATGGCGAACATGAACAGATTGAGATAGGCGAAGTAGCGGACGAAGCCGCGATCGGCGTGCATGTAGCCGGTCGAATAGACGTGGATGAGCGTGCCGACGCCGGTCACGAACAGCAGCATCAGCGCTGACAACGGGTCGATGACGAGACCGACATCCAGCTGCAACACGCCCGAATCGAACCAGCGATACAGTGTCTGCGACAGCATGCGGCCCACGGGCATCAGCCCGCGCAGCTCCGCCCACGCCAGCAGCGACAACGCGAAGCTGAGCCCCGGCCCGAGGCAGGCGAGCCAACCCACGAGCCGCCGCGGCGGCGCGGCCGCGTTGCGCGTCGCGAGCGCGATCGCGCCGCAAAGCGCGCTGGTCACGAGCGGCGCCAGCGGAATCAGCCACAGCCACGCCACTTCCACGTTACTCCCCCATCGCGTTCATCTGGTCGACGTTGACCGAACGGTGCAGCCGGAACAGGCTGACGAAGATCGCGAGCCCCACCGCGGCTTCGGCCGCCGCCACCGCCGTCACCAGAAACACGAACACATGACCATCGAGGCGGCCGGTATAACGCGCCAGTGCCACGAACGTCAGATTCACCGCGTTCAGCATCAGCTCGAGCGACATGAACAAGATGAGCCCGTTGGTGCGCGTGAGCACGCCCACGGCGCCGATCAGGAACAGCAGACCGCTCACCACCAGGTATTCGTGCAACCCGACCATGCTCACCTCGCGCGTTTCGCCAGGACCACGACGCCCACGACCACGGCCAGCAGCAACAGGCCGACGAGCTGGAACTGCACCAGATAGCGCGTGAACAGAATCTCCGCCACCGACGCCACGCCGCCGAACTCGCGCGACACTGGCGGTGCGATGGCGCGCACGCCGGCGAGCACACCGAACGCCTTCCAAGCGAGCCCGAGCGCCAGGATGCCGCAGAGAGCGAAGCGGCCCCAGCTGGCGGCGGCCATACGCGATTCTTCCTCGCGCAGGTTGAGCAGCATGATGACGAACAGGACCAAGACCATCACCGCGCCGGCATAGACCCAGATCTGCACCACGAACAGGAGCTCGGCGTCGAGCATCGCGTACAGCGCCGCCAGGCCCAAGAAGGTGACGACGAGCGACAGAGCGCTCGACAGCGGGCTGCGGCGCGTGATCATCCACAGCGCCGCGAGCACCGAAATGCCACTCAGGGCGTAGAACAGCGCTCTCTCCACCGCGATCCCTTCAGTCGTTCAGCAACCGATCCATGGTGAGGACGAAATCCTCGCGATGCGTGCCCGCCAGGTCGAAAAAGCGGCCGGTGTCCATGCGGATGGCGTCCTTCGGACACGCCTCGACGCAGAAACCACAAAAAATGCACCGCATGAGATCGATCTCGAAGCGCACCGGGATCTTCTCGACGCTCGGGTCGGGGCTTTCCGCCGCCTCGATGTGGATGCAGTCCGCCGGGCAGGCGGTCGGACACATCATGCAGGCCACGCAGCGTGGCGTGCCGTCTTCCTTTTTCGTCAAACGGTGGAGGCCGCGGAAGCCCTCGGGGAGCACGCGGGCGACCTCCGGGAACTGGCTGGTCGGCATGGCCTTCTGGTTGGCCAAGTTGCGCAGCAAATGCCGCAGCGTGACTCCGAGCCCGCGCATCACCTCGAAGATGTACAAGCTCTGCAAAAAGCTCGTCTGCGCGCGCACGACGCGCAGTTCCTCGGGCTTGACGTTGAGCCGCGCCAGCAGCGCAGGGTCGATCGCCATCACGATCCCTTCCCGAACAAAAGAAGCAAGAACCCGGTAACCGTGATGTTCACCAGCGCCCAGGGCATGAGTTGCTTCCATCCCAAGCGCATGAGTTGGTCGTAGCGGAAGCTCGGCAGCGTCCAGCGCACCCAGATGAACGTGAGCGCCACCAAGAGTACTTTGGCGACGAACACGGAGATCTGTGCCAGTGCCGCCACTGCCACGCGTCCCCACTCGGGAAGCGCGAGGCCCGGCAGCAGCGCCAGCCCGGCGGCGCCGATCAACGCCGCGCCGCTCATCAGCACCGCCCACACACGGCCTTCGTGGCGGCGCGCGTCGGTGTAATGCTGCCGTAGTTGGCGCGACCAACGCAGGGATGCCGGCACGATCACGACACCGGCCATCACCAGGCCCCCGAGCATGACCCCGAGCACACCCTTGGCGTGCAAGCGCAACGCGTCCGTGTCCAGCCACGGCACCTGCCAACCACCGAGGAAGAGCGTCACCACGAGCCCCGACGCCACCACGATGTGGATGTACTCCGCCATGAAGAAGAAGGCGAAGCGCACGCCGGAATACTCGGTGTGATAGCCGGCGACGATTTCGGAATCACGCTCGGGCAAGTCGAACGGCGTACGGTTGGTCTCGGCGAACGACGCCACCAAGAACAACAAGAACCCGAGCGGCTGCAGCACGATGCCCCAACGCGGCACGAAGCCCCACAGCAGCTCGCCTTGGGCGCGCACGATGGTGTTGAGATCGAGCGTGCCGTAGATCATCACCGCGCCCATGATCGACAGCCCGAGCGCGACTTCATAGCTCACCATTTGTGCCGCGGCGCGCAACCCACCCAGCGTCCCGAACTTGTTGTTCGAGGCCCAGCCTGCAATCACGATCGAGTACACCATCAATGCGCCGATGGCGAGGGGCCAGAGAATGCCGATGTCGAGCTGCAGTCCCTGCATGACGATGTCGTCTTGCGCCAAGCGCAAGGTGTCGGCCAACGGCACGATGACGAACAACAGCTGCGCGACGAAGATCGCCACGAACGGTCCGAGCCGGTAGTAGAAGGGGTGCACCTGCGCCGGCACCACGTCTTCCTTGCCGAGCAGCTTGAGCACGTCGGCCAGCGTGTGGATGACGCCACCCAGTCGCATGCCGAGAATCGCGGCGCGATTGGGACCCGTGCGGTCCTGCATGAATGCGCTCATCTTGCGCTCGAACCAGATCATGAGTGGCAAGAAGGCGAGCGGCAACATCCAGCCGAGCAACAGCCGGCCGGTCATGATCGCGGGATGGTGATTCAGATTATCCATTCTCTCCCGCTCGCGCTGCCTCGGGTCGCGCAACCCAGCTGTAGGCGTCCGTGGCGTCCTCTTCCGTCAACACCGAGCGCGGCCGCGCCGTCTGCCTCCAGGTCGGAATCAACCCGTCCGGCGGCACGGTGTCCCAATCGATGCGCGGCATCTGGACGCTCGCCGGCACCAGCTGTTCCCAAATACCGAGTTGCATGCTGGCCACCGGCTTGCCCGCGGGCCAGAAGTCGCGCCGCAGCGCCAACGCCAACTCTACCGCCATCTCGTGCGCGGTGAGAGCCGAACCGAAAGGCGCGAGCGCCGCGGCGAAGCGCTGCACGCGGCCGGCGAAATTGGTGAAGGTGCCGGCGTACTCCGCATGGGTTGCGAGCGGCAGCAACAAGCCGCCGGCGGCGAGCACACTTGTCGCGGTGGCGTTGTGATTGGTGAGCGCCGCGGCAACGAAATCGAAGCGTCCCAGACTGGCGGCGAGCGCCGGCTCCCAACCCACTGGATCATCGCCAACGATGAGCAGCACCTTGGCGGCGGGCGCGTGCCAGAGTTCGCGCACGTCGGCCGCCAACCCGAGAGCCTGCACGGACCAGGAATTCGGGTGCGGATCAGCGCGGCGCAGGATGTCGTCCTCGGGTTGCGCCGGCTCGAGTGATCCCGCGCCCAGATGCGCCGCCTTTACAACCGCCGTGAACAGGTGACGCCAGGCAAGCAGGTCTTCGTTGGCGAGCTTGGGCGACAGCAAGACCGTGACGGCAGACCCTGCCACCGCGAGTCGCGCCGCCAGAAGATCGAATGCCTCGCGCAACACCAATGCCTGCTCGCCATGCTGCGCAGAAGTGACCCGCTGCTCGTTGATCCAGGCGATATGGGTGCGGCCGCGGTCGCACATCCAATAGGAGTTGACCTCGGGGTTGTAGCGCGGCACCAGGCGCTGCACCTGATTCCAGTGGTGGTCGATGCGCACGTTGCAGCCGCGCGCGCAGCTCGTGCACACCGAATCGGCTTTCTTGAGCCACCAGACGCGACTCTTGAAGCGGAAATCCTTGCTCAACAACGCCCCCACCGGGCAAATGTCGACGACGTTGCCCGAGTAGGCATTGACCAGCGGCTGGCCGGGGAAAGTGGCGATCTCCGAGTGACTGCCACGCTCGGCAACGTAGAGTTCGTCGCTTCCTGCCACCTCGCTGCAGAAGCGCACGCAGCGCGTGCACAGCACGCAGCGTTCGGCATCGAGGAGCACGTGCGGTCCCAGATCAACCACCTTCGGTTTGTGCACTTTGTCGACGTTGCGCCGCGCGTCGTACAGCCCATGCGACATGTAGTACTCCTGCAAGCGGCACTCTCCCGCCTGATCGCAGATCGGGCAGTCGATGGGATGATTGAGCAGCAGGAACTCGAGCACGCCGCGCCGGGCTTCCTGAATGGCCGGCGATTTCGTGCGCACCACCATGCCGTCCTTGAGCGGGGTGTTGCAGGCGATCTGTGGTTTCGGCACACCCTCGATCTCGACCAGACACTGGCGGCAGTTGCCGGCGACGGAAAGGGCTGGGTGCCAGCAGAAATGCGGGATGTGCACGCCGGCGCGCGCGGCGACGGCGATGAGGTTCTCGTGGGGACCGACCTCGATCACGCGCTCGTCGATGTGGATCTTCGGCATGCTCGTCCCTCTGTCGTCATCGCGGTGCGCGCATCGCGCCGTTGGCGTCGCTCTGGTTCAGTCGCGCACGGGCTGCGGCAATGGGCAGCGCCCCGCGGCGATGTGGGCGTCGAACTCCACCTTGAACTTCTTCATGAAACTCTTGGCCGGCATGACCATGGCGTCGGCCAAGACACAGATCGTCTTGCCCATCATGTTGTCGCACAAGTTGTGCACCAGCGCGATGTCCTCCGGCGTGGCGCCACCGCGTTCGAGCCGCCAGAGGATGTCGTTGACCCAGCTCGTCCCCTCCCGGCACGGCGTGCATTGGCCGCAGGACTCTTCGGCATAGAAGCGCGTGATGATCGCCAGCGCCCACACCATGCAGGTTCCTTCCTCGATCACCATGACGCCAGCGGAACCGAGCATGGTGCCGAGCTGCCCCAGGGATTCGTAATCCATGTTGACGCCGAGCGCCTCGGTCGCAGTG
Source organism: uncultured bacterium (assembly GCA_964567755.1). Classification (GTDB taxonomy): domain Bacteria; phylum Krumholzibacteriota; class Krumholzibacteriia; genus DASRJW01. The sequence goes on from CAZMNW010000042.1 coordinate 36,785, forward strand.
AGCACGGGCACCGAGGAACCGCCCGGAATCACCGCCTTGAGCGGGCGGTCGCGGTAGCGCATGCCGCCGGCAAACTCCTCCAGCAGGGTACGGAATGGAATGCCGAGCGGCGTTTCGTACACTCCTGGGCGTGCCACGTGACCACTGATGCACCACAGCTTGGTGCCGGTGCTCTTGGGCGTGCCGATGCGCGCGTAGGCTTCGCCGCCGTGTTCGAGGATCCACGGCACGCAGGCGATGGTCTCGACGTTGTTGATGATTGTCGGGCTCTGGAACAGACCGACCACGGCCGGGAATGGCGGCTTGATGCGCGGATAGCCCTTCTTGCCTTCGAGCGACTCGAGCAAACCGGTTTCCTCGCCGCAGATGTAGGCGCCGGCGCCGCGGTGAATGGTGACGTCGATTCTCCAACCCGAGCCGCAGGGGTTCGGTCCCAAGTGTCCTGCGGCGTAGGCCTCGTCGACGGCGGCCTGCAGCACGCGTCGCGCCGCTTCGAACTCGCCGCGAATATAGATGTACGCATCGTGGGAGCGAATCGCCCAGCATGTGATGAGGATGCCTTCGAGCAGCATGTGCGGATCGCGTTCCATGATGTAGCGATCCTTGAACGTGCCGGGCTCGCTTTCGTCGGCGTTGACGCACAGGTACACCGGACGCTCGGTGTTCTTGGGGATGAACCCCCATTTGACGCCGGCCGGGAAGCCGGCGCCGCCGCGCCCGCGCAATCCCGACTTCTTCACCTCTTCGGTCACATCCTCGGGGCGCATGGCGAAGGCACGCCGGCAGGCGCCGTAGCCGCCCGCAGCCGTGTACGTCGCCAAGCGCTGCGATTCGGCGGTGTCGAAGTGGACGCTCAAGATGCGCTGCACGGCGGGAGATTCCTTGGTATCGGGGGTCATGGCAGCGCCGCCAGCAAGGCATCGAGGGAGGCGGGCGTGAGATCGAAGGCGAAATCGTCGTTGATCTGGCAAACCGGCGCATGCTCGCACGCGCCCAGACATTCGACGCGCTGCACCATGAAGCGCCCATCGGCGCTCACCTCGCCATGCGCCAGGCCGAGGCTGTCGTGCACGTGCTGCAGCAGTTTTTCCGCCCCACGCAACGCGCAAGACAGGGTTTGGCATACCTGGATGTTGTACTTCCCGGGGGGGCGCTCGTGGAACATGTGATAGAAGCTGACCACGCCGTAGACGCGCACCGGCGAAACGCCGAGGAGCTGCGCCACGGTTTGCATGGCCGCCGGCGAGATCCAGCCGTGCTCGCGCTGCACCATCCATAAGGCGGGCAGCATCAGCGCCTCGCGCGTCGGGTAACGCCGCGCCAGCTCCTCGAGCCGCGTCCGCGCCGGCGCCGACAGCAGCTCGGGTTTCGTGCTCGCCTCGGGCATCGAAGTCTCGCGCCTCCTAGCGGTCCAGCTCGCCGGCCACCACGTTCAGACTGCCGAGCACTGCCGCCATGTCCGCCACCATGCTGCCCTCGATGATCTCCGGGTAGGCCTGATACAAGTAGAAACACGGCGGCCGCACGCGCACGCGATACGGATGGCCGCTGCCGTCGCTGATCACATAGAAGCCGAGCTCGCCGTTCGGAACCTCGAAGGAATCGTAGGTCTCGCCGGGCGGCACCGGTGTTCCGAACATGACCAGCATGAAGTGGTTCATCAGCGGCTCGATGTCGCGGTAGACCTCTTGCTTCGGCGGCAAGACGAAGCGGTTGCGGTCGGTGTCCACCGGGCCGCCCGGGAGCTTATCCAGCGCCTGTTCGATGATGCGCACGCTCTGGAAGATCTCCTCGAAGCGCACCAGGATGCGATCGTAGGCGTCGCCGTTCTCGCCCACCGGCACGTCGAAATCGAACTCGTCGTAGAAGTAGTAGCCATCGCGCTTGCGCGCGTCGAGCGGAATGCCGCAGGCGCGCAGGCACGGGCCTGTCCAGCCGTAGCTCAAGGCTTCCTCCGCCGCGAACGCCGACACGCCGACGGTGCGCTCTTGGAAGATGCGATTGTTCTTCACCAAGGTGAGCACATCGTGCACGTAGGGCAGGCTCTCCTTCAGCACCGCGCGCACGTCGTCCGCGAACCCCGGGTAGAGGTCGCGCGCCAGGCCGCCGACGCGAGTGTAGCTGTTGGTGAGGCGGGCGCCGGTGAGCTTCTCCAGCACCTTGTAGATGTTCTCCCGCACCGAGAACAGGTACCAGAAATTCGTCAGCGCGCCGACATCGACGATGTTGGCGGCGTTGCACACGCAATGGTCCATGATGCGCGACAGCTCGCTCAAGATGACACGGATGAACTTGCAGCGATCGGGCACCTCGACACCGGCCAGCTTCTCCACCGCCTTGACGTAAGCAACGTTGTTGCACAACGCCGACACGTAGTTGAGACGATCGGCGTACGGGATGACGTTGTTCCACACGCCCTTCTCGGCGCTCTTCTCGAAGCCACGATGCAGATAGCCGATCTCCGGAATGGCGTGCTTGATGATCTCGCCTTCCAGCTCCACCAGGACTCGCAAGGTGCCGTGCGACACCGGGTGGCTCGGGCCGATGTTGACCAGCATGCGCTCGCTCGTCTGCGCCTCCGCCGGTTCCGCCTGGCCGTCGTTGCCTGCACGCCGCTGCTCGGCGGCGCGCCGCAGCAGCAGCTCGTCTTCCAGGGTCTCGGTGGTGGCGCACCACTGACCGCGGCGGCGGTCGTAGTCTTTGCGCAGCGGGTGGCCGACGAACTCGTGATGACAAAGAATGCGCTTGAGGTTGGGATGGCCATCGAAGCAGAGGCCGAACATGTCGAAGGCTTCTCGCTCCGCCCAGTTGGCCGCCTTCCACAGGTCGTGGACGCTGTCCAAGTGCGGATCGGCCGCGGGCACCGGCACCTTGAGACGCAGCCGCCAGCCGTTCCACAGCGAGTACAGCTCGTAAATGACCTCGAAACGCTCGAAGCGCTGCGGCAGATGCAAGCGATCGGCCGCGCTCAAATCCATCAGCATGTCGAAACGGAGCTCGGGATCGTCACGCAATGCCTGCAGCACCCGGCGGTTGCCGCGTCGATGCACCGCGTACACCAGATCCCCGTGGGAGGAGCAATCGGCGAGGAAATCCGCGCCGATGTGGCCGCGCACGCGGTCCGGGTTCGGGTTCGCCATCGGCTCCAGGTCCTTCAGGGTTTTTCGAGCAGCCGCTGCTCGTCAATTTTCTTCTGCAGCTTGAGCAGACCGTCGAGCAGGAGCTCTGGACTCGGAGGACAGCCCGGAACGTACACATCCACCGGGATGATCTGATCGATTCCCTGCAACGTGCAGTAGTCGTCGTAGAAACCGCCCGAACTGGCGCACACTCCCATCGAGATCACCCAACGGGGCTCGGCCATTTGAGCGTAGATCGTGCGCAGGATCGGCGCCATCTTGTAGACCACGGTGCCGGCCACGATCATGAGGTCCGCCTGTCGCGGCGAGAATCGCACCACCTCGGCGCCGAATCGCGAGATATCGAACTGCGAGCTCACCGCACCCATGAACTCGATGGCGCAGCAGGCGGTACCGAAGGGCAGCGGAAACAACGAGTTCTTGCGCGCCCAGTCCAGCGCCGGGCCGAGACGCGTGGTGATGAAGGGTTCATGCGAAATCGGGCTGCGTCTCATTCCCATTCCAGCGCCCTCTTCCGCCAGACATAGAGGAGCCCCACTTCGAGGACGCCGAGGAAAAGGAGCATCTGCGCCAACCCCATCCAACCGAGGTCGCGGGCGAGAACCGACCACGGGAACAGGAACACGACCTCGACATCGAAGAGCAGGAAGAGCACGGCAACGACGTAGAATTTGATCGGCATGCGCGGGTGCGCCGTGCCGAGAGGCGGCGCGCCGCACTCGTAGGGTGCGGCCTTGGCGGCGTCGGGCCGGTGGGGCGCGAGCAGCCGCTGCACTCCGAGCATGGCCAACGGCAGCAGAATCGCCACGGGGATCAAGATGGCGAGGGGCGCGAAACCCAAGCGGACCTCGCAATCCATTCATTCACTTTGGGTTGCGTAAGTTTGAGAAACTTTTCTCAAACTGGCTCGCGCTAATAGTACTCGGTCACCCCGGGAAGTCAAGAATCGCCGGGTGGTCGCGCCGAGGCCGAAGCCTCAGACTTCCATGACCTCGGCTTCCTTCACCTTCAGCATCTCGTCCAGCTTCTTGACGTAACCGTCCGTCAGTTCCTGGACCTTCTTGGCGAGTCGCTTGTGGTCGTCTTCGGTGAGCTCATGCGCCTTTTCCATCCGCGCCAAGCGCTCGTTGGTGTGATGGCGGACATTGCGGATGGCGACGCGACCGTGTTCGACCATCGTGCGCACGACTTTCACGAGCTCCTTGCGGCGCTCTTCCGTCAGCTGCGGCACTGGGACACGAATGACATTGCCGTCGTTGGCGGGATTGAGACCCAGATCGGCGGCGCGGATGGCTTTTTCGATGTCGCCGATCGAGCTGCGGTCGTACGGCTGCACGGTCAGCAGCCGCGCTTCCGGGGCCGACACGCCGGCCACCTGCTTGAGCGGCACGTGCGAACCGTAATACTCGACCCGGACACCATCCAGGAGCGCCGGCGTCGCCTTGCCGGTGCGCACCGTTGTCATCTCGCGCTTGGCGGCATCGATGGATTTTTTCATGTGATCTTCGGCCTCTCGCATCATCGCCTCTGCCGGCATCGCGATCACCCCTTTCCGACCAACGTTCCGACTTCCTCGCCGCTCACAATACGCCGCAGGGCGCCAGCGGCATTGATATCGAAGACGATGATGGGCAAATCGTTGTCCCGAGACAAGGAGAACGCCGTCGCGTCCATGACGCGCAGATCGCGCCGGAGAGCTTCGTCGTAGGTCAAGCGCTCGTAGCGCACCGCCGCAGGATTCTGCAGCGGATCGGAATCGTAGATGCCGTCCACCTTCGTGCCCTTGAGCAGGACCTCGGCGCCGATTTCCATGGCGCGCAGCACGCCGGCGGTGTCGGTGGTGAAGAACGGATTGCCGGTGCCGCCGGCCATGATGACGATGTTGCCGCTCTCGAGCTGCTCGATGGCGGTGCGGCCGGCGAAAGGCTCGGCGATCTGCGTCATGCGAATGGCGGTCATCACGCGCGCGGGAACGGCGCGGCGCACGAGCGCAGCCTGCACCGCCAGCGAGTTGATGACTGTCGCCAGCATCCCCATGTGGTCACCGGTGACGCGATCGATGCCGCGGGTGCTGCCGGTTTGGCCGCGGAAGATGTTGCCGCCGCCGAGCACGAGGCCGATCTGCACGCCCTGTGCGTGCAATTCGGCCACCTCTTGCGCCAAGGCGTCGATGCGGTCACCGTCGAGGCCGACGCCGCGCGCGCCGGCCAGGACCTCGCCGCTCGTTTTGAGCAAGATACGCCGGTATTTGAGTTTCATGGCCGATCGAGCGAACGCGACGCGCGCGCGCCGGAGTCGCCGCTCATACGCCTTCGCCGAGCTGGAAGCGCGCGAACCGGCGTATGTGGATGTTCTCGCCGAGTTTGGAGATCGTCGCCTTGACCCGATCCTCGACGCTCGTGTCCGGATCCTTGACGAAGGGCTGCTCGAACAACACGCGCTCCTTGTACAGTTTCTCCACTCGCCCCTGCACCATCTTGTCGATAATCTGGGGCGGCTTGCCGCTTTCTCGGGCCTGAGCGCGATAAATGTCTATCTCGCGCTGCAAGATTCCGGGATCGAATTCCTCGCGCCGCACCGCCGCCGGGTTGGCCGCGGCCACTTGCAACGCCAAGTCCTTGCACAGCTCGACGAAATCCGGCGTCCGCGCGACGAAATCCGACTCGCAATTGACTTCCAACAGCACGCCGACCTTGGCCCCCGGATGGATGTAGGCGTAGATCAGGCCCTCCTGCGTCGCGCGTCCGGCCTTCTTCGCCGCCCCGGCCAGACCCTTGGTGCGCAGGTAATCGACGGCCTTCTCGACGTCGCCACTGGTTTCGGCCAGCGCCTTCTTGCAATCCATCATGCCGGCGCCGGTCTTGTCGCGGAGTTCGCGGACGGTCGCCGCCGAAATCTCGGGCATCATGTCCTCCTGGCATGGAATCGCGCCGCGTTGCGGTACGGCGCGCGATCGCGTCGTTTCAAGAACGCTCGGCGACCGGCCCCGTGTGCGCCGTACGCACACCCGACTCGTCGTGCTCGCCCTCTTTCCACGATTTGGCCGCCGGCACTGATTTCGTCTCGTCGCCGAGCCGCGCCGCTTCGCGGCCTTCCAGCGTGCGCTCGCGGCCTTCGCTCACCGCCGCAGCCATGTAGTCGGTGAACAGCGCAATGGCACGGATGGCATCGTCATTGCCGGGGATTGGATAGTCGATGCGATCCGGATCACTGTTGGTGTCGACGACGCCGACGATGGGAATCCCAAGACGGTTGGCTTCCTTGACCGCGATCTCTTCCTTGATGGTGTCGACGACGAAGAGGATGCCCGGCAACCGGTCGAGACGCGCGATGCCACGCAGCACCTTCTCGAGGCGCGCCTTTTCCTTTTGCATGCGGCTGCGTTCCTTCTTGCTCAGCTGCTCCATTCCGCCCTCCGAGGACAGCTTTTCCAGCTCGAGGTAGCGGGCGATGCCGCGGCGCACGGTCTGGAAGTTGGTGAGCATGCCACCGAGCCAGCGATCGCTGATGAAGTGCTGGCCGCAACGCAACGCGGCTTCTTCCACCACGCTCTTGGCCTGCTTCTTGGTGCCGACGAACAGCACCGGGTCGCCACGCTCCGAGACCGCTTTGACCGCCGCGTAGGCGCGCTGCGCGCAGGCCACGGTCTTCTGCAGATCGATGATGTGGATGCCGTTGCGCTCGATGAAGATGAACTGGCGCATCTTCGGGTTCCATCGACGCGTCTGATGGCCGAAATGGGCGCCGGACTCGAGCAGATCCTTGATCGAAGGGGCCGCAGCCATACGGTTCCTTTCGGGTTGATCCTCCGGCGACCTGGACCCCGACCGCACGAGGCGGCACCGCGGGGGAGCCAGGGGCGGCTCGCCGTGTGAATTCCGCTGGCCGCGACGGAGGGCCAAGGCCCCCGGCGCGGTCGAGCGGTGACTAACGCTTGGAAAACTGGAAGGCGCGCCGGGCGCCGCGCAGCCCGTACTTCTTGCGCTCCTTCATGCGTGGATCGCGGGTCAGCAGGCCAATCTTGCGTAACGGCTTGCGGAGCTCCGGATCGTGCTTCAGCAACGCGCGCGCGACGCCGAGGCGCAGCGCTCCCGCTTGACCGGACGCGCCGCCACCGTGCACCCGTGCCACGACGTCGAATGTCGTCGCGGCCTGTGCAACCTCGAAAGGCTGCATGACCATGCGCACGAGCGACTCGCGGTGCAGGTAATCACGCAGCGAACGGCCGTTCACCAGCAGGGCGCCGCTCCCGGGAAGCAAGCGCACACGTGCGACGGCTTCCTTGCGTCGTCCCGTTGCAAACAGTGCCTTCACCATTCGAACTCCCACCCTCGATCGAGACCTCGAACCTCGCGCGTGCAAGCGCACGCGACCTCTCTTGTTACGACGGTTGCGTTTGTGGCAGCTGCGCTTGCTGGCGATGCTCGGCCCCGGCGTAAATGCGCAAACGGCGCAATTGCGCCCGCCCCAGCACCGTGGGCGGCAGCATCCCCTTCACCGCGCGCATGACGACATCCTCGGGCTTGGACTCCATGAGCTCGCGCATGCTACGCACATGCAAGCCTCCGGGATAGCCCGAGTGCTTGTAGTACTTCTTCTGTTGCAGCTTGTTGCCGGTAATTCGAATCTTGGCGGCATTGGTGATCACGACATGGTCGCCGACATCCAGGTGCGTCGTGTAGTACGGCTTGCCCTTTCCACGCAGCAACCCGACGACAACGGTCGCGAGGCGGCCCAGGGGTGTGCCCTCCGCATCGATGAGCACCCACTTGCGCTCGATTTCTTTCGCCCGGACCACATGGGTCTTCATGCACGTCCTCCGAATTGGACAACAGCAGTCGGATAGGCTACCAGGCGAGCTAGAGGCAGTCAAGTCGGCTGGGCGCGGCCTCGAGTCCATCCTCGGCGGCCCCACGGCCTACCGCGTCGCGGCCGCGGCCAGCGCCGCCAGGCTCTCCAGGATGGTCGCGGTAAACGGCGGGCGCACCACGCCCCCCTCGTGAATGATCGCCGCGATGAGGTCCGCGGGCGTGAGGTCGAAGGCCGGATTGAAGACCGAAACGCCCTCCGGCGCCGTCCGCGGGCCGAAGCCAGAGGTGACCTCCGCGGCGGCGCGCTCTTCGATCGGGATCTTGGTTCCGTCGCTGAGCGACAGGTCGAAAGTCGTGGACGGCGCGGCGACATAAAACGGGACGCCCCAACGCGCCGCGGCGATGGCCACCCCGAGCGTGCCGATCTTGTTGGCCGTGTCGCCATTGCGCGCAATGCGATCCGCACCGACGACGACGCAATCGATCCGCCCCGAGGACAGCAACGTGGCGGCCGCGTTGTCGACCAAGAGCGTCACCGGGATGCCGGCCTGCTGCAGCTCCCACGCCGTGAGCCGCGCCCCCTGGAGCAACGGCCGGGTCTCGCCGGCGAAGACCTCGACGGTTTTCCCTTGGCGTACCGCTTCGTACACGATGCCGAGCGCCGTGCCGATGCCGCCCGTCGCCAACGCACCCGCATTGCAATGCGTGAGCACGCGCGCGCGCTGCGGCAGCAACTGCGCTCCGTGCGCCGCGATCGCCTGGCACAGGGCGCGGTCTTGGCTGTGGATCGCATCCGCGGCGCGCACGACGTGGGCCAAGAGCTCGGCCGCAGTCGCCGCCTGTGTCGTCGAGACTTGCAACATTCGCTCCACGGCGCCGAAGAGGTTGCGCGCCGTCGGCCGCGTCGCTGCCAGCCATTGCCCTGTCTGGCGCAGGTGCTGTCGCAGGGCTTCGGGATCGCTTCCGCAAGCGGCAATGAAAGTCTCTGCCGCCAAGCGGAACCCGTAGGCGGCCACGACCCCGAGCGCCGGCGCGCCGCGCACGCGCAGCATACAGATCGCTTCGCACAGGTCTTCCAGCGTGCGCAACTGCAGCACGACGCACTCGCCGGGCAGACGCGTTTGATCGATGATCGCGATGGCGCCATCGCGATACGCGATCGTCTCAACGCCCACTCGCCACCTCCGCGTCATGCAGTGCGCGCAGAAGCTGCAAGAAGCGCTGCACCGGCAGTCCCATGACATTGTAATAGCAGCCGCGAATCTCTTCGACGAGCATGGCCCCGAACCCCTGAATGGCGTAGGCCCCGGCTTTGTCGTCGCATTCCCCGGTGTCGACGTACTGGTGCAGCACGGCGTCGTCCCAGTCGTGGAAGCGCACCGCGGTCGTTTCGACCGCGTCGAGACTGCGGCCGCTCGCGGCGTCTTGCAACGCCAGGCCGGTGTGCACCTCGTGCCAGCGACCACGCAATTGCCGCTGCATCCAAAGCGCCGCCGCGCGTGTGATCGGCTTTCCCAGAATGGCACCGTCGACGACGACAATGGTGTCGGCGCCAATACATGTGCCGCGCGGGCGCAAGCCAGCCACCGCCGCGGCCTTGCGACGCGCTTGTGCGCGCGCGTGTGCGACGGGATCGGGCTCGTGCAGAGGTTCGTTCTCGACAGCCGTGGTCACGACCTCGAACTCGAAGCCAAGCATGGCGAGGATCGCGGCACGGCGCGGGCTCGCCGATGCCAGGATCAGGTCTTGCTGCCATTCCATGGGCAGGAGTGGATTCACGACCGCTCCAACGTTCGGGGTGCAATGGAGGCTATCATCGTGGCGCGCGCCGGTGCAACCGACCCGCCCGTCGCAATGGTCGTTGCCCCGCCCGCGCCGCCACAGACGCGCAGCGACCACACTCGCGCGCAGGCGCGATGGCGGCAACCGGGCCCGCACACTCGCCGCGCGCATGTGCATGGGCTAATCTGGTCACACGCCTCTGGCAGTGCGCCGACAACCGACACCACGATCGGAGTCGATCATCAGCACCATGCAGCGACAAAGTGATCGCGTCCTCGGCCAACTCCCCCTGCGTCCGTGGGCCGGCATTTGGCTCATGGCCTTGGTCGGAGCCTGCGTGTGGTCTGCGCTGCACGCCTGGATCGGCGACGACATTTTCATCACGTTTCGTTACTGCGACAACGTTCTCGCTGGCCACGGCCCCGTCTACAACCCAGGCGAGCGCAGCGAGGGCTACACGCATTTCCTCTGGTTCGGCATGCTCACGATCGGCCGGGCGTTCCACGTGCCGGCTGAAGCGCTCGGCAAGTGGTTGCCGCTGCCGTTTTACGGCGGTTGCTTGGCCTTGCTCGTCCTGCTGTCACAGCGACTCTTCGCACCCCGAGGCGGGCTTGGGGGGATGCCGCTCGCGGCGCTGGCATGGGCGGCGCACGAAGACGCGCGTCTGTACGCCACCGGGGGTCTCGAAACGTCGTTCTATATTTGTGCGCTGCTCCTCGGCTTCACCATGCTCTGCGCGTCGTCGCATCCGCGGCGCCACGCGATCGCAGGCTGGGCCTATGCCATGGCGACACTGGTTCGCCCCGATGGCGTGCTCTTCTCCGGCCTGGCTCTCGTCTTCGTGCTCTGGCGCGAGCGGGGGCGCCAAGGCAGCGTGCGCGCGTTCGCCCTGGTTTGGGCCGTCCTGGTCGTCCCTCTCTTCGCCTTCCGGTTGCTCTACTATGGCTATCCGTTGCCGAATCCGTACTACGCCAAGTCGGCGTCGGCGGCCAATTGGCCGCAAGGCTGGGCGTATCTGTGGACGTACTTCGGCGCCTATTTCGTTCTGCTCGCAGCATTCCTCGCCGTCTGGCCCTTGTGGCGCGCGTACCGGCAGCGCGACGTGTCGGGGAAAGACCCTTCTGCCAGCAACGGCGCTAGAGAGGGCGTTGCCGCGGCAATGGCGCTGGCGCTCGTCACGGCAACCACGTGCATCGCTTTCGTCACCCGCATGGGCGGCGACTTCATGTTCGCGCGTTTCTACTTGCCGGCAACGCCGTTTCTTCTCCTCGCCATCGAGTGGCTGGTGCATCTCGTGCCGCGACGGGCGCTGCGGTTCGCCGCGGCTGCCGCCGTCATCGGACTGGTGCTCTTCGCTGCCGTGCGCAAGCACGCCTGGTTCTCGGACAAGCGCCACGTACACAGCATCGTCGACGAACCGCAATACTATCCGGATGTCCGTCTCGAGGACGTGCGCGCGCAGGCACTGGCGCTCGAGCGCTGCCTGGCGTCGACACCGGCCGTGCTCATGGTCCAGGGTGGCCAGGCGAGCCTCGCCTACTACGCGCGTTTCCCCATCGCGGTGGAGCGCTATGGTCTGACCGACGTGCACATCGCCCACGGACCGGTGCCGCCAATTCGCGGCCGCCCGGGACACGAGAAGCTCGCCGACGCCCAGTACATTTTCGATCGCGGCGTCAACTTCCGCATCCACAACCGTCCGGCGCGCTCGGTGGCGCAGTTCGCGCAGCTCGGCATCCCGTGGACGAACGGCATGGTCTTCGGCGAGATCATTCTTTACGACCGCGCGCTGATGGAACGCCTCAAGAGCTGCGGCGGCATTCGCTTCCTCGACTTCCCTCTATGGCTGCGCCACGACTATCTGCCGCGCATCGCGACTCTGCTGCCGGCGCGCGTCGCCGCGGACTACAACCACTTCATGCGCTTCTACTTCGACCACAACCCCGATATCGAGGGGCTGCGCGCGCAACTCGATGCCGCGCTCGCCCAGCTCGGCATCCAGAAAGTCGAGCCCGAGCCACTCCGTCCCGACTACTTCGACGACACCGGCCGCGCCTCCATGCCCGGCGGCCTGTAACGCACGGTGCCAGCTACGTGGCGTCACGCGGTCGTCGTCAGGTCCGTCTCGGCGGACGCTCCTCGCGCGCTTCCTGCGCGCTCGTCGCTCGGCACGAGCGCTGCTCGCGCCTCCTGCGCTCGCGGACGCGCTCGTGACGCCGCCGAGACGGACCTGACGACGACCGCGGCAACCACGCTCAGGTGGCGGGTCCGGCGTCGTGCTCGAGCAGCAACGTCACCGGGCCGTCGTTGGTGAGCTCGACGTGCATGTGCGCTTGAAACCATCCGGCCTCGACGCGCACCGGGCCCGCGCGCAGCAACGCGACGAAAGCATCGAAGAGTTGAGCGGCGACCTCGGGTGGCGCGGCGCGTGTGAAGCTCGGACGCCGTCCTTTGCGCGCATCGCCGTAGAGCGTGAAGTTCGGGACGACGAGAAGGGCGCCGCTGCACTCGGCGACATCGCGGTTCATGGCGCCCGCGTCATCGGCGAAGATGCGCAAGCCCAGACATTTTTCGGCCAGCCAGCGCAAGGTCGGGGCGTCGTCGCCGGCTTGGAAGCCACAGAGCAGCACCAGGCCGAGCTCGATGCGGCGCACGGCCACGGGCTGGACGTCGAGCCGATGCACCGCCGCGCGCGACACGCGCTGCACCACGACGCGCACGTCAGTGGTCCTCGCCGCGAGTCACCCGCCGCACGTTCTGCACCGCGCGCACCGTGCGCATGACCTCGTTCAATTGTCGTAGATTGTTGACTTCGATGATGAACGACACGCGCACCAGGCCATCGACGGAGGCGAAGTCGCCACTCTGAATGTTGGTGCCGGTGGCGGAGATCTTTTTGCTGATGTCGGCGAGCAGATTCTTGCGGTCTTCGCCGGTGACGCAGAGCCGCGCCAAGAACGACGTCTTCTCGCCCACGTCCCAGGACACGTCGATGCGGCGATCGGTTTCCACCGCATCGAGGTTGACGCAATCCTGCCGGTGGACCGAGATGCCTCTGCCACGGGTGACGACCCCTTGGATGCGGTCCCCCGGCACCGGACCGCAGCAGTGGGCGAAACGCACCATGAGGTTGCCGACCCCCTGGACGCGAATGCCCTCGGTGGACCCACGCACCATGCGCTGCACCCGTTCCGTCGGCAGCAGCCGCGACAGCCGGCCCTTGGTCTCGCGCGGCACGATGCGGTTCACCACCGCGTGCAGCGATTGCGTGCCTTGGCCCACCGCCGCCAGCAGCTTTTCGGCGTCCTCGAAGCCGATGCTCATGGCGAGATCGGTGAGGCCATGTTCGAGATCGAACTTGCCCTTCATGCCCTTGATCTCGCGTTCCAGCATCTCGCGCCCGAGAGCGACGCTCTCGGCATAGCGCTGAATGTTCAACCAGTGGCGGATCTTGGAGCGCGCTCGCGCCGTGCGCGCGATCTGCAACCAGCCGAGGCTCGGGTGCCCATTGCCTGCGGTCAGGATGTCCACCGTGTCGCCGCTGCGCAGCTCGGTGTGCAGCGGCACCATGCGCCCGTTGACGCGCGCCCCGGTGGCGCGGGTTCCGACTTGCGTATGCACGGCGAAGGCGAAGTCGATCGGGGTCGAGCCGCTGGGCAGCTGCTTCAAATCGCCGCGCGGGGTGAACACGAACACTTCGTGCTGGAACAGATCGATCTTGAGCGCGTCCAAGAACTCGCGCGGATCGCGCAGCTCCTGCTTCTCCTCCAGCATCTGCCGCAGCCATTGCAACTGCGTGTCGAGCTCCTCGTCGGTGCGGCCTTCCTCCTTGTACTTCCAATGCGCGGCGATGCCGTACTCGCTGGTGCGGTGCATTTCGTCGGTGCGAATTTGGATCTCGATGTAGTGTCCACCCGGCCCCATCACCGTCGTGTGCAGCGAGCGGTACATGTTGCTCTTGGGCGTGGCGATGTAGTCCTTGAAGCGATCGTGGATGGGAGTATAGAGCGTGTGCAGAATCCCCAGCGTGCTGTAACAGTCGCGCAGGCTGGGCACGACGACGCGCAGCGCCAGCAAGTCGTAGAGCTCGTCCATGGCCTTGTTGCGCCCGCGCATTTTCTTGTGGATCGAATAGAAATGTTTGGCGCGGCCGCTGACCTCGGAATGGATGCCGGCTTCGGTGATCTTGTCACGGATCGGCTGGCTCACTTGTTCGAGGTAGGCCTCGCGCTCCTGGCGCTTGAGCCCAATCTCGTTTTCGATGTCGCGGTAGGCGTCCGGTTCCAGGTGTTTGAACGCCAGGTCCTCGAGCTGCCACTTCAGGAACCCGATCCCCATGCGGTGCGCCAGCGGCGCGTAGATGTCGAGCGTTTCCTGGGCAATGAGACGCCGCTTCGGCTCGGGCACGAACTCGAGCGTGCGCATGTTGTGCAGACGATCGGCGAGCTTGACCAGGATGATGCGCACGTCCTGGATCATCGACAGCAGCATCTTGCGGAAGTTTTCCGCCTGTGCCTGCTCGGCGCTCTCGAAGTGGACACGACCGATCTTGGTGACGCCGTCCACGAGCCGCGAGACGCCGGCGCCGAAGCGTTCTTCCAACTGCGCCGCGGTCGTTTGCGTGTCCTCGAGGACGTCGTGCAGCAGTCCCGCCGCCACCGCTTCGTGATCGAGGCGCATTCGCGCCAGCGTCTTGGCGACCTCGACCACGTGCGAGAAGTACGGTAATCCCGAGTGCCGCATTTGCCCGAGATGTGCGGTGCGGGCGTAGTCGAAGGCCTTGTCGACCAGCGCGCGGTCGGACTCTGGCATGTACGGGACGAGGAGCGCGCGCAAACCATCCAGCTCGGCTTGCGCCTGGGAAAGGATGTTGGCTTCCGATGCACCGTCCACGTTCATGATCGTTCTCTCTGGCGCGCGTCGTGTCGTGATCTCTGCGCGCACCTACGCTCCGGCCGCACCGCCCCGATGCGGACACAGGTCCAGCACCACGAGCTGGCAATCCTGGCCGTATCGCGGGTCCTGCCGGCGCAGTTGGCCGACGGCGTCGATCCGGCTGCCGAGCACTTCGGCCGGGTTCAAGTCCCGGCCCCAGCCGAAGGCGATGGCATCCAAGGGTCTGCCGTCGGCCATCTCCAGGTCGAGCTTCAGGTGCCCCTTGCCCACGAGGCGGGTGCGCTCGCCGACGCGCACCCCCCGTAGCAGAAAGAATGGCTCAGGATTGCCAGGACCGAAAGGCTCCAGACTCAGGAGCGCGTCCACGAGGGCTCGATCGACTTCCTGCGGTTCGAGCTCGGCGTCGATGAACAGGGCTCGACTCGTGCCGTCCTGGCGCTGGCTGGCTACGCCGGCTTCGAAGAGCGTGCGGAAGGAATCGAACTTCTCCGGCTCGACCGTGAGCCCGCAGGCCTCCCGGTGACCCCCGAACTTGACCAAGACACTCGCGGCCGCGTCCAGGGCCGCGCGCACGTCGACGCCGCCGCTCGTCCGCACAGAGCCCCTGCCCACGCCATTTTGCACCGCCACCAGTGCCACCGGAACGCCGTACTCCTGGGCGAGCCGCGCGGCCGCGATGCCGATCACACCGGGATGCCAAGTCATGGACAAGAGCGCCAGCGCCGGTCGCGGCGACTCGCGCCACACCTGGGCCGCTTGTTCCCGCGCCTCGGTTTCGGCCGTGTCGGAGAGCGCCCGGCGGCGCATGTTCT
The DNA here is from genome assembly GCA_964567755.1 of uncultured bacterium. Lineage (GTDB taxonomy): Bacteria > Krumholzibacteriota > Krumholzibacteriia > DASRJW01. The sequence goes on from CAZMNW010000042.1 coordinate 52,226, forward strand.
GGCTCTCGAGCTGAGCGGCCAAACGCGCCGCGGTCGCATCCTCGCTGGCGAGGAGAAGGTCCACGGCCAACTTGCCGCGCGCGACACGCCCGGCGGCATTGATCCGCGGCACCATGCGAAAGCCGACGGGGCGACTTGCGACGTCCTCGGGGCGGACACCTGCGGCGCCGAGCAGCGCGCGCATTCCGGGTCGCAAGGTGCCGCTCCGCAGTCGTTGCAAGCCGAGCGACGTCAGCACGCGGTTCTCGCCCACCAGCGGTTGCACATCCGCCATGGTGCCGAGGGTGACAAGATCCAACCCATCCTCCGGAGTCGGCGCGCTGCGCAACTGCATGCACAGCGCTTGCAGCAGCTTGTAGCCGACGCCGACGGCCGAGAGTCCCTTGAAGGGATAGCCACAGTCGGCGCGTTTCGGGTTCAAAACGGCGTGCGCAGCCTGCGGGACGTGCGGGATCTCGTGATGATCCACGACCACGACGTCGATGCCGAGGCTCTTTGCGAGAGCGATGGCGTCGTGATCGGACGAACCGCAATCGACAGAAATGAGCACGCGGACGCCGACCTCGCCGGCACGCTGCACCAGGCGCGGCGTCATGCCGTAGCCATCGCGCTCGCGGTCGGGAATGAAAAAATCGACGTGGGCTTGCAAGCGGCGCAGTTCTGAAACCAGCAGCGCCGTGCCGGTGATGCCGTCGGTGTCGTAGTCGCCGTTGACAACGATGTGCTCACCGTCGCTCACGGCACGTGCCACGCGCGCGGCGGCGACGTCCATGTCCCGCATGCGAAAGGGATCGAGAAGATCTTCGATGCGCGGCGCGAGCATGCTCGTGGCGGCGGCCGGGTCGCGGTGGCCGCGACGGCAGAGCAATCGGGCCACGGTGGGATGCAGACCCAGGGCCGCGGCGAGATGCGCGGCATCCTGCTCCAAATCGGCATCGACCGGCGGCAGAATCCACCGATTGCGTGGTTCCAAGGGGTTTTCCCTCCGCGCACCCGGTGTCGATTGCGCCGCAGCACGGGAGGTGCTCCGGAACCGAAGTCGCTCGTAAGCCGAGTTCTGTCCCCGCGCCGAAGCGCGGGTGGTGACCATTTATCTGGGAGCCACGTTACCGTGGCCCTCGAGCGACCAACCCGAGAGTCGAGCGAGGCGGGCCACCTCATCCCCTCCTATTTGGTCTTGCTCCGGGTGGGGTTTACCGAGCCACCTCCGTCACCGGAGATGCTGGTGAGCTCTTACCTCACCGTTTCACCCTTACCGCGACGCCGGACGGCGCCGAGGCGGTTTGTTTTCTGTGGCACTGGCCGTGGAATCGCTTCCCCTGGGCGTTACCCAGCACCCTGCCCTGCGGAGCTCGGACTTTCCTCGAACCGCTTCGCGCGGCTCGCGGTCACCTGAGCGGCTTCGGATCCCGGAGACACCATCCCCGCGTGTGGATCCATTGCCCAAACAACGAACACAGGACTCTGTCGCTACGGAGATACTAGGTCGTCGAGCGCGGCATTGGCAAGGGCATCGGCGCGCTGGTTCTCCGCCCGCGGCACATGCTCGATGGCGAAGATCGCGAACGCTTGGATGCGCGCGACGACCGTCGCGTGCAGCGGCTGCAATCCGGCGTGGCGCACGCGGTACTCGCCGCGCACCTGGCGCACGACGAGCTCGCTGTCCAACCGGGCGCGAATCCGGCGCACGCCGTGTGCCAGCGCGGCCTCGAGACCACGCAACAGCGCCGTGTACTCGGCCACATTGTTGGTGATGGCGTCGCCGAGAACCTCGCCGCGCGCCAAGACTTCGTTGCCCTGCGCGTCGAAGAGCGCGAAGCCGATGCTGGCGCGGCCCGGGTTGCCGCGCGATGCACCGTCGCAATGCAGAATGTATTCGTCCGCCGTGCGCTCGGGAGCTGTCCCCGGGTCGTGGCGGTTCATACGGACGACGCGGCGGCTGGATCCCAGATGAGGATGCGGCCGCAACTCTGACAAGTACGCAAGTCCGAGGTGAGGCTGCGCAGCTCCTGCAGCAACTGCGGCGGCTGCAGGGCCGAACAAATCCCGCACTTACGTTCGCCCACCAGCGCGATGGCGGCATCACCCTTGGCGCGCAGCACGCGTTCGTACAGCGCGCGCGTCCGCGTCTCGAGCCTCTCGATCAAGCCGTCGCGCTTCTGCCGCTGGGCCTCGACACTGGCGCGCGCCTGCGCGAGATCCGCCTCGAGCTGGCGCTGCAACGCCTCGACTTGCGTGGCTTCCGTCGCCAGCCGCACGTTCTCGGCGTCGCGCCGCGCCAGCGACTGGGTGCTCTTGTCCATGGCTTCGAGCACGGAGGATTCGATCTCGTCGATGCGGGTTTCCTGCTGCTGGATCTCGCGCAGCAAGGCCTGGTACTGCTCGGTGCTGGTCAGCACCGACTGGCGGGCTTCACTCCTGGCGCGTTTCTGTCGCAGTTCCTGCAGCTCGAGCTCGAGCTTGCGGCGTTCGCGTTCGGCGCGCTGATAGACGGATTCGCAGTCGTTCAATTGCTGCTGGACATCGCAGCGCTGGGACTCGAGATCTTGCAAACGACGCGGCAACGAAGCGATCTGCTGCCGCAACTGGTACAGCCGCGCGTCCTCGCGGGCCAACTCGACGAGCACGTTCTGCGCGCTCATGCTCCTCCAGTTCGGCTGCGGCGCGGAAGCAGGCGGGACTCGATCCCGGGGATCGGGCCCGGCGCAAGTGGTGGGCGAAACAGGGTTCGAACCTGTGACCTCTCGCGTGTGAGGCGAGCGCTCTGTCCAGCTGAGCTATTCGCCCACGGAATCCGCGGTGCATGTCCTGGTGGGCCCACCAGGACTCGAACCTGGAACCAGCCCGTTATGAGCGGGTTGCACTCACCAGTTGTGCTATGGGCCCGCCAGCGCCAGGCGGCGGCAGGGTAACACAAGCTCCTGGCGCCGGCCAACCCGCTACACGACGTCGGTGTAGCCCTTGAGCTTGCGCGCGCGGCTCGGATGCATGAGCTTGCGCAACGCCTTGGCTTCGATCTGGCGCACGCGCTCGCGTGTCACCTGGAAGATGGAGCCGACTTCCTCGAGCGTGCGCGGTGTGCCGTCGCCGAGACCGAAGCGCAGCCGAATGACCTTCTCCTCGCGCCGCGTCAAGGTCGACAGCACTTTGGACATCTGATCGGACAGCATGGCATGCGCTGCCGATTGCGCCGGCGAATCCGCCGAGGTGTCCTCGATGAAATCGCCGAGGTTGGAGTCTTCGTCTTCGCCGATGGGACGGTCGAGCGAGATCGGTTCGAGGCTGGCCTTCATGACCGCCTTGACCTTGTCCACCGGCATTTGCAGTTTGCGCGCCACCTCTTCCGCCGTGGGCTCGCGGCCGTACTCTTGCACCAACGCCCGCGACGCCCGCGACACCTTGTTGATCGCCTCGATCATGTGCACGGGCACACGAATGGTGCGCGCTTGGTCGGCGATGGCGCGGGTGATGGCCTGGCGGATCCACCAGGTGGCGTAGGTGGAAAACTTGTAACCCTTGCGGTAATCGAACTTGTCGACGGCGCGCATCAACCCCGAGTTCCCCTCCTGGATCAGGTCGAGGAATTCCAGGCCACGATTGGTGTAGCGCTTGGCAATGGAAATCACCAAACGCACGTTGGCCTCGATCATTTCCTTCTTGGCCTGCTGCACGCGCGTCAGCCCGATCTCGATGCTGCGCAGCAGCTCGCGCAGGCGCGCCGTCGTCACCTCGTACTCGGCCTCGAAGGTTTCCTGCACCTTGCGGCAGTCGAGCACGCGCTTGCGGTAGCTGAGCAGCACTTCCTTGCTGTACATGCGGTTCTGCAGTTTGTAGGAGCGGGTGTTGCGCCGGCGGATCTCGTTGAGCGCCTCGTTCATCTGCTCGACGCTGAGCCCGTACTCCCCCTCCAGTGTCCGCACATCGCGATCGACACTGTCGAAGGTCGTCTGGATGTCGCGCAGGTTCTGCACCAGGGCATCGACTTGGTTGGGATGCAGCTTGAGCCCGTGAATCTCGCGCTTCAGCTTGTCGGCGCGCAACGCGATCTGCTTGTCGACGACCTTGTGCTTTTCCTCGTACTCGCGCGTCCCAACTTTGCCACGCAAGACCAGAATCTCGCCGCGCAGCGACTCGATGCTCTTGGCCTGTCGGTTGAGGCGCAGGACTTCCTTGCGAATTCCTCCGGGCGTCGTGGCGTTGCGGATCTCGAGCTGCAGGAACTCGTCGAGGCGCAGCTCCTGGTTCTCCAGCAACTTCACCAGGTCGCGCAGCTTGCGCAGCGACGCAGTGGTGGAGAACACCGTCTCCAACACCTGGTGCTGGCCGCTCTCGATGCGTTTGGCGATGTCGATTTCGCCCTGACGATCCAGCAGCGGCACGCGCCCCATCTCGCGCAGGTACATGCGAATGGGATCGTCGTAGCGAATCGTGGCCTTGACCTGTTGTTCCTTCTTCAGCCGTTCCTTGCGCTTGTCCTGCAGCTTCATCTTCTCGCGCGCGACTTCTTCGGAGTCGTAGAAACTGATCGACAATCGCGTCAGCTCGGTATAGATGGAGTCGAGATTTTCCAGATCGAAGTCGTCTTCGAGAAGCTCGTTGATGTCGTCGTGCAGCACGTAGCCGCGGTCGGTGTGCCGCCGCCGGAGCTCGCCGACGATCTTCGCGAGCTTTGGATCGAGGATCACATCGGCCTTGCGGTCGGCCCTTTTCGTTGACTTCGTTGACTTCGTTGTCTTCGTTGTCTTCGTTGTTTTCGTTGTTTTCGTTGCCTTCGTTGCCTTCGTGGCCATGTCCGCTTTCGGCTCGCGCGCCGTTTTCTGTTCGCTCGTTTTGCGCGTGGTCAATGCATTCTCCAAGGATCAGGACGAAGTCGGCGGACGTCGCAGCTCGCTCCGGTCTCGGGCCAGGATGCTTTTCTCTGCCAGTAAACGACCTGCGGCTTCTTGGTCGCCGCGCGCCTCGGCTTCCGCCAGGCGACGGCGCAGATCCGCTCCGGTCTTGTCGAGACGCGCCGCGAGCAGCGTGGCTCGATAATCACGCAACAGCAGTTCGGGATCCCCAGGCGGCGATCCCTCGAATTCCAACTCGCTGCCGAGGGAATCGGTATCACGGTCTGCCGCGTGGTCGCGCCAGTGGCCATCCGGGCCCGCGGTTTCGATCGCCTCGAACAGCCGTCGCTCCAACCCGGCACCGAAATCTTCCGCCTCGAGCTCGCTCATGACCGGCGCCGCATCCGCGCCGTTCGCCAGGCCCAAACGCAATAATCCGCGCCGCGCTTGGCGCACCGCAACGGAGGCAGGATCGGCGTCGACTGTCCGTGTCGACACCTCCGGGACCGTCGCGCCGGATGTCTTTTTCTTCACCAGGCCCGCTGCCACCGTCGTCTCGGAGAGACCGAAGCTGCGACTCAACTCCTTGGCATAGAGTTCCTGCAGCACGGGATCGGAGACACGGCCCAGATCGGCGAGAAGATGCCGCACCACTCGCTCCTTGACCGCAAGCGCGCCCGCGCGCCGATCGACGAGCAATTTCATGTAGGCGATATAGCCTGCCGCCTCGCGGACTCGGGTGGCCATCGCGGCTCCGCCGTGCTCGCGCACGAATGAATCGGGGTCGTACCCCGAGGGGAGCTCGACGATGTGCACCAAAAACCCGTGTTCGAGGAGAAGACCTGCCGCCCGCACTGCTGCCCGGCGACCCGCAGAGTCGCTGTCTCCAAGTATATAAGCCCGGTGGCTATATCGATGCAAGAGAGCAGCTTGGGCAGCGGAGAAGGCCGTCCCGCAGGCGGCCACCACGTGCTCGACCCCGGCCTGGGTGAGGCTCAAGGAGTCCATGTACCCCTCGGTTATAATCGCCGAATCGGCCCGCCGAATGGCGGCCCTGGCCTCGGCGAGGCCGTATAGAACCTTGCCCTTGTGGTAGATCGGCGAGTCGACCGAGTTCAGATACTTGGGGGCATCGCCAGTTTCGGGCCCGGGGAGGATGCGGCCGCCGAACCCGATGACCCGCCCGGAGAGCGACAAGATCGGGAAGATGAGGCGGTCACGAAAGACGTCGTAAACGCCTTCGCCGCGATTTCGACGCGCCGCGAGTCCGAGTTGTACCAGCGTTTCGTCCGTGACCCCGTCGCCGCGGAGCGCCAGGCTCAGCCGATCCCAGGCGGCGGGTGCAGCGCCCAGCCGAAACCGGTCGGCTGTCGAGCGCGTGATGCCGCGCTGCGCGAGGTAGGTGCGGACTCTTTCGCCCGCCGGACCGTGCAGTGTTTCGGTGAAGAATCGGGCCGCGGCCTCGGCCACTGCGTAGAGCCCGTCGTTCCCGCTGTCGTCGCTGCTCGTCTCGACCACGATCCCGGCACGTTGTCCCAGGAGTCGCACGGCCTCGGTGAAGCTCACGCCATCGTGCTCCATCACGAAGCGAAAGGGATCGCCCCCGCGCTGGCAGCCGAAGCAGTAATACATCTGACGGTCTTGCCGAACGAAAAAGCTCGGTGTCTTTTCACCATGGAACGGGCACAGGCCCTTGAGACTGTTGCCGGAGCGCTTCAGGTTGACGTACTGGCTCACGAGCTCGACGATGTCTGTCGCCACGCGCACGCTCTCGATGACGTCGCTCGACAGCCGCCCTCGCCTCACGTTGGACATCGATCCCTCTCTGTACGAACGCCGCAGCCGCCGCGATGAGCTTCGCTTCGGCGGCGTCACGTGGCCGAGCGGAGGCAGGGATGCCGGAGCCGGCCACGTGCCGAGCGACCCGGAGCACACGAGGTGCGGAGGCGAGCGTCCGCCGAAGCGAAGCTCATCGCGGCGGCGGTGGACCGGAGCCCCACACAAATCTAGTGCAGCTTGGCGATGGTAACACCGCTGCCACCCTCGCCGTGCTCGCCGAGGCGATGCGAGGCGACGGCAGGATGGGAGGCCAGGTACCCCTGGATGGTGCGGCGCAGAACACCCGTCCCCTTCCCGTGCACGATTCGCACCGAGGGAAGGCCCTGGAGCACGGCGCGGTCGAGGAACTGATCCATGGCGCCGAGTGCTTCGGGCCGATCGAAGCCACGGAGGTCGATCTCGAGCGCCGCGCTCGGGTTCGTGTCCTGCACTTGGTAGCCGCCGCGAGCGGGTTCCGGTGGTGTGTCGACGGCGCGGGCGCGCAACTCCAGATCACGCATAGGAACGGTGACGACCGCCGGTCCATAGCGCACACGGGCGCGATCGTCTCCTTGGATCTCCTCCATTCGGCCCTCGCGACCGAGGGGCCGGATCCAGACCAGGTCGCCAGGTCGCGGCTCGCCGTCGAGGACAGGGACCGGACCCGCCTCGACCGCGCTCACGCTCTCCGCCAAGGCATCGAGCTCGTCCTTGGCCGCGCGGATGGCTTCGCGGCTCGCTTGCGCTTCGCGCAGCGAACGAATCGTGGCTTCGACGCGGGAGCGGGCTTCGTCGACAATCGCGGTCACATCCCGGCGTGCCTGCGCTAGATGCGTGGCACGTTGGTGCGCGACCTGCGCCAACTGCGTTGCCGCTTCTTCACGCACCCGGCGCGCCTCCGTGACTTCGGTTTCCGCCAACGCGCGCGCAGCCTCGAACCTCAAACGCTCGGCTTCGAGACTGCGCAACACTTCCTCGATGCGCGCGGCGTTGTCGCCGCGTTCCTCGCGAGCGGCAGCGACGAGGTCGGGATCGAAGCCTAGGCGTTCCGCCGTCGCCAGCGCGTTGCTGCTCCCGGGCACTCCCGGTTGCAGGCGAAAGAGTGGTGTGCCGCTGGTCGCATCGAACACCATCGACGCGTTGCCGATCCCTGGCTCCGCGTGCGCGAACAGCTTGAGCGCGCCGAGGTGCGTCGTAACCAGCGTCGTCGCCCCGCGTTGCACCAGTCGGCGCAGCACCACCTTCGCCATCGCCGCGCCTTCTTCCGGATCGGTGCCGGCCATGAACTCGTCGAGCAGCGCCAAGAGCCCCGCGCCCGCGGCCTCGATGGCGCCGCGCACATGGCGCAAATGCGAGCTGAAAGTGCTTTCGGCGGCCTCGATCGACTGCTCGTCGCCGATGTCGGCCACGAGGCGCTCGAACACCGGCAGCTCCGAATCCGGATGCAACGGTAATTGCAATCCCGTTTGGTGCATGAGCACCAGCAAGCCGACGGTCTTGAGCGCGACCGTCTTGCCGCCGGTATTGGGGCCGGTGATCACCAGCGCGCCGACATCGCCGAATGCGAGATCGAGAGGCACAACCGCGCGCGCCTGTGTCGCCAAGCGTGCTTCCAACAATGGATGGCGCGCGGCGCGCAGGCGCAACGCGGCCCCGAGTTGCGGCGATGCGGCACGCATCGATGCGGCGGCGCATGCGGCGGCGTGCTGTGCATCGACGAACTCCAAGGCGTCGAGACTGCGTTCCACCTCGTCGCTCTCGGCGCCGAGACCGCGCGTCAGATCTTGCAGGATGCGCAACACCTCGCGGCCTTCGCCGTCGCGCAAGCCTTGCAATTCATTGTTGCCGTCGACGACGTCGAGCGGTTCGACGAACAGTGTCGTCCCCGTGGCCGAGCGATCGTGGACGATGCCACGCGCCGCGGCCGCGTCGGCCCGCACCGGAATGACGTAGCGCTCGCCACGCATCGTCACGTAGGTCTCGGCATCGGGCTTGCCGCGCCCCAAATGCGCCTCCAAGGTGCGCAACACGGCTTGGCGCTGCGTCACCAGCCGGCGCCGAATGCGCGCCAGCTCCGGCGACGCATGGTCGGCGACCTCGCCGTTCTCGAGCACGGCGCGTTCGATGGCCAATGTCAGCTCGGTGTGTGCGACGAGAGGTTGCGTGCGCGCGTGCAGCAACGGCAAACGTGCGGCATGCGTGTCGAGGAAACGCCGCATGGACGTGCATACGGCAAGCGTCTGCGCCACGCGGCGCAGCTCGAGCGGCTCGAGGTGACTGCCGGCGACGCGGGCCCGATCCAGCCACGGCCGCAGATCGTGCACACCGTCGAGTGGCCAGGCTTGGACGCCTTCGGCCAACACTCCACGGACTTCACCGAGCAGCTTCTGGCGCCGCGCGACCTCCGCGCGTTCGCTGCTCGGAACGAGGGCGCGCAAGAGATCGGCGCCGCCCGGCGTGCGTGCCTCGCGCACGATGAGGTCGATGAGTTTGTCGAATTCGAGGACGCGCCGTGCGTGGCCGTCGGGATCGAGCGCGCACGGCGACGGCACGAATCCGCCGCCAGAAGCGCCAGCCGTTCCGCCCGCAGTCAGCGCCTCGCCGCCTGGAAGGGCTCGCGCAGTTCCACGTCCTTGGCGTAGTTCTGCACGATCTCGAACGCCGCCGGCAGCAGGCTCGCGAGCGGCGGACCCAGCTTCGACTCCGTCAGCTTGGCGTCGAGCGCCGGGCTCACGCCGAGGTGCAGCATCGTCGTGATCAAGATGCTCAGCCACAGCGCGCCTTTCCCGATGCCTGCGAGTGCGCCGCCCACCTGATCGAACCAACCGAAGAACGTGACCTGCACGACTTCGCTCGCCACTTTGCCCACGACCGAGGCGACGAGCATGCTGACGACGACGATGACCAGGAACACGAGCGGCGGCGTGATGCGCCAGTCGGCCGCCGGGCCGGCGTAATCCTGCACCAAGCCACCGGTCAAATAGAGCGCCAACAGGACGCCGAAGAAAAGTCCCGCAAGCTCGACGACCTGGCGCAACAGCCCGCGGCGAAAGCCGAAGACCGCCGCGATGACGAAAGCGCCGAGAATCACCCAATCCACCCAGACCACCCCGCACCTCCCATGATTTCGTCCGCTCTCGCCACCCGGTGCCGCGGCTCCCGCCGCGCTCAGGCGCCCAAGAGCTCCCGCACCAGCGCCTGCACCTGACCGCCGTCGGCGCGACCACGCAGGCGTTGCATCGCCGCCCCCATCACGCGCCCCAGGTCGCGCGGCGTGCTGGCGCCGGTCTGGGCGATGACCTCCTGCACGATCGTACGCACCTCGGCTTCGCCCATGGGCTCCGGCAGGTAGCCGAGGACGATCTTCTGCTCGCGCATCTCTTTGTCGTGCAGATCCATGCGCCCGACCTGCGCGAAGGCCTCGGCCGATTCGCGGCGTTGTTTGGCGAACGCAGCGAACAGCTGCTCGACTTGCTCGTCCGTGAGCACGGCGCGTGTGTCGCCCGCGACCTGCTTCTCCTTGACGCGCGCCAACAACATGCGCAACACGCTGGTGCGCTCGGCATCGCGCGCACGCATCGCGTCCTTGAGATCGGCGTTCAAGCGTTCGAGGAGAGCAGCCACTCGATCCCCCTCAGGGCGAGTCCCAGAAAACATTCAACCCTATGGTCGCACCCCGGCAAGCGTCAAGCACGAGCCGCAGCGCCGCGCGCGCCCGCACTGCATCGAGTCTGGAAGCCTCATCGGGAGTGGTGGCCGCTGTTCAAATCGAGCCGAATTCTCGGTTCGAGCGCCGAGCTCTGTCATCACACTTTGTCGGGTCTCAGCATCCGGCTTGAACCATGCCCATCCTCTGCAGCACCTCCGCCTAACGACTCGTGCTCACCAGCCAGCGCCGAACGCAGGTTTGCCGCTACCCATCGGTGGCGCTCGACTGGTGCAGCAGTCGGTTACGCAGAGCGAGTGCGACGTCCCGCGCGGCGCTTGCGCATGACCGGAGCGAGGGCACGCAGTGTTTCATTGACCGTGGTGCTGTCCGGGAAGACATCGAGGAGATCTGGGTCGATGATGACCACGTTTGTTCCCTCGGCGTACCGTCTTGCAGTGGCGCCACGGACACCTTGCGAAAAATCGTACTCGGGCCGCATCGTGTCGCGATCGGAGGGACGTCGCTTGCGGCTCGCCTTTTTCATACATCCTGCGCTCACGTCGAGTCGCCGGTCTGGCAGAGATCAGGCGTTTCCGCGGTGGGCGCTCCGCGAACGCGATGACCAGAATTGAGAGCTCGCGTCCGCCGCGATGCGTCCGGGAAAACAGCCATCGCGCGGTCACTGCAACGCTTTTACTGCTCGACGCCGTAGCTGCCCTTGCGTGGCGTGGGAACGCTGCTGCCTTGCAGGCTCTGCAGTTCTTCGAGGAGCTTGCGTTCTTCCTTCGACGAGGTTTCCGGCGTGTGCACGATGACGCGCACGAGCTGATCGCCGCGACTGGATCCGTGCAGGTGGCCGATGCCCTTGTCGCGCAAGCGGAAGATGCGATGCGATTGTGTGCCGGCTGGAATGGTGAGCATGGCCTTGCCATCCAAGGTTGGAACTTCGATCTTGGCGCCGAGCACCGCCTGCGAATAGGTGACGAACACATCGGTGATGACGTCGTCGCCGAGGCGCTGGAACAACGGATCTTCTTTCTCATCGATGACGACGTAGACGTCCCCGGGCGGGCCGCCGTTCGGCCCGGCATCGCCTTGCCCGCGCAGCGGAATGTAATTGCCGGTGGCCACACCGGCGGGCACGCGCACCGAAAACGTCTCGTCGGTGTTCTCGAGGCCTTCGCCCCTGCACTGGGTGCAAGGATCGCCGATCACCTGGCCGCGCCCGCTGCACGTCGAGCACTCGGTGACCGTCATCATGTTGCCGAGGAAGCTGCGCGTGACACGCTGCACCTGGCCGCGGCCGCCGCAGTCGCGGCACGGGCTCTGGGATCCGCCCTCGCGCGCGCCCGAGCCGCTGCAGCTGCTGCAACGCACCAGGTGCCGAATGCGCAGCTTCTTGGTCGTGCCGTGCGCGATCTCCTGCAACGTGAGACTGACGCGCGCCTGCAGGTTGCGGCCTTGTCGCGCACCGCGACGCGCCGTCGTCGTCGATCCGAACTCGAAGAGATCCTCGAAGGCGTTGCCGAAACCGCCGAAGTTGCGCATGAAGTCACGCAATGCATCGCTGACGTCGGCATACCCGTGCGGTCCTTTGAGACCGGCTTCCCCGTAGCGATCGTAGGCGGCGCGCTTGTCGCCGTCCGAGAGCACTTGATAGGCCTCGGTGACGGACTTGAACTGCGCCTCCGCGGCAGCATCGCCCGGATTGCGATCCGGGTGATACTTCAACGCCAGGCGCCGATAGGCCTTCTTGATGTCCTCGGCACCTGCATCCTTCTGCACGCCGAGCTGCTCGTAATAATCGGGTTTCGTCATCGATCCTTACGACTGTCCTTGTCCTCGTCGACCACCTCATATTCGGCCTCGACCGTGCCGTCGGCGCCCGGGCCACCCCCGCCCGTGGGACCTTGGCGCTCCGGCCCGGCTCCCGCGCCGGCAGCGCCGGCGCCGGCGCCTTGCGCGCTGGCCTTGTAGATCTCTTCGGCGAGCTTGTGCGCCTGCGCCATGAGCTTCTCGATCGCAGCCCGAATCGCGGCTGCATCCTCGCCGCTGCGCAGCCGTTTCAGATCTTCCAAGCTGGTCTCGATGTCGCGACGTGTGTCGGCGGACAAGCGCTCGCCGTACTCGCGCAACGATTTCTCGGTCTCGTGAACGCGCGCATCGGCCTCGTTGCGCACTTCCACGACCTCGCGCCGGCGCTGGTCGGCGTCCTTGTGCGCTTCGGCGTCCTTGACCATGCGCTGGATCTCGACCTCGCTCAGCCCGCCGGGGTTCTGGATGAGGATGCGTTGCTCCTTGCCGGTGCCGAGATCCTTGGCCGACACGTGCACGATGCCGTTGGCGTCGATGTCGAAAGTGACCTCGATGCGCGGCACGCCGCGCGGTGCCGCCGGAATGTCGGTGAGGTCGAACTTGCCGAGCGTGCGGTTGTCGCCCGACATCGGCCGCTCGCCCTGCAGCACGTGCACGTTCACCGCCGGCTGACTGTCGGAAGCGGTCGAGAACATCTCGCTCTTGCGCGTCGGGATGGTGGTATTGCGCGGGATGAGAGTGGTCATCACTCCGCCCAGCGTCTCGATCCCGAGCGACAGCGGTGTCACGTCGAGAAGCAGAACTTCCTTCGTCTCACCGGTAAGCACGGCGGCCTGGATCGCGGCCCCGAGCGCCACGACTTCGTCGGGATTGACGCCCTTGTGCGGTTCGCGCCCGAACAAGCGCCGCACGGCTTCCTGCACCGCGGGCATGCGCGTCGCCCCACCCACCAGGATCACCTCGTCGATCTCCTTGGTGTCGAGCTTGGCGTCGGCGAGCGCTTGCCGGCACGGCCGAATCGTGCGTTCCACCAACTCGGCGGTCAGCTGCTCCAGCTTCGAACGCGTGAGCGTCAGGTCCAAGTGCTTGGCGCCTGTTGCATCGGCGGTGATGAAGGGCAGGTTGATGTTGGTCTCGAGCACGGTCGAGAGCTCCATCTTGGCCTTCTCGGCGGCCTCCTTGAGGCGCTGCAACGCCATCTTGTCCTGGCGCAGGTCGATGCCGTTCTGCTTGCGGAACTCGTCGGCGATGTACTCCATCAGGCGATGATCGAAATCGTCGCCGCCCAAGTGTGTGTCGCCGTTGGTGGACTTGACCTCGAACACACCCTCGCCGAGATCGAGAATGGAAATATCGAAGGTGCCGCCGCCCAAGTCGAACACGGCAATCGTTTGCTCCTTCTTCTTCTCAAGCCCGTAGGCGAGCGCCGCTGCCGTCGGTTCGTTGACGATGCGCTTGACCTCGAGACCGGCGATGCGGCCGGCATCCCGCGTCGCCTGGCGCTGCTGATCGTTGAAGTACGCCGGCACGGTGATGACGGCTTCGGTCACCTTCTCGCCGAGATAGGCTTCGGCCGCGTCACGCATCGCCTGCAGGATGAAAGCGGAAATCTGTTGCGGCGTGTACACCTGGCCGTGGATTTCGACGGCGGCGTTGTTGCCCTCGCCGCTCACCGCCTTGTACGGCAGGCGCTTGGTTTCCTCCTGCACTTCATCGATGCGCCGTCCCATCAGGCGCTTGACCGAAAACACCGTGTTCTCTGGGTTGGTGATGGCTTGCCTTTTCGCCACGAGCCCGACGAGGCGCTCGCCGGCCTTGGTGAAGCCGACCACGGACGGCGTCGTCCGCATGCCCTCGGGGTTGGGGATGACGACCGGCTGTCCGCCTTCCATGACGGCGACGCAAGAATTCGTCGTCCCGAGATCGATTCCAATGACTCGTCCCATCGTTCTCCTCCTCCGCAGCTTTTCCGTGGCCGCGGCGAATCACGCATTCATGTCCCGGGGGCTTTCGCGCCCCGTGCGCTGCGGATCAGCGCGACACAGTGACACGCGCCGGCCGCAAGATCTCCCCATGCAGGGTGTACCCGTTCTGTACCACATCCACCACATGCTGCGTTTCGCAGCCTTCGGCGTCGACGACCAGCATTGCCTCGTGTCGCGCGGGGTCGAAGGGCAACCCCTTGGCGTCGATCCGTTCGAGACCGAAGCGCTGCAACAACGCTTGCAACTGTTGCCCGATGAGCTCGATGCCGGCCCGCAGCCCCTGGCTTTCGTCGACGCGCGATTGCAGTGCACGCTCGAGGCTGTCCGCAATGTCGAGCACCGCGCGCAGCACCTCGGATGCCGCGCGCCGGCGCTGGTCCTGCCACTCGCGGTCGTTGCGTTTCCTGAAGTTGTCGAACTCGGCCGCGAGACGCAGGTAGCGTTCGTACAACTCTTGACGTTCGTGCACCAGCGCGTCGTGTTCCCGCTGCAGCCTCTGCAGCTCGGTCGATTCGTCGACCGGCGGCAGATCTGCGGCTTGCTCCGTGCTCTGCAGCGGCTCGTCGATCGGTGCCTCGTCCGCGGACGCCGCGGTGGGCGCCGTGCGCGGCGACTCAAGCTCGCTCACTCGCACCTCCGTCGGCGGACGGGCGCGCCTCGTCGCCGAGGGGGCGTGGCTCGTCGGCGAGCGGCCGGGCCTCGTCGGTACTGCGCAGTGCCTCCGCCACGCTCTTCACCAGCGCCAGGGCGACAGCGTAACGCATCCGCATCGGCCCTAGGATGCCGACGTGCCCGTCCCAGCCACCAATCTGGCAACCGGCAGACACCAGGCTGAACGGCAGTTCCTCATGACCCGTCGCGACCCCGATGGTGATGGTGGGGCTGCCGATGCGATGCTCGCGCAGCATGGTCCCGAGATTCTCCGGGTGATCGAGGATCTTCACCAGCAAACGCAGGTTCTCGGGATCCTGGAATTCGGGTTGCCCGATGATCTGGGTTGCGCCCTCGAGACGCACCGTCGGCGTCACGCGCTCCTCGAAAACCCGATCCTTCTCGCGCGCCACGGCGCGGGCGATGTCGCCGGCATCGCCTGCCCGTTGGGCGAGCGCCGCATCCAAACGCCGGCGCGCGTCGGCAAGCGAGCAACCGACGACGATCTCGTTCAGCATGTGCGCTGCGCGATCCAACGTCAGGGCGGGATAGCGGCGCGCGAGCGGCAACATGCAGGTGCGGACCATCCCGTCATCGAGGGTGACGACGACGAGCAACCGATCGTGCTCGAGCTGCACCATCTCGATTCGCTGCACCCGAGCACTCGGATGTTCCTCCACCGCGATGCCGATGCCGACATTGTTCGACAGCGCCGCCAGCAAGTGCGAGACACGTGTGAGGACTTCCTGCACCGAGTGTCCGGTCCAACCGAGCGCCAGCTCGTCGTGGATGCGACGCACCATGCTTCCGGGCAAACGTGCCGGACGGCAGTGCGTCTCGACGTACACGCGATAGCCATCGCGCGTCGGCACGCGGCCTGCCGACGTATGCGGCTGGTGCACGAGTCCCTTTTCTTCCAGGCGCTGCAGTACGCCGCGAATCGTGGCGCTCGAGACCCCGAGCCCGAGTTCGTCCTGGATGTGGCCGGAGCTCACGGCGCCTGCATCGCGGACGAAAAGTTCGACCAAGACTGTCAGTACGGCGCGTTCTCGATCGCTGAGTTGCATCTGGAACCTCGGAGTTAGCACTCTCCAGTGGCGACTGCTAGACCGAATGTAGCGACGTGGGCGGAAGCTTGTCAACTCGGTCCTGGACCGGTTCGAGTTCTGTAAACAGTTGCAAAACAATAGAATCCGAGACCATCCACCCTTTTGGGGTAAGCCCCAGGCGGGTATCAACGAGCGTGCAGAGCCCGCGGCGCCTCAGGCGCTCGAGGAGCGGGCGGGCGCTTATGAGGTCCCGGTGCCGGAGCTCGATCCCCTCGCGCTGCCGGAGCCCCAGGAGCACCTCCTCGCGCCAGATCGAGGCAGGCGAAAGCCGTTCCTGCCAGGCGGGTGGCTCCTGTCCGGCCTCGAGCGCCCGCAGGTAGACCTCCAGGTCCGGCCGGTTGGCTCGACGCCCACCCGCCGACTGCGAGTGTGCACCGGGCCCGAGGCCGACGTACTCGCGCCGACTCCAGTAGGCCGCATTGTGGCGCGCTCGCCTGCCCGGCAACGCCGCGCTCGAGATTTCGTAATGCTCGTACCCTTTTTTCTGCAGCCATGCCGACACGAACTCGTAGGCCGATGCGACGCGCCGCTCCGACCATGGTACGCCTCCCAGCAAGCGGGCGCGCGCCGCCGGCATTTCGAGACAATAGAAGGAGACGTGCGGCGCCGCATGCACGTGCAACGACTCGAGCACATGCACGAGCCGGCGGCGGTTGGAATCCGGAATTCCAAGAATCAAGTCGGCGCTCCAGTTGTCGAACTGTCGCGCCACACAGTCGAGAGCATCCTCGACCTGGCGCAGCGTCGACGCCCGGCCCAGCCGGCGCAGATCGCCCGCATGCAGCGCCTGCACACCGAGGCTGATCCGGTTCACGCCGCAGGCATGCAGCGCCTCCAGCGTCTCGGCATGCGCCGTTTCGGGATTGCATTCGACGGTGACCTCGTCGAGATCCGCGAGACCCTGCGGCAAGTCCGCGGCCAGTTCGACCAGGAAGGCCTCGAGAAGCCGTGTCGGCACGTCGCTCGGTGTGCCGCCGCCGAGGTAGAGCGTGCGCAAGCGATCGCCGCGTTGCAGCCTGCGCGCGACGCGCAGGCGCCATTCGTGCCGCACGGCGTCGAGGAAGCGTGCGAACGCCACGACTCGTTCCGGTCGCGGCACAGTGAAAAAGGTGCAATAGGGGCATTGCACGTGACAGAACGGCACGTGGACGTAGACGCCGAAGTCGCAGCCGCTCTTGGCGACACGGGCCATGAGTCCTCAGCGGATGAGATCGCCGATGCGCGTGAGGCGCAGGAATGGAGCCTGGTGCGTGTCGACCGAGAAGTAAATGAACATGGCCTTGCCGCGCACCCTCGACACCTCGAGCGCGCCCCAGAAGCGGCTGTCGTGCGAGTTGTCGCGATTGTCTCCCATCATGAAGATGCGCCCTTCCGGGATGACGAGGGGCCCCATGTAGTCGCGTGGCGCCTGTGAAGGCAGCAACACGCCGCGATCGGTGTGCTGGGTGAAGGGTTCGTCGCGCTTGCGACCGTTGACATACAGCACTTTGCCGCGGACCTCGAGCGTGTCCCCCGCCACTGCGACGCAACGCTTGATGAAATCACGCCCGTCGGTCGGAGACTTGAACACGATGATGTCGCCGGCCTTGGGCTGACGGAGCGCCGGCAGCCGCCAGGACGTGAACGGGACCTGCGCGCCATAGAGGAACTTGTTGACGAAGAGGAAATCGCCGATGAGCAAGGTACTTTCCATCGAGCTCGAGGGGATGCGGAACGCCTGCACCAGAAACTGGCGGAAGAAGAGCGCCAGCGCGAACGCCACGACGATGGCCTCGAACCCTTCGCGCCACTTCGAGCGCGTGCGCGGCGCGCGCTGCGCCGCAGCCGCCGAGGCCGCCCCTGGTTGCAGCGCTTGTGCCGCCTGTTGCGGCTGGATTGTCTTGATCGTCTTGTCGGATCGCGCCACGCCGGCTCCGCTTCTTCCGGGCACGCCCCGGCCCTTGAGTTCCAGGTTACCGCAGGCGCAGCACCGCCAGGAAGGCCTCCTGGGGTACCTCGACATTGCCCACGCGCTTCATCCGTCGCTTGCCTTCGCGCTGTTTCTCCAGCAGCTTGCGCTTGCGGCTGACGTCGCCGCCATAGCATTTGGCGGTGACGTTCTTGCGCAGCGCCGGGATCGACGTGCGCGCGATCGCCCGAGACCCGATGCACGCCTGGACAACGACCTCGAACAGCTGGCGCGGGATGAGCTCTTTCAGCTTCTGCGCCATTTCCCGCCCCCAGGCGTATGCCTTGTCGCGGTGCAGAATGACCGAAAGGGCGTCCACACGGTCGCCGTTGAGCACGATGTCCAGCTTCACCAGATCCCCCGGGCGATGCTCCACGAACGTGTAGTCGAAGCTGGCGTAGCCTCGGCTCAGCGACTTCAGCTTGTCGTAGAAGTCGAAGAGGATCTCGGCGAGCGGCAGCTCGTAGACCAGCTCGACCCGCTCCCGGTCCAGGTAGTGCATACCCCGGTGCACGCCACGGCGTTCCTGCGCCAGCTGCATCACCGGGCCCAGGAAACCCGCGGGCAGGATGATCTCGGCGCGGACGAATGGCTCCTCGACGCGCTCGATCTCCTGCGTCGGCGGCATGTGCGCCGGGTTGGCCACACCCAAGCGCTCGCCTTTGGTGTTGACGACTTCATACTCCACGTTGGGCGTGGTGCAGATCAAAC
Source organism: uncultured bacterium (assembly GCA_964567755.1). Lineage (GTDB taxonomy): Bacteria > Krumholzibacteriota > Krumholzibacteriia > DASRJW01. The sequence goes on from CAZMNW010000042.1 coordinate 70,741, forward strand.
GCATGCCGTACTCGCGTTCCAGTCGCTCTTGCACGATTTCCATGTGCAGCAGTCCCAAGAACCCGCAGCGGAACCCAAAGCCCAGCGCCGCCGAGGACTCGGCTTCGAACTGCAATGCGGAGTCGTTCAACTTCAGTTTCTCCAGCGACTCGCGCAGCTCGACGTAATTCTCGGAATCCATGGGATATAGACCGCTGTACACCATCGGCTTGACCTCGCGATACCCCGCGAGCGCCTCCGTGGCGCCGTGTGTCATCGTGGTGATCGTATCGCCAACGCGCGTGTCGGCGACATTCTTCGCCCCGGGGACGACGTAACCGACCTCACCGGCCGCGAGCGTCTTGCACGGGATGCGATCGAGTCGCAGATGGCCCACTTCCAGCGCTTCGAACTCGAGCCCCGACGACATGAAACGGATTTTATCGCCCTGACGCAACACGCCGTGTCGCACGCGCACGTAGGCGATGGCGCCAACGAACTGATCGAAGAGCGAATCGAAGATCAGCGCGCGCAACGGGGCTGCCAAATCGCCTTGCGGCGGCGGCACGCGGGCGACGATGGCCTCGAGCAGTGAATCGACCCCGAGGCCGGTCTTGGCCGAAACGCGCAACACCTCTTCCGGCAGGCAGCCGAGCACTTCCACGATCTGATGGATGACCTCATCGGTGAGGGCTCCCGGCAAGTCCACTTTGTTCACCACCGGCACGAGCGCCAGGCCCTGATCGAGGGCCAGGTACAGGTTGGCGAGCGTCTGCGCTTCGACCCCCTGCGACGCGTCGACGAGCAGGATGGCGCCTTCGCAGGCCGCCAGGCTGCGCGAGACCTCGTACGAGAAGTCCACGTGACCTGGAGTGTCGATCAAGTTGAGCACCAGATCCGTGCCGTCCTGAGCGCGATACTGCATGCGCACGGCGTGGCTCTTGATCGTGATGCCGCGCTCGCGCTCCAGGTCCATGGAATCGAGGACCTGCGCTTGCATCTGTTTCGATGTCAGCGTGCGCGTACTTTCCAACAGCCGATCGGCCAGCGTCGATTTGCCGTGATCGATGTGCGCGATGATGCAGAAGTTGCGGATGTGCTGTTGGTCCATGCGGCGGCTCGAATCTCCAGGTCCGGGGACGAAATGCGGGCGCAGTCGCCTGCTCGCACGAGGGACGCAGGCCCGCCACTCTCGTTGCTCGATCAGAAGCGCAGGCGCAGTGCGCCCCCTTGCACCGAACCGAAGCTCGGCTCGAGTTGCAGCGGCGCGTCGGCGTCGAAATCGAAAAGGTGCGCGTCGACGTAGGACTGCAGGCCGCTCAGCAGCAGCGTCAACCCCAACAACCAGGTGCTCTGGATGCGGTTGTCACGGTAGAGCAAGAATAGCGCCTCCGCCTCCTGTTGTGCCGCCACTGCAATTGGGTCCATCGGGTCCACGGGCACGTTCATGAGCGTTTCGTAACGGTTCGCGAGCCTCGCCTGCACGATGATGTCGCCGATGAAGTAGAAGTGCACGCTTGCGGCCACCAGCGACCAAAACTCGCGCTCGTTGTACAGCTGCCCGAGCCCCGGAAGGAGGAACGAGCTTACCATCGCCACCGTCGGGTTCTTGTCACGCTGCCACGGCTGCGGCCCACGTTCCACCTCCGGCCTGCCGAACCAATCGCGCAGTGCGAGTTGCTCCCCCGGCTGCCGTGCCTGCGGCGTGAGTTCCATGCCGGCCGCCGCGACCGACGACGCCAGCAACAACCCGAGCAGAACACCGACTGCCTGTCGCCTCACCGCGGCCACACTCACCTCAGCCACACCCGCAGACCCCGCACGCGCAGAATCCGCACCCGTGCTCGGAGAATGGCGGGAATGTGTGGGAATCGAACCCACCTCGGATGGTTTTAGCACCCGACAAAGGGTTTGAAGCCCTCGAGGCCCACCAGGACCTATCCACTCCCGTGCGCAGGCCATTGCACCCGGCTGCGAGACACCCGCACACCGACCGGCCATGGTAGGGAACTCGGGACTGCTGGGGCAAGCGACGGTTCAACTCCAGCGCGCGAGGGCTTCGATCTCGACACACGCGCCGACTGGCAACCCGGCCACCGCCACCGTGCTGCGTGCCGGCGGCCGCTGCGGAAAAAACTCAGCGTAGACTCGATTCATCGCCGCAAAATCTTCCATCGTGGTGAGAAAAACCGTCGTTTTCACCACGTCGTCGAGACTGCCACCAGCGGCCTCGACGATCGCGCGCACGTTCTGCAGCGCCTGGCGTGTCTCGGCCTCGATGCCGCCGGACACCAGCTTTCTGGTTTCAGGATCGAGCCCGATCTGTCCGGCCGTGAACAAGAATGGCTCGACGACGATGGCCTGGCTGTACGGGCCGATCGCTCCCGGAGCCTGCGTCGTTTGGATGACTCGTCGCATGCGGTTCCTCCATCGCGACCAACGCCACACTGGCATCAGGGCGGAAAGGGAGGAGTCTAGCACGCCATGGACCCGATGGATGCTCCTCACAGTACCGCCACCAGGATCACACCGGACTCGGCGGCGATCGGGTCGTCCGCACCAGAAAGTTGACCAGTCTAGATCGCGCAGCCTTCGATTCGGCGCTCCGGCGCGACCATCCACGACGCAGCCTCACCCCTGCGAATGGGCTTGGCTGAATCGAGCCACTCTTCCGCATCGCCAAGGGATTCCCGGCGTCAAACGACGTTCACAGTACCCGCTCTCAAGCTGTCCGCAATTAGCCCTGGGCGATTTTGTACATCCACATATCCGCATGATCACGCTGTCAACTCAGTTCACATGCGCGCATCCGTTTCCCGCGGTCATGTCCCAAGGCACGGGATTCCCATCGCACTGTACACGTTGTTCACATCTACGCATTCGCATAAGCGGATGGCATGGATGTTGTTCCGCGACAAGGTTCGCCGCTCAATTGTAAACGATAAATTAAATTCGATTTCTTGACATTCGATTCTTCTTTATCTATAGTCAGTTCGTCCTCCTCCCAACGTCCGGTTCTCCCAGGTGGGTCACCATGGGTGTGGAGATCGCGATGCCAGAAACCCCCGCTGCCGTGCTGCGCGCGCAGGGTTCACTCAGCGCTGCAGCACCCTCTACGGATGCTTGCTCTCCCGCCCCGCGCGCGGCGAGCGCAGCCAGCGCCATTCGTGTGACCGGCATTCGGGCCGCAATGAAGCAGCCGTCGATCCCGTTCACGGTGCTCACAGGCGATCGCCTTCTTTGTCGTCTCGCCGCTCTCCGCGACTCCATCGCCGTCC
>CAZMNW010000043.1:0-58085 GCA_964567755.1 uncultured bacterium
CTACGTCACCACGCTCAAGAACTAAATCAAGATCTACGAGAAGGACTACAACCGCCAGAAGGTCAAGGGAAAGCTGATCGCCCCACACACGATCGAGATGGCGGCCATGTGGGCCATTCTCACCCGGCTGGAAGAGCCGAAAAACGCCGGCCTGACGCTGTTGCAGAAGCTCAAGCTCTACAACGGCAAGAGCCTGCCCGGCTTTACGGAGGACAACGTCAAGGAGCTGCGCGACGAGGCCGAACGCGAAGGATTGCAGGGCATCTCGCCGCGCTACGTGCAGGATAAGGTTTCCAACGCCCTGGTGGTCCACACCGACGAGACGTGTGTGAACCCGTTCATGGTGATGAACGAGCTCGAAAACGGTCTTCAACATCACTCGTTGATCACCAACGAAGAAGAGCGCAAGCGCTACCGCGAGCTGCTGGCGGTGGTCAAGGCCGAATACGAGGACCTGGTCAAGAACGAGGTGCAGCGGGCGATTTCAGCCGACGAGGAGTCGGTGCGGCGGCTGTGCGCCAACTACATCGATCATGTCAAGGCGTACACGTTGAAGGAAAGGGTGCGCAACAAATACACCGGCCAGGACGAGGATCCGGACGAGCGTTTGATGCGCGCGGTCGAGGAGAAGATCGACATCCCCGAGAGCCGCAAGGACGATTTCCGCAGCGAGATCATGAATTACATCGGGGCGCTGGCGCTCGAGGGCCGGATCTTCGACTACACCACCAACGCCCGGTTGCAGAAGGCGCTGGAGCTCAAGCTGTTCGAGGACCAGAAGGACTCGATCAAGCTCACGAGCCTGGTGTCGCGCGTCGTCGACAAGCAGACGCAGGAGAAGATCGACATCATCAAGTCGCGCATGATCAAGAACTACTCGTATTGCGACGTTTGCGCCACCGACGTGTTGAACTTCGTCGCCAGCATCTTCGCGCGCGGCGACATCAAGGGTTCCTGAGTCGGCCGCTGTCGAAGCGGCGGACCGTGGCGTTCGGGGTTGCGCATGGTCCGCAAGATCGAAGAAGACAAGAGCCAGTTCGACCGCATCGTTCGCGGCCGGATCAAGCACGAGCTGCGCAAGTACATCACCCACGGCGAGCTCATCGGCCGCAAGGGCAAGGATCTCGTCTCCATTCCGATCCCGCAGATCGAGATCCCGCATTTCCGTTACGGGCGCAACAAGAACGGCGGTGTCGGACAAGGCGAAGGCGACCTCGGCGCTCCCATCGGCAAGGCGCCCGGGGAAGGCCAAAACGGCGCCGGCGACGCCGCCGGGCAGCACGTCATGGAAGTGGACGTGCCGCTGGCCGAACTCGCCAAGCTTCTCGGCGAGGAGCTGGAGCTGCCACGCATCAGGCCGCGCGGGCACAAGAACGTCACCGCGACCCGCGACAAGTACGTGGGCATCCGCCAGTCCGGTCCGGAATCGTTGCGCGTGTTCCGCCGCTCGTTTCGCGAAGCGCTGAAGCGCGAGATGGCGTCCGGAACTTACGACCCGAACGATCCGATCGTCGTGCCACTGCAGCCCGACCGCCGCTATCGTTCGTGGCGCGAAGTGCGCTTGCCGGAAAACAACGCCGTCATCATCTACATCATGGACGTGTCGGGTTCCATGGGCGACGAGCAGAAGGAAATCGTGCGCACCACGGCGTTTTGGATCGATACGTGGCTGCGATCGCAGTACAAGCACCTCGAGAGCCGCTACATCATCCACGACGCCGTCGCCTACGAAGTCGACCAGAAGACTTTCTACTCCACGCGCGAGAGCGGCGGCACCAAGATCTCCAGCGCGTACAAGCTGTGTCAGGAAATCCTCGAACGTCACTACCCCGTGAGCGATTGGAACGTCTATCCGTTTCATTTTTCCGACGGCGACAATTGGGGCGGTGGCGACACCAAGGAGTGCGTCCGCATCTTGCGCGACGACATCCTCGGGCGCGTCAACTTGTTCGCCTACGGCCAGGTGGAGAGCCCTTACGGCAGCGGCCAGTTCATCAAGGATCTGGAGAAGGAACTGCGCGAAACCGACGTGCTGGTGACGGCGCAGATCAAGGACCGCGAGGCCATCTACGCCACCATCAAGGACTTTTTGGGGAAGGGCCGATGAGTCTCACGACCCACGATCTGGGGCGGCTCGCCGAAGACATCCGCGCCATCGCCTGCGGCCATGGCCTCGATTTCTTCGATGTCGTGTTCGAGACCGTCGACTACGCGCAGATGAACGAGATCGCGGCGTATGGCGGCTTCCCGAGCCGCTATCCGCACTGGTCTTTCGGCATGGATTACGACCAGCTGTCCAAGGGCTACGCCTATGGGCTGCAGAAGATCTACGAGCTGGTCATCAACAACGACCCGTCCTACGCCTATTTACTCGCATGCAACACGACGGTGGATCAGAAGCTGGTGATGGCGCATGTCTACGCGCACGTGGATTTTTTCAAGAATAACGCCTGGTTTCGCCACACTAACCGCAAGATGGTCGACGCCATGGCCAACCACGGCACGCGGGTGCGCAAGTACGTGGAGAAATATGGCGCCGAGGAGGTCGAAAGTTTCCTCGATGCCTGCAAGTCGCTCGACAATCTGATCGACATGCACGCGCCCCACGTGCGCCGGCGCGAGCGCGCCAAGCCGCCGCTCGAGGAGGCGCAAGATCAGCCGGATCACGCCGTGCCCCGGCTGCAGTCCAAGGGCTACATGGACCGCTACATCAATCCCGAAACGTTCTTGGAGCAGCAGCGGCAGCAGCAGCGGCTGAAGCACGAGGAAGTCAAGAAGCTGCCCGCGAGCCCGGACCGCGACGTGCTGCAATTCCTGCTCGAGCACGCGCCGCTTTTGCGCTGGCAACAGGACGTGTTGTCGATGGTCCGGGAGGAGGCCACCTATTTCGCGCCCCAGGCGCAGACCAAGATCATGAACGAAGGCTGGGCCACCTTCTGGCACTCGCGCATGATGACGCGCGACCTGCTCGATGCCTCCGAGGTCGTGGATTACGCCGACCACCACTCGGGCACCGTGTTCACGCCGCCGGGAGGGCTGAATCCCTACAAGCTCGGTCTGGAGCTGTTCCGCAACCTCGAGGAGCGTTGGAACCGCGGCCAGTTCGGCCCGGAGTGGGATGCGTGCGACGATTACATGACCAAGCGGAGATGGGATCAGAAAACCGGGCTCGGGATGCAGAAGGTCTTCGAGGTGCGCAAGCTCTACAACGATGTGACCTTCATCGATGCGTTTCTCACTGAGGATTTCTGCCGCGAACAGAAGCTCTTCCACTATGCCTACAACAAGCAGACCGACATGTTCCACATCGACAGCCGCGAGTTCGACAAGATCAAGCAGCAGCTGCTCTTCCAACTCACCAACTTCGGCCAGCCGATCATCTTGGTGGCGGATGGGAACGCGCGCAACCGCGGCGAACTGGCGTTGCGCCATGACCACGAGGGTGTCGATCTCAAGCTCGAGCAAGCCGAGGACACGCTGCGCAATCTCTTCCGCCTGTGGAAACGCCCGGTGCACCTCGAGACCACGGTCTTCGAGCGCCGCAAGGTTCTAACCTTCGACGGCAAAGAGCACACTCGTCGTGACGTCAAAGCAAATCATTCGTGAGGTTTGCGCCTCTGGCCTCGTGTGACGGGTGAGGCTGGCGCGATTCGACGTTGTTGCGCCTTCAGCATGCCATGTATGCTGCCCGAGGTGCCCGCACATCGGCCCCTGCCATTCCTGGCGCCAAACCAGTGCCACGTGGTGGCGGAGGAACGTCGAGGGACGGAGTGACGGCGTGGAAGCGCGGTTCAACGTCTATGAGCAGGACTTTCGCGCCCTGGTCCAGGACGATCTGGTCCAGGTCGAGGATTTTCTGCGCCACTGCTGTGCGGCCACCAGCGTCCCACTCATCGACGAGGTCTGGGAGCACCTGCAGAGCGCGCCCGGCAAACGCCTGCGCCCGACGCTGCTCCTGCTTGTCGCCAGAGCCTACGGCGATGCCCATCCCCATGGCATCCTGGGCGGCGCCGTCGTGGAGATGATCCACACGGCGACGTTGATCCACGACGATGTCGTCGACAAGGCGACCTTGCGCCGTGGCCAGGCCGCGGTGAATCATCGCTGGCACGACGGCATCGCTCTCATGATGGGGGACTTCCTCTACTCCAAGGCGTTTCAACTGTTCACCGCCGCAGGGTTGGGGCGGGAAATGGAGTTGCTCGCCGAAACCACCAACCGCATGTCGGTGGCGGAGATGATGCAGTTCGAGATGCACGCGAACTTGGATCTACGTGAGGACGAGTACATGCTCCTCATTCGCGAGAAGACCGCGGCGCTGATCGCCGCGTCCTGCGCTCTCGGGGCTCTGTTCGCTGGCGCAACCGACACGCAAGCGATCCGCGCCTATGGCAACGATGTCGGCCTCGCCTTCCAGATCACCGACGATTTGCTGGACTATTTGGGGGACGAGTATGTCGTCGGCAAGCCCGTGGGTTACGATCTTTCCGAGGGCAAGGTCACCCTGCCGTTGATCACGGCGCTGCGCAACGCGCCGGAGGCGGCGCGCGAACACATGTGCCGCGCCATCCGTTCGCGCGAGATCTTCGACGGCGAGTGGCCGCAGATGCTGGAGTTCGTCGCCGAACATCGCGGCATCGAGGAGGCGCGGGCGCGGGCGCGTTTTTACGGCAATCGCGCCCGTCAAGCGCTGCGCGACGTCCCGCATGGCGCCGAACGCGACGCTCTCGCCGACGCGGTCGACTTCGTCATTCACCGCTGCAACTGAGAATGCTGCCTGCAGGCGCATCGCGCCGACGCAGAGCCGCGCGTGCGCCGACTCCGGCCGACCTCGTCGTGGTGGCGCTGCTCTTGGCATTGGTGCCGCTCGTGCGAGCCTGGCGACCGCAGCGCAATGCATCGACGCGACTGGAGATCCGTGGCACCGCGGGCATGCAGTCAGTCGACGTGCGCCACGATCGCGACCTCGAGGTCTCGGGGCCCGCGGGTGTGACGGTGGTGCGTATCCATGCCGGCCAGGTCTGGATCGCGCGCGCCCCATGCCGGAACCACGTGTGCCAGCGCATGGGACGTGTCGCGGGAGCGGGACGAAGTCTCGTGTGCGTTCCGAACCGCGTCGTGGTGCGTTTCGCCGCCTTCGACCCCGGTGTCGACGGGGTGACACGTTGAGGGAGGGACGCATGCCAGCCGGCCGCTACCCCGTGGTGTTGAATGCGGCCACCGGATCGACACGACTGCGCGCGCGGCTCGCTCTCTACGCCGCGGCCGCCACACTGCTGTTCCTGCTCGAGCGCGCGCTGCCAAACCCGGTGCCCTGGGTCCGACTCGGGCTGGCCAATGCCGTGACTCTTTTGGTGCTGCTGCGGCACGGGCCGGGTGCGGCTCTGACCGTCCTCGCCTTGCGTCTCGGCCTCGGAGGCTTCTTCGCTGGCACGTTGCTCGGGCCGCAGTTCCTGCTTGCGGCAAGCGGTGGCATCGCCAGTTGGGCGGCCATGGTGTTGGCAGCCCGGTGGGGCGCGCTCAGTGCGCTGGGTCTTTCGGTCCTGGGCGCCGCCGCACATGCAGCGACGCAGCTGGCTGTGGTCGACATCGTGTTCGCCGCCGGGCATGGCATGTGGGATCTCCTGTCGCTGTTCCTCGGCCTCGCGCTCGCCACCGGCACGCTGACCGGGCTCTTGGTGGATGTTCTGTCGTCGCGTCTTGATCTCGCCGAGGAGCGACCGGTCGCCCCTTGACGCTCCGCGCGAGGCTCGGCTAGGTTGCGCCTGTTCCCGCAAGCCGCGCTCGTTGCGAGCGCCGGATCCATCGTTGGCGGAGGTGTTTTGGCGCTCCACTCGCGCCAGCTGGCGCTACGCGCAGCCGAGCTGGCCGCCAGCAAAAAGGCGGAGGACATCGTGATCATGGACCTCCGCCGGGTCACGAATTTCGCCGACCATTTCGTAGTGTGCACTGCCACGTCGGACGTGCAAATGCGCGCCGTGGCCGACGCCGTGGTCGATGGGTTGGCGAAGCTGCAGCACGCGGTGTGGCATGCCGAGGGCTACGACACCCGCAGCTGGATTCTGCTCGACTACGTCCACATCGTCGTGCACGTTTTCTTGCCCAATTCGCGTGCGTACTACTCGTTGGAGAAGCTCTGGGGCGACGCTCCCCTCGATCGATTCCAGGATTCGTGAGCTTTCCGGAGGCGCCGCATGCTCAAAGGCGAGATCCGCGAGATTCTGATCGCCGTGTTGGCGGAGCTCGGCTTCGAACCGCCGAGTGAACTGCAGATCGATCCTCCGCGGGATCCGCGCCACGGGGACTTGAGCACCAACGTGGCGTTGGTCCTCGGCAAGCGGCACGGGACGGCACCGTTGCCGCTGGCGCGCCAGCTCGCCGATCGTCTGGCGGCGAGACCGGATCTGCACGCCGACGTGAGCCTTGCCGGGCCCGGGTTCGTCAACTTTCGCCTGCACGCGACCCACTTGAGCGCAGCACTGCGCCAGTGGTTGCAGCACGGCGAGGGGATGCCGCGGTCGTGCTTCAGCCCCGGCGAGCGCATCCAGATCGAGTTCGTGAGCGCCAATCCGACGGGCCCGCTGAACGTGGTGAGCGCGCGCGCTGCGGCCTACGGCAGCACCCTCGCCGCGATGCTGCGATTCTGCGGCGCCGACGTGCATTGCGAGTTCTACGTCAACGATGCCGGTCGTCAAGTGGAGCTGCTGGGAGCCTCGGTGCGGGCCCGGCTCGCCGAGAGCCGCGGCCTGCAGGAGCCGTTTCCCGGCGACGGCTATCACGGGGATTACGTGCGCGATCTTGCCGCCGCGATGCCGGACACGGATGCCGAGGCGGCCTTGAGCGCAACGCCTGCGGCGGCGGCCGCACTCTGCGGCAAGTTCGCCGTCGAGCGCATGCTGGTGACGCAACGCGCCGATCTCGAGCGCTTCGGCGTGCACTTCGAGCGCTGGTTCCGCGAGAGCGAGTTACACACATCCGGCGCCGTCGGTGATACGTGTCGCCGCCTCGAGGCCGGCGGCCACACCTACCGCCAGGATGGGGCGCTGTTCTTTCGCAGCACCACCTGGGGCGACGACAAAGATCGCGTGCTGCTGCGCTCCGATGGCACGCCGACTTATTTTCTCGCCGACGCCGCCTATCATGACGACAAGCATGCGCGCGGCTTCGGCCGGGTCATCGACGTCTGGGGACCCGACCATCACGGCCACATCGCGCGCATGCAGGCGGTCGCGGATGCACTCGGAAGCGCTCAGGGCTGGCTGGAGATCGTGATCGTGCAGATGGTGCGGTTGCTCGACGCCGGTCGGACGGTGGTGATGTCGAAACGCGCCGGGCAGATCGTGACGCTCGCGGATCTGGTGGCGGATGTTGGCGCCGACGTGGCCAAGTACTTCTTCTTGATGCGCCAACAGAGCTCGCACCTGGATTTCGATCTCGACCTGGCGCGCAAGAAGAGCGACGAGAACCCGGTGTTCTACGTCCAGTACGCCCACGCGCGGATTTGCAGCGTGCTGCGCAAAGCGGCGGTGGAGGGGCTCAGCCTGCGCGATCCCACGGCGCCGGAATCGGGCGCTGCCGATTCCCGGGAGCCTGCGCCGGCGGCGACAGCGCTCGAGCGCTTGACGAGCGACGAAGAACAGGCGTTGGTCAAGCTGCTGCTCGATTTCGGCGATCTGGTGCATCGATCGGCGCTCGGGCGCGAGCCGCACCGGCTGACGACGTATTGCGAGGAGGTGGCGCGCGCATACCACAAGTTCTATCATGAGAAGCGCGTCATCCAGGAGGATCGCGAGCTCGCTCTCGCCCGTCTGGCGCTCTGCGAGGCCACGCGCCGGGTGCTCGCCGGGGCGCTCCGTCTGATGGGCATTGCCGCGCCCGAAGTCATGTAGGAGGGTGAGCCCCGAAGTGCCGCATCCCATCCTCGTCGTCGGCTCCGTGGCGCTGGACGACATTCGCACCCCTTTCGGCGCTGTGCAGGAAGCCTTCGGCGGCTCGGCAACGCACTTCGCGTTGGCGGCGTGCTTCTTTGCCCCGGTGCGCCTCGTCGCCGTCGTCGGCAAGGATCTCGATCCGGTGCACTTGGCCGGCTTGCGGGCGCGGGGAATCGACACCAGCGGCGTCGAGGTCATGGACGGCAAAACCTTCCGCTGGGGAGGCGAGTACGGTTTCGATCTCAACGCACGCCAAACCTTGTTCACGCACCTGAACGTCTTCGAAGGTTTCGAGCCGCACGTGCCGGAAGCCTATCGACGTTCGCCTTTTGTGTTCCTCGGCAACATCCACCCCACGCTGCAAGCCCAAGTGCTGCAGCAAGTGGAGTCGCCGTGTTTCGTGGCGCTGGACACCATGAACCTGTGGATCGACAACGCCCGCGACGCCTTGCTCGCAGTCCTGCGCCGGGTCGATCTCCTCATCCTCAACGACAGCGAGGCGCGTGAATTGGCCGGCGAGCCCAACCTGTTGCGCGCCGGGCGGCGCTTGCTCGAGCTCGGCCCGAGCAGCGTGGTGATCAAGAAGGGCGAGCACGGGGCGCTCTTGCTGCGCGAAGGCAACATCTTCGCCAGCCCGGCGCTGCCGATCGAGGACGTTTGCGATCCCACTGGCGCCGGAGATGCATTCGCCGGTGGCGTCATGGGAACGCTCGCCGCAACCGCCGAACCCATCGACGTGGCGTTGCGACAGGCCATCGCCGTGGGCACGGTGATCGCGAGCTTCGCCGTGCAGGACTTCGGCACGCGCGGCCTCGACAAGGCCACACCGTCTGGCATCGAACAACGCCTGCGCGATCTGCGCCTTCTCACCCAATTCGGACCCACCCATTCGCTCGAGGCAACACGCGCGCGCTGAGCTCTCGCCCTGCAGCCTGCTGCGGTGCGATCGCGGCGCGCCCCGAGCGCCCGCACCTGCCGCCGGACGGGTTCGCCGCCACGGCCCCACTCGTGTTGGTGGCGACTTCGCGCCTCTGATACCATTGAAGTGCAAAGTGTCTTAGATTGCGCCCACTGTTATTCCTTCTTTCGCAACGGGAACTTCTCGTGTCGGTCGTACGTGCCGAGGAACTCCTGCGACTGCTGCCGCAGGTGACGGGCTGCCGCATCCGCGTCGACGAGCATGGCGACCCGGTCGCGGTGTTGATCACCGCCGCTCCCGGCAGCAACGCGAAGGCCGTGCTCGCCGACGTCATCACGGTGCTGGGAGCCGAGGCCGGGTTGGATGTGCTCGAGGACCAGGTGCACGTCGTGGTGCTGGAGGAACCGGAGGCGCCGCACGCCGCGGAGGACTCGGCCGAACTGGTGGTCGAGCCACTCGAACGCGAGGGCCGGTTGCGGCTCTTGTCGTACAGCACGCACGTGCGCGAAGAACGCACCACGGCGCAGGTGGAGCTGGGTCTGGATCGCGAGCTGGCATGGGGCGAAGCAGAGAGCCGGGGCGCCGGCGAAGTCCCCGAGCTGCTCGGCCGCGCCTGCCTCGATGCGATCGAGAAACTCTGTCACGGTCGCGTGGCTCTGCGCTTGCTCGGGATGCGCCGTGCGACCGTCGGCAGCACCGAAACCGTGGTCGTGGTCGTGCAAGAGACCTGGGGGCGAACGCAACGGCTGCATGTCGGAGCGGCACGCATCGGCGACGATTTCGCCCGCGCCGCCGCCTACGCCGCCCTGGACAGCATGAACCGCCGGCTCGGGCGGCTCCTCGTTTCACCTCCCGTGGACTACGACATCGACTGACGTCTCGCCCTAAGGGGTGGTGAGCCGTTTTCCACCCTCCGGACGCGCTTGACGCCCAGGCTGGGCCTGCTAGGGTGCGCTCGGAGGTGGCATTTGCGTTATCGCGATGCCGGCGTCGACATCGATCGCGCCAATCACATCGTGCGTGGCATCGCGCAGCTGGCGCCTTCGACGTGGGGCCCGCGCGTGTTGTCGCAGATCGGCCATTTCGGCGGGTTGTACGACGCCGCCGGTCTCGGCCGCTCGCCAGTGTTGGTGTGCAGCGTCGACGGTGTCGGCACCAAGACGCGCATCGCCACTCTCGCCGGGCGGTGGTCCGGCCTTGGCGAGGACATCGTGCATCATTCGGTGAACGACATTCTCGTGCAAGGGGGCCGGCCGCTCTTTTTCCTCGACTATGTCGGCAGCTCGCGTCTCGAGGAGCGCGTCGTGCTCGAAATCCTGGACGGCATGGCACGCGCCTGCCGCGCCCACGAGTGCGCGCTCATCGGCGGCGAGACCGCCGAGATGCCCGGGACCTACGCGCAAGGTGACTACGACGTGGTCGGTTGCATCGTCGGCCTGGCCGAGCGCGATCGGCTGCTGCTCGGCGACCGGGTGCGCCCGGGCGACGAGCTCTGGGGCTTGCCTTCGAGCGGCTTGCACACCAACGGCTACTCGTTGGCGCGACGCGTGTTGCTCGATGAGGCCGAGCTCGATCTCGCCGCGGTGCCAGACGGGCTGGAAACGCCGCTCGCCGACGCCCTGCTCGCACCGCATCGTTCCTACTTCCACGAGTTGTGGCCGCTGCTCCTCGATCGGCGTCTGCACGCGCTCGTCCACATCACCGGCGGCGGCTTCGACGACAACATCCCGCGCGTGCTGCCGGCCGCGTGTGACGTCGTCATCGATCCCGCCAGCTGGGAGATTCCGCCGCTGTTCCGCTTGATCCAACGCTCGGGTGAGGTGTCGATGGCGGAGATGCGCCGTGTCTTCAATCTTGGCATCGGCATGATCGCCATCCTCGACCCCGCGGACGCGGCCGATTTCGTGCGTGCCACGCACGCGGCGCGCCGCATCGGCACCGTCGTTGCCGGCGCGCGTCGCGTCCGGTTCCTCGACTGATCGACCCCCGTCTCGATCCACGACCACGATTTCCGCCGCTCGCTGCTCTCCATGTGTGCAGGCCGGCAACGCGGTGCTCGCGCGCGGATCAAGTCGCCCCCTGCGCCGCGGCATGGACGCGATCTGTGCCCGCTGCGGTTGCACACAAGTGAATGTGTCGCGGGCACCTGCGTCGTCAGGCGGCGAAGTTCGATGCGCACGGCATGGTTGGTACGAACCCTGCCAAGCTCTCGACGTTCCCGCGCACAGCTCCCGCCATCATCCCGTGCGGTGCGTCGCCAGTCGTGCTCGCATTGCCGGTAACCAAGGAGTGACGATGAACGGTGCTCCACTGCGACTCCCGAAGGCCGAATCAATAGGCCCGGGGACACCCGACCTCGAGGTCGTCTCCGGCCGCCGCGGCGACGGCGAACCGCTGAGCCACGGTTTGCGTGTGGTGCGCGAGATGCTGGGCGCAAGCGATGCGGTGTTGTTTTCGATTCTGCCGCGCGGGCTGGTGTTCCATGCCGCCGTCGGCGAGTGCTCGGCGCGGCTGGGACAATGCGTCACGGCGGCGACAGAGCCCCTGCGAGCGCAGGTGCAAGGGGCATGCATCCTCGGGGCCGGCGCCGCTGCCGGCACCGTGGGCCGCGTGTCGGCGTTCGAGGCATCGCCGGTCGAGGGCGCCTTGGTGTTGGCGGAACGCCGCAATCGCGATGTGGCGTTCGCGGTCGCCGTGTCGCCGGCGCACTCCCCGACGGTGGTGGAGTTGCGCTTCGCGCACGCCATCTTCCGTGATCTCGCGCGCTTGGTGCATCGACACGAGCGTGGTGCACCGCCAGTCGGAATTCTCGACCAAGACTGGGAAAAGCATCGCTTCGCAGGATTGGTCGGGAGATCGCGGCAGATGCACCAGCTCTTCAGCATCGTGGGGAAGTTGGCGGCCTCCGACGTCAATGTCCTCGTGCTCGGGGAGAGTGGCACGGGCAAAGAACTGGTAGCGCGCGCGATTCACGACGGCGATCTCTATGCCGGCCGCAAGTTCGTGGCCCAGAACTGCGCCGCCCTGCCCGAATCGTTGCTCGAGAGCGAGCTCTTCGGCCACTGCAAGGGTGCTTTCACCGGTGCCCTGTTCGACAAGAAGGGCCTGTTCGAGGAGGCGCATGGCGGCACGTTCTTTCTCGACGAGATCGCCGATATGCCGATGGCGCTGCAGATCAAGATGCTGCGCGTGTTGCAAGATGGCGAAATCCGCCGGCTGGGTGAAACGCGCACCCATCGCGTCACCGTGAGAATCATCGCCGCGACCAACAAGAACCTGAGGCGCGAAGTGGAGCGCGGGAGCTTCCGTGAGGATCTCTACTACCGACTCAACGTCGTCAAGGTCGAGCTGCCGCCGCTGCGTCGCCGGCGCGAAGACGTGCCGCTGCTGCTGCGCTTCTTCGCCGATCAAATCTGCGCGCGTCTACGGCGGCCGAGCCTGCGTTTTTCCGAGGAAGCGATGCAGCGCTTGCTCGAGCACGACTGGCCGGGCAACGTGCGCGAGCTCGAGAACGAGATCGAGCGCTTGGTGGCGCTGCACGGCGACGAAGGGGTCGTTCACCCATTCATGTTGTCGGAGCGCGTGCGTTACGGCAGCGGCGCCGATTGGTCGCTCGAACGCCTGGAAGAGATGCGGGATCTGCATCAGGCGAGCGAGTATCTCGAGCGCGCCTTGATCGGTCGCAGTCTGGAGCGCCATGCTTGGAACAAGTCGCGTGCTGCCACCGAACTCGGCGTCAGCCGTCAAGGTCTGATCAAGAAGGTGAAGCGCCTGCGCCTGCAACGACCGGACGCGGCAGGGCGTGCCGCCGGGCGCCGCCGCGTGCGGGCGATCCAGAACGAGCTCCCGTTCGCGCCCGGAACGGCAGAGTCGACTCGTGCGGCGGTTCCTGCCGGGTGAGGTGTGCGGCGGAGTCCAAGCAGGAGCGGGTGGGCGCGCGCGGGGAACCTCCAGGTTGCAACGCGATCCAACGCGCGACCCGCGATCCATGCGGGCCCAGCGCGCGCCACCACGACTGCGGATCGTACTTGCCGATGCTGGCAGCGCCTGCGTAGGATGGCGCCGCTGCCATGCGAACAGCAATCGTCGTTCCAGCGTCGAGGTGCGTCCGCGGACTCCATGTCACCCAAGCGTCGAGACTTTGACGGACTGCGCGATGTGTACCGCCTCGCGGCGATTGCGGTGCTCGTCGCTGCGGCGCTGTTCTTCCGTCATTTCCGTCTCGACGATGCATTCATTTCCTACCGCTATGCGCGCCACTGGGCCGCAGGCCTCGGTCCGGTCATGAACGCCGGCGAGCGCGTCGAGGGTGTTTCGAATCTGCCGTGGACGGGACTGCTCGGACTCTGCGCCGCACTCGGTCTGGAGCCGCATGCAATCGCTCCGTTGCTGTCTTGCCTGTGTGGCTTGGCCGTTCTGGCCGCGAGCGCCGCACTCGCCGCGCGCGCCTGTGGCGACGCGCGGGCTGGGGGGCCGGCAGCACTGTTTTGCGCTGCGGCAGCGCCGATCGCGATCTGGAGCGTGAGTGGCATGGAAACACTCGCGTTCACGGCACTCCTCGGACTCCTGTTCCTGCGCGCTTTACGCGATTTCACCACGCGTCGCAATGGGCTGGTCACGGGTGTCGTGCTCGGCGTCGTGGCGAGCATGCGACCGGAAGGACTTGCCTACGCATTGCCGCTCTTCCTCGCTTCACCGCGGCAGGTTCGCTGGCTGGGTGGCGTTTGTCTGGGAGCCCTCGCGGTCGTGGTACCGCTCTGCCTCGGACGCTGGTTTTACTACGGCGCCTGGTTGCCGAACCCTGTTTTCGCCAAGGTCACGCTCGGGTCGGCGGCGTTTACTTCCGGACTGCTCTACATCGGCAAAGGGATCGCTGCCTTCCCGCTCTATTTCGCCGCGGTTCCATTCACGCGTGCCTGCGGCTCGCGGGTGCAGCGTCTGCTCGTCGGCTGGATCGCGACGACGATGCTGGTGGCGTGGGTGGCGGGCGGCGAGCGCTTCCCGGGATACCGCTTATGGGTGCCGGCTTGGCCCGCGTTGGCGCTCTGCGCAACGGTCGCGATGCGAAGCCTGCAGAGGGGTGCCCTTCCGAGGCAGGGGTGGCTCGTCGCCATGACACTCGTGGCCACAGGGGCAGGCCTCGTGTTGTCACTGCAAACGTTTCGCGAATCGCCACTCGCGGATGCGATCCTGAATCACGCTCGCATTCAGCAGCAGGATGCCTTGCGACGAGCCACCCCGCCCCATGGGCGTCTCGAGGCCGAGTGCGACTTCCTCGGCGCCATGTGTCTTGCGCTCGCCGTGGGAGGCGCGCTGCTGCTGTGGCAACGGCGTGCATGGCAGCGGTCGCGCGCTGCCCATTCCAGGCTGCCGGATTCCCCGGGCGTGGCGCAACCCAGCAGGGAGGCGCCAGCCATCGCCGGCCGCATGCGCTGGATGCAGGCGAGCCTGTGCGGATGGGGTTGCGCCGTCATTCTCCTGCCCTTCTGGCTCGATCCGAGCGTGCGCGCGTGCCGCATGAGCGACCCTGCGGTGCGTTTCGGGAAACCCGTGGGAGAGTATCTGCGCCGCCACTTTACAGCCGGCACGTGGGTGGCGACGAACTGCGCCGGCAGCTTGCCCTATTTTGCGCAACTCCCGGTCATCGACATGCTCGGGCTCACGGATGCCCACATCGCGCGCGTGAATCCGGACCGGAGACAATGGATCGGGCACGAGAAGGGGGATGGCGTTTACGTGCTGTCGCGCCGGCCCCACATCATCATTCTCGGCGGTCCAGAAGGTTCCGCGACACCGTGGCATTTCCCGGGTGACCGGCAGATCGCTGCATCGCCGGAGTTCCAGCGCGACTACGCTTTGTGTCGGGTTCCGATGCCGGACTTCGAGTTTCTCTACTATGCGCGGCGCGACGTCGACCGGACCAACAGGTGAGCCGCCGTGGCTTTGAAGCGCACGATGACTGCGCTTCCGGGTTGTAAGTGCAGCTCTTCTTCCGCCTGTTGGGTGATGAGAGCGCACAGGTCGAACTCCGCCGCCAGCAAGACGCGACGCAGCGGGCCTTGGGACACGATGCTCCGCACGCGCGCGGCCACGGCGTTGCGCGCACTGCTCGGGCGAACGTCCGTGGTCCCCAACAGGAGATCCTCGGGGCGCACACAGACGAACACCGGCGTCGTGATGGCAAGGGTGCCGGCCACTTGAAACTCGCGCGCGCCGCAACGAACGATGCACAGCCCCTCGCCGCCGCCCGTGACCGTCCCGGGGACGAAATTCTCGGTGCCAACGAACTCTGCCGCGGCAGGCGTTGCCGGATGGCGGAGCAACTCGAGCACGGGGCCGGCCTGGACGAGCGCGCCGCCCAAGAGCAGCCAGGTCCAACGCGCAAACGCGATCGCTTCACTGCGATCGTGTGTCACCAGGATCGCCGGGAGCTCGCGTGTCGCGAGCACCTCGCGCAACAAGTGCTGCGTCGTGGTCCGGGTCGCCGGGTCAAGACCCGCGAACGGTTCGTCCAGCAACAGCAGCGCGGGATCCGAAGCCAGCGCGCGGGCCAGAGCCACGCGCGTGCGTTCCCCGCCCGAAATGGCTTGCGGCCGGTGCGTTGCCAGATGCGCGATCCCGAGTTCCTCCAGCAATCGCAGCGCGCGCTGCCGGTCGCCGTGCGCCGGCAGCCCGAACAGCACATTATCGCGCACGCAGAGATGCGGGAACAGCGCGCCATCTTGCATCACATAGCCGCAACGCCGTTTTTCGGGCGGGATGTCGATGCGACGCGCGGCATCGAAGAAAGTTTCCCCGCCCCAGACGATGCGTCCGGTCGCGGGCCGTTCGAGACCGGCGAGACACTCGAGCAAGGTCGTCTTGCCGGCACCCGACGGACCGAGGATGACGAGCGGGAAGTGGTTACACTCGGCCTCGACGCGCACGTCGACATGCGGCCGCGGCATGCCTACGGAGAGCGCCAGGCGGCTCATCGCCAATCCCTCGCGGCCAATCGCTGCGCCAGGAACGCGCCCGACAAGGTCAACACCATGACGCCCCCGACCCACGCCAGCGCTTCGCCGGGGCTGCCGAAGAACACCGCGTCGTAGATCGCCAGCGGCATGGTTTGCGTCCGGCCCGGAATATTGCCGGCGACCATGAGCGTGGCGCCGAACTCACCGAGGGCGCGAAAGAAAGCCAAGAGCACGCCCGCGAGCACGCCCCTGCGAGCGAGTGGGAGTTGCACCTGCCAGAAGCTCCGCCAGGGACTCGCGCCCAGACTGCGAGCCGCCTGCAGATAGCGCCGCGGCACGGACTCGAGGGCACTGCGCGCCGGACGCACCATGAGCGGCAACGCCATGATCGCCGACGCGACGACGGCGGCGATCCACGTGAAGGTGATCTGGATGCCCGCGCGCTCCAACCAGGCCCCGAGCGCTCGTTGCGGTGTCAGCGCTTCGAGCAGCAGCACGCCGACGACGGTCGGCGGCAACACCATCGGTAGATCCGTGATTGCCGCGGCGAGATCGCGTCCGACGCCGGGGCGCGCGGACGCGAGTCGCGCCGCCAGCAGCATGCCGAAAGCCCCGGCCGCGAGTGTCGCCAGCACGGCCACCCGCAAGGAAAGCCACAGCGGTTGCAATCGACTGGCGCGGGAAAAGGTGCGCGTGGCAAGCGCGGGCGACGATCGAGCCGGAGTGCGGTCGCCGAGGTCGTCCGCAGGGAGAGCGAAACCATGGCGCTGGAGAATGGCAGCGCCCACGGGGCCGCGAGCGAAATCGACGAAGCGCGTCGCCGTCGCATTGTCCCCGTCTCGACAGACGGCGATCGCGTACGTGACCGGGGCATGCAGCGATTCTGCAATCACGAACCAGGTGCGCAAACGCGAATCGTGCAGCACGTCGGTGTGGTAGGCGATGCCTGCGTCCGCATTGCCCGTGGCCACGGCCGCCGTCACGTGCACGGCGTCGGCAGAGGGCAGCAATCGCGACTGCAACACGCCGTCGAGGCCGGCTGCACCCAGCGCCTGCATGGCGTATTCACCCACGGGCGCACTGCGCGGATCGCCGATGGCGATCCGGCGCAAGCGTGGGGAGTCGAGATCCGCCAAGGCGCCGAGCTCGCCAGCAAAATCGTGACGCGTGAACACGACCAGCCGATTGCTGGCCAGCGGATCCAGGCGCACGAGCCATCCCTGCGCGCGCAGCGCCACGGCCTCGGTCCAGCTGGCGCCGACGAAGACATCGCAGGGGGCGCCGGCGGCGATCTGCCTGGTGAGCGCCCCCGAACCGGCCGCATGCAATTGCACCCGTTGTTCTGGCTCCATGGCGCTCCATCGCGCCGCGATGTCGGACAGGGGCGAGCGTAGACTGCTGGCGGCGAAAACCAGAATGTCGGCGGCAGTGTCGGTGACCGCAACGCATGCGAGTAACGCTGCGCCGCTCAAAACGCGGGGGATCCGGCTCATGAGTGTCCTCGCAGCGCCGGCGACCGGGGCGCCGGCAACCGTGCGCTGCCCGCCGCGCCGATTTGTACGCGACACGCCCCGGTCTTGAACACCAGCACCACTTTCATGTTGGGGCGCAAGTCGAGATCACGCACGGCGGCGTTCGTCAACCAAGCGACGAGTGGCGGCCGCGTGTCGACCTCAACTTCCACACCGGAGCTGCCGTGCACGAGCGACGAGATCTTGCCAGCCCACTGATTGCGGGCGCTGATGCCATGCAGACGTCGATGCGACACGAGGATGTCTTCGGCGTCGAGCTGGACGCGTACGTGGTTGCCGCGACGGAGCGCCCGCGCCTGCACCGCGAGTTTTTCTCCCGCGGTCCGGACCCAAGCGATGCCGGCAACGGCATCCACGTGCTGCACCCGTCCCGCGATCCAGTTCGTCGATGGATCGGTCGCCGCCAACGGTGGCAACGTCGCCCGCGGCACGCGCCAGGCGCGTCCGATCTTGACGCCGTCCAGTCGTCCTTGGCGTAACCAGCGCCGCACCACCTCGGGATGCGTCTGCAGAGCCAATGCGACCTGGGTGACTGTGAGCCAGGAAGGAGCCATTCCCACCTCATTGCAACGC
Source organism: uncultured bacterium (assembly GCA_964567755.1). Taxonomy (GTDB): domain Bacteria; phylum Krumholzibacteriota; class Krumholzibacteriia; genus DASRJW01. The sequence goes on from CAZMNW010000043.1 coordinate 17,912, forward strand.
AACGCATCAAAATACAACTTAGCACAACTAGCGAGAATCACGCCCGCGGGGCAAGCGTCGGCCCGACCCGGCCTCGAGGTCGCGAGCGGAGCGCGGGCGAATCTAGAACGAGTACGAGGTTCGCAGGTCGAAACGCCACGTGCCCTGGTCGTCGCAGCCGAGCACGGCGAGGACTGGGTGGGACCGGCGCAGATAGGCACTGGCACCGATGCCGGCACTCCAGCGCAATCGGGCCTGTTGCCATGTCGCGGCGTCCGCCACTGCGCCCGGAGCCGAAGCGCCCCATGCGCTGCCCGTGTCGGCGAACAAGTGCAGCACCGTCGGCAACGGGGTGCGGGCGAAGGCTTGCGGACTCCAGAAGTTGAGCGGAAAACGCGCCTCCATGCCGCCCCACAGTCCGCCGTCGCCGTTCACCACACCATAGGTGTGACCGCGCAAGGTCGGACCGCTGCCGAGGTGAACGCGTCCATAACGGGGGACGATCCCGCGCACGGTGCGCAGCTCGAGCCCGGTGGCGAGCACGCAACGCCGGCCGAGCGCGCCGGCTGCGCTCAATCGTGCGTCGAAGTCCTGGTGCTCGGCGTCACCTGTCGTCGCCGACAACGCCAGACTGCCGTAAAAGTAAGACCACTCGAATCGCCGTGGCTGCGTTCCCCAAGCCAGCGCCACGCTGCCACGCCGCAGGCGGTCGTTCCGCCCGCCCGAGAGCAGAGACGCGTTCTCCGAGGCGCGCACTTGCCACAGAGCGCCGGAGAGCTCGAGTCGAATGCCGCGCGGCGGCAGAGAGACGCGGGCACCGAGCACAGCGCGATCGAAAATGATGTGCTCTTCTGCCGTCTCCATTTCCTCGATGGCATCGGCGTGCAACATGGCTGCCACCGGCAGCGACAACACGGGCCGTGGTTCGGACCACTCGATCTGGAGAAGCTTTTGTGCTCCGCCCGCGACTGCGAGTGTCAGGCGCTCGCCGCGTCCGGCGCCGCCCCAGATGCCGAGCTTGGCTCCGCCCGTGATGCGATCGTCGGAGCGGAGTTGCAACAGCGGTTGTACCGAGGTGGCCGGTGCGCGCTTCGTCGCCAGGGTCACGACGACGGTGTCGGGTGTCATGAGAATGGGAACGATCTCGAGTGTCTCGAGCCAGCCTGCGGCCAGAATGTCGGCGCGCGCGCGGCGCACACGCGCAGCGTCGAAGAGTGTTCCTGGCTGCAAGCCGAGCGCGTGCACGAGCCGTGCGGGCGATTCGCGTTCGCTGCCGAGGACGCGCACGGCGGCGACAACCGCACCGCCCGGGACTCGGGTCGGAGGTTCGGCCGCCGGCGCACTCGCGCAGGCGAGCGTCGCGGCGAGAACAAGCACCTGCACGGAACGCATGTCCACTCCTTCTTCCGAGTGGAGCAATGGAAGCTCTGTACCGAAGACGATGACACGACCACCGCGTGCGTGGCGCAGCTCCGGAAGGTCCAGAGGGGTCTCCGCGGCGCGGTGCTCGTGATTCGTGCGGCCGAGAAGGCGCCGTGGTCGAGTTCCAGTCGCCTGGAGATCGCGGGCCGACCTGCGCGTTCGACCGCGGCCGGGTCCCGATCCAAGCTCCAGCCGCGGAAGATCGTGCACACGATGTCGCGGCTCCCGGTCTTGCACTTCGAGCCATGTGGGATGGCCGGCGTGTGGCTCGACTTTGACAAAGCGCGCGGTGGCCGCTTACGTTCCCCGGGATTCGCCGGCGGATCACGACCGGCGCCGCTTTGGACCGCAACGACGCACGAGGAGGCTCGGCATGCGAGGCAACCTGGGGCTCGCGATGGGTGTGGCATGGATGGTGGCAGCGGCCCCGACCCGAGCCCAGGACGCGACGGACGAACGGACGCGGCCGATCCGAGTTGGCAACCTGAACGTGGCCGTCCTCGGCTTCGGCTATGCCGCTCACGACCACCCGACCTACGACGATCATTTCTTCATCGACATTTCCTACCAGCGGCGCATTCTGCGGCGCGAGATTCGAGCCGTGCCGCTGTGGGTGCGCGGAGCGCTGCAGTTCACCGAGGACGAAACGTCGGAGGACTCGACCTTCACGTACTGGCCGAGTACGGGGGACATTCCGTACCCGGAGTCGGTGCAGGAACAAACCAGCGATTTCAGCATTCGCGCCGAATTGTTCGCCGATTTCCTGCACAACAAGAACGCTGCGCTGTATGCGGGCGGTGGGTTCGCGATCCATCTCGTCAGCTTCACGTCGCGCGGACGGATTTCGGGGCGAAACGGCGCCGCGGGGTTGGAAACCGACGAAAACCGCCTCGCTCCGTCCGTCGTTGCCGGCGCGAGGTTTTTCTCGGCCAAGCATCCGTACACGTTCTACGGCGAGGCGCGTTACGGTTTCACCTACGGGCGCGCCACCGGACCGCAGGACGAAAACCCACCCAGCCGCGTGTTCATCGAGGATTTCGACGTCGAATCAGTCGGCAATGTGAGCTTCGAGGGTGGGCTCGGCGTGCACTGGTGAGCGCCGGTGGGCGCGCCTCGCGCTCTCCGCGCTGCGCCTCGACGGCAGTTGCGCACAGGCTCAAGGCGTGGAGGGGGGCAGGTCGCGCTCGAGGCGGAAACGGTCGCCACGCGTGATGCGATCGATGTTTTCCATGCCGTCCACCACGCGCCCGAAGGCGGTGTAGCGGCCGTCGAGTCGCGGCACCGGCAGATGCGTGATGAAGAATTGCGAACCGCCGGTATCCTTGCCGGCGTGCGCCATGCCGATGATTCCCTCGCGATCGAAGCGCAGGTTGCCGTACTCGCAGGGCAAGAATGCGCCCGCATCCCCCCAGCCATCGCCGCGTGGGCAACCGCCTTGCACCACGAAAGCGGGAACGACGCGATGAAAGACGCCGTCGGCGTAAAAGCCTAAATCCACCAGCGCCAAGAAATTCGCCACCGTGCGCGGGAATGCGTCGCCATCCAGCTCCAAAATCGTCGCGCCGTGCCGGGTGACCAAACGCACACGCACGGGACCGAGATCGATCGCCGGCAGGGTGTCGGGGAGCACAGCGCCGGCGCGCGCCCGCGGCGCGGGCTCCTGCGGTTCCGGCTGCGACCGCAGTTTTGCCAGTTGCTGCTCGGCGGCAAACGCGACGCGCACGTCGGGGTCATGGGCGGCACGCTCGAGTGTGCTGACGAGAGCTGGGCTCGGGCGCTTGCCGGCTAGGCCACCGAGTGCCGGAACGACGGTGAGGCGCACGTCCGCATCGTGGTGTCGCGTCCGCCAACGATCGTAGGCCGCGAGCAGCGCCGGCACTGCTTCCGTCTGCTCGAGTTTACCAAGCGCCTCGGCAGCTTGGGCGGCGACGACGAAATCCGTGTCGGCGAGTGCGAGCTCGAGAGCGCTGCGCACGGCTCGGCGCGACGCCTTCGGCAGGTGGCGTCCGAATGCACCGAGCGCTTGCGCGGCCTGCGATCGCTCGCGCACCGAGCCTTGAGCGAGCATCTGCACGCACAGCCGTGTCGCGCCCTCCGCTCCGAGCACCGCATTGGCGACGCCCAGGGCTTCGGCGCGCACGAAGTCGACGCGGTCTTCTCGCGCGGCGTCGAAAGCACTGCGCGCTCGGGACGCAGACGATTGTGCCAGAACGCGTAACGCGGCCAGCCGTACCGCCGGCACGGAATCCCGCGTCGCTTCGGCCACCAAGTGTTCCGACTCGCCGGCCCCGAGCTTTTCCAATGCCGCCAGTGCCGCCTCGCGCACCAGCGGATGGGAGTCGGCGGTCATCGCACCGCAGTAGGAGCGCGACTGGGGAAGGCCGAGATCTCCGAGTGCACGCACCGCTTGCGCCCGCACCTCCCATTCCAGATCGGCGAGCAGCGGGTAGAGGGCCGCGGTGCTGCGCGGATCCGGGTACTTGCCCAAGGCGCGTGCGCCCGCAGCGCGCGCGAAGGCCTCGCGGTGACCGGCGAGCGAGAGTACGGAGGGCAAGTAGGTCGAATCGCTGCGCAGCGTCATCGCTTCGGCGATGCGCCATGCCGCTTCGCCGTCGCGGTTGGTGAGAGGTCCGAGCTGCGACAACAGGGCCCGCGCTCTTTCGGTGTCGGTATTGGCGAGCGTGAGTGCCGCCATGCCTTCCAACCGCGGCTCGCGTGCTTGCGAACCCATGCTGGCGAACAGCCCGGCCGCCACCCATTTGCTCACTTCGACGAAGCTCTGCGCTCCGGCGACGGGGCGCACGGCCTCCACGAACATCCACATCCTCGTTCCGGGCGCAGTCTCCATGGCATGCACGAGGGCAAGCTCGAGCGTGGCGCGCTGCGTCTCATCCAGACCCTGGAGCTGCCGTAACGCCCAGGCGGTCTGCTCGACAACGGCAGAATCGGGATCATCGAGGAGTCGCTGCAAGATCGGCAGCGCCGACGCGTCTTGAATGCGTCCGAGTGCCACCGCTGCGGCGCGTCGTACGCGCGCATCCGCATGCTGCGTGGCGTCGAAGAGAGCGCTGCCACCGAAGGAACGCGCCGCTTCGCAAGCGGTCAGGCGTTGCCGCAGGACAACCGTGCTGTCGGGAACGTCGGGGGTCGCGCTCCGGCCACAACCGCTATGCAGCGCCGGCAGAGCGAGCGCGACCACCAAGGGTCCGAGCAGGAGCAGATTGCGCCGCATGATGAGCCTCCGTGGCCGGGCAGTATAGGCGGCCCATCCCGTGCTCACAACCGATCGAGCCGCCGTGGCTGGACAGAACGGCTTGTGTCTGTTGGAATCGATGGCGGTCGGGAATCGGGAGGTGGGACGTGAACGGACAACGGGTCGCGGTCGTCGGCGCGACGGGTGCGGTGGGACGTGAAATCCTGCTGGTCTTGGAGCAGCGGGGATTCCCGCTCAGCGAGCTGCGCTTGTTCGCTTCGCCGCGCTCGGTCGGCGACCCCATCGTCTTCCAGGGGGAGCGACTGCCCCTGCGCCTGGTCGAACCCGGATGCTTTCGCGGCGTCGATTTCGCTTTGTTTTCGGCCGGCGCCGAGCGCAGCCGGCTTCTCGCGCCGCAGGCGGTGCATGAAGGGGCCATCGTCGTCGACAACAGCAGCGCTTTCCGCATGGACCCAGCGGTGCCGCTCGTGGTCCCCGAGGTCAATATCGAGGCGCTGGATGCGCACCAGGGGCTGATCGCCAATCCGAATTGTTCCACCATCCAAATGGTCGTGGCGCTCGGACCCGTGCGCGATCTCTACGGTTTGCGTCGCATCGTGGTGGCGACCTACCAGTCGGTGTCGGGCGCCGGACGTCGCTCCATGCGGGAGTTGGACGCGGCGACGCGCGCGCAGCTCGGCGGCGAAACCGAGCCACGCGACGTCTATCCGCGCGGCATCGCCTTCGAAGTGGTGCCGCATATCGATGTCTTCGATCCCCAGGGATGGACGCGCGAGGAGACGAAGATGCGCCTCGAAACGCGCAAGATCCTCGGCGAGCCCGACCTGAGCGTGGTCGCGACGTGTGTGCGCGTGCCGGTGTTCCGCTGCCACAGTGAAGCCGTGCATGTCGAAACGCGACAGCCCGTGGATCTCGCGCGCCTCGTTCAGGCCCTGCGCAATCAACCGGGTCTCTGTGTCCTGGATGGGGCCGATTATCCCCTGGCGCGCGAATGCGCTCACCGTGACGAAGTGGCCGTGGGTCGGTTGCGGCTCGACCCGGAGGATGCGCGCGCGCTCGCCATGTGGGTGGTGGCCGACAACCTGCGCAAGGGCGCGGCGCTGAACGCGGTCCAGATCGCCGAGCATCTTTGTGCCCTGCGTGTCCGCGGCGGCGCCTCAAAAACATGAACGCCACCAGCATGGCGCTCGGTCGCTACGTGGCGCGAGAATCGCCCGTGCATCGCACGGACGCCACCGCCAAGCTCCTCGGCGCCTTCTGTCTGGCGACCGCTTCGGTGTGGAGCGAGAGTCTCGCGGCGCAGTCGGCGCAGGCGGGACTGTTGCTCGCGGCGTACGGGCTGGCGCGTTTGCCGGCGCGACTGCTGGGACACTCACTGCGTGGTGCGGTCTGGCTGCTCGCATTCGTGGCGCTGGCGAATCTCGGCTGGGCGGCGGTCGCGGGGTCCTGGGCGCAACCGCAGAGTCCGACTGCACTCGCGGTGTTGCTGTTGCGATTGCTGGATCTCATCTTGCTGAGTGTCGTCTTCACCGCGACCACGGTGCCCGTTGATCTCGCGCACGGAATCGAACGCCTGCTGCGACCCTTGCAGCGTTTGCGTCTGCCGGTGCATGAGGTCGGTTTGCTGCTCGTGCTGTCCTTGAGCTTCATCCCCATCTTCTTCGCCGAAGCGCGGGTTCTCGCTTCGGCGCACCGCAGCAAGATGGGCGGCGTACGCTGGGGTTTCCGGCATCGCGCCGGGGCCATCGTGCCGTTGGCGGTGCCGCTGTTTCTCGGCGTCCTGCGCCGCGCGGACGAGCTGGCAGTGGCGCTCGACGCCAGGTGCTTCCTGCCGGGCCGGCCGCGATCGGCGTTCATGCCGCCGCGGCGCGGGGTGAACGAAATGTGTTGCCTTGCGCTTTGCGGGCTGATTCTGCTTGTTTCTCTATGGCCGCGACCGTGACCCCCGCGTTCCGAGAATGACGAACTACAGAATCGACCTCGCATACGACGGCACGGACTTCCACGGCTGGCAAACGCAGCCCGGGCAGCGCACGGTGCAAGGAGTGCTGCAGAGTGCACTCGCGCGTCTGCTTCGCTCCGAGATTGCCGTCGAAGGCGCGGGGCGCACCGATGCCGGCGTGCATGCAATCGGTCAGGTGGCGAGCTTCCATGCAGACAGCGAGCGCGGACCAGAATGGTTGCAGAAGACGCTTCGGGCCGTCCTTCCAGCCGATCTGCAGGTGTCGCGCCTCCGCCTGGTCGACGCGGAGTTCTCCGCCCGCCGCAGCGCCGTGGCCCGCACCTACCGTTACCGCATGCGACGGGGGCCGCACCTGTTTTGGCGCCGGTACAGCCTGGCGGTGGCGCCGGATATCCAGGTCGAGCACATGCGTCACGCGGCGGAGCTCTTGATCGGAGCGCACGACTTCACCGCCTTTGCCGCAAGCGCTGCGGGAGATCGTTGCCAGTGTTTGGTGGAGCGCGCCTCAATCCTTGTAAAAGGCCCGTGGGTGGATTTCGACATCACAGCCAATCGATTTGTTCACAACATGGTACGAAGAATTGCTGGGGCATTGCTCGAGGTTGGGCGCGGGAGAATCACGGCGACGGATCTCGAGGCAATCTTGCGGACGCGCGCCCGCGCCCGCGGCGGCCCATGTCTGCCTCCGCAGGCTCTCTTCCTTGTCGGCGTGCGCTATCCTGGAGATCCTCGCATCGAGCCGGAGCGGGACATCGACTTCGGCTGGAACGATTGATTGAACAGATGGTTCGGCGATCAACCTCTGGATCAAGATGAAGTTCTCCCTCGCGCCACGATTCCACCTGAGCGGCCTTTCTCGCCGCCAAGCGCAGCCGTACGCTGCCGGGCTGGTGATCGGACTCGTGCTGGGTGTCGTGCTGTTGGGGCTGCTGCGGCGAGGGGACGGATTCTCCGTTCGATCCGCGGCGCCTACTGTCCGCCCCGATTCGAGCGCACGCAGCGCCAGCAAGTCGAGCGATCTGCTGCGTCAATCACGCACCACCGCGATCGTCACTGCGGTCGAGATGACGCGGCACTGCGTCGTCACGATCCGCGCCGCCGGTCCCGTCGAGGTGCGGTCGCCGATGTTGGACTTGTTTCGCTGGCCGGCGAGCAGACCCCGGACGGTGGAACGTGAGTGGGTGGGAAGCGGATTCCTGGTCGACAGAATCGGCTCGGTTGTTACCATGGCGCATGTCGTCGAGGGAGCCACGGAGCTCACGGTCAGCCTTGGCGATGGCACGAGCGCTCGGGCCGAGGTCGTAGGCGTCGCGCCGCGCTTCGATCTCGCGCTGCTGCGCGCCGACTTGGGGCTAGGCGCCGTCGCCAGCGCCGCCTTGCTGGGGAACAGCGACGATGTGCTTGTCGGCGAGTGGGTCATCGCCATCGGCAGCCCATTCGGGGATACGGTGAGCGATCCGCAGCCTTCGGTGAGCGTCGGGGTCATCAGCGCCGTCAAACGCGACATGCGACCGCCCCAGGCCTCCCAGGGTTCTTGGCCGTATTTCAACCTCTTGCAGACCGACGCCGCCATCAACAGCGGCAACAGCGGCGGCCCGCTGGTGAACACCAATGGCGAGGTCATCGGTGTCAACATGGCGCTGCTCAACCCCCAGATGCGCGCCGCCAATGTCGGCGTCAATTTCTCCGTGCCGATCAACACCGTGAAGTGGGTGGTGGAGGAGCTGAACGCCTTCGGCACGGTGCGTTCTCCGTGGGTCGGTTGGCAGCTCGCGGAAGCGGTGCCGCCGCCCATGCGGAAGCAGATCGGTTTGGCGGAAGAAGACGGCCTGCTGCTGGTGAGCGCGGTGGAACCGGACAGCCCGGCAGAGCGCGCCGGGATCCGTGCGGGGGATGAGTTGATGAAGATCAATGATCTGGAGCCGTACTCCTTGCCGCGCGCCGAACGCATCCTGTTCGAAACGCGCGTCGGCGACAGCATCCGCGCGCAAGTGCTGAAGGATGGACAGCTGATGGACGTAGTGTTAGAAGTGCTCGAGAACCCGAAGGTGCAGGCCGAACGACTGCAGCGCTCCTCGCGCCGCGCGCGTGGGTGAATTCGCCGGCAGCGCGGGCACGGCTCCTCGGGCCGACGTGGAAAGGAGTCGCATTGATTCCGCGCTACAGTCGGGCCGAAATGTCGGCGCTGTGGAGTGACGCTAACCGGCTGCGCTTGTGGACCGAGATCGAGATCCTCGCCTGCGAGGCGCGCGCGGCAGGGGGCGCGTTTCCCGCCGCCGAGGCCGCGGCGATCCGCGCGCGCGCCGAGCACGCGGCCGTCGCCGCGGCGCAAGTGGCCGAGCGTGAAAGCGCCACGGATCACGACGTCGCCGCGTTCGTCGATGTGCTGTCGGAAGCGGTGGGGCCCGGCGCGCATCATCTGCATTATGGATTGACCAGCTCGGATGTGCTCGACACGGCTCTCGCGGTGCAACTGCGCGACAGCGGCCGGCTGCTGCTGCGCGGGATCGATGGCCTCGCGGCCGTGCTGCGGCGGCGCGCGCTCGAGTTTCGCCACACGCCGATCGTGGGTCGCACCCACGGCATGCATGCAGAGCCGACGACGTTCGGTCTCAAGCTGTTGCACTGGTACGCGGAGATCCGGCGCCATCGAGCGCGCCTGGACGCCGCCGTGGAGGCGGTGGCGGTGGGGAAGCTTTCGGGCGCTGTCGGCACATTTTCCGCCTTGGAGCCCGAAGTGGAGGAATGGGTGTGCGCCGCGCTCGGTCTCGCCTGTGAATCGGTCGCGACGCAGGTCGTGCCGCGCGATCGTCATGCCGCGTTCGTTGCCAGCCTCGCCTTGCTCGGTGCCGGATTGGAACGCATCGGTACCGAGATCCGCCACTTGCAGCGCAGCGAGGTGGCGGAGGTCGAAGAGGCTTTTGGACGCCAGCAGAAGGGCAGCTCCAGCATGCCCCACAAACGCAATCCCATTCGCAGCGAAAGGCTCGTGGGTTTGGCGCGTCTGCTGCGCGCCTATGTCACCCCGGCGCTCGAGAATGTGACCTTGTGGCACGAGCGCGACATCTCGCATAGCTCCGTCGAAAGGATCGTGCTGCCGGACGCGTGCTTGGCCGCCGATTACATGCTCGATCTGGCGACGCAGCTGGTCGATGGCTTGGTGGTGCACACCGACCACATGCGTCGCAATCTCGAGGCGAGCCGCGGGCTGATTTTCTCGCAGTCGTTGTTGCTGGCCCTGGTGGCGACTGGCATCCCGCGCGATCGAGCCTACCGATGGGTGCAAGAAGCCAGTCGCACGGTGTCGGCCGACGGACGCACATTGTGCGACGTGGCGTTGGCAGACCGCGCGATCGTCGACACCCTGGGCCGGACCGGCGTCGAAAAAGTGTTCGACCTGCCGCACCATTTACGCCACGTGGACCGGCTCTTCGATCGCGTGCTCGCGGAGGGCGTGGCATGAAACCCCTCGCGCCCACGGTCGCGCTCACGAACCTGTCGCGCGCCGAGTTGTCGGGCCAATTGCAGGCCCTCGGATTGCACCTGCGCGCCGAGGATGTCGAGCGCTTGCTGCATCGACTCGAACGCGAGCCGACGCGGGCCGAGTTGGCGCTGCTCGACAGCATGTGGAGCGAGCATTGTTCATACAAGAGCAGCCGCGCCTTGCTGCGCTTGCTGCCGACGCAGGGGCCGCACGTGGTACTGGGTCCGGGCGCCGACGCCGGTGTGGTGCGACTGCCGAGAGCGGGCGCGGCGGGGGACTTGGCGCTGCAGGGGTCGACGCACTGTGTCGTCCTCGGCCACGAGAGTCACAACCATCCGAGTCAATTGCTGCCGTTCGAGGGCGCTGCCACCGGCATCGGCGGCATCGTGCGCGATGTCTACTGCATGGGTGCCGAAGTGATCGCAGTGCTGGACGCATTGCGCTTCGGCGATCCCTCTGGCGCGCAAGGCGATGCGGTGCAACAGATCGTGCGCGGCGTCGTCGATGGCATCGCCCATTACGGCAATGCGCTGGGGGTGCCGAACCTGGGCGGTGAGGTGGAGTTCGACGCCTGTTTCGACGACAACTGCCTGGTCAACGTGGTCGCGCTCGGCATCATGGAAGAAGATGAATTGGTGCCGAGCAAGTACGCGGAGCCGGCCAGCGGCCAGGAGACTGTTCTCGTCCTGGTCGGGAAGCCCACCGATGACAGCGGTTTGGGCGGCGCCGCGTTCGCCTCTGGTGCGCTCGACAGCGACGAAGCCACGCAAGAGCGCGGCGCGGTCCAGCTGCCGGATCCATTCTTCAAGCGCGTTCTGACCGAGGCGAACCGTGAAGCGCTGGCGTTCCTGCGCCGGAGCGGCCATGCGTTCGCGATGAAAGACCTGGGCGCGGCAGGACTGGGAGGAGCGGCCACGGAAATGGCCGGCAAGGCCGGGCTCGATCTGGACCTGGATGCGGTGCACACGGATCGACCCGATCGCGCCGCCGCCGTGCTGCTGGTGGCGGAAACACAGGAACGCTATATCTTCGCCATTCCCGAGATCGTCGCCTCCGAGCTCATTCGCATCTACGAACAGGAATTCGAGCTCGGGCACATGGTGCGCGGCGCTGGCGCCCGCATCGTCGGGCGTTTCAATGCGAGTGGCCGGGTGCGGGCCACGCAGGGCGATCGCACGCACCTCGACCTCCCGACCGCGTGGATCACCGAACCCGAGACGATCGACTGGCCGCGCGCGCCGCGCGCCATCCGGGTCCGCGCCGCGGTCGATCTCGACGGCTTGGCACAACGCGACTTGGGACGCGACTTGCGCGCGGTGTTGGGATCGCTCGGCGGCGGCTCGCGCTGGCCGTTGTTCGCGCACTACGACAGTGACGTGCAAGGGCGGACGTCGCTCCGACCTGGGGACGCCGACGCCGGATTGCTGGTTCCGTGGCGTGGCGAATCACTCGCAGTCGCCATCGCCGTGGCCGGGCCGGCGCGAGTCGGCAAGGGCGATGGTTGGTTTGCCGGCGCGTCGTCGGTCTGCGAAGCAGTGCGCAACGTCGTCGCCGTCGGCGCGACACCCTGGGCGCTCACCGATTGCCTCAACTTTGGCAGTCCCGAGAACCCGGAGTGCATGCGCGATGTGGAGGAATGCGTCCACGGCCTGGCCGACGCGGCTTCGGCCATCGGATTGCGTGGTCACCCCGATCGCCCGTTGCCCTTCGTGTCGGGCAACGTCAGCTTGTACAACGAAAGTCGAGCGGGGAAGGCGATCCCGCCCACGCCCATCGTCGCCTGCCTCGGCGTCGCCCTCGATGTCGGCAACTGCAGGGGCATGAGCCTCAAGCAACCCGGGGACTGCATCTACCGCGTCGGCCCATGGTCGGCGGCTCTCGGTGGCAGTCTGTACGCCGAAGCAACGCGTCAACCGCAGTTGCTGGACGCGGCACGTCCCGTTCTCGACCTCGACGATGAACGCCGCGCCGCACATGCGGTGCTGGCTGCCTATGACGCCGGGTTGATGCAATCATGCCGTGACGTGAGCGTGGGCGGAACCTTGGTGGCGGCACTCGAGATGTGCTTCGGGCGCCGTGGCGTCACGACTCTCGGCCTTTCCTGCGAGCTCGCAGGCGGCGATCGTCCTGCGGCCGCGCTGTGGTTCGCGGAAGCCTCGGGCTATGTTTGCGCCGTACGCGCGGACGACGCGCCGCGTTTCGAGTCGTTGTGCGCGGCGCACGAGGTGCAACGGACGCGACTGGGAACGGTCTTGCCGGTGCCGCGGCTCGATCTCCGCTGCGGCGATGTCACTCTGGAGTTGCCGCTCGCCGACTTGGCCTCGGTGTGGCGGGATGCGTTGCGGCCCTTTGTCCTCGCTCAGGTGGCGTCATGACGCGCGTCGCCGTCATCATGTTTCCGGGCACGAACTGCATGTTCGAGACCGCCGACGCGCTGCGCGCCGCAGGCGCAGAAGCGGAGATTCGGCGCTGGAACGCGCCGCCCGCCGCCGTCCGTGATTTCGATGCCTTCGTGATTGCCGGCGGGTTCGCGTACGAGGATCGCGTGCGTGCCGGCGCCATTGCGGCCAAGCATGCCATCCTCGACGTCATCGCCGAGGCCGCAGACGCGGGCAAACCCGTGCTCGGTGTGTGCAACGGCGCGCAAGTCTTGGTCGAAGCGGGCCTCGTCCCCGCGCTCGAGCCCGGTCGTGTCGAGGTCGCATTGGCTCGCAACCGCGTCGATGGTTGGGACGGCTACTACTGCGGCTGGGTGTTCTTGAGCGCGAGCGCAAAGAGAGGCTTTCTGGCCGGACTGCCGCAGACGCTGCCGATGCCGGTCGGGCATGGGGAAGGTCGTTTCACCGGTGACCCGTCTGTCTTCGATCGACTCGATGCCCAAGGTCAGATCCCACTGCGCTACGCGAGCGCGGAGGGCGGCGTCGCTTCGTCGTTTCCCGCCAATCCGAACGGCAGCGCCTGCGCCGCCGCGGCGCTCTGCAATGCGGCGGGAAACGTCGTGGCTCTCATGCCGCATCCCGAACGCGCTGCATGGCTCTATCAAGTGCCCGAAACGCTGCCCGGTCCGTGGGGCGAGCGGCGCCGCCGCGCGCGCGGGGCCGCGCTCGGCGGTCCGGGCCCCGGGCTCGTGCTCTACGAACAACTGGTGCGTCGTGCGCGCGAGAGCGGGGGAAGGCTCTGATGCGACTCGAGTTCCTGGTGCGGCGCAAAGGGATCGACACCACGGCGGAAACGACTCTGCACGCGTTGCGCGCGCTGATGGGACTCGCGGTCGATGCGGTCGAGCACGGCACGTTGTGGCGCTTCGAGATCGCATCCGAGAATGACATTCTGCGCCTCAAGGATGCGCTCGCGCGCGCGGCTTGCCGCGCCGGGCGCTACGTCAACTTGAATCGCGACGCCCATGCATGGCTCGACGACGCGAGCGCCCAGGCGCGAGTGGCGCCGGGGCAATGTGCCACCGATCTGTGGATTTGTGATGGCGATGGCAGCGATCCGGCGGCGGCGGAGTATTTCGCCAAGCAGCTCGGCAAGCCGTTGCAGCAGGTGCGGCGTGGGACGTTGGTTCGTTTGTGGACGCAGCATGCAGACGCGGCGTCGGCGCGCGAGGCGGCGCTGCAGGTGGCGGTGACGCGGACTCGCCGGCGAGGGCTGCTGATGAACCCGCATGCGCAGAGCGTGGAAGTCTTGAGGGTACGGTCCCACAGTCAAGGGGAGGGCGCGTGAGCCGAGACCTGAAGCTCGTGGTCGGCCGGCGTGGTGCCGAAGACGACCGCCTGCACGAGGAATGCGGCATCTTCGGTGTGCATGGCCACGCAGACGCCGCGGAGATGACCTATTACGGTCTTTATTCCCTGCAGCACCGCGGCCAGGAGAGCAGCGGGATCGCCGTCGGCGATGGCCATGAGGTCCGTTGCCATCGGGGCATGGGGCTCGTGGCCGAAGTCTACGCGCCCGGGAGCTTGGCACAACTGCCGGGGCACGTAGCCATCGGACACAATCGCTATTCCACCTACGGTGCGGTCAGCATGGCCAACGCCCAGCCCCTGGTGGTGACGTGTCGCATCGGGACGTTGGCGGTGGCGCACAATGGAAATCTGGTGAATGCCGCAACGCTCCGTCGTGGCATGGAAGCCGAAGGCTCCATCTTCCAGTCCAACAGCGATACCGAGGTGATCCTGCACCTGGCCGCGCGCAGCCGCGCCGCGGATCTGGTCGGCATGTTGCGCGAGGCATTGCAACGCATTCACGGCGCCGCGTCGCTCGTTTTCGCCACCAAGGACACGCTCATCGCCTATCGCGACGCGCACGGGTTTCGTCCTCTGGCGCTCGGACGTGTCGGCGACGCGACGCTCGTCGCCTCGGAAACCTGCGCCTTCGATCTTCTCGATGCGCGCTTCGAGCGCGACATTCGCCCTGGCGAGCTGTTGATCGTCGACAACGACGGCAGGCACAGCGTGCAGCTCGTGCCGCCAGGCCCGCGCTATCAGTGCATCTTCGAGCACATCTACTTCGCCAGGCCGGACAGTCGCGTGTTCGGCGAGAACGTGGATCGGGCGCGCCGCCGCAGCGGCAAGCAGCTGGCGCGTGAACATCCCGCCGCCGCCGACATCGTCCTGTCGGTGCCCGATTCGAGCAACACCGCAGCGCTCGGCTACGCACGCGTTGCCGGTTTGCGCTACGAGATCGGTCTCATCCGCAACCACTACATCGGCCGTACGTTCATCAATCCAGAGCCGGGAATGCGCAGCTTCGGCGTGCGGGTCAAGTTCAACCCGGTGCACGGCGTGTTGGAGGGCCGGCGCGTGGTGGTGGTGGACGACTCCATCGTGCGCGGCACGACGATGCGCCAGCTCGTCGGTCTCATTCGCAGCGCCGGAGCCACGGAGGTGCATCTGCGCATCGCTTCGCCGCCAATCGCCTGGCCGTGCTTCTACGGCATCGACACCCCGGACCGGGACGAGCTGCTGGCAGCGCGCATGTCGGTGGAAGCCATGCAGGAGTCGCTCGGCGTCGACAGCCTGGGGTATCTTTCGCTCGCCGGGCTACGCGGCTGCGTCGAGGATCCGGAGAACTACTGCACCTCGTGCTTCACCGGTGACTACCCGGTGGATCCCTTCAGCGACAACGAAGACGCCGCCCGCCGGCGCGCCGCACCGCCGCTTCCAGAGTCGACCCCAGACCCGGCGACGTGGCCGGCGCGGGCCCCGCAGGCCTGATCGCTCTTTGGGCTCATGCACCGGGGGCCAGAGCCTGGACCCCTGGTTGTCGAGGTCTGCGCTTTTTATTGCGCCGCGAGGGCCCGCTGTGGTACATAAATCATTGACAGGCTTTGACGTGGCGGATTGGCCACGAGGGCCGATCGGGTCTCCCGAGCGGCCCTGGAAGATGTCGGGGGGGCGTGCCCGCCGCGTGCGTCGAGTTTTGGCGCCGTAGCAGGTGCCAATTCGCCCCGCTGTGATAAAGTCCCGAAGAAGTCGCGGATGGCGACCCTGCCAACCGAAGACGCGGCGCCGAACAGGCGGGCAGCCGCGGGGTTGGGAACGGGGACGTCGAGCGCAATCGCCGTCTGCGAGAACAACCAGAGGAGCCGCGGGCTCTACCCAGTACGGAGCGCTTCGCCGTCGACGGTGGGTCCGAACCGGTCGAAACCGAGCAGCGAACTGAGACCGAGCCGCATGGGATCCGAATCCAACCCGCACTGCGTGTGCGATCCCGGAGCGGCGCGTCTGAACCAGGCGAGCGTCTCATCGACTGCACAGGGAGAGTCCATGCCGGAACGCAAGCGTGATCGTGCATCCGGAGGGCGACCGCGGCATCCCGTACCCCTCAGCCTGAACGGGAACCGAGTGACAGTCCATGCAGAAGGAAATCATCGTCAACTCGACGCCCTACGAAGTCCGCATCGCAATCCTGGAAGACAAGGAGCTGGTTGAGCTTCTCATCGAACGAGCCGAGTACAAACGCACCGTAGGCGACATTTACAAGGGTGTCGTTACCGCAGTCCTGCCCGGAATCCAAGCCGCGTTCGTCGACATTGGCGCCGAAAAGGCCGCCTTCCTCCACGTCTCCGACCTCGTCGATCCGACCGAGGACGAAGACGAAACGACAGATCGCCGGAGAAGCGGCAACGGCCGCCAACTTCCCGCCATCCAGGACGTCCTCAAGAAGGGCATGGAGATTCTCGTCCAGGTGACGAAGGAGCCGATCGCCACCAAGGGACCGCGCATCACGACTCAATTGTCTTTGCCAGGACGTTACGCGGTCATCATGCCCAATGCCGATCACGTCGGTGTGTCGCGCAAGATCGAGGACCGATCGGAACGTGTACGTCTCAAGGCGTTGGTGGAAGCACTCAAGCCGCAAGGGTGCGGGCTCATCGTGCGCACGGTCGGCGAGGGAGTGGAGCGCCAGGCGCTCGAAGTCGACGTCGAGAACCTCGTGAACCAGTGGCGGCGCATCCAAGAGAAGGCGGCCGGCGCGCCGGCGCCGAGCCTGGTGCACCAGGACGTCGGTTTGGTCATCGGACTCGTGCGTGACATCTTGAACGACAACGTCAATCTCCTCATCCTCGACGACCGCAAGGGGCACGAGCAGCTCGCCGATTACTTGCGCGACATCGCGCCGGACATGCTGCGCCATGTCAAGTTCTACGAGGACCCCATGCCGATCTTCGACCGCTACGGGGTGGAGAGTGAGATCGACAAGACCCTCGACCGCAAGGTTTGGCTGAAGAAGGGTGGTTACGTCGTCATCGAGCAGACCGAAGCGCTGGTCTCCGTGGACGTCAACACCGGTCGCTTCACCGGCAAGAAGAACCAGGAAGAGACCATTCTCAAGACCAACATGCTGGCGGCGCGCGAAATCGCGCGACAACTGCGCTTGCGCGACATCGGTGGCATCATTGTCATCGACTTCATCGACATGGAGAGTGAAGCGAACAAGAAGCGCGTGTTCCAGGAACTGCGCTCGACGCTCAAGAGCGACCGCGCCAAGACCAAGGCTTTCATGGTCAGCGATCTCGGCCTGGTGGAAATGAGTCGCCAGCGCGTGCGCCCGAGCCTGTACCATTTCATGAGCGATCAGTGCTCGTACTGTGAAAGCACCGGGCACGTCCTGTCGCTCGATTCCATCGCCAACCGCGTCGAGAGAATGCTGCGCCGCGTGAGTCACTACACACGCGCGCGGCAGCTGCGCCTGCAGGCCAGCCCGCGTGTGGTGTTGTTCTTGCGCGAGGAGCGCGCGCCGCGCCTGCGCGAGTGGATGCAGGCAACTGGGATCAGCATCGACTTGGTCGACGATCCGCGCCTGCACCGCGAGGATTTTCATCTCATCTCGGTGGAAACGGGCGAGGATCTCATGCGTTTCGTCTCGCACATGCGTGGCAACGGGGATCCACGCCCCGCGAGCAGCAGCATGCCTGAAGGGCCGCGCCGGAGAGTCGGGCCGCCGCCGCCGCCACTTGGCCGGCGCCCGCCGCCCGCACCGGCATCCGTACCGGCGCCGGTCGGGGCGAGCCCCAGCAACTATCCGCCTCGGCGCGAGCGACCGCCGGAAAGACGGCGCGAAGGCGCGGACGCCGGTCGGCGCCCCGCTCCATCGCGTGAAGGGGGTGGCCGCAGGCGGCGCGGCGGACGTGGACGTGGCCGGCGCGGGCGGCCCTACCTCGAGGACAGCCCTCGGCCCGGCGGGGTCCCAGCAGCCGGCCCGACAGCGACCGGCGCGGCAGGCTTGACGAACGGTCCAGTGGACTGATAACAAGGACGTTTGGCGAGAGGAAGTGTCGTGTACGCAGTCGTTCGGATCGCGGGAAAACAGTTCGAGGTTCGACCCCAAGAGCGCCTCAGGGTGCCTCGGATCGCGGCGGAGGTCGGCGCGCAGGTGGAGTTCGACGACGTTCTCCTGCTCCGTCTGGACGACACCATGCTGACGGGGACGCCGCGCGTCGAAGGAGCCCGCGTCACGGCACGAGTCGTCGCGCACCAGCGTGAACGCAAGATCATCGTCTTCCGCAAGCGCCGGCGGAAAGACTCGAAGAAACGCAACGGTCACCGCCAACCGGTTTCCGAGATCCAGATCCAGGAGATCCGACTGCCCTGACAAGAGCGGCGGAGGAGGCGACTCGATTGGCACACAAAAAGGGCCAAGGCTCCACCCGGAACGGCAGGGACAGTAACCCGAAGTACCTCGGGGTGAAGTGCGGCGACGGCCAGACCGTCCGTGCCGGCAACATCCTGGTCCGCCAGCGCGGCACTCGAATCCATGCCGGAGCGAACGTCGGCCTCGGTCGGGACCACACTCTGTTCGCCCTCGCCAATGGCCGTGTGGTGTACGAACGCGTCGGCCGCGAGCGCAAGTTCGTCCGCATCGAGACGTAGGCGCTGTCCCCGCGACGCAGCGAAAATGCAGTACCATCTCACGGGGGCCGGGGACGACCCCCGTGTCTATTTGGGGCCCCTGCGCGGGAGCAAAGAATGCGGTGCCGACTGGCGATGGGAATGACAGGGCTGCTCCTTCTCCCCGCTTTGGCGATGACCCAGGAAACCGGCTCGAAGCTCGACGAAAAAGAAATCAAGGAATACGTCCTCTTCCACCAGATTGTAGAGGTCGCCGGGAGGGGCGGCGCACGCGACGTTTCCTTCGCACAGGGCAATCTCGAAGCGTACAAGCCGCACGAAATCATCTGGGTTCTGGACGCCAAGAATCCGGGTTTGTCCGGGATCGCCTCGCGCCCGATTCGCGAAACCGCCAAAGCGGGCGAACCGATGGGACGCCTCGGCGAGGGCAGATGGCAAGCGGGCGAAGCGGCGCACGTGCGCTCGGGCCAGGACGGTGCCTATGTGCTCGAGTCCAATGGACTCTTGTGGTGTCTGCGGGGCGGCCAAGCGGAAAGCCTGCGCATTGGCACGGGTGTGACGAGCGCGGCCGATATAGACGGCAATTCTTCGGGCGTGGTCGCGGTGCTGTGGGGACGACAAGTCCAGGTATTCCTCGATATCCCGGGCACACCGCTGTGGCGATTCGATCTCGAGGCCGACATACAGCCCGCCGTCGGTTTGGCCGTGAGCGCAGCCGGTGAGATCTTCGTCGCCGGGCGCGGCGAGATCGCGCTCGGAGTGTACGACCTCGATGCGACTGGCGAATACCACCGGGTGCGCGGTGCCGCCGCAGCCAAGCTCGGCCTGGGCGCCACGGGCGGCGTCGAGGTCAGCCCCTTCATGATCATGCCGAGCGAAGGTCGCGAAGCCTACGTCGACCAGGACCGGTTCGTGCTGCTCTCCGATCCCGAAGGGGGCAGCATCGTGGCGCTGGAAGCAGCCAGTCTGACACCGGTGGGACGTTGGGACGTGCGGGCTCAGCTGCTGGGGGCGGCTCCGGGCAGGCTCGATGTCAGCAACCGCGGCCAGCTCGCGTACGTGGATCTGCGCTCAGGCGAAGCCCAGGTCCTGCCGACGCGCGTGACCATCGCCATGGTCGAGGGCGCGAAATTCCGCTGGCGCATGCTGGAGTCGCCGCGCACGTTGCGCGTCCAAGGCGGCGACACCGTGCAAGTCGAGCCCCCGAGGCACTGATGCCATCCCGTTCACCGCGTTGCGCCGTCATCCCCGCTCGTTTCGCCTCGACGCGCTTCCCCGGCAAGCCGCTCGCCCCGCTGGCCGGCAAACCCATGATCGTGCACGTGCTCGAACGCGTGCACGCCGCGGCGGTGTTCGACGATGTGCGCGTCGCCACCGACGATCCGCGTATCGCCGCGGCGGTGGAAGCGGCCGGCGGTCGCGTGCATCGGACGCGTTCCGATCACACGAGCGGCACCGACCGCGTGGCGGAGGTGGCGCTCGATCTGCCAAGCGACGCGTGGATCTACAACGTGCAGGGGGACGAGCCGTTGCTGCCGCCGGAACTGTTGCGCGACCTGGTGACATACGTCGAGGCCGATCCCGCGTGCCGGTTCGCCACCGTGGCGCATCGTGGCGACGATGCGGCGGCGTTTGCGAGCCCGCACGTGGTCAAGATCGTCGTCGACGCCCGCGGGCGAGCGCTGTACTTTTCGCGCGCTGGCATCCCGCACCGAGGCGCGGAAACGCCGGATTTCCTGCGTCACATCGGCATTTATGCCCTGCGGCGGGCGACATTGCTGCATTTCGTCAGCTTGCCGCGCGGCATTCTCGAGCAACGCGAAGATCTGGAACAGCTGCGCGCCCTGGAACACGGCATCCCGATCGACGTGCTCGTCACCACGCATGCCACGTGGGGCGTGGATACACCCGCGGATTTGAAAGCCGTTGCCATGCGGCTCGAAACCTCCCTAGAATCGCATCGTCACCACTCCGGTGCGCCACCCGTGTCTGCGAGCTCCGTGCACGAACGAAGGGGCGAGGGATGACCAAGTACATCTTCGTCACCGGCGGGGTGGTGTCCTCGCTCGGCAAGGGCATCGCCACCGCCTCACTCGGGCTGCTGCTCAAGCGCCGAGGCTTGCAAGTGGCGCTGCAAAAGTTCGATCCGTACCTGAACGTGGATCCCGGGACCATGAGCCCTTTTCAACACGGAGAGGTTTTCGTCACCGACGATGGCACGGAGACGGATCTCGATCTCGGGCACTACGAGCGCTTCACCGATGTCAGTCTCGGCCGCCAACACAACACCACCGCCGGCCAGATCTACGAATCGCTGATCCGCCGGGAACGGCGCGGCGATTTCCTCGGCCACACGGTGCAAGTCGTGCCGCACGTGACCGACGCGATCAAGGAGCGGATTCGTGCCGCCGGCGTCGACAGTGATGTCGTGGTCACCGAAATTGGCGGCACCGTGGGCGACATCGAAGGTCTGCCCTTCCTGGAAGCCGTACGCCAGTTTCGCCTCGAGGTCGGGCCGCGCAACTGCATGAATGTGCACGTGACGCTGGTGCCGTACATTCGGGCCGCGCACGAAGTGAAGACCAAGCCGACGCAACACAGTGTGGCGACGCTGCGCTCCATTGGCTTGCAACCGGATGTGCTGCTCTGCCGCACGGAGAGGGCACTCGGCGAAGCCGTGCTGCACAAGATCGGTCTGTACTGCAACATCGAAACGCGCGCCGTGATCGCCGTTCCGGACGTGCAGTCCATCTACGAAGTGCCGCTGCTGCTCTCGGAGCAGAAGCTCGATGAGATCGTGCTCGAACGCTTGGGCCTGGAAGCGCGGCCGTTGCAACTCGATTCGTGGCGATCCATGCTGCAGCGCTTGCAGGCGGCCGTCGACGATGTCGAGATCGCCGTGTGCGGCAAATATGTGCAGCTGCAGGATGCCTACAAGAGCATCATCGAGGCGTTCACGCATGCAGGCGTCGAAAACGGTGTGCGTGTCCGCATTCGTTGGGTGAATTCCGAAGATGTCGAAAGCCGCGGCGCCGGCGCGCTCCTGCGCGGTGTTTGCGGCGTGTTGGTCCCCGGCGGCTTCGGCGAGCGCGGCATCGAAGGCAAGATCGCCGCGATCCGGTGGGCGCGCGAGGAGGGCGTGCCGATGTTCGGGATTTGCCTGGGTCTGCAATGCGCCGTCGTCGAGTATGCGCGCAATGTTCTCGGTCTTGCCGATGCCAACAGCTCCGAATTCGCACCGACAACGCCGCATCCGGTCATCGACCTCCTGCCCGATCAGAACGGCGCGCTCAAGGGCGGCACCATGCGACTGGGCAGCTACCCGTGCACGCTGCGGCCAGGGTCGTTGGCGGCCGCGTGCTATGGCGTGGGCGAGGTCGAGGAGCGCCACCGGCACCGCTGGGAGGTGAGCCCGGCCTACGTCGAACGCCTGGTCGCTGCCGGCATGGCGATCTCTGGTCTTTCGCCCGACGGCAGGCTGGTGGAGATCGTCGAGGTCCCCGAACATCCATTCTTTCTCGCCGTCCAATTCCACCCCGAGCTCAAGAGCCGGCCGGAGCGGCCGCACCCACTCTTCGGTCGTTTCGTGGCCGCCGCCAAGCTCCAACGTGCGCCCGGTGCAGCGAGCGCGCCGCCGGAGCCGGCAAAAGCCGGTGGGTCTTGGGAGTCCGGATGAGCGCCGTCCTGGTGATCGGAAGCGATTCGGGCACGCCCGCGCCCGTGGGCGGCGACTCGCCGCTGCTGGTGATCGCTGGACCGTGTGTGATCGAGAGCGCGTCCGAGACGTTGCGCACGGCGGCGGCATTGGCCGCCATCTGTCGCGATCTCGAGTTGGGCTTCGTCTTCAAGTCCAGCTACCTGAAGGACAATCGCACCGCGATCGACTCGTTCGTCGGCCCCGGAATCGACGACGGCTTGCGCGTGCTCCAGCGCGTGCGCGCGGAAATTGGTGTCCCCGTCCTCTCCGACGTGCACGAGCGCGACGAGATTCGCGCCGCCGCCGAAGTCCTCGACGTGCTGCAAATTCCGGCCTTCTTGTGCCGGCAGACACGACTGCTGACCGATGCGGCTCGCACTGGACGCTGCGTCAACGTCAAGAAGGGACAGTTCCTGTCGCCAGACGAGGTCGAGCACTTGGTACGCAAGTACGAGTCCTGCGGCAGCGGTGGCTTGCTGGTCACCGAGCGCGGTTCCTCGTTCGGATACGGCAACCTGATCGTGGACATGCGCAGTCTGGGGATCTTGCGCCGCTTTGGCCATCCCGTGGTCTTCGACGTCACCCACAGCTTGCAGCGTCCCGGAGGCGCCGGTCGGGAGACCGGCGGAGATCGCGAATTCGCTCCGCTCTTGGCGCGCGCCGCGTGTGCCGCCGGTGTGGATGCGCTGTTTCTGGAGGCGCATCCCGAGCCCGCGCGAGCGCTCAGCGACAAGCACACCCAGATCCCGCTCGACGCAGTCCGTGATCTGCTGAGTAGAGCGCGCGAGTTTCATGCATTGCGCCAGCGTGTCGCGACGCCCTGAGCGCGCGCTGCGGGCTGTCCCCGCGTTTGGAGACGTCATGGTCGAGGAGAATCGTCCGGCGCAACCCGCTCACACAGAAGCGGCAAGCAAACGCCGCGTGGCGGCATCGACGCAACCGCAGGCGTTGCGCGATGCGCACCTGGTCTTCGACAAGGAGATCGCGGGACTGCGCGCAGTGCAGGGTCGTCTCGGGGAGAGCTTCCTCGCTGCGGTGGATCGACTCGACGCCTGCCAGGGCCGCGTCGTCGTCTGTGGCTTCGGCAAGTCGGGGATCGTGGCCAAGAAGATCGCCGCGACGCTCACCAGCACGGGCACTCCGAGTTTCTATCTGCACCCCGTGGAGGCCGCGCATGGGGACTTGGGGCTACTGGCCGCCGACGATGTCGTGATCGTGGTGTCCTACAGCGGGGCCAACGACGAGTTCGAAGAAGTGGTGAGTGCCAGTGCACGCATGCATGTGCCGTTGATCGCGCTCACCGGCGCCATGGATTCATGGATCGCTCGCGCCAGCCAGATCGTCATCGATTGCCGCGTTCCAGAGGAAGCATGCCCGCTCAATCTGGCGCCGACGGCGAGCACCACGGCGACGCTCGCAGTCGGAGACGCACTGGCCGTGGCCTTGTTGCAGCGGCGCGGGTTCAATGCCGAGGACTTCGCCGCCGTGCACCCGAGCGGTGTGCTCGGCAAGCGCCTGCTCCTCACCGTCGGCGAGATCATGAAGCGTGGCGACGAGCTGCCGTGCGTGCGGCCGCACACGTCGCTGCGCAACGCGCTGTTCGTGATGATGGAGAAGCGACTGGGCTGCATCTTCGTCACCGACGAGCACGAGGTCCTGCAGGGCATCATCACCGACGGGGATCTGAAGCGCATCCTGGCCCGCGATGCGGAGGGATTGCAGCGCCCGGTGCACACGGTCATGGTCCGATCCCCGAGGTGCATCGAGGCGACGGCGTTGGCCGTGCAGGCATTGCACCGCATGGAGGAGAATCCCGGCGGCGCCATCACCCAGCTCGCCGTCGTGGACGCAGCCAATCGCCTGCTCGGCGCGGTGCATCTACACGAACTCGTGCGTCTGGGGCTCGCGACGGCACCACCGCCATGATGCGGGCCGGCGCCCCGCGGCATTGGCCGGAATAAAACTCGGCGTTTCGAGGCTTTACGCTCGTGGGGGGCCACATGGCGGACGAGGCGACGCGGCAGCGCCGTTTCGAAGCGGAGGCTCTTTCGCATCTGGACGCACTCTACCGCACGGCTCTGCGCCTGACGCGCAACTCGAGCGACGCCGAGGACCTGGTGCAAGAAACCTACTTGAAGGCCTACCGCTTTTGGGACCACTACGAGCCCAATACCAACTGCCGCGCCTGGCTCTACAAGATCATGACGAACACCCGCATCAACCAGGCGGTGAAAGAGGCCAAGCGGCCGCCGCGAGTGGATTTCGAACTCTTGGCCGAGGTTCTGCCCGATCGTGAAACCGCAGCCCTCGACCAGCCGACGCGCGGCGAGCTGGCGGTGTTTGCGGCGTTGCTGGATGATGAATTCGTCACGGCCCTGGAGGCGGTGCCTGAGGATTTCCGCGTGGTGCTGATTCTCTATGCGGTCGAGGGTTACGCGTACAAGGAGATCGCAGCCATCCTCGACATTCCGATCGGCACGGTCATGTCCCGCCTCTACCGGGGACGCAAGCTCTTGCAATCGTCGTTGCACGCGTACGCGCGCCAGCGCGGTCTGACGAAGGACTGAGAGCGATGGCCTGCGATCTGTCATCCAGGGAGTTCCTCCAGTACCTCGAGGGCGAGCTCTTGGGATCCTCGGCGGCGGCGGTCGAGCTCCACTTGGGCCAGTGCGAATCCTGTCAGGCCGAAGCGCTGCTGTCGCCAGCACTCGCCGCCATGCTGCAGGCGAGATTGCCGGCGCACCCGGCGCCTGCGGCGCTCGCGCGGCGTTTGCGCACCGCGCAACCCCCGGCGCCGATCGCCTCCGATCCGAGGCCGCGCACCGGGCCAGAGACGACTGTCTCCTGGCGGCGCTGGCTGGCATCTCCGTGGGCGCCGCGTTTGGCCATGGCAGCCGTGGTCGCGGTTTTGGTGTTGATCCCGGCTCGGGGGTTCTGGCGTGCGCCGGCACTGGCGCAGGAGGCCGTGGATCGTCACGCCGGCCATCTGCCATTCTGGGGGGGACCCATACCGGCATGCTGCCTGGACCTGATGTTGGCTGCCGGAGCGATTCTGGACGCCCCCTCCGCCGGCGAACGGGTCCCGGACCTGAGCGGCATTCGGCTGGAGCTGTTGACGGCGACCCGTTGCACGGGACTTTCCACGGTCAACTTGCTCTGCTATCGGTCCGCGGTTGGAGACGTCTTTTCGCTTTACATCAGCGACCAAGTCGCGGAACAATTCCAGGCACTGCACCTGCGCGATGGCAGGCAAGCGCGCTACAGGGTGCAGGACAGCGAAGTGACCCTCTGGGCTCGGAACCGTTTCTTGTACCAGTGGGTGGGTCCGCACGGAAGCACCGCGTACGACCAGGCTCTGGCGCTTTTGCCCGGGCCGGAATCCACTGGATGGCGCCCATCACAATGAAACGAAATGTTGCCGTACTTCAACTCTGCATGTGTTTGTCGCTGGCCGTCCCCGTGGCAGCGGGCGAACGACTGCGCCTTTTGACCGACCTCAAGTCCCCGGGGCAAAAGGTCACGACCGAGGTCCGCAAGCCATTCACGGTGTGGCTGGTGGCGGAACGCGACGCAGACACGCCGCAGGTTTCGACCGTGGCTTTCCGCTTGGAGGTCCCGGACGGGGTCGTCATCCTGGGTGAGGAACTCCAGGTCGAGTCGCTGATCGCGCTCGGGACGCCGCGCAGCGGCATGCACCTCGCGTTTCACTGCATCGAGAAGAAGCAAGTGCCCGTGTACCGCTTCAAGATGGCGACCACCCGTCCGCTCGAAAACGTGACACTGCGTACACATCCCGAGGGGAAGACCAACTTCCTCGGCATCGTTGGCTGCCGGGACGAGAACTTCAAAGAGTGGGCCTGCGAGCCCGCGGCGCTCGCGATCACTTCCAAGTAGCGAATCCCGGCGGACACCCCCCGAGTGAATGGCGTCGGCGCGCGAGCCGAGGAGGATGCGTGCAGGTCGGTTTCTTGGGCTTCCCCGGCGCCGGGAAAAACACCCTGTTCACCGCCCTCGAGGGCCGCGATCGCGCCGCGAGCGCTCGCGGAGGCGACACCCAGAGGAGCGTCGTCCGTGTTCCCGATGCGCGCGTCGACCATCTGGCGGCGATTTTTTCGCCGCGCAAGACCACCTATGCCGAGATCGTCTTTGTTCTCCCGGGCACGGACGCGGCAGCCGAATCGCCGCAAGCGGCGCTGCCCGAATCGGCGCTCACCGTGGTCGGGACTGCCGACGCCCTGGTGTTGGTCGTACGCGCCTTCGACGCGCCCGGCGTGCCACGCGCCCGCGGTTCGCGCTCGATCCTCGACGACCTGCAACGGCTCGAAGACGAGATGATGCTGCGCGATCTCGAACGCATCGAGACGCGGCTCCAGCGCTTGCACAAGGAGGGCAAGAAACCCGAGACGGCGGCTGAACGCACCTTGCTGGAGAAGCTGCGTGCGACGCTCGAGGCGGAGACTCCATTGCGCGAGGCTGCGTGGAGCGAGGATCAGCTGGCGCGGATGCGCGGGTTCCAATTCCTCACCCTCAAGCCGGCATTGGTGGTGGTGAACGTCGGCGAAGAGGATCTCGCGGCGCTGCCGCCATTGCCGGAAGCGCGAGCGAACCGGCACGTGTTGGCGTTGTCCGCCCGCATCGAGCGCGAGGTTGCCGAACTTCCGGCGGCGGAACAGCAGGAGTTCCTGGCGCACCTCGGCCTGCAGGCCACGGCGCGCGATGTCTTCGTTCACAGCGCTTTCCGCTTGCTGGACCTCATCAGCTTCTTCACCGTCGGCGAAGACGAGGTGCGCGCCTGGCCCGTGCGTCGCGGTTCGCCCGCACCGGTGGCGGCAGGGAAGATCCACACCGATCTGCAGAAGGGCTTCATTCGGGCCGAGGTGATCCACTACGATGAGTTCGTTCGCGTCGGCAGTCTGGGCGCGGCGCGAAGTCAAGGGCTGCTGCGGCTCGAAGGCAAGCAGTACGAAGTGCAGGATGGCGATATCATGCATGTCCGGCATGCTTGAGATGCGGAGGCAGGACGTGGAACAGACGCGTTCCTCGCAGGCGGATGGGCAGCGCATCGCCGAGTTGGTGCCCGGGATGCGTTCCGACGCAGTCCTTGTGGTGAAGAAAAAGGTGCGGCGCGAACAGCCGGATGGCTCGCGCTATCTGCTCTTTCAGCTCGCCGATCGCAGTGGGCAGATCAACGCCGTGCTCTGGCATGGCGCCGACGTCGTCGACACCCAGATCGAAGCCGGTGACCTCGCCCATGTGCGCGGCGAGGTGCAGCTGTACCAGAACGCCCGGCAGATCAAAGTGCAACGGATCGAGCGCGCCGATCCCAGCGCCCATGATCTCGCCGATTTCCTTCCGACGACATCGGCGGATCTCGATCTCCTCTACGAACGCTTGCTCGTGGTGGTGGACAGCGTCGGCGAACCATTCCTGCGCCGGTTGTACGCGGACATCTTCCGCGATCCCACGGTGCGCCAGCGCTTTCAGCGCGCCCCTGCGGGCAAGAGCTGGCATCACGCCTATGTCGGCGGTTTGTTGGAACACGTGTTGTCGATGCTCGATCTCGCCTTTGTCCTGGCGCGTAACTATCCGCTGCTGGATCGCGACTTGCTGGTTGGTGGAGTGTTGTTGCACGACATCGGCAAGATCGAGGAGCTGGTGGTTCGCGGCAGCATCGATTATTCGACATCCGGAAGGCTCGTCGGCCACTTGGTGCAAGGCTGCATCCTGGTGGCGCGGGCCATTGATGCCATCGAGGGATTTCCCGCCGACCTGCGCGCACGGGTCTTGCACCTGATCGTCGGTCATCATGGCGAGGTGGCGCGGGGCTCGCCGAAGCCGCCGATGACATTGGAGGCCGTGGCGACCCATCTGCTCGATCACCTGGATTCGCAGACGCAAGCCGTGGCGCAGGTGGTGGGCGACATCCGCAGTGGCGACGGTTGGAGTGAGCACATCCGGCTCGTCGATCGACAGTTTTATCGCGGCGGCCAGAGCGTTGCTCCCGGGGCGACCGCCGGCGAAGGCTGACGCAAGCAGCGCACGGTGCACGAGAGTGGCGCGCTCGTGGAGGGGACATGGACACGCTGCCAGCATGGGTCGAGGTCGATCTGGATGCCCTGGCGCACAACGTCACCGTGGTGCGCCGCTTGACCGGGCCCGACACCCGCATTCTATTCATCGTCAAAGCCGATGCATATGGGCATGGCGCCGTCGAGGTGGCGCGCGAGGCTGTGCGCGCTGGTGTTCACATGCTTGGCGTCGCCACCGTCGACGAGGGGCGGGAGCTGCGCGCCGCCGGGATCGATGCCGCCATCCTGGTGCTGTCACCGGCGCTCCCAGCCGAGATTCCGGCGCTCTTGGAAGCAGAGTTGCGCACCACGGTCCCCGACCTGGAGTTCGCCGCGCAGTTGTCGGACGCCGCGCGGCGATGCGGCAAGCTCGCGCCGGTACACGTCGAGATCGACACCGGCATGGGGCGAAGCGGGATTCACGCCAGCGTCGCCGCAAGCTGCATCGAGCAAATCAGCCACCTGCCCGGCGTGGTGATCGAAGGCGTGTTCACGCATTTTCCAGTGTCGGATACCGACGTGGAATTCACTCGCCAGCAGTGCGCGACATTCCAGGATATCGTGGCGCGCTTGCGCCGCTCCGGCCTGCACATCGCACTCGTCCACGCCAGCAATTCGGCGGGAATTCTCGAACTGCGCCAGGCGGATCTCGATATGGTGCGGCCCGGCGGCATGCTCTACGGCTGCTGGCCCGAGGCACGGCTCTCGGGTCGCGCAGCGTTGCGACCGGTAATGAGCTTCCATGCGCGCCTGGTGCAGGTGCGCCGGCTGCCGCCGCGCACGCCGATCAGCTACGGCGGGGATGCGCACACGTGGCGCGATGCGGTGATCGGGGTGGTGCCGGTGGGGTATGGCCATGGTTTGTCGCGCGCGTACTCTGGACGCGGAGTCATGCTGTTTCGTGGCCGCCGCGTCCCCATCCTCGGACGTGTGACCATGGACATGACGATGCTCGATCTCACCGGTTGCGATGCGCGCGTCGGTGAAGAGGTGGTCATCTTCGGCGCCCAGGGCGCCGAATGTATCGGCATCGACGAAATCGCCTCGGCCACCGGCATCATTGGCTACGAGGTGTTGTGCGGGATTTCGAAGCGCGTCGTGCGCGTCTATCGCCGACACGGCGGTGTCGAGTCGATGCGTGGCCTGACGGGCGTGCGTGCGCTGCAGTCCTAGAGTGGGGGGAAATTCTTGCACGGCCGCGTGTTCCTCATCGTTCTCGACGGTGTCGGTGTCGGCGAGGCTCCGGACGCGGACGCCTACGGCGATACCGGCAGCGATTCGATCGGCAACACCTCGCGTGCCGTCGGCGGTCTCCAGTTGCCGACCCTCGGACGTCTGGGCTTGGGAGCGCTGACGCGAATCCAAGGCGTAGCCCCCGCGTCATTGGCGCAAGCGAGCTTTGGCCGGATGGCGGAAGTCTCGGCGGGCAAAGACAGCACGACCGGGCACTGGGAGCTGTGCGGCCTGGTGACGCACACACCATTTCCGACCTATCCGGACGGCTTCCCGCCGGAAGTGCTGGGCCCCTTCGAGGCCGCGCTCGGCAGAGGCGTTCTCGGCAACCGCGCCGTTTCGGGGACGGTCATTCTCGAGGAACTCGGCGACGCACACGTCCGCACGGGGTGTCCGATCGTCTACACCTCCGCGGACAGTGTGTTTCAAATCGCCGCCCACGAGGAGGTCGTGCCGATCGAGCAACTCTATCGTTGGTGCGCGATCGCGCGCGCCCAGTTGACCGGGCCGCATCGGGTCGGACGCGTGATTGCGCGGCCCTTCAACGGTTCTGCGGGGCAGTACCGGCGTACGCCAAGGCGTCGCGACTATGCGGTCGCGCCGCCTTCGCCATCGTTGCTCGACGTGTTGTATGGCGCTGGACACCGCGTCGTCGGCATCGGCAAGATCGAAGATCTGTTCTCGGGTCGTGGTCTGAGCGATGTCGATCACACCACGTCGAACGCCGCGGGCATGCAGTCGACGGCGCGTTGGGCAGCCGAGGCGCCCCCCGGAAGCCTGGTGTTCACCAACCTCAACGATTTCGACACGCTGTGGGGACACCGCAACGACCCGATCGGTTACGCGGCGGGCCTCGCGGACTTCGATGCATGGCTGGGTGGCTTGCTCGCGGACCTGCGTGCCGGAGATCTCTTGCTCCTCACCTCGGACCACGGCAACGACCCGACGACGCCGAGCACGGATCACTCGCGCGAGTACGTGCCGCTCGTCGCCAAGCTGATCGGTACCAACCGCGGCGTGGCACTCGGGGATCGCGAGGGGTTCATGGATGTGGCGGCGACTGTGCTCGAGCATCTGGGGCGGCCGGAGCGCCTCGGGGGCCGTAGCTTTCGCGCTGACTTGGAGGGCCGATGAAGGCGCTCGGGGCGGCGGATCGCGCGCTGGTCGCAGCCGCTCGCAGCGTGCGCCGGCACGCGCATGCGCCCTATTCGGGCTTCAAGGTGGGGGCGGCACTGCGGCGGCGCGACGGCAGCATCTACCGCGGCTGCAATGTCGAGAACGCGAGCCTGGGGGCCGGCATCTGCGCTGAGCGCGCGGCGTTGTTGCAAGCGGTCGCCGACGGCATGCGGCCCGGTGAAATGCAGGCGCTGGCAGTCTACACTGGGGCCCGCGAGCCGACGCCGCCATGCGGCATGTGCCTGCAGTGTCTGGTCGAGTTCGGCCGCGATTTGCCGGTCTTGCTCGCCGGGCCACGACGGTTGGAAACAGTGCAGTTGCAGGTCTTGTTGCCACGGCCGTTCACGCGTTTCCCGCGACGGCAGCGGAACGGCAGTGCCCTGCGGCGAACACGGACGCGACGGTGAATGCATGCGTCTCGAAGACATCCAGGAACAGTTGCGAGCGCAACGGCGCGGCGGCCGGCGGCGAGCGACGGCAGACGCGGATGTGCGCGTTGCGCTCGGCAGCGATCACGGCGGTTTCGACCTCAAGGAAGCGCTGCGTGCGGCACTGGCCGCGCGTGGGATCGCCATCGAGGACTGCGGCACGCATGACACCCGAGCTGTGGATTACCCGGACATCGCGGTGGCGGTGGCACGGCGTGTCATCAGTGGCGCTTGCACATTCGGCATCATCGTGGATGCGGCCGGGCTCGGCTCGTGCATGGCGGCGAACAAGGTGGCCGGGATTCGTGCCGCGACCTGCCACGACGAGAGGACGGTGCGCAACAGCCGCGAGCACAACGATGCCAACGTCTTGGTGCTCGGAGCGCGTGTGCTGCATCCCGGTTTCGCCAGACGCCTGGTGTTCCTGTGGCTGCGCACCCCGTTCGCCGGCGGCCGGCATGCGGCGCGCGTCGCCAAGATCGATGCCCTCGACCAGGATCGCGGCTAAGTCCGCGGCGCTGGCGCGCGACCGCCCGGAGCCTTAGGATCCTTTGCTCCCGGAGGAGCCATGCGCGACGAAGACATCGTGCAGCAAGTGACCACACGGGTGCTCGAACGCCTCGGGCCAGGGTGGCACGATGAGTTGCGGCGTGATTTCGCCGTTCTGACGCAACACCAGGGCGCTGCCGACGACGATTCATGCTGCGAGTGCAGCGGGCGTGGAGAATGTCACCGGCGCCGGCCGGTGACGGTGCGGCGCATTCTGGACGCCGGCGCTTGCCGGGTCGCGGCGCGCTACCCGAGTGGGCCGGTTCCCGACGACCTCGCGCCGTGCATCGATCACACGCTGCTGCGCCCGGAAGCGACCTATGCTCAGGTGACGCAGCTGTGCCGCGAGGCGGCGGAGTTTCGCTTCGCCAGCGTTTGTCTCAACCCGGTGCACGTGGGCGGCGCGCGTGCGCTGCTCGCCGGTTCCGGCGTCGCCGTGTGCACCGTTGTCGGCTTTCCGCTCGGCGCCACCACCACCGAGGTCAAGGTGCTGGAGACGCGCCAAGCGGTCGAATCGGGCGCCAGCGAGATCGACATGGTGCTGCACATCGGCGCGCTCAAGTCGGGGGATTTCGCGGCAGTGGAGAACGACGTTCGCCGCGTCGCCGATGCCTGCGGGAGCGAGGTGCTGCTCAAGGTCATCCTCGAGGCGGCGTTGCTGAGCGACGAAGAAAAGGTGCAGGCTTGCATTCTCGCCAAGGCGGCGGGAGCCGATTTCGTCAAGACTTCGACCGGCTTCGGACCGGGCGGCGCGACCATCGCCGATGTCGAGCTGATGCGGCGCGTGGTCGGCCAAGACCTGGGCGTCAAGGCGGCCGGCGGCATCCGGGATCGCGACACGGCCGAGCGCATGATCCGCGCCGGCGCCGATCGTGTCGGTGCCAGTGCCTCGGTCAAGATCATGCGGGAGCGTGACACCGCTCGATCATGAATCTGCGCGAGCTGTTGGAGCGAAAGAAACAGGGTGGTCGGCTCGCGGCGACCGAGATCCAAGCCCTCGTCGAGGGCTACGTCGGCGGCCGCATTCCCGATTATCAAATGGCAGCCTTGCTCATGGCGGTGTGGTTCCGTGGCCTGGACACGGAAGAGACGGTCGCCCTCACCGCAGCGATGTGGAAGAGCGGGCAAGTGCTCGATCTCGACTCCATCCCCGAGCCGAAAGTCGACAAGCATTCCACCGGCGGTGTTGGCGACAAGGTGTCGTTGGCACTCGTCGGTGTCGCCATGGCCTGCGGTCTGCGGGTGCCGATGTTGTCGGGGCGCGCGCTCGGCCACACGGGCGGCACCCTGGACAAGTTGGAATCGATCCCCGGCTACAGCACGAGTTTCGATCGCCCGCGCTTCATGCGTTTGCTCGCTGACCCGGGCGCGACGATCGTGGGGCAAGGGGAGGATCTGGTGCCGGCGGATCGCGAGCTGTATGCGTTGCGTGATGTCACCGCCACGGTCGACTGCGTGCCGCTCATCGTCGCCAGCATCTTGTCGAAAAAACTGGCGTCGGGTGTGCGCGCCGTGGTCATGGATGTGAAGGTCGGAAGCGGCGCCTTCATGCGCAGCATGGACGAGGCCCGGGTGTTGGCCGCGACCCTGGTGCGCGTCGCGGCCGCCTTCGGCATGCGGGTGTCGGTGCTGTTCACGCGCATGGACGAGCCTCTCGGGGTCGCGGTGGGAAACGCCCTCGAGGTGATCGAGAGTGTCGATCTGCTGCGCGGCGGCGGCCCGCCGGATCTGCGCCAGCTGACCGTCGAGCTGGCGGCGGCGATGCTGCAGCTCGGCGGCGTCGAGACCGATGTCGCTGCGGGGCGCGCGCGCGCGGCGCGCACGCTCGATGACGGCAGCGCGCTCATGCGTTTTCGCCGCATGGTGGAAGGTCACGGCGGGCAACTGGCGTGGGACGAGCCGCAGTGCGGGTTGGCGCTGGCCGAGGTCAAGGCCGTCGTGCGTGCGCCGCGGCGCGCCGTGCTGCGGGCGGTGAACGGCATGGAAGTGGGTCTCGCCGTGGTGGATTTGGGTGGAGGGCGACAGCGCAAGGGCGATCGCATCGATCCAGAAGTGGGTTTGCGCTGGCGGGCGCGCATCGGCGATCGACTCGATGCCGGAGACATCGTCGCCGAAGTGCTGGCGCAGGATGCGACGGATCCGCAACCGATCGTGGCACGGTTGCAGGGCGCGCTGGGGTGGCAGGACACGGGGCTGCAACCGCAGCCGCTCGTTCTCGGACGGGTTGCCGAGACCGGCTCGCCCTGAGGGCGCGCCGAGCGCCGGTGTGCAATCGCGCCGGGCGCGGAGGAGTTGGTTCGCATGGGGACGCTCGATCGTGTCGTGGCGCAGGTGCTGCCGTACG
This sequence comes from uncultured bacterium, assembly GCA_964567755.1. Classification (GTDB taxonomy): domain Bacteria; phylum Krumholzibacteriota; class Krumholzibacteriia; genus DASRJW01. Next base: position 51,826 of record CAZMNW010000043.1, read on the forward strand.
TGCCGCGTGCGCTCGTCGGACGCGTGTCGTCACGCTACATCGCCGGCGCGAATCTGGAGGCCGCGCTGGCCACGGTTGCACGCTTGAACGCCAGCGGGACGCGCGGCACCGTCGACATCCTAGGCGAGTTCATCGGCAGCCTCGACGAAGCCGAGCAGGCCAAACGCGAGTACATGGAGCTCCTGCAGGCGCTGGCCGCGCGCCGGCTCGATTCCCAGGCTTCGGTCAAGTTGTCGCAGCTCGGCCTCAAGCTCGATCCCGAAGTGTGCGCTCGGCACGTGCGCGATCTCGTGCGCGTGGCCGAGAGCCAGCAAACTCTGGTCACCCTCGACATGGAAGACAGCAGTTGCACGGACGCGACGCTGGCACTCTTCACCGCGCTACGCAAGGACAGTGCGCACATAGGCGCCGTGCTGCAGGCCTGCTTGCGACGCAGCTCCTCCGATCTCGAGCGATTGCTGGCGCTCGAGCCCAACATCCGCGTCTGCAAGGGCATCTACATCGAGCCGCCGGCGCTGGCCTACCAGGAGCGTGACGAAATTCGCCGTAGTTTCGTGGCGCTCGTCGAGCGCCTTCTGCGCCGTGGGGGTTTCGTCGGCATCGCCACTCACGATGAGGTGTTGGTCGAACGCTGCCGCGAGCTGCTGCAGAAGTACCATGTCGACGCCAGCCGTTTCGAGTTCCAGATGCTGATGGGCGTGCGCGAGGGAATGCGGCGCCGGCTGCTTGATGCCGGTTATCCGCTGCGCGTCTACGTGCCGTATGGTCGCCACTGGTACGCCTACTCCATTCGCCGCTTGAAGGAAAACCCAGCGATCGCGGGCCTCGTGCTTCGCAACCTCTTCGAGCGTTCTTCCTGACGCCTGCGCCGGCGACGGCAATTGCGCGGTTCAGGGTTCGGAGCGCGGCGCCTCGGCATCCTCGAAGCGATGGTTGTTCGTCCCCGTGTCCAGGTCCAGGACGCGCAGCGTGTGCAGGTCGCACTCGCCGGGGGGAGGGGCAGATGCCAGGAAGACTTCGCTTTGCACGCGCGGACACTGCGGCGTGGCGCGCTTCCCGGACTCGGTGCAGATGCTCTCCGAGATGATGCCGTCGGGGACGACGAATGCCGGCGCGGGCCGCGTCCGGTAGTACTCGCGCATGATGTCGCTCCACGGTGGCAGACCGATCGACGAGCCGGTGAGGCCAATGGACTGGCGTTCGTCGTAACCGGCCCAGACACCCACGGCCAGCTCCGGGGTGAAGCCCACAAACCAACCATCGGCGGTGTCGTCGGTGGTGCCGGTCTTCCCGGCCACGGCGATGCCCAGGCCATAGAGATCGCGGGCATTGTGGCCCGTTCCCCAATCGATGACCGACTGCAGCATGTGGGTGACCAGGTAGGCAGTCTGGGGATCCAGCGCCTCCGCGTGCTGAGACTGCGACTGTTCTAGGATCTTGCCGTTTCGGTCCTCGACGCGTTCGATGAACCACGGACGCGACGCGATGCCGCCGTTCGCCAGCGTGCCGTAAGCCGCCACGAGCTCCACCAGGGTCACCTCGCTGGTGCCGAGCGCCAGCGATTTCACCGCCTCGAGCTTGCTCTGGATGCCCATGCGCTGTGCGACCGCGATCACCTTGTCGGTGCCGACTTCCTCTTGCAGTTTGATCGCCGGGATGTTAAGCGACTTGGCCAAGGCGTAACGCATGGACACCGGGCCGTTGAATGTCTTCTCGTAGTTCTGCGGCTTCCACAGACCCAGGCCATAGCCGATATCGATCACCAGCGGCGTATCCAGAATGATGTCGGCTGGAGTCTTGTGGGCCAGAATCGCCGCGGTGTAGACGAAGGGTTTGAAGCACGAACCCGGTTGGCGGCGCGCCTGCACCGCCCGATTGAAGCGGCTGTCGTGGAAGCTGCGACCGCCGACCAGCCCCAAAATGGCGCCGCTCTGTGGATCGAGCGCGAGGGCTGCGCCCTGCAGGTAGCGTGGCGTCTCGCCCGGGCCGAGTGAATCGGTGCGATCGCGCTCGTATGGCAGCGTGTAGGCCGACTCGATCTCGTGCAAACGGGTCTCGATCGCCCGCTCCATGCTCTCTTGCAATTTCAGATCGATGTGGGTGTAGACGCGTAACTCGCCTTCGTAGAGCAGAGAATCGCCGTACGCGCTCTCCAGGTGTTTGCGCACCTCCTCGGCGAAATACGCTCCGAGCTGGTCGCCGCCGGCCGTGGGCCGCGTGGCCAATGCCAACGCCGTCAAGCTATCGAACATGGCGTTGCCGAGGAGGTGGTGGTCGCGCATGGTGCGGAGCACGACGTTGCGCCGGCGTAGCGCCCGCTCGGGATTGCGCGTCGGCGAGTAGTTCGTCGGATTCTTGGGCACCCCGGCCAAGGTCACGCTCTCGATCAGGTTCAAGTCGCGTACCGATTTGGAGAAGTAGGTGCGCGCTGCGGCTTCGATGCCGTACGCGCCTTCGCCGAAGTAGATTTCATTCAAGTACATGCGCAGGATCTCGTCTTTGGTGTAGGTGCGCTCGAGCCGCAACGTCAGCATCGCCTCCTTGAGCTTGCGCGTCAGCGTTTGCTCGTGCGATTTGAGGATGAGGTTGCGTGCCAGCTGCTGCGTCAGCGTGCTGGCGCCCTGGGAGCCCCATCCATGCCGTAGATTGGCGACGACGGCGCGCGCCAAGCCCCAGAGATCGATGCCCCAATGCTCGTAGAAGCGCCAGTCTTCGACCGACAACACCGCTTGGCGAAGACTCTGTGGCACGTCTTCGAGGCGGACGTTGACGCGCTTCTGGCGGTAGAACGAAGTCAGCGTGTCACCGGAAGCGGCGAAGACCAACGTCCCGCCCACCGGGCGCACCGTCTCGACTTGCTCGAGCATGCGCCGCAGCGAAGGCGCGAGAGCCCGATACGTCGCCCACAGCATGCCGGCACCCAGCGTGATGAGCGCCAGCGTCGCAACCACGGCGACGCGGGCGACGCGAGCAGGCGGGCGGCGGCGCAATCGGGCTGCGATTCGCGCTCCAATGGACGGCACCCAAGCCTCCCTCAATCGAACGGCGCACGTTTCTGTCGTCTCCAAACCCTGCGGATTGCAGAGCCTGGAGGTTCACATTCCGGGCGACCGCGACCCCCGGCGTCAAGCTCGAACGTAGCCCACCGCGCGCTGGCCGGCAGCCGAGCGCTCCTCATGCAGGCAGGGCTTGCAACCGGCGCGCCCCACGTGGACGATACGGCCGTCGCGGGGTTGGCCCCCGACCTCCCGATCCCCGGAGGGGATGATGCTCGAGCCCCAGGAACAGCTGAGGATCCTGTGCCGCGGCGTGGATGAGATCATCCCTCAGGACGAGTTGCTGCGGAAGCTGCAGCGCAGCTTCGAGACCGGCCGCCCGTTGGTGGTCAAAGAAGGCTTCGACGCCACGGCACCCGATCTGCATCTGGGGCACACGATCACCCTACGCAAGTTACGTGACTTCCAGCGTCTCGGTCACGAGGTGGTGTTTCTGATCGGGGATTTCACCGGGCGGATCGGCGATCCGTCCGGAAGGTCGGAGACCCGCAAGCGGCTTGCGCGCGCGGACGTTGTCGCCAACGCCGAGACCTACAAGCAACAGGTATTCGCGCTTCTGGATCCGTCGCGAACGCGCGTCGAATTCAATTCGACTTGGTGCGATGCGATGCAGTTCGACCAAGTGTTGGAACTGGCGAGTAAATACACCGTGGCGCAGCTGTTGGAGCGCGAGGATTTTCGCCGGCGCTACGAGGCCCAAAAGCCGATCAGCATGGTGGAGTTCCTCTATCCGCTGGTGCAGGGATACGACTCGGTGGCCCTGCATGCGGACGTCGAGATCGGGGGGACGGATCAGAAGTTCAATCTTCTCGTCGGGCGGCAGCTGCAACGCGAATACGGCCAGGAACCCCAAGTGGTGATGACCCTGCCGCTGCTGCCCGGAACCGATGGGGTGGAGAAAATGAGCAAGAGCCTGGGGAACCACATCGGGATCCACGAGTCGGCGCACGAGATCTTCGGCAAAACGATGTCGATTCCAGACTCGGTCTTGGAGACCTATCTGGTGCTGCTGAGTGATCTCTCGGCGGACGAAGTACGATTCCGTATGGAAGGCATGCAAGCGGGGACGATCAATCCCTCGAAGGTGAAGCGGGAACTGGGGCGCGAGCTGGTGCGGCAGTATCACGGAGGCGGCGCCGAGCGCGAGGCGGAAGAGGCATTCGACCGGCTCTTCGTCCGGCGCGAGGTCCCAGAACAGATGCAGGAGCTGCAGGTTAGCGGCCCGACACGGGTCATTGACCTGCTCCTTCAGTGCGGCTGGGCGCAGAGTCTGGCCGAGGGGCGGCGTTTGATCCGGCAGTCCGCCGTCCTCCTGGATGGGGTCCCGCTCGCGGGGGATAGTGTCGAGATCGAGCCGAGCCCAGATTCTCGGACCCTGCAGGTAGGGAAACGCCGTTTCGCCAAAATCGTGAGCGCCGCTAAAGACGGGGCTTGACACGCGATCGGCCCGGCTCCTATTCTGGCGTCCGCTGCATGACGCATCGCAATTCCTGCGCTTCGACATCGCAGGTGATGTCGAGGAGGCGTCGCGACGGTCGGTTTCTACGCTCGTCGCGGACGCTCCCCGCAAGATTCCGGGAAGACCGCGTGGTGCGGATCTGCGTTTCGCAGTTCCGGCGCGAACGGGGTCACGGATTTGCGCGGGGAAGAAAATGCGCCGAAAGGCGCATGTGGGGTTGACAGGCGCATGCAGTGCGCATAGTCTAAGCGGTTGCCGCCCTCCGAGACGGTAACGGCGCGCTCTTTGAAAACTGGATAGCGTACGTCTGGCCTGAAGACAATTTCGTGGGTTTCGACGTGCCGTGATCGCACGGCACACTCCGGATCCACTGGATCAACGATCCAGTCACATTCAAGGCGCTTGCCTCACGGTGAGCGACAAGAGTGTTTACAGCGGAGAGTTTGATCCTGGCTCAGAACGAACGCTGGCGGCGTGGATTAGGCATGCAAGTCGAACGTGAAAAGGGGCTTCGGCTCCTGAGTAAAGTGGCAAACGGGTGAGTAACGCGTGAGGAACCTGCCTGGAAGTGGGGGACAACACTCCTAACGGGGTGCTAATACCGCATGTGCATGTGGGGTCGCATGGCTCTACATGTAAAGGTGGCCTCTGCTCGCAAGCTACCGCTTCCGGATGGCCTTGCGTCCCATTAGCTAGTTGGCGGGGTAACGGCCCACCAAGGCGACGATGGGTAGCTGGTCTGAGAGGATGGTCAGCCACACTGGGACTGAGATACGGCCCAGACTCCTACGGGAGGCAGCAGTCGAGAGGCTTCCGCAATGGGGGAAACCCTGACGGAGCGACGCCGCGTGGGGGATGAAGGTTTTCGGATCGTAAACCCCTTTCAGACGGGAAGAAAAGTTGCGGGGTGAACAATCTCGTGACCGTGACGGTACCGTCAGAAGAAGCTCCGGCCAACTCCGTGCCAGCAGCCGCGGTAATACGGGGGGAGCGAGCGTTGTTCGGATTCATTGGGCGTAAAGGGCGCGTAGGCGGCTCGGTAAGTCTGACATGAAATGCACCGGTTCAACCGGGGCACTGTGTCAGAAACTGCCAGGCTTGAGGTCGAGGGAGGAAGGTGGAATTCCTGGTGTAGCGGTGAAATGCGTAGATATCAGGAGGAACACCCGTGGCGAAGGCGACCTTCTATCTCGATTCTGACGCTGAGGCGCGAAAGCTAGGGGAGCAAACGGGATTAGATACCCCGGTAGTCCTAGCCGTAAACGATGGGCACTAGGTGTGGGAGGTATCGACCCCTTCCGTGCCGCAGCTAACGCATTAAGTGCCCCGCCTGGGGAGTACGGCCGCAAGGTTGAAACTCAAAGGAATTGACGGGGGCCCGCACAAGCGGTGGAGCATGTGGTTTAATTCGACGCAACGCGAAGAACCTTACCGGGGCTTGAACTGCAAGGGACAGCTCTAGAAATAGAGTCTTCCCGCAAGGGACTCTTGTAGAGGTGCTGCATGGCTGTCGTCAGCTCGTGTCGTGAGATGTTGGGTTAAGTCCCGCAACGAGCGCAACCCTCGCCGTTAGTTGCCATCAGGTAATGCTGGGCACTCTAACGGGACTGCCGGTGGTAAACCGGAGGAAGGTGGGGATGACGTCAAGTCCTCATGGCCCTTACGTCCCGGGCTACACACGTGCTACAATGGCCGGCACAAAGAGATGCAATGCCGTGAGGTGGAGCGAATCTCAAAAAACCGGT
>CAZMNW010000044.1:0-2806 GCA_964567755.1 uncultured bacterium
CGCCCGCCTCGTCACCGGCGTGCTGCTCGCCCTGGTCACCTTCCTCAGCACCAGCGTCTTCCTGCACGCCTCGTTCATCCGCTACCAGTGGTTCCTGCTCGCCCTGGCCGCCGCCACCGCCCGCGTGATGCTCGCCGAGCCCGTCGCCCCCCCGGTGCGGCTCGTCCGCCTGGTGCACGTCCGCGACGCGGGCCCTCCCCCCCGCCCGGCCTGACCCGTCGATTTCCTTCGCCAGCGGGAGGTCGCCGGGTGTAGCCTTGTGCGCGGGCGATGGACGGGGGACGTCGGGGAGGGATCGACGTGGCGGATCGCGTTCGCAAGGTCAGCTACTGCACGTGCGAGGTGCCGGCGCGGCCCGGACAGGCGGCGGCCGCGCTCGGCGCGCTGCGCGAGGCGGGCGTCGACCTGCTCGCCTTCACGGGCTTTCCGGTCGGCGGCGGACGAGCGCAGCTCGACTTCGTGGCGAGGAGCCTCGCCGGGGTGCGGCGCGTGGGGCGCCGGGAAGGCTGGCGCCTGGGCCGCCCGAAGAAGGGGTTCCTGATCCAGGGCGACGACCGCGTGGGCGCCGTGCACGCGCACCTCGCCCGCCTCGCCGCCGCGCGCATCAACGCAACCGCCGTGGACGCGGTCACTGCGGGCGCAGGCCGCTACGGCGTGATCCTCTGGGTCAAGGCCCGGGACTACGCGCGGGCGGCGCGAGCCCTGCGCGCGCGCTGAGCGCACGCCTTCGGTCGCACGGCGTCGGAGCAACGGATCCCCATGCACGAGTTCCTGCCCGGCATCCTCACCTGGCCCTGGCGTTCCGAGCGCCACGGCTACGACTTCCACGGAACGCTCGTCCTCCACGAGGCGGGCAACCTCTGCATCGACCCGGTGGAGCCGCCGGAGGAGGTCCTCGACCGGCTGGCCAAGGAGGGGGTCGCGCGCATCGTGCTCACCAACCGCAACCACGTGCGCGCCGCGGGCCGGGTGCGCGAGCGCACGCGGGCGCGCGTCGCGATCCACCCGGCCGACGCCGAGTACGCGCGCTCCCAGGGAGCGACCCTCGACGCGGAGCTCGCCGTCGGGGAACGCGTCGGCCCCTTCCGCGTCGTCGGCGTTCCCGGGAAATCGCCCGGAGAGATCGCGCTCCACGACCCGGCGCGACGCCTGCTCGTCGTGGGCGATGCCGTGATCGGAAATCCTCCGGGACGCCTCTCGCTGCTCTCGGAGCGGGTGATGGACGATCCCGCGCGCCTGCGCGCGAGCCTGCGGCGGCTCCTCGAGCTCGACTTCGACGCGCTCCTCGTCGGCGACGGTGTCCCGCTCCGGGTCGGCGCGCGCGAGCGGCTCGCGGAGCTCGTCGCCGGCTTCCCGCCGGAGTGAGGGCGCGCGCGGCGCGCGCACCGGCGCGAGGTGGGTGGCATGTCCGACCGCGAGCTCGGGTCCGCCCTCGACTACCACGAGCGGACGAAGCACAGCGAGGAACGCCTGCGGCGCGAGCCCCACTTCCTCGACTGGGCGAACCAGCCCCTCCCGTTCAAGATCTACGCCGACTCCGCGGGCCTCGAGACGAAGCTCCGCCGCTCCCCGAGCTTCGCCTCGCGACGCGGTTCCGCGCGACGCGCCCGAGCGGCACGAGCGCCAGGCTTCCCTCGCGCGCGGGCGGCGCCGCGATCGCCTCGAAGACCGAAATCGGTCGCGACGGAGGGTCGCGCACGAGCGGGATCCCCTCGCTCGACGGCGGCGCCGACGCCGCGCTCTTCCTCACCGCGCTCGGCCACCCGGATCGCGCGCGTCTGGGCGGGGCCCTGGCCTGACGGGACCTCACAAGCTCGGCGTGCGGAGCGCCGATAGAGGCCCTGCGGGGGGCCGTCCGGCCCCCCGAGCGAGCGCCGGCCAGCGGGCCGCGCCGGGAGGACGATGGGCGGCGCCGAGACGCACGACGAGATCCCGGTCCCGCAGCGCTTCCTCGAGGCGGCGGCAGAGCCGGAGGCGGAGACGCGCCTCGCTGCGCGGCTTCCCGCCAAGCTGCGCCGGATCGCGGACAGTCGGCTCGTGGGGCTGGCCCGCGAGGCGTACGGCTACGCGACCCACCCGGCCGTCTCGCGGCGCACCAAGCTCCTCGGCGCCGGCGCGCTGCTCTACCTGATCGCGCCCCTCGACGCCGTGGCGGACTGGATCCCCGGGCTCGGCTACGTGGACGATGCGGCGGTGCTGACGGCCTTCGTGCTCTCGGTGCGCGAGGGCGCGAAGGAGGTCGTCTCGCACGCCGAGCAGGCCGCCGAGCGGGTCGTCTCCCACGCCGTCTCCGAGGCGCGCGAGGCGTGGGCCCGGCGCGGCGTGGGCCAGGTGTGCCTGAGCCTCTGGGGAGCCACGCTCGCCGCCTGTGTGGGCCTGCTCTACACGGCACTGCGCCTGGCCCTGGATCCCGCGGCGCCCGCGGGCGTGGCGGGAGACCCGTTCCTGTGGGCGAGCCTGCTGGCCGGCGGGCTCGGCCTCGTCTACGAGCTCGTCTTCAGCTGGCGCGTCTGGCGGCGCTGGTCCTCCGCCGCGCCGGAGATCCGGGAGCCCCTCGCCTGGGCGATCGTGTCGCTCGCGGACTGGCGCCAGATGCTCGCGTTGGCGCTGCCCCTGCTCGCCCTGGCCGCCCTGCTCGCGCTGCGCGGCGTCTGGGCGGCGCAGGGCTAGCCCGCATGTCTCACCAGGGCGCGTAGCGAGGCGGCGCAGATGCCTGTCCTGGCACGAGATCGCGACCGAGGGAAGCGGAGGCGTAGCCGACGCTACGTCGAGCACCCGCAGGGAGCGATCTCGTGCCAGGGCGGGC
>CAZMNW010000045.1:0-94458 GCA_964567755.1 uncultured bacterium
GTTCATCTGCAAGGGCCGCAGAAGCAAACGCGGTGGCCCCGCCGGTCGAGGCCGGCGCACGTATCAATCTTTGGGTTCCCACGGCACCTGACCTTGGGAGGAATCGGTGGTCGGGACTGCTCATTCAATATAGAGAGCCACCATACAAATGTCAAGTAGATAGTTTGTGAAAGATTCGTGCCAAGTCGATGCGGGGTTCATGCCAGATCGAGAATGGCGTCAGTGCGGCGTCTTGAGCTGATTCAATTGTAAACAAGGTTTACAGTGTAAGAAGTCTTAACACTGTCAACAAGGTGGACAGCGAAGGAAACATGCCGGCGTGTCTCATGCGAGACAGCTTGACCGCGCATGTGCCTGCCCGTGTGCCACCCGTGCGTTCGATCCGAGGATCCTTGACTGCGAATGGGCCTGGCTACGGGAACAGGAACTGGAGCCGGGTGCGAAGGTGGGGTTACGACCGTTGCGGCGATAACCGTCAACGAGGAGTTCGGCCTCGATGCGCTCGCAGAGACGATCGCAGCGCCAGACCCCTCGCGGTGTTGCCCACGAAGCGGGCTGCACCGAGCGAAGGTGGAGCGACGGACCCGAGCGCACAGCGATCGCCCGCTGTGAGTCAATGGCGGGGTGGCACGGACGTCGGCTCAACCCACCACGCGTTCGTCGAGCCAGGCGCGTAGCTGCGCGGCGGCGATGCGCTCTTGCTGCATGCTGTCGCGTTCGCGCACGGTCACCGTCTGATCCTGCAGAGATTGGGAGTCGACGGTGACGCAGAAAGGTGTGCCGATCTCGTCTTGCCGGCGATAGCGCTTGCCCACCGAAGCGGTCTCATCGTGAAAAACACGATGTACGCGCATGAGATCGTTGGCGATGCGGTGCGACATCTCCGGCATGCCATCCTTGCGAACCAACGGCAGGATGGCGGCCTTGATCGGCGCGATGCGCGGCGACAGTCGCAGGAGCACGCGCACTTCGCCCTCGACCACTTCCTCGCGATACGCATCCACCAGCACCGTGAGCAACGTCCGGTCGCAACCCACCGAGGTCTCGATCACGTAGGGGATATACTTTTCCTTGCGCGCCTCGTCGAAATACCCCAGGCGCTTGTTGGAATACTCCTCGTGTCGTTTCAGGTCGAAGTCGGTCCGGTTGTGGATGCCTTCGATCTCTTGCCAGCCGAACGGGAACTCGTACTCGATATCGAAGGCCGCTTTGGCATAGTGGGCGAGTTCACCGGGCCCGTGCTCGTGCCAACGCAACTTGTCGCGCTGGATGCCGAGCGACAAGTGCCACTGCAAGCGTTCCTCGCGCCATTTTTCGAACCAGTCGGAATCGGTGCTGGGATGCACAAAGAACTGCATTTCCATCTGCTCGAACTCGCGCATGCGAAAGATGAAGTTCCCTGGCGTGATCTCATTGCGAAATGCCTTGCCGATCTGCGCAATGCCGAAGGGTATCTTCTGGCGGGATACGGTGACTACATTCTGAAAGTTGACGAAGATCCCCTGCGCCGTTTCGGGACGTAGATACACGACCGCCGCCTGCTCCTCCACCGGCCCCATGAAGGTTTTGAACATGAGATTGAACTGGCGCGGCTCGGTCAGTGGGCCGCCGCAGTTCGGGCACGTCGGCCCGGTCACCTGATCGGCGCGGAAGCGCTGCTTGCATCGCCGACAATCCACCAGCGGGTCGGTAAATCCGGCCACATGCCCGGACGCTTCCCACACGCGCGGGTGCATCAGAATCGACGCGTCCACACCCTCGATGTTGTCGTGGTGATACGTCATCGCCCGCCACCACGCGCTCTTGATGTTGTTCTTGAGCTCGGTGCCCAACGGACCGTAGTCGTAGCAGCTATTCAGGCCGCCATAGATCTCGCTGGATTGGAAAATGTAGCCGCGGCGCTTGCACAGCGACACGAGCTTCTCCATGCGCGCACCCGGCGCTTCTTGCGGCGTGTCCTCGCCCAGGGGAACCTCCTCGACCCGCGGCACGACATGCCGTTCCGCGCCCCGCGTTGTATCACAACCCACGGGGCGCCGACAACCAACCCGGGCGAGTGGAGGCTGCACGTGCGCACGGAGGCAGTGGGCGCATGGGCTCACGTGTGTGCGGAGGCGTTGCGACGCAGGGGCCGCACTTGCGCGCGCCGGCGTTGCGCGCAGGCGCCGCACTTGCGCGCATGGGAGCATGGTTGCGCGCCAAAATGGAAAGGCCGGGGGTCAATTCCCGGCCTGTCCAGAATGGGCGCGTGCCCTTTCAGAACCCTGGAGCGGTCACGCCATGCGCAGGAAGAACGGCGCATGTTGGCGCAGCATGTTGGCCAGTTTGGGAGTCAGGTGCTCCTGGACACTCGTCCCCGGCCGCGAGCGCAGCTTGACGATGAGCTGGACGATCTGTCGTGACTCGCGACAGCTCAAGTTCTTGTCCAGGATGTCGTACACCAGACCGCGCTGATCCTCGGGGTCGCGCAACCGGCAGACCTCGATGATCGTCGACCGTGGCACGTCGCTCTCGAGCAACACCTGCTTGATGTCGAGTTCGAGGCGTTCGATGGTCTTGGAATCGTAGAAGTAGCTCTTCGACACCGTGCCGCCGCTCGTGGGCAGCTGGCACTCGGTGCGGTACTTCTGGGTGAGACGGCGGTTGATGTCGGCGTTCTCCTCGGCCAGAGCCTCGGGAGACAGATTCCGGTAGCTCTCGCGACACGCCTGCATGCGAGCGACGGCCTGAGTCACCCGGGGATTCGTGGCCTCGGTGACTGCGACATGCAGCGGTCTGCCGCCTAGATCGAGGACCACGGGCGACGCGGGAGCAACCGCATTCGCGACCTGGCCGACAGCCGTCGTAATTCCATGCACGAGCTCGTGGGCCTCCGCGCTATCCACTTGGATCACGCGCGGCGCGGGATCGTTCCTCGGCTTCGCCGGGACCACCGTCGGGTTCGCCTGAGTCGGGACCCGCGGAGCCTCGACGGTCCAGCCGTGCTCCAGATCCTTGCCGCTCAGAACCTCCTGGTCTGCTGCCAGCTTCTCGTCGAACATCGCTTCCTCCTCCTCCACACCATCCACGGGCTCAGGCAGCTTGCCGGAGCGTCCGCGGCACCTGGTCGGTCGGAAGTTCGCCGACCTCGTCTCCGTCCAGATGCCCCCGCAATCCGGGTGCCATTATCGAGTGCCGCCGCTTCCAGTCAATTCCGACTTTCGTGCGCGCAGCCGTTTGCAGTCGGCACCCGCGACCTGCGCCCCGCGTCTCCAGACCAGATGCCGCCACGAGCGCTGCCGCCGGGAAATCCGAGCACCCGTGCACGAATCTCGGGTACACCTCTGTCCAGACCACGCGCAGTGGGCGGGCGGAGCGATGGGATGGGAGCGGGCGGAGTTTTTGAGGACGCACAGCATGGAATGCGACACGTTCGACCCAGGGCGGCGGCGGTGTGGATTCCTGCGTCCAGGCGGTCGGATTCCAGCCGATTCGCTCAGGGTTTGGCCGCGGATCGATCGAGAAGGCGCTCCACCAATACGATCATCTGATCGACGTTGCGCTGCGCGATCCCGGCGAAACGACGGTGGGATTCGTGCAGGCCACCGTCGCACAGGATGTCGATGGCGCTCTTGAGCGCGGTGAGCGGCGTGCGCAGCGAGTGCGCCAGATCGAAATCCGTCGTTGGCTCGGAGATCACATGCGCCAGCGACTGCGACAGGCGAGAGGATCGCGCCAGCGCTGGCTCGGTTGCAGGCGCCGAATCCCCCACCGGTGCGGGCGCCAGCGCCCGCATCAGCGCCAGACGGAGCTCTTTGTCTGCGCCAGCTTGCTTGGCGATCACTGCAACCACGCCGGCGGCGCGGGCGCGCGCGGCAATCCCCGAGTCAGGCCGCGCCGTCAACAACAGCACCGGAAGCTCCGCGTGCAAACGCCGCACATCGCGCGCCAACGACAAGCCGTCGCGCTCGGGCATCTCGAGATCCGTGACCAGCGCACAGGCGTCGTGGTGTCGGAGGTATTGCAACGCCGCATCCGCGCTCGCGAACACCACGGGCCTCCAACCCCATCGCGTCAATCGGCAAGCCACGACATGCCGCGACAGATCGTCATCATCCACCACGAGGATGGTGTGGGTGCCGCCATCGTGTGCCAGGGACATCGGGACTTCCTCCTCGTCGCCTCGAGATCGATCTCCGGCGCGCAAAGAGCATGCCACGCTCCCGGCGCTTCCCCACGACGGCGGCCAATTCCGGCGCGGGTGGCACGCGTTCCCATCGCCAATCGCGCCGCGCAGCCTTGCACGGATGTTCGACCCGATTCTTGTCGCATGCAACACGTGGGTCGATGCGAACGCCGCCGACTCGTCCGCAAAATCGCACGCCTCGAGGATGACAACGAACGCAAACAGGTGACGGAAGGAACCCAAGAGCGCGACAGCGTTTCATTTCATTTCATCGCGGTGGTGAACCCGATCTGAGCGCCGAAATCGAAGATCCGATCGGGGCCGGTTTCGGCCTTGGCCGCGATGCGAACGGCCAGGCGTTGCGAGGAGGGTTCGTGCACGAGCCGGGCTTCGAAAATGCTGCGTGTTCGCCCCTCGAGGTCGAAGATCAAGGCATCGGCACGCAACTGTCCGGTGAGCGCGCCACGCGATCGTGTGATTTGGAGCCAGAGTTGCGTCGCATGCGGCACGTCCTCCGACTCGAGGTCGGAGCCCGAGGACGGCTCAGTCAGCTGGCGGCCGCCGCCAATGTGCAGCGCCCCCTGGGCCAGATCGAGCACGGCCATCACGGTGATGTCTTGGCCGCCGAATGCGTAGGGGAAGAGCTTCGCTTGCGCCACCGGCAGGCGTGCCGAGGCTTCGAGGAAAAACCCGGCGCGGAATCGCCGCAGGAGAGGTAACGACACGCGGGCATGGACCTTCGGATCGCCCACACCCCAGCTCTGGGACGCCGTGGAGCGCTGGAAAACATAGTTCCATGTGATCGCAATGCGGACCGGTCCACGGCGGATCGGAGCCATTCCGAAGTCGAACAACGTAGCGCGTCCGTCGCCGGTGAACGCCGAGACACCGGTGCCAAAGGCCCGCGTGGTGTCCGCGTACGCGGCGTCGTACCAGGGCGAAGGTTCGACGTATAGACCGAGCCCATGCGCCGACCCGAACCCTGTGACCGCGAGGAGCGCTGCGGCACATCCTGTGCGCACGGTACGCGCGTCTAGACCTGCTCGCGCAGCGTCATCTCCTCGCCGTCCTCGAAACGGACGCGAATGGCGGCCCGCTGCCCCGGCAGCACCGTCTTCTCCACGACACGACCGAACTTGTTGAAAGAGCGGTGGTAGAGGACCTGGCCCGCTTGGAAGGCAGCAGTGGCATCGTAGTCCTGGGCCGCCTGCTTTTCCTCTTCGTTGAACGCCACCGCGGGCAGAGCAGCAGCCCCCGGCGCTGCGACTGCAGCGGTCACCTGCGGCGCCGGCTCGGCCTCCTCGCTGGCGAGCATGTGCGGCAGGATGCCATTGCAGCGCGGGCACTTGAGCCAGGTCACCTCGTGGTCCTGCACGGTGTCCACGATGCTCATGTCCAACGTGGCCTTGCAGACCGAGCAGTACTGGCGAATCGTGCGCGCCGAGGAAACCGTCTCCTCGCTTCGCATCATGGCCTCTCAAAGGCACACGGGCTCACGAGGACTGCCTCGGGACCCGGGCACAGCAATCGGCGCTGTCCTTCTGCATCTTGAAACGCATGCCGCAGACAGGACAGCGGCAAGGTCCGTCCACCCGTCCTTCGCTCACAGCACGCTCGAGAAGCCGGCTGAACTTGACGAAAGGCTCTTCCTGTTCGAGTACCAACGTATCCCCACGCCGCTTCATTTTTCCTCCTTTCGGCGGAAAATGAAACCCCCACATCACCACCACCGATACGAATGGAACACCTCGATACGTTTCACATCGCAACGACGGACAAACACACTTGGTGCGGCACCTTAGCAGGAGGGTCGAAGTCGGTCAAGACTCCGCGCCATGCGCACACCACTGCGTGTGCCATCGACAACGCACTCAGACTGGCGCCGTTGCGGGAGAGACACGCTCCAGCGCCTGCTCGACATCGTGCACCAAGTCTTCGACGTCCTCGATGCCAACGGACAAGCGCACGAGACCGTCACCGATGCCGAGACGCTCACGATCTGCGGCGGGAACCGACGCATGCGTCATGCTGGCCGGATGGCACACCAGGCTCTCCACGCCGCCCAGGCTTTCGGCGAGCAGGAACAAGCGCAAACCCTCCATGAACTGCCGGGCACTCGCGAGCGCACCGAGTTCGAGCGCGATCATGCCGCCGAAGCCCGATGCCTGGGTGCACGCCAACGCGTGCTGCGGGTGCGTGGCGAGCCCAGGGTAGTACACTGCGAGAACTTTGGGGTGCCCTGCGAGCACACGCGCCAGCTCGCGCGCGTTGCGATCGTGCTGCATCATGCGCAATGCCAACGTCTTGACGCCGCGCAACACCAGCCAGCAGTCGAAGGGGCCGGGCACGGCGCCGGCGGCATTCTGCAAGAACTTCAGCCGCTCGGCCAGATCCGAATCGTTCACGACGACCACACCGCCCACCATGTCGCTGTGGCCGTTCAGGTACTTCGTCGTGCTGTGAACGACGATGTCAGCCCCGAGTTGCAGCGGGCGCTGGAAGAAGGGCGTCATGAAGGTGTTGTCCACCAGGAGCCACAGCCCGTGCGCATGCGCGAGACGCGACAGCGCCGCGAGATCGGACAGCGTGAGAATGGGGTTGGTGGGCGTTTCGACCAACAGCAGGCGCGTGCGTGGTCCGATCGCGCGCTCGACCCGCTCCAACTTCGAAGTGTCCACGAAAGAGAACTCCAAACCGAAGCGACGCCACACGCGATCAGCGAGCCGGTACGTGCCGCCATAGACGTTCTCGGTGCAGAGGACGTGATCGCCCGCCTGCAGAAGTTGCAGAACCGTGCCAATCGCGGCCAGGCCCGACGCGAACGCGAAAGCGTGCTGCCCGCCCTCCAAAGTGGCCAAGTTGGTCTCGAGCGCCGTCCGCGTCGGGTTCTGCGTGCGCGCATATTCGTAACCCAGGCGCGGGCGTCCGAGCCCTTCCTGCTCGTACGTGGAGGTCTGGTAGATCGGCGGCACCACTGCGCCCGTGCGCGGTTCGGGCTCTTGACCAGCGTGAATCGCGTCGGTGCTGAATCCCATTCGCTTCCTCCATGTCAGGGGAGGGGCCAAAGATCCCGCGCCCTCACCACACTCGGAACGCCTCGACCGAACGTCAGAGAATCGTGTCGAGCAGATCGTAACGCGTGAGGATGCCGGTGAGCCGGCTGCCGTCGCGCACCAGAACGGCTGCGTCGCGATGCGTCAGATGGTCCCTCACCCGGTCTGCCGTCTCGTGCAATCCGATCTCCGGCAGCGGCGGATCCATCACCGCGGATGCGGGCTTGTCGAGCACGCTCGCGTCCTCGAAGGCCATGCGCAGGAGCTTGGCTTCTTGCAACACGCCGAGATTCTCGTCGCCGCGCAGCACGGGCACCTGCGAGATTTCGAATTGCCGCACCAAGCCGATCGCCTCGCGCACCAGCGTCGATTCCTGCACGCAGACGACGGCCGGGACCCCTGGCGGCCGGCGTTCCAACAGCTCGCCGGCGCTCGGGTTGTAGCCCTCGAGCAAGCGGTTCTCCTTCAGCCACTCTTCGGAGTGCGCCTTGCTCAAGTACCGTTCTCCGCTATCGGGCAAGAGCACGACGATGACGGCATCGTTTGGTAGGCGGCGAGCGAGGTCCAAGGCGCCAGCGACGGCCGCCCCGCTCGAGCTGCCGACCAAGATGCCTTCCTGCCGCGCCAGCCGCCGTGCCATGACGTACGCCTGGCGATCGGTGACCGTGACGACTTCGTCGACGTATTGCTTGTGCAGCGCCGAAGGGATCATATCCTCGCCGATGCCTTCGATCTTGTACGGCACGGCCGCGCCGAGGGTGCCATGCTCGATGTACTCGCGCAGCATCGAGCCCTGGGGATCGACACCGACAATGCGGACGGCCGGGTTCTGTTCTTTCAGATACCGGCCGACGCCGCTGATGGTGCCGCAGGTCCCCATGCCGCAAACGAACGCGTCGATGCGCCCGCGCGTCTGCCGCCAGATCTCCGGCCCGGTGCTGCGGTAATGCGCCTCCGGGTTGATCTGGTTGTGGTATTGGTTGGCGTGGACCGCGTTCTCGGTCCGCTCCATCTCCTGCTTCGCGACGCTGTAGTAGCTGAGCGGCGACTCGGGCGGCACCGCCGTCGGAGTGACGATCACACGCGCGCCGTAGGCCTTGAGCAAGCGGATTTTCTCCGTGCTCATCTTGTCGGGCATGGTGAAGACGGTTCGATAGCCCTTCACCGCACAAGCCAAGGCGATGCCCACGCCGGTGTTGCCCGAGGTGCACTCGACGACGGTACCGCCCGGACGCAGCATGCCGCGCTGCTCGAAATCCTCCACCATCGGCATGCCGATGCGGTCCTTGACGCTGCCACCCGGATTGAAGAACTCGAGCTTGGCGATCACCATGGCAGCGATTCCCTGCGTCACAC
The DNA here is from genome assembly GCA_964567755.1 of uncultured bacterium. Taxonomy (GTDB): domain Bacteria; phylum Krumholzibacteriota; class Krumholzibacteriia; genus DASRJW01. Next base: position 8,575 of record CAZMNW010000045.1, read on the forward strand.
GCGACAGGCGCACGAGGGGGGTGTTCCCGATCGTGTCGATGATGGTGTTCTTGACTTCCCAGTCGGTTGGAATCGGTCGTGTCATGTGGAGCCAGCCCGGGGGGGGGCCAGGACCTCCTTTCGCCGCGTGCAGCGTAGTGAAACCGCCGGAGACTCGTCAACGCCCACCGCCATACACGTCGTTGACCGGGCGGCGGATGGCGTCGATAATCGCCGGCGGAGGCTCGGCGTGGATCCAGCTGCGTTGCGTTTCGTCGTTCGCGGCCGCGTTCAGGGTGTGGGATTCCGCGTCTTCGTCGCGCGCCAGGCGCACCATCTCGGTTTACGCGGTTACGCCCGCAATCAGCCGGATGGCAGTGTCGAGGTCGTCGCCGTGGGATCCAACGGGACGCTCGACAAACTCGCGGTCGAGCTGCGGCAGGGCCCCCCGGCAGCGCGCGTGACGTCGTTACAATCGACGCCGCTCGCGCCTGTGCCTGCCTTCTGTGACTTCGAGATCCGCTGAGGGCTTCCACGACGCTGGCGACGCACCGAATCGGTGCGCTTCTGAACGGAGAGATGGCGTGATTCGAATTCCCGTGCTGCCCGAGCCTCCGCCCCCCGGCGTCCTCATCCACCCCAACTGCGCGCGCTGCACGGCGCTGTGTTGCCAGTACGTCTCGACCGAGATCGACATCCCCACGACCCGGCGCGACATCGACAACGTCCGCTGGTATCTCATGCACCCCGGCGTGCGTGTGTACGTCGAAGACACCGGCCGCTGGTTCATTCAGTTCATGTCACGCTGCCAGAATCTCGGCGACGACAACCTCTGCCGCATCTACGAGACGCGCCCGCAGATCTGCCGCGATCTGCAGCCGACGAACTGCGAGTTCGCTCTCGGCTCCGGCGATCTGCACTATTTCACCACGCCTGCAGAATTCGAGCGCTGGCAGGGAGAAAAAGTACGGCGACGGAGCGCGCGCCAAGCCGCGTCGCGGCGGACGACGGCGGGCCCGTCGCGGCCGCATGCAGCCAACGGGCGCCTTCGCAACCGGAACGGTGCTGGCAAAACGGTTCGACGCCGGAATGGTGCGGGGCAGTGATTCAGGCCTTCGGGACGTCGGCCGGGTGGGTCCCGTTGCCTTTCGGGACCGGTTCCGCGGCGATGAAACTGGACTCGAAGAGCTTCATTTCTCCCACCGTGGTGATGCCACGTGCCAGCAGGAGGCGCTCGAGCTCGACCAGGATACGCGCCGTGGCGTAGGCATCGTCGTGAGCGCGGTGGCGGTTCTGCAGCGGAATGCCGAACTGCAGCGCCAGATGGTGCAGCTTACGGCTGTTTTTCGGCTCGATGAGTCTCTGGCTCAGCTTCACCGTGCACAGGTGCGGGGCGGTGAAGCGTTCGCCGGTGAGCTGCTCGATGCAGGTCTTCAGGAAGTGGTAGTCGAACGCCGCGTTGTGGGCCACGAACACGCCGCCCTGCAACACCTCCAACAAGCTGGGCAGGATCTCCGCGAAGGTGGGCGCGCCCGCCACCATTTCATCGTCGATCCCGGTCAGCCGCTGGATGTTGGCTGGAATGGGCACGCCGGGATCGAGCAGGCTCGAAAGCAACGGCTGCACCCTGGACCCGCGCACGCCGAACACCGCGATGTCGATGATCGCGTTGTCCTTCGGGTCGCTTCCGGTCACCTCCAGGTCGAGAACGCGAAATTCCGCCTCGTCCAAAGCCTGCGCCCCGTAGTCGTGGTTCAACGCCTCCCAGAGACCCGCATGGACTTCCTGGAAGCGGCTGTCCTGGGACAGCAGACGCCGGACAATGCGTCGCATCTCGCGCCGGTCGCGGAGTCGGAGATCGAGGACGCGCGAGCCGATCAGGTGCGACGGCGTCGGGCGACTGTTGCCGTTGATGAACGCGAAAGCCTCGTCCAGCTTGGAGGCCCCAAGGAGAGGATCCATGACACCATCTCGAGAGATGCGGTGGCGCTCTATTCCTAATTTGTTAAGTCTACTTGAATTAGCGCGGTGGTGTCAAAGCGGGCAGTCGAAAAAGCGCCGAAACGGTGGCGGTGCGGATCGCAAATGCCGGTGTAGCAACATTGTCGGGACAGCTACACGATCCATTCAACGGCGATGGGGAGCGCCAAGAGCCGTGAGCTCGAGCTCGTAGTGCGACTCTCGCGGCCCGCGCTGTGGCACGCCCGCGATCGGTTGGGAAAAACGGCGTTCACTGCGCAGCAGGGCGCTGGCGCGCACGACACCGAAGATCGGCGCCTGGGACGCTGTCAGCACCCGGATCTGCCGGCGCTCCGAGATCACGACATCGGCCTCTCCCATCTGGGCACGCGATTCCTTCGCCTCCACGAGGAAGCGACCCGCGCACATGAGGCCCGTCTCGGCGTGCAGCTCCGGGCCCCAGGTCGAATCGGCGACGACCGGAAGACGCGGCGCCGCTCGAAGCGCCGGCAGCTCTTGCCAATCCTCGGCGCGCAGCTCCTGCGTCTTTCCGCCCTCGATCTGCACGACCCGTCGCACATGGTCGAGCAACGCCCCGCCTGCGCCGGCGAACACCGCGCGACCGACTTCGATCCGGGCTTCGAGGCTGTCGCCCGACCACAGGCGGAGCACGACGACACCGTCTTTCTCCCGTGCCACGGACTCGACGCAGACTTGGAAGTCGATTTGGCGCGTGCCATCGGGCTCCTCGGCCCGGAAGCGATACGACCCGCAGGCGCCGGGCCGGGGCTCGGTAGGCTGCACGCCGCGCAGCAGGATTTCCAGCTGGGCGCGGGCCTCGGAAGCGGGAATCATCCCGACGACCACGAAGACGAGCGCCAAGAACGAAGGGGAACGGCGGACCCCGTTCCCCTCGTTGCCATCGCGCGCCATCAATGGGAGTCGGCAGCGTTCGCTAATGGGCGATCTCCTTCCAGTACTTCGCATACTGGAACTCGGGGCTGTTCTTCTTGTCGTGGCAGGCGAGACAACTCTCTGGTGTCGGGCGTGCGATGAACCCCGCATCCCCGTGCGTGGTGCCATGGCCGTGGCACTGCTCGCAGGACACCTTGCCGAGATCGGCCTTGTTCAAGGCATAGCCGTTGGCGTCGGGGTGACCGGTGACGTGGCACTGCAGGCACTCCGTCGAGTTCTCCATCGACTTGCCCTCGAGTGAGGCCAAGGAGCGTGCGTGCGCGCTCGCATCCCAAGCCTTGAAGGCTGCCTCGTGGCAGCGCGCGCACGTATTGGCGCCGACGAATTTCTCCTGCGGCACGCCGTTGGTCGACGTCGACTGCCCCACGACTTCTTCGACGACCTCGCGTTTGCGCACCTCGCGCAGCTGTTCCTTGAAAGCGTCGATCTCGACGCGCATCGTCGAATCTTCGGGCACGTTGCTGTCGAGGCCATGCAGCTCGTGGTCCCAGCGCAGCAGTTTGCCCTTGTCGCTCACGATCAGACTCAGCGCGCCGATGTACTTGCCGCGATCGGCTGCCGAGCACACCAAGGAGTGACCGATTTCTTCGTTGCCGATCTCGACTGGCTTGGCGTTCACCATGGGATCGCCGCCGACGACCGCGACGTCGATGCCCTTGACCGTGTCGACCAGTTTCTGCGTCTCGCGCGAACCGAGATGCGTGAAGACGACCACGAGATCGGCCTTCTTGCGCACCTTGGGCACGAGCTCGGCCAAGGTTGTTTCGACGTTGGCGAGGGCAAAATCATCGACCTCGCGCTCGATGGTAGCGATGCTGGAGTTCTCCGCCATGACGCCGAGGAAAGCGACCTTCACGCCGCCCAGCTCACGCACGACGTATGGATCGAACAGCAGCTTGCCGTTCGACTTCTTGCGCAAATTCGCCGACACGAGCGCGAAACCGCTCGCTTTCGCCGTCTGTCGCAGGGTCTCGAGGCCGTAGAGCAAGTCCGTCGGGCCGACATTGACGACCGCATAGCCCATGTCGCCCATCGTGCGTGCCACGAACAGGCTCTGGAACTTCTGCGATTCGCTCTGGCCTTCGGCCCAGCCGCCGCCTTCGACCACGCAGACGTTGGGGTGGTTCTTCCGGTACTTCTGGATGACCATTGCTCGCCGAGCAATGCCGCCTTTGCGTCCCGATTTTCACCCACACTCTTCGATTTCGCCCTTGGTATCGCTGTGGTACAGCAGGACGATCTCGGTCTCTGGCGCGCGGGATTTGCCCTGCAGCGGGCCAATCAGGCCAAGCGCCAGAGCGAGGACGAGCAACGCGAATGCAACCCGTCGTGTCACGACTTCACCCCTCTCGGCATGGAAAGAAGCCACTCGGCTGTCTGGGAAGCGCTGTCGCCGGCGCCCGCGACGGGCCCAGCACGGAATGTACCGCGGACAGCATACCGAAGCCTCGGACCTTGCTCAACCGCATCGACCAGCCCAGGCCTTGGTGTGCGAACACTCGGGAGCCCGCCGTGGTTCCGGCCTGGAGCTCAACCAGGCTTGGATTCCAGGCGCGAACGGAACCCCAGGGCCGCCCGAAAGCTGGGTTGGATCCGGGCGGGGATGGTGAGCATCTCCCCGGTCCGCGGATTCTTCGCCTGGCGGGCAGCGCGTGGCTTGGCCGTCCAGGTGCCGAAGCCGTGCACCTGCACTTTCTGGTGCTCGCGCAACGCCGCCGCGATGACCCCTTCGTCGTTCCCAAGACCAAAGAGCACATCCAACACCTTGCGCGCCGTGGGTTCTGGCAAGCTCGCGCGACGCGATACTTCGGCGACGAGATCCGAACGATTCACGACTCCTCCGTTCACGAACGTCCGGCCTGCGGTCTCGCGCTCGATTCGGTCACCCCATCTCGATCTCGAAGTCTCGATGAATCCGATGCGGCCGATTTAGAGCGGATCGGTCGGTTTGGCCGATCTCGCGTCAGACGCAGCCCTCGTGCCCACGCATCCGTGGGTGGACGGCCAAGCAGCTGCCGGCGCCTGTCCACCCTGTTGACGCGCAGCGGGACTGGAGTCGTCGGGGGTTGCGCTCACTCGGCAGCATCTGGCGCATGCGAGCGCTGGGTTTGCGCTCCCACGCCGACACCCGGCGTTTGGGCTTTGAATTGCAACTCGGGTTCGGAAGCTCGTGGCGACCTGTCGGTCTCGGCGCCCGCGTACAGCAGTGGCCGCGCCACGGTGTTGGCGCCGTGCGGGAAGCGCCAGTATCTCCATGGAATGGAGATCATTCGCCGCAGCGCCAGCCAACGCAGGTACTCCGGAATGTCGGCGAGAAAATCGCGGCGATCGAGCCGCAGCCGATGCACGATCTCGCGGTAATCGCGCGGGTGATCGGCTTCGACTTGCACGCGCAGCGACCGCGCCAGTTGGCGCAAGCGCGCCTTGCGCCAGCCGCCTCGGAGCGGCAGGAGAAAAAGACCGCGCATTTCTGGCCAATGGCCGACGAAATCCGTGTCCACCTCGACCACCCAGGCAGCACCGCGGCCTGGATCCGCTCGCAGCTCCGCCAGGCCCCGCCGATGCCCTGCCGCGCGCCCCTCCGAGACCGCGCGTTCGTAGGGAATCCACAGCTCGCGGAAGTGAAAATCGTCCACCACCCACTCGACCATGCCCGCATCCGGTCCGTCGGCACGCACCCAGACCTCGATGCGCTCCCAATCGCTTTCCCAAAACTTGTGGATCTCGGCGCGGGTGAGCGTCACGAAACGCCAGACCCAGTACGTGTTCCCACGCAACCAGTACGGAGCATGCCCATCGGCGTAGGGGAAGTGCGGGCTCTCGGGGTCGTTGACGTAAAGATAGAGCGTCGGCGCCATCCCGCGCGGCACCAGGAACGAATCGAGGACGAAGTACCCGACTGCGAGACCGGCAAAGATCGCCGGCAGCGAGCTCCACTGCAATCCGGGTGTCGGACCCAGCAAGGCCACCACCCACAACACGATGAACACGGGCAGCGGCGCCACGAAAGACGTCCACCAGTCGCGGAAAATGGCGTACAGCAGCACCGCCAGCAGCGGGAAGTTGCCGAAGAGCAGCAGCTTCCCCAGCCACTCCTGCAACCCGGGGCGCTCGGCGACCCAGTGCGAGAGCAGCGACAACCCGATCGCCAACACCGCCGCGATCAGGATCTTGTAGGCCGGATAAACGACGCTGAACACGACCTCGGGCAGCATCGGATCGGTGATCGAGGACGCCAGGCGCTCGCCGCGCCAGGACACGTCGACCCTGCTGCCAGCCTGCGGTTCCAGCTGTAATCGATACGGCGCCAGCAACTCGGAGGCGGTTTCTTCGCCTGCCAACGGGATGTGCAGGCGCGACGCGATCCGCTGAATCATGCGGTACGGGATGAGCACCGGCCCGAGCAGCAACACCAGCACGTAATAGCCGAAGCCCGGCAAGCGCGTGCGTGGCCGGTTGAGGCAAGTGCGGAACACGTCGAGGTCCACCATGCCACGCCGAAGCACCGCCTCGTGCACGATGCCGCGGATGCCGAGCACCGACGCCCAGTAGTCGGTGTACAAATGGACGTCGATCATTCCGACTCCCTCGCGTCCGCATCGGGATCTACGGCGACGTCGCGCCTTGGAGCGCAGAAACGGACACCGAGCGACCGTGGAGCGGCTGCACCGGGCGATTGTTGCCGTGCATGACCTTGCGGAAGGTCGCGATCTGCTCGGCCGATAGTTGAATCGGTTCGGTGCAGACGCTCCAGGCCAAGCCCTCCGAGCACGGTGGCGTGGTGAGCGACCCCTCGTAGCGGTACGCGGACCGATTCTTCGGCAACAACGCCTCGATGTCGAACTCGACGTCCTCGAGATGCTGCTCGACCCCCTGTTGCTGCGGCAGGTTCCGCCAGATGGGATCGAACGCCGCGTTGTGCGCGCCTTCGGCGATGAACACGCCGACGACGGCGAGCCTGCCATCGGCAGCCTTGTGCACCAGATGCATCTCCATCGGGAAGCTCACGCCTTGCACCGTGTGCTCGCTCGGGGAGTGGAAGTGGAACTGCGCCAGCGCATAGCGGTCGTTGCCGAGGACGAGTGTGTCGCCGCCGGCGAAATTGACTTGGATGGAATGGCCGGTGTTGACATCGCTCGCCAAATGCGCGTGATGCACGATGCGCAGCTCGGCCCCGCCGTACTTCGTCGCCATGGGTGGGTGCTCCCCGGCACCTTTGGCATCGAGGTCGATGGGCGACTGCGACTGACCCTCGGCGCAAGCGACGAACTTCGGGTCGAGGCTGCCCCAGGCTTGCGGGCCATCCGCGCCTTCGTAGCCCCAATGCACGTGCGCAGGCGTGGCGCTGTGCTCCTCTGGCTTCGGTGTCTCTGCGAGCCGGTCTCCCGTCGTCTTGCCACAGGCGAGCGCGAAGAGCGCGCCGAGAGTGCCGAGCAGCACGGTGGCGAACGATCGCCATCTGCGGTCTTCGCGCCTTCGAGTTCGTGCTCGAATGGGGCGTGACACCGCCAGCAATCCGACAGGGCCTCGGAGAGTCGCGCCATGCGTGGCCCTGCGGACCGCGAGGCGCTTCCAGACGGTGACCCACATCGAAAACCGCCCACTTTCTCCGTGTCAATGCCATGCCGATGGACGGCGGATTCTAGTCGATCGGAACGACGGCCCGCAACGAGACAGCGGTGCGTGTGGCATAAGCCCCAGGCCACGAACACCGACGGAAACTCGTGCGCGACGAATGACAGGCCTTCAATAGCCGAAGCTGCGTTCGCCGGACTCCAAGAACAGTTCGTCTTGATGGCGGATGATGAAGATGCGGAAGTAGTAGCGCCACTCGTCGTCGTAGGCGTTGAAGATGCGCGAGAAACTCGCACGCCAGCAATGCAGGTCGCGCTCGATGTCGAGCGAAGGGTTGATCCACTCGCGCTGACCGGTGTCGAAGTTGGCGCGCCAGCGCACGGTCCACTTGGGCGTTGGCTTGAGCGCCGCACCGACACCCACGTTGCGCGACAAATTGCGCCCGTCGGCGCGACTCAACGAATAAGAGAACGCCAGCTCCCAGGTGAGCTTCTCGCCCGGCGTGAGGTCGCGGGCGCGTTCCACCGTTTCCAAGCCGTCTTCCGGTTGCGGTGAGAAGCCCCAATTCTGCGTCGGGCGGATGGAATCCTCCGGCGACGTGATCGCGCCTTCCTCTTGCGCGATGCGATTCAACCTGCCCCCCGCCGGCTCGGCCTCGCTGCCGCCGAAACTCCCGGCGAGCCGGAAGGTGAACGGAATCGACGTGCTCACAATCTTGCGCCGGTAAGGATCGATGGTCTGCGTCACGGTCAGCCGCAATGGCCCGTGACGATTGAGCGTCAGCGAGCTGCCGATGTTGCCCCAGCGCCGGACGCGATCGGGGTCGTAGCTTGTGGACAGCGACCATTCGAACAGGCCATCGACGCGCTTCTCGGTCGAATCCTTCTCCACCTTGGCGTCCAGCGTGTTGCGCAAACTGAGACCGACGCCCTGGCGCGCGGTCGCGCCCGAGAGCGCCGCCGCATACGAGTAGTTCGCCGACGGCTCGATGGTGTGACGCAGCGCGCGCAGGCCGCCGATGCGCGGATGGAAAATGCCGTAGAGCCGGGTCGAGGCCTGCAATCCCGCGCTCAGGCTCTGGGTGAAGCGGTCGGTGAACGGGAAAGGGGTGCGATCATCGTCGGCGTAACTCACCGCATACGATACCGACGGGTTGACGGTCAGAATCCATAGGCTGCTCTGGCGCCCGAGCGCGGCCGCGGTCGAAGCATCGACGCGCTGCAGCGTTTCGGTGAAATAGGTGGTGTCGGCCACCGCAACGCCGGTCGTGTCGATAACGTCGATGATCTGGCGCCGGCGCACGTCGTCGGCCGTGCGCCGCAACGCCAGGTTCGGCGTGAATTGCAGATCGCTCAAGAAACGCTGCCATCCCGGCCCGCCCGGGCCGGGCCGCGGTGCCAATCGGATGAGCGGGAAGCTGAGCGAAAGACTCGGCAATGTCTGGCTCAAGATGGCCTGATTGACGAAGTCATTTCCGGGCTCGAGGATCTGCCGGCGCTGCAGGCTCACGGTGGTGCGTGCCAGACTGCCGCGCCGGCTGAACGTGAGGCTCGACGTCAGCTGCCGTTGCCGCGAGCGGTCGTAATCAATGAACTCGTTGGTGGCGCGCACGGCTTGGTCACTGCTGGCGAAATCCAGAGTGCCGTTGAGAGTCATGCGGTCGCTGAGCGTCTGCCGGTGGCTGCCGCGCATGGTGACGAAGAGCGCGTCCGAGTCGATGTCGTTGGAGCGGCGGTATTCGACGTTGCCATCCAGGCGATAGCGCACCTTGTAGCGCAGGTTGGCGCCGAGCTGGATGTTGCGCGATTGCCCGGTGGAGGCGAGCACGTCTTCCACCGAGGTGCGATCGACCCGGCTGCGTTCGTTGTAGGCGCTCGAGAACAGCACATCCCAGTAGTCGCTGGCGGCCCAATAATAGCTCAGGCCACGGATGTAACGGCTGCTCGTGCCGAGGCCGATTTCGATGTCGGGCATGAGGAAGCCGCTCTTCCGCCCCGGATCCACCGAGTTGAAGAAGAACGGCAAGTAGAAGATCGGCAGATTGCCGAGATAGAGATAGACGGGCCGCGCCACCGCCTTGTCGCGCAGGTAGATCTTCATTTGATCGCTGCGAAAATCGTAGTGCGGTGTCTCGAGGTCGCAACTGGTGTAGCGCCCCTTCGCCACCTGCAACGTGCCGTCGGCGTCCCGCAGGATGCGGGTGCCGCGGTAGTACCCCTGATCGTAGACGGTGGCGCCGGCGGTCACGAACGCCTTGCGTTCCTCCAAGTCGTAGCCCATCTGATCGCCATAGACGCGCTGGTCGCCTTCGAGGAGCACCGGGTCTTGCCGCGCCGTCAGCAACTCGGTGTCGGCATCGAAGGTGATGTCCCCGGCCTTGAGCGTCCGCCCTTGATAGACCACCTGTGCCGACCCTTGGATGTGCAGGTCGTTGAATGGGGCCAGATACAGGATGCGTTCGCCGCTGTACTCTACGATGTTCGCTTGACGGCGGAAATCGAACGCCGTGGTGTCGGCGCGCACGACGCCGAAGACGCTGTCGACGGGCACGGCCGCGCGCGAAGTGTGCGCGGCAAGATCTCCGTCGTAATAGCGATAGACCCCGGAAGCGTTGCCGATGAACAGCACCTCCTGCAGGTCGTCCCCGTCGAAGAGCATGACGATGGAATCCGACTGCGCTTCGTTGAGGGAAATGCGGTTGGGCGTCGTCTCCACGGGGACGAAGGTGCTGGAGCCGTTGCCGGAGACGATGGCGCGCCGCAGCTTGCCCTGGTCGAAATCGATCACCGCCGAATCACCCGAGACTTGGTTGGCATCCGGCAGCAGCAAGGTGTCGCGGCGTGTCTGCACCATCAGAGCGCGCTCGCGCACGCGCACTTGCTCGACTTCCTCGTCGCCGAAATGGACGTCGATCTCCTGGCCCGAGATGCGTGTGCCACCGCGTTGGACCCGTGGACGTCCGCGCAGCTCGAAGAGGCTGGTGGCTTCGTGGAACACTGCCGAATCGGCCTCGGCCACCGTGCTGTCGCGCACGATGCGCACACCGCCGCGCAGAGTCCCGCGGCCCTTCTGGGCGTCGCGATAGGTCTCCTCGGCGTCGACGAAGGTTTCGGTGCCGTCGGCGTCGCGCAGCACCAGCTCGGGCTTGCGATCCAGCCACGCGTTCCCCGAGGCGCGATCATAGAAACCGTGTGGCCCGCGCGCTTGCGAGTTGCGTTTGCGGTCGATGAGGACGACGTGGCCGAAGGCTTCACCGAAACTGCGCTCCTCCTCGTAGCGCACGCTGTCGGCCTGCACGATCGTCGTCTCGTCTTCGAAGACGACATCGCCCCACAGCCACAGCAGGCGCTGGTCACGGTAGTAGCGCACGCGCTGCGCGCGGATGAGGCCGGTCGAATCCCGGATGGTGACGTGTCCACGCAGCTCGGCAGAATTGTCGCGCTGCGCGAACTCGCCTTCGTCCCCCTGCATGATCACGCCACGGTCGCGAATGCGCACATCGCCCTGAAAGTGGACCTTGTAATCGTCCGATGCCCCGTAGCGTTGCGCTTGCTGGCTCTGCACCGTGACGCCGCTGTACTCGAGAATGACGCTGTCGATGAATGTGGCGATGTTGCGGCGCGTGTCGTATTGCATGAGCGCGCCGCGCAGATCGAAACGCTCGGGTGTGGCCCCCGGCTGCGCGGCAGCTGTTCCCACTGCGAGCGCGGCCATGAGCGCGAGCATGGGAAAGCCGGCGGCGGCTCGCGACGGCGGATGCATCGAACGCGACTCCAGAGGGTCGAGCGCGGGCAGGTTCATCTGGCGAGCGGCAGCACGGCTGCCTACGAGACCAAACATACGCCGCCGCCGCCTCCTCCGCCACCGCCGTGCACGCCCGTTCGGCGGCAGTTCACGCCGTTCCAAAAGCGCGCACCGCCGCCAGCAAGGTCGCCCCGATCAACGCTCCATCGTTGCCGAGCACCGCCGGCACGATCTCGGCGGTCGCGGCCGCGACGCTCATGGCACGTGCGCGCACGACGCGCCGTGCCGGCTCCAACAGCCAATCGCCCGCCTGCGCCACACCGCCACCTATGACCACGCGTTCGGGATTGAAGATGTTCACCAGGTTCACGATGCCTTGGCCGAGCAACGCCCCCGTTTCTTCCCACACCTCGACCGCGACAATGTCGCCGGCCGCCGCGGCGCCGGACAATGTCTCGGGCGTGATGTCCTCGGGCGCAAGATCGCGCAGGCAACTCGGCCGCGCCGACGCCGCGAGCGCCGCACGCGCGCGTGCGGCGATGTACCCGGCGCCGATGTGCCGCTCCAAACATCCGACGTTGGGACAGCTGCATGCTGGCCCATGCATGTCGATCGTGGTGTGGCCGAGCTCGGCTGCGGCACCGCGCGCGCCACGATAGAGGCGCCCGTCGAGAATCAGGCCACCTCCGACTCCGGTGCCGAGCGCGAGGCAGACCATGTGTTGGGTGCCGCGACCGGCTCCGAGACGCCATTCGCCATACGCCATGGCATTGACATCGTTTTCGAGGGTTGCGATGGCACCGATCCCATCTCCGAGCCTCTGGGCGAGAGGAAACCGCTCCCACGGCCGGAGATTCGGCGAATCCACCACCAAATTGTGCACCGCGTCCACCAAACCGGCGGAGGCGACGCCCAAGACACGTGGGGGCGCGACCCCCGCTTCACGCAGGAGCTGGTGCAAGGTGGCGACGATGCGGTCGCAACCGGCTTCGGGACCGGATTCGACCTGCGTCGGAATCTGCCGGGACACGATGATTTTCCCATCGCTCCACAGCAACGCGATCTTGACGTTGGTGCCGCCGACATCCACGCCGGCCATGATCGATCTCTCGGACACGGGTGACCTCCTTGCGGCCGCGGCTCCGCCGGCCCTGAATCACGCGGGCGCCGGCATCTTCGGCTGCAACACCGGTCGAGCCAGCAACGTTTGCGCCGACACGCCGCGCACCGCCGCCAAATGCGGCAGCACTTCGCCGACGAGATAGTGGCTGCCGAGGACCAGGACCGGCGCCGCCCGTGTCATCGCGCGTGTGAGAGCTCGGCACGCGTCAGGTTCGACTTCGACCGCCAGGTCGCGGCACCGCCCGCGCAAGCGCGCTGCGACGCGTCGCGGTTCCCAGCTTCGCTCGACGCGCGGTGCCACGAGCCAGATCTCGCGCGCCCATCCGTCGAGCAGGTTCCACGCATCGCCGAGGCGCTTGTCGCGCATCATGCCGAGAACCACGACCGGTCGTTGGTCGCCGAGCAGCGAACGCGCCACTTGCAACGTGGTCTGCAATGCTTCCGGATTGTGAGCCACGTCGAGGATCACGAGCGGCGATGTCCCCGACGCCGGCAACACCTGGAACCGCCCGGGCAGGAACGCCCGCGCCGTGGCGACGCCCAAGTCGGGGCGCTCGTTTTTCCCACGCGCCGCCAGGAGATCCGTCACCGCCATGGCCGCCAGCGCGGCGTTGCGCGCATAGTGCTCGCCGAGGAAGCTCGTCCACAAGCCGGCGCCACCTGGCATGTCGAGCTCGAAGCGCATGCCGCTTTCGAGATCGATGGCGAGCACGCGCGCCACGCCTGCGGCGAGGAGCTTGAACGGCGCCCCCGTGCGCGCGCAGTGGTCTCTTGCCAAGCGCACCAGGTCAGGTCTCGCGAGCGCGGCGTGCAACGGCACCCCCGCTCGCGCAATCCCGAGCTTCTCGCCGCACACGGCGCGCAGCCCGCGACCGAGGATCGCCTCGTGGTCGTGGCCGATGCTGGTCACCACCGAGACCGTGGCGGGCAAGGCGTTGGTGGCATCGAGGCGTCCGCCGAGACCGACCTCGTACACGGCCGCATCCACGCGTGCATCCTGAAACACCCGCGCCGCGATTGCCGTCATCGCCTCGAAGAACGAGGCTCCGGCGCCTTCGATGGCCCACTTGAGCTCGCGCACGCGCGCGGCGAACTCGGCCGGATCGATCGGCACGCCATCGATGCTGATGCGCTCTTCGACCGAAAGGATGTGCGGCGAGGTGAAGCGACCGACGCGCAACCCCGCAGATTGCAACATGGCCGCGGCGTAGGCGGCCGTCGACCCCTTGCCATTCGTCCCGGCCACGTGCACGACGGGCACGTCACGTTCGGGCGACCCGACGAGACGCAGCAGGTTGCGCGTCGAGTCGAGGCCGAGGCGCGTTTTGCCGCTCTGCAGTCCGTAGAGAAAATGGATCTCGGGGGAAAACGCTTGCGCCGGGCTAGGCAGGTCCATGCCGGCCGACCTGACGCGGCGTGGTTTCGGGAATCTCGACCACGTCGCGCGGCGGTGACGACGCCGCTTCCGGCGCCATGCGAGCGCTGTCCGGAGTGGGCTCCTGGGCCGGTGCGTGGTCGTTCCCCGTGGGCGCGGCGACCGCCTCCAGGTCGATCGCGCACAGGAACCCGAGCACACGGTCCAACATCGATCGCAGGTCGCGCCGGTGCACGATGAGGTCGACGAAGCCGCATTCTTGCACGAACTCGGCGGTTTGGAAGCCCGGCGGCAGTTCTTGGTTGATGGTCTCGCGGATGACGCGCGGTCCGGCGAAGCCGATCTGTGCCCGCGGCTCGGCGAGGATGACGTCGCCGAGCGCCGCGAAGCTCGCCGAGACACCACCGGTCGTCGGATTGCACATGATCGAGATGAAGGGCACGTGCGCTTCGTGCAACTTGGCGAGAACGGCGCTCGTTTTGGCCATCTGCATGAGGGAGAACACCGACTCGTGCATGCGCGCGCCACCGGAGCGCGAGAGGATGATGAACGGCGCCCGGCGCGACAGCGCATCCAACCCGGCGCGGGCGATCTTCTCGCCCACCACCGAGCCCATGCTGCCGCCGAGGAAGGCGAAATCGAAGACGCCGAGGACGATCTCGCGGTCGTGCAAACGGCCGAGGCCGGTGAGCACCGCCTCGCTCAAGTTGGTGCGCAGCATCGTTTTCTTGAGCTTGAGACGGTACTTTTCCTTGGCGTCGCGAAAATCGAGCGGGTCGAGCGAGGTGATCGATCGATAGGTTTCCGTGAAGGAATCTGCATCGGTGAGGATCTCGACGTACTGGCGCGCGTTGAGCGGAAAGTGGTAGCTGCAACGGTTGCAGACCCATTGATTCTTCTCGAGCTCGACGCGGTAGATAATCTCGGAGCATCCGGGGCATTTCATCCACATGCCCTCGGGTAGCTCCCTCTTGTCCGCGGTGCGCTGGATTTTCACGCCCTGTTTGGCGCGGTGCAGCCAAGACATCGACGGCTCCCTCCTCATCCCGATGGGCCGAGGCGATTATAGGCCTGGCGCCGCGCCCCTCAAGATGTTCTCGGGCGGAGGTGGCCGCCCAAACCCACTTCCGACGCCTAAAAAATCTTGTAAGGCATTCATTTTATACATTTTATAGTTAAATCATTGGGCCAAGGACCGGTGGGGGAAGTGGCCCATTTCCAGCCATGGAATCCCTTCCCTCAGGCACGGGTCCCGGGTCCGGCGGGATCCGCGACCGGAGGAGCCCCCAACTCCTTCAGCATCACGAGCGCATCCTCCCCATTGTCGGCGTAGTAGCCCTTGCGAATCGCCACCTGCCGAAATCCCAACGTCTCATAGAGGCGAATCGCGGCCTCGTTGTGGGTGCGGACTTCCAAGGTCGCCACCACCATCCCTCGCGTCCGCGCGCGGTCGAAGACCGCATCCATCAGTCGGCGACCGATGCCGCGCCGGCGCCAGCGCACCTGCACCGCCAGGTTGACGACGTGCACCTCGTCGGCAACGAACCAGCACAGCACGTAGCCCACCACCTCGTCCTGGCGCATCGACACCAGAGCTTCCGAGACGTCCCACTGCATACGTAGCTCTTGCAAGAACATCTCGCGTGTCCATGGAGCGGCGAACGTGCGCTCGATCGCCAGCACCTGGTCGAGGTGCTCGGAAGCCATCGTTTGCAGCGAAAACTCCATGCCCCCCCTGTGGACTCACGGCTCGCGAGGTGCCCGGCCGATGTCCGGGTGCCGAATGTAGAGGGGCGCGAGTCGCAGTAAATCGACCGCGACACAGCCACCGTGGGCGACGAGACTGAACGCCGCCCGCGCCAGCGCCTGCGGCGCGATGGGCGCGTGCACATTCCACGTCCCGGATTGGGCGGCGAGAAGTGGCGCACCCGAACCGACGAGCGTTGCGCACGTTCCCGGCGCGATCATCGCCTGCAGTCGCGCGGCCGCGGTCTGTGGTGCGGCGCAGAAGGGCGCGATGCGGACCATCGGAACCGGTCCCCCGCCTGCATAGAGGCCAGCGTACACCTCTCCCCGCCGAGCGTCGTGACAGACAGCCACTGGGCTGTTCCGCGGCGCGCAAGCGGCAGCCTCGGCGATCAGACTGTCGCAAACCCATGGCCGCCAGCCCCGCGCCATGGCGAGCCCGAGAGCCGTCGCGATTCCAACGCGAATCCCGGTGAAGCTTCCAGGCCCCACGCTCACGACGACGCCTTGCAAATCCTCGAGATGAACATCCAGTGCGGCGAGCACGGCGTCGACGTCTGCCAGCAGAGCCTGGCTTCCGGGCCCGCGTGCCATGAGCGCACGCGACTCCACCCGCCCCGCGTGCGTGGCAGCCACGAGCCCCGGAGTGTCGCTCGCGTGTAAGAACAGCAGATTCGGCGTGGAGTTCATCGGTTTGCGGTCCGCTCACTCGATGCCGGCGACGAGGATGCGCCGCGTGCCGTCGGCCAGCATTTGCAATTCGACGCGAATCGCGCCCGCCACGGTGACACGATCTCCCCATTCGACGAGGCTCACCGTGCGCGGATCGTCCAATTCCAGGAAACCCAGCCCGAGGAGCTCGTCCGCACCCGCCAGACGATAGAGATCGTAGTGCACGAGCGGCAGACGCCCTTCATAGTGCGCCGCGAGCGTGAAAGTGGGCGAGACCACGGCGGATGTGACCCCGAGCCCGCGCGCCACACCTTGCGCGAAGTGCGTCTTGCCCGCACCCAGATCCCCGCACAACAACACGACTTCCCCGCCACAAAGCCTCGACCCCAGGCGCTCGCCCAGTGCGCGCGTTTCATCCGCCGAGCGGCTCGTCCATTCGTGGTCCACGGGTTACCGGCGCGGCTGCAGGTGGGCCACGGGCAGGATGATTTCCTCGAGCGACATGCCGCCGTGTTGGAAGCTGCCGTGGAACTGCTTGTCGTACTTACGAAACTGCGTCGGGTAGACGAAGTAGAAGTTTTCCTTGGCGATGATGTAGTTCTCGGTGGTGCGCAACTTCGGCAACATGTACTGCTCGGGTTCTTGCATCTTGAAGGCTCCCTTGTCGTCGCACCCGAGATTCTCGCCGTACTTGTAGCGCACGTTGGTCGAAGTGTCGCGGTTGCCGGTGGCGATGGTGGGACGCATCCCCAGCACCGCCCCGTGATCGGTGGTGACGAAGACCTCGATGCCGGCAGCGCTCATTTGCTTCAGCAGATCGAACAGCGACGAGTGTTCGAACCAGCTGCGCGCCAAGCTGCGGAACGCGGCTTCGTCCGGCGCGATCTCTTGCAGGATGGTGGACTCGCTGCGGCCGTGCGCCAGGATGTCGATGAAGTTGAACACCAGCCCAAAGACGTCGACATCGGCCTTGCGCTGCACCGCGCGCTGCACGTCGGCCGCTTCCTCGGACCCGAACACTTTGGCGTAACGCACCTTGATGTCAGAGGCGGCGCCGAGCCGTTGCAGCTGCGCCTCCAGCAGCTCGCGCTCGAAGCGATTGAGGCTGTGCTCGCCGCGCTGCGTGTCCCAATACGCCGGATGGCGGCGCAGGATCTCGAGCGGAAACAGACCGGCGAAGAGCGCGTTGCGGGAATACGGCGTCGCCGTCGGCAGCATGCTGTAGTAGTGCTTGCGTTCGATGCGGAAATACGGCGCCAGCAGCGGTTCCATCGTCAGCCAATGGTCGAGCCGCATGCAATCGACGACGATGAAGGCGACCTTGCGCCCGGCCTTGACCACCGGCATCACGTGGTTGCGAAACACATCCGGCGACAGCTCGGGGCCCGTGCGCTCTTGCACCCAGGCGCGGTAATTGCGCACCACGAAACGACAGAACTCGAAGTTGGCGGCACGCTTCTGGTCCGCGTGCGTCTGCGCCAAACCGGTATCGCGGTAACGATCGAGCTGGATGTCCCAGTCGATCATGCGCAGATAGGTGTCGACCCATTCCTGGTGGTCGAGGCGGTCGAAGCGGGTCGGATCGAGCTCGCGATACTGCGACACGTAGTCCTTCGCCACTTGCGTCTCGGAAATTTTGTGATGCTCGAGGATGCGACGGATGGCGGCCAGGATCTGCGTCGGGTTGACCGGCTTGATCAGGTAATCGTCGGCACGGCGTCCGATCGCCTGGTCCATGGTCGCTTCTTCTTCGTTGCGGGTGATCATGACCACGGGGAGCTGGGCGTCGATCTGGCGGATCTCCTGCAAGGTCTGCAGACCGTCCTTGCCGGGCATCATCGCATCGAGGAGCACGATGTCGAAGGGGCGGCTGCGCACGAGATTCACCGCGTCCTCGCCGTTGGCGACGGGCGTCACCTGGTAGCCGCGCTGCTCCAGGAACAACAGGTGGGGTTTCAACATCTCGATCTCGTCGTCCACCCACAAGATACTGCGCTTCGTTTGCATCTCCACCTTTCGGCACGGCGCCGCGATGCGCCATCTTAGCCGATCCGCCGCGCGGCGATGCGACGTTGATCGTGGCGATTGTGAAACAGATGAAATTCATGACGCGAGGCACGCATCCTGGCAGCATGAGGCCGTTCTAAAGACTGTGCCGTGCGCCTGCCGGCGTGGCCTCTGCTGCGCCGGCCGGCGTCTCGGGCGCGGCGCGCAAACGTACGACGAAGCAGGCTCCGCGCCGGCCCGGGTTGTCCTCCACCCAGATGCGGCCGCCATGGAACTCCTCGACAATACGACGCACGAGCGTGAGCCCAAGGCCCCAGCCACGCTTCTTGGTGGTGAACCCAGGCTCCCAGATCCGCTGGCGCACCGCGGCGGGGATGCCGCGGCCGCTATCGGCGACACGCACCTCGACACGATCCGGCGCCGGGCTCGAGGCACGGACATGGATCTCGCCGCCGTTGTCGAGCGCATCGAGCGCGTTCTTCAACAGGTTCTCGAACACCCATTCGATGAGCTCGCGGTTGCCGAGGACATGCGGCAGCGGTTCCAAGGTCGATTCGATCTGCACCGCGGCGCCCAGAAGCGGCGTGCGGCGCCGGATGTACTGCACCGTCTCCTGCAGAATCGCGGCGAGATCGAGCGGCAGCAGATCCGGCGCCGTGCCGATCTTGCTGAAGCGCGCGCTCACCTTGGACAGCCGGCCGAGATCGCGTTCCATCTCGGCGTATGTCGTTTGCCGGCGCCCGTGCGCGTCGGCGGCCGACTCGCCCGCGCGTGGTTCGTCGTCGCCCTGCAGCAACTGCACCCAACCGAGAAGGGAAGTGAGCGGCGTGCCCAGCTGGTGCGCGGTCTCCTTGGCCATCCCGACCCAGATCGAGCGCTGCTCCCCCATCTTCATGGCACGGACACCGAAGAACCCCAGCAGCACGAACACCGCCACCACGACGACGAGGAGCACCGGCATCCAACGCAGCTGGCGGAAAAGCGAAGATGGACCGAAGTGCACGTAGCCTTGGATCGCGCCGCCCGCGGTGATGGGGTACGGCGCCTTGCGGCGGTCGAACTGCTGCACCAAATCGTCGAGGGTCGCTCGCCGGCGCGCGAGCTCCGGCGTCAGATTGGCACCGCCCAACTCGCCGGGGGTTTCACTCTCCGGAGGCGGCACGCCCACGCCGTGGTACACGAGCGGCGTGCCATCCGTCATGGTGATGATGATGGGGAAATCGACCTGATGCAGGAGACTGCGGACGAGCTCGAAGGCTCCGGGTTGGTCGACCTGGAACGCCGTTTCGCTGACGAAGCGCGAGAACACCTGCGTCAGCAACGCGGCCTGCCGTTCCATCTGGCGCCCCGTGTGACCGGCGAACAGCACCGCGCCGAAACCGACGAGCACGAGCCCGATGACGAAGTAGGCCGCGAGCAACATGCGCAGGCGCGAGCCGCCGAGGCTCGGCCAACGCCAGAACTTCGCCGCGTCTGCCTTCACGCCACCCCCTTAAGGCCCATCGCGAATCCGGCGCGCGAGTATAGCCTCCGCTGTGGCGCTTCGCCGCGGCTTCCACGCCTGGATTCTCCTCGGCGCGCGGGCCTCTCGATCGCCACGCCACGTGCGTCGGGGGGGACCCGCGGCGCTGTCGTTGACCCTCTGCGGATCCCCGGCTACCATGCCGCAGGTGCGCTCCACGCTGCCGCCATTTTCTCGCTGCCACAGAGGAGTCCAACTGCACACCGAGATCCTCGGCATGGTCGAGAAGCCGATCCGCTACGTCGGCGGCGAATGGAATCAGGTGGTGAAGCCAGCGCGACCGGGCTTGGCGCGCATCGCCTTCGCCTTCCCCGATACCTACGAGATCGGCATGTCGCACTTGGGGCTGCGCATTCTCTACGACCTGCTGAACCGGGCCGAGGATCTGGCAATGGAACGCGTCTTCTGCCCGTGGGTGGACATGGAGGCGGCACTCCGCCGCTACGGTCTCGCGCTCACCACGCTCGAAACCCGCACGCCGTTGTATGAGCTCGACGTGCTGGGATTCTCGCTGCAATTCGAGATGGAATACACCAACGTGCTCACCATGCTCGACCTCGGCGGAATTCCGTTGCGCGGCGCCGATCGCGATCCTTCGCACCCGCTCGTCATCGCCGGCGGCCCGTGCGTGTTCTCGCCCGAGCCCATGGCCGACTTCATCGACGCATTCGTCATCGGTGATGGCGAGGAAGCCTTTCCCGCCATCGTCCGGCGTTGGGTGGAGCTGCGAGCGGCCGGCGGATCGCGCGCCGCGATGCTGCAGCAGCTCGGCCAATTGCGCGGCGTCTACGTGCCGTCGCTCTATGCCACCAGGCTCGACCCAGAGACCGGTTTCGAAATCGTGGTCGGGCCGCGCGACGGCATCGACGCCCCATTCCCGGTGCGGCGCGCTCTGGTGGATTCATTGGCGAGCTATCCGTACCCGGCCGAAACGTTGGTTCCGTACGGCGAAATCGTTCACGACCGCGTCGCCGTCGAGATCGCCCGCGGCTGCACCGAGGGTTGTCGATTCTGCCAGGCCGGCACCATCTACCGCCCGGTGCGCGAACGCAGTCCGGCCGACATCATTCGCGCCGCCACCCAAGGCCTGCGCCGCACCGGCTACGACGAGGTGTCGCTCACCTCGTTGTCGACGGCGGACTATTCCTGCGTCACGTCGCTGGTGAAGACGCTGATGAACCAATTCGAGCGCGATCGCACCGCGATGTCGGTGTCCTCGATGCGTGTCTATGGGTTGACGCGCTCGATCGCCGAGCAGCTGGCGCGTGTCCGCCGCACCGGCTTCACCATCGCCCCCGAGGCCGGCACCCAGCGCATGCGCGATCTGATCAACAAGGGCGTCACCGATGCCGACATCGACATGGCAGCGCGCATCGCCTGGGAACAGGGGTGGAGCCAGCTCAAGATGTACTTCATGATCGGGCTGCCCACCGAAACCGAGCTCGATGTGCGCGGCATCGCCGAGACCGGCATTCGAGTCCTGAATCTGGCGCGCGCCATGGGGCATCGGCGCGCCCAGGTGACGCTCAGCGCCTCGGCCTTGGTGCCGAAACCGCACTCCGCCTTCCAATGGGAAGCGATGGACGCCGCCGATGCCATCCGCCGCAAACAACGCTTGTTGCTCGACACTCTGCGCCCGTTTCGCAACCTGCGCTTCAAGTACAGCGGCGTCGACGAGGGCGTGGTGGAGTGCATCCTGTCGCGCGGCGACCGCCGGCTCGGCCGGGTCATCGAATCCGCCTGGAAGCGCGGCGCGCGCTTCGACAGTTGGGGGGATCATTTCGACGCCGCACGCTGGTCGCAATGCCTTGAGGACGCCGGGCTCGACGCGCAGATTTTCCTGCGCCGCATTCCACTGCATGCGCCGTTGCCGTGGGACCATATCGATTCGCTGGTGACCAAGGAGTTCATCATCCGCGACCTGCACGCCGGCATGAAGGGCAAGTTCCTGCCGGCGTGCGAAAAGCCGTTCATCCCGCGCGATCCCGGCAAGACGGTGAAGCCGCTCGAGCACGCCAACCTGGTGTGCTACCACTGCGGTCTCGAGTGCGACTTGGACGCGATCAAACGCGAACGCATCGCGCAGCGCGACAGCTTGGCCGAGCCCGGTGCGGCGATCGAAGCGGCCTTTCGCGGTGAGCGCGCGGCCTGCATGAGTCCGACGCCGGCTGGCGACGACGCTCTGACCGCCACGAGCGCCACCGCGGCGACAGAGGCCGGCACGCCCGTCACGTTGCGCACTTCGGCAGCGCTCCAGAGCGACGGGCTCGCGACCAACGCCTTCGAAGCCGCGCATGGCAGCCTGCATGGCGAGATGCCGGACGCAGCACGCCCGCCCCGCGATCTCGCACCGCTCCTGGAAGTCGCGACCACCCTTGCGCCTATCCCCACGGCGCCCGCACCGCGCCTGCGCTACCGCGTCTGGTTCGCCAAGACCGGCGACCTGCGCTGGCTGTCGCACTTGGATCTCCTGCGCGCCTTGCAGCGTGGCTTCCGGCGCGCCAGCATCCCGGTCAACTACAGTCAAGGGTTTCACCCGGCGCCGATCATGTCATTCGGACCGGCGTTGGCCGTCGGCCTGGAGGGGTTGGCCGAAGTCTTCGATTTCGAATCGAGCCAGGAGCTCGTGGCCGACGATGTCGCCGGGCGTCTCTCCGCGGCGCTGCCATGCGGGATCCGCGTCTTCCGCGTGCAGCGGCTCGCCGCCACGGCCGCGCCGCTGTCGAAGTGCATCGACCTCGGTGAGTATCGCGCTTGGATCAACGACGCGCGTCGCGTCCTCACGCCCGATCTCTTCCTCACGTTGGACACGTTGCCGTTCCATCACGCCAGCTGGCAAGAAGAGCGCATCGCCGCGTTGCTGGCGCTCCAGAGCCTGGTGGTCCAGCGCGCCGACAAGGACGACAAGAGCGTGGACATCCGGCCGTTCATCCACGACCTGGGCTTCCTGCCGGCGTCCGGCGAGCTGGTTCTATGGCTGCGTCTCGGTTCTCAGGGTCAGGCACGCCCGCAGGAAGTGCTGCAAGCGCTGTACGGCGTGCCGGGTGCATGCTTCCGTGTGCGCCGAGTGTGGCTCGGTGCGGCGCAGGAAGTCGCGGCCACGCGAGTGGAAGCGCTGTCGGTCTGAGCCTCGCCGCATGCGGGCGCGGCGCTTGGAGGTCCCTCGTGCAAGTCTATCTCGAAACGTACGGCTGCCAGATGAACGAGTACGACTCGGAGCTCGTGCGCACGATCCTGCACGATGGCAGCTTCCGCATGACGCCGACGCTGGATGACGCCGATATCGTCCTGCTCAACACCTGCGCCATTCGCGAATCGGCGCACGATCGCATCTACGGCCGTCTCGGGCATTTGCGCGCCATGAAGCAGCGCAACCCGCGCCTGATCGTCGGGCTCCTCGGTTGCATGGCGCAGAGCCTGAAGCAGAATTTGCTCGAGACACACCCGGTCGTCGATCTGGTGGCCGGACCGGATTCTTACAAGAAATTGCCGCGGCTCATCCGCGCTGTCTGCGACACCGGCAACAAGGGTCTCGAGATCGATCTTTCCGAGTACGAGACCTACGCCGATGTCTTCCCCACGCGCGCGCCCGGCGTCAACGCCTGGATCGCGTGCATGCGTGGATGTGACAATTTCTGCACCTTCTGCGTCGTCCCCTACACGCGCGGCCGCGAGCGCAGCCGCGAGCCCGAGAGCATCTTGAGCGAAGCGCGCCACCTCGCGGGCGCCGGCACCAAGCAGGTGACGTTGCTCGGCCAGAACGTGAACTCGTATCGCTTCGAGACGACGGACTTCGCGACGCTGCTGCTGCGCGTGGCCGAAGTGGACGGCATCGAGCGCATCCGCTTCACCTCACCGCATCCCAAGGATTTCCCGAGGCCGCTGTTGCAGGCCATCCGCGCCCATCCGAAGCTCTGCAAGCACATCCACTTGCCATTGCAAGCGGGCAACGACGCGGTGCTCGAACGCATGCGGCGCACGTACACCCAGCGCGAATTCACGGACCTCACGGACGAGATCCGGGACACCATTCCCGGCGTCAGCTTGTCCACCGACGTCATCTGCGGCTTCCCGGGCGAGGACGACGCCGCCTTCGCCGAGACCGAAGCCGTGATGGCGCGGGTGCAATTCGATTCGGCCTTCATCTTCAAGTACTCCGAACGGCGCAACACCATCGCGCAACGCAAATATGCCGACGACGTCCCCGAGGCCGCCAAGACGGAGCGCGTCGTGCGCTTGAACGCGCTGCAGAAGGAGATCTCGCGGGCACGCAACCAACGCCACATCGGACACACCGTGAACGTTCTGCTCGAGGGACCGAGCCGAAAACGAGCCACCGATCTTCTCGGCCGTGACGACGGCAACCGCTGCGTCGTCGTCCCCGGCGCGGGCCTGGCTGCGGGCGACACCATTCCGGTGCGGATCGTGGCCGCGTCGGCGCACACGCTCCTGGGGCAACCGCTTGCGGATGTGGCTATCCAGTCGTTCTAGCAACCTCTCGCGTCTTATTGGGGCTTTTTAACCCACTTGGTTGCACGCGGTGCCTCGTCGCACCTCCTCGTGCGGTGCAACGGTCAGGCGACGCGGGTCGGTGCGTCCAACATATCATTCGATTCGGGCGAAAGCGGTCTTGACGCCAAGGCATCCGAAGAGACAGAATTAGGCGCCCCCTTAGATTTCCGAGACGGGCGCCGCTTTCAGGTACCAGAGGTACCGAGGCGGGGCGTTCAGGTGGGCCAGACGACGAATTCCGCCAAGGAATGGAGGAGCTTCTCATGAAAAGACAGCTTGCTTTGGGTCTCGTGCCAGCGCTTCTAGCGTTGGCTTCCTTCAACGCCTGGGCCTCGGATGGTGACATCCAAATGCTGGCTACGGTGTCCGGCACCGGGGGGGGCCATGTTGGTGACGAGTGCCCATTCTGGAAGATCGTGTTCAACAACTCTTCGCCCAACGGAAAGTCCCCGTGGGGCGTTTGCCAGCCACCCGTGATCAAGGTCTATGCCGAGCTCAAGGGTGCGAGCGCCGGTGGCATCACGGGCGTCGAGTACGCCGGGAAGTACGGCGCAACGACGGGTGCGGATGCCGGTTACTTCTTCATCGAAGTCCCGGCCCCAGCCACGACGCTCGGAAACGCCTGGTTCCCACCGGATCCGGCGCCGCGCGGCCAGAACATGGCGTGGAGTACGTGTCAGACGGGCGGCGGCACGGGCCGCGTGCTGCTCTCGACGCTGATCGTGATCCCCACGGCACCGTGCGGTCAGGACGTGCTCCCGCCGCAGATCGACCTGTCGACGGGCCAGCACTTCTCGCCGAACAACGTGTTCTTCCGTTGTCCGTTGTTCACCTTGTGCGACGGACCGGTGTTCACGAAGGTCTGCTTGGGTGACAACCTCACTCCATGCCGGACCCCCGTGCCGCCGTTCCCGATCGCGTCCACGTGCTCGAGCAGCGGTTACTTCACCATCAACAATCCCGCCAGCCCCGGCGTCGGCGCATGCCTTGATCCGCCCGGCAAGGCGGGCGCCTCCGCAGCTGCGCTCGCGCAGTCTGCGACCTGGACCAGCGTCAAGGATCTGTATCGGTAGTTCGTCTGTCTGGCTGAAGAAGAGAGGGCTCCTGCGGGGGCCCTTTTTTCGTTTCCGTCTCTGCCGCTCAGGATCGCAGCAGGAACCAGTAAAGGCAGACCGCACCCACGTCGGCGCCCTGGTGGCTCGCCGCAGCCCACCAGGCATTCCCCGACCGCTCGCGCGCCCGCGTCCACAGAATGGCTGCGGCCAGCACGCCGAGCGTGCACAGCCAGCCGGTCACTGCATCGAAGCTGCGCAGCAAGAAAACGCCGTGCAGCGGACAAAAGCCCCACACCGCGAGCGCACGCGCTCCCCGGACGCCGACTCGCTGCCGCACCGGCTCGTCGAGCAGCGCACCACGCCAGAAGCTTTCTTCGACCCACGGATTGAAAGCGGCGAAGACGAGCAAGAGCAGCAGGTCGTGTGGCGGGCCAAGCCCCCAAGCTTGCCAAGTTGCCTGTGGTCGGGGCTGAAAGCCGAGCCGATGCGCACCAAAACCGAGACCAAGGACGATCGCTGCGGTCACGAGACCGACAGCAAGCAGGCGCACGACCGGCGGGCGCCGCCCCAGGCGGCCCCGAGCGGCCAACGTGGCGAGAATGCACCCCGCCTGATAGACGCACAACGCCATCCAGGCCGCCGCGCGTCCATGCAAGCACAGCGCGACGACCGGCCCAGAGCCCGCCGCCCAGGCGATGGCGATCAAGGCGCCAGCGTTTCCGATCGGCACCGAGCGGCCGAGTCTTCGCGACAAGCAACACTCCCGCCGGGGTCTTGGCAGCCCCCCGTCCGTCAGGCTATCATTCCGCCTCCGCCGCCCGTTGCTTGACCTTCGGGGAATCGTTCATAATTGAGAGAATCGATCGACGCATCGATTCTTGGCTGGCCGACCGCATTTACACCGATGCAGGAGGTTTCCGTGCTCAGCCATCGTCTCGTCATGCCCATGGCGCTCGCCGCCATCCTTTTCTTGCCCTGGACCGATGCGGCCAATGCCGCGGCCGAATGGGTTTTTGCCCCCGTCGGCTCTTCCGGTTTCGACCAGGGTCACAACGCCACATCGGTGGCGGTCGATGCCCAGGGCCAATCACGCATCGCCTACTACGAAGGCGTCGGGCGCGACCTCGTCTACGCCGAGAAAACAGCCGGCGGCTGGATCAGCACCATTGTGGATACGACCGGCGACACCGGTCGCTGGGCGTCGCTCGTGATCGACTCCCAGGGCAATCCCCACATCAGCTACTACTACTTCCTCGACTCGAACGACGCACCCATCACCGATCTCAAGTACGCCAAACGCACGGGCAGCACGTGGACAATCGAGACCGTGGATGGCGCGAGCGGCGATGTCGGCGAGTACGGCTCGCTCAAGCTCGACTCGCAAGGGAATCCCCACATCAGCTACTTCGATGGCCTCAACCTCGACTTGAAGTACGCGCGCAAGTCCGGCAGCACTTGGACGCTCGAAACCGTCGAATCGACCGGCAGCGTCGGTGCGTATACGGCGCTCGCGCTCGACGCCGCCAACAATCCGCGCATTGCCTACCAGGACGTGAACGGACTTCATCTGCGCTACGCATCCAAGTCCGGGACGACATGGACGCTGGAAACGCCTTCGGGTGCGACCTTGGTGCGCTCCCTTTTCATCTCGATGGACTTGGACTCGCAAGGGCGACCACACATCGCCTATTACGACGAGCTGAACCAGCGCACCCGCTATGCGACCAAGCCATCCACGACCTGGACGCACGGCAATGCACTCGCTGTGGGCGCAGATGTGCGCGGCTCGTTCTGTTCGATCCAGGTCGACGCAGGGGACGTGCCGCATCTCGGCTACTACGACGTGTTCGAGAACCTGGTGAAGTATGCGATCAAGAACGCCAACGGCGGCTCGCACTGGGCGCCGCAAGCCGTCGACGCGCTCGGACCCCAAGGTCCGTGGACCAGCCTGGCGCTCGACGCCTCCGGTTTCCCGCACATGAGCTTCTACTCAGCCACCGCGACCGAGGTGCGCTCGGCGTTCTTCACCGACAACACGTCCGACGCCATCCACGAGCGCCCGGTGGCATTCCTGTCCTTGGAGGCGTTCCCGAACCCCGTGCGCGCGTCGACGCAGCTGGTTCTGCGCACGCCGCGTTCCGTCCCGGTGGGCTTGACTGTGATGGACGCTCGCGGTCGCGTGGTGCGCAGCTTCGCCGCGCGCGAGCTTTCCCCCGGCACGCACTCGTTCGCGTGGGATGGCCGCGACGAAACCGGCACCCCGGTGGCAGCGGGCGTATACTTTGCCGTGACACGGCCCGAGTGGCTCGCCACCGCGCGCAAGCTCGTGGTCGTGCGCTGACCTTGGAGCGCCGGACCGGTCCTTAGTACACAGGGGCGCTTCGCCACTCCGTTCGCGGGCTCGAGGCAAACGGGCTCAAAGGTGTGCGATGGTCTGGCAGCGTCCGCAACGACTTCTGCCACCGCGCGTCCTCGACGCGCTCGCTGCGGTGCATGCTGGCGACGCCCCGCGCGCCTTGCGTCTCCTCGGTGCTGCCGATCGCGAGGACATCCTCACGGCCGAGGCCGTGCGCTTGGTGCATGGCTTGGCGGCGGCGGAAACGGGCGAGACGGAGCGAGCCCATCAACTGCTGCGGCCATTGTTGCGCTCCGCCGACCCTGGCGTGGCGCTCGCGGCCACCCTCGCCAGCGTCGAGCTGCGCATGCAACAACGGGGCTTCGCCAGCGCCGCTCCGTGGTTGCGCCGGGCGCGGCGCCAAGCAGCGGACGAACCAACCGCACTGGTTCTCGATACGGCGCTGCTGCGTTTGCAGCTGCGTCGCGGCGGTAGGACGACGCCCGACGAGCTCGCGGCGCTGCAGCAGCGGCTGCAGCGCCGGCATCCCGCGGCCGTCCACGCCAGTGTGCACTTGCTCGCGGCCGAACGCGCCCTGTACGCCGGTGATCTCGAGGATGCCGCGCGTGCCGAGCGCGCCGCGCATCCTTACGTTGCCTCTGCCCAGCTCGCGTCGCTCCGGCGCTGGCACGGCGCTCTCGTCGAGCTGTTGCGCTCTGCTCCCGTGGCGCTGGTCGAGGACTGGCAGCGCCCCGCGCGCGCGATGAACCGAAGCGAGCTCGCCGATCTGCAGCGTGAACCGTGGCAGCTCTGGGTGGACTCGCGTCATCGCCTCCTCCTCGACCGACCGCGTCCGCGAACGGCTGCACGCACGATCCACTTCGACGCCGCACCCGCGGCGTGGGAAGTCTTGGGCGTGCTCTTGGATACAGCGGAACGCCGGCTCCCGTGGCCGGCGCTGCAACAGCTGCTCGCGTTGCCGGATGGAGCGACAGCACGAGCACGCGCGACGCGCTTGCGCGCGTATCTGCAATCGGCCAATGCAGGAACTCTGCTGCGCGTTTCGGCAGCCGGCTGCAGCCTGGCGACGCGGCGCTTCGTCATTCTGCGCTTACCCCAGTCCATCCCCGCGCATCAAGAGCGCATCTTGGCGCATCTCGCCGCGCACCCCGGCAGCCGCGGCCTCGATCTCACGCGCGTCGTGCAAGCGCCGCGGCGTACGGTGCTGCGACACGTGCACGCATTGCGCGCTCGCGGCCTGGTCCTCATTGTCGGCGGTGGCCGCGAAGCGCGTTATTGGGCCATCTGAAGTGTGCACCCGACAGCATTGGCGCGCGCAATGGTCGAGGCGGGACCGCGCGGCGGCGCGCGCTCAGGTCCTGCGGCGCGCGCCCGGCGGCAGCGCGGCCACGACCTCTTGTGCCTCCGCCGGTTCGCGGTTCCGCAGCGCGGGAAGTGGCTCTGCCGCCACGGGTGGTTCTCGCATCTCGGGCAACCGCGCCACGGCCGGCCTGGGTGCCATCGTTTCGGGACGTCGGGACGACAGCAATCGGGGAAGGTTGGCGAGGGTCAAGGGAAAAGAAACGCCGAGCGCCACCGCGGCGATGAACAAGCGATGGTGGCCGAGCAGAATGCCGGCACCAAGGGCGGCGAAAACCGTCGCCAGCGCATACAGCAACAGCACGGCTGCGCGGTGCGACAACCCGAGCCGCAACAGCTTGTGATGCGTGTGCTCGCCATCGGCAGTGAAGATATGCCGCCTCGCGGCGAGGCGCCGGCAGATCGCCGTCAGGGTATCCAGAATGGGGACGCCGAGAATGGTGGCCCCGCCGAGAAGAGCGGTCACGAGCCCCACCCGCGGCGCCAACAAGCAGGCGAGGAACGCGAGGGTGAAGCCGAGGAACATGCTGCCGGTGTCGCCCATGAAGATGAGCGCCGGATGGAAGTTGAAACGCAAGAAAGCCAGCAGCGCCCCCATCAGACTCATCGCCACCAGAACGACGGCTGGATCACCGACTCGGATGCCGACCACGAGGAACGCTGCCGCGGCGATTACCGCAGTGCCGGCCGCAAGACCGTCCAATCCGTCGATCAGGTTGACGCTGTTGCACACGCCGACGTACCAGAGAACGCTGAGCCCGACGGCGAGCGCGAAGATCGGATCGGAGATCGATCCCTGCCATAGTCCGGCGCCCATCGCCACTACACAGACGGCAGCGACCACCTGATAGACGAGCTTCACCCCGGCGCGGAGGCCGCGCAGATCGTCCACCAGCCCGAGACCAAAAACCACCAGCAAGCCGGGAAGCAGCGCCAGAATTCGACTCGCCTGTGTCATGCCGAATGGCGTCGCCAAGAGCACCAGCAACGCCAAGAAGAAGCCGGCGAAGATCGCCACGCCGCCCAGGTGTGGAATCGCGCGCGCGTGCAGCTTGCGCCCGTTGGGTTTGTCCCCGAGTTTCCACTCGATGGCGAAACGTCGAACCTGAGGGACGAGAAGGAACGTGGTCGAGAAAGCAACGCCGAGTGGCAGCAGCGCAACCAGTTCTGGAGTCGGCAAGACACACTACCCGGACGAAGGGACCCACGGAACGAGAGAGAGAGGAAAGCCTCGGGCAGGCGACCGGCTCTGGGGTGCGCACCCAAGCCGGAACGCCGGAAGTTTATGTGCCATCTCCTGCAACGTCAAGCGTTGCGCCCACGCCGGACGCATGCAAACGGCGTACCCCGTAGCCAGCGGCGCGCCGATCGTGCCCGCACCCATGGCGGTCTGGAGCCTCGGTCGAATCGCGGGCTTCAGGCGCGAGCCGCGAAGAAAGCGTCGAAGACCTGGAGGATGCGTTCCGCGGCGCGACCGTCCCATTTTTCCAGCGACCGCGGCGTGGGCGGCGGAGTGGCCAGAATCTCCTCGGCGGCGGCCCAGATCCGCGCCGGATCCTGGCCCACGATTCGGTTCGTCCCCTGACTCACGGTGATTGGCCGTTCGGTATTGGCGCGCAAGGTCAAACAAGGAATCCCCAGCACCGTGGTCTCCTCCTGAATGCCTCCCGAGTCGGTCAGCACCAGCCGCGCCGCCGATTCGAGTCCGACGAAGTCGAGGTAGCCGACGGGATCGACGAGCTGGATCCGCCGCGGTGCGAGGTCGAACTCCGCGATCATCTTGCGCGTGCGCGGGTGCACGGGGAACAGCACCGGCAGTGTGCCGGCGAGGCGATCCAGAACCTCGACGAGATCCCGCAGCATCGAGCGCTCGTCGACATTGGAGGGCCGGTGCAACGTGATCAGCGCGTAGCCCGAAGGCTGCAGGCCGAAGCGCTCCCAGGCGCGGCCGGCGCGGGCGCGCGGCAATGCATGCAGCAGGCTGTCGATCATGACATTGCCGACGCAGTGGATCCGCTCCCGAGCGATGCCTTCGCGTCGCAGATTGGCATCGGCATCGGCGGACGGCGTCAGCAACAGCGTCGCCAGTTGATCGGTGAGCACGCGGTTGATCTCTTCTGGCATGGTGCGGTCGTAGCTGCGCAGTCCCGCCTCCACGTGCGCCACCGCGATGCCGCGTTTGCTCGCCACCAGCGTCGCGGCCAAGGTCGAATTGACGTCGCCGACCACGACCATCAGATCCGGCGTGGCGCGGTTCAAGACGTCGTCCACGGCCAGCATGACACGCGCCGTCTGCTCGGCGTGGGACCCGGAGCCGACTCCGAGATGCATGGCCGGGGTTGGAATCTCCAGCTCGTCGAAGAACACGTCCGACATGTTGGCGTCGTAATGCTGGCCCGTGTGCACGATCACGTGCGTCCAGTCCGAGCGTGGCGCGAGCGCGCGCGCCAACGGCGCGAGCTTCATGAAATTCGGCCGCGCGCCGACGACGGATACGAGATGCCGAACGTGCGTTGTCTCCGGGGTGCGCTCGGCGTTCATGCGCCCTCTTCCGCTTCGCGGGGGCCGCGGTTGGCTGCGTACTGACTGCGATAGTAGGCGGCGAATTCGCCGCTCTTGATGCGCGTCCACCAGGCGCGATGTTCCTGATACCAGCGCACGGTCTCGGCCAGGCCGGCTTCGAGGCTGCGGCACGGCTCCCAGCCCAGGTCGCGCACCTTGCGATCGTCGACCGCATAGCGGAAATCGTGACCGGGACGATCGCGCACGAACTGGCGCAGCGCCGGATCACAGCCCGTGCTGTGGATGATCTGGTCCACGATCCACAAGTTCGGTCGCTCGTTGCCACCGCCGATGTTGTAGATCTCGCCGGCAGCGCCGAGCCGGCCGACGCGATCGATGGCGCGGCAGTTGTCGTCCACGTGCAGCCAGTCGCGCACGTTGCGGCCGTCGCCGTAGACCGGCAACGGCTTGCCCTCGATCGCGTTGGTGATGTGCAACGGGATCAACTTCTCCGGATGCTGGTACGGCCCGTAATTGTTGCTGCTGCGAGTCACCACCGCGTCCTGCTTCCAGGTGCTGACCGCGGCCAGCACCAGCAGGTCGCCCGCGGCCTTGCAGGCGGCGTACGGGTTGGAGGGGCGCAGGATGTCGGTCTCGCGGCAGCGACCGGCCCCAATGCTGCCGTACACCTCGTCGGTCGAAACCTGGACGTGGCGCGCCACGCGCAACTCCCGCTCCGCGTCGAGGAGAACTTGTGTGCCGCGCACGTTGGTCCACACCACGGCTTCGGCGTCTTGAATCGAGCGGTCGACGTGGCTCTCGGCGGCGAAGTTGTAGACCCAATCGCAGCCGGACATGGCGTCGCGGACAAGAGCGGGGTCGGCGATATCGCCGCGCACGAAGTGGAAGCGTGGATCGCCGCGCACGGCTTCGAGATTCTCGAGGTTGCCCGCGTAGGTGAGCTTGTCGAGGACGACGACCTGGGTGTCCGGCTGCTCACGCAGCAAGAATTGCACGAAGTTGCTGCCGATGAAACCGGCGCCGCCGGTCACCAGAATGCGCGCCATCCGCCATGCCTCCGCGCCGGGAGCTCACGCACCCCGTCGGTCCGATCATACCTGGCGACGAGGCGCCGCGGGAACGAGGCTCGCGGGGCGCCGGCGTCGCGGGGGGCGTGGCCACGACGATCTCAGCGCCCGAAGCAATCGTAGCGGAAACCGAACGCTTCCATGCGCTCGCGGTCGTAGATGTTGCGACAGTCTACGAGCACCGGTTGGCGCATCGAATCCTTGAGTTGCTGCACGTTCAGGTCGCGGAACTCGTTCCATTCCGTGCACAGCATCAGCGCATCGGCGCCGATCGCGACCTCGTAGGCGTCCTTGCACAGCACGATCTCGGGCTCGGTGGCGCGCACACGCTCCATGGCGACCGGATCGTAGCCACGCACGTGGGCGCCTTTTTCGCGCAGTGCCCGCGCCAGCTTGATCGCCGGCGCTTCGCGAATGTCGTCGGTGTTGGGTTTGAACGCCAATCCCAACAGGCCGATCGTTTTGGCGTCCAGACTCCCCAGCAAGCCTTCGAGCTTCTGCAGTGCCAGTTGCGGCCGCTCCTGGTTGACCTCGATGGCCGCCTTGACGATGCGCATCTCGTAGCCGACCTGCTGGCCGATCTTGACCAGGGCCTCGGTGTCCTTGGGAAAGCACGAGCCGCCGTAGCCAACGCCGGCGTGCAAGAACTTGTCGCCGATGCGCCGATCGAGCCCCATGGCCTTGGCGAGTACGCGCACGTCGGCGCCGTAGCGCTCACAGAGATTCGCCATTTCGTTGACGAAAGAAATCTTGGTGGCCAGAAACGCGTTCGAGGCGTATTTGATCAGTTCCGCCGTTTCCAGGTTCGTCACCACGATGGGGGTTTCGCTCAGATACAACGGGCGGTAGATCGCCTCCATCGCCGCGCGCGAGCGCTCGGTCTCGGCGCCGATGACGACACGGTTCGGGCGCATGAAGTCTTCGATCGCGGAGCCCTCGCGCAGGAACTCCGGGTTCGACGCCACTTCGACGGTGGCGCCATTGCGGGCGAAATCGCCGATCCGCTGCTGCAGCTGCCGGCCGGTGCCCACGGGCACGGTGCTCTTGGTCACCAGGAGCTTGTAGCCTTCCAGGTGCGGCACGATGTCCTCGACGGCGCGGAAGAGGGCGCTCAGGTCGGCGAACCCATCGCCGCGGTCCGGAGTCCCCACCGCGATGAAGATCACGTCCGCGTCACGGACGGCGGGCAAGACGGCGGTGGTGAATTCCAGGCGCTCGGCCTTGACGTTGCGCCGGACCAGCTCGTCGAGCAACGGTTCGAAGAATGGAATCTCGCCGCGTTCGAGCATCTCGATGCGTCGAGCGTCGACGTCCACGCACGTCACACGGTTGCCGAAGTCGGCGAGACAGGCGCCGGTCACCAAGCCAACGTAGCCGGTGCCCACCATGCAGATCTTGTCCATCTTCTGCCCTCCACCCCTCTCCAAACCCACGGCGTTCGCTCGGGATGCTACCACGACCTCGCGCACGAAACGAAGTTCCGTGCGCACGGCGCGTGCAAGGATCGTTCACGAAGACGCACGGCAGGGACGACATGGGGACATTCAGAGTCGCAGGATGTCGTGAAGGATGCCGCGATCGCGCAGGCGCGCGGACAGGGCGCTTGCCTGGACATCCTCGCAGGTGAGGAAGACGACCTGGTGCTCGCGCGCCAGCTCGGTGACCAGGTCCAAGGCCGCCTGCAGACGGTCGGGGTCGTATTGGACGAAGGGATCATCGAGGAGCAATGGCAGGTGTTCGCCGCGGCGCGCGAGCACTTCACCCGCCGTCAGGCGCACGGCGAAGTACAGCTGATCGGCGGCACCGCCACTCAGGGACTCGACGCCGAATACGGCATCGCCGTCCATCCGCACGCGCGGCGTCAGATCCTCATCCAAACGCACGTCGCCATGCGCGGCGCGCGTGAGCTGGGCGAACAGCTGTCCGACGCGTGCGTTCATGCGCGGCGCCACCTCGCGGTGCACCGTCGTCGCCACCTCCTGCAGCGTCTCCACCGCCAGGCGCATGGACGCCGCGCGGCGCCGTGCGCATTCGAGTTGCGCCTCGACCTCCTGCAGCTCGAGCTCGATTGCCGCCGGCAGCCTCGCCTCTTGCTCCCGAGCAGCCAAGCGCTCGTCGATCTGCGCGCGTTCCGCAGCCAAAACATCCTTGGCGCGCGACAGCTCTTCGAGGCTCGTCCCGGGCCCCATGACCGCGGCGGCCCGCGCCGTCTCGGTCGTGGGTTCGGGCGACGCCGGGTCGAGGTGCAAGAGTCGCAAGCGCAATGCCGCGACGCGCTCACCCGCCAGCACGCCGTCCTGTTCGCGCTGCAATGGCAAGCGGGTGGCGAGCAAGCGCTCGCGCTCACGCGCACGCCGCATGCGGTTCGCGAAGTCGGCGAGATCACTGGCGCCGTTGCGACGCAGAATCGCCTCGAGACCGGCGCGTTCGCCGTCGACTCGCGCGCACAAATCCTCGAGCGCGCGGTTCTCGCCCTCGTCTTGCCGGAGCCGCGTGGCGTGTTCCTCGCGCACGCGTTCGAGCCACGCCACGGCCCGACGCAGCTCGGGCAGCAGATGTAAATCCGCGACCAGGCGCCGCAACTCTGCAGGATCGTCGGCGGCGACGCCTCCGCTCTGGCCCTCCTCGGCGTAGGGGAGCACCTCGCGTGCCGCCCCGACGAGCCGTGCTGCGAGCGCATGCACCGCGGCCAGATCGCAGTCGCGCACACTGCGATGCATCGTCGTCGCCAAGGCTGCAAGCTCGACTTCCAGCTGCTGGATTTCGTGCCCGCCGGTCATGGAGATGCGTTCGGCTTGTGCGCGCAGCGTCTCGTAATCGCGGCGCGCGCGTTCCAAGGCTTCGACATTGTCGACGCGATTGCGCTCGAGGACGGCAGCGAGCCACTCCGCGGCAGCAGCCTGCCCGAGCCCAGCCTGTTCGGCACGCGCCGACAAGCTGCGCGCCAGATCGCGCGCGCCCACCAGCCGGCCGATGGCAACGAGCAGCGTCCACGCCGCTGCCCCCGACACCGCCGCGACACCGCCCCAGCAGAGGAGTGGCGACCACCCTCCCGGATCGCGCCGCGCCAGAACCACGCACGCGGCGACGACGCCAATGGCGCCTACGGCCTGCATCCACAATGCCCTGCGGCGCCGCCCTGCATCCTGCACCGCGCCTGTTGCATGCGCTTGCAACACCTGCGCCGCCTCGCCGTCTGCGAGCGTGCGCTGGCTTCCCAGCTCGCCCAGGAACTCGTCGCGCGTCCAATCGCGTCCATGGTGGCGGCGTAGTTGGTCGACGATGGCGCGATTGCGCCGCTGCTCTTCGGCCTGACGCGCGCGCGCCTCGCGCACGCGCCCGACGAATTCCCACGCCCGTGCGGCGTCATGCTGCAGTTTCTGGACGTGCTCGCGATCCATCCCCCCTAGTGCGGTGGCCAGAGAGGTGGCGCAGGTCTCGAGCTCGTGGGCGCGCTGCTCCCGCGCCGCGCGCGCGGATGCACGCTCGCCGACCTGGGCCGTGAGCGCCGCGATGGCGGCGGCGCGCTCGCGCGCCGGTGCGTCGTCTGCTGGATCCACGTCCGCCACATCGGCGTAGTCCTGCAGCTGTTGCTGCAGGGCATGAAACTCGCCATCGAGACTCTCGAAGCGCTGGATGCGGCGTTGCAACAGGTCGCGTTCGCCTTCGAGCTCACGACGCCGGCGCTCCTCCCACGCCAAGGCGTGTGCGGCATAGGTTTGCGCCGCCACGTCGCGCCGCGCATGCAGATCCAGGATCTCCGCATGCCGCCTCTCTGCCGACTCCCGATCGTCCTGCAACGCTCGGCGTTGCCGCAGCAGCAAACCGATGCCGCGCGTGGGCGTGCGCTCGCTGCCGAGCCGCTCTTCCAACTGGGACAGCAGCTGCAACGCCGCTTGCGCCGACAGGTTCTCGTCGCCGCTGTCGAGGAGACCTTGGATCCTCTGGCGCAACGCACCCACGCCTTCGCCGGCCGGGCGGCCGGCGAGCTGCCCCAGCGCCGTCGTCGCCTCGAACAACTGGCGTGAGAGCTGGATCTGGCGCTGCATGAATGGACGTTCCCTGCGCTCGTCCAAGGGAAACTCGGCGGTCACATCGCGGCCGGAAACTGCATCCAGAACGCGCACCGATTCATCCTTGCGCTCGAAATTGCGCTGCACCTCGAAGCACGCGCCGTTGGCCAGCTCGTAGACAATGCGGCCGCCATACGCGCCACCGTTCCAGG
This sequence comes from uncultured bacterium, assembly GCA_964567755.1. Taxonomy (GTDB): domain Bacteria; phylum Krumholzibacteriota; class Krumholzibacteriia; genus DASRJW01. The sequence continues at coordinate 45,348 of CAZMNW010000045.1, forward strand.
GTTTGCACAACTCGTGGTCCGGCAGGTACTCACGCCGCCTGCGATCCTCGCGCTTGAGACCAAACAACATGGCGAGGAGGAACTTCTGCAACGTCGACTTGCCGCTCTCGTTGTCACCGACGACGATCTGTACGCCCCGAGCGAATCGCACCTGGCGTTGCGCCAGCTTGCCGAATCCGCGGATGTGCGCTTCGAGCAACAGCACGCTTCACACCTCAACGCAGTTGCGAGCGCCCTGCCAGCGCGTCGAGCCCGAGATAAAGCGCGCGCCGCACGACGTCCGCGTCCGCGTCGGTCGCATCTTGCGCACGCGCCTGCAGGGTGCGCACGAATTGACCGCGCACGGTGTTCTCCAGCGCCAGTGTGGCGAGATCGTATTCCGGCACCGTCTCGTCGCGCAGCGTGAGATCGTGGACTTGCGGCGCCAAGGCCTCGCGCAAGGCCACCGGCTCCACGTCCAGATCGGCGGCGATACTGCCGCGCAGATGCAGGCGCAGGAAATCCTCTTGCAGCGCCTGCCTCCCGAGCTCGACTTGCAGGCGGCGCACCAGCTCCGCCTGTGTATCGGCCCCGCTCACGTCGAGCTCCAAGGTGACGAAGCGGCGTCCCGGCACCGGCACCAGTTCGACATCCACGCCGTCCGCGCGCAGGTGTGCGAGCACCACCCCATGCGCTTCGACATCGGCGAAGTTCTGCGGGATCGGGCAGCCGCTGTAGGCAGCGCAAACGCGCTGCGTCGGCAGGCGCGAGAAACGATGATAGTGGCCCAACGCTGCATACGTGAGCGGCAGGGCGTCGAGCTCGGACGGCACGAATGGCCGGTACGGGTGATGACGATCGGGGCGGCAGGATTCGTCGCTGCCGTGCGCGACCAGGAGGTGCGGCCCGTCGCCGTCCAGCGCCAGCCCCGCCAACAAGCGCGCACTCTCCACCGGTTCGGTGAAACCCCGGCCGTGGACCACGAGGCCCAGATGCGCAAGCCGCACGCTCTGCCACGCGCCGCCGAACACGGTGACGTTGTCCGGCCAGCGGGCGAGCCCGTACACCGAGCGTTCTTGCATCGGATCATGATTGCCCGGAGCGATGAAAACGGGGCATCCACAGGCGCCAAGCTCATGTGCCACATGACGCACGGTCGCGGGGCGAGTCTGCGCCGCTTCGAACAGATCTCCGGCGATACACAGCACGTCGACTGCCAGGCGCGGCACCGCCGCCACGATCCAGTCGAAAGCATCGAGGTGCGCTTGGCAACGCTCGCGCGCGCGTGGGCTCGGCAGCCCGGTGGTGCGCAGCCCCGCGTCCAGGTGCAGATCGGACGTATGCAGAATGCGTAATGTGCGCGACATCACCCTCGCTTCGCCACCGTGGAGCTTCCCGCCGCTCCGCGTGATGGCCTATACTGGCGAATGCCGCGCGGCATTGCGCGCGCGTGCCCTTCGGGAGGAAAACGTTTGCTGCACTGCCCCGACTGCCGCCGTGAGTTCCCACCGGCGTACGACCTCTGTCCCGAATGCTGGGAACGCCTGGCTCGAGGAAAACCGCGCAGCCGTCTGCAGCTCGTGTACACGACGAACGCACTTTACGACGCCGAAATGATCGAGACGCTACTGGAGAACGAAGGCATCCACTGCCTGAAGGTGAAGGCGCCGGGCGCCGGGCTGCTGGCGCTGATCATCCCTTCGCCGCTTTCGGACACCCGTCTCTACGTCCACCGTGGCATGGCTCAGGCCGCACTCGAGATCATCGCCGAGGTCACTGGCAACGCGGTCTCGGACGCCTGAAGCCCACCCTACGGGGGCGCTCCCGCGACTGTCAACGCCGTGTCCAAATCGCTGCAGATTCCTCAAGCTCTTGATCCAATGGAGGATCCGTGGTCCACTCCGGCGCGAGCCAGGCTCCGAAGGGGTAGACTCCGGGCTCTGTGCCACGAAACCTTTCGGGCCGGCACGGCGTACGGGACGAAAGGCGCCCAAATTGCGGCAAGCCCATGCGAAGACGCTCGTTGGGCCTTAAGTCCCGCCAGGATGGTTGAATCCCGCATGCCTCTGCTTCCGCGACCGCTGCGTCCTGTCGTTGCCCTCGTCCTCCTCGGGGCGATGTGCTGCGCATCGCTCGCGATCGCCAGCGAGTTCGTCCGCATCGAGAACATCGCGCTCGATGAATTGCACGACGCCCCTTTCCGCCTGCGCCGTGCCATCACCCTCCACATCGAGGCCGAAGGTGCCGGCGATCCCGAGCACGGTGATCTCTATGCCTACGGATGGATCCTCGACCGGCGCAGCCGTCAAGTCGTGTGGCAGTTGCACGCCGACAAATCACAGCGTGGCCCCGGCAACAACTACGCGTGGAAGGGCGACGTTGCACTCCCCGCCGGCGACTACACCGCCTATTTCGCGCCCTTCACGCAGCACTATCGCACCATCCAGCTGTTCGGCAAGGACGTGGCGCGCATCTACATCAAGCGCGACGGCAAGAAGCCGCGCGAGAGCAAGCGCTGGGGCCTGCGCCTGGCGGTGCCGGACGGCGAGGAATCGGCGGCGGAAGTCCTGCACGATGCCCCGCCGCTCGCCGATGCGCGGCGCTTCGTCGACCTCTCGCCGATGGGGAACGATGCCTTCGAAACCCGCGGCTTCCGCCTTCCCGAACGCATGCGCATTACGGTCTACTGCCAAGGGGAGTACGCCGATCGCGATCGCGGCGCTGTGGACGGCGGCTGGATCACCGACGCCGACTCGCGGCAGGTGGTATGGGAGTTCGGCCCCGACAATTTCAAGCACGGCGGCGGCGACAGCAAGAACAAGGTGAGTCGTGAGATCATCACGCTCCCGGCCGGCGACTACGTGGTGTCGTACGCCACCGACGACTCGCACAGCCACGAATCGTGGAATGCGCCGCCCCCGCACGATCCCGACGGTTGGGGCCTGATGCTGTGGGCAGACTCGGAGGCGCAAGCCGGGCGTATCGGCAACTACAGTGATGCGGACGATGTCGCGCGCACCCTCGTGTCCTTGGTACGGGTCGGCGATGGGGGCACCGCCACCGCCGGCCTCACCTTGCGGCGGACCACGCGTCTGCGCGTCTATTGCATCGGCGAAAGTGCCGGCGGCGACGAGTTCGCGGACTACGGCCAGATCGAGCATTTCGGCAGCGGTGACATCGCCTGGAGCATGAGCGAAGGCAACACGCGCCCCGCCGGCGGCGCGCACAAGAATCGCGTCGCGGACGAAGTCGTGGAACTCGCGGCGGGGGACTATGTCGTGTCTTACGTCACCGATGACTCGCACGCGTACGGGGCTTGGAACGCCTCGCCACCGCGCGATGCCCGCCGTTGGGGCATCACCTTGATGGCGACCACGGACCTCGGGGCCGGCGACTTCAAGATCTTCGATCCCGAGGCGCGCAGCGAGGAAGGCAAGGAATACCTCGCGCGTCTGGTGCGCGTCCGCAGCGGCCAGCACGTGCGCCAACGCTTCACGATGTCGAAGCCAGCGCGCGTGCGCATCCTCGCCATCGGCGAGGGCCTCTACAACGAGATGTACGACTACGGCTGGATCGAAGCCGTTCCGAGCGGCACGTGGGTCTGGGAAATGACGATTCGCAACACGCGCCATGCCGGTGGCGCCGAGAAGAATCGCTTGTTCAACGGCACCATCCTGCTCGACGCCGGCGAGTACGAAGTACATTACACGACCGATGACTCGCACGCATGGAACGAGTGGAACGCCGGCCGCCCGGCGCGCCCCGACAGCTGGGGCATCAGCATCCTCCCCGACGCGCGTTGAGCCCATTGGGGTCCGATGCCGAGCCTTGCTTCCATCCGCTTTGTCCTCGTGCGCCCCGCACAGGGCGGCAACGTCGGTGCGGCCGCGCGCGCGCTCAAGAACATGGGCCTGGCCGAGTTGGTGCTGGTCGCACCGCGCATCGCCGACCACGCCGAGGCCGTGCGCATGGCGCACAACGCCGAGGATGTGCTCGCCGCCGCGCGCACCGTCCGTACACTGGCCGCCGCACTCGCTGACTGCCGCTGGAGCGTCGGGACCACTCGCCGCATCGGTGAACGCCGGCCGGCGGTGTTTACACCGAATGGCTTCGCCGCCGCGGTGCACGCCTCGCCGGCGCGCCGGCCGTTGGCGGTCGTCTTCGGTCCCGAGCGCGACGGCCTGAGTGGCAGCGAAATCGACCAATGTCAGGACGTCCTGCACATCCCGGCGGTGGCCGAACACCCATCCGTCAACCTGGGACAAGCGGTCGTCATCGTCGCCTACGAGTTGTACCAAGCCTCGCACGCTTCCCCGCCGTTCATGGGTGCGTCGTCGCTCGAGCCCGGCCCAGAAGCCACCGCCGCCGAGATCGAAGCCCAATTCGAGCAGTTGCGACACGTGATGTTGGCGATCGGTTTCGCGCGACCCGAAACCGTGGAGCATGCATTGCGCGACGTGCGCCGCCTGCTCGCGCGGGCGGGCCCGCGTAGCGACGAGATCGCCATGCTGCGCGGCCTGTGGCGGCAGACGCTCTGGGCGATCGCCGAGCGTCGACCGAAGACCTGAGCCTGGGTTGCGGGGCGCCCCCGGTTTGACCCTTGCCCCGTGCCACGCTATTTTTTCGAGGTGTGCCCCCTCTCGCGGGGTCGATTCACGAAGGAACCCCGTGCGGTGCCTGCTCCTCCTCGCTCCCATCTTGGGTCTCGGCCTCGCGATCGGGATCGCGCGGCCGTCACGCGGCAGCAGCAGCGACAAGCTCCAGGAGTTGAGCGACCGCTGGCGCTCGACCCGCTCCGGCGTCCGACCGATCGAGAATTACCTGCGCACGCTCGTGGCCGAGGACTCGCTCTTCTCGCACGACCCCGATTTGCGACCCGACCGCCTCGCTCCCGAGATACACGCCATTTACGCCGGGCTCGAGCCCATCTTGAGCCCGACCTTGCGCGCCCAGTTCCTGGGTTTTTCCAACGACTCGCTGCGCGTCGAGTGGGAGCGACGTTTCTGGCGGCTGCGCGATCCGACACCGACGACGCCGGAGAACGAGCGGCGTGCCGAGCACGACCGGAGGCTCGACACGGCGCGGCGCGATTTCATAAGCAAGGAGCCACCCGGTTGGGACGCGCGCGGCACGGTGATGATTCAATTCGGCGCCCCGGACTCCATCGTCGAAGACGGCGCCGACGTGCGCCAAGGTCTTGGCTACGTTCCGGCGCGGCAGGATTGGCTGTACATCGACGAGGCTTGGGTCGCCGCCTTCGAGCGCCCCAAACCGCGCGGGCCATGGGTGTTGGGAGCCCCGGTGCGCTTGTCGCGCCGGCCAGATCTGGTGCGCGAAGAGCTCCAGCGGCTCGGCTTTGCCGACACCGACCAACGCACGGCCAGCGGCCGCGATCGCAAGAGCGATCTGCTCGGGCAGGACGAGGAGCGGCGCATCCTCGCCCAGAAAGGCCTGGAGGACAGTCAGCTCGACCCCGAGATCATCGAACACGAAGTGCGCAACGACTTCCGTGCGCGCGAGATGTTGCGCAAACGCGACGAAGCGGTGTGGGCGTTCCAAAAAGAATATGCAGCCGGACGCGATCGTTTTTGGCTGCAAGGCGAACCGCGCCCACGGCTGTGGTTCGTCTTCGATGTCGACGTGTTCAAAGGCCCGCCAGGGCGCATGCGCATCGAGGTGCACTATCAGTTCAACGTCCAGGACTTGACCTTCGGCTGGCAGGATTCGTTGTACGTGAGCCGTTACATCGCCGAAGGCGTGCTCCTCGACCGCCAAGCGCACGAGATCGCGCGTGATCAATACAGCGAGAGCCTCACCGCCTCCAAGTTCCGCAGCACGCTGGATGGTCGTTTGTTTCCCGGGCAGCTGCAGTTCGACGTTCCCGAGGGCGCTTACCGTCTGGCAGTGCGACTCGCCGATGTGAGCGGCCGGGGCGAGGGCACCTATCTCACCGATCTCGACGTGCCGCGTCTCGATGGCCGGCACTTGGCGCTCTCGGACATCGAAATGGCGACGAAGATCATCTACGCCGATCCGAGTTGGCATCCGCGCTTCGTCAAGAAGGATCGCTTGGTGGTGCCGAATCCGATCGGGGTGTATCGGCGCAGCGGGCCACTGCTGGGACTGTTCGAGATCTACGGCCTCGAGCTCGATACGAGCGGCGTGTGCCGCTATCAGGTGACCTACAGCATCGTGCCCCGCAGTCTCCGGCGGCTCGATGGCTGGTTCCCGCCCGAGGGTGCCATGAAGCGCCCGTTCGTCACCGCCACTTTCACCGGCGAAGGCGGTGCGAGCGAGCTCGTCGAAGATTTGCGTGTCGACATCGCCACCCTCGACGAAGACATCTACGACCTGGAGCTCACGGTGGAGGATCTCATCGGCGGCGGCCGGGCCACCCAGCGCACGGCCTTCACGGTCCTGCAGTAGGACGGAAACCGGCGCCGGGGCTGGTCAATCGGCGGACGTCGCGGGCTCTTGATGCGAGAGCGACTCCAGCGCCGCGACTTCGGCGAGTCGTGACGCCGCTCCCATGGCCTCGAACAGACGCCGGGCCTCGAACAGGTTCGACCGCGCCAGCTTGGTGTCGCGAACACGCTCTGCGGCGCCGCGGACGCGATTCGTGCCGACGAGCAGTTGGGCAAAACGCAGACGCGCCATTGCGACATCGTACTTGGCGCCGAGTGACCCGAGCTCGGCCGCCGCCTTCGACAACAGCCCCGCGGCTTTGTCTCCGGCACCCTGGTGCGCGTAGTACAGCCCCAAGCAACTGTCGATGCGATGGCGGTCGTAGACATTCCCCGTCTCACGAGCCAGATTGTGCGCGCGCATCAAGCGCTCGAGAGCCAGCGCGGGTTCGCCGGCCAAGCCGTGGGCGCGACCGAACAGCGCATGGATCTGCACCATCGTCGGACTCTCGGGCGCCAGTCTCGTATACAAGGACTCGGCCTCGCGCAGGAAGTCCAGTGCCTCGCGCGCATGGTTCGATTCCACCGCCGCCAAGGCCAGCAATCCCAGGCCCACTACCTGCAAGCGCACGAAGCCGGCAGCGCGCGCGACTTCCATGGCGTCCAGGGCGCGGTCTCGCGCCTCGTCCAGATCACCGCGCAAGGCCAGCAGCTCCGATTCGCCGAGTTGGCTGCTCAAGCGGTTCTCGAGCGAGCGCAGATCGCGCGCCGATTCGTACGACTCACGCAGGAGCTTCGCGGCTTCCTGCCAGCGTCCCATGCGCAGAAACAGCATGCCCAACCGGCGCCGGTCACGATCGAGTCGGTACAGGCTTCCCGTGCCTTCGTCGCTGCGCAGCGATTCTTCCAGATGATCCTGCGCACGCTTGAATTGACCCAGAATGACGAGGAGAACGCCGAGCTCGCTGCGCGCGTTCGCCGCTCCGGCTTCGTACCCGGTGCTCTGCGCCAACTCCAGCGCCTTCTCCAACAATCGCTGCGCTTGCCGGTGACGTCCGAGAAGCTGGCGCGCGCGTCCCTCGAGGACCATGAAGTCGATTCTCCCATCGCCCAAGGTCTCGGCCGTCTCGCGGTCGAGCGTCGCCTCGATGGTATCGACGACATCGCGATACACGCCGACGTGCAGATCGCGCTGACACTGGAGCTTGCGAATTTCGAGCAGCACAGCGTCTGCACCCGTGACCGCGCGCTCGGCGCGCTCGAGCGCCTCGCGCGCCAAGGTCAAGTGTCCGCGCACGAGCATCACCTGCGCCAACCCTGCCTCCGCCAGCGCTTTTTCGTCGCCCTTGGCCAGGCGCTTCACGGGTTCCTCGAGCACACGACGGAAACATTCCTCGGCGCTGTCGTAGAGATCGCCGGAGAGATACAGTGCCCCCAGATCGAGCGAGGTGGCGACGATGTCGTCGCGGTTGCGCGCATGCAACGCCTGCTGCAGCAGTCCGAGGAGCCTGGCCTCGAGCCGTTTCTTCTCCGCATCGAGAGGCATCCTGACCTCCATTATCCGCCGTTGGCGGGGGGCGCTTCGCCTCATTGTAGTGCCCCACTCGACCTTCGATCCAGGGCCTGGGAATCGCCGCGGCGCCTGGCGCCACACACGTCCTGCAGGCGGCCAGCCCCCAAGTTGCCGGCGGAAATGCCCCAGTCGCGCGCCCGGCGGGCACGGTCAGTAACGGGGCTTGCGCTCGAAGAAATGATTGGCCTGGATGAAGCGGATCGTTCCCGATCGCCGGCGCATGACCACGGAGTGGGTTGCCGCGCCGCCCTTGCGAAAATGCACGCCGCGCAACACGTCCCCGTCGGTGATTCCGGTGGCGGCAAACATGACGCTGCCATCCCCGACAAGCTCCTGCAGTCCGTACTTGTGGCTGGCACGCCCGCCAGTCAATTTGTGGATGAGCTCCTCGTCGCCTGCGAGTACGGGCACCAAACGGCACTGCATGTCGCCGCCGACGCAGGCCAACGCCGCGGCCGCCAGCACCGCCGCCAGCGCCGAGCCGATCCCCATCATCACATCGACGCCGGAGTCGCCGATCGCCGTCGCCACCGATGCCGCCAGATCGCCATCGGAGATGAGATGGATGCGCGCGCCTGCCTCGCGCACTTGCCGGATGAGGCTCGCATGCCGCTCACGCTCGAGAATGGCCACGGTGAGATCCTCGACATAACACCGCTTCGCCGATGCGACATTGACCAGGTTCTCCAACGGCGAGGCGGCGAGGTCGATCTTCCCGGCCGCTTCCGGGCCGACGGCGATCTTGTCCATGTAGAGACCGGAAGTGCCGCGGAAGAAGGTGCGATCGGTATTCACCGCCACGACGCTCATGGCGTTGGTGCGCCCGGTGGCGACACTATCGACGCATTCCAGTGGATCGAGCGCTAAATCGAGCTGGACAGTGCCCTCGTCGTCGGCGCCGATCCGGCACCCTTCGGCGAGCGCGTGGTCGCCGGAGAGCGATGGCCGCCCGACGCAGACACCGGCGCGGATGTTCACGGATTCGAGCGCCTTGCGCATGGCTTCGAAGGCAGCGGCATCCGCTTGCAAGCCATCGCCTTTTCCCATCCAGCGGGCGGCCGAGAGTGCGGCTGCTTCGGTGACACGCACCAATTCGAGCGCGAGGTTGCGATCCATTCCCTACTCCTTCCGCGCCGGCTCGTCCGGGCTCTGGCCGCGCGCGGCCAGATTTTCGCGCGCGACGCGGTTCGCGGGGTCTAGGCCCAAGACTTGGCGCCAGACCTCCAGGGCCCGCGGCGTGTCGCCGGTCTCCGCCAAGAGTACACCGTAATTGTTGAGGATGTTCGGATCGCGCGGTGCAGAGGCCGCGGCGCCAGCCAAGCATTGCAACGCCGCTCCCTTCTGCCCGGCGCCGCGCAGCGCCAGCCCCAAGAGTGCCAGCAGATCCGCGCGCCGCGGGCGCGGATTCTCCAGCAGTTCGATGGCCGAAGCCAAGCGTTGTTGTTGGACGTAGAGACTGGCGAGATTGAAGCGCACGTCCTCGTCGTTCGGCGCCAGCCTGCGCGCGCTCGTAAAGGCTCGTTCCGCCTCTTGCGGCCGGCCGTTGCGCAGCTCCGCCACGCCGAGATGACTCCAAACGCCGGCGCGTGTCGAATCCGCCGCGATCGCCTGGCCGAGCTGCACCGCGGCCTCTGCGGGTCGCCCAGCCTGCAGCAGTGCCGTGCCGAAGTTGGCGCGAAACGTCGCCGTAGCGACCCCGAGGCTGTCGGCGCGCGCGAAGTGCACGAGCGCCAGAGCGGACTCTCCCGCAAGCGCTTCGATCCTGCCAAGCTCGGCCGCCGCCGGACCGAACTCCGGATCTATGGCCAACGCCTGCTCGAGATGCACTCGCGCCGACTCCGGCTTCCCGACCTCGACCAATGCGGCGCCATAGTTCCAATGCACGCTCGCATTCGCGGGCGCCGCGCGCACGGCTTCGTCGAGCTCGCTCCGCGCCCTGCCCGTGATGCCCTGCCGCATCAGCGCGATGGCGAGATTCAGGTGCGGTTCGTAGCGGTCTGAATCGGCACGAATGGCGCTCTCGTAGCACTGAATCGCGCCGGCACGATCCCCACTCGCGTCCAGCGCTTGCCCGAGCTCGGTCCATGCATCGACATCGCGCGGGTCGATCTGCACCGCCTCCTGGAGCGTGGCAATGGCCGTGGCGACGTCGCCCAGTGACTGTGCGGCTCGCGCCGTCGCACGCAGCGCGACCACCCGATCCGGTGCTGCCGCGTCGGGCGCAGGCGGTGGCGCGCACGCGGCGGCAAGCCACACCCCACACGCGGCGAGCACGACAAGGCGCACGCACTTCTCAGGCGCCCGCGGGGGACGCTGGGTCGCCATGGAAGGTGCGACCGCGGATCCACGCGTGCCACGATCCGCCGCCGAAAACGCAACAGGGGGGAGCACGCTCCCCCCTGCAGCCGATTCGTTGGCGCTCTGACTCAGCGAAACAGCGATTTGATCTCCGACCATGTCGTCGCCTCGACTGCAATGCCCTGGAGCAGGCAGGGTGGGTTCCCCACCGATTCTCCAGGGTTCACCGTCGGGTTGAGAACGTAGCAACCGCCCTGCATCGTCGTCAGTGTAAAGATGGGGCCGTTGCACTGGGTGAACAGCACGCTCGGCGATGTCGGATTCGAAGGCGGCCACTTGCGCAACACGCGAATCACCGTGTCGTTCGGGATCGGATCGAAGGACACCATGATGATCTCGACCGTGACCCCGTTCCCCGGCTGGCACTCGGTCCATACGACGTTCCATCCACCGGCTGCGTCCATGGCGGTCGTGTCCGCAGGAGAGACCGGCGACTGGGTGCCGACGGCGAACCCGCCGTTGCGAATGTTGAAGCTGGGCGGCAGCAAGAGCGGCGGCAGACCTTGGATGCTGAATTCTATACCGGAGCAAGCATCGAAGGTCGTGGCCGGATCGAATTTGATTCCGAGATAGAGCGTCTTCGTGAAGCCGCTGAACGTTCCATAATTGTGGGCGAGGTCCTCGGCGTCGAAAACGCCGAGTACGCAATCGGGGCACGCCGCGACCTGTGCCAATGCCAGGCCCGGAACTGCAAGCAGCATCACCAACAGTAGCAGTGACTTCTTCATCCTTCTGACCCTCCTCGGGTTCGCTCTTTGGTCGGCCGGCCCCCCCTGCAAAGAGGGCCTCCGGCTTCAGCGCACGTTGTTGAAACACATCGGCCGTATGGCGACGCGCAAGCGACAGACCTCACGGCGTCCCCTCGGCTGCGCACGACCCCCGCTTCCCTCGGCGTCCGCTTGCTCGATCGTCCGCAGTATCAGGGAGGACGGAGCGACAACCTCGGCAGGCTGAATTCGTATAACACCTCGCCTGGCGGCACTGCAACGCCTTTTCACCACGCAGGGTTCGGCGCTCCGCCGCCCATCTATGCTGCAAGTCGTTGATTATAGTTCGATTCCAACGTTGGTCACGGGGGCTCGAGCGCGTCGAGGAAGCGCTGCACCGCCTCGGATCCGGGCTCGAGCTGAAGCGACCGCTCTGCCGCCGACCGGGCAGCGTCGACGCGCCCCAAGGTCTCGAGTGCGCGCGCGCGAACGAACTGGCCGCGTGCGCTCGTATCCAACCCCGGGACCGTCTGCAGCAGGGAGAGCGCACGGGTCGGCTCACCGCGACGCAGCCATGCCTCGGCGCGCTCGAGCGCGACCGCGCCCGCATCCCGCAGCAGAGCCTCGGCGGCGCCGAAGTGAACTTCGGCGGCTTCGGGCTTTTGCAGCATGACCAGGCAGCGGCCGAGCGCCAGCCGTCGGGATGCTGTTTCCCCACGTTCGTCGTGCTTGGCGAGACTGCGCGAGAAAAGCTCGACCGCGTCGTCGTAACGGCCCTGACGCTCGCGAACCAACCCCATGTCGAAGAGAGTCCGCCCCGTGGGGTCGCCTCGACCCTCGGCTTCTGCAAGCGCTTCCCACGCCGCATCGAGATCGTTCTCCAGGTAGAACGCCACGCCGAGCGACAGCAACGGCTTGTAGGCCGCCGGCGCGAGTCGCGCCGCGCGGGTGTAAGCCGCGATCGCGTCGCGACGCCGTCCCATGAGCTCCAAGTGCTCACCGTATCGATACACCACATCTGGATCGTTCGGGTCCTGCTCCAAGGCTCGTTCATACGCACCGAGCGCCGCCACGCGATCTCCCGCGCGCGCGAGCACCATGGCGCGATCGAACTCGGGGCGTCCGAAGGAGTTCCGCTCCAAGCCGGTCCAGTCGGGCAGGACGACGCTACCGGCCGCAACCAGCGTTGCCGCCAGCAATATAAGTCGCCGTGTCTGCCGGCGCCACACCGCGGCGGCGAATTCCATGATCGCGAGCCCGCTGGCAATGGCGCACCACGGCACCAGACACAACCGGTAGCGCGAGGTGACGAAGAACGCCACGATCCCGAGCACCTGGAACCAGATCAGGAGGAAGAGCGGCGGGCGGGACACGGCGCGTCCCCAGAGCGCGACCGAACCGACGAGCCCGCCGAGCGCCAGAGCTCCCCACGGAACCCCGAGCCCGCGGAGGATCCTCGAACGCTCGCGCAGCAACGAGACATCCTGGTTGCGGTCGATCTCGCGTCGATTCCATACCAACAGGAGCTTCTTGAGTGTGAGCGCCGTATGTTGCAGCGGCGCGGCGCGCATCGATTGAAACGAAGCAGCGTAGAAATTCTTTTCCCATTGCACCGGATCGTCGATGGCATCGAACCGCCGGGTCAGCTCTTCCCAGCGCAGGCCGGGCCGGATGGCCACGCTGGCGTCGTAATCGAGATTGTTGCCGATGTAGAAGTTGATGCCACCATTGACAGAAATCGGCACCAAGTGCCCAGATGCGATCCGATTGTGACGCAAGGTCGGGATCAACAGGAGGATCATCGGCACGACGAAGAGCAAGGCGTGTCTCAAGCGCCGGCTCCATGGCCCACGGCGCCCCAGCAACCACAAAAGCAGCGCGACGGCGAGCACGGCATTGGGAGGCCGCAACTGCAGCGCCAAACCGGTGAGCGCACCCGCGGCCAGCAGCGAAGGGCTGCGCGACGAGAACATCAGCAACGCCACCGCCAGCGCCGACACGGTGAGCGCCGCCGGCTCGACCAGCAATTGAGTTTCGTAGTACACCAGTCGCGGGTAGAGCCCCGACGCGAGCCCGGCGATCACACCGGCCGCGCTGCCGAACCAGCGCATGCCGAGCAGCGCGGCCACCACGGCCACGAGGATTCCCCCCAGCATCTGCAACACGTAGATGGCCTCGGGGTGCGGCCCCGTGAGGCGATACGCTTGCCCGACGAGCCAAGCGTAGGCCGGCGCCTTGTAGTGAACCTGCGGCCCCAGGCCTTCCCCGCGCATCACCTGCAACGCGCGCGTGTGATAGTCCGCGGCATCGACCTGGGGCAATCGATAGGAAGGGTCGTCGTGGACTTCGAGCACGTAGCCGACTCGCAGCAACGCCGCCGCCATGGCGACCAACGTCAGCGCGACGATGCGCGCTCGTGTGCTGGGCGCCATGCCACTTCTCCTGCGGGCAGTGTGTTCCACCGCCGGGCGAACCTTACACGCCCGCGCCCTGCATGATCTCCGGCAGGCGTTGTGCGAAACCCGACTTCGGCAGCACGACATCGGCGCCGAGTCGGCTCGCTTCTTCCAACAGTTCCGCCTGCGTCTCTGAGCTGTACGCCACGACGCGCACGCTCGCCCAGTCGGGCTGCGACTTGATGCGCCGGATCAGATCCAAAGGCTTCAACGATTCGGCCGCCAGATCGACGAGCGCTGCGGCGGGCGCCGGACCGGTGAAGCGCTTGTCCAATCCCGTGAGATCGCGCACGAAGCGGATCTCTCTTCCTTGTTGCCGGGCAATCTCGCGGATCTTGGCGGTGAAGAAGATGTCTTCGAGAAACGCCACGATTTCCTGAGCCACGCGCTCTCCTTTCGCCTCTGGCACCCTAGGGTGCTGGGCCAGGGGCGGTGTGTCGATCCTGCCGCGCGACTAGTCCCGTTCGGGTCCCGTCTCGTGGGGCATGATCTCACGCGGAGAGCGAAAATACATGTTTTCGGGGTAGGCGAGGAAGTTGCGCACGGCGCTGGTGTAGATACAGGCGAAATCCTTCACCTGATGGCCGAAGCGGCTGTTGATCTCGCCGCACTTGAACAACTTGCCCCAGTGGCGGTTGAACCGGCGCTCGATGGCCTCCCGCAGCTGGCGCAGCTCCGCCGCCCGACGGGTGCTCTTCTCCTCCAGCCGCAGGACGCGGGCTTCGAGGCGTTCGGCCGCGGCTTCGACCTGGCCGCCGCCGCCGTCCGCCTTGCTCGCCACGGGTCGCTCGGCCTGCGAACGCCGCCGTAGCTGGCCGATCTCCGCCAAGACCCGGTTGCGTTCCAGCACCAGGCTATCCAAGCGCTGGTAGCGCTTCGCCAACCGGTGCTCGAGATCGATCTCGCCTTCCAGCTCTTCGACGACCATGGCTGTGCGCCAGCGCGAGTGCGCCTTGGCACGCAAGATATCGCCGAAGGTGTGATCCCCGACATAGAGGATTTCCTCCCCGGCGTGCTCGAGCACGCCTTCGAGCGCTCGCGCGCCGCCGCCATGGAACAACGCCGTCGGCCGCACCTGGCCGAATCCGGCTTGGCGCGCCTCGTCGGGCCGCAGGCGTTGCAGGCGCTTGAGCGTGCGGAAGAAGCCCGGTTTGCCCGCGCTCATCACCACGATCTCGAAGTAGTCGGTCCAGCGCGGCAAGCTCGGCAGCGCACCATCGAGCAGATGGCTCATGACTTTCTGGGTGTAGGGCGGTTCCGAATTGGTCAGCAGGAAAAGCTTCTTGCCGTGATCGCGGAGCGACGCCAGCGTTTCCGGCAGCTGCGGATGGCGTTCGATGTAACGGTCGAGATCGGCGGCGATGGCGCGTTTGATGCTGCCGTCGGCGTGAGCGCGGTCGATGCATTCGCGCACGTCATCGTACATTTGTGCGTAATCCAAGCGCCCGATCGTGCCGCGAGTCTCGCAGTGATCCACCAACAGGGCGAACAACGTCGCCTCCGGCAGCGCGAAGAGAGTATCGATGGACATGTACTTGGCGCTGGACAACCGGATGCGCCGGTTGCGATACAACCGCCGTCGCTCTTCCTTCGGCACCAGGCGCGTGCCGTGGTACAAGCGCACGACGTAATTGTACTGGTCGGTCTTGAGGATGTTGCCGCGGCGTTTGTCCACCACCAAGCCGCGAATGATGAGGTCCGGGTCGTAACGCAAGGAAGCGATGCTCGCCGGATAGCCCTTCTCCGCGATCAGCTTGTCGCGCGTGGCCTCGAAGGCCAACGTCTCCATCGGCAGCTTCTGGTACACGGCAATCGTGTGGTCCATGTCGAAACCGATGGCGCGGATGCTCGACATCTTGAGATTGCGGTTGACGAACACGCGCTTGGAGTGCGGGATGTGCTTCTCCCCCGCATGCAGGTCGAGGAGTGACCCGTTGCTCGGCTGCGTTCGTTGGTAGGCCATCACTCGATCACCGCACCCGACGTGCCACGCATCTTCACATCGTCCCGGCTTGGTCTGGAATCAGAATGCAGCCGGCACCGCGTTCCAGAAGCTCGCGCCAGGCAAGGGCCCCCTGCGGGGCGCCACGGGGACAGCCGCCGGTCACACTGCGGCGGTTCCGCGCTCGGCCGCGCGACCCGGCGCCCCCCGACCCGGACCCAGACGGCTCGCAAGAAGCGTTCACGATCGCGGCGGATCGGTGTCCGGACGCGGGCGTTTCGCTCAAAATCGCAGCGCCGCTCGCTTTGAGTACTGGCGCAGATGCGCGCGCACCTCTTGCGCAAGGCGCGCGTCCCCTGCCGCGGTGGCGAGCGTCTCGGCACGCTGCCCCGCCGCGATGGCCTCTTCGAAACGGGCATCGGCTGCGAGCGCGGCCGCGAGAATCATCCAACGGCCCGGTGCTGGCTCGGCCTGCAGCGCCCGTTGCGCCAGCACGACTGCCTTCGCCCCATCCCGCACCGCATCGTCCGCTGTGGTCGCCAACAGCCACGCCAAGCGCGCGGCTAGCTCGGCATTCTCCGGTTGGAGATGCAGGCCGCGCCGCAGCACCCGCGCCGATTCGGCATGCTGCTTCATCGCCGCGAGCACCAGGCTGAGATTGATGCGTGCGGCGACCTGCCCGGGGTCGCGCTGCAGGACCCTGGTGAAATGCGCGCGCGCAGACGCCAACCGGCCGCGGCGCGTCTCGATCACCGCCAGCTGCAAGTGCGCTTCCAGGCGCTCGGGTTCGAGTGCCACCGCACGCTCGAGCGCTGCGGCAGCCGCATCCAGCCGCCCTTGCGCCGACAACGCCATGCCGGCCAAAAGGTGCGCTCGGGGATAGCGTGGGCGCAATGACAACGTGCGTTGCAAGGGCTCGATGGCGTCCGCGGCTCGTCCTTGCGCTAGACAGAGCGAGGCGAGCTCGAAGTGGGCGGCGGCCACTTGCGGCGCCGCCGCCATGGCCGCCAAGAACGAACCCTCGGCGGCGCCCGGATCCGCGGCGGCGACTTCAGCGCGCCCGCGTCCGATGAGCGCCTCGGCCAGGAGCACTTGCGCGCGGCCATACGCCGGCGTTCGGTCCAACACCTGGCGCAAGAGCTCGACCGCTTCGTTCCACGCCTCCCAGGTCGGCGATTGCACGACATCTTCCAGGAGCAGGGTCGCTTGCACCGTGCCACGCTTGGCGCTCACGAGACGGTCGAAGAACTCGGGTGACATGGCCGCCGTCGCGCCGCCCACGAGCGCCGCGGCGCTCACCCGTTGCGCATCGATCCGCACGATGTTGTCGCTGCCACTGCGATTGCCAATGGAAAATGGGCTCGAGAATTCGAGGTACAGATTGTCGTCGGTGTTGAGCGCGGCGCCCGCGGCGTAACGTGCGACTTCTGATTCGCCCATGGTGAACTCGGCGATGAAGCTCGCGGCGTCCTGGAGACCGATGCGGCCGAGCTGCAGCGCCACCTCCGGCGCTTGCAATCGCACCGTCAGGCGTTCCAAGTCGACGCGGATGGGTTCCAACGCGCCGATGAGCACGGCGTCGAAAGTGGTTTGAAAGAGCAGCGTGTGCGGAAAGATACGCGCGAACGTCGCCACGATACAGCGCAGATTGGCGTCGGACAGCTCGTAGATCGGCATCCATTGACACATGATGCCGCCCGGCATGAGCCGTGAACGCGCCAGCTCATAGTATTCGGCGGTGTACAAGTAGGTCGAACCGTATGCCCAGGGATGAATTGGGTCGGCGGTGATGACGTCGTAGCGCGCCGGCGCGGTGCACAGGTGGTTGCGGCCATCCTGCACCACGACGCGCACGCGCGGATCCTCGAGGGCGGCGCCGTTCAAATCTTCGAACACGCGCGCCGCACCCAACACCGCGCGCTCGATCTCGACCAACGTGATGTTCCGAATGTCGGGGTGGGCAGTGACCCCGCCGAGCGTCAGGCCCGCACCCAAACCGATGACGAGAACATCGTGCGGATCCGGGTGCAGCAAGACCGGCAGGTGCCCGAGCAACACCTCGTGCTGCAGGTCGGTCTGCGTATCGGTCGCCACCGCTTTGCCGTTGATGAGAACGGCGCGATTGCCTTGGGACTCCACCACCGACACCGTCGAGCCGCGCCCTTCGGAGTAGTACAAGATCTGCGCCGCTGCCAATTGCCCGCGCACGTCGGTACGCCCGGCCGCGTTCGTGTATCCCAGGGTGACGTTGTTCTGAAACGCGCCGAATGTGTGCAGGTCCCAGCGCGGCAACCAGCGCGGCAACGTGAGGGGCGCGGCAACAGCCACCAATCCGACGACCAGAGCGGCGACGCGCGCGCGCGGCGCGAGCGCCGCTGCGAGCAACAGCAAGCCATAGCCGAGCTCCAGGCTGCAAACCAGCAGCATCGCCCGTTGCAGACCGAGCTGCGGCACGAGCACGAAGCCGGCGAGCAGCGGCCCGAGAATGGCGCCGAACGTATTCACCGCCACTAGATCACCGGCGCTGCGGCCGAATCCGCTCTGCAGGCGCGCCCATGCCCGCCCCGCCAGCGGGAACGCGGCTCCCATGAACACCGCCGGCACCAGCATGACGGCGAACGACAGCAGCAGTGTGGACGCGCCGCGGATCCCTTGCGAACCGCCGTAAAAGCGCATGTTGAGGTCGACTGCGAGCTGCGGCAGACGTGGAATCGCTTGCGACACCGCGGCCCCCGTGACCCCGATGCACGCGAGCACCACGCCGAGCTGCACCACCTCGGGAACGCGCCGCAACGGCAGCACTGCATGCAAGGCGCTGCCGAGAGTGATGCCGACGAGAAATGCGCACAGCATGATCGTGAACGAATACGTCGTACTCCCGGTCGCCACCGTGATGCCTCGCGACCACAACACTTCCAGAGCCAGAGCGCACATCCCGGTGACGAAGGTGGCGAAGAAAGCGAGCTGCAACGCTCGGCGCGTCGCACGCGACTCGATGGCGGGGGGTGCATCCGCGCCCGGCGCCGCGTCGGCTGTTCTTGGTGCGTTTCGCGCCGCGCCGGCTGTTCCGGGTGCGCTTCGCGCCGCGCCGGACGTTGCGGTCGCGTGCCGGTCCGCGACCCAGGCCACGAGCGCGATGCACAGATTGGCTGTGATCGCTAGCGCCTGCGTGTTTCTGACCCCGAGCTGCGGCAAGAGCAGGAAGCCCGCCGCCGCAGCGCCGAGCACTGCGCCAGCGGTGTTGAGACCGTACAGCCACGCCAACCGCGCATCGAATTCGGCGAAGCGACGCACCACCGCGCGTGTCAACACCGGCAGTGTCGCGCCCATGAACATCGTCGGCAGCACCAGAACCAGGAAGGCGAGCCCGGCGCGCAGCGCATTGGTGCTGCCGGTGACTTCGTCGCTCTGCATGGCCGCGGCGACATAGAGGCGTTGCACGAGATCGAGCAGAATGGGAAGGGCCAGCGCCGCCAAGGCGACACCGGCTTCCAACAGCGCATAGCTGCGCAGCGGCCGGCGCCCCCTCTCTGCAATTCGCCCGCCGGCCACGCCTCCGAGCGCCAGTCCAGCCATGAACGCCGAAAGGACGATGGTTACCGCTGGCTGGCTGGCCCCGAAGATGAGCGCCAGCTTCCGCGTCCAAACGACCTGGTAAACGAGCGCCGTGGCCCCCGAAAAAAGGAAGAGCCCGGAGATGAGAAGCCGTCGGTTCCAGCGCATGAGTCTCCGGGAAATGGTCGGACACCCGAGAGTGCGCCCCTTACGCGCCGCCCTGAAATCAGAGAGGCCCGCCGGTGCGCGACCGGCGGGCCTCTCGTCAGGGTGGCAGCCCCACGGGGAATCGAACCCCGGTTTGATGGCTGAGAACCATCCGTCCTAGGCCACTAGACGATGGGGCCACCTGACGGAGCGGGACCCGCCCCGTGCCGGTTCTGTATCACGCTCGAGAAACGAGCGTCAACCCTGCGCACGCCGCGACCAATCGGTCGATGATCGCCTCCAGGAACCGCGTTCGCGGTGGAGGCGGCTGGTTGGCCGGGGAGGACTCGAACCCCCATAAACAGATCCAGAGTCTGCTGTCCTGCCGTTGGACGACCGGCCAACAACGCGCCAAGGGGAGCGTAACCTAGCAAACAGACAGCGTGCCTTCAAGTGCGGTCGTCCCGCGTGGGTCGCGCCGGTGCGTTTTCCGTGCCAGGCGGTCCTGGCGGCAGCGAGCGGTCGAATGTGGTGATGGCCGCACCACGGCGCAAGCGTTCGACCGATTTGGCGCGTCCCAACAAATGGAAGACCTCGAAAATCCCGGGGCTCACGGCCTGACCGGTGAGCGCCACGCGCGCCGGATGGATGAGTTCGCCGGCTTTGATGGCCAGACGCGCCGCCAAATCACGCAACGCGGTCTCGATCGATTCGGGAATGAACGACTTCACGTTCTCGACCTCCGCCGCGAGCGCCTGCAGTCGCTCCGGCACCGCCTCGCCATGCAAATGCTTCGCCACCGCATCCGGATCGTAAGCAAAGGCATCGGAATAGAAACACGTCAACAAGCCGACGTCATGCGGTCCGCCGAAACGGTTGCCGAGCGTGTCGAGAATCAGGCGCAACCGCGGCAACTCGTCCACCAAGGTCGGCTCCTCGCGCAGCCATTCCTCCTCGCTCACGGGCTGAATCGACCCCGCCACCTTCTCCGTCGGACTCGCGCTCACGACGCGCAAGTGCGGCCCGGGAACCAGTTCGGTGCGAAAACTCGGCGGCCACAAGCCGTGCCGCCGCATGCACGGGATCAGCGCACGGATCTTGTCTCCGAAGTCGAGCCTGGCGAAATGCTCGTGGTTCATCCACTGCAGCTTGACGACATCGAACACCGCGGGGTTGCGACTCACCTTGTCGAGCCCGAAATAGGACACCAGTTCCTGCGGCGTGAAGATCTCGCGATCGTCTCCCGCCGACCAGCCGAGCAGCGCCAGGTAATTCAGCATCGCCTGCGCCAGAATGCCTTCGTCACGGAACGCGGTGACCGACGTCGCGCCGTGACGCTTGGAAAGTCGTGTCTTGTCGGCGCCGATGATCATCGGCAGGTGCGCGAACTCCGGGCGCGCAAATCCAAGGGCATCGAAAATCGCCAGCTGTTTCGGCGTGTTCGAGATGTGATCGTCGCCGCGAATGACGTGGCTGATGCGCATCTTCGCGTCGTCGACGACGACGGCGAAATTGTAGGTCGGCTGGCCATCGGATTTGAGCAGAACCAAATCATCGAGCTCCGCCAAGTCGAAGGCGAGTTCACCACGCGTGAGATCGAGCCAGCGCGCCTCGCCCGTCCGCGGCAACGCCAGGCGCATCACGCTCGCCAACCCGGCGGCGACGCGGCGCTCACCTTCCGGCGCATCGAGGTCGCGGCAGCGCCCATCGTAACGTTGGGCCGTGCCGCGGCTCGCGGCCACGGCGCGCATGGCGGCAAGATCCTCGTGCGTGCAAAAGCAGCGATAGGCGCGGCCTTCGCGTTGCAGCCGCTCGGCTTCGGCGCGGTAGAGCACATTGCGCGACGTCTGCTGATAGGGGCCGAAGTCGCCGCCCACGCCGGGGCCTTCGTCCCAATCCAGGCCCAGCCACCGCATGGCATCGAGAATGCCGCGGGTGGATTCTTCGCTCGAACGCTGCGTGTCGGTGTCTTCGATCCGCAGCACGAAAACGCCGCCGTGCTTGCGAGCAAAGAGCCAGTTGAACAGTGCCGTGCGCGCACCGCCGACGTGCAGATGGCCCGTCGGGCTCGGGGCGAAACGCACGCGCACGGGCGCGGTCTTGGCGAGTTGTGGTCGTCCAGGCATGATGGTTGGATTCCTGCGTACGGCGCCAGGCGGCTTTGCCGGGAACCATAACACAGGCTCAGACCCGCGTCACCAAGCGGCCGTGTCGTGTATCGTGCGGCTTGCGCGCCGCACCACCTTGGTGCGGAACACCACGTTGACGCGCGCCCTTCGCCGGCGCATGACCCGGATGTTTTCGATGGCACACGATCGATACGCCGCCGCCGTCTTGTTGTTGCTCGTGATCGCTTGGTGCACGCCGACGAAGA
This sequence comes from uncultured bacterium, assembly GCA_964567755.1. Classification (GTDB taxonomy): domain Bacteria; phylum Krumholzibacteriota; class Krumholzibacteriia; genus DASRJW01. The sequence goes on from CAZMNW010000045.1 coordinate 66,843, forward strand.
TTGGCGCCGCCGATGCAATTCTCGACTCGACCGCACGCGCCGAGCTGCGAAGCATCATCGAAACACGGGGCTACACGCGCGGTCTGCCGCGCAAACCCGTGCCGTCTCCCGATGGCCGATCGGTCTATTTCTTGCGCAGCGGCCCGCGTGATGGCGTGCAGCAACTTTTTCGCTACGACATCGAGACGAAAGAGACGCAGTCGTTTTTGGAAGGCTCGCGGCTGGCCGCCTCAGGCGCTATCAGCGCCAGCGAGCAAGCGCGGCGCGAGCGTGCCCGCGAAACCGAGGCCGGCCTCACCGACTACACCTTGTCCCGCGACGGCCGGCACGTGCTCGTCGCCTACGCCGGCGACTTGTTCCTCGTGCGCGCGCCCGGCGGTGGCATCGAGCGTCTGACCACGACACCGGCCGCCGAGATCGATGCGCATCTGGCGCCGGACGCATCGCACGTCGCCTTCCTGCGCGGCGACACCCTCTGCATCCTGGATTGCACCAGCAAGGTCACGGTCGAGCTGCAGCCGGAAACCGCGGGGCCCTGCTATGGCGCCGCCGAGTTCGTCGCCCAGGAGGAAATGGGCCGGAGCACCGGCCATTGGTGGTCACCCGACTCGCGTTGGCTGGCGTTGACCGAGGTGGACACGCGCGGAGTGCCGCAGTTCCAAGTTCCGCATCTCGCCGACGCGCGCGGTGTCGGCAGTGCGAGCCCGTACCCGAAGGCGGGCGATCCGAACGCGCGCGTCCGACTCGGTGTCGTCGGCGCGAGCGGCGGCGACATTCGCTGGTTCGATCTGGGACCCGAGGCGGAATACTTGGCGCGCGTCGACTGGTCGCCCGCGAGCGATGCCCTCTGGGTGCAGACGCAGACGCGGGAACAGAAGCGACTCGACCTGCAACGCATCGATCTCGCCACCGGCACACGAGCGCTCGTGCGCCGGGAGACCGATCCCGACTGGGTGAATCTGCACGACAACTTCCGCTGCTTGGACGATGGCCGGCGCTTTCTGTGGTCGTCCGAACGCAGCGGAGTGCGCAACCTCGAGATCGTGCGCCTCGATGGCGGCACCGAGCGCGTGCTCACGCCCGACAGCTTGAACGTCGGCGCCGTGGCGCACGTCGACGAAAAGCAGGGCACGGTCGTGTTCAGTGCTTACGGCGCGGATGTGCGCCAGCTGCACGTGTTCCGCGTCGCCCTGAGCGGCGGCCCGGTCCAGCGCTTGTCGACGCAAGCGGGCTGGCACGAGGCCGCGTTTCACGACCACGTCCATGACCTGTGGATCGACAGCTGGTCGGACGTCGAGATGCCGGCGCGCTTCGGCGTCCGCGACCGCGGCGGTCGCGAGCGCGGTGAGCTGCCTTCGGCCGCGCTCGCGCCATCGCCACAAGACCTGCAACCGCGCGCGCAGTTCCTGCGACTCACGACGGCGACCGGCGTCCAAATCGACGCGCGTGTGCTGCAACCCGTGAGCGCGACTCCGCGCAGCTTGCCGCTCGTGGTCTATGCGTATGGCGGCCCGCACGGCCAGCAGGTGCGCCGGCGCTGGGGCGGCGAGCGCGAGCTCTTCGACACCTGGCTCGCTGCGCGCGGCTTCGTGGTCGCTCGTCTCGACGGCCGCGGCGTCTGGGGACGCGGCCATGCATCCGAACGCGTCTATTCCCGCCGCATGGGTCGGGGCGAGATCGACGACCAGGCGGCGGGTGTGCGGGCGCTCGTTGCACGCGTCGCTGCCATCGACAGCGCGCGCGTCGGCATTTGGGGCTGGTCCTACGGTGGCTACGCGACCTTGATGGCGCTCATGCGCCACTCGGACATCTTCCGCGCCGGCGTCGCCGTGGCCCCGGTCGTCGACTGGCGCGGCTACGACACCCATTACACCGAACGCTATCTGGGTCTGCCGCAGGAGAACGTCGCCGGCTACGATTCGAGCTCCGTTCTCACCTGGGCAGCACGACTGCGCGGCCATCTGACGCTCGTGCATGGCGCCGCGGACGACAATGTGCACATGCGCGAATCGATGTTGCTGGTGCAGACGCTGGTCGAGCTCGGCAAGCCGGTGGATCTCATGATCTACCCCGGGACACACATGATGCAGACGTTGGAGGAGCGCATGCACCTGTTCGAGCGTGTCTGGCGCACCTTCGCCACACATCTATGATGGCGCAGTGCGGAGGCACAGCGCACGATCCGCCGATCCAGACACTCCTGGCTTCGGGGTTGACACTCGGACGACGGACGACGAAGGTGAACGGCTGCGGTGGCGGCCCGCATCCGCCGCCCGACCCCAAGGTTGCTTCTCACCTCGACGTCGAGCTCGCGAAATCGGGGCCCCCCTTCGCGCGGCACGTTAGGCTGCCGCGCCCCACTGTCGGGAAGGAGAAACGCGATGCAGGTCACACCGGTGCTGGAATCGCTCTTCCGCTGGATGCACGTCACGGCGGGCATCCTCTGGATCGGCTTGCTCTACTTCTTCAACTTCGTCAACGCTGGTTTCGCCGCCACCCTGGATGCAGAAACCAAGAAAAAGGTCGTGCCCGAGCTGATGCCGCGCGCGCTGCACTGGTTCCGACACGGCGCGGCGTGGACGTGGGTTAGCGGAGTTTTGTTGCTGGCAATGGTGTTTTATCAGGACAAGGTGGTCTGGGAAGATGCCGCCGCCGGTTGGGGCGCGGGCGCATTCGTCATGGTGGCACTCACGTTTCTCGGCCCCTTCATCTATGACGGTTTGATGCGATCGCTCGGCAAGTCGAACCTGAAGGTTGCCTACGCCATCGGTTTCCTGATTCTGGCCGCCATCGTTTATCTCTTCGATCGTTGGGCGGGCTTCGGCTATCGCGGCATGGTCATTCACACCGGTACGATGCTCGGCTCGACGATGGCCTTCAATGTCTGGTTCCGCATCTGGCCTGCGCAGCGCAAAATCATCCGCGCCATCAAAGATGGCCAGGCTCCCGACCCCGCATGGGTGGCTCTCGCCGGCGCGAGATCGCGCCAGAACACGTATCTTTCCGTTCCCCTGGTGTGGACGATGGTGAATGCGCACACGACGTGGGCGAGCACGGGGAACTTCGCCTGGCTCACCTTGCTCGCCGCAGTCCTACTTGGCTGGTGGGTCACGTCGATGCTGCTTCGACACGCACCCAAGATCAAAGGCTTCTGAAGTCGCATCGTCGGTGTCGCACGAGGTGGTTCCGCAAGGGACCACCTCTGGCGTTATGGAAGGGAGAATGAAATCAAGGGGTATCGCGTCGAAGGGTGCGGCCTCGAACATAGCCATCGCCCGCCAGCCCCCTCGATCCTAGGGTTTTCACCCCGTCGGCGGCACGACGACCCTGAACCCAACGGCGGAGCCTAAGGGCGCGTTCCTGCGGGGCACGCACCCTGTCGACGCGATGTCGCAAGACTTGAGGGAGCGTCGGGGTCGTTGACTGATCGCGGGAAGTCCACCTTCGCCCCGGCGCTCCTGGACCGCCGATTCGCCTTCACGTCCGGTCCGTGCTCAAGGGGGGTCGAGCTCGGGCCGATCGCGAAGGACCGTCGTCGCGTCCACGATTCAGACTTCATGCAGGCGCCGTACCGGGAATGGCTCCGTCTGCGCAACACATTGATCAATTTGACTCTGCGCGATTGCGCCCCGGTGGGACCGCCACCGGCAAGGAGCAAGAATGCTCCCGTGCCGCTCTCGAAACGATGGCGGAACGGAGTCTTTAAGACCCGCTCAGCTCGAAGCTCCGCCCCTGCCGCCTCCGCGGCAGCTGCTCACCCCCAAACGCAAGAACGCTCCGGATCATCGGCAAAGATGCGTTTACGCTCCGAGGGATCGCCGACTCGAAAGTGTAGTCGGAATCGACATGGACTTGTGGCAGCGTTTCAATTCGCTTCACTCCGAGACGAAACAGAGGTTGCCGCTGCCGAAGGGAGCCGTGGTCGAGACCACGCCTTGACGGTTGCCTTGCGCCAGGTCTATCCTTTCGCTCGCACGATCTCTTGAAGACCAGCGGGTCGAGACAGAGATGCTCGAGCCCGCTGCGACGAAAGTTTTCGACACGACATCCCCGAGTCCAACCGACCGAGGGAATCGATGGTTCAAATGATGCGTTTCCGCGGTTTGTCGTACACGCTCGTTTCTGCGCTCACCGTTCTGTTCCTCATCGTCATTGCAACATGCACAACTCCACGCGTGGCTCACGCGATCCGCGGCCAGGTTGTCGAAATCCCGGGCTACGGGAGCGGCGAGGCCGGGGTTCCGCGGCAGGGTGACGACGATCAGCCGACGATCGCACCGCCACCCACGCGCCGGACGACCGTCCAGGTCTCGGAACCGGATATGCAGACGTCGGGATCTGCCACGGCAGTCCGCGCCTCGAACGTCAGTATCGTGCGGAGACTCTTCGTCAGAAGCCTCGACTTGTTGCGACGACTCATCGTCTTCGCACCGTAGTCGCGGCCGTCCGAGTCGAACGAGCGCAACGCTCGCCACAGCTGTGCAGCAGGGGGGCTGACCGCAGCGATGGCCAACGTCCTTCGTGACAGGCGGAGCGGTGTATCCACTCCCCCGCTCCTGCAGCGCTGGACCGAGGAATACTCGCGCGGCCGCTACACGGCCGTCGTCGAGTCATGGCGCGTCGAGCGTGCCACGTTGTCCTTGGAGCAGCTGGCGCACGACCCGCGCGCCCTCGAGGCCGTGGGTTGGAGCTTGGCGCTCACCAAGAGCTGGGATGCCTGCGCGCATTTCCGCTCCGACTTACAAGCCTTCGCAGCCGACGCAACCGTCAGAGCCATGCTCAGCGTGCTCGAGAACTGGCGTCTCGTGATCCACGAGGCGCGCTACGACGCCTCGATCGCAGGTTTGCGCCGGCTGCAGTCGGAGCTGATGGAGACGACCTCGCCGCGTTTGCTAGCGCATGCTCTCAAGGTCGAAGGCGTTGCTCTGTTCCGCATCGGGCGCTACATCGAAGCGGAAGCGCATACGCGCCGCGCGGCAGATCTTTTCCGCCTTTCCGGCGACGCCCTCAATCTCGCCCACTGCATGACGAATCTTGGGCTCGTCCTCAATGCCCGCGGCGAGATCCGCGCCGCGCGTGACGAGCTGCGCCTTGCGGTCGTGACGCTCGTCGAGGCCGATGCTGCCGAGGAACGCATTTCGCTCGCGCGCGAGAACCTAGCCGTCACCGAGGTCCATCTTGGTAACGAAGAGACGGCGCGCGGTCTCTATGAATCTGCGCTGGAGGTCTTCGCGCGTCATGCGCTCATGAGCGAGCAGGTGACCGCGCTCAACGGGCTCGGCCACTGCGCGCGCCTCCGCGGTCGTTTCGACGCGGCGCGGAGTTGGTTCACGGCCGCGCTCGAGCGCACCACCACAGAAATGCCGCGCCAGATCGGTCTGTGTCACGAGTTCCTCGGTCAGATCGAGTTCGACTGTGGCCGTCTCGACGCCGCCGAGGCCCACTATCGACAGGCCCTCGAGTGCGCCGCCAGCATCGCCCCCGATGGCGATCTCATGGTGGAAGCGAGCTGGCGTCTGGCCGAGCTCCTCGTCGTCGACGAGCGCGTCGAAGAGGCACTGGCTCATTTGACGCGAGCCGAATCACTCTGTCATCGCTTCCAGGATCGGCGCGAAATCGGTTGCGTGCAGCGCGTGCGTGCGCGGGTGCTCGCCGCAACGGGCCCTGCAGAGGATGCGCGCGTGACCTTCGCGGCCGCCGCCGAAGCGCTCGATCGCTGCGGGCGCTTGTTCGAAGCGGCGCTCACCCGACTCGCGCATCTCGAGTTCGAGATCGGCGTCGAATGGTCGCCGCGGGTCGAAGCGCTGTACTCGGCGGCGCGCGCTGCCGCGCAGGAGACCCTTCCGGCTTCGGCTTGGGTCCTCGAGCGGCTCGACCGTGTGATGAGCGGCAGGGCGCGTGCCTGCGCTCCCGAATCCCAGCGCCATGGGTTCCTGACCGGCGACCCCGAGCTTCTGGCGCTTCTCGACGATTTGCCGGCGCTCGCGACCTCGGCACATCCGGTGTTGATCGAGGGCGAATCGGGCACCGGAAAAGAGTTGGTGGCGCGGGCGTTGCATGCCCTCTCCGCCTGCCAGGGTGGGTTCGTCGCGGTCAACTGCGCGGCCATCCCGCGCGATCTCTTCGAAAGCGAGCTCTTCGGTCACGCGCGCGGTGCTTTCTCGGGCGCGGGCGGCGAGAAGCCGGGCCTTCTCGAGCAAGCAGCCGACGGCACCTTACTGCTCGACGAGATCGGCGAAATGCCGCACGAGCTGCAGGCGAAACTGCTGCGCTTCCTCGATGACGGCGTGCTGCGCCGCATTGGCGAGCTGCGCGAACGTCACATACGGATCAAGATCATCGCCGCTACCAATCAATCGCTGCGCAGGAACGTCGCCAGTGGCAAGTTCCGCGCCGACCTCTTCCATCGCTTGGCCGTGCATACGCTGGAAATCAAGCCGTTGCGCCAGCGTCCCGGCGATATCGCACCCCTGGCGCGGCATCTGTTGCGCCACGAAAAGCTGGACGAGCGCTTGACGCTCACCCCCACTCTTTTGGCCGAACTGGAAGCGCAACCCTGGCCAGGCAACGTGCGCGAGCTGCGCAACGACCTCATCCGGCGCGCCATGCAAAACCGCATGGCGGTGCACGCAATGGGGGCAGCGCCGCCCATGAGCTCGCTCCGCGAATCACGTCGTGACCACGAACAGCAACGCATCGAAGCGGCGCTGCGCAGCCACGGCGGCAACTCGACCGCCGCCGCGCGCGCGCTCGGCATGCACGTCACCACGCTCCGCCGCAAGATGCACGCACGCGGCATCGACCGTCCTTCCTGAGCCAGCCTCCCGTTTTCCCACGTCGGCGACCGCGCTCCCCGCGGACCGCACGTGCTTGCGCCGCGCGCAATTCGCGCTCGCTGCGACGCTGGCTCTTCCCAAGCAGCTTGGGTTCCGGCATGATCCGCCCGTCGAACGCCGCGACCTGGGTGGAGGTGGAATGCGTATCCGCGAAGGTTGTTTCTTGATTGCGAGCCCGACCTTGCGCGACCCGAACTTCGCGCGCACCGTCGTCCTCGTGTGCGAGCACGGGGAGCACGGCTCGATCGGCCTCGTGGTCAATCGCCCGACGGAGCACAGCGTGTCCGACGCCATCTCTGGGGTGCCCGAGAAGGCGACGCAACCGCTCTTCTGGGGCGGACCGGTGCAGCAGCACGTCGTTCTCGTGCTGCATCGCCATCGTCACGACACCCCCGAAGGCCAGGATCTCGCCGACGGCATGGCACTCGGGAGTGACTGCGACGTCTTGATGCAGATCCTGGAATCGACACCGAATGCGGCCGCACACGTGCGGGTCTTCTCGGGCTACGCGGGGTGGGGCTCTGGACAGCTGGAGGCGGAGATGGAGGAGCACAGCTGGATCGTCCGGCCCGGAACCGCGCGTCTCGTCTTCGACGTCGACCCGGAGTCCGTGTGGTCCGAATCACTGATCGAACTCGGGCCGCGCTATGCGCACCTGACCACGATGCCGCTCGACCCGCGGGTGAACTGATGCCACGCCTTTGCGTCCCCGTCGACATACCGGACTTGGAAACGGCAGTGCACGGCGCATGACAGCGAGCGAAAACAAACGCATGGCACCCCCCGCGCTCGAACGCGCGAGACAGCCCGATCTCGTCGGCGATCTCTTTCGTCGCTACGGCCACTTGCAAGCGCAGCTCGATCCACTCGAACGCCTGCTGCCGCTCCCCGTAGCCGAGCTCGATGCGGTGCCCGCGGAGGCGTCCGCGCCCTGGCGCCGCATCTACTGCGCTTCGATCGGCGTCGAGTTCATGCACCTTTTGCAACCCGAACGGCGCCAGTGGATGGCGGCGCGCATGGAGGAGCCAACCGAGCGCGTGGATCGCGAACGCATCCTGCGCCTGCTGGCCACGGCCGAGCTGTTCGAAGGATTTCTGCATCGTCGCTACGTCGGCACCAAGCGCTATTCGCTCGAAGGCGCCGCCGCGCTCATGCCGCTGCTCGACGCCGTGCTCGACGGCGCAGCGCACAGCGGCTTCGAAGTAGCGCTCATCGGCATGGCGCACCGCGGGCGGCTGACGCTCATGCATCAAATCGTGGGAGTGCCCGCGGCTTCGCTCTTCGGTGGCTTTCAGGATGTCGATCCGCGCAGCGTTCTCGGTGGCGGTGACGTCAAGTATCACTTGGGAGCGACGGGCACGTTTCAGAGCACGAACGACCGCACCATTCACGTGCACCTGGTTTCGAACCCGAGCCACCTCGAGGCCGTCGATCCGGTGGTCATGGGCCGCGTGCGCGCCCGACAGGAACGCGTGGGGGCGACGGGCCACCGGCGCGTGCTCGGGATCACGGTGCACGGGGACGCCGCCTTCGCCGGCCAGGGCATCGCCGCCGAGACGCTCAATCTCTCGGGCTTGTGCAGCACCTGGGTGGGAGGCATGGTGCATGTCATCGTCAACAACCTCATCGGTTTCACCACCGAGCCGGGGGCACTGCACTCGACGCGTTACGCCAGCGATATCGCCAAACGCCTCGACATTCCCATCCTTCACGTGAGCGGCGAGGATCCGGAAGCCGTCGTGCGCGCAGCGCGCATGGCACTCGAGTATCGGGTGCGGTTTCATAGCGATGTCGTCATCGACATGATCGGCTATCGCCGTTACGGCCACAGCGAGGTCGACGATCCCACCGTGACCCAGCCGTTGCTCTACCGGCGCATCGCCGAGCGGCCGCGCGCTTGGGAGGCATACGCCACCGAGCTCGGCAAATCCGCCGCCGCGCTCGAGGCCTTGCGCAGCGAGATCGTCACCCAGCTGGAGGCCGAACAGGAGAAGGCGCGCGCGTTGCAGAAGAAACCCGTGTTGCGCCAACTGCAACGTTACTGGGACGCGTACCACGGCGGGCGCTACGACCCGAGCTTCGAGGTTCCGACCGCAGTGCCCGCGTCCAGGATGGACGAAATCGCCGCCGCCACGAGCCGTGTTCCCCCCGACTTCACCTTGCATCCGAAGGTGAAGCAGCTCGTGCAGCAGCGCGCCGAGATGATGCGCGGCGAGCGCCCGGTGGATTGGGGCGCGGCCGAAGCGCTTGCCTGGGGCAGTTTGCTCTGGGATGGCATGCTCGTGCGTCACTCGGGGCAGGACAGCCGCCGCGGCACGTTCAATCACCGTCACGCGGTGCTCTTCGACTATGAGACCGGCGCCGAATATACGCCGCTGCGCCACTTGCACCCGGCGCAGGGGCGTTTCGACATCTACGATTCGTCGCTCTCCGAAGCCGCCGAGCTCGGGTTCCAGTACGGCTTCAGCCGTGACTATCCCGATGCGCTCGTGTGCTGGGAAGCGCAGTTCGGCGACTTCGCCAACGGCGCCCAGGTCATTCTCGATCAATTCGTGAGCGCCGCCGAAGACAAGTGGGATCTCCTTTCCGGCATCGTCATCCTGCTGCCGCACGGCTACGAGGGCCAGGGTCCCGAGCATTCGAGCGCCCGGCTCGAGCGCTACCTGCAGCTCGCCGCCGAGGACAACATCCAAGTGTGCCAACCGACGACCGCGGCGCAGTACTTCCACATGCTGCGGCGCCAAGCGCTCCGACACTGGCGTAAACCGCTCGTCGTATTGACGCCGAAGAGCTTGCTGCGTGCGCCGCAAGCGTGTTCGCCGCGCGATGCACTCATCGAAGATCGCTTCGAAAGCGTCTTGAGCGATCACGGCCTCGAATCCGCTACACGCGTGCTGGTGGCGAGCGGCAAGATCGTGCACGAGCTGCGCGCGGAGCGCCGCAAGCGCGGCGCCGATGACGTCGCCATTTTGGCCCTCGAACAGATCTACCCATTCCCCGAAACCGAGCTGCGCGCCGCGCTGCAGCGCGTGCAGCAGCTGCGCGAGGTGGTGTGGGTGCAAGAAGAGCCGGCGAACATGGGGGCGTTCTTCTTCGTGCGCCCGGCTCTTGAGCGCCTGGCGGCGCCAGCGCGCTTCCGCAGCGTCAAGCGCTCCGCCAGCGCCAGCCCCGCCACCGGCTCGTCGAAGGCGCACGAGCTCGAGCAGAACGCCGTGCTCGAGCTCGCATTCGCATCTCTGGACGGGTGAGCTTCGTTCGTCTGTTTGTAACGCTCGATCCACAGCGGCACTGCAGGGATTTGGCGCCGCAAGCGGGAGCACTGAATGTTGTACATGGTCGTGGAAACATTGCGTAATGGCGACGCCGTGCCCGTGTACCGCCGTTTTCGCGACGAAGGCCGGCTGGCTCCCGAAGGGCTGCACTATGTGGCGAGCTGGGTGAGCACCGACCATCGCCGTTGCTTTCAAATCATGGAGTGCGCCGATCGCCAGCTGCTCACACAATGGATGGCACGCTGGGAAGATCTAGTCGAGTTCGAGGTCATTCCGGTCGTGACTTCGGCTGACGCGGCAGCAGCCATCGCCCCGCGCCTCTGAGCACACAGGGAGCCGTGATGCCGGCGAAACCATGGGTGACGTTCCAGCAGCCAGACCCAGCGCGCGAATACCTGGTGCTCCTGTCCGAGCTGCCGCTGCGGCATTTTCGCGACCTGGGCGCCTTTGTTCTCTATACGGGGCGAATCCAGGGCCAGCTGAAGCGGACACCTGGCGTCCTCGGCTACTCGCTGCTGACCCACATCCACAAGAAACGGTTCTGGACGCTTTCCGTCTGGGAGGGCGAATCTGCACTCCAAGATTTCGTCGTTTCGCCCCCACACCAACACGTCATGCGCTCTCTGCACGGGAAAATGGGCCAGACACGTTTCGTGCGCTGGACCATTCGCGGCACCGAGTTTCCCCCGCGCTGGCAAGATGCTCTCGCGAAGTCGGGGTAGGAGGCCGCACCCGGGCCGAAGCATTCCGAATATCCCTTTCCCTGCACAATCGAACGCGGCCGGATGCTGAGATTCACTTTGGTGGTTGCGTCGTTACTTCTCGTCAGCTGCTCTGCCGGTGCAGATCGGCAAGAGTCCGCTGACCGTTTCGAACGTGTCGAGCGGCCTACGGGTGAGGATCTTGAACTCCTTGCCATGGCGGATCGCTGGAGAACCGCGGTTCTGCAAAAGGATGCAAATGAGATCGCCAAGACTGCCCTGCCCGAGCATCGGGAGTCTGTCATCGAGGCGTTGAGCGACTCGACATCCGAGCTTCACATGACACTTTATGGGAAGCGCATTCAAGGCATCCTGGCGGAGCCGGAAGTGGAGACGTTGCTAATCCGAGAGAAAGTAATCGCGGGGTTCCGTGTGGGGACACGCGTATGCTTCGTAGTCCCGGAGGAGAAGAAACCGTCTTGGCCTCTTTCCGGGGAAGGAATGGCTGCCTTCTCACGCGAGGAGGAAGTCTTCTGTATCACGGCTTCCCGCACCGACGCGAAGGGAGAAGAAGGATGGTACTTTTCCTATCTATTCATGTACCCATATGAGGGGGAGGAGTAATTTTGCGTCGCGGTAGAGACGCCGCTTCCCAGCGCGCGAAGACGCGGCGAACCCAATCTACCGCGCTTGCATCGTGACCAGGGCTACGCCGCCGCGGCCGGCGGCGACCACGAGCACGTTGTTTTTGGCCTTGACCATGTTGCTGGAGAAGCCGTCGTCGAGATCGAGCTCGCCGAGGACTTGCAGCCCATCCGGGTCGGGCCCACCGCCCGTGGCCCAGCTGCGCGCACCGGCGACGCCGACGACCTGCACGCCGAGCGCGCCGGCGGCGACGAAGGCGAGGCTGCCGTGCAGCGACACCGCGTTGGTCACCATTTCTTCGGGACGCCTGTCGGAGAAAGCTTCGTGCCGCAGCGAAGCGAGCAACAGACCATCGGGCCGGCGCACCTGGAAACCGCCGTCCCCGGCGCCGAGGTAGCAGATGCTGTCGTGCTCTTCGATCGTGCCCTTGGCGTCCGGGTAGTTGTAGCCGTCGACGCTCTGGCCGCCGAGGACGCCGAAACCGGGAATGCCGAGCTGCGCCATGCGCGGGCGCGTACCGCACACCGCCGACATCGAGGTGGTGCTCGGCACCACGATCCCGCGCACATCGTCCTCGCCGCGGAATGCGGTCATGCGCAGCTGTGTGCCGCTGCGGTCGACATAGGCGACACCGCCATGCGCCGCACCGACCGACGCGATGACGTTGTTGGCGTGCACTTGCAGGTCCGTGACCACCCAGCTCGGGAGATCGATCCAGCGCGCGGTGGGCTCGAGGCCCGTGGTCGTGAGCAGGAGCTCCTCGAGCAACGCCGGCGTCTGCAGTGCCGGGTCGAGGCTCCCCATCCCGACGTAGACATGCTTCCCGTGGATCTGCACCGCGGTCACATCGGCATCACGGTACAGAACTTCCGAAATCAATCTCGGCCGCTCCGGCTGGGTGAAGTCGATCACCTGCACCGCGCCCGCGAACACCTCACCGGCGAAGTTGTAGCCGACTACGGCCGTCTTGCCGTCGATGTCGACATCATTGGCCTGGACGATGTGGCCTTCGACCTCGGGCGGCGACACTTCGGCCACCAAGGTCAACCGCATGCCCTCAATCAACCGCATGCCCTCGGACTTGAACGGAGGCGCGACCTCGCGGCCCGGCGTTTCCTTCATTCGGATGAATAGCGGCTTCGAACGATACTGCACGCGCGCGTCCAGCTGCGCTGGATCGTTGATCACCTGCAGACGATCCGTTTGCAGCTCGGGAGGATTCTCGCCGACATCGTCGGGCCCAGGAGCCATCCCGTTTTGAACGCAACCCACGAGCAAAGCCGACACCAAGAGCCAAGGTGTGCGCCGCCACATTGCCGCGCCTCCGCTGATTTAGGTTCGATCCACCGGCTCCCCCACGGAACCGGTCTCCGCCACGTCCAAGCAAGACCCGGCCCCATTCCGACCACTGGGTGCTGCCGCGCACGGGCCCCAGTCCAATTCCCCGCATTGTCCGATCCCATCTCGCGACGGCGACGCTCTGCCATGATCGGCCGACACTCGAATGTTGGCACGGGCGAAATGCCTGTGGACAGCGTGCATGGTCTCGTGCGCGACGGCCGGGCCTCGGTTCGCATACGGTCGCCGACATGAGCAACGACGGACCGGTCGTTCCTCCTTGGAGCCGGTGACGTGATGTGAGGGTCGCGGATGGCGGCGGTTGCCGCGCGCGGCTAGGAGGCGACGGTCGCGGTGGCGTTGGCAACAGGGATCGAATCGGGTGTTGCCGGTTGCTCGCTGAAACCGATGCGCTCGAACTTCTCCCAGCTCTTCTTGCCACGCAGGTAATCGATCAGGCCTTTGAACCGCCAGCGGATGGTCATCTGCCGATAGCCGATGTTCTCGAAGAGGCAGTAGACGAGCAGGATGGCGATCTCGCGCGCCGACAGCGACGCCAGCAGCGGCTTGCCCTGAATCTGGCCTGGCGCCGCCGGCTCCGACCAAAAGGCGAGGAGAATCGCCAGGATCGAAACCAGGGCACCATAGCCGAAGGCGATGGCGAGGAACAACAATAGATACTTGTACGACAGGATCTGCAACGCCGCGAACACCGGCAACGACAGGTAACCAAAGGCCTCGATGAAGAGGCCGAGGAAATCGAAGAGCACGAGCGACGGCCAGCCGACGAGCCCCACCTTGCCGTAGCGCGGGTTGAACAGCATGTGCCGATGGTAGACCAGGATCTCGACAAAGCCGCGGAACCAGCGCCCGCGTTGCTTGGACAGATCGCCCGCGTTCTCGGGCACCTCGGTCCAGCAGATCGGATACGGCAGCGACAGGATCACCTTGTCGAGTCCCTTTTCGTGGATATAGCGGTGCAGCCGTACCACGATCTCCATGTCCTCGCACACGGTGCTCGAGCCGCGCCCGGCGTACTCGTGCACCAGGCGCGATTTCAGGTGTTCGGTGAGATAGCCGCCGATGCGGATCAGCAGCTCTTTCTCGAAGATGCAGAACACCCCGCTCACGATGAGCAGCGCGTTCATGCGCGACAGCGCCGTGCGCGCCGCGGTGAAGCTGCGCACGTACTCGATGATCTGGAAGCGCGCCAGCTTGCTCTTCGGCAGCCCCACTTTCAGGATCTTGCCTTGCTGGATCTTGCAACCGTTCGCCACCCCCACTTGCCCGCCGACCGCGGCCACGTCGCGCCGCTCGAGCAGGACGCGGAAGATCTGCAACAAAGCGACGTCGTCGATCAACGAATCTGCATCCATGGAGATGACGTAGGGGCACGCCGACGCGTTGATGCCAGCGTTGAGCGCGTCGGCCTTGCCACCGTTTTCCTTGTCGATGACGATGAGTCGCTCGACCGCTGGCGGCAAGTCGATGGTGGCCTCGTAGAGACCGCGCACACGGGCCGTGGCAATGCCGGGGCGATACGGAAAATCCCGCCGCCGCAGCTTGAGCGATTCCTGCAGTACATCGATCGTCTTGTCCTTGGAACCATCGTTGACCACGATGATCTCGAAGCGCGGCAGCCTGAGCGCCATGAGCGAACGCAGCGACGCCCCAATGGTGACCGCTTCGTTGTAGGCCGGCACCAGAATCGACAGCGGCGGCGTATACGGCGACTTGAGCAACAGGTCGGGAGCATCGAGCCCACGCAGCCACAAACCACGGCGCACATCGATGAACGCCAGCGCGATCAGGAGGAAGTTGAAGCTGTGGTAGGCGAGGAAATACACCAAGAACAGCCAAGTAAGAGCCAAGGCGATGTCGTGAACCATGTCTATGCTCCCGCCCGCTGCGCGAGTGCAGTGACCGTGGCGAGGGGAGCGGCGCCCAAATGCTGCGCCGCCTCGGGCGACATGAGCCACACCTGCAGGACTTCCTCGAGCCGCGCACCCACTGCCTGCACGCGGCGCGACGGATCGAGCCGCGCCGTGGCCAGCGCACGCGCACGGCTGTGCGGATCGCGGAAGAACAGCGCGCGCAGCGCCCCCACTCTTTCGCCCACTTGACGAGACGCCGCCAGGCGTTTCTCCAGGACCTCCAGCGCATGGATCTCGCGCACTGCCGCGGCCACGAGCGGCACATCCTTGGGACCGACCATCTCCTCCACCGCCTGGCTGCCTTCGACCGCGAGCGCGGCCAAGGCCGCCGCGCGCACCTGCGGTTCCGCGTCGCGCGCCAGGTTGCGGAAGTCGGCGAGCGCATCCTCGGGCCGTACCCGAGCCAAATGCAAGATCGCTTGGCGACGCATCTCCCAGGCCGGGTCCTCGAGCGCATCGCGCAAGGTCGCGAGCGCCGTCGTCGCGCCGAGCGCTGCCGCCGCGTCGAGTGCCTGCCGGCGCACTTCGAGATCGGGATCCTGCAGACATGCCTGCAACAGCTTGCGCGCCTGACGCGTCGGCAACTGGCCCAGCGATCCAGTGACCGTGCGCCGAAGCTCCGGGGAGCCGTCTTCGAGGAAAGCCTCCAACAGCGCCGCCGCGCCGCGAAGTCGTGTGCGCCCGAGCACGCGCACCAACGCTTGACGCGCCCGTGCCGACAAATCATGGCCCATCACGCCATCGAGGAAATCCTCGACACGCGCCGGCGCCAATCCGCCCAGGAACTCGCCGAGCGCCAGCAGCAGGTTCTCGTCTTCCGTATCCAGCTGCCAGACGATGACGGCAAGTGCGTTGTCGAGGTCGGTGTCATGCAACCGCCGCAGCGATTCAGAGCGCACACGCGGCTGCAGATCCTGCATGCCATCCAGCAGCAGGCGCATGAACTCGTCGCGGGGGGCACGCTCGCCGAGGAACGCGAGTGCCGCAATGCGCACATCTTCGCTCGGGTCCTTGTGGAACGTGCGCAGCACCGCCGGATAGCTCGACGCACTGCGCAGGAACCCGAGCGTGCGGATGATCTTGACGCGCATGCGTTCATCCTGCGAAGTCTCGAGTTTCTGCAGCAGCGTTTCCTCCAGCTCAGTGCGTGATCGGAGCGACGCCACAATGAATTCGAGGGAGCGCTCGCTGCGCACCGCTTCCACCGTGGCGTGCAGGAGGGGGTCGTGACTGCGCTTTCGGTCCTGCAGGAAATCGAAGAGCGGGAACGACTCCAGCGCTTCGAGAATGGCCGCTAGGTCCTGGTCGCGGTCGAGGGCCATGAGGCCGAGCAACGCGTAGCCGCGCATCTCGTCGCTCGAGCGCGGTGACGCCAGGACCCCGCGCAGCAAATCGGCCGAAGGACGATCACGCAGCGCGCTCAAGACCAGGACCGCGCGCCCGCGCACGCGTTCCGACGGGTCGAAGACTGCCGCACGCAGTGCCACGAGCGCCGTGGCGTCGTGAATGCGCGCCAGTGCATCCAACGTCGTGACGCGCACCTCCTCCACGGGGCTGCGCAGCAGCTCCAGCAGATCGGTGACGGCATCGTGATCCTCGAGATCCCCGAGAACCCGCACCGCCTTGCACACCACCGCTTCATCGGCATCGCCGAGCATGGCGCGGATGAGCTCGCGCCCCGCTGCGTGGCCGAGCTGTCCGAGCACGTCAATGACCCCGAGACGGCTGGTGCGGTCGGCGCCTTGGAAGAGCACATCGATGACCCGATCCGGATCGGTCCACTGCACTTGTCCCAGCGCCCATGCGATCGCATCGCCGAGCTCGGCGCTGGCGTTCTCGAGACCGCGCACCAGAGTCTCCAAGCATTGCGCGTCCCCGATCTGCCCGAGAGCGCGAGCGGCGGCCACTTGCACTTCCGGGACGAAATCGTGGAACGCGTCCACCAGGCGCGGCGCGGCTTCGCTGGCGCGCAAGAGACCCAGTGCACGCGCGGCCTCGGCGCGCACCGTGGCGTCGCAGTCGCCGAGCAGCTCGAGCAACGCCGGCACCGAGTTCGGATCGCCGACGCGTCCGAGCACCACCGCGGCGCCGGCGCGCACACGCGCTTGCGGGTCGCGCACGGCCGTTGCCAGCAGCTCGTTGGGATTCGGAAATGGGATGCGCTCCAGCGCCCGCACCGCTTCGACACGAATCGTGTCATTGGCGTGTCCGAGCAAGCGGCTGATCGGCTCGGCAGCGCTCTCCTCGCGCAACCGCGCCAGCGACCGCAGCAGCTCGGCCACGATCGGCGGCGCTTCCTCCTTCTGCAAGCGATCGACGAGGGCGATCGCAACCGATCCGTGCCGCACCTCGCCGAGGATCTCGGCCACCGCGTAACGCACGCGCGGGTTGGCGTGCGACAGCGCTGCGATCAGAATCTCGACTACGCCCGCTTGCCCCGCGGCGACGAGTTTCTCGCGCGCCGCGATGTCACCGTCACCAACTTTTTCGATGAGCGTGTCCAACACGCCGAGACGCTCGAGCGTCATGCCGGCGCGCTGGCGCACCTCCGTGTCCGCATCCTCGAGAGCCATCACCAAGGGCTCGATGGCGCGCTCGCCCAAGTGTTCCAACGCCTCGATAACGCGGACGCGCACCCACCATTCTCCATCCTTGAGCGATTCGATGAGATGGTGCAGCGCGCGTGGGTCCCCGATGGCGCCCAGAGCCCGCACCGACTGGATGCGGACGTAAGGCACCGGATCCGCCAGCATCAGGTGGATCAGGTCGGGAACGGCGTGGCGGTCGCCGACTTTGCCGAGAGCGCTGGCGGCGCGCGAGCGCACCTGGTCGTGCAGGTCGCCGAGGCACGCGAGCAGCACCGGCACGGCGCGCGGTTGCTTGAGCTCGCCGAGAATCTCCGCCGCCCAGGCGCGAGCGCCGACGTCGCCGCGCCCGGCCAGTTTCTGCAGCAGCGGCTCACACGCCGGCTCCCCGAACTCCAAGATGATCTCGGCGACACGCGGCGGCAGCCAACTCTCGGGCAGGGAGAGCGCTTCCACCAGCGGCGCGAGCGCGCGCGGATCGCGAATGCGCCCGAGCGCGCGGCTCGCAGCCATGCGCACGTCGCGGTCCTCCTCGCGTGTGTTGCGCATCACTTGGACCAGCGGTTCGACGGCGCGGACGCTGCCGATCTCGCCGAGAACGCGCGCCGCGAACGCGCGCTCGGCCCAGCGACGCCCATGCTGCAACACGTGGATGGTGCGATCGAGAATGCCGAGCTCGTCGTAGGAGGTGTAGACGGCCTGGATGTCTTCGGCGCTGCTCGCGGGACCGAGCTGCAGGCGGCGCTCTTCGAGCAGGCGCTCGACCGCGTCGAGGTCGCGCAGCGTGGCGCGGCGCCGGCGTACCGCGCGGTACGCCGTGGCATTCTCGCCGTCGAGCTCGGCAAAGAGAGTTTTCAGGTGCTGGACGCGCGCGTTCAGGCGCCGCTCGCGCAGGCGCAGCATCCACTCGCGACAGACGTACAAGGCGATTGAAAGGCCCGCCGCCGTCAGGCAGATCTGCAGCAGAAGTGTCGTGATGCGGTCGAGCAAGCTTGCCGCCTTTGCATCCGTGCGCGGCGGATCAGGCGTTCACGAGCTGATGCTTGCGCAGGCGAGCCCGAATCTCGCGCACCAGGTCCGCAGGATCGAAGGGCTTGGCCACGAAGCCATCTGCCCCGACACGCTTGGCCCAGAAGCGGTCGCTGGGTTGGCTCTTCGCCGAAAGGAACACCACGGGAAGCGTGCGCAGTGCCTTGTCCGCGCGCAACGCCCGACACACCTGATAGCCGTTCTTGTGCGGCAGAACGATCTCGAGCAGCACCAGGTCGGGGCGAGCCTGACCTATCTTCTGCAACGCTTCTTCGCCGTCGCGCGCGGTAAAGACACGGTAGCCCTCGTTCTCGAGAATGAGGGTCACGAACTTCACGATCGCATTGTCTTGATCGACGAGGAGAATTGTCTTGGTGCGCGCCATGCTCTCTCGATCCTCCCAGCTGCTCCGATTCCTGGACCGTCGTCGCAGAATCGTGCGTGGATTCCATCCGAGTACTGCAATGGACGTACCACGCACCGCTTCCGGCCTCGTCGCAGCTCGGCCGAGTGCGCACGATCCGCGGATGGCGCGAGCCGCCTCGTACGTCCGCGGCGCGGGCGGTGACTTCGAGATCGAATGGGATGTTTCGAGCTGCGACCGTTCCCAGCCGGGCAGCTCCTATCGCGCATTGCACGCCGGCGAGAATCCGCGCCGTGTGTTCGACCCGGCGCTCTTGGCCGCTCCGCCCGCATTACGATGTGCCTGCGTGGCGTCGTCGAACCGGGACATTACCGCTGCAATGTCCTCACGATCCGGGCGAGCGATTGCCGGATTTGTCGTCGCTCTTCGTCGCGGGCTTGGGGGGCGCCGCATCTTCGCTTGCACCCTTGCGATTGGCGCCGAGCGGCCGTCCGCCCCAGTGCAGGATCTGGATCTTGCCCATGACCGCGTCGCGATTACGCGGTTGCTCTTCGAGGATCGCATCATAGATCTGCTCGGCCCGGTCGAGGTCGCCGTTCCAAGCGACGACGCGCGCGAGTCCGATTCGCGCTTCGGTGTTGTCCGGGTCGCCGGC
The DNA here is from genome assembly GCA_964567755.1 of uncultured bacterium. Taxonomy (GTDB): domain Bacteria; phylum Krumholzibacteriota; class Krumholzibacteriia; genus DASRJW01. The sequence continues at coordinate 86,202 of CAZMNW010000045.1, forward strand.
CAAAACCTGTTCGTAAATGCGGATCGCCGCGTCGTAGTCTTCGCTCCACGCCAGCACCTTGGCGTAATCGACGAGCAAAATGCGGTCGTTCGGTGTCTCACCAAGGAGCATCTCGTACTGGGCGCGCGCTTCTTGCAGCTTCCCTTGCCAGCCATAGACACGTGCGATGCCGATCTTGGCCTCGCGATTCTTCGCATCCATGGCGAGCACGCGCTTGTAAATGTCCATCGAGCGCTCGAACTCGTCGTTCCAAGCCAGCACGCTCGCCAAACCCAACAGGCCCTCGATGCTGTGCGTATGGTGGGTCAGCAAGCGCTCGTAGAACACGATGGCGCGATCGAACTGCCCCGCCCAGCCCGACGTCTGCGCCGCACCGAGCAGCGCGACATAATCCACCGGATGCGAGTGCAGGATGTTCTCCCACTCGCGAATCGAGGCATCGAAGCGCCCGTCCGCCGCGAGCGCGCGCGCCAGGCCGATGCGAAAGTCGTAGTACCCCGGCTGCAGCGCCAGCGTACGACCGTACAGATCGATGGCTTCGGCCGGGTTCCCACGCCGCATCTCGAGTGCGGCGCGCTTCGCCAAGACCGCCGGGTCGTTCGGCCGCACTTCATCGGCGTGCAAGTAGGCCGCGCGCGCTTCATCGTACTTGCCGTCTTCGACCAGCCGATCGCCCTGGGCGATCCAATGATCGCGAGCGGCGCTGCCGTCTGCGGGAGTTTGCGCCGCGACAGCGGGTTTGGCCGCCGTCTGCGCCGACGTCGCTTCCACCCGCATCGCCATAGCGGCGATGGCGAGCGCGAGGCACAGGAATCGATGACCCAGGCTCACGGCACCGCCTCCCCCGCACGCCGGGCGGCAATGTCACGTCGCAACGTCTCAACGCGCGGATCCTTCGGGTGCGCCGCGAGCAGCCGCTGCAGCTCCTTTTCGGCCTCTTTGGACCGACCGGCCTGCAAGTGCAAGCGTGAGAGTGTGGCGCGTGCGTCCGCATCCTTGGGATTCTCCCGCAACAGACTCTCCAGCGCCGCACGTGCCTCGACTTCGTGACCGAAGACCGGCCCCAGCGTGCCGAGACCGAGGCGGGCGCCGGGATGGAACGGCTCAAGCTGCACGATCCATTGGAACATCTCGAATGCCGACCGGCGGTGTCCCTGGGCATCGAACTGCCACGCCTGCTCGACCATCTGGGCCGGCGTCTTCTGTTCCTGTTGCCAGCGCGTCAACATTCCGTCCACCGATTTCACCAAGTGGTACTCCGCCTCGCTGTCGGTCTGGTCGTCACGCCAGAAGCTGTCGAACATCAGCAGGCACTCGTCGAAACGTTGGGTGGTGAACAGCACGAAAGCCAGACCGCGCTGGCTCTCGACACGTTCCGGGCTGCGCGCGAGAACCTGGCGAAAAGCCGACTCGGCCTCCGCGGCTTCGCCCAGGCGATAGTGGGCGTAGGCGAGACCGTTCAGGAGTTCCAAGCTCGCGGGGGCGATTTCGAGCCCGCCGCGAAAGGCTGCTTTCGAGCGGTTCATATCGCCAAGCCGATAGTACGACCAGCCGAGCAAGAGCTGGTCGTGCATGGGTGGATGCTCCTTCGCCTCGACCAAGCGAATCACGGAGGCGAATTCGCGCGTCAAATAGTAAACCTCGACCGAATCGATCGGAAGAACGATCGCGGTCAGTTCACTCGCCAAGATGACTCCGCCGAGCAACGTGTGCAGCATCCCGTTCGCCTCCCCGGCGACCAGAGGAAGACCCTCGAGAAGAAGGCCCCCCACTGGAGAAGCAAGGATCGTGCTTCCAAGCGGAATGCCCTCCTCCGGTCTGGTAGGCGATGCCACGAGAAACGAGCGCACAGATCGGGCCGATCGCGCGAGGCCGGATTCGCCACCATCCGAGATGTCGGGGAACGCTTGGATCGTGATTACGCCCTGGATCAGCCGTGGCACTGTGCGCCCGAGCGGGCCCCGACGGCCCCGATCTCTTGCCCGGCGCCGATGATCTCCGCACACGCCGTCGACGTCTTCCGTACACACCGTCACCGAACGAACACGCAGGACACCTCGGTCCCTCGTGCAGGGCGAAGGCTAATTCAGTCCCCCGCACACAGTTCGCTCCGGCGGTGCGTCGTCACCGCCGTGAGCACGGAGGTTGCCTGGGCTCCGCACATTCCCGTTCTTCCCAGATGGGTCCGCGCAGCGTGTATTCACGACATTCACCACCCACCGCGCCACTTCCGCAACGAGCTGCGTGTGCCGCTGCGACGCCAGCTCTCTGGGTCTTTGCGGCGCTACTGTTCTTGATCGCGTGTTCGAATGCCCACGCAGGTGTCGTGTGGTCGCACCCTGCACCGATCTACGCCCTTGTCGGTGCGGGCGACATCATGGCGGCTGCGACTGCAGGCGGAGTCGTGCTCTGGGATCTGTCGTCGGGGCGCGCACAGCATGTGACAACGGCTCACGGACTACCCACACAAATTGCCCTCGCGGTCGATATTCCTCCCGACCGTGACGAGCTCGACGTCGCGACCACGAATGGTCTCGCCCGCGGCTGGTTCGATGGTGGTTGGCGAACTCCTGGTGCCCGCAACGACGACAAAGGCTTGGCGCTCTACTCCTGCATGGCACGTTCCGGCGGGCGTTTGTTCGCCGGCGGATCCTACGGGCTCTTGCTCGCCTGGAACCAAGAACGCCTGGATTCGCTGCGTGTCCCGACGCGATCCGGACGGATCGTTTCACTCGCGTACTGGAATGCTTGGGTCGACGCCGCAACAATTCGCAACCCATCGGTGTGGAACAAACCTTCGATCACTCCTGCGCCAAGCGCCCTCGGCGGCCCAAGTCCTCGGTCTCGCCCTCCCAGTGCCTTGGCCTCGCAACCTGCCGTCGATTCTCTCCAACACAGTGGCGAACCGCCATTCCCCGTGGGCCTGGTGGCTGGGCTCGACAACGATGGCCTATGGTTGCTGCGGTCCTCCGGGTCCTGGGTCCGCTGGCTGCGTTTCGTTCAAGAAGATGGCCTGCCATCGCATCGCGTGCGTGACGTGCGTACCGACTCCGGCGGCCGCCTGTGGGTGGCGACCGACGCCGGCCTGGCCTGGATCGGTGCGGATCTCACCGTTCATTCGTTCGCAGGCCATCCGCTCCTCGGACACCGGATTCACGTGCTCGCCGAGAGCGAGGACGGTTTTCTCTACCTTGGACTCGACGACGGTCTCGCACGCCTCGATCCCGATCGACCCGAAGATACGGTCGCGCGCATTTCTGGCATCTCGGGACCCATTGTCGCGCTCGCAAGCACCTTCGATGCGCTCTGGTACAGCGATGGCAGCACGATCGCCTCGTTGACTGGGCGCAACTTACCGCTGCCGGCCGGCCCGGCTGCGAACTACGGCCTTTCCATCTTGGCGCACGGCGACACCCTCTGGGTCGGACATCCATTTGGACTGGCAAGCACTTTCGCCGACTCTGCGTGGATTCCATGGGGCGCGAACGATGGCCTGCCTGCCGACGACATCACGAGCTTCCTGTACAGGGAAGGAAAACTGTACGCCGGTACTGCGTCCTCGGGTCTCTTCGTTCTCGCAGGCGTGAATGCCGGAGCATTCTTGCCCCGCGTCTCCGGCGTGAGCAACAAAGCCTCCTCGGGTCGGCTCCTCTTCTTCCCGGTGGCAGGCGCACCGCTGCAAATCTCGACTCAGGTAGAAGCCCGCGGCGCGCATTGGGTCGGAGGGAGCTCGGGTCTGAGCGTACGTCGCGGCCTGACGTGGGAGTGGTTCCCGCTTTGGCCTGGCGCCTCGGAAGTCACAGACGTCGTGAGCGCTGGTGACACCCTGTGGGCAAGTGGCGCTCGAGCTGGCTTCGCATTCCACGATGGCCGGACGTGGATCGTTCCACCATGTGCGAACGAGCTCGTGGGCGCTCATTTCGGCCGCCTGAGCCGCGGGGCGGACGGTCGGATCGTCATGGCGACGGATCGTGGCATCGCGTGGTGGACCGGCTTGAACGTGATTCGGGTTCCTGAATCTCCCAGCGATTTCGTGACCGACGTGCAGAGGTGGGGCACGACCATCGCTGCCGGCACGCACCGAGGTCTGTGGATCCTCGACCCACGCGGCGTGTGGCGGTTGTTCGGAGTCCTGGACGGCCTTCCGGGTGCTCAGATTCGCGCTCTCGACGTCGATGCGCTCGGCTCGCTGTATGTCGCGACGACACGCGGGATCGGTCTCGTGCAGCCGCTCGCTCCCGACGCGGATTCGAACTCGTCCTCATCCCGCTCCGGCTTCAGGGCGGCGCATCTGCCCAATCCGAAAGGCGGTTGGCAGATCGACGACATCCGGCACCTGCCGTCGACTCGGCCAGGTGAAGGCGCTCTGCCGCCGCCGGCCGACGAGACGCCGCACGCTGGGGGCGTTTCTTCGGCGACGAGCGTGTCGCTGTACGACGTGCGCGGCCGTCTTGTGCGCCGGCTCGACACAACATCAGTAGGAACATGGCGCTGGGACGCACGCGATTCGGAAGGCAAGCTCGTTCCGTCGGGAGTCTATTATGCTCGATCGCCATCAAACACGATGCAGCCCATCCGTCGCATTTTCGTTCGCCATTGAACACCCGGCCGCACGCGCCTCCATGGCGCCCCGCCAAGCACAGTACGGCAGCATGCACACAGCGCGCTTCTTCGGTGGTGCATCCGATTATGCAGCGTCCCCACCGCGCCAACAACTGTGCGGCGGCATGCACACAATAGACGCGCTTCTTCCGCGTCGCGTCCAGCGCGCGATGATCGATGCTCGTCTGCCATCTCTTGAGCAGCCGACTTCGGCATCCACAGCATGCTCGAAGGGCGCCCCGTCTCTCCACGCCCTCCTTCGAAGGCCATTCATCACCACAGCGGCGCTCGCGCATTCGTCTCTCCGTTCGCGAGGTCATGAGCACATCGGGCCAGGTCGCAGCGCTCGACCTTGCGGACGTTGCGGCGCTGCCGTCGCGTCCCCGCACGGCACTTTGCCCAGCACCGCTTGCCGCGACCTCGCACAGCGCCATTTGCCACCTTGTCCCACGGTCGCAACGACGACGGGCATGTACGTCCCCCGTCGCCGCGGCAACGCCGGCAACCGCCGTCGGTATTGCTTCCCGCCACAACATGACCGGCATTCTCATCTCTCGCTCTCCAGCCATATCTCTCGCTCTCCCAGACGCATCTCTCGCTCTCTCAGCCATATCTCTCGCTCTCTCAGCCGGAGTGTGAATCTCGTTTACAGTGTCAATAATTCTTACGCTGTCCACAATTCAACACGAGTTATCCACATCGCGCGCCCGTCGCTCGCAGCACTGGATCCATGAAGCGCTCGGCTCGCCAGAATTCTGGTGCTGTCACCTCCGTGCACACCGCGCATCGGTTTCTGAGCGCCGCATCCCAAGGCCGACCGGCGCGATCTGCAACTGCACCCCGCCGCGCACGGGCGGCTCATCGCCCTGTCGTCGACGGTGTTCACACCTACGCATCCCCATGCGCGAGCTGTCACCTTCGTTTACATCCACGTATTCGTATACGCAGTTGGCACGGGATTTATTTGAAACGAGGCTCTGCGCTCAATTGTTAGCGATAACTTTGCTTGACCACTTGACATTCGACTACTCTGGATCTATATTCAGTTCGTCCTCCTCCCAAAAGAGTCCGCTTTCCCCAAGGTGGGATCACCATGGGTGTGGAGATCGCGATGCCGGAAACTACCGTAGCAGAGCTGCAACCGCAAACTTCCCTCGGCGCTACGGCGCCTTCTGTCGAGTGCCGAGCAGATTGCGCTTCTCCCGACCTCGCCCTTCCCGCCGCGCTCGCAGCGAGCGCAGCCAGCGCCATGCGTGTGACCGGCATTCGGGCTGCCATGAAGCAGCCGTCGATCCCGCTCACAGTGCTCTCCGGCGATCGCTTGCTTTGTCGTCTCGCCGCTCTCCGCGACTCCATCGCCGTCCCGATGGCCCGGGCCGCGTTCGCAATCACGAAGCGCGAGGCTTGGATTGCCTGCGGATACCAGAACACATTCGACTTCGCCCGCGAACGGCTCGACCGTGATCAGCGTTGGCTCCACAATCTCGTGCGTCTGCATGAGACGCTCGAAACGCATCCCGCGGTCGCTGCGGCGTTGTGTGGCACCGATGGCGGAACGCTTCTCGGACAGATGGCGGCGATTCAGATCGGCCGCGTGGCAACTGCCTCTGATGTGGGCTCCTGGATCGATCGCGCGCGGCACATCCCGTTCGCGGAGCTGCGTACCGAAGTCGCTCGACACCTCGCCTGTGCCACCGAACCCACTCCCGGTGACGAGCCTGGCTCGGCGGCACCGGTTTCGAGATTCGAGACATCGCCCGAGGATGCGCTCGACGAGCCTCGTGTCCTGGTGCGGCAGATGGTGCCGCCGGACATCAAGATCATTTTCGACGACGCGCTCGAGCTCTATCGCGCGGTTGCAGGTCTCGATGCCGGTCCCACGGCCTTCGTCGAGGCGCTTGGCGCCGAGGTCACGAGCAGCGGGCTCGCGCTGCCGGAGGACTACCATCCCCGACTCCGTCGCAACGACCCGAAGCGCACGGGACAGATCTGGAACCACTTGAGTGCAGGTGTTACGGCGAAACGTGCGATCGAAGGCTTGGGCACAGGGCTTGGGCCCATCTCGGAGCTCGCATCACCGGCAACCCGAAACGCGCATCGACACCTGACCGAGTCCGCTGAACTACAGACTCGGCTCGAGCGTCTCGAACGCAAGCTCGCAATCGAGTTCGGTGGTGCATCTCAGGCTGGAAACTCTGACGTGGATGGGACTGGGGCCTCAGCCGAAACTGAAGTGACGGTCGAAGCTGGGGACGAATTCGGTGTCGAGATTATGGATGGAGTTGCGACCGCGACTGCGGCCTGGGTCGTGGATGGAATCGCGCACGCTCGGGTCCAGGTCTTGTCTTGGTCACGCAAGCGCGACCTCAAGCGCCTCGCCGGGGTTCTCGGGACTCTCATCCGGCTGCAGAACACCATCGAAATGGACATCGCCGATCTCTTGCTCGAGCTCGACGAGAACCGGGCCTGGAAATGGCTCGGCTTCGAGGACCTCGAACACTACGCCGAAGAACGCCTCGGCATGGGACGATCGACCGCACGCAAGCGCGTCTGGCTGGCGCGGAGCCTTCGGCATCGCTCCGAGATCCGCGGTGCCTTCGAAGACGGTGTCCTAGGACTCGTCGCCACCCAGTGCGCCGTCGTCGCCTTGCGCAACGCCCGGCCCGATCCTGCGCTCCAGAAGCAGTGGATCGAGAACGCTCGCGACCGGACCGTGAAGGGCCTGTGGGACGACATCCGGCTGGTCAAGCGCAACCACCTGCTCCGATGCGTCGACGTCGCACGCAGCTTGACCCCTCTTGCTCCACGTTTTCCGGGCCGCGGACCGGCAGAATCGACTTCTGCTCCACGTTTTCCGGGCCGAGGAGCCGCAGAATCGACTTCCGCTCCACGTTTTCCCGGTCCCCGAGTGGCGGATGCGGTCGATGATCGAAATGCTCCACGTTTTCCGCCGCCCGACCCGCGTGCTCCACATCTCTTCGCGCCACCGAGCGACGCCGACTGGCGCGCTTCGTTGCGCTTCGGCCCCGGACAAACTTTCGACTCCGTTTTCGGTCTCGGCTATGGGCTGCTCGAGCGCGTTGTCCATCGCGGACCGCTCATGCAAGTCCCGCTCGCCTTCCATCTGCCCGAGACCGAGGCCAGCACCTTCTTGCGCAGCATCGAAGCCGCGCGCCGTGTGCTCGTCGATCGCGTCCAGAGCTCGCCCGAACCCGGGGAGCAAAGCCGCTTCACGCCCGCAGCGCGCATCGCGCAGGACTATGTGCACAACGGCGAACGCGTGCCGAGCTGGGTCGGGCTCCTGGCGCTCCTCGAAGAATGGGTCATGGTTCACGACGCCCTCAAGAGCGACGGCACCCGGCCCGTGCTCCGGCGCGACCACTATCGCTGCATGGCGCCGGGATGCACCGCGCGCGTCAACGTCCAGGTGCATCACTTGTATTACCGAGGCTGGGGCGGCGACAACGCGCCCGAAAATCTCCTCGTGCTCTGTGAATTATGCCGAATTCGGCATAATTCGCATTATGCCGACTTCCGGATTATGCCGCGTAGGTGCGTTTGGCCCTTGAGGATGGCGGAGATCGTGCCGAGGAACGCGGCATAATCAGAGCCCTTCCAGGAAGGCGAGTAGGGTATCGGGGGCCCGGTAGCGGTG
>CAZMNW010000046.1:0-35576 GCA_964567755.1 uncultured bacterium
TCGTCATCGAGGGCGAGTCTTACAGAAGCAGACAGAAGCCAAAACTCTCAGATGCAGACCAGGATGCAAAAACCGACGCTCACAATCGCCTCAGGACGAGCGCATTGGATCCGGGGATACATCCAAGTACCCCCGATTCCGCCGTCCCACCGCGACCACGGAATCGAAGAAAACATGATCAGCTGACTGGACAACCGGACAGGAGGTAGGACAAGCTCAGCTCGCTACGCCACCGGGAACCAGGGGGGGAAAGCTTCTGAAAAACCCGGGGGGAAAGGTCCTGAAAACCGACAATCGAGTGGGCGTGTTGCGCACTGCCCGACGATCCATCAGGCGGGTGGTCGGCTCATCGCCAGTCTCCGGCGGCGACGAAGGCGCCCCAGTAGAAGGGGTGAGTGCTTTGGTCGCGAGCACGGCGATCCGCCAGAGTCTCCAGGCTCGCTGCTCGCACCGCTTCGTCGGTGCTCGCGCCACGAAGGAAGCGGGCCTCATACAGCTTGCGCATCCAGTGCCGCGTCGCTTCGTCGTCGACGCCCCAGAGACTCATGATGAGCGATCGTACACCCGCGACTTCGAATGCGCGGCGCAGTCCCAGAACACCCTCTCCAGAGCGCACTTCACCCACACCGGTCTCGCAGGCCGACAACACCGCCCACTCGACGCCGCGCAGATCCAAAGAGGCGATCTCTTCTGCGGTCAGGATTCCATCCTCGTCGTTTACGCCGGCCTCGTCGCGCCGGTTCGCTCCCTGGAACACCAATCCCGACAGCAAGAGCGGATTGTCGCCGGTCGAACGCGGGTGAATCGGTGCTCCCGCAGTCGGGACGATATTCGGTCCCGTCACGACACCTCCGAGACCCCGGGCCGCGTCGAGGGCTGACCGACAACGCCCGTCCAGGAAGAAACCGTGCGTTGCGACGTGGAGCACGCGATGCTGTGGTGCCAACGCCTTGAACGCCGCTTCACTGGCGTCGATGCCGGACAGATGCGTGACCGGCCCGGGCCAAAGCGCGCCGATCTCCAGTGCTTCTTGCTTCGCTCCCGGGAGCGCTTCGAAGCGCTGCGTACGAAAATCCAAGCATCCCGTGCGTGCACCGCGATACACAGGACCGGCATGGGCTGCTGGCACCGCCATGGCCAATGCTCCTGTGGCGCGCGCATCGAAGTCCGGCCCGCCGAGAGCGAGCAGTCCTTCTTCGACGGCTTCCATGCTCGGATGCAAGAGGTCTCTCTCGGCCGACAGGAAGTGCAGGATTGGACCGCTTTCGACCAAATACTGTGTTTCTCCCACGGGCAGAGCTGCCAAGTTCACGAGGTGCAGCGCTCCGTCGGGCACCACGAAGACACGTGTCGAGCCCTCGAGGTGTGTGACCAGCGGATCCCACACTTGCTGGCGCAGCGATTCACCCGCGTCTCGGCAGGCGCGCTCCATGCCCGTCTTTGCTGTGGGCGGGTCAGATACCGTGGCACCCCATCGTGAAACGAGGGTGTCGATCTCGCCGGCGCGTCCGAGGGCGACAAGCTCTGGAATTGGGTCTCCGGATCGCAGCACGAAGGCGAGGTAGAATTCGTCCGCTGCGCTCGCAAGCTCCATCCCCCGCCGATCCTCGAAGCGCGAATATGCCACCAGTGCGGATCCCGGTGGCAAAGACGCGACAACCTCGGCCAGCCCCGCACTGTCGCGGCGCTGCTGTTCGCGAAAGGCAGAACTCGCTTCCACGAGCGCGCGCTCCGCTTCTTCCTTTTCAAGACGCATTTGCTCGATGATGGCTCGATCCTCCTCCTGCGCCACACGCAGCGCGAGGGATGCCATGCGACGGCGCACATCGAAGAGTCGCGCGGCCAGTCCAGCGATCTGGGGCTCGTCAGCAGTGACTGTCACGCGGTGGCGTTGGGCCATCTCGTCGAGCACCAAGGCACGGGAACGGATCCGTGCATCCCATGCAGTCGAGATCAGATGCGCATCGTTCGAGCGTGAGGCGACTGACAACAGAATGTCCAATCCCGAGATCCGCGCCGAAGCGTAGCTCAGCGCTTGCCTCTCTGGTAGAGAAGCGACAGTAAGGCGTAGATGCTCGCGGCCTACTCCTTCTGCGCGAGAAGCGAGCGCGAATGCGCGAGCCATCTCGCCCTGCGCATACTCGAGAAGCGCGAGGTTCGAGACATATGTGGCCAGTTCGGGGTGCTCCGGACCGAGCACGCTCTCGTAGACTTCGATCACCTGTCGAGAGAGCATGACGGAGCGGTCAACCTCGCCGGCCCGAACGAGCAGGGGAACGAGCAGGCTCGTGTTGTAGGCATGGATGAACGGTGTGTAGTATCCCTTACCGAGACTGGTGTCGCCTATGGCCACCGCGCGTTCGAGCAGCGCGCGAGCCCGGGTGTCATTGCCCAGTGCAAGTTCGAGTTCGGCGAGGCGGACGTGCGCCACGGAGACCCAGTAGCCCGACATCGATGAATCCTGCGTGATGATCTCGAACTGGCGTTCAAGGACCGGGCGGGCAGCGTCTAATTCACCGGCACGGATGAGCGACCAGCCAAGGTCCATGAGCAACACCGCCGTTTCCCCGCTCTTGGGGCCGAATTCACGTTCATTGATCGACAACGACTCTTGGTAGTTCTGCGTAGCGGCCTGGTAGTCGCCGAGATAGGTATGGAGGGCGCCGAGAAGCAGGTATGGGAGCGCGAGGTTCTTGTGCTGGGCACCGAGCCATCTCTTCCTGAGCGCTACCGAGCGCTCGAGGGCTCGGATACCAGCTGGGTAATCAGCCATCTTGTCGAGGGCAAACCCCAAATTGTGCAGGGTGAGACTCAAGCCCAACCCCAGATTTCGCGCAGCATCGCTGTCGGCATGGACAGTGGTCGCACTCAGCAGCCGTTCCTGATGGTCCCGCGCTTTCTCCAAGTTCGCTCTCGCCTGCGAGTACTCATCGGCCTGCAAATGGGCGAGTCCCACGTCACCGAGGAGCCCGGCGAAGACGGAGGATGAGTCTCCCGATGCCATCAGGATGCTAAGCGCACGCCGGTAGAGCACGATCCCAGCAACAGCACCTGTACTTCCTTCCACGGTGCGGATCTGAGCAAGGCTTCTGAGGGTGGGCACGAGATCGGGATCGTCGACGGGAAGCAACCTCTCCTTGATGGCGAGCGCCCGCTCTGCGAGCTCGAGCGTGCGAGGATCTCGAAGGAAACCGCCGACCCTCCGAGCACCCACGACAAGATCCAAAGCACGTGCGGTCTCGAGAGAGTTTGGATCGTGCGCCTCGGCAACGGCGAGTTTCTCTTCTGCCAGGACCAGGACGCGCTTGGCGAGCTTGAACGCTTGCTCATATTCGTCGATGCCATGGAGACGGCCGACTGTTCGTAAGGATTCTTGCAGTGCTGCGGAGGAAACGACAGCCTCCTCCGCTGCGAGGAGCGGCTCCGAGACTGTCGCAATCATGGCCAGTGCGGTGAGAGAGGGCACGAGATGGAGCGCCCACAAGAGCCCTCGACGCATCGAAAGGATCCAGTTCGGTGACTTTCTGCAAGTGGTGACAACGAAGAGCAACATCGTTGCCGCGACGTATCTTGATTCCTTCATCGCCAGTCTCCCGCAGCGACGAAGGCACCCCAGTAGAAGGGGTGAGTGGTCTGGCCGCGAGCTCGGCGATCCGCCAGAATCTCCAGGCACGCGGCGCGCACCGCTTCGTCGGTGCTCGCGCCACGAAGGAAGCGGGCCTCGTACAGCTTGCGCATCCACTGGCGCGTCGCCTCGTCGTCGACGCCCCAGAGACTCATGATCAGCGATCGTGCGCCCGCGACTTCGAAGGCACGGCGAAGTCCCAGAACTCCTTCTCCAGAACGCACCTCGCCCACGCCGGTCTCGCAGGCAGACAACACCGCCCACTCGACGCCGCGCAGATCCAACGAGGCGATCTCTTCTGCGGTCAGGATGCCGTCCTCGTCGTCCGCGCCTGCCTCGTCGCGCCGGTTCGCTCCCTGGAGCACCAGGCCCGAGAGCAAGAGCGGATTGTCGCCACCGTGGCGCGGGCTGGTCGTTGCAAATGGTGCAGCGCCAGGGCCGGTCACACCTCCCAAGCCGCGGGCCGAATCGAGCGCCGAGCGACAGCGCCCGCCGAGGAAGAAGCCGTGGGTAGCCACGTGAAGCACCCGATGTTGTGGTGCCAACGCCTTGAACGCCGATTCGCTCGCGTCGCTGCCGGTCAGATGCGTGACCGGCCCGGGCCAAAGCGCACCGATCTCCAGTGCTTCTTGCTTCGCTCCCGGGAGCGCTTCGAACCGCTGCGTCCGAAAATCCACGCATCCCGTGCGTTCACCGCGATACACAGAAACTGCCGCGGATGCCGGGGCCTCCATGGCAACTTCTCCGGTGGCGCGCGCATCGAAGTCCGGCCCGCCGAGAGCGAGCAGTCCTTCTTTGCCGGCTTCCATGCTCGGACGCAAGAGGTCTCTCTCGGCGGACAAGAAGTGCAGCATTGGACCGCGTTCGACCAAGTACTCTGTTTCTCCCACCGGCAGAGCCGCCAAGTTCACGAGGTGCAGCGCTCCGTCCGGCACCACGAAGACACGTGTCGAGCCCTCGATGTGGCTTACGATCGGATCCCACACACGCTGGCGCAACGATTCACCCGCGACGCGGCAGGCGCGTTCCAGGTCGGATTTGGCCGCGGGTGGGCGCGATACCCCAGCACCCCATCGTGAAACGAGGGAGTCGATTTCCGCGGCGCGTCCGAGGGCGATGAGCTTTGGGCTTGCGCCCCCGGTGCGCAGAACGAAGACGAGGTAGGACTCGTCCGCCGTACTCGCGAGCTGCATCCCGCGTCGATCCTCGAAGCGCGAAAATGCCACCAGTGCGGATCCCGGTGGCAAAAACGCGAGAACCTCGGCCAGCCCCGCACCGTCTCGACGTTGCTGTTCTCGGAAGGTCGAGCTCGCCTTTGCGAGCGCGCTCTCGGCCGCCTCCTTTTCGCGTTGGAGTTCTTCGAGGACCGCGCGGTCGCTCTCCCCGCCCCGCAGGGAGAGATACGCCAAGCGCCGCCGGGTTTCCATGAGCCGGGTGGCCAAGGCTGTCGCCTCGGGATCTTGCGCGCTGATCACGGCCTGATGTCGCTCCGCCATCTCGTCCAGAACCAGCGCGCGCGAACGAATCCTGGCGTCCCACGCAGCGGACACAGCTTGCGAATCATGCGAACGCGATGCCATGCTGAGTAGCAGATCGAGAGCCCCAGGTCGTGCCGAGGCGTAGTCCAACGCCAACCGCTCGGGTAGTGAAGACGCCAAAAGACGTAAATGCTCCCGCCCGATGCTCTCCGCCCGGACGGCGAGCTCGCGGGCGTGCGCTTCCTCGCTACGTGAGTCCTCCAAGCTCGCGAGACCGGTCAGACAGCTGACGAGTTCAGGGCTTTTCGGACCCAAGGATTGCTCACAGATTGCAATCGTGTGCTCGTACAGAGCGATGGCGCGCTGGTCATGACCAGCACGTCCCAAAACGCCTGCGAGTAATTCCATATTCCAAGCGCTTCCGTGCGGTGTGAACAGATGGTGGCTTCCTTGCAAGCTGTCTGCGATCACGAGCGCTCTTTCCAGTAGTGGCCGTGCGCGCTCATCGTTGCCACATGCGATCTCCAACTCGGCGAGATGGCAGCGGCCGGCCCATTGGCGCCAAGGGTCCGACGTCCGAGCCTCGAACTGACGCTCCAGCAGCCGGCGTGCTCCCTGTAGATCGCCAGACTTTAGGAGCCACTCACCATAGTTCCCAAGGATCTGCATAGTCTGACCGTGCTCGGGCCCAAAGCACCGCTCGCTGTTTGCGAGGCTCTCCTCGTAGAATTTTCGTGCGGCATCGTGGTCCCCGAGCAGAGAGTAGAGGGTTCCGACTCGCATCTGAAGGTAGGCAAGCCCCTTGTTGTCTGGTCCCAAGAAGCGTTGCGTGATCTGGATGCAGCGCTCGAAGCCGCGGGTCGATTCCGGAAATTCAGCCAACATTTCGAGAACCGACGGGAGATTGATCCGCGCGATCTCGAGTGCCAGCCTCTTCGCCTCCTCGTGATCATCTCGTTTCTCGGCTTCCGTGAAGCTCTGCTCCCAGATGGCGGTTGCCCTCATAAGGTAGGGCTTTGCCTGCAGGGGCTGCTCCGTCAGAGCATGCGCCGACCCGAGAGAATAGAGGACACGAGGGAAATCTAGTTTCGTCGAATCACCGGATGCAACCATGATGGCGAGTGCGCGGCGCAGAGATGGGATTCCTCGCCCTGCACTCGCGAACTGTGATGCGTTGTGCACCCGTCCCAGATTCACTAGACTGGGAACGAGACCCAGTGCATCCGAGGGAAGAATGTGCTCCTTCGTTGCCAGGGCGCGTTCCGCGAGCTCGAGCGTCTCTGGCTCGCGCCCGCGGCCGCCGGTGATCCGAGCGCGCACAATGAGGTCCAGGACATGCGCCGTTTCGAGCGAATGTGGATCTCGAGTTTCCGCCTCACGTAGATGACTCGCGGCGGATTCCAGCACCAGAACCAATACACTGTCGGCTCGCCCTGGCTCTTGTGCCAGGCGGAGGATGTAGGCCTCCTCGAGCATTTCCTCGATCTTGGTGGTGTTGGAACGCAGTTCTCCTTGCATCGGGGCTGCAGCAAGACGCTCCGGGAACGTCCGAGGCCCCGAGAGCACGATCCACACCGCGCCAACGAGCGCCGCGATGCGCAGGATTCGACTCATTGCGTTTCCTCTGGCGCCAGCCGAGGGCCCTCGTCATCTGCCAGGGTTTTCCAACTGAATGCTCCACACCCAGGGGTCGCTCGCGGACGCTGTCGCACCCCCGAGATGGTCGATGATCTCGGAGAGTCGCGACGGGCTCGAGGAGTGTGCACTGGGTTCTCTGGCCAACACGCCGCCGATGCCGCGCATCAATGCGACCACTGTCGAGTCTCCGAGTGTTCCGTAGACCACGGGCCTTCCCGCGAGCGCTTGCGGGATGCGCGACAGTGCGGCCTCGAGCGCGGGTTGAGCTTGCCGAGAAGCGACTACCATGACGTGCTCGCGCCCGCCGCTGCTCGTCACCTGCCAATAGACCGGCTGACCATGGCTCGTCCCAGGGAGACGATGCACGACGCCAGGCGGCAGTGGATTCCTGGCGTCGAACGCCGCGGTGGGGAACAGCACATACACAGTTCCTGCCTCGTCCTCGTTGAGGACATAGACGTGCATGGCCTCCGTTGCTTCGAACTCGAGGAACATGGCGTTTCCCACCTCGATCCGGCCGCCCGGCAGCAACCTCTCGTGGGCAGACGGGGTGACGCGGAAGAGATGTGCTTTCGCGCTCACCGCCGGCAGCGCGATTCCGGATGGCACCTCCGACGCAATATCCGACTGGATTCCGCCACCATGCGGATCGCTTGCCGGCGTGGGCTCTCCCGACAGGCTCTGCGAGCCAGTCGATCCAGCGGAAAGCTCATCGTGGATCGGCTGCGATGTGGTCGGGAGGGCAGAGTCGCGTTGCAAAGATGGCTCCACGTCAGGGCGGAATAGAAGCAGGGATACAGCCGCAATCGCCATGACGCTAACGGTGACGGCGCTTGCGGCCAAAAGCATTCTCCTGCCGTGGTGCCGTGTCGCTGTCTTCGCTTCCGGCGTCGTGATGGAGTGCTGCGGGTGCATTTCGGCGGCCGGCCGTGGGTCGGATTGCAGAGCAACGGCTGGCAGACTCTGTGTTGCAGCAAGTGCACGTTCCATCGCGCCCGCGGTCTGGAAGCGCCTTTTCGGGTCCGGCTCCAAGGCACGCTCGACGACGCTCACGAACTCGATTGGGAGGTCTGGTCGGCGGTCTCGAATCGGCACGGCGCCTTGTGTGGCGTGCTTGTGTACCAGATCGTAGAGATTGTCGGCCTCGACGGGATAGGCACCGCTCACGAGCCGATACATCAACGCGCCGAGACCGTAGATATCGGTCGCTGGGCCAGCGAGCTTGCCGCGGAGCTGCTCTGGCGCCATCGCGGCTGGAGTGCCCTTGGTGCTGGCGGATACGTCGATTTGTCCGACCGCAGGCAGCTTGCCGCCCGAGCCGAAGTCCATGAGGACGACGCGCCCGCCATCCTCGCGCATCACGTTGCTCGCCTTGACGTCCCGATGCACGAGACCAGCTTGATGCACGGCCGCGAGTGCGCGGCATAACGGGAGGATGATCGCACTGGCCTCTGCAGCTCCCATCCGACCACGCTGGGACAGCAGCTTCTCCAGCGTGTCTCCGCGCACGAGCTCGGTCCACATGCCCACTCTGCCGTCGTAGGTGTCGGCTCCGTGAACACGCAGCACGTTTTCGTGGCGCACCCGCGCCAACCGGCGCGCTTCGTCCAGGAACTCATCCGTCGTCATCCCCGCTGCTGGCGATGGCTTCCAAAGCTTGAGAGCCACCTCCGACTCGAGAATGGAGTCGTAGGCGCGAAAGACTTCGCCGAAGCTGCCCTCGCCGATCTTTTCGAGAATGCGCAGCCGGCCCCAGGCCTCCAGATGTGCCGGTGCGTGCGGTGAATCCAGCGTCCGGGCGAGGCCCTTCTCCGACCCCTGAGCAGCGCCGCTCGTGATCAACGCCACCTTCTCGAATGCCGCGAGGGCTTGTCTCAATTCGGGGTGCGCCGCCAGTTCGGCATCCCAATCTACGGGCGTCCGGTCGGAAATCGACTCCGCCACCCGAAGGAGCAAGCCTTGGTCATCACGCATCGCCGCCCCCAACTTCAACTTGGTTCACCCATGAGCTCGGCCAGTCGCATCACGGCGCGCACCGCCAGCATCCGTGCCGCGTCTTTCGTCTTTCGTCCGAGCGCCTCAGCCAGCTCCTCGTAGGAGTAGTCGAAGTCGAAACGCATGATGATCGCATTTCGATGATCCTCCGAGAGCTGGCTCAGCGCCTTTTCATAAGTTTCCACTGCTTCGCGTCCGATCAAGATCTCGATCGGCGTCCTCCGATGATCGGGATGGTCATCCCCGATGGAAGTCATCGGAGGGCGGCGGCCATCTGCTCGACCCTCGTCAACTAGCCGGTTGAGAAGGATCTGCCGCAGCCATCCCAGGAAGGCCCCATCGCCCTGCCGTTTGAAGCCTTCCAAATGGTGAAACGCTCGGAGGAGGGTATCCTGAACGATGTCGTCGGTATCTTTCGCGCCGCCGACTCCTCGGGGCAACCGGCCGTGCGCCATCCGGCGGAGGGCTGGACGGAACCGATCCATGAGCACGTTCTGGGCACGTTTATCCCCAGTCTGTGCTCGGACGAGCAAAGAAGCGGTGGACTCGAGCTTGTCGTCGGCCACTGGCACCCCTGGGTCAGCGGGACGAACTGCCCTCGTCTGGGCCGTTACCTCAAAAGGACCAACTTCTTGGTGACCGCGATATCCTCCACTTCGAGACGATAGAAGTAAAGCCCCGACGCCACGCGCTGCCCGGCGTCGTCGAGACCGTTCCAGAGCACGGTTTGGTTGGCTCCGGCCTCCCTCTTCCCGTCCAAAAGAGTACGCACCCTGCGGCCGGCGACGTCGTAAAGCCACAGCCGCATATGACCGCTTCTCGCCAAATCGAAGCGGATCGTCGTTGTCGGGTTGAAGGGGTTCGGATGGTTCTGATGCAATGCGGTCCGCGTCTGTATCGGACTCATCTGCCCGTCAGGAACCGCCGTGGTGTTCGGTCCGTGCTGGCAATCCAGCGGGACGACCGCGCTCAGGATCGTGGCGAGGAGGTCGTCGTCCGCCTCCGGCGAGCTCGGCATCCCGCCCGAGAATTCGACGATGTCGAACCAGGGGTGCGATTGCAGGATGGTGTTCCAGTTCTCAGTCGGGTTCGATTTCATTACGATGGCACCGTCACCCAGGCTGCCGTTGTTCGGGCTCCGGTAGCGATAAACGCTCACCGCACTTCCGGAGACTCCGAGCCCATCGTAGTTGCGGATGGTCGGGCATCCCCCTTTCAAACTGAATTGAGCGCGCCTGCCGGTGGTGAAGGAGCGGCTGGCGACATTCGACCCGGTATCGAAGCCGAATGTTCCTTGGCCGATGACGTCGGGAGTCAGGCTCAGTCCCTGATCTCTGCGTGCGAGGGTGACGCCCATGTCGGTGGCATAGAGCGGGTTCGTCGGCCTTTCTTCGAGTGCATTGCTGCCCAGGATCCACAGCGTCGCGTAACTGGCTTCCGACAAAGAGGCCTGCCCGAGCCAGCTCCGGAACCAACCAGCCTGATCGACCTTCTGCGTGTCCAGATCGGATCCGTCTGGCATGAACCATCCACTCGGCGGTTGGTTCCCGATGTCGTAGATGATGAGATTGTATCCCTCGGCCTGAACCACGCTCGCACGGCCGCCGAGCTGATTATTGGAGTTCCCGAGCCCGATGACATCCCAGACGTCGTAGTGCCCACGGTAGCCCAACTTGTCGAGGGTGTACATGAACGAGGTGCGGTTGACGTCGCCGCTGCGGCGGAACAGATTGACCATCTGGGCATACAGGATGCAGTTCGCCTGCGACGATCCGTCGAGCTCGGTTTGAGTGGGATCGAGATCGCCGTGCGGATCGGATGCAATTCGAGCCAGATAGCCCGGGTCCCAGTTGATGGTCGGGAGGAAGTTGACCTCGAACAGGCCCTGAGTCGCTTCCTGCGCCGCGGTGGGCGATGTGGGAGCGTCGGTCAATCCTTCCGGCGCGGATCGGACGCCGCCGGCAGCATCACGAGCCAACCAGACGTACTGCAGGACGTCCCCACCGCGGAAGTAGGTGTCGTCGACATCGATGAAGAAGTCCCCCGCAATGACAATTCCATCCGCAAATCTTGAGCTATCGGGGGCGATGGAGAAGAAACCGTTCGCTCCGACAGCGTACGGCGCAGGCGCCTTGCCTTGATGCGGGCCGGCCGCCAAGACACCGTACCATTCGACCGCTGTGATGCCGCCGGCATCGCGTGCGTCGTCCACGAAGATAGTGATGGAGTCACCCGTGATGACATTCGGGCTGAATCGGACGCCTAAGTCTTGACTCATCGACAATGCACAGGTTCCGAACCGGTCCGTCGATGGACGATGGTGCTCGCCAGCCGGTGTCACACCAGAATGGATTTCGGTCGGGAAACAGTCCTGGGCTTGGTTGCGACCAGCACCGAGAATCGGACCGCTCAGGACCCGGCGGCCGATGCGAACCCGATCCAGGTAGGGCCCGGGGCCGGGCTGGAATGGTGATGGCGGTGTGGCGGCGTTGATCCATTGCCAATCGGAGGTGCGGATCGCGATCTGAATGTCCTTGGCCGACGCATCGAGAGCGGCCGAAAGATCGACTGTACCGGTGAGCCAAGAGAACGCGTTCGTGGTGCTCCAGCCAAAATGCTGCCAATCCGCAACACAGTCGAGGGTGCCACCCATCCCATCGTCCTTGTCGAACTTCCACCGCACTCGTTGAGTCGCCACGATGCGACTGCGGCCGAAGAAGTTCCCAGGGAAACGCCGGAACTGCAGCACCGTTCCCATTGCAGCGGGAGTCGTGACCAGGCTCACCCAGGGACTGACGACGATCTGATCGAGCCAGTTGCGCACAACGAAGCCGCCAGGGGCGAAGAACATGCTCGGATCGTTGGCGATGGTCGGTGTCGTATGGTCGGTCCAAAGCCACGCGCATGTCGTGTTCTCCGTGCACAAATCGTTGTCCGTGATGTGAGCGAACGTTCGTCCCCAGTCTCCGAAGGGTTTACTGTCCTTGACGTTGTCGAATGTCCAACCATGATCGAGATCGCCATCGCCGAAGTTCTCGGTTCGCGTGCCGCTCTGGTCGGTGATCGAGATGTCGTCGATCACGATTGCGTTGCCGATCGTGGTAGGTTGCAACCCATCGCACGGAGACCACGCCACGTCCGAAAAGAACGTGATGTAGGCGCAATGAGTCCCCGCCCCATAGTCCGGGAGGGCGAGGTTCGCTACGACTCCGCTCAAATCGTAGCCAGATGTCTCGTAGTGGATTCGACGATAATTGGCAGCCGCCTTCCCCGGCGTGGCGCCGTAATCGACACGTGCGAAGGAGGCACATGCCGAATCGCTCTCGACGCGGATGAAGTCAAAATCGGGCTCCGAATCGAGCAAATAGTCGAACGACAGGCTCGCTGGCCCCGAGTACGTGATGCGCAGACCCTGGTACCAGTCGTTGCCGTAACCATTCGCGTCGACGCAACAAGTCTGAGCGACATACCCCAACCCAGCAGCGTTGCCGCTGATTCCACCGCTGCCGTCATGGTTAGAAACGACGCCCCAGTAGTTCATTCCGTCGTTCAGAATCCGGTTGTCAGTTTTCGTCCAGCCCGAATCGTCGCAGGGAGCACCGGTGTCGAACGACCAGGTAGCGATCCAAACCGTGTCCTGAAGCACCTTGCGTGGCGAGGGATTGGAGCCGTCGACGTCGCCGACGATGTCTGGTTCGAGCTCGGGCTCGACGAGCTCGAGCAACTGCCGGGACGGCCGCGCGCCCGCAGTGGCGACAGTCAAAACGCAGGTCAATCCAACGACGAGGCACCGGAGTGTCGTCTTTGTCATGAAGGTACCTCCGAAGATCCTGCGGTGACGTCAGGTGTGCGTCCGATGATCGTCGCCCGGGTGGGATGCAGTTTGCCCGCCGGCAAGGGCTCCCCCTCGGGTCCGTCCGTTTCGAGAGACAGAGAGCTGCAATGGCATCGATGATCGTGCGTTGGGAATTCTACCACAGCAGGCGTTTGCCGACCATCCGTAAAAACCCCCGGTCTGGACACTCTCCGTAAACTTACGGAGAGAGCGGCTGCGATAGAGAACTCCAATGTGGAAACGTCATCGTGCGCGGAAGCGAACGCTAATCTCGGAAAAGACCGGCAATCACGGCGTGGTCTTTGGGTCGGCCCTTCATCAGAACTCCGCACCCTGGCAATCGATCCGCAGGATTTCGTTCAGGATGGTGGGGTTTCGCGTTTTTGAGAGTGTGGGCGAGGTTGCTGGATGGCCTTTTCTCGGCCCGAGGTGGACAATGTCTCTTGAAGCAAATGGAGACGCTGAAGATGAAACCTGGCGGGCTTCGATCCGCTGTGTGCTTGGGCATTCTGGGCTGCCTCGTGATGTGTGGCTTCGCGCCGCAGGATGAGACGTTGCAGCAGCCGGCGGATGTGGCTGCAGCCGACTCGGCTGCCTCCGCGTTGGACGATGCGAGACAACTGGTCGCGGATTGGGAGTTCGCGAAGGCCGAGAGTCTGGCGCGACGGCTGCTTGTCGTTGGCGAATCGCGCCATGGCCGGCGTTCGCTGCAGGTGGCCGAGGTCATGGACGTTCTCGTCGAGTCGATCGCACTGCAACATCCGCCTGGGCTAGAAGGGGAAGAAATGGCCCGGCGTGCGGTAGCAATCAAGGATTCCATCTTGGGTCCGGAACATCCGGGATTGGCGGTGAGCCTGCGTGTCCTCGCCCGTGTGCAGTGGGCTTTGGGAGACGGAAACGGAAACGGAGAGCGGGAAAACCTCCAGAGAGCCCTAGCGATTCAGGAAAAGGTGCTCGGCCCGCGACATCCGGAGGTGGCAGAGACGCTCAGCATGCTCGGGACTTCGTACCGGCGCAAGCAAGAGTATCAGGCGGCGCGACAGATGCTCGAGCGGTCGCTGCAGATTCGCGAAGCAGTGCTCGGTCCAGAGCATCGAGACGTTGGTCGCACTTTGATGCAACTCGGAATGGTCTCGATCAGCCAGCAAGATCTCGTTGGGGCGCGCCAGTGTTGGGAGCGCCAGCTCGACATCTTCGAGAAGGAATACACCCCCACGCACAGAGCCCTGGTCCACATCCTCAACAACCTCGGCGCTCTGACCAGTACCCATGAGGGGCGCGATGCGGAATCTCTTCGCTACTACGAGCGGGCGCTTGGCATCGTGGAGAAGCTTGATCCGTGGAAGTCTGATGACCGTGTGAAAAATCAATATCTGAACCTGCTGCGCAACATCTCATCGGCCTACATCAACCTCGGCGACTACTCCACTGCGCGGACTTACGTCGAGCGAGTTCTCGATGACACTGAGAAGATGCGGGGACGCGAAGATTATCAATACACGCAGGCGCTGTACCACCTGTGGTCGCTGCTTCTCCTGGCGGGGGACTACGTGGAGGTGCGGGCCCTGATCGAAGAGTCGATCGAGATCCTCCCGATGCAGGCGGAGGATGAAGAATTTGCGAACCGCCTGCGCGACCTTGGCGCCGTGGAATTCGCAACCGGTGATCTCGAGCGCGCGGACAGTCTACTCGCGCGCGCTCAAGGGATCTACGAGCGGCACGACGCGCCCAACCCCAATGAAGTGAACGAACACGATCAATGCCGGCGGCAGCGCGCCAAGGTGCTGCTCGCGCGCGGAGACTACGAGAGTGCGACGCGGGTTTTGCAGGAGTCTCTGACTTTTCTGGGGCTCGAGCACGCCTACCGAGGCGAGACTCTGGCCAGCCTGGGTGCAGCAAGTGCCCTGGCTGGCGACCTCCAACAAGCCCGAGATCATTACACTCAAGGCCTACGTGTTCTGGAGGAAGCGTTTGGGGACAAGAACCCACTCCTGGCTCGTAGTCTGCGCGATTACTCCTGGGTTTTGGCCCAACTCGAGGAGACGGAGGAAGCATTTGCGACGGCGCTGCGCGCCGAGCAACTCGGTCGCGATCATTTGCAGGGATTGATCCGTTCGGTTCACGAGCGGCAGGCGCTGCGATTCGCTGCAGCACGCGCCTCTGGGCTCGATGTCGTACTTTCGCTCGCGGCGCGGCATCCGGAGATCGTAGAGAGCAGAGAAGCTCTCGACGCAGTCGTTTGCTCGCGCTCACTGGTGCTTGACGAGATCGCCTGGCGTCACCGAGCCCTCGGCGACGCCGCGGACACCGAGACCGTGCGTTTGCTCGACGCCTTGGCTGCCGCGCGGAGAAAGCTCGCGAACGTGGTCTTCGCGGGTCCGCAACGTGGGATATCGGCGGAGCGTTTCCGTGGCACCATCGAGACGTTGCAGAAGGAACGGGACCAGATCGAGGGAGATCTCGCCACGCGCAGCGCCGAATTCCAATCGGAGCTGGCACTCGGCCGTGCGGGCCTGGAGGAAGTGGGTGCCGCACTTCCTCCGGGGGCTGCGCTCGTTTCCTACGTCCGCTACGAGCAAATGCCCGAGCCCAGAGTCGCCGAAGGGGTTTCAATCGTGGAGGGCAACAGGCCTTCGTATTTGGCATTCGTTCTCATCGCCGGCCGATCGGAACCGGCGATCGTGGATCTCGGAGCCGCCGATCGCATCGAATCGGATGTACGCCGCTGGCATCACGAAGTCTCGGCGCCCCCTGGCAAGTCGAAGGCCGAGCGTGTCGCGGCCGACACGAGGTACAGAGATGTGGGCGCAGCGTTGCGGTCTGCAGTGTGGGATCCAGTGGTTGCGCATCTAGGAGGTGCGCATCAGGTGTTCGTCGTGCCCGACGGGGCGCTGCACTTGGTGGACTTCGCAGCCTTGCCGGTGGGCGAGTCGGAGTACCTGGTGGAGAGTGGTCCGGTCATTCACTATTTGTCGGCCGAGAGAGACTTGTTGCACCCGAGTGCAGAGCCCGTCCAGGGGCGCGGCCTTCTGGCCTTCGGCGGGCCATCGTACGACGACACCTCCAGTTTCGCCGCGCTGTCGAGGAAAAGACCTTCGCGCGATACGCAGGCCGAGCCGATGCAGGTGGCTGCGTCCGCATCGCGGGTTGCCTGGGAGTCGGATGGCACGCCAGCGGTTGCCGCCGGGGTTTATCGCGGAGCGCGCTCCTCGTGCGGCACGTTCGAGTCGCTGCGATTCGATCCCTTGCCGGCCGCTCGACGCGAGGTGGCGGAGTTGGTTGCGCTTTGGTCCAAGGTAGCGGGTGGAGCGAAGCACTTGACCGGACCTGCTGCAAGTGAATCAGCGTTCAAGCAGGAAGCGCCATCGTATCGCGTGTTGCACCTGGCGACACACGGGTTCTTCCTGGGAGGTGATTGCGCTTCGACGTTCGCGGCGCTGCGCGGGATCGGCGGCGTGACTCCTGGAATGGAACCCGCGACACAATCCGTGGGTGAGAACCCATTGTTGTTGTCCGGTCTTGCGCTCGCGGGTGCGAACCACCGGAGCGCTGCTGGACCAGACGAAGAGGATGGCATCCTGACCGCCGAGGAGATCGCGTCATTGGACTTGAGCGGAGTGGAGTGGGTGGTTCTCTCTGCCTGCGAGACCGGGGTGGGGGAGGTCAAGGCGGGCGAGGGAGTCTTCGGCCTGCGACGAGCGTTCCAGGTGGCCGGTGCCAGGACACTGGTCATGAGTCTCTGGGGTGTCGAGGACGAAGCGACGCGCCGATGGATGCGGGAACTGTACGAGGCGCGCTTTGTGCGCAACGGATCGACGGCGACTGCCGTGCGCGATGCGAGCCTCGCGGTACTTCATGATCGCCGCGCCCGTGGCGAGAGCACGCACCCCTTCTACTGGGGTGCCTTCGTCGCCGCCGGCGACTGGCGATGACAAAATCCCGAATGGCGCTCGCCTCGTGTGCCCGAACATCCACCGTGAGCTCCACCTTGCCGCACCGCAGGAAGCTTTGCGAATCACTGTTCGGTGTTCAGGTCGAGTCCTGCATCAGCTCGTACATGCGCGCTTGGGCGTAGGCGGAGTGGCGCCGGACCGTCCGCGTCGAAACACAAAGGACCGAGGAGATTTCGTCGGAGGTCATGCCTCCGAAGAAACGCATCTCGAACACGCGGGCCTTCTCGGGCATTTCTTCCTGCAAGCGCGATAGGGCGAGATCGATCGCAACGATATCCGGGCCGCTGGGAGCCACGGGCACTGTCACGGTGTCGTCGAGATGGATGCGTCGAGCCTTGCCGCCGCGCTTGGCGGCGTGACGGCTGCGCGCGTGATCCACCAGGATTCGGCGCATGACGCGAGCGGCAATGGCGAAGAAGTGGGCGCGGTTGCGCCCATCCAGTTGGGGAGCGTCGACGAGCCGTATGTAGGCTTCGTGGACCAGCTCCGTCGTTTGCAGCGACTGCTCCGACCATTCGCTGGCCAGGCACCTGTGAGCCAACTGACGGAGTTCCTGGTAACAAACCGCAAAGAGCTCGTCTGCAGCGGCCGGTGAACCTTCGGCGGCTTGCCGCAGAATCTGCGTCGTTACATCTCGTTCGACCATTCAAAACTCCGTACAAGCCCGGAGGGACGCTCCGGAAGCCGCGTCCTGGAGGCTTCGCTCGAAAACTCTACAGGAGGAACCGGGGCTTGGTACAGGCGGGTCTCCCGCTAGCCGCTGGTCAGTACCGGTGTAGGCACAGTGCTTGGACGCGACGAGTCGAAGCATCGGTATAACTACTGAAGATCCAAATGGTGTCGGGACACCCCGGGCACTTCGGCAACAAAGGAATTCGGCAAAGAATGTGCGTGCGGATGGATGGACCTGGCCAGCGCGCCCTTCGATTGCGCTTCTTCCACTGAGCGCAGTTGGCTGTTAGGCTCTCGATAGAGCAGAACACCAGTTGGTTGGACACCCGCGCTCTGGAGAGCAGGTGCGTGGCGACGTTCGTGATCATGGCTCCACGACTGTTCGTTGTGCTCTCCGATGTGGCGGTGGCGCCCGGCCCGGACGTCACCGTCGAGACGCCGAGCGGTTATCTCGCGAAGGAGATGCACATGAACCTATTGCCGTTGGTTCTTCGTCGGGGGCTCCGCATTCGCTTCTGGATGGTGGTCCTTTGCAGTCTTGTAGCTGGCGAGGAAAGTCACGCTCAGGCTCCAGGTGCGAGCTTCTCCGGGATGGTACGGGACGAGCGTGGGCAGGCTGTGCCTGGCGCGGAGCTCACCTTTGTCAACACCGCGACCGGGTTTCGACGCGTCGCCCGTGCTCGCGACAACGGCACCTACTGGGTGGAGCAGCTGCAGCCGGGTCGATACACGCTCACCGTGCGCAAGGAAGGTTTTCAAGAACTGGAGATTCGGGATCTCGCCGCCGGGTTCGACCAGACGGTGACGCTCAACCCCCAGCTCAAGTTGTTCATGGTGCAGGAAACGATCGAGGTGGTGGGAGAAGCGCCACTGATCGAAGTGACGCAGAGCGACCTCAGCAGCACGATTCCTGCTGAAGTGGTGGAAAAGCTCGCCATCGATGCGCGCGACGTGCTGAACCTCGCCTACCTATCCCCGGGCGTGTTTCCGGCGCGGCGTGGCGGCGGGTACGATCAGATAACTGAGATCGGCGTCGGGCCCGACCAGGGCCAGGACACGATGGTCAACGTGGATGGGGGGAGCATCAACGACCCTGCGATCGGGTTCCCATTCAGCAGCGTGCCCATCGAGGCGGTCGAGGCCTTCGAGTTCTTGCCGCAGCGCTACAGCGCAGAGTACGGTGGCGGCAGCGGCGGCGTCATCAACGTGTTGACGAAATCTGGAACCAATGAGTTCCACGGCAGTGCCTTCGGTTTCTTCCGGAACGAGAGTTTCGTAGCAGATGATTTCTTCGGTGGACAGGAAAATCCCTCGCATCGTGCCCAGTACGGATTCTCCTTCGGAGGCCCCATCCGCCAGGACGTCGCCCACTTTTTCGTGGCCTACGATGGCGCCGGCAGCACGCAGACGCAGACCGTGGACACCGGAGGAGCCAATCCAGCGATCGAGGGCCCGATCGACGTCGACATCAACCTCGATCGGGTGCTGGTCAGATTGGACGGAAGCCCGAACACCGCCAACCGATTAGGCGCGCGCTATGTATTCAGCTCGTACCGCGACCAATTCTTTTCCTACTTCCCGCCCGGGCTCACCGCGAGATCGGCCCGGGTGCGTACGGACGGGCCGGAGCATTCCCTGGTGCTTTCCCACGACTGGACGGGAAGCAGCGCGATCCAGAATCAATTCGTGGTCCACCTGCACCGGATTGCTGTCGACTTGCAATCGACGGGGGAGGGATCGTTCGAAGAGAGACCGAGCTCGTATTCGGGCCGCGCCTTCTTCCTGCCGCAAGATCGCACCGATGACCGGCTACAGTTCACGGACACCTTCTCCTACTACGTGCCGCAAGGGCAGGGTGGGCACCTGCTCAAGCTCGGGGCGGGAGCGGAAATCCTGGACATCGATTTCCAGGCGCCGAACTTCGCGAACGGCTATTTCCTTTTCGAAACCGATACAGCCTTCGATTCGGCCGATCCGAGCACGTATCCGACATTGCTCATCCAAGGCACGCCCTTCGGAGGAAACCGGATGCAGCGCACATACTCAGTGTTCGCGAACGACGACTGGACTGCGACGTCGAGGCTGACGTTCAACCTGGGTGTGCGCTACGAGCTGAACGACGGCGCGCTCAACGAGAATGATCCGAGCCAGGTGCCGTACCTTCCACCTCCCGAACAAGATACGGACAATGTGAGCCCGCGGCTGGGCCTCGTCTACCAGGTGCGGAACGATGGTCGTCTGGTCGCGCGCGGGGGCTACGGGCGCCACTACACCCACGTTTGGGACTGGCTGTCCGACGCGGTGTTTCCCAACTCGCGGCTGGTCACCACGAACCCAGATTACCAGGGCTTCACCAACCCCAACGGCAGCAGCAGTGAGAGCGACGTATCCGTTCAGGGCACGGATCCCGATATCGAGATACCGTACAGCGATCAGTTCTCGGGGGGCGTGGACTGGCAGTTCTTGGACGACTGGGCAGTGGCAGCGGACTACGTGGGCACTCGCGGCCATGGACAGATCGTCAACCTCGAGTCGAACCCGGTGGTCGACCAGACGACGGGGGAACGTCTCTACCCGGCGTATGGTTCGGTTCCGGCATTCGCCAGCATCGGAAGCTCCACCTACGATGGGCTCCAGGTGCATGTGCGCGGGCGCGGTGCATGGGGCGCGGCCGGGGTCTCTTACACGCTCTCCCGTGCACGGAACGACCACGACTTCACCTTCGACTACGTGGTCCGTGAGAGCGATCTAGATGCGCGCGAGGGCGCGTCGCTCAACGATGCGCACCATCGTTTCGTCGCTTACGGTGCAGCCAGTCTGCCATTGAACGTGACACTTGGAGGGACGGTGACCCTTTCCACGGCGCAGCCGTTCGACGCCAACACCGGTGAAGATCTGAACGGGGACGGGGATTTGGATCGTCTCGCCGGCGAAGAGAGAAACAGCAGGCGCGGCGATTCATACGCACGCGTGGACCTGCGTCTGGCATATGTGTTCCGTCTCGGGCAGACGCGGGTCGAGCCCACATTCGAGGTCTTCAACCTCTTCAACACCGAGAACATCGACCCCGACACCATCAACGGCAACATCCTGTCGCCGCTCTTCGGGACCGGCGGTACCACTCTCCATCCTCTGTACCAGCCGCTGCAGCTGCAACTGGGGGTGCGGTTCGGGATCTGACGCGCCCTGCATGTCGAGCTGTCGAGCTATACTTGCGGTTCGCGTGCGTGGCGTGAAGCGGCGGACGAAGCAGTGCCGGCGGGCCCATCCTGCCGACAGGAGATCCCGGATGATCGGCCAACGGTTCTCTCACTATCGGATCGTCGAACGCGTCGGCGCCGGCGGCATGGGTGAGGTCTACCGTGCACGGGACGAGAACCTGAACCGGGACGTGGCGGTGAAGATCCTGCCGCCCGGGACGCTGACGGACGAGCAGGCACGCAAGCGTTTCCGCAAAGAAGCACAGGCCCTCTCGCGTTTCAATCATCCACATATCGCGACGGTTCACGACTTCGCCTCCCAGGACGGGGTCGATTTCCTGGTCATGGAATACGTGGAGGGGACGACGCTCGCGGCGCGGCTCCGAGATGGAGCATTGCCGGTGAGCGAGGTGTGCAGGATGGGGATGGAGATTGGCGAGGCGCTGGAGGAGGCGCACGCGCACGGCATCGTGCATCGGGACTTGAAGCCCGCGAACGTGGCGTTGAACGCCAAGGGTCAGGTCAAGGTCCTCGATTTCGGTTTGGCGAAGGCATTGCGGCATGACTCGGAAGGCGTGACGACGGAGAGCTTGGTTCAAGGGCCGCAGATTGTGGGGACGCTGCCCTACATGTCGCCGGAACAGCTGCGGGGTGCGGAACTCGACCATCGCAGCGACCTGTATTCGCTGGGGGTGGTGCTGTACGAGATGTCGACCGGGAGGCGGCCGTTCGAGAGCAAATCGTCACCGGAGTTGATGGCGGCGATTCTGACCGGCGAAGTGGAGTCGCCGCGCAGTCGCCAGCCAAATCTGCCGCGTGCGCTGGAGCATCTGGTGCTCCGGTGCCTGGAGAGGGATCCGGGACAGCGCTTTCAGACAGCCCGAGAGGTCGTGCACGCGCTTCGCCGCGTGAGCGGTGGGAGGTTGCAACTGTGGGCTCCGAGGCGCTTGTCTCGGAAGTGGGTGCTTCTGCCTGCCGGGCTCGTCACGATGATTGCGCTGGCGGTAGGATTCGATGTGGCAAGAGTGCAGGAGAAACTTTTCGGAGCGCCAGCAATGGGTGCGACGCTTCTCATCATGCCGCTCGAGGTGCGGGGCCAGGTGGAAGGTGCCGACTATGTCGGCCGTGCGTTCGCGGAGGCCATGGCCGTGAGCCTGGTTCAGAGAAAGGGCCTGTCGGTGCTGCCGGTGCCGGGCGCGGGAGAGCTGGAAGGGGCAAGTGTCATGGAGATCGTGGGATCGGCACGCACCCTAGGGGCCGGCTACGTGCTTCAGGGGTCGCTGACCCGAGAATCGGTGTCGGCGCGAGCGACGTTGAGTCTCGTCGATACGAGGAAGAAGCGGATCGTCTGGGGCACCGAGGCCGGAGTCATGGATGGGGAACTCTCGGCGATGGTTACGTTGCTCGCGGGCACGATCGCAGAGCGGCTCGGGGCGGCGCCTGAGACTCGGTACGACCACTTCCTCTATTCGGCGAAAAACTCCGAGATGGCTCGGTCGGTCGAGATGGCAGAGGTGCGGCAGGCGATCCGGGCGCACGATTTCGAACCCGCCCTGGCAGCGAGCGCACGCCTCATCGAGAGGTTTCCTGCCGAGCCTGACGCTCGAGCTCTGCGTGCAGCAGCGTTCGTCGAGGCCAAATATGCATCGCTCACCGCGACGCAGCGGCCCGATAAGAGCGATTTCGACGCCAACCTGAATGCTCTTCGCCAGCTCGATCCGCACTCCCCGTGGCTCGACGTGTTCCAGCTCTTGATGCTGAACTGGGAATTGCTCAGTCGGGAAGTTGGTGACGGGATGGCGAAGGTTCTGGCTCGAGACGACCTGACTCCCGCGGCTCGCGCTTTCGTCCTGGCATGGAGGGCGGAATTCGGCCCCATGGACGAAAGCGCCAAGACGACCTTCGCGTACCTGGAAGAAGCAGTGCGGCTCGACCCCACGAGCGACATCGGTTACCTCAACTACGTGTGGGCGCTGAATTGGCGCGGCCGTTTCGAGGCGGCGCTTGTTCGCGCGCGGCAGGCGTTGTCACTCAACCCAACCTGGTCGGCGCACCAGGTTCTCGGAAAGACTCTTATCTTTCTCGGGAGGTACGACGAGGCCGCGGACGCGTTGGTCCAAGCATGTGGGAACCAAGAGCACTGGGTTCCGTGCCAGCAGTACGGGTGGGCGCTCGGTCTGGCGGGAAGAACTGACGAGGCATTATCTCTTCTTTCGAGTCTCTGCGAGAAGAGCGGCGAGTACTGCCCCCGCTACGCGATCGAGCTGGTGCGCGCCGGACGAAAAGCCGAGGCAGAGAAGGTGTTGCTCGCAGCCGACTTGTCTCCCCGTGACGATGTCGGACTGACCGCAGACTGGCTGTCGGCCTATCATGCGGTGAGCGGCAACCGTAGCGAGGCGCTGCGTGCGCTCCAACTCAACGTCGACCGCCGGCAGGAGCGCGGTCTGGAGATTCTGGGCGATCCGGATTACGTCTCGCTCCGGGGGTCCCCGGAGTTCGAGGCCATCGTGATCGAGCTGCGGAAAAGGTGGGAGATGTAGCTGCGATGGAGCTCTTCGAGGTCCGCCCGCGCGGGTCGCGAAGTCTTCACCGTGGATGGGGTAGCCCGAACTCGGAACGCAGGTCGGCGAGCGGTGTCTCGAGGTATGCGGGGAACTCGCCCTGCGCGCGCGCCGCATCGAGCGTTGTGAGCAGCTCCTCGAAGTCGGGCTTCGCCGCCTCGGTGATGCGATCGAAGCGAGGATCGCCCCGCAGAACTCGAAACGGCGGGTACAGCATGAGCCAGTCGTAGAGAAGAAAAGGGCCGTGCGCGGCCATATGCTCCAGGACTTCGAGCGCGGCCGCAGTCTCTCCGCGTGCGGCGAGTAGCATGGCAAGCAATTCTTTGTGTTCGTGCAGCATTTTTCCCTCGAGAACCAGCAATCGATTCATCGCGGCTCGCCATTCCGTCTCGTTTCCCGATTGGACCAGGATCAGCTCGCGCAACTGATGGACGCGAGGAGAATCGAAGCGGCCCGCGGTCACCATCGGTTCGAGGCGTGACGCCAGCGTGGACGCTTCTTCGGATCGTCCGAGTAGCACCAGCTGAAGCGCTTTGAACCAGAGAGCCACGGGCATGTCTGGCTCGAAGTCGAGGAGCCGATCGAGAATCGCAAGACCCTGCTCAGGACTGCGGAGCAGCCCGCTGTAGTGCGCCGCATGCCAGGAGGGCGCCTGGTAGAGGGGATCGAGACGCGACCCCGCGAGGTACGCCTGAAGCGCGAGGTGCATCGAACGCCATGCGAGTGCGTTGCCGAGGTTGTTGTGCAGCCAGGCATCACGCGGGGCGAGCGACGTGCCACGCAGCATCAAGGAAAGTGCAGCGAGCGGATTCTCCTCGTTGAGGTAGCGTAGCGCAGTCAAACCACAAGCGCGGCCGTTGCGAGGATCGATCTCGAGCGCCTTTCGGGCCCAGGCTTCGATGTTGGGAAGGGGGTGGGGGAATCCAAACTGTTGCCTGAATGAATACAATGTTCCGATCGCAGCGGCGGCATCGGCACGTTTTGGATCGAGGGCGAGTGCTTGTTGGAAGACGTCGAGGCCGCGCTCGAAGTCGGAGGATTCCCCGAGATTGTTGTAACGGCTGAGGTAGTACATGCCGCGTTGGAAGAGGATCTCGGCCTCCGAGTTCTCGAGCACAGTCTGAACAGGCTGTGTCCCAGGACGTATCGAGCCACGCAAGCCTTCGGCCGCGGAGCGCACGAGATTCAGGAATTCTTGACGTGTACCGTCGTACTCGTGGCTCCAGAGCAGCCGGCGGGTCCCGGCATCCACAAGTTGCAGGCTGAGCATGAGGTTATCGGATTGCACCGTGACCGTGGAAAGGACAAGCGCACCGACACCATACGCCTTGGCGATCTTGTCCACATCCCCACCGATTCTCTCGACCTCGAAGCTGGTTGGCGGCAGCTTGGTTTCTAAGTCCTCGATCTGCGTCAGGTAGGTGGAAAGCGTACGCGGGATGGCATCGGCGAAAAAGCGCTCGTCTTCGTCGCTGGCGAGTACTTCGCTCGGGAGGGCAAGGATGGAAGCGATGGGGCGGAGTTGCGCTCGTCCGAGAATCCGAGTTCGCACGCCCGCGACGTCGAAGCCGACGAGGGCGAGGAGGAGCATGCCGAGGGTGACTGCCACGATCACAGGCCAGTGCCGAGCCAGGTTTCTCTGCAGCAGGAAACCAAACGCGTCCGAGCCGGCGCGTTCGAGATCGAGACCGAGGTGGTGAGCCGAGCGATAGCGTCGAGCCGGGTCTTTTTCGAGACAATTGAGGATGACGTGCTCCAGCGCTTTCGGAACCTGGGTGTTGCGATGGCGAGGTGGCGACGGCGACGCGTGCAGAATATCGCCAATGAGAGCGCTCGCCAGTTCCTGCTCGAAGGGCCGCTTGCCGGTTGACATCTCGTAGAGACAAACGCCGAGGGCGTAGAGATCGCTCCGGTGATCAGCGGGCGCGCCCCGCAGCAGCTCCGGGGCCATATACGGCAGGGTGCCCACGAGGGCGGGAGATTCGGCCATGCTTTCGGTCGTCGTTGTCTCGGTGCTCGGTCGCAGCACCTTCGCCAGACCGAAGTCCAGCACCTTCACCTCACCCTTGAGCGTGAGGCCGATGTTCTTGGGCTTGAGATCCCGGTGCACGATGCCACGGTGGCGGGCCTCGTCGAGTGCCTCGGCGATCTCGCTGCCGATCCGCAGCGTTTCGTCCACGCTCAGAGGGCCGGCCGCCAGCCTCTCGGCGAGCGTCGTGCCTTCCACGTACTCCATGACCAGAAAGTCCACGTCGTCTTGGGTGTCGAAGTCATAGATGGTGGCGATGTGCGGGTGATTGAGCTGCGAGAGTGTTTCGGCTTCCTTGCGGAAGCGCCGGCGCGCCAGGTCGTCTGCGAGGGTGCCGGCGGGCAGGATCTTGATGGCGACGTCGCGTGGCAGATGCTCGTCGCGGGCGCGGTAGACCTCGCCCATCCCACCGGCGCCGATCCGCTCGGTGATGCGGTAGTGGGAAATCCTCCTGCCGATCATCCCGGCTCCGAAGATTGTTCGCCGCACGGTCCCATCGGGTTCGCCGACTCGGTACGCGATTGTGTGGCTTCTCGATTCCCGAGGGCATTCTGGCACCTTCGTCGAGCGAAGTCGACGTGGTGTCTCCCTGGAGGACAGAGAGAATGCGATTTCACCGTGGCACTACCTCGGTAGATCTACTGGGAGACCGGGCTCCGGGAAGGGGTTTCGATCATCGTTCTGAGGCTGGATCGGTGAGAGGGAAGCAAGAGGCTCACTTGTGAGCAGACATGCCGAGTTCAGTCACGAGCTTGGCCAATGGCTCCTCGAGATAGGCTGGGAACTCACTGCGGTTGCGTGATTCTTCAAGGTCGGTCAACAGGATTTCAAACTCGGAGCGCGCTTCCGAGGCGATCCGGAGGAAACGGGGATCTTCTCGCAGAGCACGAAAGGAAGGACACAGCATGAGCCAGTCGTAAGGCGGGGGAGTTCCGGGCGAACCGCTGCGAGCCAACATCTCATGCGCGGGGTCGATTTCGCCGCGATCTGCAAGGATCATCGCGATAATTCTTCTGGCCACGATCCAGGCGAGCCCTTCGGATGCCAGGACTCGGGTCATGGCGGCGCGTCTTTCCTCAGCATCGCCGATCAGCACCGTAAGGAGAGCACGCGACGCCTCGAGATCGGATGGAGGCAGGCGACGATCATCAGCCATTGTCTCCAAGCGTCTAAGCAGCAGAGAAGCCTCCTTGCTCCGACCGAGCGAGACGAGCAGGGGAATTCGCTCCCACAAAACCCATGGCATGTCCGGTTCGAGCTCGAGAACCTGATCGAGCAGAGCCAGCCCCTCCGTGGGACGTCCCAGCAACCCCATGGTGCGGGCGGCGTTCAATGGCGGATATGGGTAGAGCGGATCAAGTTGCCACGAAAGGAGGTAGGCCTCGAGTTCCAGTCGGGCAGAAGTCGCAAACAGGAAAGGTCCCTGGCTGTTGAAGCAGAAGGCGTCCTTCGGCGCCAGCGAGACCGCACGGAGGCCAGCATGTAAGCTGGCCCTCGCATTCCCGGTAAGGAACTCGTACCACGCCAGCCCCGCCCAGGCGCGGCCATTGCGAGGATCGATTTGCAGGGCGCGACGTGCCCAGCTCGCGAGCTGAGGCAACGCTTCCTGAATACCCGATTCGTATTGGAAAATGTGAAGCATACTCAACTCGGCGGCAGCATCGGCACGCTTCGGATCGAGCTGCAAGACCTGCTGAAATTCGGCGAGAGCGCGGTCGAAGTCAGCCGGAAGGCGCAGATTGTTGTACCGATTGGAATAGTACAACGCCCGCTGGAAGACGATTTCCGGTTCCGACTTCGTCATTACGGCTGGAACCGGAGCTGCCGCTGGCCGTATCGCTTCCCTCAGGCCCTCGGCCGCCGCATGCACGACATCCAAGAAATCCTGGCGTTGACCTCTGTACTCGCGGCTCCACATGAGCCGGCGTGTTCTGGCTTGCACGAGCTGCACGTTGATCACGAGCAACTCGGAGCGAGTGGTCACCGTGGACACCACGAACGCACCCACGCCGTATGCACGTGTCAGCTTTTCCAAATCGCCACCGATCCGTTCCATCTCGATGCTCGTGGGTGGCATCTTGGTTTCCAACCCCTCCACCTGGCCGAGGTAGGTGGAAAGGGTCCTCGGAATCGCATCGGTCAAGAAGCGTTCCTCCTCGTCGGTGCCGAGGACCTCACTGGGAAGGGCGACGACGGATTCGATGATTTGCAGTCCGACCCGACTCGAGAGCTTGTCACGCAGGCCGCCGACATTCAGAGCGAACAGGCCGATCCCGAGGACGAGCGCGGCGGCGGCGATCGCGATACTCCGGCGGGATGCGAGAAAATGGGCGACGAGCGCAACGCGCGACGACGGCAGCGCCGCACGATGCAACGCATGCGGCAGATCATGCGCCGACCGGTATCGACGCGCCGGATCCTTTGCCAAGCACTTCAGAATGACGAGCTCGAGGGCGCGCGGAAGGCTCGGGTTCAGGTGGCGTGGCGGTACGGGCACCGCATTGACGATGTCTGCGATGAGAGCGCTCGCGAGCTCCTGCTCGAAGGGGCGGCGGCCAGTCGCCATCTCGTAGAGAACCACACCAAGCGAGTAGAGATCGGAGCGGTGATCCGACGCGGCGCCTCGCAGCTGTTCCGGCGCCATGTATGGAAGCGTCCCCGCGAATCCCGGAGTTTCCGTCATGCTCTTTGTCGTGACAGTGTCCGTGCTGGGGCGCAGCACCCTGGCGAGGCCAAAGTCCAGCACCTTGACCTGGTTCTTCTGCGTGAGTCCGATGTTCCGCGGCTTGAGGTCGCGGTGCACGATCCCGCGCCCGTGAGCTTCTTCCAGCGCCCAGGCAATCTCGCTGCCGATCCGCAACACCTCGTCGGTGGGAAGTGCCCCGTGTTCGAGGCGTTCGGCCAAGGTCGTTCCATCGACGTACTCCATGACGAGGAAGTCGACTCCGTCCTGCGTGTCGAAGTCGTAGACGGTGGCGATGTGCGGGTGGTTGAGCTGGGAAAGGGTCTCTGCTTCCTTGCGAAAACGCTTGCGGGTCGCTTCGTCGGCGAGCGTGCCTGCGGGCAGAATCTTGATGGCGACGTTGCGTGGGAGATGCTCGTCCTGGGCGCGGTAGACCTCGCCCATCCCGCCGGCGCCGATGCGCTCGACGATGCGATAATGGGAGAACCGTGTACCGATCATGGAGTAAAGCCCCGCATGGTTCATGAGCCTAGGTCGGGCGGGGCGAGGATTCAAGCCGCCGCATTTAGCTGCTGTGGGGGCACGTCGGGAGTAAAAGGCTCAGCGACGTGCGGGCATGTCGAGATCGGCGAGCAAGTCGGCCAGCGGCTTCTCGAGGTATGCGGGGAACTCGCCCTGAGTGCGCACTTCCTCGAGAATCGCCAGAGTCCTTTCGAAACGAGAGCGCGCCTCTTTGATGATCACGTCGAAGCGCTCGTCTCCCTGCAAGGGTTGCAAGAAAGGGCAGAGCATGAGGAAATCGTAGATGGTGACGCTCTGGCGAGCACTTGGATCGCCGAACGCATACAGGGCTTTGAACGCCGCGTCCGCTTCGCCTCTGCGAGCGAGGATCATAAAGGCCAAAAGGTTATAGGGGGGCGGGAGCTCGCCAATTTCGCTGGCGCTTCCCGTTTCCAGGGCGATGAGAGTACGTAAAGCCTGGATCTCTGCAGGCTTCACTTTCCCCTCGCTGATCGGTTCGAGCTTCGCAAGGAGATCAGAAGCCTCCTTGCTTCGACCGAGCAGAACGAGCGAGTTCCCTCTCTCCATCAGGGCCTGAGGCATATCGGGTTCGAGCTCGAAAACCTGATCGATGATCGGCACGGCCTCCGAAAGACGTCCGAGCAAATTGTTGTAGGAGGCAGAGTTCAAAGTCGGATAGATGAATAGCGGATCGAGTTGTGACGCTACGAGCGTTGCCTCAAGCGCCAGGCGGATCGATCCAGACCATGCAAGTGAAACGGCAAGATAGTTTTGGGGAAAAGCGTCTCGCGGTGCCAGGGCGACAGCGCGGAGACTAGCACTGAGGAATGCATCGTAGTTTCCGTTGTACTTCTCGACGGCACCCAACACACCCAGAGCGCGGCCGTTTCGGGGATCAATTTGCAGGGCGCGACGTGCCCAGCTCTCCATCGCCGAAAGCGACTCCGCACCCAATGTTTCGGATTCGTACTTATAGACATAGAGGACGCCGATCTCTGCTGCAGCGTCCGCACGCTTTGGATCCAGCTCGAGGACGTGCTCAAAAGTGGCAAGGGCGCGTTCGAAGTCGACCAGGCCCAAATGCATGCCGTAGCGGCGAGAATAGTACAGTCCACGTTGGAAAAGCATTTCCGCTTCCGAGGCCTGAGCTGCGGCAGGCACTGGCGCCGCCGCCGGCCGAATGGCTTTCCGAAGACCATCCGCCGCCGCCCTGGTGAGCTGGAGAAAGCCCACCCGGTCACCGGAGTACTCGTTGCTCCACACGAGACGGCGCGTCCGAGCATCCACCAGCTGCAAGTTGATTGATAGGCTCTCGGAGCGAGCCGTCACCGTGGACACAACGAACGCACCCACGCCGTATGCCCGGGCCACCTTGCCCAAATCGCCACCTATCCGTTCCATCTCGAGGTTCGTGGGCGGCATCTTGGTTTCCAGCCCCTCGACCTGGTTCAGGTACGTGGACAGCGTGTTCGGGATCGCGTCGGTCAGAAAGGCGTCGTCCTCGTCTGCGAACACCTTGCTGGGGAGCGCGACGATGGATTCGATGGCCCGAGCGCCCCCTTGCCCGAGTAGTCGTTCGCGCCAGCCGCCGACGTTCAGACCGATCAGCGTAATGAGGATCAAGGCCGTGCCCGCCGCAAGCATCACGGGCCAGCGCCGGCGAGCCAATCCCCGCATCAAGAGCTCGACTCCGAACGCAGGGGAGCCGGCGCGGCATAATTCCGACAGGAACGCTGCAGCCGACTGGTAACGCCGATCCGGGTCCCTGTGCAGACACCTGAGGATGACGAGCTCGAGGGCGCGAGGCAGGTCGGGGTTGAACCGGCGAGGCGGTTCGGGAGTGGCGTTGAGGATGTCGCCGATCAGAGCGCTCGCCAACTCCTGTTCGAAGGGCCGCCTAGCCGTCGCCATCTCATACAGCACGACGCCAAGCGAGTACAGGTCAGCCCGGTGATCAGCAGCGACACCTCGCAGTTGCTCCGGCGCCATGTACGGCAGCGTTCCCGCCAGTCCTGTGGCGCCGGTCAAAGTCTCGGTCGTCGCAGTGTCGGTACTCGGCTTCAACACTCGCGCCAGACCGAAGTCTAGAACCTTGACTTGGCCTTTGAGAGTGAGGCCGATGTTTTTCGGCTTGAGGTCTCGGTGCACGATGCCGCGGTGATGGGCTTCCTCGAGAGCTTCGGCGATCTCGCTGCCGATGCGGAGCACCTCGTCCACGGGAAGCGTGCCGTCCTGGAGCTTTTCGGCGAGCGTCGTGCCTTCGACGAACTCCATGACCAGGAAGTCCATGTCGTCGTGGGTGTCGAAGTCGTAGATGGTGGCGATGTGCGGGTGGTTGAGCTGAGAAAGAGTCTCGGCTTCCTTGCGGAAGCGTTTGCGGGCTTGGTCGTCGGCGAGGGTGCCGACAGGTAGAATCTTGATGGCGACGTCACGCGGCAGGTGCTCGTCGCGGGCGCGGTAGACCTCTCCCATACCGCCGGCGCCGACGCGTTCGACGACGCGATAATGAGAGAAATGCTTGCCGATCATTTTCGGCTCCGTGGCGTTATCTCGGGCCGGGTCAGCGGGACGTGCTTTCTTCGGGGCGCAGGACCGAGACCTCCCGATCCAATGGATTCTGGCATCTTGCCGGCGGGAGGTCGACGGTCCTTCATGTCGCGGTTGCGCTGTGGAGTTCTCCACGGCGGATTCCGCAGCTCCTCCAAGTTGCGTGAAAGAACGAGTTCGCGAGTGGTGAGAAGCCGGGTTCTCCGTATAAATACGGACATGCTTCCGAAGATTCGCATTCTGTCTGGCCGCGATGGTGGCGTTTCTGCGCCTATCCGTATGGTGGGAGCGTCCGCCCGGTGCTAATCTGGCGCGACAACACTCGCAACAACAAGAGCGAGATCCATCCAGCAAGGAGGTAGTCGTGGATCGCAGGCACTCGGTTTTCGGTGTCGCATTCTCCGCATGGGTCTTGCTTTGCACGGGGGCCGTTGCGCAGGAGACCACGACTGGTGCCATCGATGGCACGGTGACCGACGCGGCAGGAGGTCCTCTCGCCGGGGTGACCATCACCCTGACTTCGGTGCAAGGGGCGAGGACGGAGATCACCGACGCCACCGGGCACTATCGCTTCCAGTACCTGGTGCCAGGAACTTACGGTATCAAGACGACGCTCCAAGGCTTCAACACGGTGGAGAGGCAAGGCCTCGAAGTGCGGCTCGGTGCACGCTTGCGTGTCGAGGTGGTTCTGACACCAGGGGCCACGGAGCATATCGAGGTCGTGGGCACTCCTCCAGTCGTCGATCTCACGACGAGCACGACGGGAGCCACGATCTCGGCCGAGCTCATGTCGAGTGTCCCGATCGGGCGGAGCTTCTCGAACGCGCTGGCGCTCGCACCGGGCGTGGTGGCCGGTGGCATCGATGCCGCGAATCCATCCATCGCAGGGGCGAGTGGGCTCGAGAACATCCACGTCGTGGATGGGGTGAACATCACCAACCCTGGTTTTGGCAGCGCTGGGTCGTTTTCTTATTTCTATGGCTCGCTCGGGATCGGGGTCAACTACGACTACATCCAAGAAATCCAGGTCAAGACCGGCGGCTACGAGCCCGAGTACGGTCAGGCTCTCGGGGGATTCGTGAACCTGGTGACGAAGACAGGCGGGAACGAGTTCAAGAGCAGCCTCTTTGCCTACTATCAGGGCCCGGGGCTCGAAGCGGAGCGACAACGAAGCGAACGCAACTTCACGCTTGGATACGGCCTCTACACCTTGGGCGACGTCGTGGGCTTCGAGAGCACCGACATCGGTTTCGAAGTGAGCGGACCCATCGTCCGCGACAAGGTCTTCTTCTACGGTGTCTTCGATCCGACGTTCACGACGATCACCTACCGCACGCCGCCGGCGGTGACGGAGCTGCAGGGCATCGATCACCAGCTGGACGCCGACCGCAGGGTCTGGGCCTACGCCGCCAACGTGAAGTGGCTCGTCAACCCGAGACATACGGTCAGCGTCTCCTCGTTCGGAGATCCGGGTTATGGGCCATACGGGCCCCAGTACCCGCTCACAGTCGCCTTGGCGGACCCAACGGGCCTGTATTCCGAGGTCGACTTCGGCGGTTACAACGCGGTCGCACGTTGGGAAGGCGAGCTGCTCGACAACGCCTTTGTCGAGGCCTCCTTCGCCTTCCACCGCGACGATTTCAGCGAGACGCCGAGGAGCACCAGCAGCCCGGGCGGTCTGGATCTCCGTCCTGTCGTCGATCCTATGACCGGCGACACATTGAACACGGAAGGCACCGGTTATGCTGGGGGCTTCTTCGAATCGGCCGCCAACTCTCGAACCTACCAATACTCGGTCAAGTTTTCGAACTTCTTGCAGGCGGCAGGCGAGCACAAACTGCGCTACGGCCTCGACTACCAGGATATCGCCTTCGATTGGCTCGGGTACTTCACTGGCCCGACCGGAATCCCGCTTCCGGATGGCAAAACCACAGGAACGGGCTACTTCTGGTTCGTCGATCCCGACGGCCAGAACTTCACGATCTACACGAGCTCGAACCTCTACGGCGACATCTCCGACGCCAATCGGCTGGCTTTCTTCATCTCGGATACCTGGCAACCAGTCGAATGGGTGAACCTGATGGGAGGGGTGCGTTACGAAGAGAACACTCTCATCGGCAGTCAGAACAAGTTCACGTGGGAGGGAAACTGGGCGCCTCGCGTCAACGTATCGCTGGATCCGCTGAGGGACAAGAAATCGAAGCTCTCCTTCGCCTACGGTCGCTTTTACGGCACGGCGCCGAGCAACCTGGCAGTGGTGGCGTTCTCGACCGACGATCAGTACATCGTGAACTACCCGATCTCGAACGTCGACCTGAGCGATCCGTCCAATCCGAAGATCATCGGCCCGCCAGACAGCAATTTCGTAGTGTTCCAAACAGGTGGGGCGCGTGTCGATCCCGAGTCCGAACTCACCTATCAGGACGAATTCATCGTGAGCGCCGAGCGCGAGGTGATGCCGGCGCTGAGCGTCGGCGTGAGTTACATGCATCGGCGGCTGGGAAAGACGCTTGAGAACGTCGGTCTCGTGCCATACTCGGATCTCGTAAACGGCACCGCTTCCGTCGGCCAGTATCTCATCACGAACCCGCGGCCAGAGCTCGGCTTCCCGAAGCCCACGCGACAGTACAACGCGGTGACGCTGCGCGCCGAGAAGCGCCTGCGCGACCGCTGGCAACTTCTAGGTT
The DNA here is from genome assembly GCA_964567755.1 of uncultured bacterium. GTDB lineage: Bacteria > Krumholzibacteriota > Krumholzibacteriia > DASRJW01. Next base: position 33,426 of record CAZMNW010000046.1, read on the forward strand.
CCTACACATGGTCACGGCTCGAAGGGAATTACGAGGGTTACTACAGGCGCGACACGGGCTCTCCGACCCCCAACACGACGTTTATCTACGATTTCCCGTATCTCGAGGATCCATCCATCTTCAAACACATCATCGACGGTGGGGTGTTGGCGAACGACCGGACGCACGTGTTCAATCTGTACGGGTCGTACGTGCTCCCATTCAGTCTAAACCTGGGGATGAGCGTCAAGGTGCAAACCGGCATGCCGATCACCAAGCTGGGCTGGGACCAAGTGAACGGCTTCCCCGGGGAGATTCCGCTGGAGCCGCGCGGCGCGAGCGGACGTGGGCCGACGACCTCCGAGATCGGCCTGCACGCCGACTACGCGTTTCGGCTCGGGCGCAGCCAACTGGGCCTCATCGTCAACGTCTTCAACGTGTTCAACCAACAGGACGCGGTCGACTTCGACCAGTGGTTCGAGTTCGGCGGCACGGTGAACCCGGATCCGTCGCTCACCCTGGACCCTTGTCCCGACTGCCAGCATGAGGACTTCGGCAAGCCGCGAGCGTACCAGCAGCCGCGGCAGATCCAGCTCGGACTGCGCGCGTCGTATTGATTGGAGATCGTCGCAACGCGTTCACGGTACGTTTCATCGAGTCGATGAGAATCCGAGATCGGTCAGAAGATCGGCGAGCGGTTTCTCTAGGTAAGCCGGGAACTCCCCCTGAGCTCGCGCCTCCTGCAAGGTCTCCAGCATCCCTTCGAACTGCGAGCGTGCGTCGGCAACCATCGCGTCAAAGCGGGCATCTCCCCGCAGGGGCTGCAAGAATGGACAGAGCATGAGCCAATCGTAGAGCTTGCCCCGTTGAGTGCCCAAGGCCTCGAAGGCGTCATCAAGTTTGCCCCTGCGAACGAGGATCATGAAGGCCAGGACGTTATGGGGGGCTGGAAACTCTTCACGTTCGATCGACTCTCCGCGCGCCAAGGCGATGAGGTCAGGTAAAGACTGGAGCTCGGCTGCGCTCAGTCGGCCCTCCGCGGCGAGCGGTTCGAGCTTTGCGACAACTTCGGCAGCCTCCTGAGTCCGACCGAGCAGAAGGAACGAGTTTGCTCGCTCCATCAATGCATTCGGCATATCTGGCTCGAGCTCGAGAACCTGATCGATGAGCGCCAAGGCCTCGGAAGGACGTCCGAGCAAACTTATGTAGAGGGCGACGTTCAAATCTGGATGGAAGAGTAGCGGGTCGAGACGCGACGCCTGCAGGCTGGCCTCGAGCGCAAGCCGGATGGTTCCCGACCATGCAAGACCAACTGCAAGACCGTTCTGGGCGTATGCGTCGTGCGGGGCCAAGGAGACACCACGTAGATAACCAGTGAGTGCTTCCTTGTAGTTCGCTTTGATCTTCAACTCGAAGAAACTCAACAGCGCCCAAGCAGGGCCGTTGCGAGGATCAATCAGCAGGGCGCGACGCCCCCAGCTTTCGATCTCGGAGAACGACTCCTCGGGCAGAGTTCCGTCTTCGTACTTGTCGCCGTATAGGATTCCAATCGCTACCGCAGCGTCCGCGCGCTTTGGGTCCAGCTCTAAGACTCTCGTGAACGCAGCAAGGGCTCGGTCGAAATCGGCCGGCACGAGGCGAGTGGCGAAGCGGTTCGAATAATACATTCCACGTTGGAAAAGAATCTCGGGTTCCGATCTCTGGACGACCGCGGGAACTGGGACTGTATTCGGCCGCAGTGCCTGCCGCAATCCTTCCGCGGCCGCGCGCGACAGCTCGAGGAAACCCTGTCTCGAACCCGCATAGTCTCGGCTCCACACGAGGCGGCGCGTCTTTGCTTCCACCAGCTGCACGTTCAACACGAGCCTTTCAGAGCGAGCAGTCACCGTCGAGAGCACGAACGCCGACACACCATACGCCTTCGCGACCTTGTCGAGATCGCCGCCCACGTTGGCCATCTCGATGCTCGTCGGCGGCAGCTTGGTCTCCAGCCCCTGCACCTGAGTGAGATAGGTCGACAGCGTTCTCGGGATCGCATCGGTCAGGAACTGGTCGTCTTCGCCAGCGACCACCTCGCTCGGCAGGGCGACGATCGATTCGATCAGGCCGAGCTGGGTTCGGCCAAGGAACCGATCCCGCAAACCTCCAACATTCACAACTGTGATGCCGATG
>CAZMNW010000047.1:0-167120 GCA_964567755.1 uncultured bacterium
CAACCACGGGACGGGCAGTGGGCGCGCTTGGTGGTGCGGAGGCGAAGGCGGCGAATACCCAGTGCGGACCGCCGCCGAGCTCGCCAGCGATTGGTTCCGCATCGATTCCGGTGGGCGCGCCAGCGTCTGGTCCTGGATCGACGCCGAGGTCGATGGCGAAGGCCTGGCGCGGGATGGCGGCAGGGTCGAGATTCAAGCCGAAGGCACATCGACGTGGTCGGCGCTCGTTCCCGTCGAAGGCTACACCCACACGCTGAGTGCCGCGGCAGACAACCCACTCGGGCCCGCGTCACCGTGCCTGTCCGGGCGCGACACGAGCTGGCGCCAACTGCACTTCGATCTCGCTGCCCGAAGCGGGCAGCGCGTGCGCTTCCGCTTCGTCTTCGGCAGTGACAACGTGGCGACGACGCTCGGCCTGCGTGGTTGGCTCGTCGACGATTTCCGCTTCGAGGCCGGCCCGAGTGCGCCGACCGACGCCTCGCAGTCTCTCCCGCCGCATCTGCAGTTGCAGGTGGGACCCAATCCATTCAACCCGCGGCTCACCTTCGACCTGCAGGTTCCCGCCGGCGCCGGCCATCTGCGGCTCGTCGTCATGGACGCGCGTGGTCGGGTGCTGCGGCGGGTCCTCGATGCAGCCCTATCCCCGGGACCGCATCGACTGGGATGGGATGGCGCGGACGAAGGTGGAGTGGCCGCTGCCTCCGGTGTCTACTACTATCGGTTGTCCTGGGCCGAAGGCCTGGAATCCGGCAAGGTGGTCCTGTTACGCTGACGCCACCGGCGGCGGCCATTGCCGCCACAAGAGCGCCTGGTGTCGAGGGGGAAAAACTTGCGGCGATTTGGACACAAGACGAGCACACGCTGGCACAAGCCAGCTCTTTGGGGGGCGTGCTTGTTGGCTTTGTCCGGTTGCGTCGACCGCTACGCGACCGACATCCCGGTGGAGTATCACGACCTGCTGGCGGAAAAGTACATCGGCAGGTACGCCTGGACTCGGCTCACGATCCAGCACGAGAAAAAAGAGGGCGTCAAGATCGAGCAAGACCAAGATGTGCTCATCACCGAGCTCGGGTTGCATCGCGCCGGATCGGTGACGGTGGAAACGCTGGATGGCAAGGTGCGCGTCGTCTATCCATTCAACCTGGCGCGACCGCTGGTGCTCGAACACTACGAACGCGCATTGCTCGACATTCTCTGGCTCGAATCCCCGGAGACGCGCCACGCCGCGCACAAGGACAAGTACGGCAATCGCATCGCCGACGCCATCCGCGATCACAAGGTCCTGCAGGACATGCCGATGTTCGTGGCTTATCTCTCCTGGGGCGCGCCGACCAAGATCGTCCCGATCAAACGTGGCACCGACGAGACCTGGCAGTACAACACCCCGAACCTCAGGAAAGCGACGATCGACTTCCGGGGCGGCAAGGTGGCGAAGGTCGATGGCGAGAACGTCGCCGACACCGAGGCCGCCACCAAGCGCAAGCGCTTGCGACGCACGTGATCACACTCGCATGATCCCCATCCCCGAGGACTTGGTTCGGGCGCTGCCCAAGACCGACCTGCACTTGCACCTGGATGGCTCGCTGCGTCTTGAAACGATGCTCGAGCTCGCGCAGGAACAAGGGATCCGGCTGCCCGCCGAGGATGTCGAGGGGCTCGCGCGTCAGCTGCGCATGGGGGTGGGGGAGCGCAGCCTGGAGCGTTACCTCACCGCTTTCGACACCACCCTGTCGGTGCTGCAGGAAAAGGAAGCGATCGAGCGCTGCGCTTACGAGCTCGCCGCCGATTGCGCCGCGGAGAACGTGCGTTATATCGAGGTGCGCTTCTCGCCGATTCTGCACACTCGGCACGGGCTGTCGCTCAAGGATTCCGTCGAGGCCGTGCGCGATGGCCTGTGGCGCGCCGAGCGCGAGCTCGGCATCCAGACCGGGATCATCATCTGCGGCATCCGTCATATCAGTCCCGAGAGCTCGCTGGTGCTGGCGCAATTGGCGCTCGAGTACAAGGGCGCTGGCGTCGTCGGCTACGACCTGGCCGGAGCCGAAGAGCACTTTCCCGCCAAAAAGCACCGGGAAGCGTTCTTTCTCATCCTCAACAACAACATCAACTGCACCGTGCACGCCGGCGAAGCCTTCGGTCCCTCGTCGATCGCCCAGGCGGTGCACTACTGCGGTGCTCACCGCGTCGGTCACGGGACGCGATTGCGCGAGGATCCGGATTTGATGGCCTACGTCAACGACCACCGCATCGCACTCGAGATGTGTCTGTCCAGCAACGTCCACACGGGCGCCATCCAGACTCTCGCCGACCACCCGATCAAGGAATACCTGGACGCAGGACTGCGCGTGACCCTCAATACCGACAACCGCCTGATCAGCAACACCACGCTGACGAACGAGTTCATGCTCGCGGTCGAACATTGTGGTCTGACGCTGCATGACATCGAGGACACCATCTTCTACGGATTCAAGAGCGCCTTCCTGCCGCTCAAGCGCAAGAAGGAGCTGCTGGGTAACGTCACCCGCGAAATCCGGGCGCTCACGGCTCCCTACCACCCGCGTGGCGACGAGCACGAGGCCAACATCTGACCATCGGCGCGTCGGGCTCTGCCGCGGCACGGCTTGCCTCCATTGCTTCCGTGCGCGCGCACGATGGCGTCCGGGTACCGGCCGCACCATTCCCGTTCGTGCCCTCCTTTCCCCGACAGCGCCACCGCTCACCTGTGAATGCATCTTGCTGCGTCCTGCTGCGGAACCAAACGCCGGCGATCGACGGCCAGCTTCTGGCCGGGCCGGGCCCCGAGCGCCGTCCGCGCACGAGGTGCCGCGGCAGTGTCGGGAGCGCAGGGATGGCGAGGCGCAGCGGTTCCGCGCTTCGGCATGACCCAATCCCGCGTCGGCGTGCGCCTTTAGGCGGCGACGGCTCGTAGCGGAAGGAACGGATTCCATGCTGCCCGAGGATCTCGACACCGATTCGCCGCAGGTCGATCCCGAAGACATCCCCGAGACGCTGCCGGCCTTGCCGGTGAGTGACGCGGTCATCTTCCCGCACATGTTGGTGCCGCTCGTGGTTTCCGATCGCAAGCTCATCCTCCTGGCCGAAGACGTGCTGTCGGGACCCAAGTTGTTCGGCGCCTTCACGCAACGACCACCGGAGCAACTGGACGGCGGAGACGAGCTCGACAGCATCTACCGCGTCGGGACGCTCGTCGCCGTGAGCAAGACCATGCGCTTCGCCGACGGCTCCATGCGCATTCTCGGCAAGGGAATCTGTCGCGCTTACATCCTCGGGCTCGCCTCCAGCGAACCGTACTTGACCGTGCGCGTGAGCTGCCGGCCTGACGCCAGTGGTGCGCAGCGGCGGCAGCGAGTCTTGATGGCGCAGGTGAACAAGGCCTTCGCCAAGCTCGTCGACGGCTGCGAGACGCTGCCGTCCGAACTCAAGACTCTCGCCGCGCGCACCACCGATGCAGGGGCGCTGGCCGATCTGGTGGCGGCGAACGTGGACCTGCGGGTGGCGGAAAAGCAGCAGCTGCTGGAGACTCGCGCGATCACGGCGCGTCTGGAAAAGTTGGTGCACCTGCTCGGGCACGAGCTGCAGGTGCAAAAACTCGGCGAGAAGCTGCAGACCGACATGCGCGAGGAAATGGACAAAGAACAGCGCGAATACTTCCTGCGCCAGCAGATCAAGGCGATTCGCAAAGAGCTGGGCGATTCCGAAGATGGCACCTCAGAAATGGACGAGCTGCGTGGGCGCATTCAAGCGCATGCCATGCCGGACGAAACGCGCGAGGTGGCGCTCAAGGAGCTCGAACGGTTGGCGCGGATGTCGCCGGCGTCGGCCGAATACTCCGTCGCCAAGACCTACATCGACTGGATTCTCGACCTGCCATGGAGTCACGCCACCGTCGACCACCACGATCTGCGCCGCGCGGCGCGCGTCCTCGACGAGGATCATTACGACTTGAGCAAGGTGAAGGAGCGAATCCTCGAGTTCCTGGCGGTGAAGAAGCTCAAGAAGGACATGCAGGGCCCGATCCTGTGCCTGCTCGGACCGCCCGGGGTGGGGAAGACCTCGCTCGGCCGCAGCGTCGCGCGCAGCCTGGGCCGTGAGTTCGTCCGCGTCGCACTCGGCGGCGTGCGCGACGAGGCCGAGATTCGTGGTCACCGGCGCACCTATGTCGGAGCGCTGCCGGGACGGGTCATTCAGGGCTTGAAGACCGCCAAGGCCAACAACCCGGTGTTCATGCTCGACGAGATCGACAAGCTGGGCAGCGATTTTCGTGGCGATCCGTCGGCGGCTTTGCTCGAGGTACTGGATCCAGCGCAGAACAACACTTTCTCCGACCACTATCTCAGCGTGCCCTTCGATTTGTCGAAGGTGCTGTTCATGGCGACGGCCAACACGCTCGACACCATCCCGCATGTGCTGCGCGATCGCCTCGAAGTCATCGAGATCCCCGGTTACACCAACAACGAGAAGATGGAGATCGCCAAGCGCTACCTCGTGCCGCGTCAGATGCAAGCGCACGGAATCACCTCGGCCTATCTGCGCTTCAGCGATGCAGGCTTGATGAGCATCGTCGAGGACCACACGCGCGAGGCGGGTGTGCGGCAGCTCGAACGCTGCATCGGCACCGTCTGCCGCCGCGTTGCCCGTGGCGTCGCCGCCGGCAAGCGCGCCCAGAAGCGTCTCAGCCGCGACAACGTCGACGAGTTTCTCGGCGCGCCGGCATACTCGTCGCCGGCGGCGCTGCGCCGCGCCGAGATCGGGGTCGCGACCGGCATGGCGTGGACGCAAACGGGCGGCGAGATCCTGTTCATCGAGGCGGTCAAAATGCCGGGCTCTGGCGCCCTCAAGCTCACCGGTTCTCTGGGGCAGGTGATGCGGGAATCGGCCGAGGCGGCGTTGTCTTACCTGCGCTCACGCGCGGGGACGGCACGGATGGGACACGAGTTTTTCGCGCGCAACGACTTCCACGTGCACGTGCCGGCCGGTGCCACGCCCAAGGATGGCCCGTCTGCGGGGATCACCATCGCCACGGCACTCGCGTCGCTGGTGTATGGTATCCCCGTGCGGAGCGACCTCGCGTTGACCGGCGAGGTGACGCTGACCGGCAAAGTGCTGCCCATCGGTGGCGTGCGGCTCAAGTTGCTCGCCGCCTTCCGCGCCGGCATCCACGAAGTCGTCCTGCCGCAGCAGAACGAGAAGGACCTCGCAGAGGTGCCGCGGGAAGTGCGGGAGAAGCTGAAGGTGCATTGGGTCAGCACGGCCGACGAGGTCCTGGAGCTGGCTCTTGTCGGGCAGCCGCCCAAGACACGCCGCATTCTGGCCAAATCAGCAAGGGTGCGCGAGCGCCGCACCGCAACGCAGAGGTGAGGAGAGTCGGTGGGTGAACCCGCATACAAGGCGCCGCTCGTCCAGCCGCTGTCGCGCTGGTTGCGCCTCGTTCCCACCGAGCAGTCCTTTCATCTGCCGCTCGTCGGGCCCGAAGGCGGCAGGGTGCTCTTTCTCCAGAGCGGCGAGATCACCGACCTGCTGTTCGCGGCCCCGCTCATCGCTGGCCTGCAGCGCGCCTATCCGCGCTGTCGCATCGGTGTCCTGGTACGCGAGGACGCCAGCGAGCTGATCCGGCACCACCCACACGTGCACGACATGCTGATCTACCAGACGGGTCGCATGAAGCTCATGCATCCGCATTTCTTTCGTCTGGTGCAGAAACTTCGCCAGCGCTCCTACGACATGGTCGTGCACATGGGGGAGTCGCCACCCCCCGCACACGAGGTGCTCGGCTACTTGAGCGGTGCGCCGGTGCGCCTCGGACCGTCGCGCGACCACAGCTATCCGTACGTGAATTGCGAGCTGCGCTGGGATCCCGGCAGGTCGGGCTACGAAGGACGTCGGCTCGCCGAGGTGGCAGGACTCCTGGGAGTGCATAGCGTCCAGCCTCCACTCGGCGCCCTGCTCACCGATCAGGACCTGCGCTTCGCACGCCAGCTCGTGCACTTTCGCAAGCCTAGAACGGACCAGCTGCTGATCGGAGTCGATCCCGGCCGAGGGAAGGCGAACACGCGCGTGCTCGATCGCACGCTCGCGTACTTGCTGCACACGATCTATCAGCGCTACCGCTCCAAGGTCATCGTGCTCTCGACGCCCGAGGAGAATGAAACGGCCAAGCGCTTCGAGCAGGGCCTGCAGTGCGAGCGCATCGAACTGCCACGCCACAACGTCAAGGACGTGGTGGCGCTGCTCTCCCAATGCGATCTGTTTCTTGCCGGCAACACCAACCTCTTGCACTTTGCAGTCGCCTTCGGCGTTCCGACCCTCGGTCTGTTCACGGACCGCGACGATCCGCGCTGGACGCCCCCGGAGGCGGCCCACTTCGCGGTGCTCCAGGGCCGCCGTGGCACGCGTCTGTCGCTCGAAACCTTCCAGTCGCGCGTCGAAGCATTGCTTTCGCTCCCCGACCGCCGCTGAATCCGCTGGCCGGCCATCGGCCAGGCCGGTATCCTGAGCACGATGTCCACCGCCCCCAGGCTTCTGCGCATCCTTCGACCTTACTGGAAGGCGCTGGCGCTGACCGCTTGTTGCATCGGCGCTTATGCCGTGCTATCCGGCGTTTCGGTGCTGGCCGTATCGCCGTTCGTGCGCATCCTGCTCGGGTCTGCGGCAGCCCCGAGCGCCGTGGGTTCGCCCGCGCCGCGCGCTCCGGATGCAGGCGTCTGGGTTCCGGCGGCGGCGACGAGCCTGCTCGCCGCGTGGCGCACCCGACTCGAAGGATTTCTCCTCGACGGCGATCGTCTGCACGCCCTCGGCCGTTTTTGTCTGCTTGCGCTCACGCTTTTTCTGCTCAAGAACTTTTTCCACTACGCGCAGACCTTTCTCACCAATCATCTCGAACAGAGCACGCTGCGCGACCTGCGGCTGCAGGTGTATCGGCACATCGTCGAAATGCCGCTCGGGGTCTTCGCGCGCGAGCGCACCGGGACATTCATCTCGCGTCTGGTCAACGATGTCGGGCTGATGCGGATCGCACTCGTGGGCGGTGTGCTGTCGCTGATGCGCAACGTGCTCATGCTCGTCATCGCACTCGGCATCCTGGTGCTCGCGTCCTGGAAGCTGGCGCTGGTGGCGTTCTTGGTGCTGCCCCCCAATGCCGTGCTCATCGCCAAGCTGGGGAAGCGCCTGCGCCGGCGCAGCGGTCAGGCGCAGGAACGCATGGCCGACATGGCGAGCGTCGTGCAGGAAACGGTCTCGGGGGCGCGCATCGTCAAGGCTTTCGGAATGCATGAATTTGAAAGCCGCCGTTTTGCAAAATATAACGATAGTTATTTCAAGTCTTACATGAGGGTGAGGCGACTCCAGGCACTGGCGCCTCCGGTGGCTGAAATGCTCGCCGTGCTGGGCCTCGTCGCCATCTTGTGGTTCGGCGGCCGCCTGGTGCTGGTGGGCGAACTGCCGCCCGATCGCCTCTTCCTTTTCCTGACCGCCATGATCTGGCTGGCAGAGCCGGTGAAAGCCCTGATCGGAGTGCACAACACCATGCAGGAAGGCTTGGCGGCTGCCGAGCGTGTCTTTGCCTTGCTCGATCTGCCAACAGAGCCGCCGCGTCACCTCGGCGGCGGCGCCACCTTCGAGCGCGAGTTGCGCTTCGAAGGGGTGGGCTTCGCCTACGAGGCGGGTCGGCCGGTGCTGCAGGATGTGGATCTCGTCGTGCATCCCGGCCAAGTCGTGGCGCTCGTCGGCCCGAGCGGCGCCGGAAAATCGACCTTCGTCGATCTCGTGCCGCGGTTCGTCGAGACGAGCAGCGGCCGCATTCTCCTCGATGGCGTCGACATCCGCGATCTGTCGCTCGACTCGCTGCGTGGACTGATCGGCATGGTGACCCAGGAAGTCATTCTCTTCAACGACAGCGTGCGCGCCAACATCGCCTACGGCCGGCCGGACGTCGACGAGGAGCGCCTGGTGGCGGCGGCCCGTGCCGCCAACGCCCACGATTTCATCGCCCGCTTGCCGCGCGGCTATGACACTCCGGTTGGCGAACGCGGCGTCATGTTCTCGGGCGGGGAGAGACAGCGATTGTCGATCGCGCGCGCGATTCTGCGCGATCCGAAGATCCTCATCTTCGACGAAGCCACCTCCAATCTCGACTCGCGCAGCGAGCATTTGATCCAGGAAGCCATGGAACGGCTCATGCGCGGTCGAACCACTTTCCTGGTGGCGCATCGTTTGTCGACTGTCCAGCGTGCCGACGTGATCCTGGTCATCGAGAATGGCCGTATCGTCGAACGTGGCACGCACGAGCAGCTGCTCGCCGCAGCTGGATCGTACGCACGCTTGCGTCAACTCCAGGTCGGGTGACGTCCGTGTCCCAAGCGACGCGGTTGTTGGTCATCGCCCCGAGCTGGCTCGGGGATGCGGTGCTCTGCCTGCCGGCGCTGCACGCCCTCGTGGATGCGGGGGCGACTTTCGATGTCCTGGCACGCCGGGGGACAGAGCGCATTTTTGCCGAAGTCGTTCCCCCCGAGCGCTTGCACCTGGTGGCCGCAGCGCGCCGCTGGCAACGACTGCAAGCTGCATGGAGTCTGCGCGCCGAGCGCTACGCTGCCGCAGTCGTGCTGCCACCGTCCGCGAGCGCGGCATGGTTGGCGATCGCCACGGGTGCGGCGCGACGCGTCGGCGAACGCGTCTCGGGGCGTGCGTTTCTGCTCACCGATCCTATTCCAGCCGCCGGACGCGCCACCCATCTCGCGATCGCATACGCCAGAATCGCCGCGAGCGCGCTCCGCGCCTGCGGCATGGACGCAGGCCCGACAATGGCCGACACCGAGAGTGCGCTTTTGCATTGGCCTTGGCTCTGCGCCACTGCCTCGGAGAACGCGGAGAGTGCTGCCGTGCTGCGCGCGCACGGCGTCCCTCCGTCGCAGGCTTTTGTCGCGCTGGCGCCAGGAGCCCGCTATGGGTCGGCCAAGCGTTATCCACCCGAACGATTCGCCGTCGCGGCGGCGGCGCTGGCGCGCGATCTTGCCTGCGCCGTCGTTCTGGTGGGCGGGCGCGACGACGCCGACGCCACGGCCGCCACACGGCAGCACTTGCCCGCGGCCGTCGATGTCGCCGGACAGACGACGCAGCGGGCACTGGTCGGCCTCCTGGCCCGTGCTCGGGGGGTTCTGTCCAACGATAGCGGCGTCATGCACCTCGCGGCTGCTCTCGGCACACCTGTGGTCGGCGTATTCGGCTCGACGAATCCGGCCTGGACGCGCCCGCTCGGGCCGAGGGCCACGCATGTCGTGCATCCAGTCCCGTGCGCGCCGTGCTATCGCCGGAGCTGCCCGATCGATTTTCCTTGCATGCTGCAAATCGAGCCTTCACAGCTGGTTGCAGCGCTCCATGGCCTGCTCGCGGTGGCGCCAGCCGATTCATCGGGGCCGCCGTCTCGGCTATGATCCCGGACATGTTGGAGCCCGCGCTGATCCGACGCTTGGAAACCGTGCTCGAGGGATTCGCGCGCCAGCGCATCGCGATCCTCGGCGACCTCGCGCTCGACGAGTTCGTCCATGGCCGCACCACGCGCGTCTCACGCGAAGCGCCAGTGCTCATCCTGCGCCATCAGGGCACCGATCATTTGCCGGGATGCGCGGGCAATGCGGCACGCAACGTTGCGGCTCTCGGTGGCCAAGCGGTCGCGGTGGGTTTGCGGGGGGACGATGCCGCCGGCAAGACGCTGCAGGCGCTGCTCGACTGTGAGGGCATCGACACACGGCACCTGGTGACCGTGCCGCAGGGCATCACCTGGCGCAAGACTCGCTTCACCGCAGGCGATTTGCACACGGTCCAACAACAGGTGATGCGTTTGGATCACGACGCGCACTATCCAGATCCGGCAACTTGGCGTCCAGCGCTGCAAACAGCGGTGGATGCCGCTTTGGCCTCCGCCACGGGAATCCTCCTTTGCGACTACGGCGGTCTTGTGCTGGACGCGGTGACCCGTCCCTTCGTTCTTTCCCGCTGCAGGGCCGCCGGTGTTCCCGTCGTCGCCGACTCGCGTTATGCGCTGCAAGAGTTCGTCGGCATTGATTGCGCCACGCCGAACGAAACCGAAATCGAAGCGCTCCTGGGACGCGACCTGGGGGACGATGCTGCCGTCCTAGCCGCCGGCAGCGAGATGCAACGGCGACTGCAGTGCCCAGCGTTGATCGTGACGCGCGGGCGACTCGGAATGACGATTTTCGACGGCGCTGCGCCATGGCATCTGCCCGCCTTCGGTGCCGACGCGGTGGACGTTGCCGGCGCCGGCGACACGGTGGCGGCGACCGTGGTGCTGGCGCTCGCGTCCGGCGCCACGGTGCGCGACGCCGCCCGGCTGGCCAACTACGCCGCTTCGCGCGTGGTGCAGCAACGCGGTCCCGCCGTCACCGATCGCGCTTGCGTGCTGGAGTGTTTGCACCGCGACACCGAACCCCGATGAGACTCGAGCGCTATTTCGAGGACGTGGACGCCCTGGCGCAGCACCTGCGCCACCTCGGGCAGAGGCCTGTCGTCCTCGCCAACGGCTGTTTCGATGTTTTGCACGTGGGACACGTGCGCTATCTGCAGGCCGCGCGCGACGCCGGCGCACTGCTGGTTGTCGGCTTGAACGCCGATGCCTCGGTGCGCGCGCTCAAGGGCATGGGGCGTCCGCGAATCCCCGAACGCGAGCGCGCCGAGTTGTTGCTGGCGTTGCGCGCCGTGGACTTCGTCATTCGCTTCGAGGAACTCGACGCGAGCCGGCTGCTGCAAGTGCTGCGCCCCGCATTCCATGCCAAAGGCACCGACTACAAGGTCGAGACCGTGCCCGAGTACGAGATTGCGCGGCAACTGGGCGTGCAGACGCTGGTCGTCGGCGATCCGAAGGACCATTCGAGCAGCGCATTGAATCACGATGGCGATCGAATCGAGCCCGGATGAGCGGCGACCCCAGACTCGAGGCCGCCGCGAGCCGTTGTCGTGGCGGCGGCAAGATCCTGGTGACGCGCTTGCGCTTCATTGGCGACGTCGTGCTGTCGCTGCCGCTGGTGCAGGTGTTGCGACGTGCCTTTCCGGCCGCCGAATTGCATTATCTGGCGGAACCGGGCCCGCTCGAGATCCTGCGCGCACATCCGGACCTCGATCGTCTGTGGTGCGTCGAACGCACCGAGCGCGGTGCCTGGAAGATGGCGGCAGCTCTCCGACGCGAGCGTTTCGCTGTCGCCATCGATTTGCTGGCGAACCCGCGCAGCGCGTTGCTCACCTGGGCGACGCGGGCTCCGGTGCGTATCGGCGAGGCGCGTCGCCATCGGCGGCACTTGTTCACGCACGCACGCAACCTGCCGCGCGGCCGGAGCGCGCTCGCGCAGCATCTGGATGCCGCGGCACTTCTCGCCGTCACCCCGCTCGTTCCCGAGCGACCGCGCTTGTTCTTGACCCCGGCCGAAAGCGAAGCACCGGCAGCGGAGCTGGCACGGGTCTCGGCTGGCCGCAAGTCCGTGCTCATGCATTGGACGGCGACGCAACCCGCCAAGGAGTGGCCTCGGGCCGCCTCTGTCGAGCTCGTGCGGCGCCTGCACGCGCGGGGAATCCACGTGGTCTTGTCGACAGCGCCGCACGGGCGCGAGCAGAGCGCCGCCATCAAAGCGGCGGTGCCGGGCGTGCAGGCACTGCCGGTGTTGCCTCTGCGCGCGCTCCTGGGTTGGATCGCAGCTGCCGATGCCATCGTCGCCGTCGACGGCGGCATCGTGCACGCGAGCGTGGGTCTCGGCCGGCCGACACTGGCGCTCTTCGGGCCGACGTCACCGCAGATCTGGTTTCCCTACGAGCCGTTCGGTCCCTTTCGCGTCTTGCATGCCGGCGTCGACTGCAGCGCCTGCGATCGCATGCAGTGTCCGAGCCAGGCCTGCATGGCAGCGCTCACCGTCCAAGACGTCGAAACCAACCTGCTGCAGCTCGTGCACGGGCTGCCGGCTGCGCGCGAGTGCGCGTCGTGAACGACGTAGCCTTGCTCCCCGTGCGTGGCAGCGTGCGGCGCATTCTCGTCCTGCGCCCGCGCGCGCTCGGAGACGTGCTGCTCGCGACGCCGGCATTGCGGGCGCTGAAGCACGGCTTTCCCGCCGTCGTACTGCACGTCGCCGTCGACGACGTGCTGGCGCCTGTCTTGCTCCGCAATCCGGACATCGACCGCTTGTGGCGTCTGCCGCGCCGCCTTTCCCGGGGGCGCGGCGCGTGGTGGGCTCTCGCTCGCGACCTTCGGCGACAGCACTTCGATCTGGTCATCGATCTGCACGGTTCGCCACGGACAGCCTTGCTGGCGCGCATTTCGGGCGCACGCAATCGTGTCGGTTACGCGCTGCGCGGCCGCGGTCGGCTGTACAACCTGCGCATAGGGCGCGACAGCGATCGTCGCGGCCGGCGCACCCTGCAGTACGCAGCGCGCGTGGGCCTGGACATCGCCGCGCGCTGCGGCGCGACCGGGCCCGCCTTGGGCGACGATTCCCTCGTCTATGTCGCCGATGCCTCGATCGCCGCGCGCATGGCCCAGGTGGTGGAGCAAGAGCTGGGCACTGGACCGCGGGTGGCCTTGGCGCCGGCGGGCACCTGGCAGGCGAAGACGTACCCGCCTTCGGCCTGGGTGGAACTGGGGAATCGACTGGTGGCCGCCGGCTGCCGAGTCCTGTTGCTGTGGGGACCCGGGGAACACGCGCTCGCCGCCCGTGTGCAGTCTGGGATGTCCATGCGCGCCTGTCTCGCGCCCGCCACGAGTGTGGATGAACTCGCAGGCATGCTGCGCCGGCTCGATCTCTTGATCTGCAACGATTCAGGCGTCAAGCACTTGGCCGTAGCCTGTGGAACACCGACGCTGACCATCCTGGGCCCCACCAACCCGACCGCCTGGGTTCCTCCGCACGGTCCGCATTCCTGGGTCCGCGCCGGCGTGCCGTGCGCGGCATGCAACCTCACCCGGTGTCGACATCATCTTTGCATGCGCCTTCTCGCGCCCGAGGAGGTCGCTCGCCGGGCGCTCGGTTGCCTCGGACGCCCGCCGGGTTCCTTCGACGTGGAAGTGCGGCCCCTGCCCGAGTAACCTGGAGTGGTGGGTGCGATCCGGCTGCGGGAACGGGGAACGCGATGTCTCGATTGGGGATTGGAGCCATGGGGCGGAAGATGTGAGCCGAAGACGGGGCGGCGAGGAGGTGCTTGGCTTGCGGACGTGTGGGCTATTGCTTTTCGCGATCGCTGCGGGGAACCTCCCCAGCGCCCTACCCGCGCAGGCTCCGGAGGAATGCGGCACGATCGGGAAGATCCCCGATCCCATGCCGCCTCGCCTCCCGAGTCGGGTTGGCTTCGCTCCCGGCGAGCAGCTGGAATTCTCGGTCCAATACGGTCTGGTGACTGCGGGACGCGCCAGCCTGACCATCGACCCCATGATCCGGATGCGCGAAGGCCGTCCGACCTATCACTGCGTCACCACGGCGCGATCCAGCAAGGTGTTCTCGACCTTCTTCGAGGTGAACGACCGGGTCGAGTCGTTCCTGGACACGTTGCATCTGCGCTCCGTCCGCTTCGAGAAGCATCTGCGCGAAGGCAAGTACAACCACGATCTGTGGGTCGTGTTCGACCAGGAACGCCACCTGGCTTCGATCGACGGCAAACGCGAGTGTCAGGTGCTGGAACACGTCCAAGACGTCCTCTCGTCCTTCTACTACGTGCGCACCTTGGATCTTGCGGTCGGACAGTCCATCTACATCCCCAACCACGACAACGGCAAGAACTACGCCATGGAAGTCAAAGTGCACCGACGCGAGCGGATCACGGTGGACGCCGGTACGTTCGACTGTCTGGTGCTCGAGCCGATGCTGCTTGGCGAGGCCGTGTTCAAGCAGAAGGGGCGGCTCGAGGTGTGGATCACCGACGACGCCGTGCGCATGCCGGTGTTGATGAAATCGCAAGTGCTCGTCGGCGCCATCGCCGCGGTGCTCAACGAGTTTCGCCTCGGAGCCGGCGGCACCGTGCCCCCGGCCATGGTCTCGACGACAAGGTGAGGGAATGTCGCGCTACGCCGAAATCGACCTGTCCCGGGTGAAGACGGTCAGCATCCACGAACGCGACAGCAAGGTGGGTGTCGAACAATTCGGCCGACCCGGGCCGTTGCCTGGGGCGGCGGCGTGGCTTTTGCGCTTGCCCGGGTTGCTGGCGGCAGAACATTTGCAGACGCTGGTGGCGCGGCTGCGCGCGGCCCGCCTGGCGGGGAAAACTCGGCTGTTCATGCTCGGCGGGCACGTGATGAAAACCGGCGTGTCGCCGTATCTCGTCGACCTCATGCATAGAGGTTTCATCACCCACCTGGCGAGCAATGGCTCCTGCACCATCCATGACGTGGAGGTCTCCTTGTTCGGTCGTACTTCGGAGGACGTGGCGGACACGTTGGAGCGCGGAATTTTCGGCATGGTGCGGGAGACCCCGGCGTTCATGTTCGAAGCCTTCCGCCACGGCCGTGAACGCCAGGAAGGAATGGGGGAGTGCTTGGGACGCGCGCTCGACGAGGCCCAAGCACCGCATGGGCAGTCGAGCTTGCTGGCCCAAGCGTACCGGGGCGGCATTCCCTTCACCGTGCACGTGTCGATCGGGGGCGATATTTTGCACCAGCACCCCGGCGCCTGTGGGGCCAGCATGGGAGAGTTGTCGCTGCGCGATTTTCGCATCCTGGCGGCTGCGCTCGGGGGGCTGGACCAAGGTGGCGTGGTGGTGAATCTCGGCTCCGCCGTGGTGATGCCGGAGGTTTTCCTCAAGGCCTTGACCGTGGCGCGCAATGTTCTGGGCCCGATCCGCGACTTCACGACCGCGAACCTGGACATGCTGCAGCATTACCGGCCGGCCGAAAATGTCCTCCGGCGTCCGACCCAGACGTCCGGCCGCGGACTCCCGATCATCGGCCACCACGAGATCCTGGTCCCCCTCCTGCACGCCCTCCTCACCGACGGCGAACCCGAACCCGCCGCGGCATCGGATGGTAGCGGCGAACTGACATGACCGAATGCCGAACCGGGGGAGTTGTTTGACAGGCAAATACTTGGGTTGATATACTCCGCGACCGAAGCCGCTTCTCAAGGCGTTCCTCGGAGGTCCGCGAGCCCCCTTCGCTATCGAGTCTTTTGCCAGCGCCATGACCACGTCCCGCACGGTCGCCGTTCGTCGGTGAGCATGCGGGCCGAGTCGCGGTGTGACCGCGCATCGACCCAACAGCTTGTGTGAAGGAAGAAGGGCGCGTGTCCTCCGTTTCGAGGTTGCAGTCGCTGCCAGTGGAATCGGACTGTCCACGCCCGTCGGTGGTGCAGGCCGCGCCGGTTTGGCAGTTCGACCTGAGCGACCCACTCGCCTACCGGTTTGGCAAACGCCTCTTCGACCTGGTTTTCGCCGCCTGCGGCCTCGTCCTGCTCCTGCCGCTCCTGCCATTCGTGATCGCACTGATCAAGCTCGATTCGGCCGGACCCGTGATTTTTGCGCAGCGGCGCGTCGGTCGCAACGGCCGACTGTTCACTTGCTACAAGTTCCGTTCAATGGTCCAGGACGCCGAGGCGATGAAGGTGGCTCTGGCGGGCCTCAACGAGGCATCCGGGCCTGCATTCAAGATCCGCGCTGACCCGCGCATCACGCGCGTCGGCTCGTTCTTGCGCCGCAGCAGTTTGGACGAAGTGCCACAGCTCGTCTGTGTGCTGCGCGGCCACATGTCCATCGTCGGACCGCGGCCGCAAATCCCGGCCGAGGTCGCGTTGTACGCGCCGTGGCACCGGCGCCGGCTCGAAATCAAGCCCGGCATCACCTGTCTGTGGCAAATCGCCGGTCGCAGTCATGTCGGCTTCGACGAATGGATGCGTCTCGACCTCGAATACCTGCGCCGGCGCAGCCTGACGTTCGACCTGTGGATCGTGTTGCATACGCTGCCGGCGGTGATCGCCCGCAAGGGCGCTTACTGAAACCGCGCGAGGATGGCCGTGTACGAGAGCTACTATCGATTCGTCAAATCGCCCTTCCGGCTGGTCGCCGACCCGAGCATGCTGTTCGTGTCGGCGAGCGCGCGCGAAGGCTTGAGTCGACTCGAATATGCCGTGCGCGATGGCAAAGGCATCGTGGTCATGACGGGGGAGGTCGGCACCGGCAAGACGACACTCGTCAACCGCTGCCTCGATCAGGCGCGCGGCGACGTGCGGACCGCCTATCTGTTCAACCCCTCGCTGAGTGGCGCCCAACTGTTGCGCGCGCTTGCCGACGAACTGCACTGCGAGGTTCAAGGCGAGAGCAAGTTGGAGCTGACGCGCGCCCTCTATGACGACCTGTTGCGCCACCGCCAGGCAGGTCGCCGCACGGTGTTGTTCGTCGACGAGGCGCAGGTGCTATCGCCCGAGGCCCTGGAGGAGCTGCGACTGCTCACCAACCTCGAGACGCGCCACGAAAAACTGCTGCACATCGTGCTCGTGGCGCAGCCGGAGCTGCTCGCGCACCTCGAATCACACTCGCTCCGCCAGCTGCGGCAACGGGTCGAGCTCTTCATCCAACTCGGGCCCATGAGCCGCGAGGAGACCGGACAGTACATCGAACATCGATTGCGCGTGGCCAACCCGGGACAACCCGTCGCCTTCACCTCCGAGGCCGCGCTGGTCATCCATCGATTGACGCGCGGGGTGCCGCGGGACATCAACAAGATCTGCGACGCGGCTCTCCTTGTCGCCTTCGTCGAGGAAACCGGCACGGTCACCACCAAGCATGTCCGCGAGGCCATGCGTACCATCGATGCACGCGAAATGGGCTTGCGACTGCGCGGCACCCGACCTTTGGGCCCGTGGCAACGACTCTGGGTCGGGGCCGGCGCGGTCGTGGGCATCGCGGCAGTCACCCTGGCGGCCTTCACGGGAAGCCGTCCGTCGCGCTCGAGCGCGGGCACGAGCCCGTCCTTGGCGGGGATCGCATCCGCCACCCCCGCAGTGCCGCCGCGTCCCGCCGAGAAGATCCTCGTGCATCTGGCGTCGTACCAAGAGCGCCGCGAGGCCGAGGCCTTCGCACACACACTCCGGCTGCCCCCCGGCCGCCAGCTCTATCTGCAGAGCGCACTCTCGCGTGGTCGAGAATGGACCCGCGTTCTGGTTGGCGACTTCACGGATGCGGCCAACGCCGGCGACTTCGCGCGCGCCGAGCTGGCCAAGCGGACCTACGCATATGCGCAGCCCGTGCGTGTGCCGCCGGACGGGCTCGAGCGTTGGGAGGCGCCATGATGCCACGCCAACACCCCATCCGGGTCTTTCCGGAGGCGCAGGTGGAGCCGCCACCGCAACAACGGGTTCGCTCCAGGACTTCCAGTGGTTGCGCGCAGAGGCGGGTGTTATAGTGTTGCCCATGCCGTCACAGGTTCCGTTCCTTGACTTGCACAGCCAGATACTGCCCCTGAGGAACGAATTGGACGCGGCGATCCGCCGCGTCGTGGATACGTGCGGCTTCATCCTGGGCCCCGACGTCCCCGAGTTCGAGCGTGAGTTTGCCGCCGCGTGCGAGGTCGAGCACGCGATCGGCGTCGATTCCGGCACGTCGGCACTGGTGTTGATTCTGCGCGGGCTCGGCATCGGTCCAGGCGACGAGGTCATCCTGCAGCCGAACACCTTCATCGCCACCGCGGAGAGCATCTCGTTGGTGGGCGCTCGGCCCGTGTTCGCCGATGTCGACCTGGAAACGCAACAGATCGACCCGGCGCGTGTGGCGGCTGCCATCACCCCACGCACACGAGCGGTCGTCGCCGTGCACTTGTTCGGGCGCACCGCACCGCTCATGGCATTGCACGAACTGACACGAGCGCGCGGCATCCATCTGATCGAAGATGCGTGTCAGGCGCACGGGGCACGCTTCCGCCGCCGGCCGGTCGGCAGTGTGGGAATCGCTGCGGCCTGGAGCTTCTATCCCGGCAAGAATCTCGGTGCCTTCGGCGACGCTGGCGCCGTCACCACACAGGACTTGAGCCTTGCTACGGCCGTGCGCCAGCTGCGGGACCATGGCCAGATCGCCAAGTACGACCATGTGCGCATCGGCACCAACGCGCGCCTCGACTCGCTGCAGGCGGCGGTGCTGCGCGTCAAGCTCCCGCACCTCGAATCCTGGAATGCGGGCCGGCGCCGGGTGGCGGCGCGTTACGACGCCGCACTGCGCGGCTTTGAGTTTCGCCTGCCCGCACCGTTGGCCCCCGAAGAGGATCACGTGTACCACCTCTACGTGGTCAGACATCCCCGACGTTCCGCCGTCGTGCATGCGTTGCGAGACCATGGCATCGGATTCGGACTGCATTACCCGGTTCCCATCCACCGGACCGCGGCCTACGCGTTCCTGGGCTTGGGGCCAGGCAGCTATCCGAACGCCGAGCAGCTGGCAGAGGAGATCCTTTCTCTGCCGATGTATCCGGAGTTGACCGAGGCGCACATCGAACAGGTGTGCGAGGTGATGACACAAGCCGCTTCGCTGAGCGGATGACGGAGACAACCCACCATGACACCGACTTCGCTGATCACAGCCAAAGCCAGGACCCGGTCTCCCGCAGCACCGCCCCTCCACACGCCGACCGTGGGTGACGGCTTCGCCGTCGGGGTGCCATTCACTCCATCGCTCGGGCGTTGGCCCAGGGCCAGCTTGAGCTTGAAACAGGTGCTGGATTTCACCGTCGCCGGGCTCATTCTGACCTTGACGTCGCCGCTCTTCCTCCTCGTCGCTCTGTGCATCAAGGCGACGTCGTCCGGTCCGGTGTTCTTCGTACAGCAGCGTGTTGGGCGGGGTGGGCGATCGTTCCGTTGTTACAAGTTCCGCACCATGCAGCACAACTCCGACGATGGCGCGCATCGCGAGTTCGCGCGCAACTTCATTCGCGGCAGTGGCAGCAATGGCAACGGCCATCATGCCAAGGCAGAGGCCAACGGCAATGGGCACACGCACCATGTCACCGGCGCCACCATCTACAAGATGACCCGCGACCCGCGGATCACACGCGTGGGTCACATGCTGCGCCGCACCAGCTTGGACGAGTTGCCGCAGATCCTCAACGTTCTGCGCGGTGAGATGAGCCTCGTCGGGCCGCGCCCGCCGGTGCTGTACGAGATCGAGCACTATCAAGACTGGCACAAGCGCCGTCTGGCCGCCAAACCTGGGATCACGGGATTGTGGCAAGTCAGTGGCAGGAGCAGCGTCCCGTTCGACGAGATGGTCCAGCTCGATCTCTATTACATCGATCATCGCAGCACGCTCATGGACCTGTGGATCATGGCGCGCACGCTGCCGGTCATGGTCAAGGGTGACGGCGCCTACTGAGAGCGGCTGGCAAGACGAGGGGACATCCGTGCTTCACATCGGCGTCATCGGCTGCGGCTACTGGGGACCGAATCTCATCCGCAACTTCCAGATCCCGCAACGTTCGCGCGTGAGCCGCTGCGCCGACCTCGATCCGGTGCGCCTCGAGCACATGCGCGATCTCTACCCGGCGCTGCGCACGACACGCGATCCGCGCGAGATTCTCGACGACCCCGAAATCGACGCCGTGGCTATCGCGACGCCGGTGTCCACGCATCATCCGCTGGCGATGGACGCCCTGCGCGCGGGCAAGCATGTTTTCGTCGAGAAGCCGCTGGCGCTTTCGAGCGAACAGTGCATGGAGCTGGCCGCCGAGGCCAGCGCCCGCCAGCGCACGCTCATGGTCGGGCATACTTTCGTCTACACCGCAGCGGTGAACAAGATTCGCGACCTCATCCGCGCCGGCGAGCTGGGCACGATCTACTACATCAACAGCACGCGGGTGAACTTGGGCGTGTTCCAGCCCGACATCAATGTGATCTGGGATCTGGCGCCACACGACATTGCGATCATGAACTACGTTCTCGGCAGCCGTCCCGAGCACGTCGCCGCCCATGGCAAGAGCTCCGTCCGCCACGGGATCGAGGACGTGGCTTTCATCGATCTCACCTACCCCGATGGGGTCATCGCCAACATTCACGTCAGCTGGCTCGACCCGTGCAAGATTCGGCGCACCACCGTGGTCGGTTCGCGCAAGATGCTGGTCTACGATGACGTTTCGGCGTTGGAGAAAATCCGGGTCTATGACAAGGGCGTGAGCGTCCCGCCGCACTACGACAGCTTCGGCGAGTTCTCGCTCAGCTATCGCTTCGGCGACATTCTCACCCCCCGACTCGACGATTCGGAACCCCTCAAGGTCGAATGCCGCCACTTCGTCGATTGCATCGAGGGCGGTCAACATCCGCGCTCGAATTCCGAGGAAGGATTGGCGGTCGTGCGCGTGCTCGAAGCCGCGTGCGAGTCGCTGCGCAGCGATGGTCGGTTGGTGGACATCGGCTATCCCGTGCTCGAGTTCTGAGCCGCGGGCCGCCACAGCCGGCTGCCGTGCCCACGCCCCGATCGCGACGCCGCTTATAATGGCGGCAGGTCGGGCCGGCCGCGCCCTGGTGTGTCGAATCCCCGCCCGCATGCATGCGCGTACTCCTGGCGAACAAATTCCTGCACCCGCGCGGCGGGGCCGAGCGCGCCGTGCTCGCACTCGGCGCTGGACTGGCGCGGCGCGGGCACCGCGTGTCCTACTTCGGGACCGCGCACCCGGAGAACAGTGTGCACGGGGAGGACGTGGAGGTCGTTCCTGCGCGCGACTACCATGCCGCAGGCATGCGTCGCTATCGGGATGCCGCCGCCATGCTGTATTCCCTCGCCGCGCGCCGAAAGTTCGACGCTCTCCTGCGTCGCACCCGCGCCGAGGTGGTGCATGTCCACAACATTTACCATCAGCTCACGCCGTCCATTCTGGATGCGGCGCATGCCCGAGGCGTGCCGGTGCTGATGACGGTGCACGATTACAAGCTCGTTTGTCCGCGCTACGACATGCTGCGACACGGCAGCCCTTGCGATGCCTGCCTGCACGAGGGGCCGCTGGCGTGCGTGCGCTATCGCTGCGCCGGATCTTGGGCGGCGAGCGCGCTTCTCGCCGCTGAATCGTTGCTGCACGCGCATCGTGGGAGTTACGAAGTCGTGCGTTTGTTTCTCGTTCCGAGTTTGTTCATGGCGGGAATCCTCGCGCGTGGCGGCATTGACCAGGGGCGCGTGCGGCACGTGCCGAACTTTGCCGCCGCGGGTGAGCAGGCCGCGGACGTCATGCCGCGGCCGGATCGCTTCGTCTATGCCGGGCGGTTGAGCGCGGAGAAGGGTCTGCGCACTCTCGTCCACGCCGCGTCACGGCTGCGGCAAGGGACGCTGGTGCTCTGCGGCAGCGGTGCCCTCGAGCACGAGCTGCGCTCGATCGCCGCCGCGGCCGCACCGGGACGGATCGAATTCCGTGGTCACCTGCCGGCCGAGACCCTGTGGCGCGAAATCGGCCTGGCGCAGTTCAGTGTGCTGCCGTCAGAGTGCTTGGAAAACGCGCCCTTCGCCGTGCTGGAATCGATGGCGCTGGGCCGGGCGGTTCTCGCCACGGGCGTGGGCGGAGTTCCCGAGCTGGTGATTCCCGGAGTCACTGGCGAGTTGCTGCCGACCGGCGACATCCTGGCGTGGCGCGATCGACTGCAGGCGGCGTTAGCGGCTCCCGAGAGGATGCGGCATCTCGGCGCGGGCGCCCTGCAGGCGGCACGGACGCGCCACACGCTGGAGCAGCATTTGGACGCGATGGAGCAAGCCTATACCGAGGTCGTGGCGTGAACGGGGAACAAACCACGGACTCTCGCACCGCTTGCGATGCGCCGCCACGCTCGTTGCGCATCGCCATGGTCGGAAGCAAAGGCATCCCGGCCCGTCATGGCGGCATCGAACGCCATGTGGAAGAAATCTCACGGCGGCTGGTCCAACGCGGACATCGTGTCGACGTCTTCACCCGCGCCTATCATCCGCTGCGCGAGACGACCTGCGATGGGGTGCGCCTGTTGCGACGCCCGAGCCTGCACACGAAGCATTTCGATGCCGCCTCGCACACCGCGCTCTGCGCGCTCGAGATCGCCGCGCGCGGCGGCTACGACATCCTGCATTTTCACGGCATCGGCCCTGGACTGTTCCTGCCTTGGGTGGGGAAGCGCGCGCACACAGTCTTCACCTATCACGCACAGGATTGGCGACAGCGCAAGTGGGGCCCTGCCGCGCGCTGGTTCTTGCGCCAGGGAGAACGAACCGCCATTCGCCACGCCGGTGCGGTCATTGCGGTGTCGCACCTGTTGCAGCACTACGTGCAGAACACGTACGGACGCCGGGCGTATTACGTCCCCAACGGCGCCACCTTTGACGTCCCCGACAGCGATGCCGGCCTGGCGCAGTGGGGTCTGCATCCGCGCGGCTATGTTCTCTTCGTCGGACGGATTCTCGCCGATCGTGGTCTCGGCACCCTGCTCGACGCCTTCGCCGCGCTCGACGGCCCGCAACGGCTGGTGGTGGTCGGCGATGTGCAGGTTTCGCCGGCGACGCTGCGCGCTTTGCAGGCGCGCGCCGACCCACGCGTCGTTTTCACTGGCTTCCAAGCGGGCGCGACCTTGCAGGGTCTCTACGCCAATGCCGCCGTGTGTGTGCATCCGTCTGAAGTCGAGGGCTTGCCGATCGCGGTGATCGAGGCCATGGCGCACGCACGGCCGGTGGTGGTGAGCGACATCGCCGAGAATCTCGAGGCCATCGGCGACACGGGAGTGGCGTTTCCAGTCGGGAATCCAGACGCGCTGCGCGCGGTCCTCGACGAGCTCCTGACCCAGCCAGAGCGCGCTCTGGCCCTTGGACAAAAGGCGTGCGCTCGCGCCCGCGCGTCATACAATTGGGAGGACATCGCGCGGGCGACCGAGGATGTCTACCTGTCGCTCGGGTGAGTCTGTTTCGGTCGCGGGTCATGAAGCGCGTGTCCAGGGCCGAGCGGTTGTGGCGGAACGTTTTGTGTAGGTGGAGGTGTCCGATGGGATGGGAACGAGGATGGATCGGGTGGAGCGTGGCCTGCGGCTGCATCGTGGTCGCCGGCTGCGGATCTTGGACTCTCCGGCGCCAGGGCAGCAGCATGACGCCACCGGCAGAGACAGCTGCATCCTATGCCTGGGAGCGCGAGGGGACGTTCCCCGCCGCGCCCGCGGTCGAACCGGAGCCGACGAGCAGCGTCGCGGCCGCCACCGAGCCAGCGCCGACGCACGACATTCCGCCATCGGCGGGTCTGCACACCGACACGGGCTTCGCGGTCGAGTCGTTGCCAGAAGCGGCGGCGGCTGGCCGCGTCGACTCGGCGACGGATACGGGCGGCGAGGCCGCCTTCCAGGTGCAAGTATTCGCCAGCCGCGCCCGCGAAGCGGCCACGACCTTGCGTGACGAGCTGGCCGCGCGTTGGACAGAACCGGTGTCGCTCGACTTCGAGGCGCCATACCACAAAGTCCGGATCGGCAACTGCGACAGCGAAGCGTCCTGCTTGCAGCTGCAACAAGAGCTGCGCGATGCAGGCTACGCCTCGGCCTTCACGGTTCCGGTTCGGCTCGTCACCCCGTAGGAAGCGAGGTCGGCCCAGCAGCCCCATGCACGAGATTCGTAAGGATCCCATCCTCGGGCGCTGGGTCATCATCGCCTCCGAGCGCAACAATCGTCCGACGGACTTCACCGTCAACCGCGAGCAACCGACGGGCGGGATTTGTCCGTTCTGTACCGACAGCGAAAGCCATACGCCGCCCGAGATCCTGGCATTTCGGCCCGGGGAGCCACGCCCCAACGCTCCCGGCTGGCACGTGCGGGTCGTGCCCAACAAGTACCCGGCGCTGCGCATCGAGGGCGATCTCGGCCGGCGCGCGGTGGGGATGTACGACATGATGAACGCCATCGGTGCTCACGAGGTCGTGATCGAATCCCCCGTGCATCACCTACAGCTCGCCGACATGGAGCTGGAGCAAGTCGTCCGCGTTCTCGACGCCTACCTGCAACGCATGCTCGACTTGCAGCAAGACCGGCGGTTTCGTTACGTCCTCATCTTCAAGAACCAGGGCGCCGAGGCCGGCGCCACGCTCGAACATGCGCACACGCAGATCATCGCCACGCCGGTCGTGCCCAAAAGAGTGAGCGAGGAGATCGAGGGCGCGCGGCGGCATTTCGACCTGCACGAGCGTTGCGTCTTTTGCGACATCGTACGCCAAGAATCCGAGGCCGGAACGCGTGTGATCGAGGAAAATGCCAGTTTCGTGGCGCTCGAACCCTTTGCCTCTCGCTTTCCCTACGAGACCTGGATCCTGCCCAGAGTCCACGCGCCTCGCTTCGAGACCCTGACCCGCGAGGAGTTGGAGCGCCTGAGCGCCATCCTGCGTCTGACGCTGCGGCGGCTCGACATCGCACTCGAGCGCGCACCCTTCAACTATGTCCTGCACACGGCCCCCTCCAACAGCGCGGATGTGAGCGAGTACTACCACTGGCATCTCGAGATCATGCCGAAGCTGACCAAAGTCGCCGGGTTCGAGTGGGGCAGCGACTTCTTCATCAACCCGACGCCGCCAGAGCAGGCTGCCATCTTGCTGCGTCGCGTTCGTCTCGATTGAGCAAAGAGGCCTTTCGGGAGGCAACGATGAGCTTCCGTGTCGTTCTCGCGGCTGCCGAGTCGGTGCCCTACGCCAAGACCGGGGGGCTTGCCGACGTCATCGGCGGGCTCGCTCCGGCGCTCGCGGCGATCGGCTGCGACACGAGCATCGTCTTGCCCGCGCATGGCATCATCGACCAAGTCGGGTATGGATTCGAACGTCTACACCAGCGACTCGAGGTCCCGGTGGGGTCGCGGATCGAGACGGCTGGCTTGCTGCGCGGCAGGCTTCCCGGGGCGCCGGCCGTCCGATGTTTCCTCCTCGATCATCCCGGCTACTTCGACCGTCCTGGGGTGTACGCGGATCCATCCACGGGCGGTGAGTACACGGACGCGCTCGAACGCTGGATCTTCTTCTCGCGTGCACTGCTCGCGGCGCTCCCCGTGCTCGGGGCCCCTCCCGACGTGCTGCATCTCAACGATTATCACTGCGCCTTGGCGGCGGCCTACCGCGCGGTCGGCGCCGAGGCCTCTGCCGGATTCTTGCAGCAGAGCGCCGTCGTGTTCGGCATTCACAACCTCGCATATCAAGGCGTGTACGATGCCAACCTCTTTGGCCTCACCGGGCTGCCCGCTGCGCTCATGGCGCCGCTCGGGCCGCTCGAGTTCTGGGGCCGGATCAACTTGATGAAGAGCGCTTTGGTCTTCGCCGACACGCTGGTGACCGTGAGCCCAACCTACGCGCGCGAGATCCAATCCACACCCGAGCTTGGTGCTGGCCTGGAGGGCGTGCTACGGGGGCGCGAGCGCGAGCTGTTCGGGATTCTGAACGGCATCGACACGATCGCCTGGGACCCCGCGCACGACAGGATGCTGCCGCACCCATACGACTCCAACCGTCTCGAGGGCAAGGCCGAGTGCAAAAGGGCACTACAACAACGCTGTGGACTCGCCATCGCGCCACACACGCCGCTGGTCGGCATGGTGTCGCGCTTGGTGGAGCAGAAGGGGCTCGATCTCGTTCTCGAGGCACTGCCGAAGCTCCTGGCACTGCCGCTGCAACTCGTCGTCCTCGGCCGTGGCGAGCCCGCATTGGAGGCGCGTCTGCGCGCGGCGTCGCGGGACCTGCCCGCGCGCCTCGCGGTCCACATCGATTACGACGAAGAGCTTGCACGGTGGATCGAGGCCGGGAGTGATTTTTTTCTCATGCCGTCGCGATACGAGCCTTGCGGGCTCAACCAGATGTACAGCATGCGCTACGGCACGGTCCCGGTGGTGCGACGAACCGGCGGGCTCGCGGATACCGTGCACGATTGGGATGGGAATTCGGGGACCGGGTTCGTTTTCGCGCCGTATACGCCCACGGCGCTCCTGGACGCGGTACGCCGCTGCTTGCAGGCGTTCCAGAATGCGGCCACCATGGCCTCCCTCGTGCAAGCCTGCATGCGCCAGGATTTTTCGTGGGCGAGTTCCGCACAGCGCTATCTCGAGGTCTATGCGGCGAGCGTGGCCAAACGCCGCGGCGATGGCGTGGATGCGGCATCGGCAAGCTCTGTCACTGCTCCCGGGCGAGAGGGGCATTGACACCCAGCTCGGGATCGGTAACATCTGCCACGGTCGAGCGGGAATAGCTCAGTTGGTAGAGCACCACCTTGCCAAGGTGGACGTCGCGGGTTCGAATCCCGTTTCCCGCTCCATCCTCTCTTCGCTCTGCAGTCCGATCCGGCGGCATCGCCAAGTGGTAAGGCAACGGTTTGCAAAACCGTCATCCCCAGTTCGAATCTGGGTGCCGCCTCCATTTCTCTGCTCGGGGAACTCGGATCGGCCCGGGCTTCGGTCGTCGGTGATCAACGCATCCATGGTCGGACGCGAGCACGCACCCGATCATCGCTCACCTCCCCCGGACTCGCCGGAAACCCGCGCGGTGACTGCACGCTGCGAGCATGACGGCAGCCAGAATTCCGCGTGCGCCGGCGGAAGTGGCCCTGCATCCAGCGCGCTGCGAGAGCTTCCGCACTCGGGACCCCAACACGCACAGCGCGGATGATTCCCGGTCGCGAGGGGTGTGGATGGTGACCGCATCGCACGAGATCGACGGACGAGGTGGCCACCTCGCCGCACCATCCGTGCTCGATGCTCCGACATCATCGATGCGTGCGCATCGCGCACCGTGCGAGACCTCCGTCCAACATTCGATGTGCATTTCAACTGCTTATGGCGTAGCGAGTTAGACGGGCAGTGCGCGACGTTTCGAAGGTCTCGCACGACGGCCGCGCGACAAGCGTGAGACGATCTGCTGAAGCCAAAACAGCAGTCGAAGTGCTGCGTGTGCGATCGAGGGCATGCTTCTTGATTCCGCATCTTCGGCGCGCACGAGCGCCCGCGCTCGCACGTGCACGACACCGCGATGTCGAAGTAGGGATGCGAGAGTGGAAGGTCGACAAAAAAAAACGTGTTTCTCATAGTTTTTTTGTTGACGAGTTTTTTTCGTTGCACTTATGCTGCGAAGCTGACTGGAAGCGTCGCACTCGCGCTGACGTAATTCGGTCCTCCATAGGCTGCTCCTCCGCGGGGGAGTAATGCACGCTGCGAGCACGGCTCGTGGCGGCACGAGGATCGAAAACGAGAATCGCGAGTTCGCGGCGGTCCTCGTACAGAAAGGTGGTAAGGAAAGATGCCAGCAAGGAAGAAGCGCGCAGGCCGCAAAAAGGCCGGGCGCAAGAAGGGCACCCGCAAGAAGGGCACCCGAAAAAAGGCTGGTCGTAAGAAGGCTGGTCGCAAGAAGGGCACCCGTAAGAAGGCTGGCCGCAAGAAGGCTGGTCGCAAGAAGGGTGGCCGCAAGAAGGCTCGTCGCAAGAAGACCGCGGCTCCTTCCATGCCGCCCATGTAAGTTCTTGTGACATGTCGAGTTCGGGGCGCCTCCGAGGCGCCCCGTTTTGTTTGGCCGGATCTTGTTCCTGCAGCGAGCGGCGGGTTTCTTCGCCGTCCTTGCGCACTGCTCGAGCCGTCAACGGACCGCGCCGATCCCAAGCGTAGGCTTGCATCCCCGCCCTGCGCGACCCAGGATGCCTCGACGGGCGCAACCTGGACGGCATTCCGTACGTCAATGGTCGAAGCGTAAACCTCGTTTTGAACGCGGTGAAGGACGTCGATGGGATTCGAGGTCGAACATCTGAGCCTCTCCTACGGGCGCCAGCAAGCACTGCACGACGTGAGCTTGCGCTTCGATTCGGGCGCTCTCGGACTCCTTGGACCGAACGGCGCCGGGAAGAGTTCGTTGCTGCGCACTCTTCTGGGCTTTGTCGCTCCCACGACGGGATCCGTTCGCGTCTTGGGTGAGCCGGTCGGTCGCGATGCCCACCGGCTGCGGCGCCGCATCGGCTATCACCCGGAAGACGACGTGCTGATTCCGGCGATGAACGCCGTCGGTGCAGTCGCGCTCTGCGGCCAGCTGGCCGGGCTCGATCACACCGATGCGCTGCAGCGGGCGCATGAAATCCTCTACTTTGTCGGTCTCGGTGAAGTTCGTTATCGCGTCGCGACCACCTACTCGCAGGGCATGCGGCAGCGTCTCAAACTGGCGCAGGCGCTCGTCCATGATCCCGAACTCCTGATCCTCGACGAACCGACGAATGGTCTGGATCCGAACGGTCGCCAGGAGATGCTGAAGCTCATTCGCGATCTGGCGACGGCGAAGGGCATTCACGTCGTGCTGTCTTCGCACTTGCTTCCGGATGTCGAGGCGGTGTGCGACCAGGTGGTGCTCCTCGACAACGGTCGCGTGGTGACGGCAGGGCGCATGGAGGATCTGCTGAAATCGGCACAAGAGACCTACGAGGTGCGGGTCAAGGGTGCCCAGGAGGCCTTCGAGGCCGCGCTCCTCGCTCACGGCGCCCGCACGACACAGAGCCCGCGCGGATCCCTGCTGGTGCAGACCCCCGCGCATGGTGTGCGTCTGCTGTTCGACGCCGCGCACACGAGCGGGTGCCAGATTCGCCACCTCGTGCCCGCACGCGAATCGCTGGTGGAAATGTTCGCCCAGGCCGTTGTCGGGGGACCGCATGCCGATCCATGACGTTTCCTATCGTCACTGGCAAGGGCAACGCTCCGACCGCCCCCCGTCAATCGTGCTCGGTGCGGCACAGATGCGTGTCGCGCTGCGCCGGCGCGCTGTTCGCATCCTGCTCCTCGTTTCTGGTCTCTTCGTCATCGCCTACCTCGGGATTCTCTACCTCGAGACCATGCCTCGGGACGGTGCGTTGGGCTTCCTGCGCGACATCCCACTCGTGCGTCTGGATGGCCGGACATTGAAGTTCTTTCTCATGCGCCAGCGGCTGCTGCAGTACATGTTGTGCCTCGCCGCCGGTGCGGAGGTCATCGCCCTCGATCGGCGGTATCGGGCGCTCCAGATCTACCTGGCGCGTCCGCTGCGCGTGCCCGATTACCTGGCCGGCAAGGCTGTTCCAATGCTGCTCCTGCTGTCGCTCGTGACTTGGGTGCCGGCGATTCTGCTCCTCGTGCTCAAGAGCGTGGCGACCGCGAGCCTGCAATGGCTGCGGGACGAGCCGCACCTGCCGTTCGCGATCGTGGGTTATTCGGCTCTGCTCGTCGCGAGCCTCACCAGTTTGACGCTTGCAGTGTCCAGCATGACGTCCAGCCCACGCCTTGCCAGCGGACAGATGGTCGCCGTTCTGCTTCTCCCCATTGCCGCAGCCGACATCCTCGCGGGGCTCACGCACAACGACAACTGGCGCCTGCTGTCGCTCGACTCGATCCTCGACCAAGTGTGCAGCTGGATGTTCCGCGCCGAGGTGCCGTACGAGTTGTCGCCCTGGGCGGCACTGGCGATGCTGTTCTTGGTGATCGGAGGCTCGATCGCGGTCCTGCTTCGCCGCGTGCGCGCGGTCGACGTGGTCGGGGGATCGTGATGGCCACACTCGAAGCGCAGGACGTTTCGCTCTGGTACGGGGAGGTCATCGGGCTCTCGGGAGCGACCTTCGCCCTCGAGCCGGGCGTCACGGGCCTTCTGGGTCCGAACGGCGCCGGCAAGTCGACCTTGCTCAAGATTCTCACGGCCCAGATTCGGCCAAGCCGCGGAGCCGTTCGCATCCTCGGCGCCGATCCGTGGGGCAACCCGGACCTTTTCCGGCGAGTCGGGTACTGCCCCGAGACGGACAGCATCTACCCGGAGCTGTCGGCCCCCGAGTTCATCGCGGCGATGTTGCGACTGTCGGGTTTGGCGGGCATGGAAGCCAAGCGCAAGGCCGAAGAGGCCTTGGCGCGCGTCGGGCTCGACCCGAAACTGGGCAAGCCCATGGCCGCCTTCTCCAAGGGTATGCGCCAACGCGCCAAGCTGGCGCAAGCGCTGGCGCTGGCTCCCGAAATCCTTCTCCTCGACGAGCCCTTGAACGGCATGGATCCAATCGGGCGGCGCGAGACCATGGATCTCGTCGTCCAACTGGGACGTGAGGGGCACACGGTGCTGGTGTCGAGTCACATCCTGCACGAGGTCGAACAGATGACCCCGGACATCCTGCTGTTGCACCAGGGTCGTGTGCTCGCCCACGGCGACGTGCACGAAATCCGCGATCTCATCGAGGATCGTGCCCGGCGCGTGCGCCTGCGCTGTCATGAACCGCACCGTCTCGCCGCACGTCTGATGGAGGCGGGCGCGGTAAGCGGCATGCGTTTCACCGACGAGCCCGATGTGCTCGTGGTCGAGACCGCGCACGCCGACGTGTTCTTCGCCAAGATGACCGAACTCGGGTACGAAGGCAGCCTCGGCATCGAAGAAGTGCAGCCCTTGGACGACGACCTGCAGTCGGTGTTCGAGTACCTGGTGCGCTAGGAGGGAACTGTGGGTGTTTTCGGCACCGGGTGGACGGGGGCGAGGCTGCGGCGGCGCGACATCGCGGCGGCGACGATGCTCGAGTGGCGGCTTTTCTGGCGCCGGCGTCGTTTGCGCGCGCCGGTGGTCCTGGCGGTGCTGCCCGTGCTGCTCGCGGTTCTCGTCGCCACCCTCAAGACGGTCGATCTCGGCTGGCTCGATCCGGTGTTGCCGCGCGGCGTCGACATCGTGCCGCTGTTTTTCGTTGGCTACCTGCGCGTGTTGCTCGTGGTGCTGCCACTCCTGCTCGGTGCCGGCCTCGTCACCCGTGAGGTCGAAACCGGGACGCTGTCCTATCTGTTAGTGCGCCCACTGTCGCGCGGCTCGCTCCTTCTCGGCAAGTCCCTCGGTGCCTGGCTCATCGGCAGCATCCTGCTGGGGGTGTCGTGGACGGGGGCTGCGCTGCTGCTGCTGGCCGCCGATGGATTCGACGCGGCAGGAGCAACCCTGCTCCAGATCCCCGCCTATCTCCTCACACTGGTCGTGGGGGCGTTCGCGTACGGTGCGTTGTTCACGCTCGTCGGTCTGGTCTCGCGGCGGCCGGGACTCATCGGCATTTTCCTCGCCTTCGGCTGGGAATCGGCGATTCCGTTCCTGCCTGGGCTCATCCGCAACTTCACCGTGCGCTTCCATCTGGTCGCACTCATTCCGGATGCCGGGTTGCCGTTGGTGGCGCTCGGGACGCTCGCAGTGCCCTCGGTTCCTGCGGCATTGATGTGGTTGAGTGGGGGATCCTGCGTGGCGCTCGCCGCCTCCATCCTCGTGTTCGCGCACCGTGACTACCCGTGAGAGCAGACATTCCTATCCGGACGCCGCGATGGAATCGGAGCGCGAGCCGGAATGGAGAAGCGCGGGCGCGGATCAGCGGTTGAGACTCGGGTCCGGGAATTCGAAGTCGCGCGCGGCGCCGAAGAAGCTGCCGCTCGACAGCGACACCTCGTACGCGTTGCGGCCGAAGGCAAAGTCCACACGAAAAATACTCGTCCCTGACTTGCGGTTGCCGATCCGTAGCCCGGCGCCGCCGCCCACGTGCGTGCCACCGAGTGTGAACGGTTCCTCTGCATCCCATGCTTGACCGGCATCCACGAACACGGCGGCGCCCAGCCCCAAGAATGCGACTCGGACCGGTGTGAACAATCGATGCTCGAGGTTGGCGTAGAACACACGTGTTCCGGTGTCGAAGCGCGCCGGGTAGCCACGCAGATGGTTGTCGCCGCCGAGGACGAAACGCATGGATTCTGGCTCGCGCAGCAGCGCCGAGAAACCGACATTCCAGGTCAGGGTCTGCGACTCGGCCGGTTGCCAAAAACCGTAGATCACACTCAGGAAGCGTCCATTTTCCACTGCCTCGTCGCCGGCGAAACCGTGGTGCCGCAGCTGCAGACCCACGAGGCCCTGGTCGCCGAGAAAAGCGGCCAGTGTTGCATCGGCACGCCAGAGAGGTCGGTTGGCGTCGGCGCCCAGCGCTTCGAGGTCGGCTCCGAGACCCACCTGCACGCTCCAACCGGCCGCGATGTCTTCGCGGATGCCATAGCGATCGACGTTCTGCACCTGGCGGTACCGGCGTTCGAGCGCCCCCCAGCACAGCCCGAGCGCTGCCTGCTGCGCTTCGATCGCGCGTTCCAGCCCGCGCCGCGAGTACAACAACCCGAAGCGCGTGCGCATGGGGCCGTGACCGTGACCGGCGCCGAAAGCCTCGGCAACGGTCTCGTCGAGATCGAGACTGTCGGCCACGGCGCCATCGTAGAACACGCGACGCTCGCCGCGAATCGTGCGCCAACGCAGGTCCGAGGTCCAGCGCACCAACTCCGAAAAATACGGCCGTCCGAGATTGGCTTCGTTGACGACGACGAGGCCGTCGCTCCCGTACCCGTAGCCTGTCTGCAAGCGACTGCCGAACACGCGCCGTTCGACGAAGAAAATCTGGGCGGCATCCACATCGTTGGAGGCGACCACGTTGCCACCGAACACGCTCCCGCGCCCGAGAAAGTTGATGTTCTCCAGACCGAGCCGGACCCGGTAGATGTCGCCTTCCTTCGACAGATCGGTGAGCAGGCGCATCGACCAGCGATCCGAGGTGTGCACTTGCAAGCGCACGCCGCCGTCCACCGCCAGGACCTCGATCCGGGCGTCCTGGAAAATGCCGAGACCGCGCAGATTGCGCTCGCTCTCGTCACAGCGCAGCGGATCGAAGGGATCACCGACGGCGAAGAGGAACTCGCGCCGGATCACGCTCTCGCGCGTCCGGATGTGCAACGCGTTCACCCAGTGGAACAGAAAGAGATTCTCGCCCGGCCGGCGAGGATCGAATACCTCGGCGGCGTCGATGTCGATGGCAACGATGGGGAGCCCACGCAAGGCCTCCCAGGTGGATTCCCGGCCCCAGGCCCGCCCCACGCACACGACCAAGACCAGAACGATTCCAAAGTAGCGCAAACGCAAATGGGGCTCCAGACGACCCGGGCCTATATCCACCGAAGGTAAGCGCGCAGGACCTCTGGAACCAAGTCTTCCGTGTCTCCAGATCGCCTTGGCTCCGTCCTTGCAGACTGCATTCCGGTTCTCGGACGGGCCACGCTCGAGCCACCGCGACCATTGTCTGTCCGGGAAAGTCGTTCTCGAGCCTCGTCACTCCGGAGGGGGAGGGCCGTTGAAGACCGAGCAAATCTCCCAGGAGCTTTCGGCGTCGCCACGTCGGGAGCACCTCGCGGCTGTCCTTGCGCGGGCGCTGCAAATTTCGCTCGAGATTTGGAACGCGGGCTCCCATCACGGCGATCGTCTGGCCTTGGGGCCTGCCTGCGCCGGTTGCGAACAACGCGATCCCCGCACATTCGACCGTTGCCGCAAGCGCCGCAGTTACCTGATGCGCCCCGAAGTCGATTCTCCCGAACGTCTCGCCGAAAAATGCCCGCTGAAAGTACGCCTGGCGCGGCTGGAAACGAGCGCAGGTCGGACGGGACCCACCCTCTATGCGTTTGGCTACGCGATTTCGGGGTCCATCGAAGAGACCGATGCCCGCGTAATGAGTTTCTTGGACGACATGAAAGCGCTGCTCCGCCCCCAGAGCGGCCACATGGCCGGTGCGGTGCCGGAACCCGTGTCCACGAGCCTGCTCGGGCTCTTTCAGCCGCTCGCGCCGTCGCTGCCCTGGGCGGCACCATTGCAGTGTGTGCGCGTGGGCAACCTCGCCGGCGAGGCACGGGCGAAAAGCGAATGCACGACGTTGCTGTCCGCGTTCGTGAGCGCGATCGAGGCCCGCGAATCGAGCCAGAGCGGACACTCGGTGCGTGTGCGCTTACTCGCAGTGTTGTTGGGGCAGGAGATGGGGCTCGGTGCGGACGAGCTGGAAGCGCTGCACTGGGCATCGTACCTGCATGGCGCCGCGGCACTGGGCTCGACATCCGTGCACGCCGGCGAAGCGTGCGCGCTCGACACGTCGCTTCAGACCCCCGAGGCGAGCCACGACTCGATGTGGGAGCCATTGCGTGCGCTCGGCGACGTGCAGCCCGTGATCGATATCCTGCGTCACCAGCGCACGCGCTGGGATGGTGTCGGCCAAACGCGCGACGCCGAGCGTGACATCCCGCGCGCTGCACGTTGCCTCGCAGTCGCCGATGCCCTCGACATCTTGATGGCTTCCGACCCGAAACGCCGGCCACGTCGACTGCATGTCGGCGTCGAGGCTCTGGCGCTCGGTGCCGGGACACGCTTCGATCCTGCCGTCATCGAGGCTCTGCGCCGACTGCAGCCGCGGCTCGAGTCGCATGCCTGGATCTTCCTTCTCGCCCGCCATCCTGTGCCTGCCGCGGCGCGTTAGCGCCACGCAAGCGATCCTCACACGCTCCTTCTCCGGCACGCGTGCTACGATAGGCGCTCGTAACCGGAGGTGAAGTGATTCGCGCCTTCAGGACGCTGCGCCCGTATCTCGTGCGCCATCGGACCACCTTCTGGATCGGTTCCGTTTGGATCCTGTGCACAGCGGGCATTGGACAAGTGGTGCCGTGGCTGTTGGGCGCCGCCGTGGACGTGCTGCGCGCGCCGGAGCGTCAGACATTGCTCGCGCCCTATTGTCTCGCCATCGTCGCCGCCGTCTTGGTGCAGGGGTACTTCCGCTTCCGCATGCGCCGCGATCTCATCGGCGCCTCGCGCCACATCGAATACGAGCTGCGCGCGGATCTCTTCGACCATTTATTGCGCCTGCCGCCGTCCTTCTACGACCAGAGTCGCACCGGCGATCTCATGACGCGTGCGAGCTCCGATCTGGAGGCGGTGCGGTCGGTCGTGGGCCCCGCCTTCATGTACAGCGCCACCACGGTCTTGACAGTGACGTCCGGCATGGTGCTCATGAGCCTCATCGATTTGAAGCTCACGCTTTTCGCTGTCTTGCCGATGGCGGCGCTCGCCATCGTGGTGCGGAAGGTGGGACGCAAAGTGCACGAACGCACTCTGGTGGCGCAGGAACAGGAGTCGCGTCTGTCGGCCCGCGTGCAGGAGACGTTGGCCGGGATCCGCGTCGTCCAGTCTTACGCTCAAGAAGACAACGAGTTGCGCATCTTTCAAGACGATGCACGCGAGCTCGTGCGCCGGAATCTGCGTCTCGTCCGCGCCTGGGGTCTGTTCTTCCCGTCCATGGCGCTTATCGTCGGCGCCGGCGCCATCCTCACCCTCTGGATCGGCGGGCAGCAGATCGTGCGCGGCGCCATCAGCATCGGCGATTTCGTCGCTTTCAATGCCTACCTGACGCGTCTCACCTGGCCAATGATCTCGATCGGTTGGGTGATGAACCTCCTCGAACGCGGGGCCGCGAGCATGAGTCGCATCAACAAGATCCTCGACACGGTTCCGGCGCTCGTGGAGCCCGAGGTCGCTTCTCCCGTCGGCGCGATGCGCGGCGAGATCGCGCTGCAGCAGGTGAGCTTCGCCTACCGTCCGGACACCCCGGTGCTGCACGACATCGATCTCGAGGTGCGAAGCGGGGAAACGGTGGCGCTCGTGGGGCCGACTGGGGCAGGGAAGAGCACGTTGCTGGCGCTCGTCGCCCGGCTGTACGACACGACCTCGGGCGTGGTGCGCGTGGACGGCCACGACGTGCGCCAAGTGCCGCTCGGCTGGCTGCGCGGCAGCATCGGCATCGTGCCCCAGGACACATTCCTATTCAGCGATACACTCGGCGCCAACATCGCCTTCGGCGCCAAGGACGGCGACCTGCCCGCGCTCGACGCGGTTGGCGCGCGAACTGGACCCGACACGGAAGACGACCCCCTCGCGGATGAGGCGGCCGTGACCGCCCGCACCGCGCCCGGCGATGCCGCCGCGCGCTTGGCGCTCGTCGCATCAGCGGCCGACGTCGCGCAGCTCAACGAGGCCGTGCAGCGCTTTCCCCGGGGCTTCGACACCATGCTCGGCGAGCGTGGCATCACCCTTTCCGGTGGCCAGAAGCAGCGCACCGCCATCGCCCGCGCCGTGCTGCGCGATCCCGCCATCCTGCTTCTCGACGACTGCCTGTCGAGCGTGGATACCGACACCGAGGAACGCATTCTCGCCCAGCTGCGCGGCATCATGCGCACGCGCACGACCCTGATCGTCGCGCATCGAGTGTCCACCGTCCGCACTGCCGATCGCGTCGTCGTTCTCGACGAGGGCCGCATTGTCGAGGTCGGCACGCACAACGAATTACAGCAACGGGGCGGCTACTATGCCCGTCTCGTGCGCAAGCAGATGCTGCGCGAAGAGCTCGAACGCGACCTGCAAGAGGAGAATCGCTGAGCCCCGAAGCCCCCGAAGACGACGGCGTTGGACGCAACTTCGACCGCGAGCTGGTGCGGCGACTGCTGGCGCACCTGCGCCCCTACTGGCGCTGGGTGGCGTTGGCCGTGGTGCTGCTGTTCATCAACTCGCTGCTGGCGCTCGCCGGGCCGTATTTGACCAAGGTGGCCATCGACGATCACATCCGCGTCGGCGATCTCGGCGGGCTACGTTCCCTGGCGCTGCTTTTCCTCGGCGTCGTGCTGCTCGATTTCACGCTCGAATACGTGCAGTTCTACGTCATGCAATGGGTCGGGCAGCAAATCATGTTCGACCTGAGATCGCGGGTGATGCGGCACCTGAGCCGCCTCGATCTCGCCTTCTACGATCGCAATCCGGTCGGGCGCCTGATGACAAGAGTCATGGGTGATGTGCAGACGCTGCACGAGCTGTTCACGACGGGCGTGGTGGCCATCTTCGGCGATCTGCTGACGCTGGTCGGCATCGTCATCGCCATGTTCCTGCTCGATTGGCGGCTGGCGCTGGTGGCCAATCTGGTGCTGCCGGTGCTCTTTTGCATCAGCCTCGTCTTCCGCAGCCGGGTGCGCACCTCGTACCGTCTGGTGCGCGGGCGCGTGGCGGCGATGAACGCCTTCCTCCAGGAGCACCTGACCGGCATGCGCGTGGTGCAGCTGTTCGGCCGTGAGCGATCGAGCGCCGCCGCGTTCGCGGCGCTCAACTCCAAGCATCGCGCTGCGCATCTGCAAACGGTCTTCTATTACGCGCTCTTCTACCCGGCGGTGGAACTGGTCTCGGCGGCAGCCATGGCGCTCATCGTCTACTACGGTGGCGGGCGCGTCGTGCGCGATTCGCTCGAGCTCGGCGTGCTGGTGGCGTTCCTGCAATACGCGGAGCGTTTCTTCCGCCCGATCAGCGATCTGTCCGAGAAGTACAACACTTTCCAGTCGGCGATGGCGTCGTCCGAGCGCATCTTCCGCCTCCTGGACCAGGAGCCGCGCATTCAGAGTCCGCCGGCGGCCCAACGGTTGGAGCGCGCCAGGGGCCACCTGGTGTTCGACGACGTGTCGTTCGCCTACAAGCCCGGGGAACCGGTGATCGAGCATCTGTCGTTCGAGGTGCTCCCGGGCGAGCGCGTCGCGCTCGTCGGCCCGACCGGCGCCGGCAAGACCTCGATTCTGTCGGTGCTGACGCGGCTCTACGAGATCCAGAGCGGGCGAATCCTGGTGGATGGCATCGACATTCAGAGGCTCGATCTCGGGGATCTGCGCCGGCAGCTGGGCGTGGTGCTGCAGGATGCCTTCCTCTTCGCCGGCGACATCGAGAGCAACATCCGGCTCGGCGAAACCCGCATCAGCGCCGAGCGCGTGCGCGAGGCGGCGCGACTCGTGCACGCCGACCGCTTCATCGACAAGCTCCCCAACGGGTACGCGAGCGAAGTGAGCGAGCGCGGCAGCACCCTTTCGCTCGGCCAGCGCCAGCTGCTGTCGTTGGCGCGGGTGCTGGCGTTCGACCCGGCCGTTCTCCTCCTCGACGAGGCGACGTCCAGCGTCGACACCGAAACAGAGTTCGCCATCCGCGACGCCGTGCGCCGCGTGCTCGCCGGGCGCACCTCGCTCGTCGTCGCCCATCGTCTGTCGACCATCCAAGACTGCGATCGCATCCTGGTCTTGCACCACGGGCGTTTGCGCGAGTCCGGCACCCATGCCGAGCTGCTGCAGCAAGACGGCATCTACGCCCGACTCTACGAACTGCAGTTCCGTGACCAAGCAGCC
This sequence comes from uncultured bacterium, assembly GCA_964567755.1. Taxonomy (GTDB): domain Bacteria; phylum Krumholzibacteriota; class Krumholzibacteriia; genus DASRJW01. The sequence goes on from CAZMNW010000047.1 coordinate 37,964, forward strand.
TGAAGAGTCTCCGGGAGGTCCCATGAACTCGATTCCGCATCTGCCACGCGCGCGCCGGCGCCACCGTTTCACCCCGTGGCTCGTATCGCTGGCGCTGCTGGCGCTCGCGGCGCGGCTCGTCGCGAGCCTGTGGGTGGATGCACTGTGGTTCGGAGAAGTGGGCTACACAGACGTGTTTCGCACCCGGCTCGGCAGTCAAGTAGTGCTCGGGCTCCTGGGCTTGGGTCTAGCGTTCCCAGTGCTGTTTTTTTCGTTCCGCGCCGCGTTGCGCCGCAGTCCGACGTCCGGGCTCGGCCCGCGCGGGCAAGTGGATCTGGTCATGCTGCGGCTCGAACGCCGGCTGCCGCTCGTGCTCGCCGGCGTGTCTGCGGTGCTGGCTTTGGCGGTCGCGACCTCGCTCGCCAATCAGTGGCTGACGCTGCAAATGTTCTGGAATCGAGATCCGTACGGTTTGCAAGAGCCCATCTTCAGCCGCGATCTCGGCTTTTACCTGTTCACGTTGCCGGCGTTGCGCCTCGTGCATGGTTGGCTGTTGCTGCTCGTCGTGCTCGCGGCGCTGGGCACCTTGGTCGTCTACGGTGTGCGCGGCGGACTGATCGACGCGCGCGGTGTGAGGACCGCGGCGCGCACGCATCTGGGGTGGCTCGCCGCGTTGTTCCTGGTCCTGCTCGCGGGGCACTTCGTCCTCGCCCAGTTCGACATCCTGCACTCGCGACAGGGCGCCGTGTACGGCGCCAGCTTCACCGACGTCAAAGCCGGTCTCGTTGGACTGCGCGTCATGGTGGGCGTGACATTGCTCGGTGCCATCTTGCTCTTCGTCGGCGCGCGGCGCGGGCGTTGGTTGTGGGTGGCCGCAGGACCGGGACTGGTGGCGGCGGCCTATGTGCTCGGCGCGGTCGTCGTGCCGTCAGCGGTGCAGAAGCTGGTCGTCGAGCCGAACGAACTGCTGAAGGAAAGGCCGTACATCGAGAACGCCTTGCGTTTCACGCGCGAGGCCTACGACCTCGCTTCCGTCGAAATGCGCGACTTCCAGCTCAATCCCGCGCCACCTGCCACCGTCCTGCAAGACCAGGCGGCAACCCTCGAGAACGTGCGACTCTGGGACTGGCGGCCGCTGCTCGCCACCTACCGCCAGATCCAGGAAATCCGGCCCTACTACAACTTCGGCGACGTGGACATCGACCGCTACGTGATCAGCGGCAGGCCACGGCAAGTGATGCTGTCGGCCCGCGAACTGGCCTATGACCAGCTGCACCAGGATGCGCGCACGTGGGTGAACCTGCACCTCAAGTACACGCATGGCTACGGCCTGTGCATGAGCCCGGTGAACGAGATCACCGGCGAAGGCCTGCCGACACTCTACATTCGCGACATCCCGCCGGTCTCGACAGTCGACCTGCCGGTCACTCGGCCGGAGATCTACTACGGTGAGCAGACGACCGAGTTCGTCCTCGTCGGCTCGAGCGAGGACGAGTTCGACTATCCGTCGGGAGACGCCAACCAGTTCACGCGCTACACGGGGAAGGGAGGGATCGGCGTCGGCTCCTTCTTCCGCCGGGCGCTCTTTGCCTGGCACCTGCGCTCGCGCGAGTTGCTGTTCACCAGTGCGCTCGGCTCCGAGACCCGCATCCTCCTCAATCGGACGCTGGAAGCGCGCCTGCGCAAGATCGCGCCCTTCTTGCGTTACGACCGCGATCCCTATGTCGTCCTCGACGAGGGAAGACTGTTCTGGATCGTGGATGCATACACGACCAGCAGCCGCTTCCCGTACTCGCAGCCGCAAGGCGGGGTGAACTACATCCGCAACGCGGTCAAGGTCGTGGTCGATGCCTATCACGGCACCACGACCTTCTATGTCGCCGACGCCGAAGACCCGGTGCTCGGCGTCTATCGCAAGGTGTTTCCGACGCTCTTCAAAAGCATCGACACCATGCCCGCAGGCTTGCGAGCGCACCTGCGCTATCCCCTCGATCTCTTCCGCGTGCAGGCCGAGACCTTCGCCACCTTCCACATGGAAGACCCGCAGGTCTTCTACAACAAAGAAGACCTGTGGCAGGTGCCGATCGAGAGCTCCGAAGGCCGCGAGGCCGTGATGGAGCCCTATTACACCATCATGGCGCTTCCCGGCGAGGCAGCAGCCGAGATGATCCTGATGCTGCCGTTCACGCCATCGCGCAAGGACAACATGATTTCCTGGATGGCGGCACGCTGCGACGGCGAGGCCCTCGGACGCCGAGTGGTGTTCCAATTCCCGAAGCAAGAGTTGGTCTACGGGCCACGACAGATCGAGGCCCGCATCGACCAGGATGCCGACATCTCGCAGCAGCTGACGCTGTGGAGTCAGCGCGGCTCGAACGTCATCCGCGGCAACCTGCTCGTCATCCCGATCTCGGGTTCGGTCCTCTACGTCGAGCCGCTCTACTTGAGCGCCGAGAAAGGCGCGTTACCGCAGTTGAAACGCGTCATCGTCGCCCACGGCAATCAAATCGCCATGGAAGTGAACCTGGAAGCGGCGCTCGCGCGCGTCTTCGGCAGCGCCTTCGGGGGCGGGGAGGCAATGGAGGCCACCGCCGGCACTGCGCCGACCGCGGAAGAATCTCCGGGCCTGACGCTGGTGGGCGACGTGCGTGCCGTGGCGACGCGCGCCCTCGACATCCTGCGCCAAGCCGATGACGCGCTGCGCGCCGGTGACTGGCGGCGTTACGGCGAGGCGATGGATCGCCTGCGCCAGCAGCTCGAGCGCGAGGCCGGCGTGCGCTGAGACTCCGCGTTCGCCCCGCTGGATGGCGCGAACAAGAGTCTGCAGGCGGGGCTCAAGACCCAAGTCGACGCCCCCGAACGGGTTGGAGAGTTGCCCTGCGGGCGATTCTCCAGCTCGGTTGACCTCCTGCGCCTCCCGCCACCACCGGCCCGGTAGATTTCGGTTCCTCGCAAGGCACCGTGGTCCCCATTGCCGGTGGCACACAGGGGAAAATCGTGTTCGACGTGTATGCGCGACTCGGAGGGACAAGCGCTGCGGGGATCTCCGGAGCCGCGTTCTACTTGGAGGGTCTCGAGGCGAGGAGTTGCCTCCCGGCTGGACCAAGGCAACGACTTTTGCGCCCGGGCTCAATCTCCTGGGGGATATGAGCGATCCGCACAGGATAGGGTTAAATACGGTCCGAGCGGTAAGGCTCACCTGGAACGTGGACGGTTCACAAGACCCGGATTGCCAGAAGGACTGGCTCGTTTTCCTCGCCCGGATCGAACTCCTATCTCCCGTGGGCGATCTGAGCTACCCGGTCAATCGCTGCGTCTCCGTGGTGGACTGGCCGCGGCCCGATGCGAGCGCCGCGTCCAGCAAGCAATCACGGCTGCGCCGCATGCTCCATCCAGGATGAAGGTTCTTGTGAACGATCGATTCACAGAGCGGGTGAAGAAGGTGCTGTTCCTGGCGCGCGACGAGGCGGCCCGCCTCCAACACGGGTACATCGGCACCGAACACTTCCTTCTTGGGCTCATGCGTGAGGGAGAGGGAGTCGCCGCCAAGGCGCTCCAGAACCTTGGCATCACGTGGAAGGAGATCGAACGGAAGATCGAGCCGATCATTGCTCCGGGGAACGACCGGCGCAGCATCGGCACGATCCCGTTCACACCGCGCGCCAAGCGCGTTCTCGAGCTCTCCGTCGAGGAAGCACGCGGTCTCGGGCACCACCATATCGGCACCGAACACTTGCTTCTCGGGCTCGTTCGCGAGGGCGAGGGGGTCGCGGTACGGGCGCTGTTCGACTGCGGGGTCGATCGCGAACGCGTGACCGACGAGATTCTGAGGCTGCTCGGAATGCCCCCTCGTGAGCGCCGCACGGCCGATCCCGACGCGATCACCGAGGCGATGATCCGTGTGTTGCAGCAGAAGGGAATCATCACGGAAGACGAGCTGGCCCAAGGGCACCTCGACACGATGAATCGAAGCCCAAAAGAGCGGCTCGCGCTCCAACTCGAGCTGCGACTCTATGGGCGGGTACGCGCCGAGATCGTCTTGCGCTTGCTCCAACGCAAGGGGATCGTCACCCAAGAGGAGATTGACGCGGAACTCGGCCGCGCGGGCGAATAGGGGACAAGCGCATCGGCCGCAGCTACCTGGCTAAACCAAGCCCACACACTTGCACGCGGCCTGGAGCGATGTGAAGCGGCTCTGCCCGGAATGATTGCTGTGCGCTTTTTGATCTGGATCACTGCAGGAAATCCACGAGATACAGATCGTGGAGCAAGCGGGTGTAGGTGTAGATATACGCGCTCAGGTCCTGCGACAGGACGACGCCGCCGACGCTCACGACACCGGCTGGATCCGCAGGCATGAAATCGCGAAAAAACTCCTCATGGCCCGTCATGACGTCGACGCGGCCAACCTTGAGGGGAAGCTCTCCGCCATGCTGAACATAGAGCGTGCGGTCGTCCGCCCATCGCATCGGCCAGTCGTGCGCACCGAGCCCCGGAACCGGGTGGAGCTCTTTGCCATCGTCGAGCGCGACGACCACCGGTGTTTCATCTGGGCTTTTCAAGACCACCCGGCGACCATCAGGGGAAACGGGCCTGCACGGTCTGTAGAGACTCGCACCGACTGGGCCGATGGGTCTGGGCGGTCCATCTTCATCCAACACATAGCACCGCGACGGGCTCCCGGATTCCGATCCTGCAAAAAGGATCTCTTTGCCGTTCGGCAGCCAACTGGCCCAGTGAACTTGGTCCACCGGCTCGGTGTGCAGCGTACGCTCCGTCCCCGCCCCTGTGGGCAGCAGGACCATCCCCGGCTTGGGCTGCGCCACGATCGACAGCGCCCACTTGCCATCGGGGGACAAGCCAACCGCACCGCCCTCGCCTAGGCGCACCACGGGCGAACCGTCGGTACCGCGAAGACACACCGCATAGTTCGGTCCGACACCCTCACCGGCTTCGGTGAATAAGAGCACCCTGCCGTCGGGTGACAGGTCGGCGCCGCCTGACCAATCGAGCCAGGAGAGATCGCTTTCTTGCGCTCGTCCCGGGGCCAGCGCGGCGATCGCGGTACGGTAGTTCTCACGCGTCACGAGCACGCGCCCGCCCCGCGACACGTCGTGCAGCATCAGGCCTCCCGCCATGCGCATCACCAGACGATGCTTGCCGGAGAGACTCACCGCATGCAGGTCGTGGCCCATGCCGGACTCGGTCGCTCCGAACCAGACTTCCTCGCCGTCCAGCGACCAAGCGAGACCGGCGATATCCGGCCACTCGCTGGAAAGGACACGCTTGTCGCCGGAGAGATTCACGACCGCGACCGTGGCACGTCGGTCCGCACTGTTCGGCTGATCGAAGAAGGCGATGCGGTCCCCCTCCGGCGAGAAGCGCAGCTCGCGGATGAAGCCGGGGGTTTCGTACAGCACCTTTCCTACCGGGAACTCGAGCCGGTATTGACCGCCAACGGGGCGCACGATGGCCAACTCGCCGCTCTGCGGCGACCAGTCGGCGAAGACGACCGAGTCCAGGATTTCGCGCGGAGCGCCCCCGGCCAGAGCCATGCGCGCCAAAGTTCCGCGCCAGAAACCACCTACATCGGCCACGGGGCGCAGCAGGATCGCCATCTCACCGTTCTGCGAGATGGAGAGGAGATGCGCATCGGGAAGTGCGAGCGGAGTCGATTCGGGGCTTTCGGGTCGCATCGAAAAAAGCCGGACTGGTTCGCCATCCCAGGCCGCGGCGTAGACGAGGCTGTGACCCTCGGGAGCGAATCGCGCTGCCGAGACGTAGCCACGTCGATAGGTGAGCCGCTGAAAGTCGGGCGGCTGCGAATGCCCGGTACGCCGGCCGGCAATGAAGAAGAGCGGAGCAGAAAGGAGCACAGCCAGCACCGGAACGATCACCAGGAGTCGCCTCCAGTTCCGCAACGGCTCGGTCGCATGCGTTGCGACAGCGCTTGGCACGCTCGCCGCGCGTACGAGGTCGAAGACGAGGTCGCGAGCCGATTGGAAGCGCTCGGCGGGGTTCTTCTCCAAGCAGTGCCGCGTGATCTCCTCGAGCGCGGTGGGGATTCCGGGGTTCAGCTCTGCGAGCTGCGCCGGTTCCTGGGTGAGGACCGCATGCAATGTTTCGATGCGGGATGAGCCCTGGAAGGCGCGTTGGCCGGAGAGCATCTCGTAGAAAACGGCTCCGAACGAGAAGAGATCCGAGCGCGGATCGGCCGGCTCGCTGCGGGCTTGCTCCGGGGACATGTAGCCACTGGTCCCGAGTATGGTGCCCGACTCGGTCAGCGTGCTTCGGGTCTCCGCATTCTCCGAGGCAGACTCCGGTTGCGTCAGCTTGGCGAGCCCGAAGTCGAGAATCTTGACCCGCCGGTCGCGTGTGACGAAGAGGTTCTCTGGTTTGAGATCACGGTGCACGATGCCCTTGTCGTGCGCCGCGGCCAAACCCTGTGCGATCTGGATCGCCCAATCGACAGCCTTGCGCACTGCGACGGCTCCACTTTGGAGATGCAGCCGAAGAGTGTCTCCCTCCAGAAGCTCGGTCACGAGGTACGGAGCGCCCTCATGAGTGCCGACGTCGTATACGGCCAGTACATTGGGATGATTGAGGAGACCGACTGCACGCGCCTCGTGCTCGAAGCGTCGCAAACAATCAGGATCGGCGGTCAGGGCGGCGGGGAGAACCTTGATGGCGACATCGCGCCCGAGTCGCTCGTCACGGGCGCGATAAACTTCCCCCATGCCTCCGGCGCCGAGGGGTGCGGTGACTACGTATGGTCCGAGCCGTGTGCCAGGTGGCAATGTCACGACAGCCATGCGATTGCATCCCTCCCGAAGTGCGCTGGCCTACCCGCCCGGGGTGGGTCCGTCGGCCGCGATCGACGCTGCGAGGGTGCTGCTTCTGCGGCCACGTTATCACAAGCGTCAGCAAGCATGCCTGGATTGGATGCGTGCTGCGCACGGCGCCATTCACCCGGCGGATGAGATCATCGGTGAACAACTCCGACGGCACATGGGTCGCCATTCAAAACTCACCGCATCGAAGATCCGCTTAGGGGGAATAACCCACTGCCAGGACTTCACTTGGCGCAGGCTGCAAACCATCTGCGAACAGAATCAGGGGAGCACGAGCGATGAAAGGCCACATCCGAAGTAGAGGCAAGAACTCATGGGCGGTCGTCCTCGACCTCGGCAAGAGCGTCGGCGGGAAACGACGGCAGAAGTGGCACGTGGTCCACGGCACGAAGAAGGATGCCCTGCGTGAGCAAGCGCGGCTCATGAACTCCATCAACACGGGCGACTACGTGGAACCGACCAAGACGACGGTGGGGGATTTCCTTCGGCGGTGGCTCAGCGACTACGCCAAAGTCAACGTCGCCGGGAAAACGTTCGAACGTTACCAGGACATCGTCCGCAACCACCTGGAACCAACCATCGGGTCGCTCTCGCACTCAAAGCTCCAGCCACTGCACATCCAGACCTGCTACTCGGATGCCCTCCAGAAAGGCAGGAAGGACGGCGCGGGAGGTTTGTCGCACGCGACCGTCCTCCAACATCACCGAATCCTGCGACAACCTCTCCAGCACGCCGTGAAGTGGCAGCTCCTTGGCCGCAACCCGGCGGACGCCGTGGATCCTCCGAGGAAGATGCAAGGGGAGATGCGGGCGCTCGACGAGGACGAGACCGCATCGCTTTTGCACGCGGCCCAGAAAACGCGGCTGTATCTGCCGGTCTTGCTGGCGGTGACCACGGGCCTGCGGCGCGGTGAGCTGTTGGCGCTCCGGTGGTCCGACGTCGATCTCAAGGTCGGCAGCATCAACATGACGCAATCCATCGAGCAAACGCGCCAGGGGATATCTTTCAAGCCGCCCAAGACAAGCAAAGGCAGGCGTCTCGTCACTGTGCCCGCGTTGGCCACCGAGGCCCTTGCTTCCGCAGCATCCTAGCCGTGCTCCGATGACGAGTTCCGACGTGTGGGCTGACGCCGTGCGAGAGTTCGTAACCTTTGCCAAGGCACTATGAGGCGGACGAGCCCCATTACAGGACCTCCGGATCTTCACGCTTCACAATTCGCCACGATGCACCAGGCAGTCACGTTCGACTGCGAGACGTTCCTGCTTCTGCCATCGCTGAGCAATGCGGCGCACCGGTGCAGAATAAAGTGGCAGGCTACACCACTCAGCGAATGCGAATGTAGGCGTTGACGCCAACGATCACCGGCTTGCCGTTCACCGTCACATCAGTCGGCTGGTTGCCGTGCGTGGTTGCCACCACCAAGGTCTTGCCGCTTGCAGACGGCGCCGGTTCCTGCAGGTCCAGAACAAGTGTGAGGGTCTTGGCCTCTTCGTCGATCTTCGCTTCACGTAGCAAGGTTGTTCTCCTTGGCTTCCTGGTTCGTGCCCTGAGCATACATACCACGTCGCGCCGGCACTCGCGGGGCCCCTGATCGGCGGAAATCAGGTCAGACTCTTGCCATCCCACTTGTGCTCGAGATCCGGGTAAAACGTGAGGCCGGTGGCGTTGTGTATCACCAATACCAGCCATCCTCCCGGAACCTTCGCACGGTGGACATCCCAGTGCAGGATTCCGCCTCCCTTGGAGTTCAACTCCTCCCAGACGAGCTGTGGTCGTTCTGTTTTTCGCGCCATGTTCGCGTCTCCTCATCTGTGTGCCGCGCCGGCCTACGGGCACGATCTCGCGCCCGCTGCGGGAAGCGGCGTGTCCAACCAGGCCCAATCGAGCCCGCGTTTGCAATCCGTTTGCAAAACGGCCTGGCAGGCCCGGATGCAACGTCGGCAGCCATCTCCATCGGGTGGCCGCAAGTGGATGAGGAATCTGGAGATAGACTGGTGCCGGAGGGGGGACTCGAACCCCCACGAGGCGTGAACCTCGACGGATTTTGAGTCCGTTGCGTCTGCCAATTCCGCCACTCCGGCACCAAGGTCGCACGTTGCAGGTTAGCATCGCGGGTTCCGGCGATCTAGTGCCCTGGAACCCGCGATGCTCGATTCGTGAGCCGCGCTTATTTCCCGCGTTGCGGCGGCTGCATCTCGACCTTCATCTGGAGGATGCGCCCCGTGAAGTGATTGTCGCCTTCCTTGTACTCTTCGGTCACTGGCGTCTCGTTGTCCGTTCCGACATCGACCCCTTCGTCGGCCGAGTACATGAACGGCATGGTCTTCGGGATCCGCACCTCACCCACGCGGGCGCCGTCCACGAGCAGCCGGCCGGCCCCGCCGGATCCCGGCGCGCCGCCCTCGTAGGCGAACTCGTAGCGCAGCGTATGGCGCCCCGGCGAAACCACCTGCGGCGACGAGACCACGGTTCGCTCCAGCCCGCCCCAATTGTAGACGTGGTGAACGCGACCTTCCTTCATGTACAGGCTCCAGCCGCCGAAGCGGCCCGCCTGCGCGATGATGACGCCGTTCGCGCCGCCTTGGGGGACATCCACATCGGCCGTGATCGTGTACGACCGGCCCTTCACGTTGATGAACGCGTTCTCCGTGATCCCGGTCATGCCTTCGGAAAGCGTCATCGAGGTGCGCGGGCCGAGGAGGTCCGGGCGGCCCGCGATCGAGGCGTCGAATCGTTCCACGCGGCGATCGTCGAGCGGCAGAACATTGTTGCGAATCGCTTCCTGAATGAACCGGCTCTGGAGCTCCTTCAGCTTCTCGGGGTTCTTTGCCGCCAGATCCTTCGCTTGGCTGAAGTCGTGTGCGACGTCGTACAGCTCCCAGCGGTCCTGGTCGAAGGGCGGGGCCTTCGTCATCAGCCACGGAATGCTGTGGCGCGTGGCAGCGACCCAGCCCTCGTGATAGATCGCGCGGTTGCCGAACATCTCGAAGTACTGCGTCTGGCGTCGGTCTGGCGCCCGCGCGTCGTCGAAGGTGTAGAGCATGGACACACCGTCCATCGGCCGTTGCTCGGTGCCGTTGACGCTCTTCGGCTGCGGCAGCCCCGCCGCTTCGAGGACCGTGGGCGCGATGTCGATGACGTGATGGAACTGCGAACGAACCTGGTTCTTCGCCTGAATCCTCTTAGGCCAATGCACCACCATCGGGTTCCGGGTGCCGCCGAAGTGCGAAGCCACCTGCTTCGTCCATTGGAAGGGCGTGTTGCCGGCGTGCGCCCAACCGATGGAGAAATGCGGGAAGGTCATTGGCCCGCCCCACTGATCCATCCACTGCATCTGCGAGGAGATGTCACTCACGATGCCGTTCAACGCCAGCAACTCGTTGTAGCAGCCGTCCGGGCCACCTTCTGCGCTCGAGCCGTTGTCACCCACGATGTAAAAGACGAGCGTGTTCTCCAGCTCGCCCATGTCCTGGATGGCCTGCACCAGGCGACCGATCTCGTGGTCGGTGTGTTCGCCGAAGCCGGCGAAGACTTCCATCTGGCGCGCGAAGAGCTTCTTGCGCTCCGGCGATAGGGTGTCCCACGCCGGGATCTCCGCCGGGCGCGCCGTGAGCTTCGTTCCCTTCGGCACCACGCCGAGCTTGATTTGCCGTGCCAGCGTCTGCTCGCGCAGCTTGTCCCAACCCATGTCGAACTTGCCGCGATAGCGCTGGCTGAACTCTACCGGCGCGTGGTGCGGAGCGTGCGTGGCCCCGGTCGCGAAGTAGACGAAGAACGGCTTGTCTGGCGTCATCGCCTGCTGGAAACGCACCCAGGCGATCGCCTGGTTCGTCATGTCGGCCGTAAAGTGATAGTTCGGGTCAGGTGCGTGCTCGACGCGGATCGTGCCGTCATAGATCGCCGGCGCCCACTGGTTGGTCTCGCCGCCGATGAAACCATAGAACTTGTCGAAGCCGGAGTGCGTCGGCCAGCGGTCGTACGGGCCCGAGACCGACACCTCCCACGGCGCTGTCTCGTGGTATTTGCCGAACGCTGCGGTGCTGTAGCCATTCAGGCGCAGGGTTTCCGCCATGGGCGCGACGCTGTTCGGCCGCACACCGGTGTTGCCGGGAAACGCCGTCGCGAGCTCCATGATGGCGCCGGCGTTGTTGACGTGATGGTTGCGTCCGGTGAGCAGCGCGGTACGCGTCGGCGAGCAGAGCGCGGTGGTGTGGAAACGATTGAAACGCAGACCCGCATTCGCCAGCCCATCCAACGTCGGCATTTGGATCGGCCCCCCGAAAGCGCTCGCGTGACCGAACCCGATGTCGTCGATAAGCACGACGACCACGTTCGGCGCGCCCGCAGGCGCCTTGACTTCGAACCGCGGGGGCGCTGTCGCTTTCCGCGCGTCCACCTCGGTGATCGGCGCATAGTACGGCTCGCGAATCGGGAGTTGCGTCCGGTCCAGGCCAGGCTGCTGCGCCATGGTGGGCCCAGCGAGACAAGCCACGAGTCCGGCGATGAATACGTTCCGTCCCTGCGTCATGCTGCTCTCCTTCGAGTCATCGAGGCACGCGGCAGCGTTGCGCCGCCGCGTAGTCCATGTCGCACAAAGCCGCCACCACAAGAGCCGGGCCTGGAGCGAATTCGCTCGCCAAGGTCCCACCGTCGAGGGGGCAAGGCCCGAACGACATCCTCTGTGGCATGGCAACGACGCGGCGAGGCTACGAGAGAGGCGATTCGGCGTCAACGCAGACTCTTCGCGTCAACCGGGCCTTGACGCTCCCACATCCGGCGGCTAGGGTCGAAGCGGTCGCGGCGCATCCGTACAGCCGCGGCGGTCATTTCTCCCAGGATGTGGGGCTGTAGCTCAGTTGGGAGAGCGCTTGCATGGCATGCAAGAGGTCACGGGTTCAACTCCCGTCAGCTCCACCACCTTCCTTTCTTTCTAGCATTCCGAGCCGCGCCTAGATCGCCGCGGCGGGCCGACGTCGTTCGAGGGAGGATCTCGTGCGCACGCTTGTGGTCTTCGAGGATCCCCGGCAGCGCGCTTTCTCCATCGTGACTGCGGTGCGCGGCGTTTTCGATCTGCGCTGCGGTGCGCGGACCTTGCTCGAGAGGTTCGTCGGCGCCACGCGGCCGGACCGTCTCGTGCTCTTGCCGCGCTTCGAGCTCGCGACGCTGCTCGCCGAAACGCACGGCCCGGACACGGGAATGCCAGCGCTCGCTCCAGCCGAGACGTTCAAGCCCGGCGAGGTCGTCTTCATCAACGGGCGACTTCTGGCACTCGGGCAGGACGTGCAGCGCACGTTCGCGGCGACCAAGGGGGAGTTCGCTGCCTTTTTCGGCGATGCACTCGTCTTCGCGCGCTGCCTGCCCGCTTCGGCTGTCAAGCTGGCGCAAGCGCTGCGCGCGACGCTCCAGCCCGTCAATGCCGAGAAGGCCGAGGCCGAGACATTCCGCCAACGCTTGGCGCGCCAGATCGAACAGCTTCCCGTTCACGACCTCGATTCGCGCGACGATTGGAATCGCGATGGCTCGACCTTGCTCGACCACGTGTGGCAGCTGGTGGAGAAGAACGCTGCGGCACTGATCGACGATTTCGCGCAGGGGCCGGGCGCAGGCGTCGACCCCGGCGCACGCGTCGATCCAGGCGTGCATTTGCTCCAGGCGAGCGCCATCCGCGTCGAAGGGGAGACGCGACTGCGGCCCGGCGTCGTCCTCGATGCCGAATCGGGCCCGATCACCATCGCTGCCGGCACCGACATCCAACCGCATGTCGTGGTGCGCGGCCCCGCGCACGTGGGCCCACGCTGTCTGCTCAAGACCGGGACCAAGATCCAAGGCAACACGAGTCTCGGCCCCGTGTGCAAGATCGGCGGCGAGGTGGAAGGCAGCATCCTCCAAGGTTGGAGTAACAAGCAACACGAAGGGTTCCTCGGTCACGCGTACGTCGCCGAGTGGGTGAACTTCGGCGCCGACACCAACAACAGCGACCTCAAGAACAACTACAGCAGCGTGAAAATGTGGGAGGCGGGCGAGTTGGTGGATACCGGACTCATGTTCATCGGACTCGTCACTGCCGATCACGTCAAAACCGCGATCAACACCCAGTTCAACACCGGCACCGTCGTCGGGCTGGCGAGCCAGATCGCCGCCTACGGCTTCCCGCCAAAATACGTGCCGCCATTTGGCTGGTGTGGCCCCTCCGGCATCGAGCGCTACGCGATCGAGCGCGCGTTGCACACAGCGCGCGTCGTGATGTCGCGCCGCGGCGTGACCCTCACGCCCGCCTACGAAACCGCCTTCCGGCGCGCCTTCGCGAACCGCGACCGCGGTGCGTGACCACGCTGACCGGCGCCGCCTTCGATCGATCGCCCCAGCGTAAGGGTCTGCCGGGATGCCGGGTGATGCGGTCGGCAGGTGAATCTGCACGCCGTTGGCGGCCCGATGCCACCGCGGCAAGGAATTCGCCACCCCGGGGCAACGCGATGGGACATGCGAATGGCGCTCGCTGCGTCGAAGTGCGCAGCACTTGTCGACACCCCGGGCCATTCGACCCGTCGCGGACGTCACGACGCCGCAACAGAACCATGCCTCGACCTCGATCCTGAACTCCGCGGTCACGCCAACACGGCCCTCGACAAGGCTTTGCACGTTGTTCCCCAGTGCGACCGGTTCGGCCGCGAGCGCGTGGCATCGCACTTGTTAGTGACTGGTCAAAATCGCTTCCTGGATTGTCCGGGATTGTCAGGTCGGTCCGGCAGTTAAGGATGATTGCACGATCATCGATCCGGCACTCGGCAAATTCGGTGGCGATTTTTTTTCGAACATTCGACGCGGCTTCAGTGCCCTGTCTTGGCAGCCCCAAATTCCGCCTGAGCCCCCGCTCCAAGCCCGCCTGCGCGCTGTGAAGGGCCCACAGCGCGCCGCCGCGTTTTCCCCCGCACGATGGCGTGTCAGCAACTGCGCCCAACACGCCTCCCGCCGTTTTCGCCTCCACGTTTCGTTGACACCCCGCCTGAGGCTCTGTTAACTTCCGGCGCGCTTGGCGACAAGCGCCGTTCCATTCCAGCATGGCTCGATCCGCAGAGCGCAAGCGACAGAGAGGGAAGGAACTTATGAACGGTCCCGAGGCCCTAGGGTTGATCGAGACTCGCGGCTTCGTCGCGCTCGTCGAGGCGACGGACGCGATGGTGAAGGCCGCCAACGTGCGGCTGGTGAACTACGAGAAGACGGGTGGCGGTTTCGTCACCGCCGTCGTGCGCGGCGACGTCGCGGCCGTCAAGGCTGCCGTCGAGGCCGGCGCCAACGCCGCCAACAAGGTCGGCGAGCTCGTGTCGGTCCACGTCATCCCCAGACCGCATCCGCAGCTCGACGAGCAGCTGCCCATCGGCGGCGAGGCGACGGTACAGCGCAAGAAGTAAGGAGCCCAGGTGCAACTCGGCGAGATCGTCGGCACGCTGGTCTCCACCCGCAAAGACCCCAAGATGACGGGGCTCAAGCTCCTTGTGGTGCAGAACCTCGATGCCGAACTGCGTCCCCAGGGCGGCACGGCGATCGTCGTCGATACCGTCGGCGCCGGTGTCGGGGATGTGGTCCTGCATGTCGCTGGCAGCTCGGCGCGCATGACCGACGCCACCCAGGACAAGCCGGTCGACGCCTGCATCATGGCCATCGTCGACACGATCGAGGTCGGCGGCCGCATCACCTATGACAAGGCGCGGCGCGAAAGCCCAGCGCGCTGACACGGCGCTCGCATGCAGCGGCAGCAATCGGTCTCGGAGGCGGAGCGTGGACCAGGAGCACATCGACGCCATTTCGAGCGATGTGTTGCACAAACTACAGGAGCAGCGCAGCGGCGGTTGGAAACGCTACGACACCGAGACGCCGCGCGCGCGCAAGTTCGCCCCTTACCTCGAGTCCACCGGGCCGGGCGGCGGCATGCCAGCCGGCACGTTTCCCACCGTCGAAGCTGCCTTTGCCGCGGCACAGGAAGCACAGCACGCCTTCCAAAAGATCTCGCTCGCCCAGCGCGCTTTGATCATCGAGTCGGTGCGCCAGACGATGCGCAAGAACGTCGAAGAGATCTCCCGCCTCGCGGTTGAAGAGACCGGCTTCGGTCGCGCCGCCGACAAGGTGAAGAAGAACCTCCTCGTCATCGACAAGACTCCCGGGCCCGAGATCCTGCGCCCGGAGGCCGCTTCCGGTGATCATGGCCTGATGATCACGGAGCCGGCGCCCTATGGCGTCGTGGGCTCCATCACGCCGTCCACGAACCCGTCGGAAACGGTGATCAACAACGGCATCGGCATGATCGCAGCCGGCAACGCCGTGGTCTTCAATGCCCACCCAGGCGCCAAACGCGTCACGCAACGCACTTTGGAGCTGTTCAACACCGGGGTGATGCAGGCCGGCGGGCCACCCAATCTGCTTGTTTCCTGTGCCGAACCCAGCATCGAGACCGCACAACAAGTGATGCAGCTTCCGGGCGTGCGCTTGCTCGTCGTCACCGGTGGCGCCGGTGTCGTTCAAGCGGCGTTCAAGAGTGGCAAGAAGGTGATCGCCGCCGGGCCGGGCAATCCTCCCGCCGTCGTCGACGAGACCGCCGACATCGAAAAAGCGGCGCGCGACACGGTCGCCGGTGCGTCTCTCGATAACAACGTGATCTGCACCTCGGAGAAGGAGACGCTCTGCGTCGCCAGTGTCGTCGATGCACTGTTGGACGCCATGGTGCGAGCCGGATGTTATCTCTTGACGCCGGCGCAGGCCGCCGAGCTGCGCAAGCACGTGTTGGTGGAGGACCGCGGCCCCGGCAAGCACGGCATCGTCAACCGTGACTTGATCGGCAAGAACGCCAGCGTCCTGCTGGCGCGGATCGGCGTCCGCGCCGGCGACGACCTCCGACTCGCCATCTTCAAAGCCGAGCCCGACGACCCGCTGGTGTGGACGGAGCAATTGATGCCGATCTACCCCGTGGTCCCGATGCGGGATGTCGACGCGGCGATCGAGCTCGCCGTGCGTGTCGAGCACGGTTTCGGTCACACCGCCTCCATGTGGTCGCGCAACATCGACAAGCTCTCGGAGATGGCGCGACGCATCAACACCTCGATCTTCGTCAAGAACGGTCCTTCGTACGCGGGGCTCGGTCTCGGCGGCGAAGGTCCGACCAGCTTCACCATCGCGAGCCCGACGGGCGAGGGTTTGACAACGGCGCGTCACTTTTCGCGTTACCGGCGCTGCACGCTCGTGGACCACTTCCGTATCGTGTGAGCCTGAGGGTTGGAGAGGAGCGGAGAACACGCATGGTCGAGGCCATCGGGTTGGTGGAGCTGCAATCGATCGCTTGGGGCATGGACGTCGCCGACGTCATGGTCAAGGCGGCCTTGGTGCAGTTCATCGACACTTTCATGGTGACGCCGGGGAAGTACGTTGTTCTCGTGCACGGCGATCCCTCGGCGGTGGATTCGAGCGTGCAGGCAGGCAAGGCGGCCGCCGCCGAACATCTACTCGACTGGTTGATCATCCCGTTCGTGCACCCTCAGGTGTTTCCCGCCATGCGCAACCAAAGCGAGGTCCAAGCCATCGCCGCACTCGGGCTGGTGGAAACCTCGAGCGTCGCCTCCGGCATCTTGGCCGCCGACCGCGCCGCCAAAGCGGCGAACGTTCAGCTCCTGCAGCTGCACTTGGCGCGCGGCATCGGCGGCAAATCCATGCTGACCTTGACGGGAGCGCTGTTCGACGTGCAGGCGGCAGTGAGTGCGGCACAGAGCGCGGCCGAGGCCGCCGGGCGACTGGTGGCCGTGCGTGTGGTGCCGAATCCGCACCCCGATTTCGCGGCGCGTCTGCTGCGTGACGCGGCGGCCCCGGCCACCGGCGGTTGACGCTGGATTGCGCCGGCGCGCTCGCAGAGGCCAAGAGTCGAGTGGAGGCACATGTATCTCGGCAAGGTGGTGGGGACCGTCGTCGCGACGATCAAGAATCCGGCGCACACGGGCCACCGGATCCTGCTGGTGCAGCCGTACACGTACGCACGCGAAGAAGATGGCCCCGTGTTTGCCGCCATCGATCTCGCCAGCGCGAGCCGCGACACGTGGGTCTTTTACGTCAAGGGGCGCGAAGCGGCGAATGCGCTCTCCGACGCGCGCAATCCCAGCGACCGCACCATCATGGGAATCGTCGACCAGTTGACGCTCGAAACGCTGGCGGCGGAAGCGATCCCGGGGACAAAGGCGGCGCCAGTCTCGCCGCCTGCACCAGATTCACGCTGAGGACGTCCATGCAGATCGCGCGTGTTGTCGGCACCCTCGTCGCCACGATCAAGCATCCGGCGCTCGCCGCGCAGCGCTTGCTGGTCGTGCAACCATGCGACATGGAAGGCAAGCCGCGCGGGTCGACCACCATGGCCGTGGACGTTGTCGATGCCGGTGTCGGTGACTGGGTGCTCGTGCTCGACGAAGGCGCGAGCGCCAGCCAGATCCTCGGCAACCCGCGTGGGCCCGTGCGTACGCTCGTCGTCGGAGTTGTCGATTCCGTGAACTTGGGCGTGGCACCGACCCCGCCGCGTCGAGCGCGGCAATCCCAGAAGCCACAAGGGGTTGACAGCGCCTAGGGGGTCTGGTAACAGTGACGGATGCTGCGTTCGGGACGGCTTCCGTCGTGGGCGTGGCACGTGAACCGCCAGAACCGCGCTGCGAGGTGAGCCGTCATGACCAAGGCCGATCTCGTCGAGACCATCGCCCTTTCCACCGGTCTCAGCAAGAAAGACACGAACGTCGTCGTCAACGGCATCTTGGAGAACATCAGCAAGGCGCTGAGCGACGGCGACAAGGTGGAGCTGCGCGGCTTCGGAAGCTTCAAGGTCAAGCAACGCCGCTCCCGCAGAGCGCGCAATCCGCGCACCGGGAGTGCCGTCGACGTGCCCTCGAAGCTGGTGCCCTACTTCAAGGCGTCCAACGAGCTCAAGGACAAGGTCAACAGCGACAGCGCCTCGATTCCTGCCTGAACCCACCCTTTGGGGCCACGGCGATCCGCCGCGGACGGCACGCGAAAAGACCAAGCGGAGAGGCGGTGAAGCCGTGCCCAGTGGGAAAAAGCGCAAACGCAAGAAAATCGCGACGCACAAACGTAAGAAGCGACGCCGCGCCAACCGCCACAAGAAGAAGATTCGCTGACACGCGGCCGGGCGGGTCCGTTCAAGACGGCCCGCTCGCGCCACGGTGTCATTCCGCATTCAAGGAGCGCGTCGCTTGATCTCCGAGCGGGAGATTCTCGACTATTGCGCGCGCACCGCCGGCCCGGTTCGCCTCCGCGACCTCGTCTTAGCCCTGCAAGTTCCCCGGCGCGAGCTTCGCGCCCTCAAAGCGCTGGTGCGACGATTACGCGCCGAGGGCAAATTGCAGCGCACCCCGCGCGCGCGGGGCAGCATGACGCACAGCCAGGATGTCATCGGACGCCTCCAGGGCACGCGACGCGATTTTGCCTTCCTGTTGCGCGAGGACGCGCCCGACCTCCGCGTTCGCGCCGAGAAGATGCGCGACGCTGTGCACGGCGACATCGTGCGGGCGCAATTGCACCGCTTTCGCGGCCGGCTCGAAGCGGTCGTGGTGGAGGTCGTGCAGCGCGGCCGGCAGCGCCTGGCCGGGACGCTGGTGTGGGAACGTTCCGCCTGGTGGCTCGTCGCCGATGAAGAACGCATCAGCCGTGACATCCGCATCACCGGACCCGCGTTCCCGAGTCCCGCTCAAGCGGGGCACAAGGCCTTGGTCCGCATCACGGGTCACGGCCCGGATGGCGCGCTCTATGGCACGCTCGACACCGTTTTGGGTCCGGTGGATACGCCCGGCGTCCGCACGCAGGCGTTGGTCGCCGAGTTCGACCTGCCCGGCCACTTCGACGCCGCGCTTCAGGCCAGCGTCGACGCCATGCGCCCTCCGGACGCGGCAGATCTCGCCGGTCGCGAAGATTTCCGCGCGCTGCTCGCCTTCACCATCGATCCGGTCGACGCCAAAGACCACGACGACGCGGTTTCGATCGTGCGTCTCGAGGACGGCGGCTTCGAGCTCGGCGTTCACATCGCCGATGTCGCGCACTACGTCGAACCCGGGAGCCTTGCCGACCTGGAAGCGGAAAGTCGCGCCACCAGCGTCTACCTCGCCGATCGGGTCATCCCCATGCTGCCGGAACTCTTGTCGAACCACGTGTGCTCGCTCCGACCTGGCGTGCCGCGTCTGGTGCAGTCGGCGTTGATGCGCTACGACCATGCGGGGGCCCTGCAGAGCGCGCGGCTGGCGCGCGGAATGCTCGTGTCACGCGTCAAGCTGTCGTACGAAGCGGCGGAAACGCTGCTCCAGGACGGTGAACCCGAACCGTCCCACCTCGCGACCTTCGACCGCGACCAGAGCGGTGAGTCACCGTGGCCGGGACTTTTGGGCTGGGAGTCGTTGCGCGCGCCGGTGCGGCAAGCCTTGCACGACATGCGGCACCTGGCGCGCTCGTTGCGCGCGCAGCGTTTCGCCCATGGCGCTCTCGGCATCGACAGCGTCGAATATCGCGTGCATCACGACGCCACCGGTCGCGTCGTCGACATCACGCGCCGGCTCGATCTCGAATCCTACAGGGTGATCGAGGAGTTCATGTTGCAGGCGAATCAGGTCGTGGCACGCGCCCTCGCCGCAGCCGGTTTGCCATTGTTGTGGCGCGCGCACGACGAACCCGAGTTCCAAAGCAGCGAGGAGCTGCGGCTGTTCCTGAAGAAGCTCGGGATCGTGTGGGCTCCGGAGAATCCGGTGACGAATCGAGATTACCAGACGCTGCTGCACGCGATCGAACATCGGCGCGAGCGGCGCTATCTCATGTTCAAGATCCTGCGTTCGTTGCAGAAGGCGCGCTACGACGGCCGGCAGAAGGGACACTTCGGGCTGTCATTTTCCAAGTACACGCATTTCACCTCGCCCATCCGCCGTTATCCGGATCTGTACAACCACAGACTCGTGCAGCAGTTGCTCGCCGGGCGCGAGCGGGGTGCGCATGCAGACGCCGGGCTGCGCCGCGGTGGCGCACTGATGGATCTCGGACGCCACACCTCGGCGCGCGAGGTGCGGGCGGCCGAGGCCGAGCGCGCTTCGCTCAAGCTCAAGCTGTGCGAGTTCCTCGCCGATCGCGTCGGCGACGAAACGGAAGGGGTGGTGAGCTCCATTACCACCTATGGCTTCTACGTCGACCTTCCTGCCTGGAATGCCGAGGGTCTCGTCCACGTGCGGCAGCTGGGCGGCGAGGACTTCGTCCCCGACCCGCAAGGCACAGTGCTGCGCTCCAGCATTTCCCGACGCGTTTTCCACTTCGGCCAGCCCGTGCACGTGCGCCTGGCTCGTGTCGATCCAGACCGGCGCCAGATCGACCTCTGTCTGGCGGACTAGAACCGCCGTCCGCGCCTCCTCACCGCTTCCGAACCGCTCCACGCTCGGCGGCATGCCTCTTGCCGATGTCCCGACGCAGGGGACACGCACACGGCAGCGCGTGCATCTGTCCCCTGACAATGGGGCCACGCGACGAGGAGGTCGGGAATGGGGCAACCCAAGCTGGCGAAGGACACACGGCGCGAGCACCGAGTGACCGCGCGCCTGCAGATCGAGCTCATGGTGGACGAGGGGACTGCGAGCGAGGTCGGCAACACCATCAACATCAGCGCCAATGGGGTCTATTTCCACAGTCAGCGCTACATCGCCCCGCTCACCATGTTGGGGTTGCGCATCCAGCTTCCCGGCGAGCGCGGCAAGAGCCGGCGCGAGGTTCTGGATGTGCGCGGCGTGGTCGTGCGCATCGAACCCGAGGAACCCCAAGACGACGTCGATCGCTACGAGGTGGCCTGCTTCTTCATGGACACGTCGCCCGATTTCAGGGAGCGGCTCGGCCACTACGTGCAGTCCAACATCTGAGTCGTTGCCGCTCCTCCCGCCGCGGCTGGCAGGACCTAGATGGCGAGCAAAGAAATGAAGGCGGCATTTGCGCCGCGCTCCTGTGTCCTCGAGCCCGTGGAGTGCACGTGCGTATCCATGCTCTGATCCTGGCGCGGGACGAGGAACACAACCTCACCGCCTGCATCGGCAGCCTGCGCGGCTGCATCGACGACATCACCGTTTTCGACACCGGATCGCGCGATGGCACGGCTGCGCGCGCGCTCTCTCTTGGCGCCGCTTGCGTCGTCTTGCCTTGGACCGACGATTTCGCCGCCGCGCGCAACGCCGCCCTGGCGCAGCTCGGCGCCGACTGGGTGCTGGTTCTCGACGCCGACGAGCGCCTCGCGGAGGCCGATCGCACGCGGCTGCGAGCGCTGCTGCACCACACGAGCGCGTCGACGTTGGCCTTGCACGTCGAAATCCGCACCTACACGAACGATATCGAAGCCCTGGGGTATCAAGGAGCCGGGCCGACAGGCGAAATGCGCTCGGATCTGCACGGTTACGTTCCCGAAGTCCAGCCACGACTGCTGCGTCCACACCGTGGGTTGCGCTGGCATGGGCGCGTCTGCGAGCGTCTGTGCACGGCCACCGGCGCGCCGGTGCCGCTTGCGGCCCCCTTTGCCGCCGTGGTGCACCATCAACGCGAAGCGCAAGCGACGGAACGACGCGAACAACGCGAGCGTTTGCGCTTGCGCTTGGCATTGCACGAGTTGCTCGAAACCGACGATGCAGCGGCGGCCGGCCGCCTCGGCGCCCTGCTCAATCAGCAACGCCGTTTTCATGCCGCGCTGCCATACCTGCGTGCCGCCGCGCGCGGCGGCGCTGCGAGCCCCGCGCTCCACCTGCAGACCGGTGTGGCGCAATTCAACCTCGGGCTCATCGAGGGTGCCACCAGCTCGCTGCGCCAAGCATGGCAGGAACTGCACGGGCATCCCGAGATCGCCGCCCACCTGGCGCGCGCTCTGCTGCGTTGCGAGCGCTCGGAAGCATGGGCCGAAGCGGGGGAGCTGCTGGAGGATGCGCTGGACCAGGCACCGGAACTCGATTTGGCCGTACATCAGCGTGCCGTTTGGCATCGCAAGCGCCACGAGTTCGACGAATCGCGCGCCTACTTGCAGACGTTGCTCGACCGCCATCCCGGACACCCGGCGGCACTCCGCGAGCTCGGCGTGGTGGCGTTGTTGCAGGGGCAGACAGGGGAGGCAGAGCGCTGTCTGCAGCAAGCCTGCCGCCTGCGCCCCGAAGACGCCGAGGCGTGGAACAACCTCGGTTGCGTTTTGGAACGTCGCGGTTTGTGGAAGGCGGCGCGCACTGCCTTTGCGCGCGCCGTGCGTTTGGCACCCGGGGCGGGGAGTCTGCTGCGCAACCTTTGTCTCGCCGAGGCCGAGTGCGGCGACCATGCGGCGCTCCGCCAGCACGCGACCGCCATGCTGGCCGCGAGTCCGGACCCCGAGTCGGCACTGCGGAACCTGCGCGAGCGCTTGCTCGATGCCGGCTGGATCGACGCGCTCCGGGACCTCGAGACGTGGGCGATGGCCACTCGTTGGCTGAGCGACGAGAACTGCATTCTCACTCCCGAGGAACCGCAGAGCATCGCCTGAGCGCGTGCCGCTCGACCTTCGACGCTCGGCGCATCCACCCGTCGGGAAACGCGTTGCGCCCTCCGAACCCGTCGCGTATGATGGGGCGATGGAGGGAGCCCGTGCTCGTGCTCAGCCGCAAGGTCAATCAGCGGATCATGATCGGTGACGACATCGAGATCGTGGTCGTCGACATTCGCGGCGAGCAGGTTCAGATCGGCATCAAAGCCCCGCGCGACATCCCCGTGCACCGCCTCGAGGTGTACGACACCATTCGCGAAGCCAACGTCGATGCCAGCAAGGTCGAAGACCCCGACCTGAGCCAACTGCGTCTGAAAAAACCCCACCCGCCCGAAAAGTAATCGAGCGACCTCCCGACGCAGCCGCCACACGTGGACACACTGCCGCCGGATTCTCTGCGTCCTCGCCTCCATTCTCGTGCGCAGTCACCTGTCATTGCAGGCATTGCAGGATTCCAGGCGCCGCAAAGCGGCTCGAGTCTGGGCGCGATCGATGTATGGAATCGCGATTCGCCGACTGGAGCGAGTGACTTTTCATTGCAAGATTTTCTGTCGCTGTGATAGATCAGCCGGCGGGTGGTGTCGAGGAGGGGTTGGGAAGTGTCCGCGCAAGGCCGGATTGTTCTGGGATCGATGGGATCCGGGACCCGAACGGGTGCCGAGACGCCTCGGGCAGCGGCGACGCCGCGGCCGGGCGCGAGCGAGGCGTCTTCGGAGTCACGCCCGCGCGTGGCACCGGCAGCGCAGTTCCTCGACGCCTCGCGCGACGAGATCCGCCGCCGCGTCTCCCAGCTGACGACGCTGTACCAGATCGGCCGCGCCATCAGCGAGTCGCGCAACTGGACCGAGGCGCTCGACTACTTTCTCGTCACGCTCTGCGATTACCTCGACGTCCGCGGCGCCGGCATCCTCCTCTATAGCTGCGAAGCCTCGGTGCTGGCACCGCGGCGCGTGCTCTCGATTCCCGAGCCAGACGTGCGCGCCTGCAGCCAGAGTCTCCTGGCCGCATTCGCCACCCAACAGCCGAATGGCGAGATCCACGCCCTCGAGTGCTACGTCCGTGACCGAGGTGTGGTCTGTAGCGGCCACGCGGAGCGCTGGCGTTTCACCGTGCTGCCGCTGCTCTACCGGCGCGCGCCGCTCGGCTTCCTGGTGTTGGACAAAGAGGAATGGCAAGGGCCGAGCTTCGCAGCGCAGCTCTTCTTCCTGCAGACCATCCAGACGCTGCTCACCGAGGAAGTGGCGAATGCCGTGCACCTGTCGCGTTTGCTGGATCTGAAGAATTTCAACGAAGCGGTGCTCGAGAGCATCGAGAGCGGCGTGCTGACGGCAAACGAGCAGGGAGAGATCCACTTCGCCAATCGCTTGGCGCGTCGCACGCTGGGTTTGCGCGAGACCCAGGAGACATTGCCGGCGCTGCTCTTGGATTCGCTGTTCCAGATTGGTGCGGCCGGTGCAGGCGCGCTCGCCAGCATCCTCGCGCTCGCCGAAGGACGTGGCAGTTTCGAAGGCCTCTTGCATCGGCGGGATGGCCGGCGCGTGCCGGTGACCGTGCGCACCAGCCGCATCGTCAACCCCAGCGACTCGCAGCCGTTGCTGCTGGTGGCGTTCGAAGACCGTAGCGAGCAACACCTCCTCGAAGAGCAGCTGCGGCGCGCCGATCGCCTGCGTTCGCTGGGTGAACTCTCCGCCGCGATCGCGCACGAGGTGCGCAACCCGCTGCAGGGCATCTCGCTCACCCTTTCCAACCTGCGGCCGTACCTCAAGCCGGGCGCCGAGCCTTACGTCGACGTGATGTTCCAGGAAATGGACCGCCTCGATTCCATCGTCGGCAACATCTTGAGCTTCGCCAGGCCCGCGCCGCCGCAGCCGCGCCCGGTGTCGTTGCTGGAAGTCTTGAGCCGCGCGGTGGAACTGGCGGCGGAGCGCGCCAGCCTACGCCAGGTCACGCTCGCCGTCGAAACGCGCATCGACGATCCGGTCTGCGAGGTCGACGAAGGCCAGATCCTGCAAGTGGTGCTCAACCTGGTCATGAACGCCATCGACGCCTCGCCGCCGGCGGGCAGGGTGCGCTTGCGACTGCGCTCCGTGGAGCAGCCCCTCGTGCCGCAGAGGGTCGCCACCGCCGGACACTGCCGCATCGAGGTGTGCGATCAAGGGTTGGGCGTGGCCGAGGACGTCCGCCACAAGCTCTTCGACCCGTTCTTCACCACCAAGCCAGAGGGCACCGGTCTTGGCCTCGCCGTGAGCCAGAAGATCGTCGAAGAGCACCACGGCGTGATCCATGTGGAACGCGACAGCGACGACGAAACGATCTTCGTTGTCGAGATCCCGCGCCGGTTCGTCGCCGCCTACGAGACGGTGACGCCGCGGGCGCGCACAAGGGAGGACGCCAGCGGATGCGGATGACGATCCTGATCATCGATGACGAGAAAACGATCCGCTGGTCCCTCGGCGAAGGACTGCGCACCCACGGTTTCGACATTCTCGAAGCCGCCTCGGGCGAAGAGGGCCTGCAGCTCTTCGCCGACAAGTCACCGGATTGCGTTCTGCTCGACATGCGCCTGCCGGGCATCGACGGCCTGGAAGTGTTGCGACGCATGCGCAAGGAGAACGCCGAGGCGCCCGTGGTCGTGATGACCGCGTACGGCGAGGTGGACAAGGCGGTGGAGGCGATGAAGCTCGGCAGTTACGACTTCGTCACCAAGCCGTTCATGATCGAAAAAATGAAGGTGACGATCGAGCACGCTCTGACGACGGTGCGCCTGCGCAGCCAGCTGCGCACCCTCGATCGCCACAACGGTGACGGGGAGGGCGGGTTCGTCGGCAAGAGCTCCGCCATGCAGGACGTGTTCCGCGTCGTACGCAAGATCGGGCAGAGCAAGGCAACGACCGTGCTGATCACCGGCGAGAGTGGCACTGGCAAGGAGCTGGTCGCGCGCGCCATTCACGAGGCCTCGCACTGCGAGGGCCCGTTCGTCGAGATCAATTGCGGCGCCTTGCCCGAGCCGCTGCTCGAAAGCGAACTCTTTGGTCACGAGAAGGGTGCCTTCACCGACGCCAAGACGCGCAAGCGCGGCTTGGTCGAGGTCGCCGAAGGCGGCACGCTGTTCTTGGACGAGATCGGCGAGATGGGGCTGACCTTGCAAACACGGCTGTTGCGCGTCATCGAGAACAAGACGTTTCGGCGCGTCGGTGGTGTCGAAGACCTCGGGGTGCGGACGCGCATCGTGGCGGCCACGAACCGGAATCTGGAACAGGCGGTGGAGGAAGGGGCTTTCCGCAAGGATCTCTACTATCGCTTGAAGGTGATCCCGATCGCGTTGCCGCCATTGCGCGAGCGGCTCGGCGACGTCCCCCTCATCGCCAATCATTTCATCGATCACTACAACCATGAGCTCAACAAGCACGTGCACAGGCTGGGCCCGGAGGTGACCAACATCCTGCAGAGCTACAGCTGGCACGGCAACGTGCGCGAGCTCAAGAACGTCATCGAGCGCGCCATGCTCCTGGAAGCGGAAGACGAGATCCTGCCACACCATCTGCCAGTGGAGCTGGTGACGCCGAACACGCAGGTGGTGCGCCAGAGTGCCTCGGTGCTCGACGAGAGTTTCAAACCCACGAGCTTGCGAGTCATGGAATACTTTTTCATCACCCGAACGCTCGAGGCAACGAACGGCAACAAGTCGCAAGCGGCCAAACTCCTCGGCATCTCACGCCAGACCTTGCGAGAAAAGCTCAAGGGTTTTGAGGGCGCGCAGACCGGCGCCGCCCGCGTGGCGGAAGCGGCCCGCGTCGACCTCTAGACGGTTCCCCCCGGGGGACTGCTTGCCGCATGCCTTGCGACAACAGCCCCCTAAATCTGCAGCTGCTGCTTCGTGCCCGCCCCGGGTCCCGTTCGCGGGACCCGGGGCCTGCCTGCGCTCGATGGTTGCACGAGTGTGGACGCACTTCCAGACCGCGCGCCGTTTGCGCGCGCACGATCCCAAGCGGTGACCCGGCAGGAGCGTCCAGTTCTCGACCGCTCGCGATCGTTGTCTGGCGTGCGCTGCGGGCGCCGCGGTCGCTGCCGCCGATTCCCGCCGTTCGTGCGCACGCCATGCTTTGCGTGGCATGTGAGTTGCCGTTCGCGGTTCCGCAGCACATCGCATCGCCCGGTTTCCCCCTTGGCTCGGGAGGCAGCGTGTCCACGATGTCCCGATCCTCCGAACGGACTGCCGAGCGCGGCTGGCGGCTGCTCGTCGTCGACGACCACGCCTCCATTCGGGAGCTGCTCGCGAGCTGGGCGCGTGATCGCGGCCACGACGCGAGCGCCGCCGCCGACGCGCAGGAAGCACTCGACGAGCTGCAGCG
This sequence comes from uncultured bacterium, assembly GCA_964567755.1. Classification (GTDB taxonomy): domain Bacteria; phylum Krumholzibacteriota; class Krumholzibacteriia; genus DASRJW01. The sequence continues at coordinate 64,690 of CAZMNW010000047.1, forward strand.
TCACCGCTACGACCTCGTCATTGCGGACATGCGCATGCCCGGGCTCTCGGGTCTCGAACTGTTGCAGCGGCTGCCGAACGCTCCGCGTCCACCTGCAGTGGTGCTCATCACTGCTTTTGGCTCGGTCCCGGAAGCCGTCCAGGCCTTCCATGCAGGTGCTCTCGATTACGTCACCAAGCCGTTCAACGTCGAGGATCTCTTCCGCCGCATCGAGTCGCGTCTCGGCAAGAGCGTGCCTGCGGCCGCGAGCCTGGTGCCCGTCGCCGTCTCCTCACTCGTCGACTCGTCCGGCCGCACCGGCTCGCCCTGCGTCGGGGCCGGGTCGCGCCGGCTCGAGCCCGCGTCCGGCATCCTGCGCGGCTCTCCAGACAATCTGAAACCTTTGTACGACCTGCTCGATCAGGTGGCGCCGTCGCGCTGCACCGTGTTCATCAGCGGCCCCTCCGGTGTCGGCAAGGAGCTCGTGGCCTCCGAGCTGCACGCACGCAGCCCGCGCTCGCACCGCACCTTTGTCCGCGTCAACTGTCCGGCGATTCCGAAGGAGCTGCAGGAAAGCGAGCTGTTCGGGCACGAGAAGGGCGCCTTCACCGGCGCCATGCGCCGTCAGGAAGGGAAGTTCTTCCACGCCAACGGTGGCACCATCCTCTTGGACGAGATCTCCGAAACATCGCTCGCCTTCCAGTCGAAGTTGTTGCGTGTGTTGCAGGAACGCGAGTACGAGCGCGTCGGCGGCAACGAGATCATCCGGCTCGACGTGCGTTTGGTGGCGACGACGAACCGCAACATGGCGGACCTGGTGGCGAAAGGGCTGTTCCGCGAGGACCTCTTCTATCGTCTGAATGTGGTTCCCATCGAGATCCCGCCGCTCCGCCAGCGTCGCGAGGATATCCCGTACCTCGTGCGTTTTTTCGTCGATCGCTTCTGCGAGGAGAATCGCAAGGGCCCGTTGCCTCTCGAACCCGAGGCGCTCGACGCGTTGCTGCGGCGCGCCTGGGCCGGCAACGTGCGGCAGCTGCAGAATGTCTGCGAACGCGCCGTGGTTCTCAAACGCGGCGGCGACACGCTCGAACTGCGCGACTTCTTCCTCGATCTCGAGATCGATACGCCGCGGGCGCAAGCGCCGGAAACGACGCTGTGCGGCATGGAACGTGACCTCATCCTGCGCACACTGCAGACGACGCGAGCCAACCGCACCGAGGCCGCGCGCCGGCTCGGCATCAGTGTCCGCACGCTGCGCAACAAGCTGAACGAGTACCGCTCCCAGGGAATCGACGTCGAAGCCGTGCTCGAGGCCGCATCCACGACAGGGGCGTGACCGTGGTGGGCTGGACCGAAGTGCCGCTCGAGTCGACGCCGGATCCATTCGTCGGAGCGCCGCGGCCTTTGACCTCAGGGCTGGACGCCGGCTGGTTGCTCGAAGGCACGCGCAGCGAATCGGAGCCATCCGGGGCGCGCTTCGAATCGCCGCGCGGGCGGTCGCGCCTGCACTGGCCACGGCGGTCGAGCGCACCGGGGCAGAATCCCCGTCCGCTCGGTGTGTCGCTGCAACCATGGCCGGTCCATGATTGGCTGGAGGTGTGCGGCCCGCATCTGTTCGCGGGGGCGACTGGAGCCGGCAAGACCACGTTGGTGATGAGCGTCGCGCAGGCGCTCGTGCGGCGCGGCAAGCGCGTGCAGGTCGTCTCGTTGCTCACGCCCGAGCCAGCGCGGCGAACGGCGGTCACGTGGCTCGCCGCCGAAGCGGGAGTGCGCGTCACCTTTGCCGACGATCGCGCCACACTGGACGCAGTGCTGGCCAGCACCGCTTCGCTGGATGCCTTGCTCTTCGACACCCCGTGCCTGCTCGGCACGCACACGCTCCTGCAGGCTCTCCTCCAACATTCTTTCCTCCGTCATCCTCGCACCGTGTTGCACCTGTGCCTGTCGTTCGTGCACAGTGAGGCAACGCAAAAGCGAGTGCTGCGGCTGGCGGCGCCGCTCTTTTTCGATTGCATCGCCGTGTCGCACTTGGACCTGGCGGATGGCACCGATGTCTGGGTGCCCCCCTCGGCATCGGCTCCATGCCGATTGTCGTTCACCCGTTCGAGCCCAGATCCTGGTGTTGCACCCTCGCTGGTCGGGCCACACGCGCGCGCGGCGTTTCCGGCCTGAACCCAGTGCAGCAGAGCGGCAGTTGACGGCGGGTGCGACGGTGCTAAGCTCGGGTTCTTGGGTCCCACGTGGCCTTCGGCAAGGAACCTCGGAGCGCATGGCTGCAACTCTCCTCGTGGTCGCGACCCCCACCACCTTCGCCTCGCTGTTCGAACCACGTCCCGCGGACTGGCCCGCCGACATTCGCCCGGTGACGAGCGCTGCCGACGCCGTGCGCGCGGTCGAAGCCGATGCCGACTGTTGGCTCGTGGTGGTGGAGCGCGATCTCGAGCCGCAACTTGGCCGCTTGGTGCACCGCTTGCGTCGCACCCGACCCGGGCTCGAGATCGTCTTGCTCGGCCCGGCGGTGAGCCCGTCGGTGCGCGCCGAGCTTCAGGTTCTCGGCGTCGACCTGCTCGACCGGGGCGCGCCGAAGGTCGAAATCCATCACGAGCTGCGCCGGCGCTTGACGCGGCTCGCGCTCCAGCGTCAAGCCGGAATCTTAGGGCGCAGCCGGCGCATCCAAGAGGTCGTCGAAACGATCTTGCAGATCGGCCCGACGGACATTCCGGTGCTGGTCACGGGGCCGAGCGGCGCCGGCAAGGAGCTGGTGGCGCGCGCTCTGTACATGGTGAGCCGTCGGCGCGAACAAGCCTTCGTCGCCCTCAACGTTGGCGCACTCGCCGAAACCGTGCTCGAAAGCGAGCTGTTCGGCCACGAAAAGGGCGCATTCACTGGCGCTGCGACGCGCAAAGTTGGGGTCTTCGAGCACGCCGACGGCGGCACTCTCTTCCTCGACGAAGTCGGCGAAATGTCCGCCGGCATGCAGGTGCGATTGTTGCGGGCGCTGGAAAGTGGCGAGATCACGCCGGTGGGAAGCATGCGCAGCCGGCGCGTCGACGTGCGCATCATCGCCGCCACCAACCGCCGCTTGGAAGACGCGGTGCGCCGTGGCACGTTTCGCGAGGATCTCTACTACCGGCTCAAGGTCGTCCTCGTCGAGCTGCCGAGTCTCGCCGAAAGGCGTGAGGATCTCCACGAGCTCATCAGCCATTTTCTCGCCGAATCGGCACGCCAATATGGTACGAGGGTGCAGTCGATTGCAGACGGTGCGCTGCGTGCGTTGCAGGACTACGCGTGGCCAGGCAACGTGCGCGAGCTGCGCAACGTCGTGTTCCGCATGGCGGTGTTGGCGCGCGGCCCGCGGCTCGAGGAAAGTGATTTGCCGGAAGAGATTCGCCAACCCGAGGCGGCGGCGATGCTCCCAGTGCCCGTGCATCGCTCGAGCGAGCAGGCCGAGCGCGAGATCCTGTTGCAATCGTTGCTGGCGCTCCGGCGCGACCTGCAAGAAGTGCTACGCCTGCTGCGCAGCAGGGATGGCGGTCCGAGCGCGGTCGTCCTCGAGCCGGACCCTCCGGTGCCGCCCCAGAACCTGCGCGATGGCGAAATCCACCTGATCCGCACAGCGCTCGAGGTCGCGGGCGGCAACCGCCGAGCCGCGGCGAAAATCTTGGGATTAGGCGAACGCACGCTGTACCGCAAGCTCAAGGAATACAACCTGTCGTGAGTGGCAATGCTTGCGCATGGAACCAGGGCCATGCACCTTGAGAAGCGAGTGCGAGGAACTCTCGCACCTGCGGCAGGACGGATGGGCAGCACAGGTCAAGGGAGGCCTCCGGTGGCAACGCGAGCCCCGGCTTGTGGTTTGCAGGCGCCCTTCTTTATAATGTCCGGGCCTGCCTGTTCCCACACCCGGTCCTGCCCCCCAAGATCCCGCGGAGGCTGCACGCGTGCGACCCGTTAAGCTCTTCTGGGGCATCTGTCTCGGGCTCCTCCTGGGCGCTCCAGCGCAGGCCGACAAGTTCTCCGGCGCCTTTCTCGAGGGCGGGGCGGGCGCCCGTGCGCTCGGCATGGGCGGCGCCTTCACCGCCATCGCCGACGACGCGAGCGGCATCTACTGGAACCCGGCCGGCCTCGCCAGCACCGATCGGCACGAGCTGCTGCTGAGTCACGAATTCCGCTTCGGCGACCTGCTCGACTACTCTTTCCTGGGCGGCATTTACCAGGTGCGGCAGCGGCAGGGGCGCTTCGGACTCGGCATCATCCGGCTCGGGATCGACAACATCGCCTTCACCGACTCGAGCCTGTGGACCGACACCAATGGCAATGGCGAGATCGATCCGAACGAATTCTCCTACGACGAGCAGGAAGACATCGACAAGATCCGCTTCGAGAATGACGCCGAGTACGCCATTTTCTTGTCCTATGCGCAGCCGGTCAAGAGCTGGCAGCTCGGCGGCTCGCTCAAGTTCATCACCCAGTCGGTGGGCGACTTCTCGAGCTTCGGCCTCGGCGTCGATTTTGGCGTGCTCCGCCGCGGCGTGTGGCGCGCGCTCGATGTCGGCCTTGCCGTCCACGACTTGACCGGCACGTATCTGTCCTGGTCCACCGGGCGCAAGGAGACCATCGTCCCGGTGCCGACTCTCGGCCTCGCCTACGGGCTCGATTCGCAGGCGCTGCGTGGCGCCTTCCTGTTCTCGGCCGACATGGGGATGCACTTCGACGATCGACGCGGCGCCGACCAGTTCTGGAGCGGGTCGACGTCCATCAACCTCAACTGGGGTCTGGAATTCAATATGCAGAATCGTCTGGCGCTGCGCTTCGGTCTCCAGGAGGAGTCTTTCCAGGCGGGCGCCGGATTCGCCGCCGGGCCCGTGCGCTTCGATTATGGCGTCATTCCTGACCCGCGCAACGACCTCGGCGTCTCGCAGCGCTTGTCGTTGCGTTATGTCGGCCCCTGAGCGCCACCGCTCGCAATCGCGTTTGACACCTCTGGCATCCAGCTCCTAGGGTTCATCGGTCCGTACCACACCGGACTGGCTGCGTTGGCGGACGGAGGGGTCTGCGCGTGTCGAGCGTTCAGGCATTCGTTCTCGCCGGAGGCCGGGGAGATCGGCTCGGTGTCATCACCAAACACCGTGCCAAAGCAGCCGTGCCCTTCGGCGGTCGCTATCGCATCATCGATTTCACCCTGTCCAATTGCGTCAACTCGCGCGTCCACACCGTGTATGTCGCGGCGCAATACGCGCCGCGCTCACTGCAGGAGCACATCGGCCTCGGGCGCGCCTGGGATCTCGACCGCCGCGATGGCGGCATCTGCATCCTGCTGCCGTACACCGGGCGCACCGACTCGTTGTGGTATCGGGGAACGGCCGACGCGCTGCATCGCAATCTGGACATGCTGACGGCGCAGGACACCGAGATGACGCTGGTCCTTTCCGGCGACCAAGTCTACCGCATGAACTACGGGGAAATGATCCGGCAACACCGGCGCAACCGCTCCCGCGTCACCATCGCGGTCAAACCGGTCGCTGCCACCGACAGCGCGCGCTTCGGCATGGTGAGCCTGGACGGCACACGCGTGACGCGTTTCGAAGAAAAGCCCGGGACCACCGACTTGCGTCTCGCCAGTCTCGGCATCTACTTGTTCGAGACCGAGTACCTCATCCGCCGGCTGCACGAGGTCGTGCCCAGCGGCCATTACGATCTGGTGCTCGACATGCTGATGCCCGCGGTGCGTGACGGTGACGTCGCGGCCCACGTTTTCGAAGGCTTCTGGGAGGACGTCGGCGAGCTCGACACCTTCTACAACACCAGCCGCAGCCTGCTGCCGGCATCGTCGGCGTACCTCATGGACCGCCGCCGCCCGATCTACACGCGCAGCGAGGAACGGCCGCCGGCCAAGTTCGGGGCCACCGCCAGCGTCTCCAACAGCGTCGTCGCCAACGGCTGCCGCATCTTCGGCCACGTCGAGCGCAGCATCCTGTTCCCGGGCGTGCTGGTCGGGGAAGGCGCGGTGGTGCGCGATTCGATCCTGTTCTCAGAAGCCAGCGTCTACCGCCACGCGCGCGTCGCGCGCTGCATCCTCGACAAGCGCGTCGTCGTCGGCGACGGCGCCGTTCTCGGCCAAGACGACGCCGGCGAGGCGGTCCTCGGCCGGCTCGCCGACAGCGAGGTCGTCGTGCACACGCGCGAAGGCTTGACGGTCATCGGCAAGGAAACGCGCATCCCCCCCGGCTTCGAGTGCCGGCGACCGACGATGCTGGATTCGTTCCTGAGCGAAGATGCGGTGCGCCAGGGAATCGGCGACTTGAGCGGGGTTGGCGCATGAACGACACCGATGTCTTCATCCTCGTCGGCGGGCAGGGCAGCCGGCTGTCGGTGCTCTCCGAACATCGCGCCAAACCGGCGGTGCCTTTCGCGGGCAAGTATCGCATCATCGACTTCGCGCTCACCAACTGCGTCTACTCTGGGTTCTTCCACATCTACATGCTGACGCAGTACCGTCCGCGCTCGCTGGTCGAGCACGTCGGCGCCGGCAAGCCCTGGGACCTCGATCGCAAGTGGGGAGGCGTCGCCTTCCTGCACCCGCAGCAGAGTTTCGACGGCTCCTCCTGGTACGGGGGCACCGCCGACGCCCTAGTGCAGAACCTCGATGTCCTGCAACACTCGCAGGCCGAGGATGCACTCATCTTGTCCGGGGACCACGTGTACAAGATGAACTACGAATGGTTATTGCGCGCCCACCGCGAGCGCGGCAGCGATCTCACGCTGTGCGCCGTCGAGGTTCCCTGGGAGGAGACGCGGCACTTCGGCATCGTCGTCACCGACGACGCCGGCCGCGTCTTGGAGTTCGAGGAGAAGCCGGTCCAGGCCGAGAGCAATCTTGCATCCATGGGCGTCTATGCTTTCAAACGTGAGCCGCTCATCCGCATCCTGCAAGAGCTGCAACGCGACCACCCCAACCTCGATTTCGGCAAGGACGTCATCCCGGCGATGCTGTCGCGCGGCAACGTCATGACCTACCGCTATGGCGGCTACTGGCTCGACATCGGCTCCGTGCACAGTTACCACACCGCCAGCATGGATCTGCTGGGCAACGAGCCGCGCCTCAATCTCTTCGATGGCCAGTGGCACGTGCTCACGACCGAGCACAACCGGCCGCCCACTTGCGTCGAGAGCACGGCTCGGGTGCGCGACTCGATGATCACCGACGGCTGCCAGATCTCGGGCGAGGTGGTCGGCTCCGTCCTCGGCCCTGGAGTCGTGGTCGAGGAAGGCGCTCGCGTCGAACACTCGGTGCTCATGGACGACTGCGTGGTGCGGCGTGGGGCGCTGGTGACACGCTGCATCCTGGACAAGCGGGTCAAAATCGGCTCGCGCGCACAGATCGGAGTTGCCGGTGACGGCCGGGCCAACCTCGAGCAACCGGAGGTGCTGCGCTACGGGATCACGGTGGTGGGGAAGGACGCGCGCATTCCAGCGCATCAGATCGTGGGCACCAACTGCCTGGTGGACATGCTCGCCGGACCGGACGATTTCGCCCAGCGCCAGCTGGCCGATGGCACGGCGCTGCGCACCCAGCGCTCGCATCATCCGGTGCGCTGACGCACCGAATCAACTTGGCACATAGATGCGCAAGCGCTCGCCGACGTGAATGCGCGTCGAGCGTTTCCGGTTCCAGTTCATCAGCTGTCCGACGCTGACGCGATGGCGCGCGGAGATGATGGACAGCGTGTCGCCGCGCTGGACCACGTAGGTGATTTGCCGGCGACTTTCGGCTTCCGCGGCAGCGCCTTGGTAGGTCAATCGTTCGCCGACATGAATGCGCGTCGAGGACTTGCTATTCCATTGCATGAGCTGGCTCACACTCGTGCCGTGCCGCTTGGCGATGCGGCCGAGGGTGTCGCCGCGGCGCACCACATAGACGCTCTGCTCTTCCGTGTTCACCTTGGCGGCATGCGCGATCGATTCCTGCGCCAGCGCGCCGGGATCGCCGGCGACGACGGGGATCAGCAAGTAATTTCCGGGATGGATCGTCTGGCCGCGCATGTTGTTGGCCTGACGAATGACCTCGGCACTCGTGCCATAGTCGCGCGCGATTTCGGCCAGGGTCTCGCCGCGGGTGACCCGATGCCGGCGCCAGCGCACCCTCTCGGCCTCCGGGACTTGGGCGAGCTTGACCGTGACCGAATCGCCCGCACCCGGCGGCACCTTGATGCGATACGGCTCTCCGGGCGGCGTCGACCAGCGTTTGAGATGCGGGTTGAGGTCGGCCAGTGTTTCGAGCTGCGTGTCCGCCAGCCTGGCGACGAGGTGCAGGTCGGTGGCGTCTTCGACATGGACGATGTCGTATCGAAGCGGCGGCACGTCGGGGATGACGAACCCGTAGGCGCCCGGGTCGTGCCCGATGCGCAGCGCCGCCATGAACTTGGGCACGTAGTTTTCCGTTTGCCGCGGCAAGCTCGACAGCTTCCAGAAGTCGCGGCTGTGATGCCGGCGCATCGCGCGATCCACGCGACGGACGCCGCAGTTGTAGGCCGCGAGCGCCAATGGCCACGAATGCAGCGACTCGTACAAGTCCGAAAGATGGTGTGCGGCCGCGCGCGTGGATTTCTCCAGATCGCGCCGCTCGTCCACCCACCAGTCGATCTTCAAGTCGTAGAGACGGCCAGTGCTGGAGATGAACTGCCAGGGGCCGACGGCGTTGGCGTACGACCTCGCCTTCATCGACAGGCCAGATTCGATCATCGCCAGGTACAACAGGTCGCGCGGGACGTCGTATTCGTCGAGAACCGAATAGATGAAGTCTTCGTACAACGGCTGGCGCGACAGCCAAAGCTCCATGTAATGGCGCCCATCGCCGCTGAAATAGCGCACCCAACGATCGACCAGAGGATGCTCCACGAGCTCGAGATCGTGGCGCGGGCCGCTCGGGGTTGTTCTTTCGCCCTGCACCTGGTACGCGGCCACCGCGACACTGTCGGCTTCGGGCGCGGCCGCGTTATCGTTCGACTCTGCGCTCCGATCGACCTGGTCTTGGAACTCACGCAGTTCGACAACGAGCCCGCGCAACCGCTCGACGCGCCCGTTCATGCTCTTGACGTAGAGCGACCCCGGGGGAGCGATGTCGCGCTGGGCCGCGCGCAAATCCGTGTCCAGCCGCGCCAGAGCTTCCTCCGCCGCGGGCAGATCGTCGTCGCGAATGGCTTGCAAGGTCGCGCGATAGCTCGCATCCAGAGCGCGAAGCTCCGGGTACAGCGCGTCGACGTCGGAGGCGTTGCTGCTCGACTCGGGCAGCAGCGATTCGGCCACGCTGTTCACGCTCGGTGGTTCCGCCGGCGTCGCGACCACTGACTGCGCGGGAAGATCCTGGTGCCGCGCCGGCGCGCCGCAGCCCAAGAGACTCGACCCTGCCCCAAAGGCAAAGAGCAAGGCCTGCATCCAGCTGCTTGACTGGGAAGAGTTTAGCAGGGCTCGCCCGCGCATGCGCTCTCCTTGTGGCTGCTCGTTTCCGGCACGTAATTGGCTTTGCCAGATCGAGTTGCTAGAATGACTTCGGGCAATGGTGGACATCGACGGCCGGCACCTCCACACAACCCAACTCCGTCACGACCGCCGCCGCTCGCCAGGGGAGAGAGATGCCTGCGAGGATCCCGACGATGGCGATTCTGCGTCGACGCGATCACATCTTTCTAATCGAGCGGCTCCTGCCCCGTCATCGCTTGACCGCGGCCAGCAACGCGTCTCTCGACGCAGCAGTTGGCCATCGTGACCGCCCCATGATCCGGGCTGCCTGCGATTCTGCGCTGCAGGAGCTCGTGGCTCTGGGGCTGTACACGGAGTCTCTGCCTCGACGCGCAGCATGGCGGACGTATCGATCCACCTCCACCGGAGACAGGATTCACCTCCGGTGGCCCGCGCGGACGGAGCAGCAAGCTTCGCGCCCGACGCCTGCGACTCTAGCGCAAGCTCCGCGTTCGCCCCAAACACTCGTTGCGGAATCTCGCGGAGAAATCGACCTTCCGGGGCAGGTCGAGGAGCCATCCGACCTCTTGACCCTCGAGCCGGCCGAGCCCGAGACGTTGGGACTCGAGGATCTTTTGCGCGCCGAGGACGAAACGGGCGGACAGTCCACACCCTCCATCACCGTCCCGCAGCCGAGCGCACCACTGCACGATGCGATCACTCCGCCCCGGAGCGAGGGCGAAACGCTGGCCCGGCTCGAGGGTCTCCTGAGTCTGGCTGGCATCGAGGCTCGATTGACGAGCCTGGCCGACCGTCTCCGGCACTTGCTCGAGCGCATCGAAGGTCTGTTTCCGGGAGCGCGCGCCGGCATCCTTCACTTGGAGAGCGTTTCGAGCGCCGAGTTGGGAAACGGCCCGGTGCGGCGTCTCACCCAGCACGATCTCGACCGCACACCGCACTTTCAGGCCGCTCTCGAGCGCCGTTCGCCACAGTTCGCCACCACAGCGCCGCAAGGAATGGATCCCGATCGCGGCAGTCTGGCGGCAGTGGTGCCACTCGTCGTCGGGGGTGCGCCGTGGGGGCTGCTCGAAATCACCTGGCCGGAGGGCCAGAAGCTGGCGACACAAAATGCGGCACCGCTGCTTGGAGCCATCGCCCGACTGGTCGAGCTCGCCATCCAGAATCAGCAAACCCTGGAGTCCCTGGTTGCCGTCGATCCGCTCACCGGCGTCTACAACCGCGCCTTCTACGATCGGCAGTTGGCGCTGGAAATGGAGCGCGCACATCGCACCAACCGCAAGTTCGCCCTTTTGGTCATGGATGTCGACGACTTCAAGGCGATCAACGATCGCCACGGTCACCGGGCCGGCGATCAAGTATTGAGCGGCCTGGCACAAGAGATGCGTGAGCGCATGCGCAAGATCGACCTCTTGTTTCGCTACGGCGGCGAAGAGTTCGTCTTGCTCTTGCCTGGCGCCGAGGAAGAAGAGGCGCGGCGCACGGCGGAACGCTTGCGCGCCGTGGTCGAGACACATCGTTTCGATGTCGATGGCGCCGCCGCACCGCTCGGCGTCACCGTGAGCATTGGCGGCGCCATCTATCCCGACGATGCGCGCACCGCCACAGGTCTTTTCCGTCATGCCGATGGCGCGTTGTATCGGGCGAAGGAGGCGGGCAAGAACCGCGTCGTCTTCCGCTGACCGCACGGTTCGTAGCGCCGAGGCCCCTCGTGTCGCGCTTTGGGGCGCGCCATCCCACCGTCCTCGCGATTTCCTCCCGCGCCGATGTTGCGACGTCTTGCCATGGCCTACGGCGCCGGGCTCTGCATGCAGGCAGCGCTCGGCGTCCGCGGCATCACGGTCGGTGTGATCCTTTGCGGCTTGGCGTTGCTTCGCTTCCGCCAGAACGGCGTGCGTCTGGTTCCGGGATGGATCCCAGCGCTCGTCGGCGCCGCAGCGCTCGGAGCACTGCATGGGCAGCAGAGCGATTTGGCTCCTGCTCTGTTTCCGCAAACAGTCGACGTCGAAGGCTGGATCGCTTCACGCCCCGAAACGCAAGGGCGTGGCGAGGCGGCGTGGTTCCGGGTGGAGCGCGCGCGCACCGACTCCGTAGGGCCGATGCAGCCGCGGCAAGCCCAAGTCCTGCTGCGCGCTCGCGGCATGCTTCCCGCGTACGGCAAGCGCTGCCACGCGCGCGGCACACTCCGACCGGGACGCGCACCACGGAACTTCCATGCTTTCGACGAGCGCGATGTGCTGGCAGCACACGCGGCCGGTGCGGTTTTCGATGCGCTCCAGGTGACGCCGCTTGCAGGAACAGGCGGGTCTGCATGGCGGCGCGACTGCATCGAACCGCTGCGCACGGTTCTTTTGCAGCGCATCGAATCGACCTTGGCGGCTCCGGAACGCGAGATCCTCGCCGCGCTCGTTCTCGGCATCGACGACGACATCGAGCCCGCGGTGCAGGAAACGTGGCGCGGCTTGGGAATGGCGCACGTGCTGGCCATCAGTGGCATGCATGTGAGCTTGGTGGTGACGGCATTGATCGCGGTTGCAGGCACCGTTCGCCGGCGCCGCGGCTTGCTGGCGCTCACGTGCGGAGTCTCGGTCTATGCGGCGCTCGGAGGATTGGCACCGTCCGTTCTTCGCGCCACCGTGATGGCGGTTTGGGCCGCTCTGGCGTCGCATCTGGGCCGACCGCTGCGCGGCCTCGGAGCGCTCGCGCTCGCGGGGGCGACGCTGGTCGTGGGCGCGCCGTCGTTGCGGCATGACCTGGGGTTCCAACTGTCGTGCGCCTCGACGCTCGGGATCGTGCTCTGGTCGGGGCCGTTGCAGAACCTGGGCAGACGGATTCGACAAGAGCGCGGCTGGGGGCGAATCGCCGCGTTCGTGGCGACGAGCGTTGGACTCGGGCTCGCGGCGCAGTTGGCGACATTGCCACTCGTCTTCGCGCGCTTCGGCTACTTCTCGCGCGCGGCACCGCTCGCCGACCTCGCCCTGGTGCCGCTCGCGAACACGGCGCTGGTCGTCGGTCTCGCCGGAACGCCGCTCGCGCTCCTCTCCGCAAGCTGGGCACGCCCGCTCTGGCTCGTCGCCGGCGCGCTCCTGCACGCCGCGAATACCATGGGAAAGGCGGTGCTCGACGTCGGCGACCCGCGCTGGTTCGTGCCCACCCTGCCCGCGATGCGTTTGCTGTCGGGGCTGGTGTGTGCCGCGGGGCTTTTGGCGGGCATGGCCGCGGGACGGCGCCGGCTTCGCGTCTGCGTCGCGAGTCTCAGCGTCATGGCCATCTCGGCCGCCATCCTTTGGGTGGTGGCGCAAAACCCAAGGCCGCCGGCCTGGCGCCTCGAAGCTCTGGACGTGGGCCAAGGCGACGCCTGGCTCTTGGCGCGCGGATCCTGTGCCTGGCTCATCGATGCCGGTGATGCGCGCCCCGTCGATCGTGGCCAACACGTGGTCTTGCCGCACTTGCGCCGTCGAGGGATCCGGCGCTTGCGGGGTCTCGTGCTCACGCATCCGCACCTCGACCATTGTGGTGGTGCTGCGAGCGTGTTGCGCGGCATCGCGGTGGATACGTTGTACGTGGCGGCGATCTCGGGCACGGACCCCACCTACGCGGCCGCGCGCGCGGAGGGAACGCCCGTGCGCTCTTTGCGCGCCGGCTCGGAACTCCACCTGGGGGACGACTATGCCGCGCGCGTGCTCTGGCCACCCGATGTCGATGTGCTGGGGAGCGGCGCCAATGGACAGTCTTTGGTCTTGTGGGCTCGCGGGGGCGGCATGCCAGAGGTCCTCGCCATGGGAGACCTCGAAGCGGACGGCGAAGCGGCATTGCTCGCTGCGTCATCCGACATCTGGAACGCAGTTGCCGCGGGCTTCCTCGTGCTCAAAGCGGGACACCATGGCAGCCGCACCAGCTCGACGGCTGCATTTCTCGATGCAATCGATGCCGAGATCGCGCTCGTGAGTGTCGGCGAGCGCAATCGATATGGCCACCCTGCATCCGAAACCCTCGCGGCCTTCGCCGCGCGCCAGTGTCCGGTGCTGCGGACGGATCAGGGCGGCGCCATTCGACTCGACTTACGCGGCACGACGCTGTGGATGGAACGGCCGGCGCTGCGACCCGCGCCGTTGCGCTCGCCGCCGATCGCAGGCGAAACTGCGACGCCTGCGCCCGATTGACGACCAGAGGACCCCGATTCTAAAATGCGGGCTGCCGTCGCACCGGCGGCGCACATCTTTCCCCAACGGGTGTGAACGGGAGGCTTCGTGGAACGCGAGGTTCGGGTCGGCGTCCTCGCGTCCGGCCGCGGTTCGAACTTCGAGGCCTTGTGGCGCGCGCAGCAAGCGGGCAGCCTCGGCGCGCGTTTGGCCGTACTCGTTTGCGACCGCGTCGATGCCCCGGTGTTGCAGCTCGCCACGCGCCTCGGCGTCCCGGCAAAATGCATCGATCCCGGCACGCCCCAAGCGCGGTTACCGGCCGTGGTCGAAACCGAAATCGTGACCACGCTCCGGGAGCAACGAGTCGATCTCGTCTGCCTGGCCGGCTTCATGCGCATCGTCGGCGCACCGTTACTGACCGCGTTCCCAGCCGCCATCCTCAACATCCACCCGTCGTTGTTACCGAGTTTCCCGGGGCTCGAGGCGCCGCGGCAGGCGCTCGAACACGGCGTCAAGGTGGCGGGCTGCACGGTGCACTTCGTCGATGCCGGCGTCGACAGCGGTCCCATCGTCGTGCAGGCATGCGTGCCCGTTCACGAGGACGACAGCGAAGCGACGCTCGCCGCGCGCATCCTCGAACAAGAACACTGGATCTATCCGCGCGCCGTGCGCCTGTGGGCCGAGGGACGGCTGCAAGTGCATGGACGGCGCGCACGTGTGCACGCGCCGAGCCCGAGCGGCCACGATTCCAACCGGGAGGCATGATGATCGAGCCCCTCATGACCACGCGCGACCTCGGGCTTAAGCCTTCATCCTGCGGCAAAGTGCGCGATCTCTTCGACCTCGGGGATCGATTGCTGCTGGTGGCCACCGATCGCATCTCCGCCTACGACGTCGTGTTCGACGATTCGATCCCGGGGAAGGGCGTGCTGCTGACACAAATGAGTCTCGAATGGTTCCGGTTGTTGCGCGATACAATCGACAATCATCTGCTCGCGTCCGACCTCGACGCGTTCCCCAAGCCGTTCTGCGATGTCACCGCGCTGGCCGGGAGGAGCATGCTGGTCCGGAAGGCTCAGCGGGTGGATGCGGAGTGCATCGTGCGCGGCTACCTGTCGGGCAGCGGTTGGCGTGACTACCAGCGCAACCGCCAGATCTGCGGCATCACGCTGCCGCCGGGCCTGCGCGAGTCGCAACGTTTCGACAGGCCCTTGTTCACGCCGTCGACCAAGGCCGAGACGGGTCATGACCGCAACATCGATCACGCCGAGCTGGAAGCGCTCGTCGGCCGCGACACCGCGTCCGCGATCGAACGCGCGTCGCTCGCAATCTATGCGCGGGCCGCGACGCACGCCAGCGACTGCGGCATCCTCCTTGCGGACACCAAATTCGAGTTCGGCTTCACAGACGGCAAGTTGATCCTCATCGACGAGGTCCTGTCGCCGGATTCGTCGCGTTTCTGGCCGGCCGAGGACTACGCCGCCGGCCGTGCACAGCAGAGCTTCGACAAACAGTTCTTGCGCGATTGGCTGGACGCGAGCGGCTGGGATCACTCGCCACCGCCACCGCGTCTGCCTGAAACCATCGTCCGGCGCACGCGCGAGCGCTATGTCGAGGCCCTGCGGCGATTGTTTCCCCACGCCATGGCGGAGCTGCCGGCTGGGGTGGCGTGATGCAACCGTTCCGCATCCGACGCGCGGTGCTCTCGGTGACCGACAAGAGCGGCCTGGTGGAGCTCGCGCGCACGTTGGTCGCGCACGACGTGCAGCTGTTTGCTTCCGGAGGAACGGCGCAGCACCTGCAAGCGGCCGGGATCGAAACGACAGCGGTGGAAGAGCTGACGCATCTGCCGGAGCTTCTCGACGGCAGGGTGAAGACGCTGCATCCGGGCATCCTCGCCGGAGTGCTGGCGGACAAGAGCAAGGCTTCGCACCGCCAGGATCTCGAACGCCATGGCTGGGTGTCGATCGACTTGGTCGTGGTCAACTTCTACGCCTTCGCGAAGGCAGGCACGGACGCAATCCCGATCGAGGCCATCGACATCGGGGGACCGACGCTGGTCCGCGCTGCCGCGAAGAACTCGGCCAGCGTCGTCGTGTTGTCGGCGCCCGAAGACTATGGCGACTTTCGCGCCGCGCTCGAGCAGGCGCGATTGGACCTCGACTTCCGCCGCGCCCTGGCGGCGCGCGCTTTCGCACGTGTCGCCGACTACGACCGCACCATCGCCGAATGCTTCGCGGCGCGGGAGAATGCGCCAGCGGCGCCGGCGCTGCTCGGCCGTCGCTACACGATCGGCCCCGATCTGCGCTACGGCGAGAACCCCCATCAGACGGCGCAGGTGTGGTTCGAACAACCACTGTGGGGACTCGGCACATTGCGCCAGCACTCGGGGGATGCGCTGTCGTTCAACAATTTCGTCGATGTCGATGCCGCGCTCGACCTGGTCTTCGATCTCGGCGAACGTCCGGCCTCTGCGGTGATCAAGCACAACAACCCCTGCGGCGCCGCACAGGCAGCGACGGCCGCAGAGGCTTTTGCCGCCGCTCTGGCTTCGGATCCGGTGTCCGCCTACGGCGGTGTGGTGGCCTTCGGCACCAGCGTCGACGCGCAAGCGGCCGAAGCCGTGGCAGCGCATTTTTTCGAGGCGATCGCCGCACCCGCCTATAACCCCGTGGCGCTCACGATGCTCCGCGCCAAGAAGCGCCTGCGCGTGTTGGAGGTTCCGCGCCAGAGATGGAACGAGGATGGGCAAACGACGCGCGCCCTGCATGGCGCCTTGTTGGTCCAGGATCGCGACCACGCTCTCGAGGACCTGTCGCAGCTCGAGGTCGTGACACGGGCGCAGCCGAGCGCGAGTGAGCGCGAAGACGCAGCCTTCCTCCTGGGTGTCGCCAAACACGTGCGTTCCAACGCCATCGTCGTTGGGCGCGGGCGGCGCACGCTCGGCATCGGTGCCGGTCAGATGAGCCGCGTCGATAGTTGCGAGATCGCCGTGCGCAAAGCCCGCGCGGCCGGTCACGACTTGCGCGACAGCGTCGCGGCCTCGGATGCCTTCTTCCCATTCCCCGATGGCGTCGAGCGCCTGGGCGAAGCGGGAATCAAGGTGATCGTGCAACCGGGCGGTTCGAAACGCGATGCCGACGTCATCGCCATGGCCGACCGGCTCGGACTGTGCATGCTGCTTTCTCATCGGCGGCATTTTCGGCACTGAGAGCCAGTTGACTTCCCCCGGGGTGGCACCCCTTCTTTCATAGGCGGGGGAGAGCCCTGAACGGCCCCTCCCCGGGAGGCCATGCGTCCACTTCTCTTGTCGCTTTGCGCCGTCGCGGCCTTCGCAGGCCTCCTCCCGGTTGCCGCAGCCCCGTTGCACCCACGGCAGGCTATGAAAGCGTCGCTTCGGGACGGTTTTGCGGCCGATCTGCGCCAGGCCCAGGCCGCGGGTCTCGACGGGCCCGCCCCGCACCGAGGGCGACTGCCCACATCCATTCCGATCCTCCTCGTCGAGTGGAGCGCGGGTCCCCGGGTCCCCGGCCTCCCCGCGAGTGCGATCGACAGCCTGTTCTTTGGCGCCGATTCGAGCTTGCAGCGGTACTACACCCGCGCTTCGTTCGGTCGCTACCGGCCGCGGGGCGAAACCAGCGCGTGGTTGCAGATGCCGCGGCCGTTCGACTTCTATGCCGACGGCAGGCGCGGCATCGGCGGTGACTACCCACGCAATGCGCGCGCGCTGGTCGAAGATGCCGTGCGCGCTGCCGACTCGCAGATCGATTTCTCGCGCTTCGACAACGACGGACTGGATGGGATCCCGGCGAGCGGCGACGACGATGGCATCGTCGACGGCCTCGTCGTCGTGCACGCGGGCGGCGCGGCTGAAACCAGTGGCGACGCCGGCGATCTGCTGTCGCACTGGTGGTACACCGAGCAGAGCGTCGAGACCGGCGATGGCGTGTCGGTGTGGAGCTACGCCTTGGTGGCCGCGACCTCGCCGCTCGGGGTGCGCACGCACGAGTTCGGTCACCTCTTGGGCTTGCCCGATCTCTACGATCGCAACGCGCAATCGCGCCAAGGCCCCGGCGGTCTCGGGGATTGGAGCTTGATGGGCTCGGGATCCTGGCTCGGCGACGGCGACGAACCCGCCGATCTCGACGCCCCGAGCAAGATCGAGCTCGATTTCGTCCGTGCCATCGTGCCGCGCCAAAACGCCACCGGGCTCGAGCTCGTCGCCGCGAGCGACGGCGCCCCGCCGACGATCTATCGTCTGTGGTCGCACGGTCTGCTGGAATCGCAGTACTTCGTCCTCGAGAACCGGCGTCCGACCGGCCTCGACGCGCGGCTTCCGGGTGGGGGAATGCTCGTGTATCACGTCGATCTCGCGCGGGCGACGAACGATGCGGTGCTCGGATCACGCGTGCGCCTGCTGCAAGCGGACGGCAGGGACGACCTCGGCAATTGGAGCAATGCGGGCGATGCGGGCGACGCGTGGCCCGGGAGCGGCAACCAATGTTGCCGGCTCGACGCGACCACGCAACCGAACACGCGGGCAATCGACGGGAGCGACACGCAGATCGTGATCGCCAATATTTCGGCACCTGTGGGCACGATGCGCTTCGACTTGCAGATCGAGAACCGCGCCCTGCTGCGCCTGGCGGCGCAGACCGTGCGCGAGGCGAGCGGCGACGGCGACGGGATTCCAGAAGCCGGCGAGATCGTGGAGCTCGCTGTCGAGATCGAGAACCTCGGGCTCGACGCGACCGACGTCGAGCTGGTGTGGACTGCCGAGCCAGCGGATGCGGCCGTGTGGGAAACAGCGCACGCGACATTCCCCACCCTCGCCAAGGACACGCGTGCGGCGGCCGTCTTCCGGCTGCAGCCGGCAGCGCTCCTCGGCGATCCGGCGGCAGTGGTCTTGCGCGGCACGGCGCGGGACGCGAGCGGGGCGGAGCATGCGCTCGTCTGCCACATCGGTCTCGGGTCCGAGCGCGGTTTTCTCGCTTGTCTCGAGCCGGAGACATCGGCGATGACGCGCGATTGCGACGATCCCGATTCTCCCTGGCAGGTGGAGCTCCTGGCCGGGAATGCGACTTGGGAGTTGCAAGACAGCCCCGGCGATTTGGGGCAGGTGTATCGCAACGCGCGCGCCTCGCGTTATCCGAACGCCGCCGATGTCGCGCTGGTGTCGCCGCCGTTCAATCTCCAGTCGGGGAGCGAGCTGCATCTCCTGCACGCGTATGCAACCGAGGATCTCGACGCCGGCTGGGCGCACGACGGCGGCCGCGTGGAGATCTCGCTCACGGGCGGCGGTTGGGAAACGCTCGAACCGCGTTCCGGCTATCCACGCCGGTTGTTCCCGGAGAGCGTGCCGCAGCTGGCGCGCGCCGGCGTCTTCGGCGGCAGCGCGCCGCGTCGCTGGGATTCGTTCACTCTCGGATCGCGAAGCGGCAGCGCGCGCCTGCGCTTCCGCTTCGCCAGCAACGATTCGCTCGCCGGCGCGGGCTGGGAGATCGCGCGCGTCGAAGTGCGCTTGCCCGTACCGGAGCCGCTCGGCACCGAGATCCAGCTCGTGGCCGAACCAAACCCGGTGCGTTTCCCGACACGCCTGGCCTTTCGCGTGCAATCCTCCCGCACCGAGGCCGCACGCACGACCCGCTTGCAAATCTTCGATCTGCGTGGTCGTTTGGTCCGCGCGCTCGAACATGCGGCGGTGCCGGCACAGAGCGCTCGCTTCACCTGGGATGGTACGGATCGTGCGGGCCGCGCGGTCGCGTCCGGGGTATACTGGGCACGCCTGGAGTGGGGCGAGCGGACGACGACGACGAAGTTCCTGGTGCTGCGTTGAAGGCGCATTGCGCCCGCAAGCGAACGAATGGAGTGTCTCGATGCCTGGCCGACGCAGTCGTGTCTTGGTGAGCGCATGCAGTCTGATGCTGCTCGACAGCGGCAGCGCGCTCACGGCCGACCCGCAGGCGCCGCCAATCGATTGGGTGAGTGTTCTCGAGTCGCAGGGTGAACTCGATCTCGCATGGGAGCATCTGCGCGCCGCGTCCGCGGACACTCTCGGTCCCTCCTCGACATCCGCGGGTTCATTGCAGCGCAGCGTGCGTTTGCTGATGCGCCGGCGTCAGTACGCCGCCGCATGGGACACGTTGCAGCATCAAAGTCAGGCGCTCGATCCCGCGGTGCGAACCTTGCTCCATGCGGTGGTGGCACTTCGTCTCGATCAACCCTCGGCAGCGCTCGCGCACCTCGATGCCGGCGCCGCTCCCGCCGCGCTCGCCGGCTTCGCCGACGCCGAGCGCGCCGAAGCCCTGCGACGGCTCGGTCGCTGGGACGAAGCGCGCGCCGCGGCGACTGCCGCGGCGGCGACGCCGCTGCCAACGGAAATCCAACGGCGCTTGCGCGTCATCGAAGGTCAAGCCAGTCTCGCGCTCGGCGACATGGCGCGCTTGCGCGGCTTGGCGCCGCGGATGGGGGAAGATTCACGGCTCGACGATCGCACCGGCATGCTTCTCCTGCAGCTGGCGCAGAGCGCCTGGCGGGGCGGCGAGGCAGCGCAAGCGCAGAAGTGGCTTCTCGAACTGCTCGCGGCCAGGCCGGCACCGGCCGAATCCGCCTTCGTCACACTGCAGGCGGCGATCGCGCGTGGAGAGTGGATTCCGAACCCGGCCGAGATCCTGGTTCTGGCGCGCTACGAAGACCGCACCCAGCGCCCCGAAGCCGCGCGCCGACGCTTGCAGGCACGCGTGGATCTCGACGCACTGAATCGCGAAGACGAGGCGGAGATGTGGGTGACCATGGCGGAAAGTTTCCGCCGACAGGGCCGCGCCGCCGACTGCCTGGCGCTGCTCGAAGCACACGAATCCCGCATCCGCAGCACCCAGTCGGAGCCCGAGTACCTGCGTGTGCGCGGCCGCGCCGTCCGCTCCCTCGGCGACGAGGCAGGCATCATCGCCAACTACGGCGAGCTGGCGCGGCGCTTTCCGGCCGACCCGAACGCCGACGACGCATTGTACGAAGTGGGCTGGCGCTACGAAATCATCGGGGATTTCGAGCGCGCCGCCACCACGTTCGCCGCGCTACAACAGGATTTCCCGCAGAGCCCGCTCACGGACGACGCCGCCTTTCGTGCCGCGCTGTGCGCCTTGCGCGCCGGCGACTTCGCCGTGGCGTTGCAGCGCTTCGCGGCGCTCGAGTCGCAACATCCGAGCTCGGTGCTCATCCCGCGCTCGCTGTACTGGCGCGCTTGGATCGCGGAGCGTCGCGGCGCCGTCGAGGACGCCCGCGCGCTGCGGCTGCGTCTCCAGCGCGACCATCGCGATTCGTATTACGCCGTGCTGGCGGCGAACGCCATGAGCCCCGTGGCGCCGCACGCCGATTCGGTCGCGACGTCGTTGCACACCGCCGCCGGCGAAAGGCCGCGCGCTGCCGCGGGGCTCACCATCGCCGCCAAGAATCACCGGCGCTACACCGGAGCCATCGAAACGCTGCGCCAACAAGGCTGCCCGGCGCCGCCGGCCGATTTCAGCGCCGCGACGTCGTTCTGGCGCTTCTGCCTCGACTATGGTCTGGCGGCGGAAGGGCAGTGGGAAACGCGACGGCTGGAGCAGCGCTATGCGGTCGATGCCGGGGCCCTGCTCGAGTTGCTGGCCACGAGTTACGCCAGGGGTGCGCACGAACGCTTGGTGCGCCTCTCGTTCATGCTCAGCCTGCTGCTCCCCGATGCGAAATTCGCCGACGCCATCGAGGTGCTGCGCCATCCAGCACCGCTCTCGGTCATGATCGACGCCGCGAGCGCGCGTCATGGACTGTCGCACGCGGTCGTCCTCGGTTTGATCCGGCAGGAAAGTGCATTCGACGCCCGTGCCGATTCACGCGTCGGTGCGCGCGGGCTCATGCAACTCATGCCGGCGGTCGGCAAGCGATTGGCCGCGCGGCAGGGGACTCCCGTCGCCGGACTCGATGATCTGTACGATCAGGCCATCAACGTCGAGCTCGGCTGTTTGCTTTTCGCCGAGGAGCTGCAGCGCGCACAGGATTGGCTGCCGCAAGCACTCGCCGCCTACAATGCCGGCAGCGAACCGGCAGAGAAATGGCGGCGCCGACTGCGCGCGGAAGAGCCTCCCGAGCTGTATCTCGATGTGGCGGAATACGTGGAAACCCGCAACTACTTGGATCGTGTCCTCGGCGGCGCCGCGATCTACCGCCGTGTCTATGGCCTGCAATGAACGTTGCCGGCGGCGCTCGGTCGCGCTGTTGGCGGCGTTGCTGCTGCCGATCTCGACTGCGGCGGCCGAACCGCCGGCGACAACGCTCGTTTATCCACCCTGGGGACATTGCTACGGAATGCACCGCGTGACCCAGGTGCATCTCACCGTGCGCGCCGGCTTTGGCGCCAAGTTCGACGACCCCCAGGGCCTGGCCGCGGTGAAGATGAACTCCGAGGACGACACCACGACGACGAAAGACGATGACGAGCTCACCGTCTTCGGAGTCAATGCGGGCCAGAATCAGATCATCTACAACACCTCGCTCAGCGCCATCGCTTTCTACGGCAGCGCCGGCGATGGCATCGCCGAGTTCCGCTCGCCGACGGGGATCACGGCCGATCGCAACGGCCACGTCGTCGTCGCCGACACCGGCAACGATCGGTTGCATGTGCTGCAATACCACGACGATCGGTTGCACCACGTTCGCTTCCTGCGGGTGAGCCACGACGGCAAGCGGCTCCTGCGGCCGACCGGTGTCGCCCTCGAGGCCGGCGAACTCTACGTTTGCGATCCAAATCATGCGCGCATCCTGGTCCTCGATCTGCAGGGCGCGGTGCGGCGGGTGCTCGCGCCGGCGAAGGATGGGGAGCCGCTGTTGCAGCAAGCGAGCGCCGTGGCGGCGATCCGGGCCCGCGCCGATTTCAATTTTTTCGGCGAGGATTTCATCACCGTGGTGGACTCCGGCCACGCGCGCCTGGTGCAGCTCGCGCACGATGGGCGTGTTCTCGCCGTCCGCCGGGTTCGCGAACTCGGACCGCAAGCGCGCGAGTTCGCCTACGTCGCGATCGACTATCATGCGAACGTCTATTGCAGTGATGGTTCCGGACGGCTGCACAAGTTCGACCGCAATCTGCGCACGTTACTTTCGATCGGGAGACCCGGGAAGGACGAGTTCATGTTCGACGAACCCCGCGGCATCGGACTGTACCGGCGCTTCGGTCAGCTCTTCGTGGCCGAACGCGCTGGCGCGCAGTATCTGTGGACCGGCGCCGACGTCTTCACGCCGTCGCTGGTCGACCTCGTGCAGGGCAATGACGGCGCCTGGAATGGCGTCGTGCGCTACTTCTTGACCGAGTACGCCCGCGTCCAGTTGGAGCTGGTGGACGCCCAAGACCGCACGGTCGTGGTGGTGCAGAAATCGCGCTGGCAGGCTGCCGGACCGGTGACGACGCCGGTGTCGTTCCGGCTGCCACCCGCACCGGGGGCGCTCCGCCTGCGCGTCGACGCGGTCCCGACCTACTCGTCGCGGACCTATCTGCGCGTGCGGAAACACGGCCCGCCGCTCGTCTTGCGTGCGGCTGCGAGCGCGCCGTGAACGACGACCGCCACCTGCATTTCGAGGCCTGGCGCAAGGCTTGGCATCTTTCGACCCTGGCTCTTCCCATCTGGATCGTGTGGGCCGACGAGCCGTGGCGCATGCGTGGCCTCGTCTTTGCATTCCTGTTCTTCTTGACGGTGGATGTGCTGCGCCTGCGCTGGCCGCCGATGCGGCAATGGTTGCACCGCAGGATCCACGGCTCGTTGCGCACCACGGAACGGGCGCGATTGACGAGTGCGCACTACTTGACGTTCTCCGCCTGCGTTCTCGCCTGGACAATGCCGGAGCGCGTGGCGGCGACGGCGTTGGTGGTGCAGGTCGTGGGCGACGCAGCCGCGGCTCTCGTCGGTCGGCGGTATGGTCGCACGCGCATCGGGCACAAGAGTCTCGAGGGCAGTGCCGCCTTCTTCGCGACGGGAATGGCGGCCGGCTGGTTGTGTCTCGGGGCCGAGCCGCTCGCGGTGGCCGCCGCCGCGCTCGTGGCAACCGTCGTCGAGGCACTGCCGCTGCCGGTGGACGACAACTTGAGCGTGCCCTTCGTCGCGGCGCTGGTGTTGCAGGCGTGCATGTGATGAGTGGAGCCCCATGTTCCTGCGCGATCTGTTCCACTTCCTGCCGCGTAGCCCGCTTCGACGCGCCCTCGGGGCGATGAATCGCGGCGAGTTCCAAAGCGCCGCCGCACTGCTCGAAGGCATGCTGGACGCGGGCGGCGCCCCCGGCCATGATCTGCGTTCCTACGCTTGCGAAGCCTACATCCAGTGGGGGAAGCAGTGTCGCGATGCAGGCGACCTGCATACCGCGCTGCGCAGTTTCGAACGCGCGGCGGCACTGCGTCCGGTCTTCGCCGATGTCCACTTTCTGCTCGCCCAACTCTATGAACATGTCGATCGCCCGCAAGCAGCGCGCTTGGCCTATGAACGCGCCCTCGGTCTCAACCCACGTTATTTCGACGCCAGGCTCGGCCTGGCGCGACTGCTCGCGCACGACGGGGAAGCGGACCTGGCATTGCGCCAGCTGCAGGAGGCGGCGCAGCACGCGCCTGCGGAGGCAAGGCGCCAATGGAGCGAACGGCTGGCGGGCGCGGCGAGCGCCGATCCGGCTCGCGTCCGCGAGCAGCTGGCAGCGCTGTGCGAGCCAATCCCCGCCGCGCCGACCACGGCGGTTGCCGCCGGCATCGAAGCCGCGCGGCGCGCGATGCGCACCGGCGAGAATCGGCGCGCCATCGTCGCGCTCAAAGCGCTGGTTGCGTCCGCGCCCGGGTATCCCGACCTGCACAACTTGCTCGGCATCGCCTACGACAACGAGGCCATGCTCGACGATGCGGTGGAGGAATTCGAACGCGCGGTGGCGCTCAACCCCGAATACGCCGAGGCTCGCCTCAACCTCGGAATGGCGCTGTTCCATCGCGGCCGTCCTGACGAAGCCACACGCCAGCTGCGTTGGATCGAGAGCAGACATCCCGGCCACGAGATCGCGCGCACGGTGCTGGAACAAATCGAAGCTCCCCAACATCAGGCTCTGAGCGCGCAGCCGTAACCGCAGCGCTTTTCCCGCGCCGGCGTGACCCGATCGGCCCGATCCGGCGTGTCACCGACCTGCGCGCGGAATTCCGTGCGCCCGTCACTGGATCGGGTCACGCCGCCGGGCGCGCGGCAAGAACACGCTGCTCGCCGAATGGAGCGCCTGACTCGCTCCAACCCGTTGCAGTCCTGCGCACAAAGCACTTGCGATGTCCGCGCGGCTGCCGTTCAATGCGACTTCTCGTGTCGTGCGTGCGCCCTTGCGAGCGCACTGTGGGTGTGTGGGAAGTGGGGTGGTGTGCGTGCGCAATCCATATCGACTGCGGCTCGAAACTCCCGAGGGTCATCCGAATCAACTGTTCTCTTTCCTGGCTCCCGGCAGCGAGCAGGACGACACGCGTCTCGCCGTGCTCGTCGCCTGGCACGATCGGGCGGCGAAGGCTGCCTTGGAACCGGTGTTCCATGCCTTGACTCGCGACTACGCCGACCTGCGCACGCCCTCGGGTGCGCGTCTCGAAGATTTCGTTCAGGCCCTCGACGCCGCAGCGACCGCGCTCGACCCCGAGCAAATCCGCGGCTTCGACTGCGCCATCGTGCTCTGTCGCGGGCGTGGGCTGTACCTGCTGTATTCCGCTGCCATGACGCCACAGTTCAGCATCGGGGGACCGGCGCAGCCACTGCAGTCGACCTTGCGCGTGCGGGTCAAGAACCTGCCGTTGCATGGTGACGAAGGCAGTCTTTCGCGCTCGGCGGCGCGTCTCGAGCTCGTCCGTGTGTTCTTCGAAGACGAAGATCGCGTCGTCCTCTGGCTCGACCATCCCACCACGGGCACGGCCCTGCCCGCGGCCGCCGTGGGTGGCAAAGCGGCAACGGCCCGCATCGTCCTGCACAAGGAACCCGCTGTCGGCGAGGAGACCGTCGAGGCCCCGGCGAGCAGCTGGCCGGAGTCGCCGGAAACCGCCGGCAAGGACCGCGTGCGCATGTCCTATGTCGCCATCGCGCTGGTGGCGGTCGTGTTCGTGACCGCGCTGTTCGGCATGTCGCGCTGGCGCGCCATGGGGACCGACGGCCTAGCCGACGCCGACTCCTTCTTCGGCGACCGCGTCGACTCGCGCCTGGAGACCCGCCCGCCAGCCCGCGTGTCCGCGGATGTGGCCGAAGAGCCCGCGCGCAGCGACGAGGACAAACCCGACACGCAGCTGACCGCCGGCCATCCAGCGGACGCGTCGTTGCAATTGCTGTGGAAGAAGAACTACGGCGATTGGATCACCTCGTCGCCGCGACTCGCGCAGGGCAACGTCGTCTATGGCTGCCGCGATGGCAGTCTCTACGCCGTGCGCCAGAGCGGCGAGCCGCTGTGGGACTACGACTCTGGCGCCGGAATCGGCGCCACCCCGGAAGTGGATGGAACCCGGCTCTATTGTGGCAACTACGCAGGGCGCGCGTTCGCGTTGCGTTGCCTCGATGGCGCCGAGCTGTGGGCCCATGACCTCGGGGCGCGACTTGTCGCCTCGCCGACGCTGGGCAAGGGCCTCGTCTTCTACCAGACCTACGCCGGTCAAGTCGTGGCACTCGAACAGAAGACCGGCCATTTGGTTTGGAAGCAGCACATCGGCGGTCAGCTGCGTGCACGCGCCATCGCCATCGGCAAGCAAGTGCTGGTGACGACCGGCGACGGCACGTTGCTGGCTCTGGAACAGAAAACCGGCAAGACGACATGGAGCGTCGCGTTGGGGGCGCGTGTCATCTCCAACCCCGCGCACATCGACGATCTTGTGGTCCTGGCGAGTCAGGATGGCCAGGTCCACGCTCTGAAAACAAAGAATGGTGAGCTGGCCTGGCGCGTTGATCTTGGCGGCACTTTGGAGTCGGGCGTCGCCGCAGACGAGGATCGTCTCTACATCGGCAGCGTCGACCGCCATGTGTACGCGCTGCGCCGCGACGACGGCAGCATTGCCTGGCGCTTCAAGACCGGCGGTGCCATCCGGTCGACACCGTGGGTGGAAGACAGCAAGGTGTACGTCACGTCCTACGACCGTCACACCTACGTGTTCGATGGCGAATCGGGCACCGTTCTGGCGAAACAGGCGTCGCGAGCGCCGATCTACTCATCGCCGCTCGTCCACGACGGCAAGGTGTATTTCGGCTCGAACGACGGCACGTTCTACTGCCTGAGCGCTTTGCGCTAGGTCAACCGAGCTGCGGCCCCTGGGAAAGTCCCAAGGGCTTGGGACCCTGTGCGCACCCCCTTGGCTTTCCATCCCCGGCTCGAAGCCCTATCCTGCGCCGCCGGTCCGCGTCTGGACCGGCGGCGTTGTCCGGTCCGGCGGGTCCGCCTTATTCTTGGACCGGTTTGCCCTCTGCGGAAGCGGCGCCTCGAGGAGTAGGACGTGCTGGCGAAAACCCTGCGCAAAGTCTTCAAGAGCAAGTCGGAACGTGACTTCCGACGGATGGAGCCCGTCGTCCAAGAGGTCAATCGCTGGGCCGGTGAGTACTGCAGCCTGAGCGACGAGGCGCTGCGCGACAAAACACGCGAGTTCCGCGAGCGCCTGTCCGCGGGCGCCACGCTGGAGGATTTGCTGCCGGAAGCGTTCGCTGCAGTCAAAGAGGCTTGCAGGCGCCATGTGGGCCAGAGCTGGCCCGTGGTCGGCCGGGCGACCGACTGGAACATGGTGCCGTACGATGTCCAGATCACCGGCGGCATCGCGCTGCACGAGGGCATGATTGCCGAGATGGCCACCGGCGAGGGCAAGACGCTGGTCGCGACCATGCCGCTCTACCTGAATGCACTCGCCGGCCGCGGCGCCTTCTTGGTCACGGTGAACGACTACCTGGCGCGCCGCGATGGCGAGTGGATGGGAAAGATTTACGAGTTTCTGGGGCTCAGCATCGGCATCATCCAGAATGCCATGCGACCGCAGGAGCGGCATGCGGCCTATCGCTGTGACATCACCTATGTGACCAATAACGAAATGGGATTCGACTACCTGCGCGACAACATGGCCACGCGCATCGAGGACCGCGTGCACCGCGATGACGCCACCCAGGTGCCCAGCAAGCAGTTCCGCTTCGCCATTGTCGACGAGGTCGACTCGGTGCTCGTCGACGAAGCGCGGACGCCGCTCATCATCGCCGGCCCGGCGCCGGAATCGCACCAGAGCGCCAACTTCATGTCGCTCCGACCCGGCATCGAGCAACTGGTGCGGCAGCAAAGCCACCTGGTGGCCGAAATGCTCCAGAGCGCCGAAGCATTGGTGGAGCCGGGCCTCGAGCAGCTCGACGGCGATGGCGAGCGTGATCTCGGGTTCAAGCTCTTGCAGGTCAAGCGCGGGGCGCCGAAACACAAGCAATTCATGAAGCTCGTGAGCCGCGAGGGGGGATTGCAGAAGTTAGTGCAGCGCATCGAGGGTGAGCTCATGCGCGACAAGCTGCTGCACACCGCCGACGAGGACCTTTTCTTCGCCCTCGACGAGAAGAGCCACGTGGCCGACCTCACCGAGAAGGGACGCGAGGAGCTGGCCAAGCTGGTGAATCTGCCGATGACCTTGCCGGATCTGAGCGTCGCCGTGGCCCGCATCGACGACGACGCCAGCGTTTCCAAGGCCGACAAGATCACCGCGCTCGACGCGCTGCACCGCGACTACGCGCGCGCCAGCGATAGCTTGCACGACATCAGCCAGTTGCTGAAGGCCTATTCGTTGTTCGAAAAAGACGTGGAGTACGTCGTCCAAGAGGGCAAGGTCCTCATCGTCGACGAATACACCGGTCGCCTGATGCCGGGGCGGCGATTCTCCGACGGTCTGCACCAGGCACTCGAAGCCAAGGAAAACGTGCGCGTCGAACGCGAAACGCAGACCATGGCGACCATCACGCTGCAGAACCTGTTTCGCATGTTCGAGAAGCTGAGCGGCATGACCGGCACCGCCGAGACCGAAGCCGAAGAGCTCAAGAAGATCTACAACTTGGACGTCATGGTGATCCCGACGCACCAACCCGTACGGCGAGTGGATTTCGACGACCAGATCTACAAGACACGGCGCGAGAAGTTCAACGCCGTCATCGACGAGATCGTGCACCACCACGAGCGCGGCATGCCGGTGTTGGTCGGCACGGTGTCGGTGGAAGTCTCCGAGACGTTGTCGCGCCTGCTCAAGCGCCGCAACATCACCCACGAAGTGCTCAACGCGCGCCATCACCAGCGCGAGGCCGAGATCGTTTCTCTCGCCGGACAGAAAGGCGCGGTCACCATCGCCACCAACATGGCCGGGCGCGGCACCGACATCAAGCTCGGCCCCGGCGTCATCCTGTGCGATCGCGACCCGAACTTCGCCGGCCAACGCTGCCCGGCATGCCCGTTCGGTCGCGGCAAGAGCGGCGCCCCCAAGCCCAGCTACAAGGTGCCCGAGGGCGACATCGACGAGCCCTGTGGGCTGACAATCGTCGGCACCGAGCGGCACGAATCGCGGCGCATCGATCGCCAGCTGCGCGGACGTTCCGGGCGCCAGGGCGATCCAGGATCGTCGCGTTTCTTCATGTCGCTCGAAGACGACCTCATGCGCTTGTTCAGCCCCGAGCGCATTGCCACCATCATGGACCGCCTGGGCGTGCAAGAAGGCGAGGTCATCACGCATCCGATGGTGACGCGCGCCATCCAGCGCGCGCAGAAGCGCGTCGAGTTCCACAACTTCGACGCCCGCCAGCACCTGCTCAAGTACGACGACGTGATGAACAAGCAGCGGGAGGTCATCTACGCCAACCGGCTCGACGTGCTGCGTGGCACCGATCTGCACGCCGAGGTGCGGGGCATGGTGGGGTCTTTCGTCGACACCCAGGTCGAAGACAAGCTGGCCGGCCAGGATTGGCCGCCCGAAGGACCGCTCGAGCCGCTGCTGTACGAGCTGCAGAGCGTGTTCCTGCGTCCCTTCGATGTCGAGGGTCTGCGCGACATGGGCGAGGACGCCGCCGCCACCCACCTGCGCCAGCAAGGCGAACAGGCGCTCGATGACCGCGAGCAGATTCTGGGCGCGGACATCATGCGCCAGCTCGAACGTTGGTCGTACCTGCGCGCCATCGACGAAAAATGGATGGATCATTTGCGCGAGCTCGATCACTTGCGCTCCGGGGTGTCGTTGCGCGCCTACGGGCAGAAGGATCCGCTGCTCGAATACAAGTCCGAAGCCTTCGGCATGTTCGAAGAGCTGCTCAAAGACGTTGACAGGCAGACCTTGAATCTCCTATGCCACGCTCAGGTCTCCGTGCGTCCTCCGGAGATGCAACGCGCGCCCACGGAAGCGCTGTCGTCGATCCACACGGCCGCCCAGACGTTGGCGCCGGCGGCAGCGCGCGGCACGTCGATCGCGCCGCCTCCCGTGCCGCGTCTGCCGGGGAGCGGCGGCCTGCCGGCCGGCTTCGGGCCCCTCGGCACGGCGCCGGGTGCGCCACGCGGCGGGCAAACGCCGGTGCGCCATGCCGGTCCCAAAGTGGGACGCAACGATCCGTGCCCGTGCGCCAGCGGCAAGAAGTTCAAGTTCTGTCACGGGGCCTGAACCGATCCTCGAGCGAAATGGAACCGCCGTGAGCAAGTCTCTGGTCATCGTCGAGTCGCCGGCCAAAGCGCGCACGATCAAGAAGTACCTCGGTGGCGATTTCGACGTGCGGGCGTCCATCGGGCACGTCATCGACCTGCCGAAGAGCGAGCTCGGCGTCGACGTCGACAACGGCTTCGAGCCCAAGTACGTGACCATCAAGGGCAAGACCAAGGTGTTGCAAGAGCTCAAGACGGCGAGCAAGAAGGTCGACCGCATCTTTTTGGCCACCGATCTCGACCGCGAGGGCGAGGCCATTGCCTGGCACCTGCAGAACTTCCTCGGCGGCGTGCAGCCCAATGTCAAGCGCATCATTTTCAACGAGATCACGCCGCGCGCCATCCAGGAGGCCATCGCGAACCC
This sequence comes from uncultured bacterium, assembly GCA_964567755.1. Classification (GTDB taxonomy): domain Bacteria; phylum Krumholzibacteriota; class Krumholzibacteriia; genus DASRJW01. Next base: position 95,338 of record CAZMNW010000047.1, read on the forward strand.
GGGCGACGTCGACCAGCACAAGGTCGACGCGCAGCAAGCTCGCCGCATCCTCGATCGCTTGGTCGGGTACCTGGTGAGCCCCGTGCTGTGGCAGGTGTTCTACTACGGGCTCTCGGCGGGCCGGGTGCAATCGGTGGCGCTGCGTCTCATCTGCGAGCGCGAGCGCGAGATCCGCGCCTTCTTGCCGCAGGAGTTCTGGTCGATCACGGCATTGCTGCACACAGCGGACGTGAAACCGGGGACGGGCGATTTCGAGGCTCGGCTGCGCAGCTGGAAGGGCGACAAGGCCGAGCTCAAGTCGCAGGAGCAGGCCGATGCCGTGCTGGCCGCGTTGGCGCGCGCCGCCTTTCGCGTCGCCACCGTCGAGGTCAAGGAAAAGCGGCGCAATCCGTACCCGCCCTTCATTACCAGCACACTGCAGCAAGACGCTGCGCGGCGTCTGCGTTTTTCGGCCAAGAAGACCATGATGCTGGCGCAGCAACTGTACGAGGGCATCGAGCTCGGCAGCGAGGGGCCGGTCGGCCTCATCACCTACATGCGCACCGATTCGACGCGCCTTTCCGACCAAGCGCGCGGGGAAGGCATTGCCTATGTGCGCGCGCACCTGGGCGAAGACTATCTCGCCACCACCCAGCGCCAGTTCAAGCAGGGCAAGAGCGTCCAGGACGCGCACGAGGCCATCCGCCCGACCGCTGTGGAGAGAACCCCCGAGCAATTGAAGCGACATTTGAGCCCCGACCAGATGGCGCTTTACGATCTGGTCTGGCGGCGTTTTCTGGCGTCGCTCATGGCGAGCGCCGTCTATCGCACCACCACCGCCGACATCGAGGCCGGGGATGCCATCTTCCGTGCCACCGGGTCGGAGCTGCAGTTCGACGGCTTCATGCGCATCTACCCGGACGTGCGCGAGAAGGAAGACACCGAGGGCATCCTGCCGGCGCTCGCCGTCGGCCAGACCTTGTCCTTGCGCGAGATCGTGCCCAAGCAGCACTTCACCGAACCGCCACCGCGTTACACCGAGGCGACGTTGATCAAGGAGCTGGAGGAACGCGGCATCGGGCGCCCCAGCACCTATGCCACGATCGTCAGCACGATCCGCGAGCGCGAATACGTTCTCAAGGAAGGCGGGCGTTTCACGCCGACAGCGCTCGGCATGGAAGTGTGGGAGGCGTTGGAGAAAGCGTTTCCCTCCATCTTCGAGGTCGATTTCACCGCACGCATGGAAACCGAGCTCGACAAGGTCGAAACCGGCGAGGACAACTGGCGCAAGGTCGTCGGTGACTTCTACTCGCCGTTCTCCAAGGTGCTGGAAGGGCTCAAGAGCGACCCCGCGGCGCTCAAGAATCTGCTCAATCATGGCAGCGAGATCATCTGCGACAAGTGCGGCGCGACGATGATGAAAAAATGGGGACGCAACGGCCCGTTCCTCGCGTGCCCGAACTATCCGAAATGCCGCAACACGAAATCGTTGGAGGGCGAGAGCGAGGTCGTCAAGCTCGGCAAGCCCTGCCCGCAGTGCGGCAGTGAGATGATCAAGAAACGCGGGCGTTATGGCGAGTTCGGCGCCTGTCCGAACTATCCGACCTGCAAGTACACCGAACCGCTTTCGATCGGCGTCGCGTGTCCGCGCGGGTGTGGCGGCCACATGGCACAAAAGCGCAGCGCCCGCGGTCGCACCTTCTACGGCTGCAGCCGCTACCCAGCCTGCGACTTCGCCGCCTGGGACAAACCCACCGGCGAGAAGTGCACCGCCTGCGGCGTCGGCGATCTGGTGGAGAAGAACACCAAATCGAAGGGAATCTTCAAGAAGTGCCCGGCGTGCAAAGAAGAGTTCGTGGATTGACCGCAAGGCCGCAATCGGCAAGTGCAGACACCCAGGAGACTGCGTGGCTGCCGGGATTCGTGCTGCACCTGCGCTCGGCCAATTGCGCCCCGCGCACGATCGAGGCCTATGCGCGCGACGTGCGTGCGTTCTTCGCCACCTGTGGTTTGGAACCGGCGGTGGTCAAGCGCGACGACGTCCGCGCGCATCTCGCCACTCTCGTGCGCGCTGGTCGCAGCCCGCGCACCGTAGCGCGGCAGCTGGCGGCGCTGCGCCGCTGCTTCCGCTACTGGGTGGACACGAGCGCGCTCGCCGCCGACCCGACGCTTGGCTTGCGGCCGCCGCGGCGCGCGCGCACGTTGCCGCGCCATTTGGACGAGGCCGCGGCGTTGCGCCTGCTCGACGTTCCCGACACGCGCTCCCAAGAGGGCCGGCGCGATCGCGCCATCCTCGAGCTCTTCTACGGCACCGGCATGCGTTTGTCCGAGCTCGTCGAGCTCGATCGTGATGACATAGAGCCGCACACCGAGTGCATTCGCGTCGTCGGCAAGGGCGACAAGGAACGCGTCCTCCCGCTTCTCGGCCAGGTCCGCCGCGCTGTGTGCGCCTACCTGGACTCGACACCGGTGCCGACGACAGCGGCGGCGGATGACCGCATCCCGCTGTTTCTCGGGCGCGCCGAGCGCCGATTGTCGCGGCGCACGGTGCAACGCCTGGTGCGTGCCGCCATCCAGAGTGCCGCGTCCGCCTCGAAGGCGAGCCCGCACGTGCTGCGCCACAGTTTCGCCACCCACATGCTGAACGCAGGCGCCGATCTCCGCGCCGTGCAGGAGCTGCTCGGCCACAGCCGTTTGTCGACGACACAGGTGTACACGCACGTCTCCATCGAGCGCGCCCGGCGCGCCTACGATCGCGCCCATCCGCGCGCCTAGGAGGCCTCGATGCCGATCTTGCGTTCCACCACGATTCTCGGCGTGCGCGTGCGTGGCGCGAGCGCGCTCGGCGGCGATGGCCAAGTGACGCTCGGCGCCACGGTGATGAAACACAGCGCACGCAAGGTGCGATCCTTGCGCGGCGGCGCCGTGCTCGCCGGTTTCGCCGGCGCCGCGGCGGATGGGTTCACTCTATTCGAGCGCATCGAGAAGAAGCTCGACGAGCACGGCGGCCGCCTGGCCCGCGCCGCGGTCGAGGTGGCCCGAGATTGGCGAAGCGACCGCATCCTGCGGCGGCTGGATGCGCTCATGATCGTCATGGACCTAGAGCAGAGCTTCGTCATTTCCGGCAATGGCGACGTCATCGAGCCCGACGACGGCATTCTCGCCATCGGTTCCGGCGGCCCGTACGCGTTGGCCGCGGCGCGCGCGTTGGTGCAGCACACCGAGCTCGACGCGGAACAGGTGGTGCGGCACGCGCTGGACATAGCCGCCGGGATCTGCGTCTACACCAACCGCGAAACCACCGTGTTGACGCTCGCGGGAGCTTAGATGAGCTCCACCGACTTCGTGCGCATCGATGCCGCTTCTGCGCTCACGCCACGGCAGATCACGGCCGAGCTCGACCAGTACATCGTCGGGCAAGCGGCGGCGAAGCGCGCCGTGGCCATTGCGCTGCGCAACCGCTGGCGCCGGCTGCAAGCGCCGGAGGCGCTAAGAAGCGAGATCCTGCCCAACAACATCATCCTCATCGGCCCCACCGGCGTCGGCAAGACCGAGATCGCGCGCCGTTTGGCGAAGCTGGCGCGCGCGCCATTCGTCAAGGTCGAGGCCACCAAGTTCACCGAGGTGGGGTACGTCGGGCGCGACGTCGAGTCCATAGTGCGCGATCTGACCGAGGTGGGGATGGCCGAGGTCAAGGCCGAATGGGGGCGCAAGGTCGAAGATCAGGCGGCTTCTCGTGTCGAACAGCGATTGCTCGATCTGCTGCTGCCCGCAGTTCCCGCCGCGCCCGCGGACCCGGAAGCGCGCGAACGCCTCGGCCGGACGCGCGACAAGCTGCGCGATCTGCTGCGCGCCGGCGAGCTCGAAGAGCGCCAGATCAACGTCGACGTGCCGCAACGCACGCTGCCGATGTTCGAGATTTTTTCCGGCTCCGGCAGCGAAGAGATGGGCGTCAACATGAGCGAAACCCTCGGCAACCTTTTTCCCGGCCGGCGCCGGAGAAGCGAGCTGCCGGTGCGCGAAGCACGCCCATTGCTCCATGCCGAGGAAGTGGACAAGCTGGTGGACATGGAGAAGGTGCGCCGGGAGGCAGTGCATCGCGTCGAGACTGCGGGCATCGTCTTCCTCGACGAGATCGACAAGATCGCCGGTCATGGCGAGGCTCACGGTCCGGATGTGTCGCGGCAAGGAGTGCAACGGGACCTGCTGCCGATCGTCGAGGGCTCGAACGTCAGCACCAAACACGGAGTGGTGCGCACCGATCACATTCTGTTCATTGCCGCCGGCGCCTTTCATGCCACCAAGCCCAGCGATCTCATTCCGGAGCTCCAGGGTCGTTTCCCGATTCGGGTCGAACTTTCCTCGCTTGGCGAAGCCGATTTCGTCCGCATCCTGACCGAACCGCGCAACGCGCTCGTGCGCCAGTACGCCGCCCTCATCGAGGCCGAGCAAGGCCAGCTCGAGTTCACCGCGGACGCGATCGCGGAGATCGCGCACATCGCGACCCAGGTCAACGAAACCAGCGAGAACATCGGCGCCCGTCGGCTGCACACGGTGATGACCACCCTCCTCGACGACGTGCTATTCGACTTGCCCGAGTCGGGAGCGGAGATGATTCGTGTCGACGCCGCATTCGTGCGCCGCCGTCTCGATCCGATCCTGCGCGACGAAGACCTGAGGCGCTACATCCTGTGAGGCCTTCGCATGCGTTCGTCCACGCGCCGCATTCTCGGTTTCACGGCGCTCGCGGCGCTGGCCCAGCACGCCGGCTGCGCCCACATCCGGCCGCTGGAAGGCGGTGCCGCCGACGAATCGCCGCCGCATCTCGTCTCGAGCCTACCGGCGGACTCGAGCCGGGGCCTCGGCCGCGCACCAGTGCTGGAGCTGCACTTCGACGAAGCGCTGAATGCCACGCCCGCCGCCGCCGCCGTGCGCACCTACCCGTCGCAGCCTCGACCGGAGGTGCGCGTGCGAGGCACGCAAGTCGAGATCCGCTACCGCGACTCGCTGCCTCCCGACACCACCTTCGCTGTCGTCCTCGGCGAGGGATTCCAGGATGCTGCCGGACGCGGCAACGAGCTCGCCGGCGAAATCTGGCTGGTGTTCGCCACCGCGGACACCATGCGGGGCGGCGCGGTGTTCGGCCGCGTGCGCGCGAAGGGTCAGCCTGAGCCACAGGCGGCAGTGCGTTTCGAACCGCTGGCGGCGATCGCGGATTCGATCGATTCGCTCCGCCTGCGGCCAGGCGGGTCCGGCATTCGCCCACGTGCAGTCGTTGCCGCCGCCGATGCCGAGGGCCTTTTTCGCCTGCTCGCGCTCCCTGCCGGGAAACCGTTCGTCCTGCGCGCATTCATCGATCGCAACCGCAGCCTGGACGTGGATGACGACGAGCTCGCCGCGGTGCACCCGGAAACTCTGCAGCTCCGCGATGGCGAGGTGCGCCGCGGACTGGAATGGAACCTCGTCGATCCGAATGAGCCTGGGACGATCCGGGGAGTCGCGTTCAACCGCACCGATGTCGCCGGCCGCATCGCGGTGGCATTGCGGGCGGTCGATCTCGCCGGCGAACCGACAGTCCCCGGTGCCGCCGATTCGACGCGACACGACAGCCTCGGCGCCCGATCGGGCGTGGATTCGTCGCTCGCGGCGGAACCCCTGGCTCACTCCCCCGCAGTCGTGGAACCGCTCGGGGCGGAATCGTTGCCGGTCGCCCCCGTGGGAGTGTGGGAACAGGCCTATGCCGCGCTCGGCTCTTGGGGATCGCAGCGCCAGACGCGCGGCAGCATGGAAACGCCGACCGTGTACGCTTCGCCCCGCGGGGACTACAGTCTGCGTGCGCGGCCCGGGCGGCAGCGTTTGTTTGCATTCATCGACGCCTCGGGGGATTCGCTGCCGGGGACCTACATCGCCGCCGACAGTTTGCACCGCGAGTGGGAACCGCTGTGGGTCGGCGGGATTCTGGATGTGGTTCCGGCGGCCGAAATACGGCCGCGGTCGATCGACATCGAAGCGCCGCAGTGAACACGTCGAGACACGACGACGATCGCGAGGTTCGAGGAAGGAAGTTGGGATGTTGCGAGGAGTCTTGACCGCGCTGGTGACCCCATTCCGCGATGGCGCAGTGGACGAAGCGGCGCTCCGCACATTGCTACAACAGCAGTTGCGCGCGGGCGTGAGCGGCGTGGTGCTGTGCGGCTCGACGGGTGAAGCCGCCACCTTGCAGCGTGAAGAGCGCCGTCGCCTCTGTGCACTCGGCATCGAGCTCTGCCGCGGCAGCCAGACACAAGCCTGGATCGGGACTGGCACCAACGACACGCGGTCCAGCATCGAGCTCACACAGGAAGCGCAGGAACTCGGTGCCGCAGGCGCCATGATCGTGGCCCCGTATTACAACAAGCCGACCCAAGAGGGCCTGTACCGGCATTTCGCCGCGGTTGCAAACGCCACGACCTTGCCATTGATTCTCTACAACGTTCCCGGGAGAACAGGCGTCAACGTGCTGCCCGAAACGGTAGCCAGAGTCGCCCAGCTCGGGCGCTACGCCGCGGTCAAGGAAGCCAGCGGCTCGCTCGATCAGGTGAGCGATATCCGGGCGCGCTGCGACCTGCCCGTGCTCTCGGGCGACGACTCGCTCACCTTGCCGATGATGGCAGTCGGTGCCGTTGGGGTGATCTCGGTGGTGTCCAATCTGCTGCCGCGTGCGACCCGCCACCTGGTCGACGCATTTGAGGCCGGACAGCTGCAAGACGCGCGCATGTGGCATTTCCGCCTGCTGCCGTTCTTCAAGGGGGCGTTCATCGAAACCAACCCTTCGCCGATCAAGGCCTGGCTCGAGCTCGCGGGAACGGCCCGCTCGGAGACACGCCTGCCGCTCGTCCCTGCCTCGGCGAACGCGAGAGCCGAGCTCGCGACCATCCTGAATGCGGCCACGTGGCGGCACGAGGTGGAAGCGTGAGCGCGGGCTTGGTGGTGAATGGGGCCGCCGGACGGATGGGGCGTTTGGTCGCATCGCATCTGCGCCGCTCCGGCTTTCACGATGTCGTTGGATGCGACGTGGTCGAAGACAGCAGCCTCGCCCTGGAAGATGGGCCGTTGCCGCTCGAGCGCGACCTCGTGCAGGCGCTGCGTCCCGACGGCATCGTGGTGGACTTTTCGCATCCAGGAGCCACACCAGTCTTGCTGGACGCGGTGCAGGCGCGACGCGCTCGGCTCGTCATCGGGACGACGGGGCAGTCCGCTGCCGAAATGCGCCGGCTCGAATCAGCTGCTGCCAGCGTTCCCGTGGTGGTGGCCCGAAACTTCAGTCTCGGCATTCAAAGAATCATGCAGATAATTGCTAAATTGAGAGTTATGATCGATGAAGGTTTCGATCTCGAGATTCTCGAAGCGCATCATGCCGGCAAGCGCGACGCCCCGAGCGGCACCGCCCTCATGTTGCTCGAGGCGTTCTGGGGCAACTCACCCAACGCTGTCGTGTACGGCAGATCCGGCGTGGACGCCCTGCGGAAGCCGCGCGAGGTCGGCGTGCATAGCGTGCGTGGCGGGGGGATTCCCGGCGAGCACACGTTGCTCCTCGCAGGGACCGACGAGGTCGTAGAGATTCGGCATCGGGCGCTCTCCCGCGCCGCTTTCGTGAGCGGCGTGCCGAAGGCGGTGCGATTCGTGCAAGACCATCCTCCCGGCCTATATTCAATGCTGGACGTGATGGGAGATGCGCAGTAGCTGGCACAATCGGCTGTTCGTAGCTATGGCTCTGGCGCTCCTCTGCGGCGGGCCCGCGCACGCGCAGTACCTCTTCGGCCAGAACAAGGTCATCTACTCGGAGAAGGACTGGAACGTCATCTCCACCCCGCACCTGGATGTCTACTACTACGAAGGGGAACAAGAGCTGGCCGAGTACGTCGCCGCTTACGCCGAGCAGGTGACATGCGAGTACGACAGCACCTTTCAGCATCAATTCGAGCAAAAGATTCCGTTCATCCTCTACGCCTCGCACCACGACTTCAAGCAGACCAACGTCATCGATTTGCTGATCTCGGAGTACGTCGGGGGCTTCACCGAGCTGCTGCGCGGTCGCGTGGCCATCCCACACACGGGGTCGTGGACACAGCTGCGCGAGGTCATCCGTCACGAGCTGGTCCACGCCTACATGAACGACAAGCTGGCGCACCTCATGACCACCAAACACCGCTACAACTATGGTCCGCCGCCATTGTGGTTCAGCGAGGGTCTGGCCGAGTACATCGCCACCCCCGAAGCGGGCACGGAAGCGCAGATGTTCATGCGCGACTTCATCGTCAACGACAACCTGGTGGACATCGCCAATCTGTGGCGCATTCAAGGCACCTTCCTCATGTACAAGGAAGGCGAATCGCTGGTGCGGTACATCGGCACGCGTTTCGGCGACGTCGCCTTGATCCGATTGTTGGAAGACTGGTGGGTGTCCGACGACTTCGCGACCGTGCTGCGCTACACCCTGGGTCTCTCGATCGCCGATCTCAACCGCGACTGGACGCGCTACCTCAAGCGCCGTTTCTATCCGGCGGTGATGACCGCCGAGTGGCCGGATCAGCATGGAACGGCGCTGGTGGAGAAACGCGCCATCAACGCCCGGCCCGCGGTGGTGGCGGACAGTAGCTGCGCCGACGGCTTCGATTTCGTCTATGTTTCGTCGGCCTCGGGCAACGTCGATCTCGTGCATGCGCGCGCCATCGCCGCCGACCAGCACGAGACGCAGAGGCTCGCCGTCGGCGGACGCGACCGCACCTACGAATCGATCCCGGCTTTCTCCAGCGGCCCCGACGTGCTTGGCCGCAAGGTGGCGTTCACCGCCAAGTCGGGGGAGTCCGACGCCCTCTTCGTCCTCGACCTCGACAGCGGCCACCGATTGGCGAAGCACAACTTCGCCTCACTGATCACAGTGCAAAGCCCAACTTGGTCGCCGGACGGCAGCCAGGTCATCCTGGTCGGGTTGGATCGTAGCGGTTGGAGCGATCTCTATCGCGTCGACGTCGCGAGCGGCAGCATGGAACGCCTGACTTTCGACGCCGCACACGATCGCGATCCCGATTGGAGCCGGGATGGCAAACAAGTGGCCTGGAGCAGCGATCGAGCCGCTCCCGAACGCAACGGCATCTACCACATCTTCGTTCTCGATTTGGCCAGCGGCGCGGTGACGCAACTCACCCAAGGCGCTCACGACGACGCCGCGCCGGCGTGGGGTCCCGGCGACACCTCGCTCTTGTGGAGCAGCGATCAGGATGGCGCCAACAACATCTATCGCTACGACCTGGAGGAGGGGACACTGGTCCAGCTCACCTCCACGCTCGGGGGGTTGTTCACGCCGCGCTGGACACCGGATGACCGTGGTTTCGTCGCCACCTCGTTCAGCAACTTGGCTTTCAACATCTACCGATTCGATGTCGAGCCGCTGCGGCAGGTGCCGACGCAGACGCCACCCCCAGCCTTGGTGGCGGCTGCCTCGCCACTGCCCCCGGCGCGATCGACGCCGCAATCGAGCACGTGGATGCGAGACCTCGAAGGCCGCGCCTTCCCCAAACGCGACTACGACACCGATTTCGCCCTCGACTTCGTCCAGGGTGGCGTGGCGTTCGATCCTGATTTCTACAGCGCCGCGGGCGCCCAGATCGGCTTCACCGACGTGCTCGGCAACCATCGCGTCGGGTTGCTCTTCGCCACCTCGTCCGAGGGTTTCAACAACTTCTGGCGCCATCTCAATGTGGGCATCTCGTACACGAATCTGACGCGGCGGCTCAACTACACGCTCGGCGCCTTCCATTTGACGCGTGTCTACGATCCGAACCTCGACCTGTATCGTTTCGAGCGCCGCTTGGGTGGTTTGCTCGGTGTGAGCTATCCGCTGTCGCGCTTCGAGCGCTTGGAGAACAACCTCGTCGTGCGCTTCGCCCAGCTCGACGACGACGTCGCCCAGCTGCTCGGCGTCGGTGCCCGCACCGTGCTGGTCACCAACTTCCTTTCCTTCGTGCACGACAACACATTGTGGTCCTACGTCGGTCCCATCGATGGCACGCGCTACAACGTCACCTTCGGCCACACCTTCGACACCACGGGCGGCAACCGCGGCGTCACCTCGGTGCAGCTGGACTATCGCAAGTATTTCCGCCTGCCGGGGCGCAGCGTCTTCGCCTCACGTCTCATCGCCCGTGGCAACTGGGGTGGCGATGCGCAGCTGTTCTTCCTCGGCGGCCCATTCGACCTGCGCGGCTACGAGCGCAGATCGCTGTTCGCACGCCGTATCCTGCTGCTCAACGAAGAAGTGCGCTTCCCACTGTTGGATCGTCTGCTGCTCGGACTGCCGTTCCTGAGCGCGCTCGAGTTCGGCGGCTTCCGCGGCGCGCTGTTTGTCGATGGCGCCTACGTCGGCGAACCATTCACCCCGGGCTGGTACGGCAGCTACGGCGCCGGCGTCGAGCTCGGGCTCGGCGTCGGTTTCATCGCCAGATGGGACATCGGCCGCACCACCGACTTCGGTGGCCAGAGCATCTATCGCGCTTCCGATCTCTCCTTCCAGCGCTTCTACATCGGCTGGAATTTCTGACGCCGCGCAGGGCCCTGCGCGCACATCAAGTCTGCCCCAATCCCCGACGCGTGGTTGCGACGCCGCCGTGCTTGCTTTAAGCTGCGCGCTCCGGAGTGCGGCCGAGGAGTGCATATGCGTTGGTCGAAATCGTTTTTGCCCACGTTTCGAGAAACACCGGCGGAAGCCGAGATCATCAGCCACCAGCTGATGTTGCGCGCCGGCATGATGCGCAAGCTCGCCGCCGGCGTGTTCTCCTATCTGCCGCTCGGATGGCGCTGCATCGCCAAGGCCACGGCCATCGTGCGCGAGGAGATGAATCGCGCCGGCGGCCAGGAAGTGGTCATGCCGGTGCTGCAGCCGGCCGAGCTGTGGCAGGAGAGCGGGCGCTGGCAGGCCTTCGGACGCGAGCTCATGCGCATGCGCGATCGTCACGAGCGCGAGTTCGCCCTCGGCCCGACGCACGAGGAAGTCATCACCACGCTCGCGCGCCAGACCTTGCGCAGCTACCGGCAGTTGCCGCAGAACCTCTACCAGATCCAGGTCAAATTCCGCGACGAGATCCGGCCGCGGTTCGGCGTCATGCGTGCGCGCGAGTTCACCATGAAGGACGCGTACAGCTTCCATGCCGACGATGCGTCGCTCGATCAAACCTACCGCGACATGCGCGATGCCTACACGCGCATCCTCGAACGCTGTGGGCTCGCGTTCCGCGTCGTCGAAGCCGATACCGGCGTCATCGGCGGCGCCGAGAGTCACGAATTCATGGTGCTGGCCACGAACGGCGAGTCGGAGATCTTGTCGTGCGACTCTTGCGGTTATGCCGCCAACTCCGAGCGGGCCGAGCTGCGCCTGCCCGCGGTCGTCACGGCGCCGGCAGGGGATGCGCCGCAGCAGGTCGCGACGCCGGGGAAGAAAACGGTGGCGGACGTGTCGAGCTTCCTCGGCGTGCAGCCGGCGGAGCTGGCCAAGACTCTCCTGTTCAAGATCGCCGACCGCGACGTGGCTGTGCTCCTGCCCGGGTCCCGCGACCTCAACGAAGCCAAGCTGGCGCGGTTGGCGGGCACACCGCTCTTGCGCATGCTGGAGGATGCCGAGGTCGAAGCATTGACGGGTGCCGCCGTCGGTTTCGCCGGCCCGGTGGGACTGCCGAGCGGAACACCGTTGTGGGCCGACCGCAGCTTGCAGCAAGCAACGAGCCTGGTGACGGGCGCCAATCGAACGGACGCACACCTGCGCGGCGTGGTCATCGGGCGTGACTTCACGGTGGAGCGTTGGAGCGACCTCGTGCTCGCGCGCGCCGGCGATTTCTGTCCGCGCTGCAACGGCACCTTGCAGTCTTCGCGCGGCATCGAGGTCGGTCACATCTTCAAGCTCGGCACCAAGTACAGCGAGAAGATGAGTGCCACGTTCCTCGACGAAACCGGCAAGGAACGTCCCTATGTCATGGGCTGCTACGGTTTCGGCGTCACCCGCACGGTGGCGGCCGCCATCGAACAGCACTACGACGAGGCCGGCATCGTCTGGCCGCCGGCGCTCGCACCCTTCGACGTCCTGGTGCTGCCGGTGCAGAGCTCGCACGCGGAGACGCAGCAGCTCGCATCCGAGCTCTACGAAACGCTGCGCGCCGATGGCATCGAGGTGCTGCTCGACGATCGCGATCTTTCGCCCGGCGCCAAGTTCAAGGACGCCGACCTGATCGGCATCCCGGTCCGGGTGACGCTCGGCGAGCGCGGTCTGCGCGACGACAAGCTCGAGATCCGCGATCGCAAGACCGGCACCGTGCGCACGGTGCCGCGGGCCGAGCTGGCCCGGGCCGTGCGCGAAACCGTGCGTGGAAGCTAAAAGATCAGGCAGCGCGCAAGCGCTGGATGCTCGTGGCCAAGCGCGACTTGAGCCGCGAGGCGGTGCGGGGATGAATGAGACGCGTCTTGGCGCTCTTGTCGATGATCGCTTCGAGCTGGGGAAACGCCGTCCGCGCCGAGGCGGCATCTTGCAACGCGCGAAATTCGCGCAAGGCATGACGGAGACGCGCGCGCTTCGAGCGATTCACCAATCGCCGCTTGGCATCGCGCCGCAAAGTCTTCTCGAACTGCTTGTGATGAGGCAAGGAACTATGACCTCCAGAGTGCCCAAAAACCGCGTGACGCTACCATGCCCCGCCGCCCCTGTCAACGCAGCCGGCCGCCCGGTCGGGGACCGGCGAAAACAGCCTCGTCCGCGCGGCCGGCATCGGGCCGCGATCGTGGCACTCGTCACGCTCGGCGCCACTTTACTTTCGGTTCCAGCCGCTGCGGCCGACTTCGCCATCCACGCCACACGTCTCGTCGATCCGCGGCTCGGCCGCGTCCGCAGCCCGGTCTGGGTGACGGTCGCCGACGACACCATCGCGGCGGTCGAATCACACGCCCCGGCCGGCGTCTCGGTTCTCGACTTGGGCGACGTGACGCTGCTTCCCGGTCTCATCGACGTGCACACTCATCTCGGCACACGTGTCGGCATCGCACCCCTCGAGCAGCTGCGGACGTCCACAGCGCGAGTGGCGATCACTGGAGTCGAGAACTGTCGCCAGACGCTGCTCGCCGGCTTCACCACCTGCCGCGACGTTGGCGGCAGCGAGGGAGTGGACGTGGCCTTGCGTGACGCCATCGCCGCCGGAGAGATCTGGGGACCGCGCCTGCAAGTTGCAACTTGGCCGCTGTCCATGACCGGGGGGCATGGCGACGATCGCAACTTGCTCGACTACCACTGGTGTTCGGATCTCGCCACGGGTGTTGCCGACGGCGTTGACGAAGTGCGCAAGAAGGTGCGCTTCGACATCCAACAGGGCGCGGATCTCATCAAGATCCTCGCGACCGGTGGCGTCCTTTCCGCCGGCGACGATCCGCGCCACACGACCTACACACAGGACGAGCTGCGTGCCGCCTGCGACGAAGCCAAGCGCCTCGGGCGTTTCGTCGCCGCACATTGCCACGGCAGGGAAGGCATGATCTGGGCGAGCCTCGCCGGTGCGCGCTCCATCGAGCACGGCACCTACATGGACGACGAGGTCGCGAACCTCCTGAAGAAGAACGGCACCTGGTACGTGCCGACGCTCTACGTCATCGAACCGATCCTGGCCGAGGGCAACCCGCTGCACATCCGCGACGAGAGCCTGGCGAAGGCGGAGGCGGTGCGCGGACACATGCGGCGGGCGTTCCGGACCGCGCGCGAGCGCGGCGTGCGCATCGCCTTCGGCAGCGATGCCGGCGTCTTCGCGCACGGCACGCAAGCGCGCGAGTTCGCCATCTACGTCGACGAAGGCATGACGCCGATGCAAGCCATCCAGACCGCCACGACATCCGCCGCCGAGCTCATGGGCTGGAGCGACCGCGTCGGCGGCGTCGCTCCAGGTCAGTTCGCCGACCTCATCGCCACCGCCGGTGACCCTACCGAAGACATCACCGAACTACAGCGCGTGCGCTGGGTGATGAAGGGCGGCGTCGTGGTCAAGAACGACCTGGGCGAGGAGTGAGCTCGTCGCACAGCGTGGCGGCGTTCCGCGGTGGATGTGCTTGCCGTCAATTCCACGAGCGTGGAGGCGCGCTCGCCCTCTGGTTCGACAACACTCACAGTCGTAGGTGAATTGCCCTGTCTCCTCTCTTGGCTTCAATGTTCTGGATCGACTCTAGGCTCGCCTTTCGCCGCGGTTACGTCGCGGAATGAGTGACCGTCCTCGGCCGGAACCGAACGAAAACGTGGAGCAGTCGCCACCTGCGGATTCACGATTGACGCTCCTCGACTTGGAACCCCGGGACTCTCGCGCTGGAAAACGTGGAGCAAGCGTCCATGGATTACGATTGACGCCCTCGACTGGAACCCGGGAAAACGGAGGTCGCGCTCGCGCATAACCATTGACAGCGCTCGACCCGGAACCCGGGACTTTCTCGGTTGAAAGCGTAGTGCGGTTGCACCGGAGGATCACAATTGACGGCCCTCGATTGGAACCCAGCGGCCAGGAACCCTGTGACTCCTGCAAGAAAACATGGAGCAGTCGCGCCGGCGGAGGAGGCTCTGACGGTTTAGAGCCATGCAGCGACCTCATCCTCGACCTCTCTGCATGCCATCGTTGAACAGCAGCGCACTTTGCGGTGCAAGAACTCGCTCTATCGACTGAAGGAAACTTCGTGCCAGGCCAAAGGGCGGCCAAATTCATAGAGTTCTCTTCCGGAGCGCGGCCACATCTGTCAACGAGCGTGACACCTTTCGTCCACGATGTTGACAGCGAGTTTCAACCGTAGGCCAACGATCACACGGTGCTCCAGATAGGCGCTTCTTCGTAAGGATCCGCCCGCGGATCAATGGGTCGGAGCCGAGCGCAGCGACAGAGACAGAGAGGGTGGCAAGGTGAGCTTGCGCGGGCACACTGGCGAAGACTACCTCGCTCCTTCAAGCACTGCGACATTCCGGTGCGCGCACCTGCGGTCTGGATGGGGAACCCGCTCTCGGGAAAGCTGACGATCTTCGCGGGGACACCCGTCTCGCCGTGGAAGCAGCGTCGCGTGTGGGACGGCTGGCACCGCGTGTTCCGGAAGGCCTACCCGAGGGTTCAAAGCGAGCCGTGATAGGGTTACGGCGAGTCAATGCGAAGTCTCTGCAGCCTCGCCACCCAGAGCATGGTGAGAGCCCACAAAGATACGAGCCAAGGGACGAACGCTCTACCAGTCTAGAACTCGACGCGCGCCAGTGCGCGCACGGCCATTTGGTCGAGCGCGGCACGCGTCGAGTCGTTGGCGGGATGGGTGACGTGGACATAGCGCGTGTCGACGAACAGCTCGACGTTGCGGAGTCCCTGGTAGCGGACCTCGAGCCCGGGCTGATGCACGCTCTCCACGGTTCCGGATAGGTAGTCCTGGCTGTCGTCCGGCCGTTCATCCTGGTCGGTGTCGAGACCACCCTCGCCGTGGCGTTCGAGCGCGTAGAACATCCGCGCCGACCAGCCGCGCGAAAGGCGCCGCCGCAGACCCAGGACCCACAGATCCGCATCCGGGCCGGTGCGGCTGCCGAGCGTGCTGCCGTAATGCTCGTAGCGGTTGATGGGAACCTGGTGCGTGTAAGTGAACTGGCTCGCCCAGCTCCATTCGCCGTCCAGGTCCCAGTCGGAAGCGCCGAAGGGCTCGAGCCACAGGAAGCCGCCGAGCACGCCGAGCTTGTTGCCGAAATGATCCAGGCCGCGCCGCAGATTGAGATCGTCGACGAGGAGCTCGCCGTAGAGCTCGAGGCTCGGGAGCACCAACTTGGCGTCGACGCTGCCGAGCGCGTTGTCACGGTCACCGACGTTGGCCTGGGCGACGTAGAAGACGTTGATCGGGTTCAAATAAGTGAGATCGAGGCCGCGATCGCCGTAGACGACGCCCTCGGCAATGCCGATGACGCAACGCCGGTGCACTTGCAGCACCAGGCGATGCGCCGCCATGTATTTTTCGACCAGCGGCGGATCGTCGTCTTCGAGCTCGGCCGGTCGCAACTGTCCGGCCACGTGGGCGAAGCGCACCCAGCCGAAGTCGAGCTCGAGCCGCAGCAGATCGAGCGGCGGCGTCTCGTTCAGCAACAGCATGCTGTTGTGTCGGCCCGGTCCCCAACGCAGGCGTTCACGCCCGAGATCCACCATCACCGGCCCGCGCAAGTAGCGAACATAGGGTTCGACACGGCGCGTGAAGCTCACACGGTCGCGGGTGTCGAAGACGTACTCGGCCTCGCCAGCCGCAGGATCCGTGCTGTTGCGCAGCACACCGTCGCTCGTGCGACGCAGGAGCGAGACACGCGCCCAGGCGGCGAAATCGCGCCCGAGCACCATGCCCGCCCGCGGTTCGAACGCAAGCCTCGCATCGGTCTGGGCGAAGTCGCTAGCCCGATCCCGGTTGGCGAACGATGCTTCCTGGATGGCGAAAAATTGGAGCTGAAACTCCCAGTCTGCTCCATTCCAATGATGATAGGCGCGCTCGAGAATGGATACGTTGGATCCCTGCGCCACGAGCTCGGCGGAGAATTCTTCCTGGAGCATCTGCAGCTGCTGTGTCTCGATGCGCGTCGGTGTCCAATCCGCCTGCGCCGCCCCGTCCAGGAGCTGGCGCACCAGTCGCGCGACCTGCCCACGCCGGAGCGGTCGTGTCTCGAGCCCCGTGCGCGTGAGCCCGGCGCGGACTTCGAAGCGTTCGAGCATTTCGTAAGCCCAGTGGTCGAGCGGCAGATCCACCGATTCGATGGCGAAGCTCTGCTGCGCCACGAAGAGCAACGGCACGATCAGCAGCCACTTGGTCGAGCCGCCGGGTTGGACAAAAGCGCAATGCGCGGCGAGCCATCCGATCATCGATTGCCTCCGAAGTCCCATTCCACCCCCTCCGGCGACGCCTCGGCATCATCGTCGGCTGGCGCGCTGGGCGCAACGAGGAAGACGGTGCACCTTTGTGCGGCGTTCGACCCGCACCCCGCGCGCGCGAATCCGCCGTCGGCGTGGCAACCGTCTCGTTGCCGCAGACGGGCAACCTTTCTAGACTGCGCATGGTGGCGCGCGCTTGCCGGCCGCGCCGCTCTCCACCCGCGCGCAGGCGAGGCAGCATGACCGCGACACCCGAGCAGGAGCTCCTGGCCGAACGCATTCGCGCCCTGCCGGAAGAGCCCGGCGTCTATCTCTTCAAGGACGCCAAGGGCAAGGTGCTCTATGTCGGCAAGGCCAAGTCGATCCGCGACCGCGCGCGCAACTACCTCGGAGCCACGAGCGACGACAACCCGAAGACGCGCGCGCTCATGCAGCGCGCCCGCGACGTCGATTACGTCAGCACCCGCACCGAGGTGGAGGCACTGATCCTCGAGTGTAACCTCATCAAGGAATACCGGCCGCGTTACAACATTCGTCTGCGGGACGACAAAAAGTATCCCTACATTCGCATCACGCACGACCGCTTTCCGCGCGTGTTCTTGACCCGCACGTTGGTGACCGATGGCAGCGACTACTTCGGTCCGTATTCCGACGTCGGCGCGATGCGCCGCACCTTGGCCTTGTTGCAGCGCGTGTTCCAGTGCCGGCCGTGCACGCCCGAATCGTTGGACGGCATCGATCGCCCGTGCCTGTACTACGACATCAAGATGTGCCAGGCGCCCTGCGTCGGCCTGCAGTCGCAGAGCGAGTACCTGCGCGCCATGGACGACGTGCGGTTGTTCCTCGGCGGGCGCACCACAGAACTCGTGAAACGACTGCGCGAGCGCATGCAGAGCGAGAGCGAGGCGCTGGAGTTCGAACGCGCCGGGCGCACGCGCGACCAGCTGCGCGCCATCGAGCGCATCACCGACCGCTTGCGCACGTTGGTGGGGCAGGACGTGGATCGCGACGCCGTCGCCATGCGCCGCGACGGCGAGTACGCTGCCGGCGTCGTGCTCAAGATCCGCGGCGGCAAGCTGCTGGCGACCGAGACCTTCTACTTTACTGCCGGCACCGAGAGCGACACGGTGGCATTCACCGCCTTCTTCGAGCAGTACTACAACTCGACCGGCGCCATTCCCGACGAGATCCTGACCAGCGACATCTTGGCCGAACCCGAGCTGCTGGCGACGTGGCTCGGCGAAAAAGCCGGCACCGGCGTGCGGCTCACTCAGCCGCAGCGCGGCGACAAACACACGCTCCTCGGACTCGCGCTCAA
The DNA here is from genome assembly GCA_964567755.1 of uncultured bacterium. Taxonomy (GTDB): domain Bacteria; phylum Krumholzibacteriota; class Krumholzibacteriia; genus DASRJW01. The sequence continues at coordinate 113,551 of CAZMNW010000047.1, forward strand.
GAACGCGAGCCTCAAGCTCGACGAGTGGCTCATTGCGCACGGCAAGGCCGGTCAACGCGCACCGGACGAGATCGTGGCGCTGCGCGACGCGCTCGGCATCCGTGAGCTGCCGCGGCGCATCGAGTGCTTCGACATCTCCAACTTCCAGAGCGGGTCGCCGGTGGCGTCCCTCGTGCACTTCGAGGCCGGTCAGGCAGTCAAGCAGCGCTATCGCCACTTCCGCATCCACGGCATCCGCGCCCCCAACGACTTCGCCATGATGGAGCACGTGGTGGAACGTCACTTCCGCTCGCTGCTGCAGGACGCGCTACCCTTGCCGTCGCTGGTGGTGGTGGATGGCGGCCGCGGTCAGCTCGCCGCCGCGGTGCGCGCGCTCGATGCGCTCGACCTCGGATCACGCGTGCATTTGCTGGGTCTGGCGAAACGCCAGGAGGAGATCTTCCGCCCCGGTTCGTCCGCACCATTGTTGTTGCCGCGCACGTCGCCAGCGCTCAAGCTGTTGCAGCGCGTCCGCGATGAAGCGCATCGCTTCGCCGTCGGCTACCACCGCAGACTCGCAGGCCAAGAGCTGGTGCGCTCGGCCCTCGACGACATCCCGGGTGTCGGCGTCAAGACGCGCGCCGCGTTGCTGCGTCATTTCGGTTCGGTGGATGCGATTGGACAGGCGCGTGCCGACGATCTCTGCGCCGTTCCCGGCGTCGGTGCCGCGATCGCCGAACGCATCCTGGCGGTGCTGTCGCACCCGGCGCTCAGGGCGGGCGCGACACATGCGCAACCCGAGCCCAGCGCGGTGCCCGATTCGCCAATGGACGAGCCGAGCGATGCCGGCGGCACGAACGTGGGCGCGGCCGACGCGCTTCTCGGGCCAGAGGATTCCCCAGCGCCCGACGACGACGCCAGCAGTGGCGACCTGCTGGCGCGCGAGTTCGACCTCGACGCCGAAACGGGGAGCGGATGACTCGTCAGACTCCCGCGACCCTCGACGAGCTGCAGCGTGCGCGCGAGCGCTATCTCGTGCATCTCTTGGTGGAGCGCGGCCTCGCCGCCACCACGCTCGATGCCTATGGTCGCGATCTCGACACCTATCTGCATGTGCTCGCAGAGCGCGGCGTCCGTACCGCGGCCGCCATCGACAGGCAGCAAGTGCACGCCTATCTCGCCAGCCAAACGCAGGAAGGAATGGGGCCGGCGACACGGGCCCGACGCCTGGCGGCGCTGCGCGGTTTCCATCGCTTCCTGGTGCTCGAAGGCCTGGTGGCGGACTCGGCGCTCGAAGGCCTGCGCGGGCCGCGCCGCGGCTTGCGCTTGCCGTCCGTGCTCACCGTGTCCGAGATCGAGCGCTTGTGCGCCGTGCCTTCGCCCGAGAGCGTGCTCGGGCAGCGCGACCGCGCCGCGCTCGAGCTGACTTACGCCGCGGGGCTGCGTGTGTCGGAGATCTGCACCTTGGCGCTCGAAGGTCTCGATTGCCGCGCGCGGCACGTCCGCGTCTTCGGCAAAGGTGCCAAGGAACGCCTGGTGCCGGTTGGCCGCGCCGCGATCGCAGCCTGCGAACGCTGGCTCGGCGACGGCCGGCCGCGCCTTCTGCGCGGTCGCGTGGCGCCGAGCTTCCTCCTGAACGCGCGCGGCGGCACGCTGTCGCGCATGGGCTTCTGGAAGATGCTGCGCAAGCACGCCATCGCTGCGGGGCTCACCCGCCACCTCACGCCGCACACGCTGCGCCATTCCTTCGCCACCCATCTCTTGGAAGGCGGCGCCGACCTGCGCGTCGTGCAAGAACTCCTCGGCCATGCCGACATCGGCACGACGCAGATCTACACGCTCGTCGACCGCCAGTACCTGCACGAGGTCTACCGTACGTTCCATCCCCGCGCCTGACGGTCGTTCCGAGTTCGAGCCCAGAAGCACCCTGTGTTAGCATGGTGCGTTCGCGCAGGGGAGGAGTGAACCGTGCCCACCGTGCTCAGCGGCATGCGCCCCACCGGGCGGTTGCATCTTGGCAACTACACCGGTGCCTTGGAAAACTGGCTGCGCTTTCAGACCGAATACGAGTCGTTTTTCATGGTCGCCGACATGCACGCGCTCACCACCGACCTCGACACGCAGTCGATCGCGCTCTCGACCCGCGAGATGGTGATCGACTGGGTGGCGGCAGGGCTCGATCCGGAGCAGGCACCCATCTTCGTGCAGTCGCAAGTGCCGGAGCATGCCGAGCTGCATCTCATTTTCTCGATGCTGATCACATTGGCGCGTCTCGAGCGCAACCCCACTGTCAAGGATCAGGTGCGCGACTTGGGGCTCGAAGAAACCGTGACCTACGGCCACCTCGGCTACCCGGTGCTGCAGGCCGCCGACATCTTGTTGTACAAGGGCGACCTGGTGCCGGTGGGGGAGGATCAGGCCCCGCACGTCGAGATGACGCGCGAGATCGCACGGCGTTTCAACAACACCTTCGGTCCCGTGTTTCCCATCCCGGAAACCAAGCTCACCGCTTTCGCGCGCTTCCCGGGCATCGACGGCCAGCGCATGAGCAAGTCGCTGGGCAATACCATCGGCTTCACCGATCCGCCCGAGGCCATCCAGCAGCGCATGCGGCGCGCCGCCATCGATCCGCAGCGGGTGCGCCAGGACGACCCGGGGCACCCGGAGGCGTGCACCGTCTTCGTCTACCATCAGCGCTTCACGTCGCCCGACCAGATCGACACCATCGCCGCCGAATGCCGGGCTGGCGCAAGCGTGCGCAGCTGCTTCGACTGCAAGATGGAGGCCGCGGCCACCATCTCGACGACGTTTGCCGCCGCGCGCGAACAGCGCGCGCAGTTGGAAGCCGAGCCCGAGCGTGTCGACGCATTGCTGCGTCAGGGCAACGAGCGCGCCCGCGAGCGGGCGAGCGCCACCATGCGCGAAGTACGCGCGGTCATGGGTTTGGGAGGTTCGCACATTCGCAAGGTGGGGGACGCATGACCTACGTCGTCAAGCTCGAACAGTTCGAAGGCCCGCTCGACCTGTTGCTCTATCTCATTCAGCGCGAGGAAATGGACATCTACGATATCCCCATCGCGCGCATCACCGCCCAGTACTTGCAACACATCGAAAGGATGGAGCGGCTGGATCTCGACATCGCCGGCGACTTCCTGGTGATGGCCGCGACGTTATTGCGCATCAAGGCACGCCTGCTGCTGCCGGTGCAGCGCCCCAGCGAGGAACGCGACGAGGACCCGCGCGCCGAGCTCGTGCAGCGCCTGCTCGAATACAAGAAATACAAGGAAGCAGCCCGCACGCTCGAGGGCCACGAGAGCGCCAGCCTGGCCACTTTCGCCAGGCCCTTCGATGCAGCCCTGCTCGAAGACGCCAAGGCGCACGGCGACGAAGAGATCTTCGCCGTCGACCTGCCGCAGCTGATGAAAGCGCTGCAGGGCGTGCTGCGTCGCTTTGAGTCGGTCGTCACCCACGAGATCGTGCTCGAGACCGAATCGTTGGAGGACAAGACCGCCTGGCTGCAAGACTGCCTGCGCCGCCAAGGACGCCTGCGTTTCGCCGACATCTTTGCCAGCGCCCGCAGCCGCCTCGAGGTCATCGTCACCTTCATGGCGCTGCTCGAGCTCATCAAGGCCCGGACGCTACGCACGCATCAGGCCGAGAATTTCAGCGACCTGTGGATCTTCGCTACCGATGCCCGCGCCGCAGAAACCCTGCCGGCCGTCCCACCGGCGGCACTGTCGGAGGACACCCCATGAACGTGAAGACTTGCCTCGAGGCGCTGCTGTTCGCCACCGACCAACCGCTGACCTTGGCGCGCATTCACGAAGTGCTGCCGGATGTGCCGCGCGAGGACGTGGCCGCAGCGCTCGCAGCGCTGGAAACCGAACATGAAGAGGACGGACGCGCGCTACGCGTGCAGCGCGTCGCCGGAGGCCTGCAGCTCGTCACCAAACCGGAGTACGCCGACGTCGTGCGCCGGCTGTTCGTCGGCAAACGGCGCGTGCGTCTGACCAAGCCGGCGCTCGAAGCGCTGGCCATCATCGCCTACAAGCAACCGACCACGCGGCCCGAGGTCGACGCCATTCGCGGCGTCAGCAGCGGCGGCGTCGTCGAAACACTGCTCGAACGCAATCTCGTGCGCATCGCGGGTCGCGCCGACAGCGTCGGCCGGCCGTTGCTCTACGCCACGTCATCCGAGTTCTTGCAGTATCTCGGGTTGGATTCGCTGCGCGATCTTCCCAGCCTCGAAGAGCTCGAGGCGATGCTGGCCGCGCGCGAGGACGAGGCACGACGTCAGGAAGAGGACGAGATGCGCGAGCTGTCGCAGTCTGCGGCGACGCAGACAGACAAGACAGCCGACGCCGCCGCAAAGATCGAAGAGAAGCCACCGGCGGCCGTCTTGGCGACGCTCGACGATCTCGATCTCGAGCTGCGCCAGCGCGGCGAGGCCATCGATGCCTTGACGGCGCGTGGCACCGGGGAACGTCGCACGCGGCCTGCGCCCGCGGCCAGATTGGAACCCGAAGGCGACGCGGAAGCGACGACGGAATCGGAGGCTGGCTGAAGGCTGCACATGCGTTTGAACCGATATCTGGCGGCGTGCGGTCTGGGCAGTCGGCGCGGCTGTGAACAGCTGATCACGTGCGGCCGCGTCCGCGTCAATGGGCAGCCGGCGCATCTCGCACTCCAGGTGGCGCCCACCGACCAGGTTTGCGTCGATGGTGCGGAGGTGCGCCAACAAGACGGTGGCGTGTGGATGCTGCACAAACCGCGCGGAGCCATCAGCACGGTACACGATCCGCAGGGCCGCCGCACGGTGGCGGACGTGGCGCGCGCACACGGCCTTTCCCAACGACTGTTCCCCATCGGACGGCTCGATCGTGAGACGACCGGTTTGCTGCTCCTGAGCAACGATGGTGCATTGGCATTCCAGCTGACGCACCCTTCTTGGGGCATCGAAAAAGAATACGAAGCGGACGTCTCGCGCGCGCTCATGCCGGCCGAGCTCGACCGCCTGCGTGCGGGGATCGAGCTGGACGACGGACTGTCGGCACCCTGCACGGTGACGCAAGAGACCCGAACGACGGGTGCATTGCTGCGGCTCGTCCTGCACGAGGGCCGCAAGCGGCAGATCCGTCGCATGCTGCAGACGCTCGCCGTTCCCTTGCTGCATTTGCACCGGTCCCGCGTCGGGCCGCTTCGGCTCGGCGATCTGCCTCTCGGCGAGCTGCGCGCGCTCGGTCCCGAGGAGCGCAGTGCCTTACTCGCCGTGTTGGCGCAGCCGAGGCCAAGCGCCAAGCCGTCTGCGTGAGGGGGAGTCCGTGCGCATCGTCTTTCGCGCCAACGCCAGCGCACGCCAGATCGAGCGCGTCGAACGCCTGCTCCAGCAGCTGCGTTGTCGCACCCGGCGTTCGCGCGGACCGGACGGCGTCGTTGTCGGCGTCGTCGGCGATGAGAGCCTGCTCGCCGACCGACACGTCGAGCGCCTGCCTGGAGTGGCCTGCATCCTGCCCTTCACTCGCCCTTACAAACAAGCGAGCCGCGAGTTCTGCCAAGAGAACTCGGTGGTTGCCGTCGGCGATTTGGCGATCGGCGGCGAGCGCGTCGTGGTGATGGCGGGGCCGTGTTCGGTGGAAACGCACGACGGGTTGTTCGAGGTGGCACGGCGGGTGAAAGCCGCCGGCGCTTCGATCCTGCGTGGCGGGGCCTTCAAGCCCCGCAGCTCGCCTTATTCTTTCCAAGGTCTCGGGCGCGAAGGCCTCGAGCTGCTGCGTCAAGCGAGCACCGCCACCGGTCTCGCGGTCGTCACCGAAGTGATGGACACGCGGCATGTGGAACTGGTGTCGCGCTACGCCGACATCCTCCAGATCGGTGCGCGCAACGTGCAGAACTTCGACTTGTTGCGCGAGGTGGGGCAGAGTCGCAAGCCGGTGCTGATCAAGCGCGGCATGATGACGACGATCGAGGAATACCTGCTCTGCGCCGAGTACATCCTCACCGAAGGCAACGACAAAGTGGTGCTCTGCGAGCGCGGCATCCGTACCTTCGACACGCTGACGCGCAATACCCTCGATCTCTGTGCCGTCCCGGTGATCCACAACTTGAGCCACCTGCCCATCATCGTCGATCCCAGCCATGGCACGGGGGATTGGCGTTACGTGACGCCGATGGCACGCGCCGCCATCGCCGCCGGCGCCGATGGGCTCATGATCGAAGTGCACGCGCACCCGGACCAAGCCTTCAGCGACGGCCCGCAGTCGCTCACCCCGGATCGTTTCGATCGCATGATGCAGGAGCTCCAGCCCTTGGCGCGTGCGCTCGGACGCACGCTCGACCATTCCGACGCCGCGGGGAATGAGCCATGACCGCGCCGCCTCCGGCGCGTTTCGCCTTCCATGCCGGCGAGCGCGAGTCGTTGCCGGCGCGCATCGCCGCGCATGCGGGCGCGCTCGGCGGGCTTGTCATCGCCATCGACGGCCCAGCCGGCTCGGGCAAGAGCACCACCGCGCGCGGGGTGGCGCAACGTCTCGGCCTCCGCCACCTCGACACCGGGGCGCTCTATCGCGCCGTGACGCTGGCGGCGCAACAGCGTGGCTGCGATCTCGACGATGGTGCGGCGTTGGCGCGCTTGGTGGAAGCAGCCGCGTTGCGTGTGGAGTGTACGCATGATGGCACGCAAGTGCATCTGGGCGCGGAAAATGTCAGCGCCGCGATTCGTGCCGCCGCTGTCAGTGCCGCGGTATCGCACGTGAGCGCGCATCCCGCGGTGCGGGACGCCATGCTCGGCTTGCAGCAGCGGTTGGCGTCGGCCGGCGGCACCGTGATGGAAGGGCGCGACATCGGCACCGTCGTCCTGCCGCGCGCCGACCTCAAGGTTTTCCTCACTGCTGATATGGCGATGCGCGCCGCGCGCCGGCAACGCGAAGAGGCAGCTCGCGGCGAAGCGCGTGCCGCTTCGACGGTGGAGAGCGAGATCGAAGCGCGCGATCGTGCCGATTCGACGCGTGCTCATGCACCGCTTGCCCGCGCGACCGATGCCGTCGAAGTCGACACGACTACGCTCACGATCGAGGCGCAGATCGATGCCGTGGTGGCGTTGGCGCTGCGCGTGGTGCAGCAGAACACGAGCGTGCACACGCTCCCGATCGTGGCCGAGGACTGGGAGCAACCACATTATCGACCCTTGAAACGCGTGCAATATCGGTTCGCGCGCGCGGCGATCGGCACCGTGGCGTGGACCTGGTGCGGCATGCGGCGCACGATCCACCCCGCAGCGCGTTTGCACGGCAGCGTGCTGGTCGCGTGCAATCACGTCTCGGGGCTCGACCCGCCGCTCGTGGGCGCGGCGCTCCCTTTCGAAGTCAGTTTCGTCGCCAAGCGCGAGCTGTTTCGCCCGGCGCTGGTCGGCTGGATCCTCCGCCGCTTCAACGCCTTTCCCATCCAACGCGGCACGGCCGACTACGCCGCGCTCGACCACGCCGTCGCGCTCCTCCAAGGCGGCGAAAGCGTCATCATGTTTCCCGAGGGCACGCGCCACCCGTCCGGTCGGCTCGGCGCGCCGCGTTGGGGGTTCGGCTATGTCGCGCGCCGAGCCGGACGTCCGATCGTGCCGGTGTTCGTGCGCGGGACGCAAGATCGGCGACCGCGTGGCTTGCGCCGGCATCCCCTCGAGATCTGGGTGGGGGAGCCCTTCACGCTCGGCGCCGTCCCCGACGACGCCACCGGCTACACGCAAATGGGCAACGCGGCGATGCAACGCATCGCCGGGCTCATGCTCCGGTCGGCCGCGTCCAGACCATTGGCCGGACTCGAACTGCCGGGTGAGTACGCCGATCAGGTCTTGCCCGAGCCATGAGAACGGCACCTTGAATTGGAGGAGCGCCTCGGTTGTGCCGCGGAGTTCACCCTACCGGAGCAGCACGAGCTTCCGCGTCCTGATCTCACCGAGCGCTTCGAGCTTCGCTACGTAGATACCGGAGGCGACGTTCGCGCCCCGTGCATCGCGGCGTGCCCACGAAACCGGATGCCAACCGGCAGGTTCCGGTCCATTCACGAGCGTGGTTACGAGGCGGCCGCGGACATCGAAGATGGCGAGCTGCACGCGCGCGGCCCTCGGCAGCGCGAAACGCAGCAGCGCCGGTCCGGACGAAGGGTTCGCTCGCGCCACTGCGAGTTGAAACGCGGGGCCCGGTGCTGGAAGCTCACCGATGTCGACGACATCGAGCTCGCGCAGCGTGAGAAGCTGGTCGGCGGGGACCGCGAGGTAGGTCTCGACGTGGCCCGAGGGCCAGAACACGATGACCGAGTCGGCCAAGCCGGCGGCTCCGAGACCGAATTCGAGCGTGAGCGAGTTTTGGGACATGTAGCCCGACCCTCCCGAAACCTCCCCGATCTGGCTCGCGCCTCCCGCCACGATGCGCACACGCGCGCCGATCGCTGCTCGGTTGGAGATCTGGCCGATCAGGTCGAGGTGGAGCCAGTGATTGCCGTTGGCCAGGTCGTTGCGCAGGAGCACGTTCGACTGGCCATCGTTGACGAGATAGAGATCGAGGTCCCCGTCCGCGTCGTAATCGCACCACGCGACCCCTGTGCCATTCCCCGTGTCGCCGAGCGGTCCGCTCGTCAGCGCAGTGAACGTGTCGCCGCCGTCATTCCGCAGCAGCCGGTTGGCGGAAGCGTAATTCGCCAGGTAGAGGTCGAGGTCGCCGTCGTTGTCGAAGTCACCCCAGGCGACTCCGGTCCCGTCCCCGAGATCGCCGAGTGGACCGGCAGTGATCTGGGTGAAGACGTTCCCGCCGTCGTTTCGGATGAGCTTATTGGCAGTGCCGTAGTTCGCCACGTAAAGATCGAGGTCGCCGTCGTTGTCGGAGTCCCCCCACGCTGCGCCCTGGCCCGCGCCGCCGTCCTCGATCGCGAGCCCCGTGATTCGCGTGAACACGCCGTCGCCGTCGTTGCGCAGCAAGCGATTCGGCCCGTCATTCGTGATGTAGAGATCCGGGTCGCCGTCGTTGTCGGAATCGCCCCAGGTCGCGGCGAGCCCCCAGCCCGCGGCGCCCAGCGGGCCCGTCGTGGCATCGACGAACATTTCGGGCCCATCGTTTCGGAAAAGCTTGTTCGGAGTTCCGTAGTTCACGAGATAGAGGTCCAGGTCACCGTCTTGGTCGTAGTCGGCCCACGCCGCGCTCTGCCCCGCACCCGTGTCGCCGAGAGGCCCGCTCGTCACGTCGGCGAAGACGCCGCCATCGTTGCGGAATAGCTTGTTCGCCGTGAGGTAATTGACGAGGTAGATGTCGAGGTCGCCATCGTTGTCATAGTCGCCCCACACGGCCGCCCCGGCATTGCCTGAGTCGTCCAGCGGGGAGGCGGTGACGTCGGTGAAGTTCGAGTTGCCACCGTCGTTGCGGAGCAGGAGGTTCGGCCCGTCGTTGGTGACGTACAGATCCTGATCTCCGTCACCGTCGTAGTCCCCCCAGGCGACGCCGAAGCCCGATCCATTGTCCCCGAGCGGATTCTTGGTGATGGCCGTGAACTGACCCCGCGCGGTGGATAGGGGAATCGCGTCGATGAGAAGGGCGGCGGAGACGGCGAAGGCCGTCCGGGCGAGCCGCGTGGGTGACGGGATCGGCCTCCATCTGCACGCACCCCTGCTGTGCAGCATCGCTCCCCGCCGCGGAATGGGGGCGGGGCCCCAACGAATTGTCGGGGCCCCACTGCATTCGACTCGTCTCACCGGGAGACCATGAGCTTGTGCGATCGAGTCACTCCATCACCCCGGAATCGCACGAGGTACATGCCGGTCGCCAGCGTCTCGCCGTTTTCCCCCACGGGCTGCCACGCCACGGTGTGCTCACCAGCAGCGTACCAGCCGTTCGCGAGCCGTCCCACTCGCCGGCCGGCGATCGTGAAGAGGTCGATTTCCACCGGGCCGGGAGCGCGGAGGCTGAACCGGAGACTGCCGCCCGCAAGCGCGGGGTTCGGAGACGGTGCCCAGAACTGGGTCCGGCCCAAGCTCTCGGTGTCGTTGCGCTCGTCCAGCTTTCCGGCCAATGCGGGCATCGGCGCGACCAGATGATACGGCCGCATCATGTCGTTCTCTTCATGCTCGAGGATATGGCAGTGCCAGACGTATCCCGGCTCCGCCGTCGCATCGAAGGCGAACGTCGATGATTCGTCCTGCGGCGCGAAGCGCACGAGAATTCGCGTCACCTCGCCAGGATTCATCCGGTACGTGTCCTTCCACCCGCGTTCGTTGGCGTCGGCCGGAACAGGCTTGCCCTTCAAGTACGGCCCCACCGGCACCGGCGTGTAGGTCTCGGCCGGCAGCATTGGGTTGGCAGCGTCGAATGCCGTTTGGTAGCGGCGGACGTTGATCTTCTGGCGGTTGAGCAGCTGGAACTGAACCAGATGGAGATGAATGGGGTGCGCGTCGCCCGTCAGATTCACGACCTCCCACATCTCGGTGGTCCCGAGCGTCGGGTACTCGGTCGCGGGCGCGTCATGGAAGGACATTCCGTTCAGCAGCGCACCAATCGGCCCGCCCTCGCCCATCACCTCGTTCAGCGTCATCACTCGGGTCACCGTGGGGTTCACGAGGCGGTTGACGGTCGCAAGCTGCGGGGGAATGACGCTCGTGTCGGGGCTCTCGAGCGGCTTCACCCGGAAAAGCATGATCTGGCCCACGGTCTGCGGATCCGCCGCTTCACCGCTCGGGTAGGGAGCCTTGGCCCCGTTCTTCAGCAGGAACTCCGTGCCCTGCGCATAGGCCGAGAAGTCGACGACGACGTCGGCTCGCTCACCCGGGGCCAAGAGGAGCCGCTTCGAGCGAGTGTCGCTCGGATCGTTCAGGAGCACCGGCTCGGCCAAGTAGCCGCCGTCGGTTCCGATCTGGTAGAAGGCCGGCCCGGGTGCGCTCGTCACCCGCTCGGCGAGCGCGAGACTGTAGAAGCGCGCTTGGGAGCCGTTCAGAAAACGAAAACGGTACTTGCGCGGCTCCACCTCGAGGTAGGGCCACACCTTCCCGTTCACCAGCATCACGTTCCCGAAGAACTCCGGGATCCAGACCGGATGCACCTCGGTCACGCCCTCGTTCGGATACCAGAGCTGGCCGTCGGTGGTGAACATCCGGTCCTGAATGGCGAGCCCCATGTCGTAGGGCGCCGTCGGCAGCCCGGGCGGCTCGTTCCCCGGATCGGTGATGAGGTAGTAGCCGGCGAGACCCGCATAGACGTTGTGCCGCGTGTAGCCGAACGCGTGGTCGTGGTACCAGATCGTGGCCGGCAGCTGGCTGTTTGCATATTGCAGGACCTGCTTCGTCCAGTCGTGTCCGGTCTCGGCGAAGTTCGGCGTGAACCAGGTCAGCGGTCCACCGTCGCTTTGCGGCTCGACCTCGGCTCCGTGCACGTGTGTGGTGATCGGGATGCCCGTGGTCGTCTCTGCCTTGGGGATCGTCGCGTCGAACGCGTATTGCAGGATATGGGGCGACGGGAGGTGGTTGGTCCACCGGATCGAGATCGGCACTCCCTTCTGCGCCACGATCGTGGGACCGGGATAGCTGGCCGTCTCCTGCGAAGTGCCGTAGCCGTAGACCGTCGTGAGCGGCAGTTCGCCGTGTAGGCGTTGCTCGATCTGGTACGCACCGATCTCGTAGTAATTCGGCCCCGCCATGGGCGCGATTCCCGGGATCGGGAGCGGGTCGATGTACTTGGTGAGCGTCAGTGGATTGAGTTCCTCTGCGGTGGCGCTGCCCGCAAGGATGACAAGCGGGAGAATCAACGTGCGCCGCCATGAGCTTCGGATCGACATGACTTCTCCTTGCGAAGTGATGGCTCCGAAGGGGGTTCCCTGGCAGAAGGCTGCCCGCCGCTCCCAGCCGGCCGGCGGCATTCGTGCGCGGGCACCCGGGACGAAGTTCTTGTCCCCGGTGCGGCCAGGACGGCTCCTGGAGCGGAAATGGTGCGGAAGCCATCGGTAACATCCGGTATCTCTGTGCATCCCGAGGAAGTGTCAAGTGGGCTCATTCCTCGATGGTTCGAAGCGACCATCCACTCGGCTCGATTGACCCCGACAAATTCGCGGTCTCGGGCAATGAGGCCAACCGCCACCACTCATGTCTCGGACCGCGACTCGCGGTTCGACACCAAACTCATCTATTTCGACGGCGTGGGAGGCAACGCGCCGCGATCGTGCTCTGAAACACGGTCCCCTTGAAGCGGGCGGAATCAGCGCTCCCAAGACCGCGGGCGAAGCATGCCGATGGACTGCTGGCCCATGACCCCTCGGGGCCTGCGCCACCGCGGTCGATTCCAGACCGACGCCGGGCCTTGCGATTCCGGGCACTTGTTGGTAGGGTAGCGCGATTGTCCCCCAATATTGGGGAAGTCTTTGTGAATAAGGAGGAATCCGGTTCATGCTGGACGAGAGCAACACGCTCCGCAACGAGGAATCGAGGCGTGCCGAGCGCGCGCCGGAGGGAGGTGAATCGGCAGGGTCGCGGGGTGCTGTGTCCAGATCGGCTACGGCGACTTCGGATTCCGCATCGCGTCGTCGCGGTCCGCGGGACGAGGGTCGCGGCGGCGGCGGCGGCGGCTTCCGCGGACGCGGCTCGAGTCACGGCCGGCGTTCCTTCGACGACGAGGAAGAAGAACGCAAGCCGAAGAAGCGCACACCGGCGGCGCAGGTGAAGCCGTTCAACTTCGAGTTCGACGATCCCGACGCCGCTGCGCTGACGCGCGAGGCTTTCCTGCAGCAGGTTCTCGAATACGACGAGACGCTGCGCGACTTCGGCGAAGGCGAGATCGTCAAGGGCACCATCGTCGGCATCGGTCCAGTCGAAGTGCTCATGGACATCGGCTTCAAGAGCGAGGGCGCCATTCCCATCGCCGAGTTCGATGATCCGACGGCGCTCGTCGTCGGCCACCAGTTCGAAGTCTATCTCGAGAAGATGGAGAACCAGGACGGGCTCATCGTCCTGTCCAAGACCCGTGCCGATTTCCTCAAGGTCTGGGACCGTATCAAGGCGGCCTATGACAGCACCGACACCGTCAAGGGCACGGTCGACCGCCGCATCAAGGGCGGTTTGGTGGTCAAGCTGTACGGTGTGGACGCGTTTCTGCCCGGTTCGCAGGTGGCGCTGCGTCAGGTTCCGAACCTGGACGCACTGATCGGGCAAGAGCTGGAGTTCCGCATCATCAAGCTCAACAAGCGCCGGCGCAACATCGTGGTGTCGCGCCGGGTGGTGCTCGAGGAAGAGCGCTTCAAGCAGAAGTCGAAGATCATCTCCGACCTGGAGAAGGGTCAGATCCGCAAGGGCACGGTGAAGAACATCACCGACTTCGGCGCTTTCGTCGACTTGGGCGGCATCGACGGCCTGTTGCATCTGACGGATCTGTCCTGGGGACGCGTCGCGCACCCGAGCGAAGTGGTCAACATCGGCCAGGAGCTCGAGGTCAAGGTGCTCGATTTCGATCGCGAGCGCGAGCGCATTTCGCTCGGGTTGAAGCAGCTGCAGCCCTACCCATGGAAAGAAGTGACGGAAAAATACCCCGTCGGCACACGCGTCAAGGGCAAGGTGGTGTCGATCACCGATTACGGCGCCTTCGTCGAGCTCGAACGCGGTGTCGAGGGTCTGATCCACATTTCCGAGATGTCGTGGACGAAGCACGTGCGGCATCCGTCCAAGATCGTCTCCGTCGGCAACGACATCGAGGTCATGGTGCTCAAGATCGACCCGGAGAACGAGAAGATCTCCCTCGGCCTGAAGCAAACCGAACCCGATCCGTGGGACACCTTGGCGGAGAAGTATCCGCCAGGCGCCGTCCTCGAGGGCAAGGTTCGCAACCTCACCAACTTCGGTGCCTTCGTCGAGATCGAAGACGGCATCGACGGTCTGGTGCACATTTCGGACATGTCCTGGACGAAACGGGTGCGCCATCCGAGTGAAGTGGTGAAGAAGGGCGACAGTGTGCCGGTGAAGGTGCTCGAGGTCAACCGCGACAGCCGGCGGATCAGCCTCGGCATCAAGCAGACCATGGAAGATCCGTGGGATGACTTGGCGCGCGAATACGTCGTCGGCACCGTGATCGAAGGCACGACGGAGCGCCTGCTCGACCGCGGCGTCGTCGTCGAACTGCGTGCCGGTGTCGAGGGATTCGTGCCGGTTTCGCACTTGCTTCCGGACGACATCAAGAAGCCGGCCGAGTACTTCGGTGTCGGTGACCGCATCCCGCTCAAAGTGATCAAGATGGATCCGGCGAACCGGCGCATCGTGTTGTCGGTTCGTGCCTACATGGAGGAAGCAACCGCCGAGGATCTGGCGGCCTTCAACGCCAAGTTCGGCACCAAGAAGCCGCTGTCGGAGATCGAGTCTTCGAACGGCCGCGATGGGGAAGCCGAGTTGGTCGCTGCTGACGACATGGAAGACGACGACCTCTGATCCCAGCTGCGCTCGGGCGGAGACGGGCGATGGCCCGTCTCCGCCTCGACGTTGGTTCCGCCGCGCGGCCGCAGTCTATGATCCATTCGCGGCAGGCAGAGTGGCCGGCGGGACGCGTGCAAGGAGGAAGACCCCTCGTGTGGTTGGTGCGCAGCCTGCTCGTCTTCGTCGTCGTCGCCTCGGTGCTCGCGCTCGCCATCGTCAATGTCGAGCACCACACCGCGCTGACGTTGTTCACTCGCACCTACCAGAACCTGGCGCTCAACGTCGTCTTGTTCTGCTCCATGCTCTGCGGCGCCGGGCTCGTGTTCGTACTCATGGTGTTCCGCGAGTTCTCGCTGCGCAGCGAGATTCGGCGCCTGCGACGCGATAACCTCCGGCTCGACGACGAGCTCACGGCGTTGCGCAACCTTCCCCTCGCCGGGCTCGACGCCAAGGAAACCGCGAGTCCGCGCGCAGCGGAACGCTGACGCCGCGGAGGTCTGTCGTGTCCGCCGACGCATCCGTCGTCTTCTGGCTCGGCCTGGTGCTGATCGCAGGCGGGTTCCTCTACGTCATCAGCCGCGGTCCGAGGAAGAGCCCGTCGCAACCCGACCACTACGCCACCGCGCTCAATTACATCCTGCACGACGATTGGGATGGCGCCCTCGACAGCTTGCGCCGCGCCGCCCAAGCCGGGAACACCAGCGCCGATGTCTACATCAAGCTCGGCAGCTTGCTGCGCCGCCGAGGCAACTTTGCCACCGCGTTGCAGATCCACCAGACTCTCACCGTGCGGCAAGACCTGACTGCGGAAGAGCGCAGCACGGTGCAACGCTGCCTGGTCGAAGATCTGCGCGCCCTCGGTCGCCGTCGCGAAGCCCTGCGGGCCCTGCAACAGCTGGCGACGGACGGCCACGACCCGGCGCTGCAGCGCGAGATCGCCCAGGAGGCGCTGCACGTGGGCGACTTCATCACGGCGGAGAAGGCCATTCGCAGCGGCCGCACGGCCGGCGTCATCGAGCGCGCCGATCTCGCCCGATTCCTGGCCGCAATCGGCGACCGCTGCCGCCAACTGGAGCAGCGCGCGGAGGCCAAACGGACTTACCAGGAGGCGCTCAAAGAGAACGGCAATTGCGAACAGGCTCTGCTCGGCATGGGAGATCTCGCCTACGAGGAAGGGGATCACGACAGCGCCCTTTACTATTGGCAGAAGCTCGCGTTCAGCACCGGTGGAGACATCCCGGAATTGTTCGAACGCCTGGAGAAGGTGTACTTCGATCTGGGAAAGTTCAGCGACATGGAGCGCGTCTACGCCCAGATCCTCGAGAAACGCCCGCGCGATCAGCAGGCGTTGCTCGCTGCCGCGCGGCTGGCGACGAAGAAAGGTCAGGTCGAGGAAGCCGAGCGCTTGCTGCGCGCCGCGCTAGAACTGGCACCCGAATCGCCGCGCGCCTTCCAGCTCCTGGCGCACCTGCTGCTCGAGCAGGGGAAGACGCTCGAAACGCGCCAAATCGTCGACAACCATGTCGATCGCCTGCAGTCACGAGGTACGCTCAAGGCGTGAAGGATTCCACACGAGAGATGCGACGCGGCACCATTTCGCCGCGCGCCGGCGGGATGGCCGTGGTCACGGCGGTGCTGTGCGCCATCTTCCTGGTGTCGCCGCGCGCAGCAGAGGCGCAGGCGCTCGACGAGGCAGCGGACCTGCAGCGGCGGTTGCAATACGACGCCGCGCGTGCGCGCGTCGAAGCCAGCCTGCACGAGCTCGACGGCGAACCCAGGGCGGCGGCCTTTCTGCTGCTCGCCGAGCTCACGACCGACCACAAGGAATCGCGGCGGTTCTTGCGCGAAGCGCAGCAAGCCGCGCCCGGCGGGGACATGGCGCGGCGCGCCGACATCGAGCTTGCAAGGCTCGATTTCGCCCGCGGCAACTACAGCAGCGTGCGTTCCCGACTCGAGTCCCATGGCGACGATGAAGCGCGCTGGCTCGTTGGTTGCAGCTGGGTGGCGCTCGCCGAACCGTCTCGTGCAGTAACGGCGCTCGCCGACTTGCATACACCGGCGGCCACGCTCCGGCACGCTTGGGCCATGCGCGAGGCAGGCGATGCCGCGGCGGCGTTGCGCGCCCTCGACCCGATGGCAGCGGAGGGCGGCGATTTTCGTGCCACGGCGCTGCTGTGGAAAGCCGAGTGCGAGGCCGAGCTCGGGCAGGCTCAAGCCGCGCGGGCGACGGCCGCCACGCTGCTGCAACGCTTCCCGCATGCGCCCGAGTCGATGCTGATCGAGCCGACGCTCACCGCTTTGCGTCAGACCGCGCTATCGGCCCCGGATCCGGGCGCGCCGTCATCGCAACATCCGACCACGGCGACGCCGGCCGGGCCGCTCGTCTTGTTGCAGGTGGGTGCCTTCGCAACGCGCGCCAACGCGCAGCGAATGCGCGACGAGCTGCCACCCGACTTGAGCCCGGTGCGCATCGACGAGGTGCGCCAGGGCAGCCGGAATTTCTTCCGCGTCAGCATCGGACCGTTCGAGAGCGCCGATGTCGCGTCCGCCTACGCGCGCGAACGGTTGGCGCCGCGTCAGATGGAATGGCGACTCGTGCGGCCGGAGTCGCCATGAGCCTGCCGCCCGCAGGCACCGAGCCGCCGCCAACCGCCATCAAGCAGACACCGATGATGACGCAGTACCTGGACATCAAGCGCCAGCATCCGGACGCCATCCTGCTGTTCCGCATGGGCGACTTCTACGAGACTTTTCACGGCGACGCCGAAATCTCGAGCCGCGTGCTCGGCATCGCGCTCACGACCCGGGATCGTGCCTCCGCCGCGCCAGTGCCGCTCGCGGGCGTGCCCTTTCACAGCGTCGACGGCTACATCGCGCGACTGCTGCGCGCCGGCTACAAGGTCGCGGTGTGCGAGCAACTGGAGGATCCGGCCCTCGCCAAGGGTCTGGTGAAACGCGCGGTCACCGAGGTGCTGACGCCCGGAACGGCGATCACTCCGGGGCTGTTGGCCGAACGCGACGGTCACTACGCCATGTGTCTGGCGGCCGAGAGCGACGGCGACGCGTCCAAGCCCATGGGGTTCGCGTTCCTCGATTTCTCCACCGGCGAGTTCGGCCTCGGAGAACGCCCGGCGGGGGAGTGCTTCGATCTCGTGGCGCGGTATGCGCCGCGCGAGATGTTCCTGCCCCAGAGCTGCATGGGCAGCCCCTTCGAAGCCGCACTCGCGCGCCGATTCGAGACCATGCCGTGTGCGCACGTGGAGGACGCTTTGTTCACGCCGCGCTTGGCGCGCCAAGCGCTCCTCGGCCACTTCGCCGTGGCTGCGCTCGATGGACTCGACTGCCAAGATCTTCCCGAAGGCGTGCGCGCCGCTGGCGCCTTGCTCGAATACGGCAGCCGACTCAAGCATGCACGCATCGATGCTGTCACCCGCTTGCAGGTGGTTCGATCCGCACAGGAGATGTTCCTCGATGAAGACACGCTTGCGAACTTGGAGATCTTCCGCTCTGGACGCGGCCAAGATGCCTCGGTGACGCTCGTCCACCACTTGGATGCCTGCGGCACGGCGATGGGTTCGCGCATGCTGCGGCGCTGGTTGCGCGCGCCGCTGCGCGATCGGGCGCAAGCGGAAGCGCGCCACGAAGCCGTGAGTTGGGGCAGCACCCACGTCGAGCCACTGAACGAGCTGCGCCAGATCCTGGCGCAGGTGGGCGACTTGGAACGTCTTTTCGGTCGAATCGCCGCCGATCGGGCCGCGCCACGTGACCTCGTGGCTTTCGCCGACAGCGCCGCACGCATTCCGCATCTGTTGGCGCGGCTGCAGTCGGTCCCGGGGGCGTTGATCGCCAGCCTCCGCCACGCGCTCGATCCGCTCGCCGATTTGACCGACGACGTGCGCCGCACACTCGTCGACGAACCGCCGCCGCATCTGCGCGAGGGCGGCGTCATTCGTCCCGGCGTGTCGGACGAGCTCGATGCGCTCCTCGACTCCACCCGATCGGCGCGCGAGTGGATCGCGGCGCTGCAAACGAGCGAACGCAATGCCACCGGCATCGCCAAGCTCAAAGTGGGCTACAACAAGGTATTCGGCTACTACCTCGAAGTGCCCCGGGGCCAGGCCGACAAGGTCCCCTCGCACTACGACCCGAAGCAAACCCTCGTCAGCGCGCAGCGCTACATCACGCCAGAGCTCAAGGACAAGGAGCAAATGGTGCTGCGCGCCGAAGACGAACGCATCCGCATCGAAACCCGTCTGTTCGCAGCGCTGCGCCAGCGCCTGGCGGCAGAGGCGGCGCGCGTCGAGCGCAGCGCGCAGGCGCTGGCGACATTGGACGTGCTCACCGCCTTCGCCCACGTGGCACGCAAGCGCGACTACGTGCGTCCGATCCTGAACGATGGCGATGGGATTCACGTGCTCCAGGGCCGGCACCCCGTGGTCGAGGCGCTGCTGCCGGCCTCGTTCGTGCCCAACGATGTCGAGCTCGGCCGCGATGCAGCCCAGATCCTGGTCATTACCGGCCCGAACATGGGGGGCAAGTCCACTTTCCTGCGCCAAGTGGCGCTTATCGTTCTCATGGCCTATGCGGGCAGTTTCGTGCCCGCCGCGAGCGCCGAAATCGGGCGCGTCGATCGTATTTTCACCCGCGTCGGGGCGTCGGACAATCTGGCGCGCGGCCAGAGCACGTTTCTCGTCGAGATGACGGAGACCGCCAAGATCCTCAATGCCTGCACCGACCAAAGCCTCGTCATCCTCGACGAGGTCGGGCGGGGCACCAGTACGCACGATGGGATGAGTCTGGCATGGGCGGTGTTGGAATACTTGCACGGGCTCGGCCCGGCGCGGCCGAGAACGTTGTTCGCCACCCATTACCACGAGCTCACGGTGCTGGAGGAAACGCTGCCGCGGCTGCGCAATCTCACGGTCGCGGTGAAGGAATGGCAGGACGACATCGTCTTTCTGCACAAGGTCGAACGCGGGCGCGCCGACAAGAGTTACGGCATCCAAGTGGCGAAGCTCGCCGGTTTGCCCAAGCAGGTCTTGGAGCGCGCGCGCGTGCTGCTCGTCGAGCACGAGGCGATGGAGCAGCGGCTTGGTCACGTCGCCGAGGCCGAGCCTACAGCGCAAGCGGTGCAGATCGACCTCTTCGCGGCTCTCGAGCGCCGGGTGGCCGATCTGCTGCGGCGCTCGAGCCCCGAGACCATGTCGCCAGACGCTGCGCGGGAGTTCCTGTTGCAGCTGCGCCGACTGCTGTAACTGCAAGGTTCATTGTCTGCACCGCGCTTGATCTCCAGCAACACTCGAGCTCACGCCTTGAACCGCCTCTGATTACTGGATGCCGTTCTTCGCTTGCGTTCCAGGCGCAACAGCCTCGAACCGCCGCTGGATGGCGCATGGCTTGCTTTTGGATCATCCACGGTGACAACGGCGTAGCCGCATTCCAAACCCCTCGAGGCCGCGATGGCGGACAGCGTTTCCAAGCCACGAGTGGCGTTGCTCGGCGCCCGCGAGGCGGACATCGAGATCTTCGCTGAACTGCAGCGACAGGATCGTGTGCATTTGGTCGCGGTGTATGACCCCGATCCGACCGCTCCCGGTCTGGCGCTGGCAGAGATCTCTGGTGTGCGCGCGGGTGCCGACACGATGGCCCGGGATCGTCTGGCGAGCGCCGAGATCATCGTGCTGCCCACGCAGCGTCTGGCTTACCAGGCGGCGATCGACTGGTGCAGTGGTCTGCGCGCGGAATTGATCGGCGGCGCCGAGGCACGCAAGCGCTGGGGCGGCGCCCTCGGCGTTTCCCCGGCGCCGCAGGGCGATGCGATCACGCTCACGGCACGCCTTGCCGAGCTCGAGCAAGCCTGCACGCGGCTCGAGGTGCTGGACGAGCTGGGCGAGTGGCTCCTCGAAGCCTGCATGCGCGCGGTCGGCGCGACAGGTGGCTCGCTGCAACTCCTCGCCGCCGACACCGAGGAGCTCTACTTGCTCGCGGCGCGCGGTCTGGCGGAGGACGTGTTACGCCACGCGCGGCACCCATTGGGAGAGCCGATCTCCGGTCTGGCTGCTGTCATGCGCAGCGCACAATTGCTGCACGGGGACCAGCCCGGACGCGTGCCGACCCAACGTGGTGCGGTGAGCTCGGCGGTGTGCGTGCCGCTCGTGACGTCGAGCGGCGGGCTCGTGGGCGTGCTCAATGTGTCGTCGACCGTGCCGGGGCGGCGCTTCGGCAGCCAGGATCTCGAAGATCTACGACAGGCTGCACCCCGCATGGCAGCGCTGCTCGAGCGCGCGCGGCGTTTCACCACCACTTCGACTTCGCCCCAGGTCCACTTCATCGCCACCCTCGCGGAGCTCGGAGCGAAGACCCCGGATCCTGCCACCGCGTTCGTGGCCTTGACGCGTGAGATCTGTCGGCTCTTCGATGCCGAGTCCGCCAGCATCCACGTGGCAACCGACGAGGGCGAATGGCTGCAGCTGGCGTCGGCGTCGGAGGCCGGCATCACCGCACCACCGGCGAGTCGAGCGCTGGCATCTCGCGCCTTTCTCGAGCGCCAGTGGGTGCACGTCGCGGAACAGGAGTCGAGTGTGGTCGCGCCCGGGACCGACCTCATCGCCGCGGCGGTGGAACGCGCGCTGTCGCCGGTCGACACCAACCCCTTGCGCTCGAGCGTGTATGTGCCGCTCGTCGGCACGCTGCCGGTAGGCGTGCTCCGCGTCGTCTTCGCCCGCTTGGCGACGGCGGAAGCATTCGCGGTCCACGGTCCGCCCGTGGTGTGCCAACTCGCGCTCTACGTCGAAGCGCGCGTCCGTCAGCGCCAGCTCGAGGCGCGCCTGGGCCGGAGCGCGCGCTTGACACGCGCCCTGCCGCAACTGCAAGAGGCCGCTGCGCAGGGGACACTCGACACCTTCCTGGTGCGCGAAGCCGCCCTGCTCGTGGGCGCCGAACGCGCCATGTTGCGTCACGTAGACGAGGTGCGTCGCACCTATTCACGGCCGATCGCACACGGCATCCCCGACACGAGCGCCGAGGCGTGGCGAACCGTGGATGCCCGCGTCACCGAAACCACGTTGCAGAATCGCCGCGTCGATCTGCGCACCACGCAGTCCGTGGCCTCCGAACGACTCGATCAGGCGCCACGGACGCGATCATTCGTGTCGGTGCCGATCCAGCAGCAGGATCGCATCGTCGCCGTGCTCAATGTCTACGACAAGCTGCCGCACGACCCGCTCGAGGGCGCCGCATTCTCGCCCTTCGATCGCGAGCTGTTGGAGAGCCTGGGAAATGTGGCGGCGGCACTGTGGCTGCGCCCTGCGGCGCCGGAGCGCCCGGCGCTCGGCGCCAAAACGCCTGCGGCTCCGGCACCTCCGGCCGCATTGCCGGTGCTCGAACTCGAGAGCAAACGTCTGCGCGAGGAGCTGCATCGCGAGATCGCGCGTGCCCAACGCCACCAGCGCCAGCTCGGCATCGCCTTGCTGCACGTGCAAGGTCTCGATCGCCTCGCCGAACCCGAACGGGAGCGGATCGCGTCACAGATCGACGGGTTGCTGCGCGATTACGTGCGCAGCAGCGACTTGGTGGGTTGGTACGGCCCCGACCGGGTGATGATCGTCTCGCCCGAAGCCGACGCGAGCGGTCACGAGCTCGAGACCCGCGTGCGCGCCCTCCTGGTCGACAAGCTACCGCAAGCGACTGCGACGCGACTCGCGGTCCGCCTCGGCACCAGCAGCTACCCCAACGACGGCGACGACGCTGCGTTGTTGCTGCAGGCTGCGGTGGCGCGTTTGTCCTGATCGGGACGCGACGCTGGCAGGGTCTGCCTGTGCTATGGTTGCGCGCACCATGAGTCGCATCACCATCCTCGATTCGAACACCGTCAACAAGATCGCCGCCGGCGAGGTCGTCGAGCGACCGGCCGCCGTGGTGAAAGAGCTGCTCGACAACGCCCTCGACGCGCGCGCCACTCGCATCACCATCACGCTCGAGAATGGCGGCCGCGGGCTGGTGCAGGTCTCCGACGACGGCGCCGGCATGGCGCCCGAGGATCTGCCCTTGGCCGTGCAGCGTCACGCCACCAGCAAGCTGCAAGTGATCGAGGACTTGTTGCGCATCGGCACGCTTGGATTCCGCGGCGAAGCGCTGGCTGCGATCGCGGCGGTGTCGCGCCTGTCGCTCACCTCGCGCGAGCCGAGCTGCGAGGTGGGGCACCGCCTCGAGGTGAATGCGGGTCGCAGCGGACCGGTGCGTCCAGTGGCTTCGCCGCTCGGCACCACGGTGGCCGTGGCCGAGGTCTTTCACAACGTCCGCGCGCGCCGCGAGTTTCTGCGCACCCCGCAGGTGGAACGCCGCGCCATCCTCGACATCGCCACCACCTACGCGCTCGCACACCCGCAGTTGCGGCTGTTGTTGCGCGACGATGGTCGCGACCTCCTCGACCTGCGGCCGGCGGCGACGCTGCGCGAGCGCGCTGCCGCTGTTCTCGGTCGCCCGACCGAAGCGCACCTCGTCGATGTATTCGCCGAGCGCGATGCGGTGCGCGTCGAAGGCTTGGCCGGCAAGCCGCCCTTCGGCTATCGCAATCGTTCGCAACAGTTCGTCTTCGTCAACGGCCGCCCTGTGCGCGACCGCACCGTTTCCTTCGCCATCGTGCATGCCTACCGGCACGCGATGGAACCGGAACGCTACCCGGTGGCCATCTTGTTCGTGTCGCTGCCGGCCGAGCATGTCGACGTCAACGTGCACCCGACGAAAACCGAGGTCCGCTTCCGCGACGAGAGACTCTTGCACGGCGTCGTTGTCCGGGCGCTGCGCGACGCCGTGGGCCCGCTTTTGCCGGCGGATCTCGACCAGCTGCCGCAGCCCGAGCGCGCGATCTCGATCCTCAAGCCGTGGGGCGAGGTGGCAGCGCGGCAAGACCTGCCCCTGCCTGGGCAGGGCTGTTCGCACGCCGATGGCTTGCAGATCGCCAAGACCTTGCTCACGCCGCCAAGTTCCGCGACGCACACGCTCGCACCGTCTGCAGAGGAGGCGTTCGCCGGCGCGCCAGGACCGGACGCGAGCGACACGATGCAGAGGTCTCCGGCCGACCCCGGTGGCGCGTCGCTGTTGTTCGAAACGTCGACACGCCGGCCCGACGTCGCCAGCGACGAAGCGCTGTATTGGCAGCTGCACAACGCCTACGTGATGATCCAGATCAAGAACGGCGTCGTCATCGTCGACCAGCACGCAGCGCACGAGCGCATTCTCTACGACCGCGCGCTGGCGGCCCTCGACGGCAGGCGACCGAGCCTGCAACGACTGTTGTTCCCGATCTCGCTCGAACTGTCGGTGCGCCAGTACGCCGCCTACGAAGAAAGTCGCGATCTATTCGAGCAGCTTGGCTTCCAGGTGCGACCGTTCGGCGTGCGCAGCGTTCTGGTGGAAGAAATCCCCGGCGAGATGGCGCGTTGGGACGAAGGCGCCATCTTGCTCGGCATCCTCGATGACCTGGCGGAGAACCGCGAGCACGACCGCCTGCCGCTGCGCGACCAGGTGCTCGCGAGCTACTCGTGCCGTGCCGCCATCATGCAAGGCAAGCGACTTGGGGTTGCCGAAATGCGCGCGCTCATGGATCAGCTCTTCGCCACCCCGCGCCCCTACACCTGCCCGCATGGCCGCCCGACCTTGCTGCGCATCGGCCTCGAGGACCTCGATCGTCGCTTCGGTCGCACGTGAGCATGGCCAGAGCGGTGGGTTCGAGCCCGGCGCCGATCGCGGCCGTACTCTGTGGCCCGACCGCGAGCGGCAAGACCGATTTGGCGCTGCAGCTCGCTTCAAGGCTCTCCCTCGAGATCATCTCGGCGGACTCGCGTCAGGTCTACCGCCATCTCGACATCGGCACAGCGAAGCCGACCGCAGCCGAACGCGACGCTGTCCCGCACCACCTGGTGGACTTTCTCGCCCTCGACGAGACCTACAACGCGGCGCGTTTTGCCGCCGATGCATGGGCGCTCTGCGCGGCGATTCGAGCCCGCGGTCGTTTGCCGCTCGTGGTTGGTGGTGCGGGCTTCTACCTGCAGGTTCTGCAGCACGGACTGTTCGAGGCCCCGTTCAACGACGCGCGTTTGCGCGAGGTGCGCGCAGAACTGTCGGCGTGGAGCACGCCGGCAATCCAGGCCGAGCTCGAGCGTCGCGATCCGCGGCGCGCGGCCGTCATCCACGCGCACGATCGCTACCGTTTGGCGCGCGCGCTGGAGATCTGCGTCGCTTCCGACTCGAGCGTGACCGCGCTCACCGCCGCGCGCCGTGCGGCGCCGCCCCGTTTCGCCACCTGTCGTCTGCAACTGCCGCGCGCGACATTGCATCATCGGATCGCGACACGCGCGACGCACATGCTGTCCGCCGGCTGGATCGAGGAAGTGCAGGTGCTGCTCGCGGCGGGAACCGACGCTTGCGTGCCCGGGTTGCACGCCCTCG
This sequence comes from uncultured bacterium, assembly GCA_964567755.1. GTDB lineage: Bacteria > Krumholzibacteriota > Krumholzibacteriia > DASRJW01. The sequence goes on from CAZMNW010000047.1 coordinate 138,395, forward strand.
GCTATCCGCACGTCGTCGCCTATCTTCAGGGCCGACTGACGCGCGATCGACTCGAGGAGCGCATCGTCCGCGACACGCGACGTTTCGCCCGCCACCAGGAAACATGGTTCCGCAAGGCTGGGGACGCGCTCGCACTCGAAGCCGGCGCGGCGGAGAACGCTGCATTTCTCGCGGCGCAATGGCTGTCCCTGGTGCCCGGAACCGACGCCAACGCCGCGACCGGCGCCGGTTGACGCCCCGCGCGAGCCGATGCTAGGGTCGGACGGTCATTCGAGCGGGTGTAGCTCAGTTGGTAGAGCATCAGCTTCCCAAGCTGAGGGTCGCGGGTTCGACCCCCGTCGCCCGCTCCACGCACGCGAGGCCGGCCCTGCCGGCCTCGTCGTTTTGCATCGTAGATGGAGACGAATCATCCCTGCCGGCCACGCCGGCGCCGGCGTTCTTCGCGCAATGCCACGTCGTATTCCGTGTCGCGCCCGGCATGTTCGGCGTGGAAGCTCTGGATCGCATTCCAGGCCTCGCTCGCGGTCTCGGCATAGCGGAACAGCTGCAAATCATTTTCGGCGATCGTGCCCTCGCGCGCCAGAAACTCGAGGTTCACCGCCTGCTCCCAGAATTCCTTGCCGAAGAGGATCACGGGCAGCGCGCGCATCTTGTGCGTTTGCACCAAGGTCAGCGCTTCGAACAGCTCGTCGAAGGTGCCGTAGCCGCCAGGGAAGGCGACGAGCGCCCGCGCGCGCAGCAGGAAGTGCAGCTTGCGGATGGCGAAGTAGTGGAACTGGAAGCACAGCTCCGGGGTGATGAACGAATTGGGGCGCTGCTCCATCGGCAAGGTGATGTTGAGACCGATGCTCTTGGCGCCGACGTCGAAGGCGCCGCGGTTCGCGGCTTCCATGACGCCGGGGCCGCCGCCGGTGACGATGACGTAGTCGCGGTCCCGGTCGCTCTGGGAGCTACGCGACACCAGCCGCGCGAACTCACGCGCCTCTTCGTAGTAGCGTGATTTGGCCAGGATGCGCCTTGCCACGGCCAGTCGCCGTTCGAGCTCCGGTGTCGACCCCGTGCGCTGAAGCTCTTGTTCGAGGGCGCGCACGCGGCTCTGCGCCAGCTTCTCCTCGACGATGCGCGTGCCGCCGAAGACGACGATGGTGGAGCGGATGCGATGCTGGCGCAACACGAGCTCCGGCTTGAGCAGCTCGAGCTGGAGTCGCACGGACCGCAGGTCGTGCCGCATGATGAACTCGACATCTTCGTAGGCAGGGATATACGACGGCGAATCGAGGATGCGTTGCAGACGCGCCGCAGCGCCCGGGTCCTCGAGCTCGGCCGACAGCGCCGCGTGCGGCGCGATCGCGTCCAAGGGCTCGTCTTGCGGCGTCTCGCGCCCATTCATGACGCGCCTCCAGGGGAAGGTGTCGCCGAAGTTCCATGCCAGGGCGGGCAGGAGAATGTCACAAGATCGCCGCGGTCTTCCAGGAAATCTAGGGGACCAGGTCGGGAATCGCGCCCGTCCCTCGACATCTTGTGCGGCGGGGAAGAGGACCGGTCGGACGTGCGCCGGTGTGATGGGAACGCCGTCCGGTCCTTGCAGGACTGGCGGGCCGCGAATCACGCCTGTCGCAACGAGCAAACGGCGACGACGGACTCGACGGGCGCCCGGCTGGCCGAGGAGAGCGGGGCACCAGCCGATGCTTGTCCGCTCCGATAACCGGCACCGTGGCAGATCGGAACCCCGCGAAACCGCGGGATCACGCCACCACGTCCCGAACAGGAACCATCCCAAAGGTAGGAAGGGGGGATATCCCCCGCAAGGGGCTCGGGACCAGACCATTGCCAGGTCGGTCCGGAGTCTCAGGTCTGCAGAATTTGCTCTGTTCTCCGCGGGCCGCGTGATTTTCCTCGATGATTCGGAGCAAAAATATCAGCGATCAGGCTTGACGTTTCACGGAAGTGCCGCGTAGTATTTCCCTCGTTCCGCTTAAACCGTCTCGAGGAGGCGCCCCGTGAAGTTTCGCCATTGCATGCTCTCAGCCGGGATGCTCTTTGCCTTGCTCGCCGCCGCCGCCGCCGGCGCGAGCGCGCAGACAAGCTGCGGCAACAACGACTTCAATCTGACATCCGATGCTTCCGCCCAAGGACTGCTCGTCGCCGGGAACTCGGGTTACCGCGGCTACGTCACGTCCGGGAACTTGGCGCCCGGCACGTGGTCGCTCACCATCAACGATACAGGCTGGCCGACATCCACGAACTCGCGGCGGAATTACGTTCGCAGCAACTACTACACCTACGACTCGGTGAATCACGTGTTCCGTGCCACGTTCCCGACCACCATGGTGGCCTTCCAACTCATCAGCACGAACATGCAATTCAATGGCGTCGCGCAGGTGACGATGGAGGCTCCCGACACCGTGCCTTACGACGGCGTCATGAGCAACACCGAGTTCAACGGGGCACAGACTTTCATCGCTTCCACTGACACACCCTGCGGAACGAGCACGCCCGTTTGCGGCGGTCCTGGATCGGGCCAAGGCAACGCGATGGGCTCGGGCGGAGTGTCTTCGCCGATCATCGGCGCCATGACGACGCAGCCGTGTGCCGTCGCGGTCGAAAACCAGGTCTGGGGCGGCGTCAAGGTCCGGTTCCGCGACTGAACGAGCTTCTCGCATTCCTCGAGAACGGCCGGCCACTTGCGCCGGCCGTTCTCGTTTTGGCCCAACGATTTGCACGCCTCCATCGAGACTCGCTATGATCACAGCCGGGAAGGAGTACCCGATGACCCTCGATCTACGGCGAAGCTCTTCGGCTCTGATCGGCCTCGTGCTCTGCGTAACGGCGAGTCGCACCCTGGCCCAACCACCCTCCGAGCGACTGACCCTCACCACGGCGGACGGCCAGCAGATCTTCGCCTTTTGGTACGCGAAGGACATGACGCGGCAGAGCCCCGTCGCGCTGCTGTTGCACAACCCGGGTGCGACGCACTCCAACTGGCTGCCGATCCTCGAACCATTGCAACGCGCCGGTTTTCGGATTCTGGCCATCGATTTCCGTGGTCATGGAGATTCGAAAGAAACCACGCCGGAAGCGTACGAGGCCATGCGGCAGCGCGATTCCACGCCCTACCGCGCCATGATTCACGACGTCGAGGCCGCCGTGCAGTGGTTGATGCAAGAGCAGAAGATCGGCCCCGAACGCATCGGACTGATCGGCGGCGAGTTCGCCGCCAACCTCGCTCTCGAGGCCATGGCGCGCAACCGCGCGCTGGGTGCCGTCGTCGCCATGAGCCCGTCGAAGAATTATTTTTCCTTTCCGCTCGAAGCGACGACGAAAAAAATCGGCAACAAGCCGATTTTCGTCATGGTCCCGAAGCAAATCCTGAACGAAGGCGCGAGCCAGATCCAAGAACAGCAACGCAACAACCCCGGCTTCGAGATCAAGATCTACCCGAAATACGAGTTCCATGGAGTGCACACGCTCGGACTGTCCTGGCGGGTCGAAGACACCATCGCCACCTGGATGAAGAAAGTCTTCGGGCTCGATCCCTGATCCGCGATCTTCCGTCGCCCGACTCGACCCCAGACCTCGGCTATCTCCTCCACGCACAACCGCTTTCGGCCCTGCCTTCGAGTCCGCTTTTCTTTGACCGCTAGCCCCCACTGTGATAGGAGTTTCCGGGTTCCATTTGAGAAGCCCCGTGAAGGCCCGTCGGGGGAAACCGGAGCGGCGGCGGAGGCACAGCATGCACCGAGCGACGGTAGCCATCGTCGGCCGACCGAACGTCGGGAAATCGACGCTCTTCAACCGCATCCTGCGCCGGCGTGAAGCGCTCGTCCACGATCTACCCGGCGTGACCCGCGATCGCCACTACGGGGCCACCACCTGGAACGGACGACCTTTCTACATCGTCGACACGGGGGGATTGTTGCCGCGTGCCGAGGGCATGGATGCCTTGGTGCGCGAGAGCGCACTCGTGGCGCTCGACGAGGCGGATCTCCTGGTCGTGGTGGTCGATTTGCGCGCCGGCATCACGGACCTGGATCAAGAGCTCGCATCTCTGGTGCAACGACGCGCGAAACCGGCGCTGGTCGTGGTCAACAAGTGCGAATTCCTCGGGGACGGCGCCGCGAGCGAGTTCTGGAAGCTCGGACTCGGCGAGCCGTTGCCCATCTCGGCCTTGCACGGCGAGGGGACGGGTGAGCTGCTCGATCGCATCGTGGCGGGTCTGCCACAAGCGGCGCCGCCACCCATCACGGGCAACGCTGACCTGGCGGTCGCGATCGTCGGGCGCCCCAACGTCGGCAAAAGCTCGCTGGTGAACGCGCTCCTCGGCGAGCCCCGCGTCCTGGTGTCCCCGGAGCCCGGAACGACGCGCGACAGCATCGACTCGCGTCTGCGCTGGCACGGCCACGCCATCGATCTCGTCGACACCGCGGGGTTGCGACGACGATCGCGCGTCCAGGAAGCCATCGAGACTTTCAGCGCGCTGCGCACGTTGCGCAGCATCGACCGCGCTGATGTCTGCGTGTTCCTCCTCGATGCGACCATGCAGATCGCGCAGCAGGATGCACGCATCGCCGGGCGGATCCACCACGCCGGCAAAGGCCTGGTGGTTTGCTTCAACAAGTGGGATCTAGTGGAGAAGGATACGTCCACCGCCATCGCCTACGAACGCATCTTTCGCAGCCAGTTCCCCTTCGCACGCTACGCCCCGCTACTCTACGTCTCGGCGACACACGGGCAGCGCGTGCACAAGGTGCTGGAGAGCGCCTGGAGCGTCGGCGAAGCCCGCGCGCGCGCGTTTCCCACCGCGCAGGTCAACCGCGTGCTCGAAGACGCGACGCGCCGGCGGCCGCCGCATTACTACGGCGGCGGCAATGGCCAGGTGAAATACGGCCTGCAGGTGGGCGTCCGGCCGCCACGATTCGCGTTGTACGTCAACAATCCGGAGTTCTTCGATCGCACGTATCTGCGCTACCTGAACAACATGTTGCGCGATGCCTTCGAGTTCCCCGGAACGCCGCTCCGCATCGAGCTGCGCACGAGCCCCAGCGACGGCGTGGAGGTCGTATGAGACTCGCGGCCGCATTGGTGCTGTCCTATCTCGTGGGCTCGATCCCGTGGAGCCTGTTGGCGGCACGCCTCTTCGGCGGCGTCGACCTGCGCAAGGTCGGCAGCGGCAACCTGGGAGCGACAAATGTCTTCCGCGCCCTCGGGGCCTGGACGGCGCTCGCGGTGCTGGCGCTCGATGCAGCCAAGGGCGCCGTCGCGGTTCTGCTCATCGCGCGTTTGCCGTCGCCCGTCCTCGGGCCGGGCGGGGGAGCGACGTTGTGCGGTCTGGCTGCTATTCTCGGTCACATGTTCCCGTTCTATCTCGGTTTCCGTGGCGGCAAGGGCATCGCCACCTCCGCCGGAGTTTTCGCCGCGCTCGAACCGACTGCTTTCTGCGTGTGTCTGGGTGTGTTCGCCATCGCATTCCTGGCCTCCGGCGGCATTGTGTCGCTTGGCAGTCTGCTCGGATCGCTGGCGCTGCCGATTGCGATCGGCGTTTCCGGCGCTGCACGCGACTCGATCGATTGGACGCGCCTACTGCTCGTCTGTGCCCTTGTCGTCGTCGTCTGGGTCCGGCACGCGGCCAACATCCAGCGCCTCGTTCGCGGCAACGAAAAAGGCCTCTTGCGACAGAGGCGCAACCAAGGTGCCGCATTGACAGGCGTGCAGGAGGAGATGCGATGAGCACTGTCGCGATCCTCGGCGCGGGCAGCTGGGGAACGGCGCTCGCCGTGCTCTTGGCAGAGAAAAGGCCCTGGCTGTGGGACCACCGGCCCGAGCGCGCCGCCGCGCTTTTGCATTCGCGCCGCAACGCGCGCTATCTGCCACAGACCGTGCTCCCTGATTCCATTCGTGTCACGAGCGACCTTGCCTCGGTGGTGGCCGCATCCGACATGCTCGTCCTCGCGGTGCCCTCGCACGCCATGCGCGAGGTCGCTCGACAGGTCCAGCGCGCCCAGCCCGGCCGCGATCCAATCGCCATCAACGTGGCGAAGGGTCTCGAGCTCGACACGGGCAAGCGCATGTCCGAGGTGCTGGGCGAAGAGCTGCAGCACTCGGCCAAGCAGATCGTGTCGCTCGTGGGGCCGAGCCATGCGGAAGAGGTCGTTCGCGGCATGCCGACCACGGTCGTCGTGGCTGGCAGTGACGAACAGGTGTTGCAGCGCGTGCAGGAACTCTTCACCACCGAGACGTTTCGGGTCTACACGAACCCCGATTTGGTCGGCGTCGAACTCGGAGTGTCGCTCAAGAATGTCATCGCCATCGCAGCCGGCATTTGCGATGGTCTCGGTTTCGGGGACAATAGCCGCGGCGCCTTGTTCACGCGCGGGCTGGCCGAGATGACACGCCTCGGCACCGCGCTCGGCGCGCGCGCCGAAACTTTCGCCGGTCTGGCGGGTCTCGGCGACCTCGTCACCACCGCCACCAGCCGGCACAGCCGCAACCGCAATCTCGGCGAAGCCATTGGTCGTGGCAGTTCCTTGCCCGAGGCGCTCGCGGCCATCGACCAAGTGGCGGAAGGCGTGCGCACCACGCGCGCCGCCATGGAGCTGTCTCGCCAGCACAACGTCGAGATGCCGATCACAGCGCAAGTGTTCCAGATTCTCTTCGAGGGCAAAGACCCTCGCCAGGCGTTGCGAGACCTCATGCTTCGCGCTCCCAAACCGGAGTCGTGGAGCGCAACGAGAGGAGCCTCATGACCATCCCGAACAAGCTCTACTTCTCGATCAGCGAAGTGGCGGACATGACTGGCGTCAAGCCGCACGTGTTGCGCTATTGGGAATCGGAGTTTTCGGACCTGCGACCGAAAAAGAACCGCGCCGGGAATCGCAGCTATCGCGAACGCGACATTCGCATGGTCATGGCCATCCGCGACCTGCTGTATCAACAGGGCTACACCATCCAAGGGGCGCGCTTGCAGCTGCGCGAGCGCATGCGTCGTGACGAACCCGCGGCGCAGCTGGTGACCGCCACGGTGGAGGACGCAAAGAGCGGCACCGTGTTGAAGTTCTTGAAGGACGAGCTCCAGGCCTTGCGCCGGAGACTCGACTGAGATGCCGCTCCAGCTCCCTGTGGGTGGCAGCGGCCCGCCGCACGAACCGCCGCCCTACGGCGGCCTGGGGCCAGACGGCTGGGCGCGCGGGCGGACCTTCCTGGAACTGGTGGAATCGGCGGGCACGGCGGCGGCGGCGGCGCTCGCAGCGGCCTTCGCCGCCACCGAGGTCGAAGAAACGCGGCGCGCATTCTTCAGCGCCTACCCACGGCCGGTGCGCGTCCTGGCTCTCGCCGATCTCGGCTGCACCGACAGCGTGACGAATGTAGGGCAAGCGGAGCGGCTGTTCACCTTGGGGCAGCACATCTGGATGCGCATTTTCCTGGCAGAGGAGCACGCGGACGTGCGGCAATTGTTCGCGAGCCCCGAGCTGCCTCTCCTCGTCTTCTTCGGCGCCGACAAACGCGAGTTCGGACGTTGGGGTCCGCGGCCGCATGCATTGCTGGATGCCGAAGGCAACGTCGCGCCCGCAGCGCGCGTCGCGTTCCGCGATGACTTCTATGCCCGCAACCGCGGGCGCGATCTTGCCGCCGAGCTCGTTGCACGACTCGCTGCGCACACAGACCCCGGCGCGGCCTAGATCCGTCCGCAGCGTGCAACCCTCTGCCTTGCCCGCTCCGAACCGGGCTGATACGATGGGCGCCCGTGGAGCGCTCGATCTGCAATCGGGGCGTAGCGCAGCCTGGTAGCGCACCTGCATGGGGTGCAGGTGGTCGCTGGTTCAAATCCAGTCGCCCCGACCAGCATGGGGGCCCGCGATGGGCCCCCTTCGTCGCCTTCCTCGCTTCGCGACATTCGGCGGAGTCGTGATGCGCTTCCTCCTCACCAACGACGACGGCATCCGCGCCACCGGCCTGGCGGCGCTCGAGCGCGCCGTCACCGGGCTCGGGGAAATCCGCGTCGTGGCCCCCGATCGTGAGCGCAGCGGCGCCGGCCATTCGCTCACGCTCGATCACCCATTGCGCGTCGCGACCTTCGATGCCTCGCATCACGCAGTCTCCGGCACACCCACCGACGCCGTACTGCTCGCGGTCGAGAAGCTGCTGGCCGAGCGCCCCGACTGGGTGCTCTCGGGCATCAATCACGGTCCCAACATGGGCGAAGACGTCACGTATTCAGGGACCGTCGCTGCTGCGATCGAGGCCACGATTCTCGGCATCCCCGCCATCGCCATCTCGGTCGCCGGGCGCGAGAACTTGCAGTTCGAACCCTTGCAGCCGCTGGTGCGCAGCCTCGTCGAAGCGTTGTTGCGTTTTCCTCTCGGCCGCAACCGGCTGCTCAACGTCAACATCCCGAACCTCGCCCCCGAGCACATCCGTGGTATCCGCGTCACGCGGCTTGGTTCGCGCCAGTACATCGACAGCGTCGTCGAGCAACAGGACCCGCGTGGACGCAGTTACTATTGGGTCGGAGGCACGGGGCCGGAATGGGCCGTGGACGGTCATTCCGATGCATCCGCCGTGCAACAAGGCTTTGTCTCGGTAACGCCGCTTCTCGTCGACCTGACCGATTACCGCGCACTCGTTGAACTGGAGGCCTTCGTCGAGTCATGGCAGTCACCACCGATGTGAAGCTCGCGCTCGCCCGGCGGCGCATGGTGGAAGGCGTGCGCGCGAGCCGCGGCGTGGAAGATGCGCGTGTGCTCGGTGCCATGCTGCACGTCGAGCGCCATTGCTTCGTTGCGGCAGCGTTGGTGGACAAAGCCTACGGGCCGCACGCACTCCCCATCGGCGCGGGACAGAAAACGCCACCGCCCGACACCGTGGCGTTGATGGCCGAGGCGTTGCAGCTTCGCGGCGGGGAACGCGTTCTCGAGATCGGCACCGGCAGTGGCTATCAAACGGCGATTTTAGCGTGCATGGCCCGCGAGGTGTGCAGCCTCGAACGCGAGCCGGAGCTGGCGCGGCCCGCCGCAGCCCTGCTGCACGCGCTCGGTTACGACAACGTGCGCGTCGACATCGCGGCCGACCTGCGCTGGCCCGCACACTCGACGTTCGACGCGATTCACGTGAGCGCCGCCGCTCCGGAAGTGCCGGGGCTGCTCTTCGATCAACTCGCCCCTGGGGGCCGGCTCGTACTTCCGGTGGGCCGTCATCCACACCAGCGCCTGTTGCTCTTGGTGCGGAAGGAAGGCTATGTGGCGACGTCAAACCTCGGCGCCTGCCGTTTCTCGCCGCTTATGGGCCGCGTCCCGGCACCAGCGTGGCCTGGACAGGCCCCGCGCGAGCCCCTATAGTGTGCTGGCGGTCGACCCGCCAAGAGCGATTCGATGGTTTCGGGGCGTAGCGCAGCCTGGTAGCGCACCTGCTTCGGGAGCAGGGGGTCGGAGGTTCAAATCCTCTCGCCCCGACCATTTTCCCCCACGCATGCTCGAGCGCGCCGCCCAACCGGGCGCGCGACCCATTCGAACCTGCGGAGTCATGGTGTTCGACCGCCAACAAGTCGTGCAGCAGCTCAGCCAGCGCGTGCGCAACGTGCCCGACTTCCCGGTGGCAGGAATCCTGTTCCGCGACATCACGCCGATCCTGCAAGACCAGAGCGCCTTCCAGTCCGCCGTCGATCTCTTCGTCGAAACCTTTCGCGGCCGCGATGTCGAGGTTTTCGCCGGCATCGAATCACGCGGATTCCTGTTCGCCGCTCCGACGGCACTCGCGCTTGGCGGCGGCTTCGTCCCCATCCGCAAGGCCGGGAAGCTGCCGGCTGCCAAGGTCGAGCGTTCCTACGACCTCGAGTACGGGACGGCCACACTCGAGCTGCATCGCGACGCCGTGCGCCGCGGGCAACGCGTCGTCATCATCGACGATCTCCTGGCCACGGGCGGAACCGCACAGGCGGCCTGCGCGCTCGTCGAGGAGCTCGGGGGCAACGTCCTCGAAGTCGCATTCCTCATCGAGCTCGAGGCCTTGCGTGGACGGGATCGCCTCGTCGGGCGGCAAGTGACGAGCTTCCTGCGTTATTGAGAACGTCATGTGCTCGCGATCGCCGCTCGCGCAGTTCCTGACCCGCAGCGCCACCGTCTGCCTTCTCGCGTGCGGTTTTCACACCTGCAAGCTCACGCGCGCTGCCCCAGCAGGCGAACACTCGAGCCTCGATTCCACGGATCTCGACCAGGCCGTGCGTGACCAAGGGGCAGAGCGTGTCGGAGAGCGGCTCGAGAAACAACTCGAAGACAATCCAGCAAACGATCTCGTTTTCGACCTTTTACACCAGCTCGTCGCAGGGCCGTATGGTCTCGAGCGCGGCGAGAACCTGCGCTTGCGTGGCGTCTTGCGCCAGCGGACCCGTCGAGCCGCGGCCGTGCTTGTCTCGCCCTCCGAACCGGGAGCCCCACTCGTCGTCTCCGGCACCGTACGTGACGGCGACGGCCGGCCGATCGCCGGCGTGCTCGTCGAGGTGTTCCACGCCGACGCGAAGGGGGAGTACACGCCGGAGCATCCGATGGATGAGCCAATGTCGCGCCTGTTTGGATTCATGCGCACCGACGCCGACGGACGCTACGAGCTCCGCACGATCCGGCCCGGCGGCTACGCCAGTCTGCCCATTCCACAGCATATCCATCTACTGGCCCGAGCACCTGGGTACAAGACGCACCTCTGCCGCTCGACCTGCCAACTCGTTTTCGCCGACGACCCGCGCATGACGCCCGCATGGCATACCTGGGCAAGAGACGGCGGCAACCCCGTGCTCGCGGTGACGCGCGCACCCGGCGGCACGCAACGGTGTACGTACGACATCGTCCTGGACTCGGAATAGGCTGCAGCTCTTGACGCTGCCAGACGTCGGGACCAGCGCACGCCCGCTCGTGCGGTAGACCGAGACCCGCATGCGACCTCTTCCATGCGCTCGCGAATCACCTGATATAATCGCGGCAAGTGCATGAGAACGATCGAGCGCGCCATGGAATCGGCGCGGGTTCCAGTCGGGTGCGACTCCTTGCCTCTCCGGAGCCGTACAACTCTCGAAGCAGAGGTGTGGATCATGAAGCCGTCGAAGTGCATCCGAGTGGCCATGCAATGCGTGGCCATTTCCCTGCTCGCCAACTCCTGCAGCGAATACCAGGTCACGAACGTCGTACCCCTTGGCGGAGGATTCCCAGGCCCAAACACAGGCAACATCGTCGGGAGAATCGACCCGCCGACGAGCGCCGCCCGCGTGATCGCAGCGCAGGCCGGACCGGTGGACTCGACGACGATCGACCGCGACACGGGCGCCTTCGCCCTCACCGGGCTCGCGCCGGGAACCTACGACGTGATCATCCGAGCCGACAATCATCGCATCGAGAGACTGGAGCGGATCGCCGTCTACGCCGGCAGCGTGAGCTACGTCGGCGCCATCGTGTTGTCGACGACGCCGGATCCCGTGCGCTCCTTCGCTCCCGCGCATCGATCGGAAGTGGTGATGGACTACGGCCCGAGCAGCCGTCTCTCCATCGGCATCGATTTCATGGTGCCGATGGATCGTGCGAGCGTGCAGGCGGCATTCTCCACCACCCCCCCGACGACCGGGGTCTTCTATTGGAGCCAGGTTGCATCGGTCACCCGTACAGACTGGACGGGGAGCAGAGAATCGGACATCGCCCCGCCGGGGTACCGAGAAGTCGCGCCGGGCGGCGAGATCACGACATTCCGCAACATCCGCAGCCTGCGATTCATCCCGCGCCAGCGTGAGACCTATGTCGATTCCAGCTACGTGATCACGCTCGCGAGCACGGCACAAGACTCGGCCGGGCAGGCGATGCGCTTCCCGCTGCAATTCACCTTTCGGACCATCCAATCCGGCAGCAGCCAAACCACCATCCAGACCTGGCCCGAGGACGGGGCGCAGAACATCAGCTTGCTCGCCTTCAGCAGCCTCCGGATCACGTTCCCGAGCAAGATGAACCGAGCATCGGTCGAAAACGCGCTCACCATCACGCCATCGACGGCGCCGATTTTTCTGTGGTTGGCCGACCACGATCTCACGCTGTACACCGGCGGACCGCTGCGTGCACTCACGACCTACACGGTGCGCATCGAGGACACGGCGCGCGACCTGGATGGCACGCCGTTGCCGCAACCGTTCGAGTTTTCGTTCGCGACCGAACCGGTGGCCATCCGCAGCACGTCGCCCAGCAACGGTCAGGTGTTCGTCGACTTCACCACCAATCTCCGGATCTATCTGTGGTTCAACACCTACATCGTGCGCTCGACGCTCACGCCGGCGTGGTCCATCGTGCCGCCCGCGAGCGGCCAGTTCTACTGGACCGACAATACCTTCGTGTATTTCCAGCCGAACGCACCCTTGGCGCCGAACACCAAGTACACGATTACGATCGGTGGAGCAATGCGGGACCTGCACGGCTCGACGCTGCCGAGCCCAACCTCTTTCGCCTTCGTGACCCGGCCGGACTGATACTTCCTGGCCACGGCGTAGGAGGAATGGTGACGACATGAGAACCGGCGCGTGGACCGACATCCGATCGATCCGGCTCGCCCTGGCTGCCGCGGCGACTGTGCTCGGCTCGATGGCGAGCGCCGCCGCGAGCGAACCGCCCGCTCTGTCTGGTCACTGGATCGGCGCCGTTCCACTGCCGGACGGCCGAACGCCGCAGCTGGTGCTCGATCTCGACGAGCTTGGTTCTCGTTGGGCGGGGGAGTTCGACGTCGTCGACTTCGGCGTCGAGAATTATCCGGTGCAAGTCGAGCTCTCGAACGGAGTGGTGAAGCTCGGGTTTTCCGCCGCGGATGCGAATTTCGCCGGCCAGCAATCCGCCGATGGGAACCGTCTCGTTGGCGTGCTCGAATTCGCCGCACAAAAGATCGAGATCCAACTGCAGCGATCGGGCAAGGCCGAGTTCTCGCCGTTGTTCCTCCAACTCGAGGCGGCGGCGGACGACTCGTCACGCGTGGAGCGACTTTCCGCCCGCGGTGACGGACTTCGAGCGCGCTTCAACGAGGATCGAGACAAAACTCGACTCTTGATGCTCCTCGCACCCACCTGACCCGGCTGCCAACGCGGCGCCCGTGAGGTGCAGGAGCAGGTGCTCGCCACGATCGAAAGCCAGGAGCTCGTGATCTACGTGGTCTGGGAGCCCATTCTGAGAACGGACGATGCGCGGTCGTCGCGCAAAGCGACGGCGCTCGTTCCAGATCCCCGCGCACGCCACTACTGGGTCGACACTCAAGCGCTCGGGCAGCTCTTCCAGCCGACCCTCGGACTCACGGCGGAGCCAGCCTGGGACGTGTATCTCATCTACCCGCCCGGTCGAACCTGGAGCGACAAGCCGCCGGCGCCGGAGTTCTTCATGCACCAGCTGGTCGGCCGACTTGCGGAGGACCGCCTTCTCGACGGCGCAGCTCTGGCGGTAGAGATCCGCAAGTTGCTTCAATAGACTCGATCAAATCGGCGAACCGCTCTCGAGGAGTGGCGGCCGGCGTGCCGACCTCCGGCGTCTCTCGGCGATGACAAGCGTCCCCACCACGATGACGACGAGGACCGGAATGAGCCAAAGCGGACGCGCGTCGTTGTCGGGCGGCGTGGGCAAGCCGAGGACCACGAACGCCGCCCAGTCCTTGACCGGGGCACCGGTACAGCGCCGGGCGCCAGCGCGCGGTCTGGGATGGATGCGATGACCGTGGTACGCGTCAACCCTCGGGCGTCTACGCCCTGCGCCTCGTCACCGAGGATGGAATCGAAACACGTAAGGTGGTTCTGCTCGAGTGAGGGCCCCGGCACGAACCAGGATTCACAGTGGCGACGCTGGTCGGCATCGTGCGGGACGGGGAAACGGTTGGCTCCTGGCAGGCGCGATTGTCGCACCGACCAACTCAACCGTTTCACCGTCACCGACGACGACGGAGACTGTGTTCTTGTGACAAGTCCCGTCTCAGCGCTTCATCGACCTCAGCCACTCGGCCTGGCCCTGCTTCACTTCCTCAGGTGTCATCAGCCACTTGTGCGTCGCGATCGCCCAGCAGTGGCCGAAGGGATCTTTCAGCTTCCCCATCCGATCACCCCAGAACATGTCCGTTAACGGGAAGATCGTCTCGCATCCGGCCTGGGTCGCGCGACCGAACAGGCGGTCGCAATCCTCGACGTAGACGAAGAGTCCCGCGGTGGCCGAACCCTTGGGGGCCATCTCCCAAGCGCCCGGCCAGGCATCCGCCATCATCACGTGCGAGTTCCCGAGCTTCATCATCGCATGCATGACAGTCTTGCCATCGGGTCCGTGGGCGATCGGAGCTGCGAGTTCGGCGCCGAATGCCTTCTGGTAGAAGTCGATGGCCTGGGCGCAATTGCCGTCGTACCAGAGTTGAGTCGTGAGAGTGTGCATCCCTTCCGGGACGGGTCCTGGAGCCGGGCGTGGCATGGTGGTCTCCTCTAGCGTCAAGGAAACATCCAGTCTACTCCACGCTGGGGTGGAGTCAACGAAGGCGGTGGGTCGTGACCGACCGGCTTGGATCTCGCAGCAGCCCAGGAGGTTCCACATTCCACGACCGCATCCTGAAGAGACGGGCGGTCGGTTCCCTTGAACTCGACCGCCCTTGTCGTGTTGCCCATCAACGTTCAGCGCATCGGCGCGACGCAGCCGTGAATCAGGAATCATAACTCGAATGTCGTGCGCGCGTTTCGCGCAGTCTCGCGGCGCTCGTGGTGGCGGCATCGAGATCTCCCGCATGCGCCGCGGCCCCGAGCGTGCGAAGTTCAGCGTCCATGACGCTGTCGAAGTTCTTCAGTCGGCTGCGAATCCACTGGATGCTGGCGAGATCACCTTTGATCGCGCCACGATCGCGGGCCTGGATGTCGATGAGGAGCTGCCGGGCCCAGACCTCGATGAGATCGCGGTCGATCTCCTCTCGTTCCTCGTGACGGAGCTCGAAATCGAGGCTCGTCAAGGCGACGTCCACGCTCGCTTGGCGGGACTCCGCCCTGTTGCGAGATTCGATTGCCGAGTGCAGCGCCTCGAGAGCATCGCTCATCCGCGCGCCGAGCATCGGGGGTACACCCGTTGCCTGAAACGAATCCCAGGCATCGTCCATCTCGGCGGCGGTGGCAGCCGCATCCGCCCAGCGTCCGGATTGCACAAGTTTGAAAATGACTTCGGCGCCGTCGGACATGGTCTCGACTTGGTCGGGAACAGGTCCCTCAAGTGCGTCCGTCGGCACGGCAAGAGCGACAGCCTCGAGGTTGCTCCCGGAACCGGTCGAGAACTCGCCGTAGCCGGGCGCGAACGTCTTGTCCTCGAATGAGCCGTCCATGTGCAGCTCACGCACAATCAACGCACCCGCGATCGGACCACGCGGGCCAGCCACGGTCACGCCGGTCTCGGTCGCGGTCACTTCTTCGAACACGAGCGGGCAACTGTTCTCGGGTCGCCACACGTTGCCGATCTCGGGGGCGGCGGGCATGATCATCGCCACCGGCCCGTCCCGCCCGGCAAGCCAGGTGCCGTCGGTGTCCGCGATGATACCGTCCTCGTAGTTGAACACGTCTTCGCCGAAGTACCACACCGCGCCATCGCCGTCTTCACCGTACCAATCGATGGCGACCTCGATGATCCGCCGATCGAGCCAGGCGATGTACTGGGAGGCGAGGGTTTCGACTTCTTCGCCGTCGAGCGCGATCTCCCGCGTGCTGGAGAGGAGAGTGGTCTCGACTCGCAGCGGCAGGCCATCGACGGATCCGAGCAGGATGACCCGGTCGAGCTTGCCGATCGGGAAGAGTGGGTTCGTGACCTCGGTGGGATCCGCGAACGCAGGCGTTTGGAGATCGACGCGGAGATTCTCGGGAGCGACCGGGAGGCCGCCGCAGTCATCGCTGGTCGGGTTCGCGTCTCGGTTCGCCGCCGCGGGCGCAACTGGCCCGCTGCTCGGGCCGATCGCGTTCTCGCTGCAGCCCGCAGCAGCGAGTGCGAGAATTCCGATGATCCGGATGCTTCGTGCCGTCGCCATTGAAACCGCCTCCTCATGGAAAAGGATGGATGGAACTGTCATGAGCAGGAACAGGCGAAGCAGCGGTTTGTAACGCTCGGCTCGAGAACATCGTGCAAGAGAGCGTGAAACGGGACGCGCTACTTCGATCGGTTCCTCAACGGCCATCCGCGCCCACTCGATGGCTGACGACTCGACGAATATCATCGGCCGCATGCAGGACTGCGTCGAGGTCGGTGCGCCTGGCTCCCGCTCTTGCCCGCGCAATCGCAGCAGCAATTGGACTCGCTTCCGCCTCGGGAAAAGCGAGACGATCCCACACCCACTCGAGAATCGCGACGTCGCTCGCGATGCCGTCGATGTCGTTGGCCTCGGTATCTATTTGGAGTCTTCGGGCCCACAAGTCGAGCCGGATATAGTCGATCTCGACCCGGGGCCGGTGGCGAAGCGCGAAATCGGACGTGGCGAGCGCCACGTCGAGCGCCGCGTGGCGCGCTGCTACAGCGTCGGTGGCCGTGATCGCCGCGTCGAGCGCAGCGAGTGCGTCGTCCATCTGGATTTCGAGCAGCGGTGGCACTCCGCGCGCTTGGTAGGTGTTCCACTCGGTGTTCATCGAGTTCAAAGTCGCGGCCGCCCCACCCCAGTTGGCGAAGTGGGCGGCGTCGAACGCCGCGTACGCCCCATCCGACACGGTGGTGAGCTCGCTCGGGGGCGGACCTATGAGGGCATCCGTCGGCACGGCGAGTGCGATGGCCTCCAGGTCACCGCCCGAGCCGGTGGAGAATTCGCCGTAACCGGGGGCGAACGTCTTGTCTTCCCGGGTGCCGTCCATGTGGAGTTCCTCGACGATGATGGCGCCCGCGACGGGGCCGGTCGGCCCATTCACGGTCCGACCCACGGACTTGACGATCACTTCTTCGAACACGAGGGGGTAGGTGTTTTCGGGTCGGTACACGTCGCCGACTTGCGGACTGGCTGGCATGATCATGGCCTCGGGACCGTCTTCGCACGTGATCCAAGTTCCATCCGTGTCCGCCAGGACGCCGTTCTCGTAATTGAAAACGTCCTCTCCGAAGTACCAAACCGATCCGTCGTCGGCTTGGCCGTACCAGTCGAGCGCGACCTCTTCGATGCGGCCACCGAGAAGCGCCATGTACTGCGAAACCAGGACGTCGATCTCTTCATCGCCCAAGTCGATCGTCTTCGTGTAGTGGAGCAACGTGGTTTCGACCCGGAGAGGGACCCCGCCGACGCTGCCCAAAAGGATGGCGCTCTGCAGTTGGGAGATCGGGAACAGCGAATTGGTCACGTCCTTGGGGTTCGTGAACGAGGGAGGATCGAGGTCCACTCGGTCACTCCTCGGCTGGATCGGGATGGGAATCTGGTCGTCGGGTGTCGCGCCCTTGCAGGGCGCATCGTCGGGTCCGGGACTGGTCGAATTGCTGCAACCGCCGATCGCCGCGATAGCGATGACGATGCCGACAAGAATTGCCGCGCTCTTTCGCATCGGGACTCAGTCTCCTTCCTTGTGGTCATTCGGACGGGGCCCCCCGCCTAGAATTCACCCGAAGGAACAAACAAGACGTGAAAGTTGTGACAGACGCCGGAGGCTTGTCCGCGAAGAAAGCCAGGCGCGAGTATTGTTCCGCGCCGGCTCGTTCGGACTCTGGAAGAACGCAACGATCGCTAAAAGCTGAACAGCACGCCGACTTCTGGGGCCCAATCGGGCGCTTTGGACGTCACGCCGAAGGCGTTGTTCAGTTTCAGGCACGCGAGGCGGGCGAAATGCCACTGGGCTTCGGTGATGAGCTCGATCTCGTCGCCGGTTCCTTCGACACTCCCGAAAATTCGCCACGCTGGCGACAGACGCTTGAGATACTCGAGGGCAGCCTCGCCGAGGCCGACGCTTTTCTCGGCGACTTCGTACTCCACGGCCAGGCGAGCGGTGATCGTACCCCACGAGAATCCGCGAATCGCGCCCGCACCCAACTGGAACTCCCAGTCGGTCGTCCCGATGAGGGAACCCTTCTCCTGGGTGGGGAAGACGGTCTCGAAATAGCTGAAGACCTCGGGGCGCGTCGGCGTTTCCTTCGCCCATCGCCAGCGGAGTTGGCTCTCCACGTCTCCGAGTCCGGATTCCTCGATCTCGGGGGGAAGGCCTGAGAGGTCATCACTGCTTGTTTCCAGCTCCGCCTGGATGATCGCACCCTCTAGCTCGAGCACGAGCCGGTCGGACAGGCCGTAGCCGACGAACAGGAGCGCCTCGAAAGCCTCGTATTCCCCGCGATAGTCGATGTCCTCAGTGCGGCCAAGCTCGTTGGGCGCGTACTCGGCGTTCGAATCGACGTAGTACTCGAAGTACGGATAGACGATGAGCTGCCCCTTCTGGATGTAGATCCCGAACATCGAGGAAGAAACTCCCTGGCCGCGATCGCGCAGCGATGGGGATAGGCCCTCGGTGTCCAAGTGCGCGCGAACTTCGGCGCGGCAAACTCCCGATATCAGCGCGACGCCGACGATCGCGAGCATTGCGGGTCTCATTCGGCCACCTCCCGGGATTTCGACACCTGACTCCTCCACGTGTGGAATCCTGTGAAACGCTGTTCTTCATCGTGGGAACAGACGACGCAGGAAGTTTGTGACAACGACTCTGGATCCTACGATGCCTACGGTCTGAGGGGCAGGACGTAGGGACCGCGTGGTTCGGTGGACTTCGAGGTGGTGACGCGAGCGCCCTCTTTGAGAAAGACAAGAATGCCGTCCACTCGGATCTCGACGCGCGGAGCAGTGCGTGGAATCTGGATGTCGAAAGTGGCGGCGGAACCCTGGTTGTCGATGACGAGCCGATTCATATCGGAGGTGAACGTCGCAGCTCCGATCGGCGCGCGGACGACGACCTCCGCACCGTCAGTCAGCGACACCTGTGCCTGACCCTCAAATTGCTGCGACGAAAAAACAATGACGAGCTCGCGTCCGGGGACGACCGCGATGCCTGCGACATCCGGTACCGGATCGGTGGCCGGCAGGGGAGCCGGAACCGGAGCGGCAGAATGCGAGTCACCACGCATCCACTGCACCGCGCCATCGATCCACGCCGGAAACGGCGAGCCGGGGGCCGTGTATGCCGCGCCCGCGATCCCCAGAGACACGAGGATTCCCGCGGCCCATCGCATCCGTCCGAAATCGTGCCCGGGCACTTTGGCTGTGATGGCTTCGGCGGCCACCCGCGGCAGTGGGTCATCCAGGTGGCGGAGCAACACCTGCATTTGTTGCTCTTCTTTCGCCGCTTCGGCAACGCGCCGGCCACAGTCGCTGCACACCGCCAGGTGCTCGCGAGCGGACAGAGCCGCCGAAGGTGCGAGCTCGCCGTCCAGGAGACGCTGAACTTGTTCCTCGTCAAGGTGCATCGAATGCATCCCCGTAGGTGGACCGAAACGCGCTTCGCGCCCGCGCCAGAAGAACTCCGACGCTCGCTTCGTTCAATTGCAGCGCCGCGGCGATTTCCCGGTAGCTGTAGCCTTCCGCTCGGAGCAGGAGCATGCACCGTTCACGTTGCGGAAGTCGGTCGAGCGCCGTGCGCACGCGCCGGCGGGCATCTGCCGTCGCCACCCCCTGTTCGGGGGATGGCGGCGGATCGGAATGCACCCCTTCGCCGCGACCGAGCGTCAGCAGCCGGTGCCGCCGGCTCCGACTCGACTTGACGTTGCGGAAGAGGTTCATCGCGACGCTCACCAGCCATGCCTCCGGTGCATCCGGGAGCGATCCCCTCCGGTACAGCTTGACGAACGCTTCTTGGGCGAGGTCGGCGGCCAGGTCTGGCTCGCCCGACAAGCGGTTCATGTAACGGGTGAGCCGCTGGAAGTGCGCGTCGAACAGCGCCACGAACTGGTCTTCGAACGACAGGATCGTTTCCGTCAGCGCACCATCCCCGTGCCGCCCTGCACTCACCAACCAGCCGACGCCTTCTCGTGGCATTGAATCGGTCCTCGCCTGTCCACACCGTCCCCACTGCTAGGAACCAGCGACTCGGTGACTTTGTGACAGCGCGGGAGCGTCCAGGTCAGAAACGCCAGTCGAGCCCGACGACGAGTGGAACCTGCGGGCGCATCTCGATTGCGACGAGCTCCCCGGTCGAGGGATTCCTGGCGTAGGTCAACACGTTCTTGCGGTCGAGGACATTCGTGACCGTGCCGAAGAGTGCGATCGACGCGTCACGTCCTGCGATCTCGACGTGCCAGCTCTTGCGCAGGCCCAGGTCGATTCTCCAATAGGCCGGGAGCGCGGTGGCGCCGAGCAGCTCTCCAGCGTAGTTCGGGTTTCCACCGAACTCGCATCCGCGGTCGAGGAGATTGCAGGCTTCCCACAGCAAATCGCCTGACACGGTCGTCGTGCGCCGGCCCAAGGCACCGCTCGCGCCGACGCGGACCGAGAAGGAGGCAGTCGGGAAGACGATGACTCCGCCCTCCAGGAGATGAACGGCGCCGTGATCGGGGACGTAACTCGACTCGTCATACGCGAATCGCACGCGCTGCAGGCCGTAGCTCGCGACGATGCCGTAGTGCACGGCGCTCACAGCGGCATCCGCAGACAGGCCGCGCGATTCGCTGGACCCGACGGCGAACGCACCCGAAGTCGTGAACGGCCCGCCGTCTCGTGGTGCGACCAACAGCAGTCCATCGGCGACGCGCTCATACACTTGCAGGCCGAGTCGCACCCGGACCGAAGGGCGGTAGACGGCTGCGACCACGCCCTGATCGCTCCGGGCGACGGGGACCCCTGGAGCGCCGGCCCCCATGTAGAGATCGACCGGGAACACGTTGCCGACCAGCGATTCTGCGTTGCGGAAAGACTGTGCGAACTGGTGCAAGCGAGCGTAGCTACCGGAGAGCGCGAGCTGCGGCGACAGGTTCCATCGCAGCTGCGCGCGCGGCCCCAGGTGAAGGTCACCCCCAGTGGCGGCGAGAGATGCCCCCATGCCGAGCTCCATGCGGGGTCCAATCATTCTCGCGTGCTGGGCGAACGCAGCTGCGACTGGGGTTTGCGCGTTCAGCCACCAGGAGGGCACCGTGGTGGAATCGGACTCGATGCGATACGAGGTCCTGCTGCGTTCGAGACGGATGCCTGCGATCGTGGTCGCGCGGTTCGAGCTGTGCTCCACGGTGGCAAGAAGGCCTTCGTCGCCACGAGCTGACGCCATGTCGACTCGGGCGCCATGAGCGGTCCAGTTCGAGCTCGCATCACTGTCGGCGTTCCATCCAAGGAGGCGCAATTCGGTGCTCGAGAAGACACGCCTCCACTCGGCGCCCAGCGATTGGCTGTGCCACTCGAAGACGTTGCGGCCGGAAACTTGACCCGACGCATTCGCCACCGCCGCAGCGCCGATCTCGTTGGCGCTGTCATAACCGAGGAGGCGAACCCGCCCGCCGAGCACCGGCACCTCGAGCTTCGCCAGCCAGTCGCCGGTCTCGCCCTTCAGGTAATCGGGATCGTCCTTCGGCGCGAAGGCGCCAGGGAGGCCCGACCTCAGGCTCACCACGTAGACCGCCCCGGCCATGCCGAGCGGGCCGTCGAGGGTGAGACGCGCTTGGGTGCTGCTGAACGTCCCCTGTGCGCGGAGGCGGGCTCCCGGTGCGCGCGTGGTCGCCTCGATGGCTCCTCCCAATGTGTGCGGGTATGCAACCGACGGCGCGGATGACGAGAGCACGAGCCGCGAGAGCGCATCGGGGCTCCAGGCGCTGGATACACCGGCGGCGTGATAGGGGCTGAAGACAGGGATCCCGTCGAGCAAGTACGCGGTTTGATCTGAGGCGCCGCCCCGAATATGAACCCCGCTCGGTGACTCCGGATTCAAAACCACCTCACCGCCGCCGAGTGACTGGAAAACATCAGGCTCTGCCAGCAACGGGTGGTTGCGTACCGCGGCGATCGAGTTTTCGCGGTCGGGAAACGCGGTCCGATCGCCGACATCGACGCCTGGGACGATCACCGGAGCGCGCACTTGGATGGCCGGCAGGGGAATGGGCTCGGGCTGGAGCGAGACGTTGATCTCCAGCTGCTGATCTTGCGGCACGAGCGCGAGGAGCGTGTGTCGGGCGTAGCCGATGAAGCGAAATGCGATGTGCTGCGGCCCGGCAGGGACCTGTCGCAACACATAGCGTCCGTCGTCGTCGGTCGTGGTGACGCGGCCGAGGTCGGTCAGTGCGACAACCGCGCCCGCGAGCGGCCTGCCGGTATCCGCATCCCGCACGGTGCCGACCAGCGTCGCTGGCGTGACTTGCGTGGCCTGCAGCGCAAGCAGGATCTGCACCGCACCCAGAAGCAAAGGCGCCATGGGTCCCTCGCTGCGTCTGCGAGAGATGCCTCTCGCATCACCGATCCAGCGTACTCGCCTTCCTGACGCGCCGCCATCCAAACCGCTTCTGCACTGCGCTTCGTCCAGGAGCCGTTGCCTCTTCTTCGTGCCTCGCGCCCTCTCCACGAAGCGGCACCCTCTTCCTTGCTCTTTGGCTAGTGATATAGTGATCTATATCACCAATACTGAGGGGTGTCCTTGAGTGAGCTCGTGATGCGCATCGACCCGGCCGACCCGCGGCCCATCTACGTCCAGGTCATGGATGAGGTGCGCCGTGCGATCGCGATCGGTGCCTTGGTCCCGGGCGATCCAGTGCCTTCAATCCGGGAAGTCGCCCGACGACTGCGTATCAACCCGCTCACTGTCAAGCAAGCCTATGGGGAGCTCGAACGCGAGGCGCTGGTCGAGGTGCGGCGCGGGCTCGGAACGTACGTGCGCGCGAGTGTGTCCGCGAATGCTGCGCGCGCAGAGGTCGCCCGTGCGGTCGCCGAACGAGCGCTGCGCGACGCGTATCGGAACGGCCTCGACGCCAAAGGGTTGATCGCCGCCATCCGAGCGGCGTCACAGCCCGAAGACAGCGCGACACGCGGCGCCGGAGGGAGAGCGCGACGATGATCGCAGACAATCTGCCACCGCTCGCAACCGATCGACCCGCAGTGCCACATACAACCTGGCGAAGCGCTCAGGGCCCTTGCGGCGGACCGCAGTCTCTTGACGAACGAAGGCTGCGCGAGTGAGACGCTGGCTGTGTTTCAATGAGCGCGCGAGATCCAGAAGGACATGGTGCGGTCCCAACCGGACTCGGTTTACCATTCGAGCACCATGGCCATGGTATCTTGGACACGTCGCCGCTGTCAGTGGTGAGCGTGAAGACCCGCGAGGGCAGGGAACGCGTTTGCCCTTCCCATCTTTACCGGCTTGGGCGTGGTGGCCTGAGAGGAGAAGGTGCTTCGGATGATGGAATCTCTGATCGGAAAGCGCGTCTCCCACTACATGGTGAGCTGCAGGCTCGGCAGCGGTGGGATGGGCATCGTCTACGAGGCCGAGGACACGAAACTCGGGCGGCACGTCGCGCTCAAGTTCCTCCCTGCCGAGATGGCGCAGGACGCGGCGTCGCTCGAGCGCTTCCAGCGTGAGGCCCGCGCCGCCTCGGCCCTCAACCACCCGAGTATTTGCACGGTCTACGAGATCGACCAGCACGAGGGACAGCACTTCATTGCAATGGAGTTGCTCGAGGGAGAGACACTGGCGGAGTCGATCCGTCGAGGGCGGTTCGAGCTCGGTCCGCTCCTGGAGTTGGGGACGCAGATTGCGGACGCGCTCGAGTCGGCACACGCGAAGGGAATCGTCCACCGCGATCTCAAGCCGGCCAACATCTTCGTCAACTCCCGCGGCCAGGCGAAGATCCTGGACTTCGGCCTGGCCAAGATCGAGCGTTCGCTCCCGCTGGGGGCGGACGGTGCCTCCCAGGCGCCCACCTTTGTGCAACCCAACGATCTGACCATGGCCGGCACCACCATGGGCACGGTGTCCTACATGTCGCCCGAGCAGGCGCGCGGGCAGGTCACCGACGCGCGCACCGATCTCTTCTCGCTGGGCGCGGTCCTCTATCAGGCCGCCACCGGGGTGCTGCCCTTCCAGGGAGAATCCTCCGCGGTCATCTTCGAGGCGATCCTCAACCGCGACCCCCCGCCGATCAGCCAGGCGAACCCGGCCCTTCCAGCGGAACTCAACCGTATCCTGGGCAAGGCGCTCGAGAAAGACCGCGGCCTGCGCTACCAGACCGCCACCGACCTCAAGACCGACGTCCTGCGCCTCAAGCGCGACACCGACTCTGGAAGCCGACGCAACGCGGAGCTCGCCGATTCGCGGTCCGGCGTCCCGGCGAAGGCCTCCGAGAAGTCGATCGCCGTCCTCTACTTCGAGAACCTCTCCGGGGCCAAGGAAGACGAGTACCTCCGCGACGGCGTGACCGAGGACATCATCACGGAGCTGTCGAAGATCAAAGGCCTCAGAATCCTCTCGCGCCCTACGGTCCTCCCGTACCGGGACAAGTCAGTCACCGCGGCCCAAGTCGGGCAGCAGCTCAAGGCGGCCGTCGTGCTGGCGGGCAGCATCCGGCGCGCCGGCAACCGGCTGCGGATCACCGCGCAGCTCGTGGACGCGCAGACGGATTCACTCGTCTGGTCCGAGCGCTACGACCGCGAGATGGCGGACGTCTTCGAGGTCCAGGACGAGATAGCGCGCAAGATCGCGCAGGCGCTCCGGATCACCCTCTCGCCCCAGGAGCAGGCCGCCCTCGCCGCCAAGCCCACCGATAACCTCCAGGCCTACGACCTGTACCTGCGCGGCAAGAGCTTCGCGCGCCGGATGACGCATCAGGACGGGGAGTTCGCGCTGCAGATGTTCGACAGCGCGGTCGCCATGGACCCCGGCTTCGCGCTCGCCCACGCCGCCATCGCCAACGTATGCGCAGAGACCTACTACCGCTCCGCGCGCACCCCAGTCTGGATCGAGCGGGCCAAAGCCGCGAGCCAGCGGGCGAGCGCTCTGGGCGGCGACTCGCCGGAAATCCGGATGGCCGAGGCGTGGATCCTTTACGCCGAGGAGAAGTACGACGAGGCCATCCAGCGCGTCCGGCAGGCGATCGAGCGAAGGCCCGACGTCGAGGGAGGCTTCCACCTGCTGGGCCGGGTCCTCTTCGCCGCGGGCAAGTACCAGGAGGTCGCGGACATTGCGGAGGCGGCGGTGGCCGCCGCCGGCGAGGACTACAACATCTATGTACCCATCCGCAACGCGTTCGAGGTCCTCGGAAAGAAGGACGCAGTGCGAAACATCACGCTGCAGAACATTCAGGTCTTGGAAGCCCATCTCAAGAGGTTCCCCGAGGATGCCCGCGCCCGTGTGCTGCTAGCTAATTCCTACGCCGGTTTGGAACGTGCGGACGACGCCGTTCGCGAGCTGAACCTCGCGATGGCCATGCGGTCGAACGCGTCCACGGTGCTCTACAACGCGGCCTGTACCTACAGCATTTTGCTCCGGAAGCCCGAGGCGATCGAGGCGTTGAAGAAGGCCTGGGAAGCCGGCTGGCGGGACGGGGGTTGGGCGCGCCGCGACCCCGACCTCGCGATCCTCCACGGCGACCCCGAGTTCGAGCGGCTCTACCCGGAGAGCGCGGGCGGGTAAGGCTAGGGTGAGGCCGCTCTTGGTCGTTAGCCCGGTCTGCACCGAATACAACACGGCCGATCGTGCCGTTCGGGCGCAACCACGACACAGGGATCGACGCAACGCCGACACGACCGCGACGCCGCTTGCGTGTATTCGGCAGAAGCCTACGGGCTGACGATCACTATCCGACGCGCCACCGGCGCAACGCTGGAAGATTCCATCCGAATTCGCTGCGACACTATGCCGAGCTCGGAATAGACGGTACACGTTTGCGTGCCGGTGGCTCGAATGCGGAGGCAACTTGCCGGTGCAGCAGATGCGCGAGCACGCCTCAATCGTCTCGACGAGAGCTATGGGGTTCGGCAAAAGCTCTCGACTCCACACTGCGAAGGTGCTCCGGCTCACTCGGCGCATGCTCGTCACGCGCTGATTCGAAGAGGATCCGGAGTCGTCTTGTTGACCGGGGGCCGGTCCGAGCATAGGATGTCCGGACCCTGGATCTCGGTATGACGGAGCCATGATGAAGGGAGCTTCGACATGAATGCGACGCGAGGCTGGACCAGTGCACCCCGGATGCGCGCGGCGGCGGCGTTGGTCGTCATGCTCGCTGCGGAGCCGCTCGGCGCACAGGCCCAGAAGCCGACCGGTTCGGCGGCGGAAGTGGAAAAGACATTGCGCGCTACCATGGACGCGTGGGCAACGCTCGACCCCGCGAAGGCGGCGCCATTCTATGCTAAGGATCCTGGGCTTGTTTTCTTCGATCTGGCTCCTCTGAAGTATGCGGGCTGGTCCGAGTACGAAGCCGGCACCAAGGCACTCTTCGCGACATTCGCGTCGGTGAGGATGACGCCAGGCCCTGACCTGACAATACATCCAGCCGGGAACTGGGCGTGGGCGACATCGACCGTGAAGGCGGACCTCACGATGAAAGACGCCGCGACTCCGGAGGGCGCGAAGATGTCGCTCGAGGCGCGCTGGACCACGATCCTGGAGAAACGCGCCGGTACGTGGACCATCGTGCACGAGCACCTGTCGGCGCCGATCGAGATGCCGGCGACGGCTGCAGCGCCGGCGAAACACTGAGCACAGTGGCGTTTCGGCGTTCTCTCGGATAGCGCCGTCCTAGCGCAAGCTCACCGCGCTCCGAGTGATCGTGCAGTTGCGTGGAATCGGCAAGAACTACACAGAGATCCGACGCTCTTCTCACGGCGAGCGCGACGGTTGACGGGCATCACGCGGTTTCATTCGTACATGCTCCGATACACCTTCGCGTGTCGCTCGCTCGAGAAGGGCGGCGGTTTGCCGTCGCTGCAGCAGGTCTTGGGACACGCCCCGATCACCTACGCACGGCTGTCGGACGCGGCCGTGCAAGCAGAAGCAGAGCGTTTGGACGCACCGTGGAATACGCCTTCACTTGGGGTTTTCGCTGATCCTCGGAAGTTCGTAGAATCACGCCAGATGGCCCCGTAGCGCAGCAGGATAGAGCGGCGATTTCCTAATCTGGTCCAGGGATTTCAACACGTTCAGGGCCGGGCTACCGAAGTACTGTCGTAAGAACGGATTGCAGAGCAGGGCAACAAGTTGCGTGACGAGGCTCGCGCGACCCACCAGGGTGGATTTCCGTGGACCTCCTGGGATTTCCGGGGACGCAACGGGGAAGAGAACGGGGAAGATCGTTCGAGGCCAACGCGATCCAATTGCGGCCGCCGACCCGGCGCTGCTGCTTCTAGAGTCGACGATTGGAGAGAACTTCTTGAGGCTCCCGAGCGTCGAGATATGTGGTGCGGGGTATGCTCAACGGGCCGTCGGGCCAGGCGGCGGAGGTCGTGACGGTGTGGATCATCCTGACCGGAGAGGCTGTGCCGCGACTCGTGACGGCCTTCCCCGGAGGCAACGAATGAAGTACAAGACGCTCGATATCGTCGTGCTCGACAGGGAACTTCCGGAGCTTGGGCTGCGGCGGGGCGACCTGGGCACGGTCGTCCACGTCTATGAGCCCGATGGCGTCGAAGTCGAGTTCGTCACAGCTTCGGGGCGGACCGAGGCCTTGGCGACGCTTGGCGTTCGCGATGTGCGTGCGGTCGTCGACACCGATCTCATTGCAGTGCGCCCGTTCCGGCGCACTGCCTGAACCGTCCACGACAGAACCCTGATGTCCGCTTCACGGCCTTCACGACAAGAAGCTCTTCTCGATGCGATCGAGAGAGTTGAAAGCCTCCTAACTCGGTTCGAGACCGAACAGGGCCAGACCCGTGCGCAGCTTGCGGCGCTTCGATCCGAGTTGGCCTCGCTCGGCCCCGAGTCTGAGATTCGAGTCCAGAAACGTCTCCAGCCGCCGCGCCCGACGCCCGAGAATCCCGCCGACAAGGTGAAGCTCTTCCGCCACCTGTTTCGAGGCCGCGAAGATGTCTTCCCTACGCGCTTCGTCAGCAAGAACACCGGTAAGCCAGGCTATGCGCCCGCGTGTTCGAACAAGTTTGTTCGTGGCGTCTGTGAATTACCGCGGATCAAATGCGGAGAGTGTTTGAACCAAGCATTCTTCCCAGTCGACGACGACGACGTCCTTGCGCATCTGAAGGGCCGGCACGTGATGGGCGTCTACGAGGGCCGGCGCATCACGACCCCGCACCCGGTTCTCAGAAGCGGGTCGTGAGCCCGAGCTTGAACATGTCGTAGTCGAGCGGCGGCTCGGTGTCGAAGGGCCAGTTCACCTCTTCCTTGCGGAGTTCGTAGAACCCGTATTGCAGCGCGCCTTCGAGCAGGAAGCGTACGACCGGCGCCGCGTACGGCGACGAGTCCTCGACCTCGTCCACGAACATGTCCAGTGCCCAGAGTGCGCCGCGGTCGAGGCCGGTCGAGAGCAGCCAGTACCAGGTCTTGAAGCCCGGGAAGACCGCCGTGCGCTCGTAGCCCGCAGAGCCAGCATGTCGCCGAAGCCGACCTCGACGGCTGACTCCCACGACTCGCCGAATCGCGTGTGCGGAACCTGTCAACGTGAATGAGACACTCCGTTCGTGGATTTACAGTACGACTTCGACCAGTTCGAACACCCCGATTTCAGGGGTACTCGGATGTATCCCCGGGTCGAATGCGTTCGTCCTGGGGCGATTGTGAGCGTCGATTTTGATCGTCGGACCGGGGACCGGCTCCGAAGTCAAGATTCGCGGCTTGTTGATCCATACCTCCTTCGGCGGTAGCGCT
>CAZMNW010000048.1:0-64064 GCA_964567755.1 uncultured bacterium
GGCGATGGCGCTTGACTGCCTCTGCATCCAAGCTCAAACTCCTGAGCGAAAAGCGAACGGTCCTGAGATCCAACAGCCAAGTGAAACCGATCACGCACCAAATTCCGACGGAACGAGTCCGTCATGAATAATCCGGGTTAAACAGTTCGGGCATGGCTGGTCTCCCATAGTGGGCGTTGTGACATCACATCGTTATCGGTTCCGAAACCAACTCCACCACGCCCTCGCGAAGCTGGGGTGAAGTGGCACTAAATCCACCTGACATTGCTCAACCCATCCTCCAAACCACTCCACACATGTCGGTGGTTCTGCCAAGGGGGGCAGCGGTAGACCAATCAGGCGCCCCGACGGCCTGCGTCCGGGCATCCAGAACCAATCGTCATAGCGATCCCACCTGTTGTGAGTCCCGGATCTTCTTCCTGCCAGCTCCACAACCCGCCTCCGTACTGATACGGTTGCCGATCATCCGCGGATGTCTTTTTTACAAGCGCATGATTCGGCTCGCACTCCATATTTTCAAGCGACTGACGAAGTCGCCTGGCGTTACGTTTTCGGGTCGCACTGGCGAAGCCGAACGAACTATACTCCTCTCCGCTAGCGAGCGAGAAGGAGTATCCGCTGAGCCACTTCCTGGCCGCAATGCTGTTCCTCGGCGTGCACGCGGGGGCTGGAGCGGATCAGTGGGACGATCCAGTGACCTCTCTCCAGATTTCCCTCGACGGCACGTATCGCGCGGGTTTCATGTACTGGGCCCCACGCGTGGGTCTGTTCGAGCCGGCCGAGTTCATTCTCCTCGGAACAGTGAGCGAAGTCGTTGCACCGCGGGACAGCACCCACGTGTCGGTTGGTGGTTATTTCGGCGACCGGTATCGGAGCGGTCGGACGACAGTCACGGAGGTCGTGCGTTGTCCGGCGAACCTCCGCGCCGCAGCCATGCGAATCCGTGTGCTGCAATGTGATGGCTTCGACGGTCTTGCCGTGGGCGATTCCGTGCTCATTTTCTTGAATCCATATGAAGGGGCATATGCGGTCCCCCGCCGCATGGGAACGAACTCCCTGCTGGGTTACAAGCTGCCGGAGCGCCACGATTTGGGTTTGTTTGATCTGCGGGCGTTCTTAACCTTGCTCGCCGGGGAAACTCCCTGGCGCGTCGAGCATCTCACACCGGACCAGCTCCGTCTTTGGACGCGGGTCGATCCATCCGGTGTTGCAGAGGCGCTCATTCGCGAGCGCGAGGCGCTGCAAGAGACCAAGAACCGAAGAAAACCGTAGGGGCGGCAACCATGGACTTCTATCCGCCGATCGATTGGCTGAGTCACCCTCTCCACGCGGCCGCATTCAGTGGCAACAGCAACGAAGTCCGACGCCTGATCGCCGCTGGAGCGGCGGTCAATGAGCAACTGAACTTGGACGTGAATGGGCGGCAAGACGTGGCGGGCACACCACTGCACGTTGCAATCCGCAACTGTGCTTGGGATGACCTTGCGCTGTATCCCGGTCACCACGAAGTCGTCCAAATCTTGCTCGCAGCCGGGGCTGACGTGAGG
The DNA here is from genome assembly GCA_964567755.1 of uncultured bacterium. Taxonomy (GTDB): domain Bacteria; phylum Krumholzibacteriota; class Krumholzibacteriia; genus DASRJW01. Next base: position 1,548 of record CAZMNW010000048.1, read on the forward strand.
CTCAGCCGGGCGTGGGAAGGGACGCCACTTCACGACGCAGCGCGCGCCGGACTGATCCAGTTCATCGAAGTATTTCTGTCGCACGGCGCAGACATCAACAGCAAACAGGACGCACAAGGACGGACACCTCTCCACTTCGCCGCCGCCAACGACCGCTTGACGACGGTCGACTATCTGTTGTCCAGGGGAGCGGACATCGATGCCGTCGCCGATTCTTCCCATGACCCCGCTGCCCCGAGTCGGGTACGCAAAGACGCTGGGACAACGCCTCTCCAACTGGCCGCGAGAGAAGGCCACCGTGAAGTGGTGAAGCGCCTAATCGATGGCGGAGCCTTTTCGCACGGGCACGCCGCCCTTGAATTGGCTGTTCAGGCCAGGCAGGCGAACGATGCAAGATTCGATCAGGTCATTCTGCTGCTCGGCTCGAGAACTTCCAACTGAGGCTGGGGCCGCTGGTTGCGTTGCCCGTCACGTGGCCCACACCAACGTGGCCAGCCGGGTTGAGTTCGCATCCCACGACGACGCTCGCGATTTTCTGTCAGCCCGCCAAGGGTCGACGCGAGTCAGGCCACTCGCGGCTTGGCAAGGGAGCAGGCATGCACATCCGGAGCGCTCAGCGCCACGAGGTGCGAGGTGCCTAGATGGTGACCCGAGTGTCGAGGTCTTGCCGGGGAGGTTGCGGGCGACGACGATCGTTGCCACGAACTCGCCCAGCGCGCGCGAAGGCCAGTACCACGCCCGACAGGATGCCGCGCCGCGAGTGCACGAGAAGCCTGTGGCGACAGTTCCCAGGTCACCGTTCCTCCGGGTCGAGTATTCGGACTACCATTGGCAATCCAGGTGCGTCGAGACAAACAGTGATCCGATTGCCGGATGCGAACCAAAGGCTAACACGGGCCGACTACGACGCGACCTGCACTACCTGGCGATGGACTCTCGCTTCGGAAGGTCGGACCGTTCGTAGACTACCGGTACCACCACTCGACCCCGCTTGTCGATCCATCCCCAATGGCCACCCTTGAGTTCGGGGTGCTCGTCATCCGGGAACGCCGGCGTGAAGACGCAACCCTGACAGACGACAGCGAGGCCATTCGAGAACGGAGAGGCGAAGTCCCAGACGGGCGCAATGACCTCTTCGAGGCTCGGGCTGATAAACCCTACCTTCCCGTTCTTCAGCGTTCGCGCCAGTCCCTCTACAAAGTAGTCGGCGCCGTTGTCGTAGGCGTACGACGGTGCAGTCTTCCCTTCCCGATTCACGAAGTAGGTGGCGCCCCCTATGACAACCCAGGTGAGACCCTCTGGACCGAAGCTGGCGGTCGTCAGCGCTTCTGCACGCACCACGATGTGGCCATCGCCGCTCTTGTAAGCGCACTTTGGCAAAGCCTCGCCCAATCCGGGCACAAAATCGCAGTCGAGCACCGGAGCTTGGGCATCGGTTCGGCGCTGGGTACACGCTGCGGCGCCCCACAAACAAATGCCGAGGATCAAGAGTCTCCGGATCGATCTGCGACGCCCAGCGCTGGGGCTATTCTTGATCACTTATCTGTCTCCGCTTCCGGTATCGAGTCAATCCCATTCTTAGTTGATAATCTCCACGGCTCATGTTGATCACGCCACGTCTTTGACCGACTGCTCAACCACGATCTTCAAGTCTCGTTGGATCGCTTCGCGAAGTTTCGGCAGATGCTTGAAGCCCTTGACCTTGCGTAGCCGCGGCTCGATGTCGAGTAGCGCGGTGGCGAGCCAACGGTGCTTGTGCGCCGACTTCTTCCACGAGTCGACCTTGGCGCAGCGCTCCTCGATGAGTGCGTTCACCGATTCAAGGCAGTTCGTCGTCTTGAGCGACCGTCCCAGCACGCTCCACACGTCCACTGCCTGCCGCCCGATGGGCTCTTCGTGCCCGGCGAGGAGGGCGGCACACTCACCTTTGTCCCTTTGCCAGAGCCGACGTCGTCGGACATCGAGGCTTTGACCTACAAGATTGCCCGCCGGCTCACCGCCATCGTCGAGCAGCTTTCTGCGGACGAGTGCGAGACCGAGGCCGTGCTCGAGCGCACGGCGGCCTCGCTCCGGGAAGCGCTCGCGACTGCGGTCGAACCCCCGCTTCCCAAGCTTGGACTCGACCTCCTCGGCCTCGAGTCCGCGCCGCTGAGCACGCCGCTCTGCGCCAAGATCGCCGGTTTCTCGTTGCACGCGGCGCGCGTCGTCGACGCTCATGACCGCGACGGGCTCGAGAAGCTGTGCCGCTACGGGTTGCGCGCACCGTTGTCGCAGGAGCGCCTGAGTCTGCGAGCGGATGGTCGAGTCGTCTACCGCCTGCGCCGGCCGTGGCCCAACGCCCAGGGAGCAACGTGCCTCGTCCTCGCTCCCGCCGAGCTGCTGCGTCGATTGGCAGCGCTCGTGCCGGCCCCGTATTCCAACCTCGTCCGGTACCACGGCGTTTTCGCTTCTCGCTCGCGCTGGCGCGCACGATTGCCCGCGCCGCCGGGCAAGGATGCAGACACGAATGCACAGCCTCGATCGCCGTCGGAGCCCGAAGACCAACTCGACGACGCCGGCGTCCAATCACCGGTGGCGTTACCAACACCGCTGCGGGAAGTTTGCACTCGCCGCCGGCGGTCGTTGCCATGGGCGCAACTGCTCATGCGAGTCTTCTTCCTCGACGCATTGACCTGTCCTCGATGTTCGGCGTCGATGCTGGTGCTCGCCCTCATCTCCGAGCCTGAGGTCGTACGCAAGATCCTCTTGCGGCGAGAGCGCTGAGCTCCCGCCGCCAGAACGTTGGCATGAGGCGCGTCGCGTTATTTCCCGGCGCCGCCGGGCCGCGCGCCGATGCGCATCTTATAGAACGAGCGCCACACGAAGACGACCGACACAGCGAAGAAGAGCGCCGCGAGTGTGCGGGTGAATGCGGTGCCCTGCTGGGCCGTCATGCTCACGGCCAGCTCGACGGCCAAGAGGCCGAAGAGCGTGGTGAACTTGATCACCGGGTTCATGGCCACCGACGACGTGTCCTTGAACGGATCGCCGACGGTATCGCCGACCACGGTGGCCGCGTGCAGTGCCGTGCCCTTCTCCTTCAGATCCACCTCGACGACCTTCTTGGCGTTGTCCCAGGCGCCGCCGGCGTTGGCCATGAAGATGGCCTGGTACAGGCCGAACAGGGCAATCGAGATCAGGTAGCCGACGAAGAAGAACGGCTCGAGGAAGGCAAAGGCGAGGGTGGCGAAGAACACGGCCAAGAAGATATTGAACATGCCGCGCTGGGCGTACTGCGTGCAGATCTCCACCACCTTCTTGCTGTCGGCGACGGAGGCGCGCGTGGAGCCCTCGAGCTTGATGTTGCGCTTGATGAACTCGACGGCGCTGTAGGCACCGGAAGTCACTGCCTGCGTCGAGGCGCCGGTGAACCAGTAGATCATGGCGCCGCCCGCGATCAAGCCGAGCAGGAACGGCGGGTGCAGCAGCGACAAAAAACCCAAGTACTCGGGTTTCAGTCCCTCGGTGAGCGCCATGATGATCGAGAAGATCATCGTCGTCGCCCCCACGACTGCGGTGCCGATCAGCACCGGCTTGGCGGTGGCTTTGAAAGTGTTGCCGGCGCCGTCGTTCGACTCCAGCAGGTGCTTGGCGCGTTCGAAGTCGGTGTCGAAGCCGAAGTCCTTCTTGAGCTCGGCTTTGATGTTGGGGAGCTGCTCGATCGTCGACAGCTCGTACACCGATTGGGCGTTGTCGGTCACCGGGCCGTACGAATCAACCGCGATCGTCACCGGTCCCATGCCCAAGAAACCGAAAGCGACGAGACCGAAGGCGAAGACCGCAGGAGCCAGCATGAGCTCGCCGAGACCGAGCGTGCTGACGGCATATGCTAGGCCCATGAGCACGAGAATCGACAATCCGAGCCAGTAGGCGGCGAAGTTGCCGGCGACGAATCCCGACAGCACGTTGAGCGAAGCGCCACCTTCGCGTGACGCCGTCACCACTTCACGGACGTGCGCCGACTCCGTCGAGGTGAACACCTTGACCAGCTCGGGGATGATGGCGCCGGCCAGCGTGCCGCACGTGATGACCGTGGACAGCTTCCACCACAGGGTGCCATCGCCGAGGTCCGACACCAGGAGATACGACGCCACGTAGGTGAGAGCCACGGAGACGAGCGACGTGAGCCACACCAGGCTAGTGAGCGGCTTCTCGAAGTTCATCTCGGTGGCGTTGCCGTAGCGGCTGCGGCTGATCCACTCATTGACCTGATAGGAGACGCCGCTGGCGACGATCATCATGATGCGCATGGCGAAGATCCACACCAGCAGCTGCACCTGCGTCATCGCGGCGGGGACCGCCAGCATGATGAAGGTGATCAAGGCCACGCCGGTCACGCCATAGGTCTCGAAGCCATCGGCGGTGGGGCCGACGGAATCGCCGGCGTTGTCGCCGGTGCAGTCGGCGATCACGCCGGGGTTCCTCGCGTCGTCCTCTTTGATGTTGAAGACGATCTTCATCAGATCGGAGCCGATGTCGGCAATCTTGGTGAAGATGCCGCCGGCGATACGCAGGGCGGCGGCCCCCAGCGATTCCCCGATGGCGAAGCCGATGAAGCACGACCCGGCATAGTCCCCGGGGATGAACAGCAGGATGCAGAGCATGATGAAAAGCTCGACCGAGATCAGCGCCATGCCGATGCTCATGCCGGCCTTGAGCGGGATGGAGTAGCAGGGGAATGGTTTGCCGGCGAGACTGGCGAATGCGGTGCGCGAGTTGGCGAAGGTGTTGATGCGGATGCCGAACCAAGCGACCGCATAGCTGCCACCGATCCCGACCAAGCTGAACAGCAGAATGACGATCACCTTGATGGCGGCCATGTGTTGGAGAACGCCGAAGTAGAGCACCATGATGACGCCGATGAAGACTTCGAGGATGAGCAGGAACTTGCCCTGCTGCAGCAGATAGGTCTTGCAGGTCTCGTAGATCAGCTCCGAGATCTCGAGCATCGACCGATGCACGGCCAGGTTTTTGATCTGCGAGTAGGTCCTGAGACCGAAGAGCAAGCCGAGGCCGCAGACGAGGAGTCCAAACATGAGCAACGCGCGTCCGCTCATGCCGAGGAATTGAACTTGGCCGAGGTCCGGCAACACGAGGTTCGCCTCGCCGCCACGATGGACGCTGGCTTCTTGGGCCTGCGCCAGGGCGGGGAGGACGGAGGCGGCGAATGCGGCAGCAACGACCACACCCAAGCCGAACAGCACCAGCCGCCGGCGGCGATCGCCACACACGGAACGGAGGACCTTCGTCATCAACTCTCTCCCGGATAACGTTTCGTTGCGGGGAACACTCTCGTCTGGTTCCGGCACGGCGGCACGAGTGGCGGTCCGCCGGCGGACGCGAACTGTGGGTGGCCCCGAGATTGGCCGCGGGGCGCCCCTTTATAGCAGGCCGGCCGCGGAATGTCGAATCGGCTCAGCGCGGGGGCGCATGTGCGCAGTCAGGGCCCGGCCCGCCAGGCGCAGATGCGCCCGCAACCCGGGGGGCCAGCGCCTGGAACGCGGGCGACGGATTTGCTAGGTTGGTCCGCAACCGAAAGCGTTTGGTGACGGTCGCGCGTGCATTGCCTGCGCGGGACGATTGCCAAGCGGCTTTCGATGCTCACCTCCATCAGCCCCGAGGCATCGTCATGAAGAAAGTGCGTCGCCGGCTCCCGTTCGTCGTCGTTTCTTCGCTCCTCATTGTGTCTGCGTGCGAAGACGACCCCGCCTCGGGGGGAGCCGCCTGCGGGATGGCCACTTACACTCTGACCCCCAGCGGTGGAGGGAGCGCGTTTCAGATCACGGAGAGATACGCGTTCCACTGCAAGGACTCGAGCCTGCAGCCAGACATCGAGTACACCTATGAAGATTGTCCGGACGAAACCGGCGATTCCTTCTTCTACTACGCGGGCGGAACGAACCAGCTGTTCATTGGGAATTACCAGGGGACCGTGTTCACCGGCAGCACGTTGCGAGCGTTCGGAAATGGCAGCACGACCGTGTTCGCAACTGGCACGTACATGAACGGCTCGGACTTCGGAACTTTTGACTTCCATGAAGGCAACGTCGAAGTGCGGAACGACACCGAGTGTCCCTGAGCCACGGAGGCAGTGGCCCGGCGCGGGTCGAGGGCGGCGCGGCGTGTCAGGCGTCGGCTGCGTCGGGGACAAAGGGCGGCAGCCCGATGCGCGCGAGCAGGGATCCGAAACGCGGGTCCGGCCGCAGCGGGTCGAGGCGCGGGTTGACGCGCAAAGAAACCAGGGCGTCCTCGCGCAGCGCCAACGATTGCTCCAGCCACGCGAAGGTTGCATCGATGTCACCGAGGCCGAGGTGCACGAGCGCCGTCGAGTACGGCGACACATACTGGCGCTTGGACAGTCCTTGCAGCTCGGCGAGGATTCTCTCGGCCTCCGGCCGGTCGCCGGCGCGCGCGTAGGCGTAGCCGAGCGTCGCCAGCAGCCCCGGGTTGTGCTCGAGTAGATCGATGCCCTTGCGGATTTCCTCGATGCCGCGCGTGAAACGGCCCAGCTGCACGTGCGTCAAGCCGATGTCGAAGTGCACGCGCGCAAAAGTTGGATCGATCGCGAGCAACTTTGCATATTGCTCGAGAGCCGCGTCGTAGTTCCGGGCGTAGTACAGCGAGTACCCGCGGGTCCAATGCACGACAAGGGACAGCGGGTCGAGCCGCAGCGCCCGATCCACCTCTGACAACCCCGCTTCGAAACGTCCCATCAAAGTCAGATAGACCCCGAACCAGAGACGCGCCATGGCGTAGCCAGGTTTGAGCTCGATGGCGCGTCGAAAGGAGGCTTCAGCCCCGGCCCAGTCCCAGTCGAAGCGATACTTCACCAGTGCCAGCGACCCGTGCGCTTCCGCCAGCATCGGGTCGAGCGCGAGGGCGCGCAGCGCTTCGCTCTTGGCTTTCGAGTAGGCCTCTTGGGGCGGCAGATAGCAGAAACCGCCGAGCAGCGCGTAAGAATCCGCCAGCATCTTCGGCGATTGGAACATCTCGGCGCAACACCTCGATGCCGATGGAAATGAAACCTGGGCAACGGGTGGACTGATCGTCTGTGGATCTGGCAGTCATCAAACGCGACCGACGATCGCCGCCAGTGATGCGTCGACGATCGTTGTCACGTGGCGCGACGAGCGAAATGATGTAGCCGACGTTTACGCCCAACGCATCACCAACGATGGCATTGCCGCGCAGGATCTCGCCTGTGATCTTCTCGGGCAGGCAGGGACGCCATTTGCGGCGGCAGCCGCCACCCAGGATCAACAAGTATCCGTTGCGGACGGCACAGGCGGGACGATCGTGGTGTGGCGGGACACGCGGACGGAGGCGGCGGGAGACATTTATGCGCAGCGCGTGAGCGGGAATGGTTCGTCGCTGTGGCTGTCGACGGGGGTGGCGGTGTGCACGGCGTCAGGGGTGCAGCGCATGCCGGCGGTGGCCGTGGACGGAGCGGGCGGAGTGATCATCGCGTGGGAAGATCAGCGAGTGGATGGGGTTGGAGACGTGTACGCGCAGCGGCTGGACTGTGCGGGGACGGCGCTTTGGACGACGGATGGCGCGGCGCTGGTGACGGGCGCGTCGGCAAACAACAGCGGGGATCCGGTCATTCAGATGGTGTCGGACGGAGTGGGCGGAGCGATTCTGTCGTTCAGTGACAATCGCCACGCGGACGGGAGCTTGGATCCGAGTTTCGGCAAGGTGTGGGCGCAGCGCGTGGATGAAACTGGGAGCGCACAGTGGGGGAACGGAGTGCCGGTGGGCGCGGCGGTGTTCGCGCACGGGAACCACCTGCTGGTGCCGGATGGCTGCGGTGGCGCGATCGTGGTCTGGCAGGATGGCCGCATCTTCGGCGATTGGAACATTTCGGCGCAACGCTTGGATGCTTCGGGGAACGCATTGTGGGCATCGGTGGGAGTGTGTCAAGCGGGCGGTCAACAGACTCAACCGGCGGCGTCGGTGGATGGAGCGGGTGGTGTGATCATCGCGTGGGAAGACCAGCGGGTGGACGGAGCTGGAGACGTGTACGCGCAGCGGCTGGACGGCGCGGGGACGGCGCTGTGGACGACGGATGGTGCAGCGCTGGTGACGGGAGCGTCGGCGAACAACAGCGGGGATCCGGTCATTCAGATGGTGTCGGACGGAGTGGGCGGAGCGATTCTGTCGTTCAGTGACAATCGCCACGCGGACGGGAGCTTGGATCCGAGTTTCGGCAAAGTATGGGCGCAACATGTGGATGGATCAGGCAGCGCGCAGTGGGGGAACGGAGTGCCGGTGGGCGCGGCGGTGTTCGCGCACGGGAACCACGTGCTGGTGCCGGATGGCGGCGGCGGCGCGATCGTGGCCTGGCAGGATGGCCGCATCTTCGGCGATTGGAACATCTCGGCGCAACACCTCGATGCCGATGGCGATGCAGTCTACACACCGGGCGGAATCTTCATCTGTCGTGCTGGTGGCTCCCAGACCATGCCCGTGATCAGCCCCGATGGATTCGGGGGTGGCCTCGTCAGCTGGCGCGACAGCCGCACCGACGCATCGGACCTCTTCGTACAGCGCGCCTGTCGCTGGGGAACGGTTGTCGACATCGGGGAGGATCCTGACATCGATGCGCGTGGATCTGTCGTCCAGCTCCGTGCCACGAGTCCGACGTGGGGAGCGCTCCACTATGACATCTCGCTCGGCGAGCGCAGCCACATTGGACTCGAGGTCTTCGACGCCAGAGGCCGTCTCGTCGCGAACCTGCACGATAGGGAGTTCGGTGCGGGGAATCATGCCTTCACCTGGACCCGGCGCGAGGCGGGCAGCGGCATCTACTTCATGAGGTTGAGTACTGCGAGGACCCAGGAGACCATCAAGATCGTGCTGTTGAATTGAGTGCCCAGAAAAGGGTACGCCCAACTGGGCTCGGACCAGGTAAGTGCCTGTCAGCTCCGAGGCTCAACGCGGGGCGCGGCGGCTCAGCACCACGATAGAACGTGGCGCCACCAGATAGTCGAGCGCCAGGAGCGGGGACTCGGTGCCGGGGTCGACGATATCCGCCGGGCTCGGCAGGTGGGTGTCGACGATGCGGCTCCATTCGCCAGCGCTGCCTTCTTGGATGCTGAAGCGCAGCGGTTGCCACCATGCGTTGATCATCACATACAAGTCGCCTTCGCCGAAGCGAGCGCCGCTCAGTCGAAAAGCCAGGTGGCGCGACTCGTGCGAGAGATCTACGCCGCCCGTGGCGCCGTACCAGTGAACGTCGTCACGCCAGAAGTGGCTGCGCGCGATCGACCGGCGCGATTTGCGCAGCGCGATCATGCGCTGGAAGAAGCGGAACACGTCGCGGTTGAGCTCGAGGCGAGACCAGTCGAGCCAGGAGATCTCGTTGTCCTGGTTGTACGGATTGTTGTTGCCGCGCTGGGTGTTGAGGAACTCGTCGCCGGCAAGGAACATCGGCGTGCCGTTGGCGAGCATGAGGAGGCAACAGAAGTTCTTCACCTGCTGCCGGCGCAGCGCTTGCACGGCTGCGGGCGCGCTGGCGTCGCCCTCCCAGCCGCAGTTCCAGCTGCCGTTGTCGTCGCTGCCATCGGTGTTGGCATGACCGTTGGCCTCGTTGTGCTTGGCGTTGTAGGCCACCAGGTCGTAGAGGCAGAAACCATCGTGGGCGGTAAGGAAGTTGACGCTTTGATGCGGTCGATACATGTCGCCCGGGCCGTCAGGGAAAAGATCGTCGCTGCCGTACAGACGGGTCATCAAGGCACCGACCTTGCCTGAATCTCCCTTGACGAACGCACGCAAGTCGTCGCGGAATCGCCCGTTCCACTGCGCCCACATGAGGCCCGGATAGCTGCGCCCGAGCAAATAGGCGCCGATGTCCCAGGCTTCGGCGACGAGGCGCACGTCGAGCGACGCCGCCAGCGCGCCGATCTCGCTGATGAGCGGTGACTCGTCGACCTGCACCTGGCCATGTGCGTCGCGGGCGAAGATCGACGCCAAGTCGAAGCGGAAACCGTCGACGCCGAACTCCTTGGCCCAGTGGCGTAGGCTTTGCAGGATCAAGGCGCGCATCGCAGGGTGCGCGCATCGGGTGGTGTTGCCGCAGCCGCTGTCGTTGTAGAAGCGGCCCGCGGCATCGAGAAGATAATAGCTGCTGTTGTCGAGGCCGCGGAGCGAGTAGGTGGGGCCCGTCTCGTTGCCTTCGCAGGTGTGATTGTAGACCACATCCAACCAGACCTCGATGCCGGCGCGGTGGAAAGCGCGCACCATGGCGCGAAACTCGTCGGCCGCATCGTGCAGCGCATAGCCCTCGTGCGGTGCGAAGAAGCTCAGCGTCATGTAACCCCAGTAGCCGCCCTCTTGCGGGTCGAACTGATGCACCGGCAACAATTCCACCACGGTGACACCGAGCTCCTGAAGGTAGGGAATCTTTTCGATCAACCCGAGGAATGTGCCGCGCTTCTCGGGGGCGACTCCTGAGTTGCTGTGCGCCGTGAAGCCCTTGACATGCATCTCGTAGACGATCGTGTCGTGGGTGTGCCGCGGCGCCGCCACGGTCTCTGCATCCGATTCCGGCCGGTCGCGCGGCAGAACGCCCAGAGGGGCGCGACCGTCGTTGGCGCCGGGTTGGCAGGCCGCGGCGCGGGAGAATTCCGCCGGCAGATGCACCGCGGAGGCAAAAGGATCGAGCAATGTCTTCTGCTCATCGAAACGGTGGCCGTGCTCCGGATCCCGGGGTCCATCCACGTGGTAGGCGTAGTAGCGCGCCGTGGGTGCGACTGCGAGTGGCACGAGGCAGTGCCAGATGCGTCCGGTCTTGTGGCGCAGCGGATCGAGCCGCTGCGCGAAGACTGGTTGCAGGACATCGTCGTCGGCGAAGAGAAGCAGCGTCACGCTGGTCGCGTGCCGCGAGTACAGCGCGAAGTTCCACGCGCGTTCGGAAGCGACCCAGGTGGCGCCGAGAGGCGCCGGGCTGCCTTCCGCTCGCTCCCAGGGTTCGATCGTTCGCAACCGCTCGGGTGCACGAGCCGGAATGGTAAGAGGCAACATGGGCGGAGACTACGCCAACATGGGGTCCGAGGGAAGCCACGTCGCGCACAGGGCTGGTGTCGCCCGCCCGGGACGCACTACAGTCCACGGTATGCGAGTCCTCCTGATCAGCAATTCGGGCCGCCCGTTTCTCGAGCACTGTCGGGCCGCGATCGCAGATTTCCTCGGCCCACAGCGCCGAGTTGCCTTCGTCACCGCGGCGTCCTACGACGACGAGGCCGCCTACCATGCGATGGCGCAGCAGGCCCTCTCCCCCGCGGAGCTCGAGATCTTGCGGTTGCAGACCGAAGAATCGCCGCTCGCAGTGCTCGACCGAGCCGGCGCCATCTTTGTCGGCGGTGGCAACACTTATCATTTGTTGGCGCGCCTGCACGCAGCCTCTCTCGTCGAGGAGATTCGCGCGCGCGTTCGGAGCGGCATGCCCTATATCGGATCGAGCGCCGGCGCCAACGTCGCCGGGCCGAACATCTTGACGACGAACGATTGGAACGTAGATGGCGCGAACCGCTTCGACGCCTTCGGGCTCGTGCCCTTCAACATCAATCCGCATTACCGAGAAACCGATCCGGTCATGGCGCCGTTCAGCGAAACCCGCGACGACCGCATCGGGCAGTACCTGCACGTGCGCGACAATCCCGTCGTCGGTATCGAGGAGCAAACGCTGCTGCGCTGGGAGAATGGTGCCGGAACCGTGATCGGACCAGGCCGCGTGCGTGTCTTCCAGCGCGGCCGGCCGCCGCAAGACTTCCGTGCCGGCGATGTCGTCCGGCTCTGATCCGGACTGAGCCGATCGCGGCCATCTCGAGCCGCACTTCGGGGCCCGATCGCACGCGGAGCGCGGGGCGGCTCGACCCGAAATTTCATGCTAAACTGATCCCCGCCCTTCTCCATGGCTGCGCGCGCGTCCGCTCAGGCGGTTGCCGTGTCGCTTTCGTTCGTCCACCTGAACGTGCACTCGAATTTCTCGCTGCTCGCCGGCACGCGCAGTGTCGACGAACTGGTGGCGGCGGCGCGTCTGGCCGGGATGTCGGCGCTGGCGCTCACCGATACCAACGGTCTGTACGCTGCGGTGGATTTCCAGGCAGCGTGCCGCGCGGCGGACGTGCATCCGGTATTCGGCGTCGATCTGCGCCATGACGGCAGGCGCGCCGTGCTCTTGGCGCGCGACGCCATTGGTTACGGCGAGATCTGTCGTCTTGTGAGCCGAAGGCACCTGGACGCAGAGTTCCGGCTCGGCGCGGCGCTGGCCGGCGCGAGCGAGCATGTTTTCGTGTTGTGCGGCGACGCCGCGTTGCTCGCGGCGTTGCGTGGCCGCGACAACGTGTATGTCGAGATCGTTTGTCATCACGACGTGACCTCGCGCCGGCGCAAATACCACTTGCTCGACGTGGCCGAGCGCCTCGGCCTGCCCGTCGTAGCCACGAACAACGTGCACATGCTCGGGCGGGAAGAACACCGCATCCATCGCGTGCTCTGCGCCATCCGCACCAACACCACGCTGGGCACGGTTCCGGAGGGCGAGATCGAGCACGAAGAGTGTTTCCTGCGCTCACCCGGCGAGATGGCAGCGCTGTTCGCCGACGTGCCCACAGCTCTGGAGAACACGACGCACATCGCATGGAGCTGCCAGTATAAGATTCCGCTCGGCCACCCGCGCCCCCCGCGTTTCGCCCTGCCGGATGAACCATCGTTGCGCCGAGCCGTGCATCGCGTCGCTTGGCGCCGCGGCATCGCCGAACACCTGGGCCGCGCTCCGGACGGCGAGTCGCCGCGTGTTCTACGCGCCACTGACGGCCACGCCGTACCCAGTCTCCCCGAGTGGCCGCACGTGCCCCGCGGTCTCTTTCGCGCCGACCCCGATGCCGCAGGAACGTCCCGACCGGCGTCACGCGGCGGGCGAAAAGGGCATGGATGCCCGGGCCCGCCGCGTGCCGAGCGAGCGAGTGCGCAGGATGCGCGCGAGCGAGCGTCCGGTCGGGACGTTCCTGCGGCAGCGGGGTCCCCCGAGGAAGGAGCAATCGAGCACGCCGCCGCGTTCGAATTCCTGCACGAACTGAGTGCCGAGGGTCTTCGAGTGCGGCTCGGTTCCGATGCAAACCGCGAAGCGCAGGACGCGCTAGCGCGCGAGCTCGACGTCATCCGCCGGCTCGATCTCACCGAGTACTTCCTAGTGTGCTGGGATTTGGTGCGCTTCGCGCGCAGCCACGGCATGCCGTGTCTCGGCCGCGGCTCGGCGGCGAACAGCCTGGTGAGCTATTGCCTGTACATCACGCACGTGAACCCGCTCGTGCACAATCTGTTCTTCGAACGCTTCCTCAATCTCGAACGCGAGGGGTTCCCCGACTTCGACATCGACTTCGGCACCGACGACCGCGAGGTGGTTCTCGACTACGTCTTCGCGCGCTACGGGCGCGACCGTGTCGCCATGATCTGCACCTACAGCACGATGCACGTGCGCTCGGCCATGCGCGAGGTGGCGAAGGCTTTCGGCATCCCCAACGGCGAGGTGGACGATGTCGTCAAACGCTTGCCGCACTTCGCCTCGCCGCGGGAAGTGCGGGAGCGCATCGCACGCGATCCGGCGCGGCGCGACCTGCCGCTCGACCGTGAGCCATTTCGCAGCGTGCTCGAGATCGCCGAACGCATCGCCGAGTTCCCGCGCCACTTGGCGACGCACCCTTGCGGCCTCGTCATCGCTCCCGAGCCGATCCTCGACATCGTGCCGCTGCAGCGCGGCGACAAAGGGCTCGAGATCACCCAGTGGGACATGAATGCGATCGAGGACGCCGGTCTCATCAAGATCGACATCCTGGGGCAAAAGGGCTTGGCCGTGATCGGCGACACCATTCGGCAAGTCGAGCGCAACGACGGCTTGCGCATCGATCCGGAGGCGGTCGACGTCCTGGCCGACGCGCGTGGCCGAGCGCTTGTGCGCACGGGTCGCACCGTGGGTTGCTTCTACATCGAGAGCCCGATCATGCTGCAGCTGCTCGAGCAAGCCGCCTGCGACGACTTCGAAGTGCTGACGGCGCTGTCGTCCATCATCCGCCCTGGCGTGTCGAACTACGGCGGCAAACGCCGTTACCTCGAATGCCATTTGGGTCTGCGCACACCCGAAGTGCTGCACCCGCTCCTCGAACCGGCGCTGCGCGACACCTACGGCTGCCTCATCTATCAGGAGCAGGTCATCCAGGTGGCGACCGCCATCGCCGGCATGACGCTCTCGGAAGCCGATGGGCTGCGCAAGTGCATGTCGAAGAAACGCAACTGGCAGCACATGGAGACGTACCGCGAACGCTTCCTGTCCGGCGCGCGCCGGCACCAAGTTCCGGACGCGGTGGCGGCGGAGATCTTCACCCAGATCGAGAGCTTCGCCGGTTACGCCTTCTGCAAGGCGCACTCGGCGTCGTTCGCGCTCGAATCGTTCGCGAGCGCCTACTGGAAGGCGCATCACCCGGCGGAGTTCATGGCGGCCGTGCTCACCAACCAGGGCGGCTACTACACACCCATGGAGTACGCCGAAGAAGCGCGGCGCTGTGGCGTGCGTTTGTTGCCGCCGTGTGTCAACGCGAGCTACAAGGAGTTCTGGGGACGCGAGCGCGAGATCCGCACCGGGCTCATGCAGGTGAAAGGACTGACGGGCACGACATCGGCCGCGCTGCTCGTGGCACGGCGCACGGGTGGCCCGTTCGCCACGCTCGAAGATTTCCTGCGGCGCGTGCGGCCGTCGCACGCCGAGGCGCGTTCGCTCGTGCGTTGCGGCGGCATGGATTGCTTCGGCAGCACGCGGCCCCGCTTGTTGTGGGAGCTCGAGATGCGCGCCCGTGCCGCAGCCGATGCCGGCGCCGCAGCGAAGACCGCTGTAGGTGTTGCAACCGGCGCGGCGAGCGCGGTGAGCACCGCAGCCGACACCGCCGCCGCCGGCAGTGCGCGTCTGGCATGGTTCGCCGCCAACTGCGATTCGGAGCGCCTGGCGGCGCTCGTGGCGCAGATCCCGCTGCTCGGCGAATGGGACGCGCAGGCGCGCATGCGCGCCGAGCTCGAGACGCTGGAAATGACGCTCGATGTCCATCCCTTCGCGCTCTTCCCGAATGTGCTGGACTGGACGCGTGCGCGCCGGCCGATTGTGAGCAGCGTCGATCTGCGCCGGCACACCGGCCGCGAGGTCTACCTGCTGGGCTGGAAGGTGACATCGAAGCGCGCCACCACGGTGAACGACGAGCCCATGTGCTTCGTCACCTTCAGCGACGAACACGGGCGCTTCGAAGCCAGTTTTTTCCCCGAGGTCTACGCGCGCTGCGCCACCGAGTTGCTCCGTGGCTTCGGCCCGTATCTCATCAAAGGTAAGGTCGAAACCCAGTTCGGCGTCGCCGAGCTCGTCGCGTCGCACGTGCTGCTGCTGCGCGGCACGAAAGACGCCGACACGTGAGTGGAGCGCTCGGCGCATCATCTGGCTTGACAGGCCAACTCGATAAGGCTATTATAGCCTTATTATGAGGCAGGTGAGCGTAAGCGAACTGAAGAACCAGCTGAGCCGCTACTTGCGGCTGGTCAAGCGCGGGGAGACTATCGAAATCCTCGAGCGGTCTGTTCCCGTGGCCCGTCTCGAGGGGGTCCCGAATGGCGCGACCTCCGGAGATGGCCACCTCGAGCGGCTGCGGCGCGATGGCATCGTTCTTCCAGCCAAGCGTCGGGCCTGCGTCGAGTTGTTGGAAGAATCCCCGATCCCTTGCCGGGCAGACGCCGTTCAGGCAGTCATCGATGAGCGCGGCGATCGATGAGGTACTGGGACTCCTCTGCTCTGATCGCGCTGCACATCGAGCAGTCGGCGACAGCTCAGGTTCGCGACCTCTACGCGAGAGATCCGGACGTGCTCACTTGGGTCCTGAGCGATGTCGAGGTGCGATCCGGGATTGCGCGTCTGGGAAGAGACGATGCCTTGGACCCCGCCGCGGTCCAAGCCGCCATCGCGCGCGTCGAAGCCTTCTGGGAGAGCGTGCACGAGATCTCTCTTGTGGAGGCCGTGAAGCCGCGCGCCAAGCGGCTGCTAGGCATCCACCCACTCAAGGCAGCCGATGCACTGCAGCTCGGTGCCGCGCTCGCAGGGGTCTATGACAACCCGCTTGGCTGGGAGTTCGCGTGTCTCGATCGCGGTCTCGGTGCGGCCGCGCAACGCGAGGGTTTCATCGTCGTGCCGTGACTTGCCTGGACCCGGCGCCACCGGACCGGCGCGTGCGCTGCGCCACCGAGTTGCTCCGCGGCTTCGGCGCGTATCTCGTCAAAGGCAAGGTCGAAACCCAGTACAGGAGGTTCCTTGTCGAGGGGATGGCATGATGCGGAACATGTCATTCCCTACGCCGAGGCCAAGGCACTCATGCTCGGGAAGGTGACGTCATGAAGGCTCTGGGGATCGTGTCGGACGGCAAATGCGTCTACCGGTCGCGGAACTCCTCGAACCAGTTCTGCACCACGGCGATCGCCGGCGGCGTGTCGCTCGGGGTGAGGATCGACTGCAGCACGAGGATGCGTTGCCCATCCGGGGAGATGTCGAATCCGTCCGGCCATCGCCCCGACCAGTTGGTCGTCGGCCGTTTGCAAAGTCGGTGCGGAGTTCCGATCGTGAGCGAGCCGTTGCCGAGCACGACGTCCACGGCCCAAATCTCGTCGGTCGTGGTGAAGAAGATCTCGCGCCCGTCCGACCTCCAGCGCGGGAAGTTGCCGCCGTTGGTCGAGATTTGCCACAGCGTCGACGGCTCCGGAAACGTAGTCGCATACACTTCGTCGCGACCGGACGAGCCGGAAACATACAGCAGAAATTTTCCATCCGGGGAGAACGACGGGAACCAGTCCACGCTCGGCGTCCGGATCAGATCGCGCGCCTCGGTGGAATCTCCATCGAACGGCCGCACGAGAATGTCGAAGTTCCATTCGCCGGGACGCTGCATCGCGTAGACCAGCGTCTTCCCATCAGGCGAAACGGCCGGCATGATGCCGGTACCCAGCGCGCGCGGCGGTCTTCCCTGCTGCGTGGACAGCAGATACATGTTCTCTGGAGCGAACGAGTAGTCGAGGATGTCGACACCGTTCGGATGCCAGCGTGGGATCTCCTCCGGATAGTCCGTGAACGTGAGCCGCTGGCGAGTGCCCGTTTCGATCTCATAGAGAAACAGCTCGCGTGAATCGCCGAAGCGGTTCGACATCGCGACGCGGCGCCCGTCGGGAGAGATCGCGGGGAAGGGGCGCGTCGTGATGTCGGGGGGCTCGATCTGGCCGACTACCTCCCCCGTCCGATCGATCCACACCAGCTGCGCCAGTGGCTCCGTCACACCGTCGACATAGCACAGTGTGCCATCCTGCGACACACTCGGCAGCCTGCCGCCGGGCGCCACGAGGAACGGTTCGGCCACGCATTCTTGGCGCCCCAGGTCATAGGCGACCGCCCAGATGCCGCGCGTCGCGCCGCGTCGCTCGAAGACGAAGTGTCCCGACGGCGAATACGTCGGCGAAAGGATGGTGTCATCGATGTGCAGGATCGTCTTGCGCTTCCCATCCGCCGTCACCAGGACGAGATCACCGATCCCCGTGCTCGAATGCAACACGGCAACATAGCCGTGATTCCCGGGGAGCAGGCAGACCTCGTGGAAGTCCGATTCGTTCGGACCCGGCTTCACCCAGTGAATCACCTCACCGCCACGGGCGGGAACGAGTTGCAGGCCCGACGTGTTGGGGCCGATGACAATGCGGTCCTGTTCGTCCCATACGGCGCCCCCGGTGCCCTCGAGCGCCATCCCGAGCGGCAGTGTGGCGATGAGCGACGGCTCGCCACCGTCGCGTTTGACGCGCATCAGTGCAGCCTCGCGCCCGAAGCCGATCGACACGCCGTCGGGCGACCAGAACGGGGACCGGCCTCCCGTCGTTCCGGGAATGGGGCGCGCATGCAGTTGCGTCAGGTCGCGTAGCCAGATGGCGTCGTGACTCACGAAGGCCACGTAGCGTCCATCCGGCGAAATGCACGGCGTGAAATAGCGGCGAAACGTCGGGTCGTCCTGCGACATCACCATGCTCGCGCGCCGAACCGGCAACGGCGCGCGTTCGGTACGCGGTCGCTGGATGACGGCGACCGCAGCCACTGCGAGCATCACTGCCGCAGCGACCCAACCGCCATAGGTTCGCAATGCACTGCCGCGGGCGGGGTCACTCCTAGTCGATACAGGATCGCGCACGACGCCCGACTTCACGTCTTCGAGCAGAATGCGCGCTTCGCCGATGTCGCGCAGGCGCCGGCGTGGCTCTTTTTCGAGACAGCGGGCGATGAGGTGCTTCACCGCGCCCAGCGTCTGCGGCGGCAAAGTGTCCAGGTCCGGCGTTTCGCGCAGGATCGCGGCGAGCGTGTCGGTCACGGTGTCACCAGCGAACAGCGGACGCCCCGTAAGCATTTCGTGCAGGACGATGCCGAATGCGAAGATGTCGGTGCGTTTGTCCACGCGCTTGCCGCGGGCTTGCTCGGGGCTCATGTAGGCCGCCGTGCCGAGAATGACGCCCGCCACGGTTGGCGAGGACATGAAAGCCGTCGGCGACTGCGTCAGCGCTGCGGGGTTGCTGCCCTCCGCAGGGTCGAACGCCTTCGCCAAACCGAAATCCAGCACCTTGACGCGACCGTCCTCGGTCACACGAATGTTGGCAGGTTTGAGATCGCGGTGGATAATCCCCTGCTCGTGCGCGACTTCCAGCGCGGAAGCAATCTGGAGTGCGATCTCGAGGACATCATCGAAGGGAATGGGGCCGCGCGCGATGCGGGCAGACAAATCCTCGCCCTCGACCAACTCCATGATGAGAAATCGCTGTCCATCCGCTTCCTCGAGCCCGTAGACGGCGCCGACATTGGGATGATTGAGCGTGGCGAGGAGCCGTGCCTCACGCTCGAAGCGCGCCAGGCGCTCGCCGTCGCCTGAGAAAACGTCGGGCACGACCTTGATGGCGACATCGCGGTTGAGATTGGTGTCGCGCGCGCGATAGACCAGCCCCATGCCGCCGGCGCCTAGCTCCGCGGTGACGTGGAAGTTCTTGATGGTGCGGCCGATCATCCGGGAAGTGTAAGGGTGCGCGCGGAGGTACGTCCAGCGCCGTGCGGATGCGGTGCTAACGCAGCAGCACGAGCTTACGCGACAGCTGCACTCCCCCGCTCAGCAGTCTTGCCCAGTAGAGTCCTGAAGCAGCCGCGCGTCCCGCTTCGTCTTTCCCCTCCCAGAGGACCGAGCCGGTTCCAGCGGGTCGGTCTTCGTCGACGAGAGTCGCGATCTTGCGTCCATCGGCGGCGAAGATGTTGATCCACACGTGCTGTGCTGCCGGCAGCACGAAGGGAATCGCTACACGGGGGTTGAATGGGTTCGGGTGCGGTGAGAGGAGCTGCAGCTTCGGAGGCGCTTCGGCCAGCGAGATGGTCTCGTGCGCCAGCTGCATCCAGGACGAACCAGCCACACGAGCGAACAGGGAGTACGTCACATCCGCACCCGAGCCGAGATAAGGGGATGCGTCGGTGGCGGCGAAAGCGCCGGGGCCGGAGGCGGCGAACGGGACCGTCCATTCCATGTCTCCCGCACGCGCGCGCAAAAGGAACTCGGCGGGATCGCTGGAATCGTTCATCTCCCAGCGGATGTGGACGGCGTCGCCGGAGAAGACGATCGTCATGTCGTGCAGGAGAACCGGTGTCGTCCCGAGACCCATCTCGCGCAAGAGCACGTGACGCGCGAGCTCCAGGTGCGAATCTGCGTCGAGCAGGTGGAGCTCGAAACCGCAGAAAGCCGTGGAGGAATGCGCGTCATCGAGAGATGTCTTCGTCACCACCAGCATGGGTTGGCGGTCGGCAGTCTGGGGGTAAGTGACGCCCTCCGCCTCGGGCAGACCGCTGACATAGGTGTAAAGGACGCGAGTCCTGTCTTCCGAAGGTTCGAGCGGCGGAAACTGTGCCGCGAGCGCCTGGGGCATGTTGTAGATTTCGGTATTCGTGCGGCCACCCGTCCCTGCTTGACTCCACATCGAAGACACCTGCAACGCGGGAACGTCCGGCACCGCCGCAAGCAAGCCATAGCAAAAGTGCTGAGGCCTGCTTCGGCTGGACTCAAGCGACGAACCCACGTCGAACATCTCGATGCCCATCTTGTAGAGCAGGCTCGATGTCCCGATTGAATCGATGTCTGGATGTGGCTCGATGGGATCGTCCCACTGGGTCACGTTCACCGGGCCACCTTCGGCACCCCGTGCGCGCTCGTCGGGCCAGAGCCATTGCGCAGGCTTGAAACCGCTGACCCACAATCGCCCGCCACCGGCGACGTAGGCCTTCAGCGTGTTGAAGTTCCTGGCCGTGTTCTGATTGCGCTCCGGGATGGGATCGTAGAATCGCGCCGACCGTCGCAGCCCCGAGCTGTGATCACGACCGCTGCGTGTGTTCCATACCACGACTTTGTGGTCGAAAATCTGGTCGAGGCTCGGTGGCCGCAGGAACTCGTCCATCTGGATGTCGTACACATCCAGAAGCGGATCGAAGTCGAGCCCGCCGGATGCCGCCACCTGGCTCAGGACCGACAGCCAGCGGACGTCCTCGATGCTGTCTGTGAACGCGTCGGTTTGAGGATCCGAGTCGTCGACCCACAGGAGATCCCGGCTCATGGTCATGGGGTGCGTGATCAGCTCGAAGGTGGCTGCAATCGTGATTTCTGCATCGTCGCGAGCCTGGAGGAAAAATCGATGTGTTCCGGCCGAGAGAACCTGCGTCGGTGCAGCGGTGTTGTCGAGCGACCAGACGGACCATTCCTCATCGTTGTCGGGATTGCGGATGTTCCAGCCGTAACGATATGCGGCAATCGTGCCCCCGTAGTGCGACGCATCCGCGCTCCAATGAAAGCGCACGGGTTGTCCCGCGGCGACGTCGACCTTGAGGGTATTGGAGCCGCCGGCGAACGTCGCAATGCCTAGATTGTCCTCGCGAACGGTGAGCAGCGGGCCGACGGTTTTCCTCACACGCACGCGGGCGCAGTTGTTCTTGCCGACGGTCTGGTAGTCGAACACGGGCGTAATGGCGCCGGCCTCGTCCATGGCCTGCACGGCAAACAAGTAATACACGAATCCATCGCCGACGCGCGACAGCCCCGAGATCACCGCGCGTTTGCCGGAGCCGTCTTCCGCGTCCCACGCAACCCACGGGCTCCACGCGTGACGCGAGGGCAGGACGTACAAAGATTCCGGGAAGCTGACGTACCTGTCGCCAGTCCCCACAAGACTCACGGCGGTGCTGATGATGACGTAGCGTGACGCCACGGGCTCGATGTTGGTCACCTCGTCGACCGGATCGTCGCCTTCCCAGTTGAAGACGATGACGGGCGCTCCGGCGAACTCGAACGGCCCCGCCATGATGGGAGGCTGGAGCGCCACGGTAGGCGCGATGTTCTTGGAGTTGAAGGACCGGTAGTCGGGCGTCGGGTCGGCGAGCCCCTCGTCGTCGACCGCGCGCACGAAGAACGAGTGCCAGCGCTCGAAGGGATGCAGCAAGACGTCAGCCGGTGATTCGCCTGGACCCGGGCGCGGGTCCCGACGCAACGTATCCGCGGATGTAACGAAGAGCGAGTCCGTGAGTGTCGTCGAGGTCCAGCGCGGGTCGTCGGGCGCAGGCACCGTGATGATCACCGGATCCATGCCGCCCGGACCGATCGAGTCGTTGGATCGCGGATGATCCACCATGATGAAATCGAAATGATCGACGGTGCCGTCCGGATCCGTGCCCGACCAATAGAACGACACACGGTAGTTAGTGGCACTCGAATCGGGGGGGCCGGACGAGAGGATCGTCTCTGGGGGCAGGTTCACGGCGATCTTCTCGATCGGTACCGCTAGCGTCGCCGAAGCCACGAGCAAGCTCGCCCCGGCGAGAAGCGCGATCGATGGTCGCCAGGGGGCGACGGGGTTTTCAATCGGCGAGAAGCAGTGCGTGTCGATGTCGTCGAGGCGGAGCGAGCGTTCGGCGTGTCGCATCGCGAGACCTCCAGCATTCGTGCTGGACGAGGTTTGCACGGGACCGAACGGTGGGGGGCGTGGGGTCGAGATGTGCCGCATTGTCCAGCTACAGGAAACCTATCGTCCCCGCGGGCCAGGCGCAAGTCGGGCGAGTCATTGCCGGGATCGCGTATTCTGGCCGCATCGGCGTCCCGGAGGTGGGCATGGAACGTCGGATCGAAGCGTTGCAGAAGATGTTGCTGTTGGACACACGGCTGTTCGAGAACTGTCTCGACGGAGTCGACGACGAGCTCGCCAGCAAGAGACTGACATCGAATACCAATCACATGGGATTTGTGGTGTGTCATGTCGTCGATTCGCGCTACTTTCTGGCGCGACTGCTCGGCAGTGACGCCGAATGTCCATTCAAGGCACAGCTCGATGACGTACGCTGCGTCGAAGACATGCGCAAGGTGCCGACACTCGCCGATCTGCGCCACGCCTGAGCCGCGGTGAGCGCCATCTTGTCGGGACGTTTCGTCGAGATCTCCGAGGGCGAGCTACGTGAGCCGTGCGCGCAGCAGTTTCCCATCGAAGATCGGACGCTCCTGGGCGGGGTCGCCTTTCTCCTGCAGCACGAAGCATTTCATCTCGGCCAGCTGGCGTTCCTGCGCAAGGCGCTGGGTCTGAACCCGATGCGGTACACCTGATCCCTGCTGACGAGTCAGTCCCAATCCGAGCACGGCGCGCCTCGCGCCGCCGCGGCCAGGCGGTTGGGTGCGTACAACCAACGCTCGGCTCACGGGCTGCTGCCCGGGAGGGCCCACCGGGGAAACGCCCGTTCCTCGATCTGGACACCTCGATCCGGGGAGCGTAGGCTTTTCCAAGTTTCGACATTCGATCCCCCGTGCCGCTGGAGGCTCCATGCGCCGGCCGCTCGTTCACGCGTTGATGTTCTCCGTCACCCTCGTCGGCACAACAGTCACATCCTTCGCCGACGAAACAACGGTCTCGTCCCAGGACAGTTCCAAGGATCCCGCACGCTCGGAGCACAGGCTCGGCGTCGAGCGCTACCTCGACATGGAAGAGGTCCGCGATCCGCAGCTGTCCCCGGACGGCAGCCAGATTCTCTACACCAGGCGCTGGGTGGATCGGGTCGAGGACGAATGGGCTTCCTCGCTGTGGATCATGAAGGCGGACGGGAGCAGGAATCGCTTCCTCGTCGATGGCTCCGATGCGCGCTGGTCGCCGGATGGGACGCGCATCGCGTTCCTGTTCAAGGGCGAACCGGAGGGCAGTCAAGTCTTCGTGCGTTGGATGGATGCCGAAGGCGCCACCTCGCAGATCACGCGGCTGCACGAGCGGCCCTCGAATCTGCGCTGGTCGCCGGATGGTGCGAGCATCGCCTTCACCATGCAGGTGCCCGACGAGGACACGTGGAAAATCGACATGCCGAAGCCGCCCAAGGGTGCCAAATGGACGGAAGCGCCGCGCGTCATTGAGAGCATGCACTACAGGCAGGACCGACGCGGCTACTACGCCGATGCCTTCACGCACGTTTTCGTCGTCCCCGCAGACGGCGGCACGCCACGGCAGATCACCAAGGGCAGGTGGAATGTCGGGGCGCGCCCTGAGGGCTTGGCCTTCGCGGTCGGGCTCGATTGGACCCCGGACGGCCGGCATTTGGTCTTCGACGGCTTGCGCGACGAAAACATCGACGGGCGTTACCGCGAAACACACCTCTATGCCGTGGATCTCCAAAGCGGCGACATCCGACAGATCACGACGCGCCGCGGACCATGGGGGAACCCGCGCGTGTCGCCGGATGGGAAACGAGTCGCGTTCACGGGTTTCGAGTGGACGGGCCAGACGTACAAGACCGAGGAGCTCTACGTGATCGGCTTCGATGGCCGCGACATGCGCTCGCTGACGCCGACTCTCGATCGAGATGCGGAAGAAGTGCAATGGACTTCCGGTGGCCTGTGTTTCACCGCCGGAGATCGCGGCTCGCGCAACGTCTACGAAGTATCGCTGCAAGGGCGCGTGCGTCAGCGCACCCAGGGCGCACACATCCTGCAGCTCGCTTCGGTGGCGAGAAATGGCGTCGCGGCTGGAGTGCGCTCTGCGCCGCACGCCTCGCCCGACGTCGTGACGTTCTCGTTGGCTCGTCCCGGGCGCATCGCGCAATTGACGCACGTGAACGATGACGTGCTCCAAGGCATCGATCTGGGTGAGGTCGAGGAGGTGTGGTATGGATCGAGCGGCGGAACCAAGGTCCAGGGGTGGATCGTCAAGCCGCCTGACTTTGCGCCCACGCGCCAGTACCCGCTCGTTCTTCACATTCATGGCGGCCCGCATGCAATGTACGGCGTCGGATTCAACTATTCGTTCCAGAACCTCGCCGCCAACGACTATGTGGTGCTCTACACCAACCCGCGTGGCAGCACGGGCTACGGCACCGAATTCGGCAACGCCATCGACAACGATTACCCGAGCGTCGATTACGATGACCTCATGGCCGGCGTGGACGAGATGCTGCGTCGTGGCTACGTCGATGCTGACCGGATGTACGTAACCGGGGTGAGCGGCGGCGGTGTCTTGAGCAGCTGGATCATCGGCCATACCGACCGCTTCGCCGCCGCCGCCGTGCGCGCACCCGTCATCAACTGGATGAGTTTCGCCGGGACCACCGACATCGCGAGCTGGGGCTACGAGCGTTTCGAGCCGCCGTTCTGGGACAATCCGCTGCCGTGGCTCGATCATTCGCCGCTGATGCTCGTGAACCGAGTGAAAACGCCCGTGCTGCTCATGACCGGGGAGCTGGATCTGCGCACACCGATCGGCCAGTCGGAAGAGTACTTCGCCGCGTTGAAGACGCTCGGCGTGCCGGTGGTGATGCTGCGTTTCAACGAGGAATATCATGGGACCGGATCGAAGCCGGCGAATTTCATGCGCACGCAGCTCTACTTGATGAGCTGGTTCGCGAAGCACACGCGTGCCGGCGAGGGCATCCAGCCTGCCTCTCGCTGACCGCAACGGCCCGAGCTACGTGGTGGGCCGGAACGGTCCGAGCCGCGGAGTGGGGCGGAACAGTCCGACCCTCGTGGCGGGCCGACGTGGATGATGGTGTGGCTGGTGGCGTGGCTGCAGATGGGTATGGGCGGCGATTGCGCCCAAGCGGGCATGTGATGCTCGCCCCATCAGGGGGGGACCGGCTCGCAAGAGTCGGTCGTCTACAGCGCGCCACCAGCCCTCCGCCGCTTTTCGTTTCTCCTCCTGGGACACTGGAATGAGGATCGCGGTGGTCGGCGCGGGCGCCGTCGGTGCGTATTTCGGCGGCCGCCTGGCGCAGGCCGGTGAAGATGTCGTGTTCGTGACGCGACCGCATGCGGTCGAGCGCCTCCGCACACACGGACTGCGTATCGAGAGTCTCGACGGAGACTTCGAGCTGCACGCCCAGGTCACGGCGAATCCCGCCGAGCTGGGGAACGTCGACGCCGTCCTGATCGCCGTCAAGTCATGGCAAGTTCGCGAGGTAGCCCACGCGATCCGGCCGCTGATCGGTCCCGAAACCATTGTGGTTCCGCTCCAGAACGGCGTCGAGGCACCCGATCATCTGATCGAAACGCTCGGAAACCGCGCGGTTCTCGGCGGTGTGTGCAGAATCATCAGTGCGGTGATCGAACCGGGTCACATCCGGCACTCGGGGATCAAGCCGTCGGTCACCTTTGGCGAGCTCTCGGGCGGCGCGTGTGTGCGGGGGGCTCCGCTTCGCGATGCATTCCGCCGCGCGCAGATCTCGGCTGAGATCTCACCCGATGTGACGAGCGCCATGTGGCAGAAGTTTCTCTTTCTGGCGGCTTGGAGCGGTGTCGGATCCGTCTCGCGAATGGACATCGGCACCATCCGATCGACACCGGAGACGCGAGAGCTCCTGGTGGCTGCGATGCAGGAGATCGCCGCAATCGCACGCGCACGAAACGTGAGTCTGCCAGATGACGCTGTCGCGGCGGCGATGGACTTCATCGATCGTTCGCCTCCGCATGGAACAACGTCCATGCAACGTGACATGGCAGCGGGACGGGCATCCGAGCTCGAGCAACAAACCGGGGCGGTCGTCCGATTCGGCCGTCTCGAGGGAGTGCCGGTTCCCGTGCACCGGTTTCTCCATGCCTGCCTGTTGCCCACCGAGACTCTGGCGCGGAGGTGCGTGGCATGAAGACCGCAGGGATCATCGGAGGCATCGGACCCGAATCCACGATCGACTACTACCGCACGGTCATCGTGCGGTATCGCGAACGGAACCCGGATGGAAGCTATCCCTTTCTGATCATCACCAGCATCGACCTCAAGAGGATGGTGGATCTCTTCTCCGCCGACCGACTCGCCGAGGTCGCGGACATTCTCGCGGCCGAGTTCCGCCGGCTCGAGCAGGCTGGAGCCGATTTCGGCTTGCTTGCGGCCAATACGCCACATGTTGTTTTCGACGTTCTCCGGCAACGATCGCCGCTGCGTCTGATCAGTATCGTGGAGGTGACGGCCGAAGCCGCGCTGGTGTCGAAGCTCCAGCGGGTGGGATTGTTCGGCACGCGCTTCACGATGCAAGGACACTTCTATCACGACGTGTTCGCTCGCGCGGGGATCGCGCTCGTCACGCCCGCCCCCCAGGAGCAGGACGAGATCCACGACATCTACATGAACGAGCTCGTCCCAGGCATCCTGCGACCGGAGTCGCGAGCTCGGTTGCTGACCCTCGTCGAGCGCATGGCGGCTCGAGATGGGATCGACGGGTTGATCCTCGGCGGCACCGAGCTGCCGCTCCTCCTGCGCCAACCGGAGCATCGTGGCGTGCAATTCCTCGACACGACACGGCTGCACGTCGAGCAAGTGGTCACGGAGATTCTGTCCTAGTCACGAGCGAATTCTGGGTCTGCCGGGACACCGGGGGATCGACCCGTGATGGCGAAATGAAAGCAGGATCGGGAGGCAAGCCGAACGCCCGGGGCTGACCGACTAAGTCGTTGATTTGATGAATGCTGTCTGGCTGGTCGAGGGCCCGTGCGAGGCGACCAGAGCCGCCTTCGACTACTCATCGCCGGCTGGTTCGCTCCGCTGACCCTTGACAGCTTAGCAGTCCCTCAGGCAGAGTGCTAACCGCGTGAGCTCATTGTCCAACCACGCAACGTATTGCGCACGAAGAGGATGACCCGTGCGCGACGAGCCGGGGGTGAGTTCTCCCCCGCGCCTTAAGCAGCCCAAAGGAGGACCTGTTCCCATGTCGGCCAAGCAGATTCAGTTCGGGGAGGACGCACGCAAACGCGTCCTGAACGGTATCGAGATTCTGGCGCGCGCAGTGAAAGCCACGCTCGGCCCGCGCGGGCGCAACGTCGTGCTCGATCGCAAGTTCGGAGCACCACTAGTGACCAAAGACGGTGTCACCGTCGCCAAGGAGATCGAGCTCGAGGACGTGTACGAGAACATGGGCGCGCAGATGATGCGCGAGGTCGCTTCCAAGACCAGCGATGTGACGGGCGACGGCACGACCACCGCCACGATCCTCGCCGAAGCCATCTACCGCCAGGGTCTGAAGACGGTGACCGCTGGCGCCAATGCCATGGCCGTCAAGCGCGGCATCGACAAGGCCGTGGTGCGCATCGTCGACGAGCTCGAGAAGCTCAAGACGCCGGTGAAGGGCCGGCCCGACATCGCGGCCATCGCCGCCATCTCGGCCAACGGCGACGAAACCATCGGCAACATCATTGCAGACGCCATGGAGAAGGTCGGCCAGGACGGCACGATCACGGTCGAAGAGGCGAAGTCGATCGACACCACGCTCGACGTCGTCGAGGGCATGAACTTCGACCGCGGCTACTTGTCCGCGTATTTCGTCACCGACCCGCAGACGATGAAGGCCGAGCTCGAAGACTGCGTCATCATCATTCACGAGAAGAAGATCACCAACCTCAACGACTTCCTGCCGCTGCTGGAGAAGATCGCGCAGACCGGGCGACCCTTCATGGTCATCGCCGAGGATGTCGAGGGCGAGGCCCTGGCGACGCTGGTGGTCAACAAGCTGCGCGGCACGCTCAAGGTTGCTGCGGTTAAGGCGCCCGGCTTCGGCGACCGCCGCAAGTCCATGATGGAGGACATCGCCGTCCTCACCGGCGGCAAGTTCATTTCCGAGGACCTGGGGCTCAAGCTCGAGAACGTGTCGCTCAACGACCTGGGCCATGCCAAGCGCGTCACCATCGAGAAGGAAGAGACGACCATCATCGAGGGCGCAGGCAAGAAGGAAGCCATCCAGGCGCGCATCAACCAGATCAAGAAGCAGATCGACGACACGACTTCGGACTACGATCGCGAGAAGCTGCAGGAACGGTTGGCGAAGCTCGCGGCCGGGGTCGCGGTCATCAAGGTCGGAGCTGCCACCGAGACCGAGCTCAAGGAGAAGAAGGCGCGTGTCGAGGATGCGCTGCATGCCACGCGTGCGGCCGTCGAAGAGGGGGTCGTGCCGGGCGGCGGTGTCGCCTACCTGCGCGTGCAGCACGTGCTCGATGAGATGAAGGACTTAGACGCCGACGAGAAGTTCGGCGTCGACATCGTGCGGCGCGCCATCGAGGAACCCTGCCGTCAGATCGCGACGAACGCCGGGGCCGAGGGCACGGTGGTCTGCGAACGCGTCAAGGCCGAGAAGGGCAACTTCGGTTACGACGCCTCCACGCAGGAGTACCGTGATCTCGTCGAGGCCGGCGTCATTGACCCAAAGAAGGTAACGCGCGTCGCGTTGCAGAACGCGGCCAGTATCGCTGGGTTGCTGCTCACCACCGAGGCGATGGTGGCGGAGATCCCCGAGAGGAAGAGGAGAATGCCGGCGATGCCGGGTGGCGGCGGCGGCATGGAAGACATGGACTTCTGAGTTCTCGCGCCACGGCACTTGCGCCAGCGATGTGAGACCCGACGGGGGCCGATACAACATCGGCCCCCGTTGCATTAGAATGCATCCCGTGCAAGCGGACCCAACCCCACGCACGCTCGGCGGGACAGCGAAGGATCTGCCGACTCCGCTCCCGAGCGTGACTGCCGTTGTTCTCACCTGGAACGGCCGCGAAGATACGTTGGCTTGCGTCGAGTCCATGCTGGCGCTGGACTACCCACACTTCCGAATTCTGGTGGTGGATAACGCCTCGACGGATGGAACGGCTGTCGCACTGCGGCAGCGTTTCGGCTCGCGCGTCGATGTGCTGTGCAATGACGTGAATCTGCTCTATGCCGGAGGCATGAACGTCGGCATCGAACGGGCGTGCCAAGCCGGTGCCGATTACGTGCTCCTGCTCAACAACGACATTGTCTTGGATCCCGCGATGCTGCGCGCGCTCGTCGCGAGCGCAGAGGTGGACGAGCGCATTGCCGCTGTGGGACCGAAGATCTATTACAGTGCGCAGCCGCAGCGTCTGTGGTTCGCCGGCGGCGAGCTGTCGCTCTGGCGCGGCTGGCCGCGTCACACCGGTCTGCGCCAGATGGACCGCGGCCAGCACGACCGCGCTCGCGACGTCGACTATTTGACCGGATGCGCGCTTCTCGTTCGCACCAACACGTTCGACGATGTTGGATTGTTGGACGCAGGCTTCCGCATGTACGCGGAGGATGCCGATTGGTGCCTGCGCGCTCGCGCCAAGGGCTACAGGTTGCGTTACGCACCTGCTGCGCGCATGTGGCACAAGGTCTCGGCCAGCACCGGTGCGCACTCGTGGTTCAAAATTCGACGACGGTTTCGGAGTCAGATGCGACTGCTGCGGCGGCACGCGCGCTGGTATCACTGGCTCGTGATTCCGGCTGCCACTCTAGTCGAAGGGCTGCGCTTCGCGTGGGGATTCGCTGCACGATTCGAGGCAAAAAAAACGGCTCCAGGTGAAAGTCCCAGAGCCGAGGAAAACTCTGCACCCGACACCTTGTGAGGCTATGGTGTTGGTCTCCGGCACGGATGCAAAATTTCCGAAGCGCAGACTACCACCTCTCCAGACACTGCGCCAGTAAGAAAACTGCAAAGATCTCGTGAAGGCGGTGCTCTTATCGATGACCACAGGTGTGGCGCGCGAACGGCTGCTCCTCTGGGGAATCTACCCCAATTCTGGGTGGCTAACGGGGAATTCGTGTAGCAGTTTGATACCGAGAACGCGTGTCTGGTGGCTTACCTGTAGTTGGATGAGATTGCGCGATGGAGTTCGGCCACGGAGGCGAAAATGAAATCAGGGGGTGGGCTTTGGCGGCGGAAATGATTCTCGTCGTGGACGCCTGTCGTGACCGCGATGGTCACGAGCCCGGCACGGTGACCGCCGAGGATGTCGGTTTCATAGCGATCACCGATCATGGCCGTGCGCACCGGTTCGGTTCCGAGCAGCTGGAGTGCCGTTTCGAACATGGCCGTTTCCGGCTTGCCGAAGAGCCGGGGCGCGACGCCGGAGGCCGCTTCGATGGCGGCCAAGAGCGCACCCGCCCCGGGTTCCAACCCCCGTTCCGATGGAAACGATAGGTCTCCGTTCGTGCCCAGGAACTCGGCCCCACGCCGCACTGCCAGCGTGGCGCAGGCCAGCTTCTCGTAGGTCACCTCGCGATCGAGACCGACCACGACGTGGGTAGCATCTGCGTACGAATCGGTGAGCGCGAGCCCGGCGTCGACGAGAGCTTCGTGCACTCCAAGTCCTCCCACCATGAAAACGCGCGCCGTCTCGGGTGCGGAACGCCCCACGTACGCGGCGGTGACGATTGCCGAGTTGAGGATGCGCTCGGGAGGCGTGATCGCTCCCATGCGTCGCAGCTTGTCGGCGTACTGGCGCGGTGTCATGGAAGAATTGTTGGTGAGGAAGAGGTGCGGTATTGCGCGCCCATCGAGATACGCCAAGAACTCTTGCATGCCCGCGATGGGAGCCTCACCACGGTAGAGCACGCCATCCATGTCGATGAGAAAAGCTTGAAGATCGCGTACGTCGTGGAGCATGCAGTCGAGAATAGCACGGGCAGCAAAACGAGTTGCCGAACACGAACCGCTCTGGTATACCCCATTCCGCACTGCCATTCAACGCTCCCACGAGGTCCGCATGTCGCTGCGTTTTCCCAACCTCGGTGCCTTTCTGACCTTCCTCGAGGAGCGACGCGAGCTGGTGCGCATCCGCGAAGCGGTGGACCCGCACCTGGAGATCGCCGAGATCACCGATCGCACCACCAAGGGCGGCGGGCCGGCGCTGTTGTTCGAGAACGTGCGCGGCTCCAGCATCCCGGTCGCGATCAACGTCTACGGCACACAGCAACGCATGGCATGGGCGCTCGGTGCCGAACACATCGACGAGGTCGTCCAACGTCTCGAAAATCTCATCAAGCTGGCACCGCCGCGCTCCTTCCAGGACAAGCTGCGCATGCTGCCGCGCCTGAAGGAGATCGCCGACTTCATGCCGCGCTCGGTGAAGAAGGCTGCGTGTCAGGAGACCGTGCTCGAGCCGACCTCGCTCGGCCATCTGCCGATTCTCACTTGCTGGCCGCAGGATGGCGGTCCGTTCATCACACTCGGAGCCGTGATCACGCGCCACCCCGAGACTGGCGTACGTAATGTCGGGATCTATCGCATGCAGAAGTTCGACGATGTGACCACCGGAATGCACTGGCAGATTCACAAGGTCGGCGCGCAGCACTACCGTGTGGCGCGCGAACGCAATGAGATCATGCACGTGGCTGTCGCCATCGGCGGACCCCCGGTGCTGCCGTACGCGGCGACGGCGCCGTTGCCGGAAGATCTGGACGAAATCGCCTTTGCCGGCTTCGTCCAAGGGCACGGCATCGACATGGTGCGTTGTCGCACCGTGGATCTCGAAGTTCCGGCGGAAGCGGAGATCGTGCTGGAAGGCACGGTGCGGCCAGGGGATGAGCGCGCCGAGGGGCCCTTCGGCGATCACACCGGTTACTACACACCGCTCACGGATTTCCCCGTGTTTCGACTCACCGCGGTCACGCAGCGCAAGTCGCCGATTTACCAAACGACGATCGTGGGGCGGCCGCCGCAGGAAGATGGCTGGCTCGGCTGGGCGACTGAAAGGCTCTTCCTGCCGGCGATTCGCATGGCGCTGCCCGAGGTGGTCGACATGAAGCTGCCGGTCGAGGCGTGCTTCCACAACCTCGCCATCGTCGCGATCAAGAAACGCTTTCCCGGTCATGCGGCCAAGGTCATGCACGCGCTCTGGGGCTTGGGACAGATGTCGTTCTGCAAGTGCATCATCGTCGTCGACCACGACGTGAACGTGCAGGACCTGGGCGAGGTGGTGTGGCGCGTCTCCAACAACATCGACGCCCGGCGCGACATCGTCTTCACCGAAGGCCCGGTGGATCAACTGGACCACGCGGCATCGCGACCCTTGGTGGGATCCAAGATGGGCATCGACGCCACGGCGAAGTGGCGCGAGGAAGGCTACACGCGCGACTGGCCGCCCGTCATCGAGATGAGTGCCGAGGTGAAGACACGCGTCGATGCGATGTGGGCGAGGCTCGGTATTCCGGTGCCGGGGAGTCGAACATGAACGCCGTCGCGGGCGGGGATCAGGAGCCTGCCCCTCGGGTCGAGAGCGCAGTGTCCGCCCGTGGCGCGAGCGGCGCTCCGCCGGCGCAGGTCCGATCGATGTTCGCGCGCATCGCGCCCACGTACGACTTGCTCAATCATCTGCTGTCCATGGGACGCGACCGGGCATGGCGGCGGCTCGTGGCCGCCAATTTGGGGCCCAGTCCGCGACGCGTTCTCGATCTCTGCGCCGGCACGGGTGATCTCGCGCTCGAGATCGCGCGCCGCGAGCCGCAGGCGGATGTCGTGTCGGGGGATTTCTGCTTCGAAATGCTGGCGCGTGGCCGGGGCAAGGGTCTGCACCAACGCACGCAACCTGCGGTCTGCGATGCACTGCGTTTGCCTTTTGCGGCGGGGACATTCGATGCCGTGAGCGTCGCCTTCGGTGTGCGGAATTTCGAATCGGTCGAAATCGGCTTGGCCGAAATCCAACGTGTCTTGCGGCCCGGCGCCACGCTCGCGGTCCTCGAGTTCTTCCGCCGTGAGTCCCCGTGGCGCGATCTGCCGTTCACCTTCTATTTCCGACAAGTGTTGCCGCGCGTCGGGCGCATCGTGTCACGCGATCGCGAGGCCTATAGTTACTTGCCGCGGTCGGTCGGGCGTTTCGTCACGCGTTGCGAGTTCGAAGGCTTGTTGCGGGATGCCGGGTTCGACGACATTCGCCGGCGCGAGCTCGACGCCGGCATCGCCACACTCTACTTGGCGCAGAAATGTCGCGACAGCGCTTACCTCGCTCCTGGAGGTGCCCGATGAAGAGATCTCGTCGCACCCGTGTGATTCTCGCCATGGGCTGCGTCTTCGCGTTCGCCTGCGAAGAAGGGCCCGTCTCGCCGCGCCAAGGGGTGATTTCCGTCGCCGTCTACGACGGTGGCGATCCGAGCCTCCCCGTCCCAGACGTGGACATCGTCGTGACGCCCGTCGATCTGCACCGAATGACTGACGACAACGGCAAGGCCACCTTCCACGTGGACCCCGGCGGCTACTACGTCGATGCCGGCGTTTGTTGCGTCGGGCCCGGCACGATCAACTACCACCGTCCGGTC
The DNA here is from genome assembly GCA_964567755.1 of uncultured bacterium. GTDB lineage: Bacteria > Krumholzibacteriota > Krumholzibacteriia > DASRJW01. Next base: position 35,238 of record CAZMNW010000048.1, read on the forward strand.
ACCGTCACCGCGGGCCAGACCTCCGAAGTGATGTTGCAGGCGTGTCTATCCTGCGAATCTGACCCACGGTTCCCACAGTGAGCAGGGCCGATGGGCGGGCTTGCGGAGTGACCTGGACTCGGGCATCCTTCGGGTTCATCCGCAACGGAAGGAGTCATCATGGCCGTTCGACCCATTCCCGATGGATACCACACCATCACCCCGTTCTTCGTCGCCGAGGGCGCGGCGAAATTGATCGACTTCATCACCCAGGCCTTCGGTGCGGAGCAGATGGACCGCATGGACGCGCCGGATGGCACGGTCATGCACGCCGAGCTGCGCATCGGAGACTCGATCCTCATGCTCGGTGAAGCGCAGGGTGAGTGGAAGCCGATCCCCTCGATGCTTCACCTGTACGTGAAGGATGTCGACGCCACCTTCGCGCGGGCGCTGCGCGCTGGCGCCACCTCGATGCAGGCAGTTGCCGACCAGTTCTACGGCGACCGTAAGGGCACCGTCCGGGATTCTTGGGGCAACATCTGGTCGATTGGGACCCACATCGAGGATGTCGCGCCCGACGAGATGCGGCGACGGGCAGAGGCAGCGATGAAGCAGCAGTGATGTGCGCGACCGCGGAGGCAGGTCATCTGCTTCCGGCTGGGTTCATGGCCGAAGGCCGGATGCGGTAAGATCGGCGGAACCGGAAGAAGCCGGTGCTGTGTTCGCTTGAACGTGCGGTGTTGTGGAGATGAGACGATGAGCGACGGAAAGTTGCGACTGGTCGTCGGTGTGTCGGGCGCGAGCGGCGCCATTTATGCCGAACGCCTGCTGGTGGCATTGGCACGCACGCCACATCATGTCGACGTGGTGGGCTCGCAGATCGGGACGGCGATTTTCCGCCAGGAAACAGGACTCAGCCTGGAGCGCTTGGTGGAAAAGCTCGTGAACGCCGGCGCCAGCTTGCGGCTCTGGGATCGCGACGACATGTACGCGCCGTTCTCCAGCGGCTCGCAAGTGTACGACGCGATGACCGTCGTGCCGTGCAGCGTCGGGCTGCTCGGGCGCATCGCCTCTGGCGTGTCCACGGACCTGCTGTCGCGCGCGGCGGATGTGTTCCTCAAGGAAAATCGACGGCTGGTCCTCGTCGTGCGCGAGACGCCCCTCTCGGAGATCCACTTGCAGAACATGCTGACCTTGCGCCGCGCGGGCGCGACCATCCTGCCCGCATCTCCGGGTTTCTATACCCGTCCCAAGGATTTCGATGAGCTCGCCGACAGCCTGGTGCAACGCATCGTCGATCACATGGCGGTGGACCTCCGCGTGCACCGGCGGTGGCGCGAGGATTCGTCGGAACGCCGACCCGTGGGTCAGCCACGCGCGCTTGATCTGGACCCCGAGGCGTCTCGCCGCGAGCCGTGATGCGCCGGATCAAGGATCTCCTCGATACCATCAAGTTCGAGCACACGGTGTTCGCGCTGCCTTTCGCATTGCTGTCGCTATTGCTGGCCGCCGACGGCTTCCCGAGCATGCACGATTTCGTGTGGGTGCTGGTGGCCATGGTGGGCGCGCGCAGCAGCGCCATGATGATGAACCGCATCGCCGACAGGCATATCGATGCGGAGAACCCACGCACGGCCACTCGTCAGCTCCCGGCGGGGCGCGTCGGTCTCGGCTCTGCTTGGGTGTTCACCGTGGGAGCGACGATCGCGTTCCTCGTCGCTGCGTGGAAACTCGATCCTTTGGCGCTGCGTCTCGCGCCCGTCGCCCTCGCTATCGTATGGGCGTACTCGTGGACCAAGCGCTTCACTTGGGTTTCGCACTTGTGGCTCGGACTCGGTCTGGCGCTGGCGCCGCTCGGAGCGTGGATCGCCGTCCGTGGACGTCTGGACGGGTTGCCGATTCTGCTCGCTGCCGGCGTTCTCTTGTGGGTGGCCGGTTTCGATACGATCTACGCTTGCCAGGACATGGACTTCGACCGCCGGCGCGGGTTGCGTTCGCTGCCGTCGCGCTTCGGTCTCGGGATGGCGCTGCGTCTGGCGCAACTTTTCCACCTCGGCATGCTCACTGTATTCGTGGCGATGGGGCTGCTCTACGGTTTTGGCTGGCTCTATGCCGTGGGGCTCGCCGTCGTCGCCGCGCTCGTCGTGGCGCAGCATGCGATCGTGGCGGGCGACGTCCGTCACGGCGACTTGCGGCATATCGATGTTGCTTTTTTCAATGTGAACAGTATCGTGGGCGTGCTTCTCATGGCGTTCGCCCTGGCCGATCGCTTTCTCCTGGGCTGAAAACGAGGTGGCGCGCACACCTTGCGGCCGTCTCGCGGCGACCGGTCGCGACGGTGCGCTGGACGGCCTGGAGTTTGCAGTCTCACGGCACGGAAGCGGTCTGGCCGATCTCGGAAGATGCAGGGGAAGGCCGGCAGGAAGCCCCGGCAGGTTGAGAGGAGATGCGATGGCGGTGGTGCGGATCGGTGCGGTTTCCTATCTCAACGCGCGACCTCTCGTCCACGGGTTGCAGACGAACTCCGACTACAGCCTTTGTTTCGACACCCCCGGAGCATTGAGCGAGAAGTTGCGTCTGGGTGAGATCGACATCGGGCTCATCCCCATCGTCGAGTACCTGCGTGGTGTCGGCGAGTCGATCCTCCCCGGGATCTGCATTGCATCCGACGGCCCCGTGCACACGGTGAAGCTCTACAGTCGCGTGACCCCGGAGAAACTTGGGCGTGTGGCGGTGGACAGTGGTTCACGCACCTCCGTGGCGCTGCTGCGCATCCTGCTGGCCGAGCGCTACGGCGTCACCCCGGACTTCCATACGTTCCGCCCCGATCTGCGCGAAATGCTGCGCACGCACGATGCGGCGCTGCTCATCGGTGATGCTGCCTTCGCCAGCGCCGACGTCTTCCAGATCTGGGATCTCGGTGCCGGCTGGCAAGAGCTCACGGATCTGCCGTTCGTGTACGCCGTCTGGACGTTGCGGCCGGGTTTGGATGCCGCGCGCATCTCGGGCTGGCTCACGGCAGCGATGCAGAGCGGCACCAAGCACGTGGATACCATCGCGTGCGATGCCGCACAGAGCATGGGTCGAGACGAAGCCATGCTGCGGCATTACTTGGGCACGTCACTGCACTACACGCTCGGCGAACGCGAGCTGCGCGGGATCGAGGCCTTCCAGCGTCTTTGTTTGCGCTACAACATGGTGTCGAGCGCGCGCAAGCTGGTCCTTGCCGGCGCTGCACCTGCGGCAACCGCCGCAGCGCCCATCGGCCTCGACAGCTAGAGCGATTGTCGATCGTCCTCCTCTGATGCGCACCCCTTCGGGTCACCGACAACGGCTTGAATTCCGACACGCTTCGCACCCAGCCGGCGTTTGCAGTCATCGCCCGAGGCCCGGGTGCTCGCGCCGACGTAAGCTGCTATCCTCGACGCGGTCGCAAGGGAGGAAAAACCATGACCTATGTGATCTGCGGCGCCACCGGCAACATCGGTGGCGTGCTGGCCCACGAGCTTCTCGCTCAGGGCAAGTCGGTCCGCGTGATCGGGCGCGACGCGGCACGCCTCGCGGCGGTCAGCGGCGCCGATCCCACGCCGGGATCGTTGGACGATCGTGCATTCCTGGCGCGCGCGTTCGCGGGCGCCACCGCGGTGTTTGCGATGATTCCGCCGAGCTACGGCGAATCCGACTTCCGCTCCTATCAGAATCGCGTCGGCGAGGCGCTGGCGCACGGGATCACCAGCGCCGGGGTGCGTCATGTCCTCAACCTGAGCAGCTTGGGCGCGCAGCACGCGCAGGGGTGCGGGCCCGTGAACGGCCTGCACGACCAAGAGCAACGTTTGAACGCGCTCACGGGTGTCCACGTGTTGCACCTGCGCCCGACATTCTTCATGGAGAACCACCTGGGGAGCATCGGCGCGATCAAGGGAATGGGTGCGTTGCCCGGAGCTCTCAGGCCGGACTTGACAGCGCCGCAGATCGCGACGCGTGACATCGCGGCGGCGGCCACTCGACGTCTCGCAGCGCTCGACTGGAGCGGCAAGAGCGTGTTGGAACTGCTCGGGCCGCGCGACGTCACGATGACGGAAACTGCGCGCATCTTGGGCGGCTCGATCGGTCGCGACGATCTGCGCTATGTGCATGTGGGGGACGACGACGTACGCCAGGCGTTCCTCGGCATGGGAGTCTCGGCGGATTTGGCGAACCTGTACGTCGAGATGTTGCACGCCATCAACGACGGCCACATGGCGTCGACGCAGGCACGCGACGCCCGCACCACGACGCCGACGCCGCTCGAAGTCTTCGCACGCGAGGTTTTCGCGCCGGTCTTCCACGCCAGTTGAGCCGCACCCTGGGAGACTCAGGCACTCTCCCCGACGACATCATGCTGGCTGGCGAGGATCTTGCGCGTGACACACCACAGGATCACGAGTCCCGCTGCATGCACGTTCACGAGCAGCGACTGTGGGCCCGCCCGCCATCCTTGCCAGAGAATCGGGAAGTGCGCCGAAGACAGGAAGAACCCGGCGCAAGCCCAGAGTCCGGTGCGTAACGCCCACGGGGCGCCGCGCTCGGCCGCGCGCACGATGGCGAGCATCGCGCATGGCCAGACGAAGAGCATGGCGGCCAGCGTGTGCACCCAGGTGATCTTCATCAGCAGGAGCATCGCGAGCGTCACGGTGCCGTACTCGAGCGCGAGCAACGCCCGGTGCCGCGGGCGGCGCAGCGTTCGCAATGTCAACGTCGCGATCGTGAGACCCGCGAGGATCGACAGCGTTTGCTTCAGCCACGGCAAGTGCACGAAGGCGCGCACCTCGTCGTTCGCTACCAGGTGTCGGGCCAGAACGGCGTCGAGGCTCTGGTTCATGGGTCTCGGGAACTCGCGTCCGAGCGCCGGGATCAATGCGTCCCGTACATAAGCCGGAACGATGTCCCAACCCCAGTAGGCGACCGCGGCTCCCAGGCTGACGATGAGAAGCACCGTAGCGAAAATGGCGGCGTGCCGCGCCCCGCGCCAAGCGGCGTAGGGAATCGCCACAATTGGCGTGAGCTTGAGGCAGGTCGCTAGTGCCAGGGCCGCCCCTGTGAGCCAGGGCCGCCGCTGCGTCAGACCCCATGCGATTGCGGCAGAGGCCAGGAACAGCAACGATCCCACGGATCCGGCGCGAATGTCGTTGTGCACGCTCGTCGAGTTGAGCGCTGCGGGCACGAAGGCCGTGAACACGAGCCACGCCAACCACCGATTCGCGACCCCGAGCCGTTCTGCCTGCGCGCGCAACAGCGCGGCCGTGATCGCGAGTGCCCCAACAAGAGCAAATGTTCCGACAAGCATCCAGGCTTGGCGGGCCCGTGGATAGGAAAGATGCGTGAGCGGCACCATCGCGAGGGCAAACGGCGGTGGATAAAGGAACGGGAACTGCGCGAACTCGAAGCCAAGGTCGTGGCCGCGGCGCGTGAGCGCTGCTTCGTCGTAGGGAGAAAGGCCCTCGCGTGCTTGGACGCCGGCCAGATAATAGGTGGCGAAGTCGGTGCTGGGCGGCAAGCGCACGATTTGGTAACCGGTGGTGGCGACCAGGAACTCGACCACGGCGAGCCCGATGATGCAGACGCAAAGCGGACGCAAGGTGCGCGCGCCGTCGAGCCCGCGGGCGCCGGACGACCGCAGCTTCATGCGACCTCCAAGCCGTTCCGAACGGTTGGAGGTGCTGCGACCAGCCGGTCGAGGACGGCGATCTCGGCCGCGACGCGATCTTCCCAGCTCATGAAATGCCGCGCGGCGAATGCGCGTGCTTGGCTCCCGAGCGCGCGACGGAGGGTGGTGTCGTCGGCCAAGCGGGCGATGGCGCGCGCCAAACCGGTCGCATCGCCTTCGCGCACGAGGAGTCCCGTTTGCATGTCCTGCACGACCTCGGACGTGCCCCCCACATCGAGGGCAATGACCGGCGTTCCCACCACCATCGCTTCGCATGTCGGGATGGACATGTTGGTGAGCGTCGAGGTTGCGACCAGCGCATCGGCGGCTGCGAGCAGGCGCGGAACCTGCACATGCGGAACGCTGCCGAGGAAACGATGGGCGATGCGTGCCTTGCGACAGCGGCGTTCGAGCGCGCCACGCAGTGGACCGTCGCCTGCGATCCAGAGCACGAGGGGTGTTCGCGCCTGATTCCCGGCCTGGGCGACGGCGTCGATAATGCGGTCGATGCGCTTCGTGTCGACCAGACGCGCGAGGGCGAGAAAAATGCACGCGGCTGGGTCCGCTCCCTGTTCCAGTCGCACGGCCAAGCTGTCGAAGTTCAGATCGGCCCACTCCTTGTTCACACCGTTCGGGAGCCAGGTCATCCGGTCCGGCGCCACGCCCCAGCGCTCGGCGACACGATTCCCGCGCGTACCGTCGTTCAGGATCAAGAAGTGCGCGAGCGGCTGCTTGAACGCGAGCACCCCTTCCAGATTGTGGTAGAGGTAGCGGGGCAACGACCATTCGAGCCGCATGGCGTGCATGACGCCGAAGAGCTTGAGCACCGACGGCGCTCCCACCGCCGCAGCGGCGCGTGCGGCGGGGCGCGCTCCGTAGTGCGAGAATCCCAGCACCAACCGCGGGCGAATCTGGCGCGCGAGGCGAGTCGCCGCTGCGCCCGCCACTTGCCAGAATGCCGGCAGGAGCCAACCACGACGCACGGGCGCGGGCAACCACGTGGGTGCGGCCAGGACATTGGGGAACGTGTGGATCGACAGTCCGGGACCAGGCGGCATGAGACTCGCTGCGCGCGGGACCAGCATGTGGACCGCATACCCGTGCGCGACGAGGCCGGCCAGCATGTGCGTCTCGTCGGAGACACCAGCTCCTGGTGCCAGCGACCACAGGCTGGACCAAGGACTCACCACGAGGATGGGGCCACGCACGAAAGCTCTGCCTCCGCCCGAGTTCGAACGCGGAATCCCGTGCACTCGCGGCGTTGCACCGCACGAGAGGCACTGACTATACTCGCTGGTCTGGCTGGTTTCGACCCGGCAACTTCCCGCGGATGCGTCCCGCAGCCGAGGCCTGGAAAGGAACGCCCGCCTATGCTGCTGTCGCGTCGGGTCGTCACGCTGGCCGCCCTCTTTTGCGGCGCTTGTGCCCTGTTCGTCATCGCGGAACCCGCGCGCACTCGAGAACAGAATAGCGCCACGACCCGCGATTTCGGATCCTCCGTGTCTCGCCTCGATTCGATCACGGCACGGGCCATGGTGGATTCGCTCCTGCATCAGATCGGCGCGCTCCGCGGCCTCGAACCGCTGCGGCCGGTGCAGACCGTCGTCGCCGATCGCGCGCGCATTCGCGCCCGCCTCGAAGAGATCACACTCGAGGAAGAAGTGCGCAGCCGTGCACGCGGTGACGAGCGGTTGCTGCGTTACTTGGGCCTGTTGCCGCCCGATGCGGATCTGCTGCAGATCACCAAGGATCTGCTCGAAGAGCAACTCGCGGGGATGTACGACATCGACGAGCGCCAGCTCTATTTGGCCGATTGGATTCCCGCCGAGCTGCAGTCCGTGGTGGTGACGCACGAGATCGCGCACGCTCTGCAGGACCAGCATTTCAGCTTGCGCGTGCGCAAGAAGCTGGGGTTCGAGACCGCCGATGCCGAGGCTGCCTGGCAGGCGTTGATCGAGGGCGATGCGACCGCAGTCATGCTCGAGTCCAGCCTGCGACCCCTCGGGCAGTCCTTCGCCGCCCTGGCCGATACCGCAGGCGTGGGACAGTGGAGCGACATGCTGCGCTCGATCACCTCGCCAGGCGCGAACATGAGCGCGGAGAAGCTGCTCGCGGCGCCGCGCGTGGTGCGCGAGGCTCTGTTGTTCCCCTACGAGCGCGGACTGGCATTCGTGGCGGCCGCGTATGCCGCGGGCGGCTGGAAACGTATCGACGAAGCCTACGTGCACCTGCCAGCATCCACGGAGCAGATCATGCATCCGTCTCGATTCCTGGGGGTGCGCGACGCGCCGATCCGCGTCGAGGTGCCGGATGTGCGCGGGCTGCTCGGGGCCGACTACTCTCCGGCAGTGAAGACGGCGTTGGGTGAGTTCGACCTGCTTGTGTACATGAGCGAACACGTGGACGCGGAGATCGCCGCCGTCGCCAGCGAAGGCTGGGGAGGTGCGAGCGCGATTCTTTACGGCGGGGCGCAGGACAGCCCGGAAGTCCTGATTCTCTACACCACGTGGGATTCCGAGGACGATGCCACGGAGTTCTTTGGCGCCATTCTCGGTCTCATGGAGCGGCGCTATCCGCAGCAGACCGGCGTCGCGTCGATGAGCGCCGAGAATCTCGTGGCCTGGAATGTCGACAAGCAAGCGCGGTGGCAGAACCTCGTGTGCCAGAGTGGGCGTGATGTTTTTTGCGTCGAGCGCGTACCGGCTGCAAGCGCGATGCGCATCGTGCAGAAGCTGCAGCAACAGGTGCGCCTGCACGACCCGACTCCGGACGTGCGCACCGAGCGCCGCGAGCATCTGCCGTGGAATATCGTCAGCGCAAAGACCGCCCCCGCGGACAGCAATGCAGCCTTGCAGGTGCAGCTGCCGCTCGGATGGAAGCGGGAGCCGGATTCGACGCGTCCGGACCTCCTGATGCGGGCGCAACGGGCGGGTGCGCGTCTCGAGGTGGGCGTCGACCGAGCCGCGACGGACCGGCTTGGCGCCGGTGGTTACGCCCACGTCCTTGCCGAACGTATTCAAAAGCGTGGCAGCGACGTCTACGTGCAAACCGACGTCGTCTATTCGCGCGCCGACGCCACTCCGCTCTACCAACTGGTCTTCTCCCAAACGGAGCGCGAGCGCCAAGTGGTCTATTATATCGGGGTTGTCGAGCTCGAATCTGGCTTCGGCTACATCCAGCTCACCGAGCCTCAGGAGAGCGAGACGCCGGCGATGGACAAGGACTTCTACAGCATCCTGGACACGCTGCACATAGGCGGCGCTGCCGGAGCCCCGGGCAACGACCACTGAACCATGGACGATCGGGGGTGCGGGGGAACATGGTGCGCAAGAAGATTCTGATCGTCGACGACGAACCCGACATCGTCGAGTTTGTCGAATACAACTTGCGACGCGAGCAGTACGACACGCGATCCGCGAGTGATGGAACCTCGGCGTTGCGCCGCGCGCGCGAGGAGCAACCGGACCTCATCCTCCTCGATCTCATGTTGCCGGGTGTTCACGGTCTGGAAGTGTGCAAGCAGCTTAAATCGTGGCGGGAAACCGCACACATCCCCATCGTCATGCTGACGGCGAAGGGGGAAGAGTCCGATATCGTCACCGGGCTCGAACTGGGCGCCGACGATTACATCCCCAAGCCATTCAGCATGCGACTGTTGCTGGCGCGCATTCGGTCGGTATTGCGGCGCACCTCGCGCGCCGGCGCCAGCGAGCCCTCCATGACCCGCATTCATGGCCTGGTCATCGACGATGAGCGCCACGAGGTGCAGCTCGAGGGCGTCTCGGTGCAGCTCACCCTGACCGAGTACAAACTGCTGCGCTTTCTGGCGCGCCATCCCGGCCGCGTGTTCACGCGCACGCAGATCCTCGACAACATCCAGGACGAGCAAGTGTTGGTGGTGGATCGTGCCATCGATGTTCACGTCGCGGCGCTGCGACGCAAGCTGGGCGAGTCCGGCGCGCTCATCGAAACCATCCGCGGCGTCGGCTATCGCTTCAAGAGCTGAGCGGCCCGATCAACGGCTGGGCTGAACGGACACCGTGGAGCTGGGTTCGATGTGGCGCCGACGCTTGTTCTGGAAACTGACGCTCGCCTACAGCGCTGTCGTCGTCGTCTGCATGACCGGCGTCGGCGGCTACTTGGTGTACTCGCAAAAGCAAGTCGTGCGTCTGCAACTCGTGGAGCAGCTGGAACGCGTCGCGCAGCTGGTGGATTCCGATTGCGGCGCACTCCTCGACAGCGAGCAGGCGGGCGCGGCCGATGCGCGCATCCGCTTGCTCAAAACGCGCATTGGCGCGCGCATCACGCTCATTCATCCGGATGGGCGGGTGCTGGCCGATAGCGACGAAAGCGCCGCGCGCATGGAGAACCACCGTTTCCGCGTCGAGGTCGCCGAGGCGCTCGCAGGGCGGACGGGGTCGGATCTTCGCGTCAGTGCCACGGTGCGCCGGCGTTTTCTCTATGTCGGCATCCCATCCCACGCGCGCCCCGGGTGGGTGGTGCGCGTGGCGCTGCCGTACGACCAGTTCATGCGCAACGTCCGTGCCGAGGCCAAGGTGCTGATCCTCGGAACCGCGGTCACTGCCGTGCTGGCCATCGTGCTGACGGCGCTCCTCACGCGGCGGATCACGCGACCGCTGCAGGCCATGCAGGAGAATCTCAAGCGGCTCGAGCGCGGCGAGTTCGGCGTCCGGCTCGATCCGGGAAGCGACGACGAAATCGGTCAGCTGGCGCGCAGCTTGAATCGCGCCCAAGAACAGCTCGAGCTCAACATCCGCAGTCTCACCAGCCAGCGCAACGAGCGCGACGTCGTGCTCGCGAGCATGACCGAGGGACTTCTGGCCGTGGACGCGGAGGAGCACGTGCTGGTGATCAATGCCTCGGCGCGTGCTCTCCTGGGTGTCGATTTCCAGCTGGTCGAGAACCGACCCTTGCTCGAGGTCGTGCGCAGTCCCAGCTTCGAAGGTTTCGTGCGCGAAGTGCGTCTGGGCGTGGGCCCGATGAACACGCAGATCGTCTTGCATGGAGAACGCACCCGCTGGCTGGACTTGCATGGGGCGCCGTTGCATCTGCCGGCGGACGAAGGCACGGGCGCCGTCGTCGTGTTCGGGGACGTGACAAGGCTGCACAAGCTGGAGCAAGCGCGGAAGGACTTCGTCGCCAACGTGTCGCACGAGCTCAAGACCCCGGTCACTTCGATCAAGGGCTTTCTGGACACGCTGGTCGATGGCGGCGCGCTCGACAAGCCGGATGACACGCGGCGTTTCCTGGGCAAGATCTCCAAGCATACCGACCGCCTCACGGCGATTATCGACGATCTGCTGTATCTCTCCCGGCTCGAGCACGAAGGCGAGGAGATTCCGCGCCGGCAGGTGAACTTGGCTGGAGTCGTCGAGGCGAGCCTGGCGGACTTCGAGCACGTGGCACGCGCCAAGGGCGTGACGCTCGTGGCGCAGGTGGCGGCTCCGTGCCGTGTCGCGGGAGACGACAGCCTGCTCCGCCGCGCCCTCGACAACCTGGTGGACAATGCCATCAAGTACAGTCACATGGGTGGCAAGGTCGAGGTGCATTTGCGTCGAGTGGAGGACAGCGTCCTCCTCGAGGTGACGGACGAAGGCATTGGCATTCCACAGCAACATCTGACCCGGATCACCGAGCGTTTCTACCGCGTCGATCCCGCCCGCTCGCGCGACATGGGCGGCACCGGGCTCGGGCTCGCCATCGTCAAGCATGTGGCCCTGGTGCACCGTGGCGTGTTGCACGTCACCTCGGCCGAGGGCAAAGGCAGCCGTTTCACCTTGCGCTTCCCCGCCGACTCCAACCCGACCTGAGCGCGTCCAGCGGGCTTCCTGACCGCGAGGCCAGCCCAAATGGCCCCTCGAGGCCGCGAATCACGAGGAATTAGGCGCGCCTTTGCAGAACCTTAACGCGCCGAGGGGATCATTGAGGGCGAGGAAAGAGGCGCGCGAAGCGTGACGGCGGACCGTCGGCGCCGCGAGCGAACCACTATCGGGAGGAACCAAGTGAAGCGATCGGTGCGTGGGATGCTGTCGCTCGCCGTGCTGGTGTGCGTCGCCGGCGCGGCTCGAGCCCAGGTCATCGAGGTGGATGCGAAGCTGCCTGCCTATGACAAGGTGGATGGCGTCAAAGGCAACCTGTCGAGCATCGGCTCCGACACCATGAACAATCTCATGACCTTGTGGGCCGAGGGCTTCAAGAAACACTATCCGGCCGTGCAGATCCAAGTCGAAGGCAAGGGCTCGAGCACCGCGCCCCCGGCGTTGATCGAGGGCACCGCCCAGCTCGGACCCATGTCGCGCAACATGAAGGCCGACGAATCGGACGCGTTCGAGAAGAAACATGGCTTCAAGCCGACGCGGCTGCGCACCTCGATGGATGCGCTCGCAGTTTTCGTGCACAAGGACAACCCGCTCACGTCGATCAGCCTCGACCAGGTGGACGCGGTGTTCTCCAAGACGCGCAAGCGCGGTTACTCGAGCGACGTCGTCACTTGGGGCCATCTCGGGTTGACCGGCGAGTGGGAACGCAAGCCACTCAGCGTCTACGGCCGCAACTCGGCGTCGGGCACCTACGGCTTCTTCAAGGAGGAAGCGCTCAAGAAGGGTGACTACAAGGACACGGTGAAGGAACAACCGGGCTCGGCTTCGGTCGTGCAAGGGATCACCGAAGATCGCTTCGGCATCGGCTACAGCGGCATCGGCTACCGGACCTCCGGGGTGAAGACGCTGGCCTTGGCGCCCAAGGGAGGCGCGGCTCCCGTGGACGGCAACTACGAAAACTGTCTCGCGGGTACTTACCCACTCGGGCGTTACCTCAACCTGTACATCGCCAAGGATCCCAGCAAGGCGCTCGATCCCGTGGTGCGCGAGTTCGTGCGTTTCATCTTCAGCAAAGAAGGCCAGGAGATCGTGGTCAAGGATGGTTACTTCCCGCTCACGGCGGCGGTGTGTGCGGAGGAACTGCAGCGACTGGGTCTGGATCTCAAACTTTCGACCCGGTAGTCCAGCGGCACGGACATGGTGGCGGAGGACTCCGCCACCATGCACCCACCTCGAGCCGCGAACGAATCACGCCCGTGCCGCCGTTCGCCGCGATTCGTCGACACCAGGCAATCGGTTGGAGAGCGCATGCGCCAAGGATGGCAACCCAACCCCCGCTTCTGGGATCGTGTCGCCCGCGTCGTGATCACGACTGGCGGACTCGTGCTCGTCGCCGCGGTGTTGGCCATTCTGGTCTTCATCGTGCGTGAGGCTGCGCCGCTCGCCGGCAGAGCCGAAGTCGTTGCCGAACACTCGCTGCCAACGCCGGATCGGGCGATCCTGGCAGGAACCGACGACTATCGCGAAATTGGTTTCCGAGTGCTCGCGTCCGAGACACAGTTCTTCCGACTCCAGGATGGCAAGACGCTGCGGCGGGTGCCGGCACCATTCGACTCCGCCGCCCAGATCCAAAGCGCCGCACACTCCCCTGTGTCAGGGCTCTTGGTATTGGGATCGACCGATGGGCGTGTGGCCCTGGCGCAGGTCGAAGACGAAGCGCGTTGGGAACAGACGGGGCGAACAGTCGACGTCGACCTGCGCCTGGCGGGACTCGTGACGCTCGACACCGCGAAGCGTCCGGTGATGCAAGTGGTGGGTGATCGCGATGAAGATGGCGTGATCGCCGTGGCCGGCATCCTGGCGCCTGCGAGCTCAGCAGAACCGGCGACGGTGCTCTACGCCTTCACCGACGCCGAGGGGAAGGCAGCGGGCACGGTTCACCTCGAGGACGGACTCGAGGGCAAGCGGCCGACAGCGCTGATGCTGTCGTTCGTCGCTGGTCTCCTCGCCGTCGGCACTAGCGACGGCACGCTCTATTTCTGGAGCCTCGAGGACCCCGAGAACCCGGTGCTCGAGGATCACGTGAACGCCGACAGCGCATCCATCAGTGCCTTGCAGATGCTCGTGGCCGATCAATCGCTCCTGGTCGGCAGCGCGCGCGGCGAGGTCTCGGTCTGGTTTCGCGTGCGCTATGCGCGCGTGACCAACTCCGGCACGCAGTCCTGGGTGGTGGACGGCGTCGAGATCGGCCCGAATGCTTCGCATGTTTTCCTCGATCGGGACGTCGGGCACCGTCTGGCCCATCGACCGGATCTCGGCGTCGAAACCGAGGGCCATCCCTGGACGCGCATCCGCACCTTCCATGCTCATGACGCCGCATTGACATTCATCGCGCCGTCGCCGCGCGTCAAGGGGTTCGCCAGTCTCGATGTTGCGGGCAGGCTGGTGTTGCAGCAATCGACCTCGGAACGCACGCTCGCCGTCCTCGAGACCGCGCTCGCAGGCGTCACGAGTCTCGCGTTCGCGCCGCGTGGTGACGGCCTGGTGGCGCTGGATGCGAGCAGCCGTTTGCATGTGTGGCGTGTCGACAATGCGCATCCCGAGGCGGGGTTGCAGGCATTGCTCGGCAAGGTGTGGTACGAGGGCTACGCGGCCCCGGAGTTCGTGTGGCAGTCCACCGGTGGATCGGAGGATTTCGAGCCGAAGTTGAGCCTCGTGCCATTGTTCGCCGGCACGTTGAAGGGGACGTTGTACGCGATGCTGTTCTCGGTGCCGTTGGCGATCCTGGGGGCGTTGTATCTCTCGCAGCTCGCGTCGCCAGCGTTGCGCAATCTGGTCAAACCCGCGGTCGAAATGATGTCGGCTGTGCCGAGCGTCGTCGTCGGGTTCTTGGCGGCGTTATGGCTGGCGCCACTTCTCGAGGCCAACCTGACTGCCTGGGGCACCGCGGCGCTGCTGCTGCCGGTCGGGCTCGCCGTCGCGCTCGGTTCATGGCTGCTTCTGCCGCGCCCGTGGCGCATGGCGGCTCCCGCCGGCACGGAACTTCTGTTCATGCTGCCGTTCCTCGTGGGTGCGGCTTGGCTCGGCAGCGAATGCGGACCGTTCGTGGAGCGAGTGTTCTTCGCCGGCGACCTCAGACAATGGTTGTACGGCGCGCAGGGCATCCACTACGACCAACGCAACTGTGTCGTCGTCGGCATGGCGCTCGGTGTTGCCGTGATCCCGATCGTGTTCTCCATCTGTGAAGACGCCATGTCCAGCGTGCCGCGTTCGCTCACCAGCGCTGCGCTCGCGCTCGGCGCCAGTCGCTGGCAGACGGCGTTGCACGTCATCCTTCCGGCGGCGAGCCCGGGCATCTTTGCCGCCGTGATGCTGGGCCTCGGACGCGCCATCGGCGAGACGATGATCGTGCTCATGGCGACGGGGAATACGCCGATTCTGGACTTCTCGCCATTCAACGGCATGCGCACGATGTCCGCGGCGATCGCCGTCGAGATTCCCGAGGCGCCGCAGGGAGGAACGCTGTACCGGGTTCTCTTCCTCACCGGTGCTTTGCTGTTCGTGTTCACATTTTTCATCAATACCGGTGCCGATTTCATCGCCCGCCACCTACGGAAGCGATATGCCCAGTTCTAGCACGAGAGCGCCACGCTCGGATGCAAGCGACCCCAAGCCTCGCGTGTTCGCGGTACGGCCTGCATCATCCCCACGCTGGCGCGGCTGGGGAGAATTCTGGCGCCAAGGCTTGCCCGCCATTTGGACGAGCGGCGCCATGCTGCTCTGCATCGTCGCCATGTTGACGACGATCCTGGTGCTGACCCTCGTCCGCGGCCTCGGCCAGTTCTGGGCCGCGCCGCTGGTGCGTTTGGAGACCACCAACGGCGCCTTCATGGGGCCCGTGCAGGGAAGCGAAGCGGCCGGCGTCGGCGAGGCAGGCGAGCGCATCCAGCTGCGCATCGGTAATCGCGACCTCTATGGTCTCGATTTCCGTTGGTTCGAGCCCAGCGAGATCACTGGCCGTACCACGCCCAAGGATGCAGTGGTGGTCGAGCGCGACGAGCACGGCAACTTCCATGGTTTCCTGCGCGAGCTGCATCAGGGTGAACAAATCTTGGTGGGGGACGCGGCGTGGCGAGTCTTCGCAGCGGAGGCAGAGAGGGCGAGGCGCGTGCACCGCCGGCTCAGGGACCTCGAGGCGCAAGACGAGGCGGGACAGGATGCGCGGATTGTGCAAGAACGCCAGCGTCTGGCCCAGGATCTCCAAAGCCGCGAGGCTGTATTCGAAGATGCCGGCGGCACACGCAAGAGCATCCGACTGGAGTCTGTGGTGCGCGCGTATCGGCCCAACGACATGGGCCTGTTGACGAAGAGCCGTCTGTACGTCGCGCGCTTTTGGGAGTTCGTCGCTGCCGACCCGCGTGAATCCAACACCGAAGGCGGAATTTTCCCGGCGCTCTTCGGCACCGTGCTCATGGTCGTGCTGATGACCTTGGCGGTGGTCCCGCTCGGTGTCATCGCGGCGCTCTATTTGCACGAGTACGCGCGCGAGGGTCCGCTGCTGCGGGCGGTGCGCTCGGCGGTCGGCAACCTCGCCGGCGTTCCCTCCATCGTCTTCGGCATGTTCGGCCTCGCCTTCTTCGTCTACGGATTAGGCGGCGGCATCGATCGCCTGTTCTTCTCCGCGTCGCTCCCGACACCGACCTTCGGCACCGGCGGCATTCTCTGGGCGTCGATGACCTTGGCCCTGCTGACGCTCCCGGTCGTGGTCGTGGCCACCGAGGAAGGTCTGTCATCGGTGCCGCGCGCCTCGCGCGAGGGCTCACTCGCCTTGGGCGCCACCCAGTGGCAGACGCTCTGGCACGTGGTGCTGCCGCAGGCGGTCCCGGGGATCCTGACCGGGGTGATCCTCGCCACCAGCCGTGCGGCCGGCGAGGTGGCCCCGCTCATGCTCACCGGCGTGGTGAAGCTGGCTCCGTCATTGGCGCTCGACGGGTCGGCTCCCTTCGCGCATTTGGAGCGCAAGTTCATGCATCTCGGATTTCACATCTACGACGTATCGATGCAATCGCCGAACGTGGAGGCGGCCAAGCCCATGGTCTACAGCACGACCCTGCTCCTCCTCGTCCTGGTGGTGGCGCTCAACGCCACCGCCATCACGGTGCGCAATCGCATGCGTCGGCGTTATCGTGGAGCGGCCCTATGAACGTGTTCGGAACCTCTCCCCGCGAGGAGGAGCTCACCCTGCCTGCGATCTCCCCAGACGAATCGACGCCTCGACCCGAGCCCTTGGCGATCGAGACGGCGAATTTGCGCTTTTTCTACGGCGAGACCGAGGCGCTCAAGCGCATCGACATCCAGATCCCACGCCATCAGGTGACGGCGTTCATCGGCCCCTCGGGGTGCGGCAAGTCCACACTGTTGCGCTGTTTCAACCGCATGAATGATTTGATCGAAGGTTCGCGTGTGGTCGGCAAAGTGCTCGTGGATGAACAAGACATCTACCAGACCGACGTCAAGCTCGAGGAGTTGCGTCAGAAGGTGGGGATGGTGTTCCAGAAGTCGAACCCGTTCCCGATGACCATCCAGGAGAATCTCACCTTTGGACCCCGGATGCGCGGCATCAAAAAGCGCAGCCGCCTGGACGAGATCGTCGAGAACTCGCTGCGACGGGCCGACCTGTGGCGCGAAGTCAAGGATCGGCTCAAGGAGTCGGCGCTGTCGCTGTCCGGCGGCCAACAACAGAGATTGTGCATCGCCCGCACCTTGGCCAACGAGCCCAGCATCGTGCTCATGGACGAGCCCGCCTCGGCGCTCGATCCGATCTCGACCGGCAAAATCGAAGAGACCATCTTCGAGCTCAAGCGTGACTACACCATTGTCATCGTCACCCACAACATGCAGCAGGCAGCCCGTTGCTCGGATCTCACGGCGTTTTTCTACCTGGGCGAGCTCGTCGAGTTCAACCGCACCGAGCAGATGTTCAGCCGGCCGGAAAAGAAGCAGACAGAAGATTACATTACGGGTAAGTTCGGTTGATCTGGGGGATGGGATGGAATCGAAACAAAGCTTGAGGAAACGACATTTCGAGCGCGAGCTGGACGAGCTCAAGCAGCGCATCCTGCGCATGGGGGGAATCGTCGAGGATCTTTTCCTCCGTTCCATCGAGGCGCTCTCCGAACGCGACCGGTCGCTGGTGACGGAGGCGAGCCGCATCGAGACCGAGATCGACGCCGAGGAAGTCCGCATCGAAGAGGACTGTCTGAAGCTGATCGCACTCTACCAACCGGTCGCCGGCGATCTGCGTTTCATCACTTCGGCGCTCAAGATCAACGCCGAGCTCGAACGCATGGGTGACTTGGCCTTGCACATCGCCGAACGCGCGCGCGATCTGTCCGTGCATCCGCAAGTGCCGGTGCCGCCGGATCTGCGACGGATCGCGGCCGATGTGCAGCGCATGGTGCGCAGCAGCTTGGAGTCGCTGGTCAACCAGGACTCGGATCTCGCCATGCACGTGCTCGAAGCCGACAACCAAGTGGACAACTTGCACCGGATGATGTTTCAGCACGTGGCGCGCGAGCTGAGAGCGAACCCGCACTTGGCCGAGCCGCTGTTGCAGCTCCTGTCAGCATCGCGGCATCTGGAGCGCATCGCCGACTCGGCGACCAACATCGCCGAGGACGTCTACTACCTCGTCGAGGGCCAGATCATCCGGCACCGCGCCGACATCGGCGATTGACGCCTCGCTACGGGCTGCGGTATATCGCCTTGATGCGGCTCCAGGTGAAGGATTGCACCGCCCGTGGTGCGATCTCCGCCACGACGGTGTAGGCCCAGAAGCAGACCATCCCGCCCGTCGCCTGGATCCATCCGGCGACATCCTGCTCCAGCAGCGTCGGGCTCCCATCGCAGACCTCGATCGTCGTGTCCGAAAACCCGAGGAACTCGACGACGTGCCAGGACCAAGGCGGCATTCCCTGCGCTTGGACATCGCGATTGATGCCATCGGCACCGGCCGCGATTTTGGCCGTCACGATCATGAAACCACCGCTCGCCACGAGCGCGCGCGCCTTGGCGATGGCGGTCGGATCGGCAAGGGGCAGCACGTACGAGTCGCTCGGCGGCAATGGAATCAGATTGGGCCGCGCCACCACGAAAAGAGTCGATTCTTCCGCGGCGACGGACACGACGAGAACGAGCCAGGCCAATGCGAGACGTGTCATCTGTTTCCTCCACAGAAACTCTACGGCATCGTCGCGGCCACGCCAAGCGGCTTGGTGCCGCAGACGTTGTCGCATGGTTCGACGGATTCGAGTCCGGGTGTGGTGCTATCCTCTGCGCTCTTCGGCTGAGAGGAGAACGGACGCATGCGCGCGTTGATTCTGGGTTTTGGCAACGTCGGGCAAAAGATGGCGGAGATTCTCACGTTGGAGCGCGCCGGGTTCCCGGGACTTCGCGAACTGAAACTGGATGTCGTCGGGCTGTTCACGCTCCGCCACGGAGCGCTGGCCGGCAGCCTCGATCTCGGCCAGGCGGTCACGGCGATGCGGTCCGATGGCAGACTCCCGGCCGATCACCCACAGGCCACTGCGATGGCAGCGCTCGAGGCCGTACGCACGCTCGACTACGATGTCCTCATCGAGCTCACGGTGCTTTCCATCCGCGATCGCGGCGAGCCGGCGCTGTCGTACGTGCGGGAAGCGCTGCAACGCGGGCGGCACGTGGTGACGGCGAACAAAGGGCCACTCGCCTTCGCCTATCACGAGCTCGCAACGCTGGCGCGTGAACGTGACGCGTTTCTCTTGCACGAATCGACGGTCATGGACGGTGCGCCGCTTTTCGCGCTCGCACGCTCGGCGCTTCGCGGCTGCACCATTCGCGGTGTTTCGGGCATCCTCAACTCGACGACCAATTACGTGTTGAGCGAGATGGAGCGCGGCGTGGCGCTCGCGGACGCCGTGCAGAGCGCGCAGGCCGAAGGGTTCGCGGAGGCCGATCCAGCCCACGACCTGGAGGGCTGGGACGCGGCGGCGAAGATCACCGTGCTGGCCAACGCACTCATGGGCAGCAATCAAACGCCGCTCGAGGTGGATAGAGAGGGCATCCTCGGCGTGACTGCCGCGCGCGCGCAGGCGGTACTGGCGGCAGGTTCGCGGTTGAAACTGGTGTGTCGAGCTTGGCGTGAAGCAGGGCGCCTGCACACTCGTGTCGGTCTGGAGGAACTCCCCGCGATGCACCCCTTCTCGACCTTGAGCGCCACCGGCTCGGTGCTCCGGATCGAGACGGACCTCATGGGCCCCATCGTCGTGGCGCAAGAGGAGCCAACTCTCTGCGACACCGCCTACGGCGTCTTGAACGACCTCCTGACCATCGCGGCGGAATTGCCCTGACTCGGATTCAGGGATTGATTTCGCGCGCACAGGAGCGGATAATCCCCGCGGTGCTCCATGCTCTGGGTGAGCAATCGAACGGCTCAACCGGGTGCACTGTCCTTCCATTCTGCGCCCGATTCCGCAACCGCTCGTCCACCCGTGGGCCCGCTCTGCCTGCGTGAGTTCACGATCGAGGGGAGGCGGGCAATGACCGCTTCGCGACTTTGCTGCCTGCGTTCAACGGTTTTTCTCGCGAGCTTCCTGCAATTCCTACTCGGGTCGACCAATGTCGCGGCGCTGAATCAGATTCGGGACGAAGTGTGGTCGTATCGTGGCGACTTGCCACAGTCTCCGGCCAGCTCGGTCGTCAGCGTCGCGTTCTTCGCCAACGTCGGCGACATGGATCTGCCATCCCGTGTCGTGTTCACGCTCAACGTCGTGAACGCCGAGGGCGCTTACCAGCCGTTGGTCGAGTACCGATGGGGACGTTGGGAGGAAATTGCAGCGCCGGGGACACCGATCACCGTGTACGCCAGCTTTCGCTTGTCGTGCGACGGCAACGGACAGGTGATCATCGAGCCTGTCGAGACTTGGTTCGGGTTCTGCAATCGCGGCCAGATCGAGTTGGACGTGCGTGATCTGGACAACGTGCGCTTGTTTCCCGTTCAGGTCCAGGGGCGTTTCGGCCTCGGGCTCGTGGATCGCGGCGGCTACGTGGGTCCGAACCCGACGCCGCGCGATGCCTTTGCTTGCGCGGGTGCAGCAGGCATCGCGCTCGATGCCGCCACGGCGGCGCGCGAGGTGTCGCGCCAAAAGAGCATGGCGGCCAACACGATCGCCAACGGCAACACCGGTTCGGTCGGACTCTACTTCGACGAGTTGGGTCGGACGTGCAGTGGGACCATTCGTCCAGGCCACCCTGACACGGTGTTCGTCGTCGCCAAGATGGCAGGGATGAGCGCCTGCGGCCTCGCCGGCTCTGAGTTCCGTTTCCGCGGCATTCCCGATTCCTGGATCACGTTCCCGGTCGCGACCCCGGACATCCTCGCCGTCGGGGATCCTCTCGCCGATGGAGTCACGATGGGGTTCAAGTGCAAGCGCCCCGAAACGGGTGCCATCGTGCTCTACAGCGTTCTGGTGTTGGCGATGGAGGAAGTGGACGACTTGGAGTTCCGGATCGAGCATCGTAATCCGCCGGCCGATCCGAACTTCGATTGTCCGCTGCTGGTGTTGTGCGACTATCCAGCGTTCACGATGATCTGTGTCGACGGATTCACTTGCAACGTGAACGCCAGCGAGCCGCGTCTGTGCGCGACGCCCACGGCCGTCGAAGTCAAGACCTGGAGTGGGATCAAGACCTTGTTCCGCTGAATCGAGACGGCTTCCCCCCACTTCCGGTGGGGGAGGCCGTTTTGTGGCGGTTAAGGGGCCACAGAAAAAAACCTTCCTTCTGCTGTCGAACTGCGATGGCCTGAGCGCTGGGATGGTCTGGTCGGCGGCGTGCATCCCCTTACGCCAGACTCTTCCTCGATCATTTCGTCTTTCCAAGCCCACGACGCCAGGATTCGATGGCCGTTTTGGCATGCTCTTGGCTGGTGAACACAACGAGAGACTCGGTCGTTCTTCATCGTGACGCGGGGTCCCGCATCGTCCCGCGGGAGGGTGGGTGTCATGCGGTTCGTTTTCGCATGGATGCTTCTCGTTTGCATCACGGGGTGTACCGGCACGGTTGTCCTGCACAGCCAAGCCAAGCCGCCCCGGCAACAGCCCGTGCCGGGCTCGACGACGCTCTACTGCGACATCTCGCAGCGGCAGGCCGCCGAGATCTCGGTCGCAGAAGCCAGCGCCCGCCAGTGCGATGACTTGGACGTGCAATCCGTCAAGCGCGATGGCAAGCGCTGGAAGGTCGAGCTCACCGGACATTGCGGTTGTCGCGAGGCCCGCATTCGGGTCAAGGTGGACCGGCGCACGGGCGAAATCGAATCCTACAAGGCCAAGCTCGACGACGACGACTGCCGCGGCTACTGATCCAGACTGAGCCGTCTGGGCCCCGCCAGGTCCTCATCTTCTGGGGGGCGTCGGCACGTCCTCATGAACCCCGCGGTGCAGGATGCTCAGCGTGACACATACTCGACGCGAGTATGGGGAAGCGCGTTGGCGATCACAGCCATCTCGCCGAAGGCGGCACCCGAGTGTTCCTTCCAAATCGCATCTTCCGCGCGGCCGTGATCACTACTCAGTTCACCCATCCCAGCCGCCTCATACGCGATATTCTTGTTGCGGTTGTGATCATCCGAGTCTCGTTCTTGCCCACGGAGAGTGGCAACGCTACCGCCTGGCGCGTCCTCCACAACGACGTTGAGTTTGAGAGCAGTCAGCGGGTTGAAGTCCTTGAACTCTGTCGAGAGGGTGCCCCTCTTCTGATCCTTATTCCACCAGTGGACATCGAAGCCTCGCCCAACGAGGGCTCGGTAAACCGTCCGGTAGTAATCGGCGGGCGGCTGATCCGAGTAGACCTTCACAGCCCGCGCGTTCTGGGGGATGGCCTGGGCGATTTCGGATGGAACAACTGGATAAGCTGATCGGATAGCGGAGCACCCAGCGCCACCGAGTGTGAGCCAGACCGAAGCGCGAAGCAGTAGCGTGAGGGTGGACGGCACCGTGGGCCTCCTGCGTGGATAGGAATTTCAATCGCGACCAGTGGAGTATGCGACGGATAAAAAGTTCCCTTCGCGCGTCTGCGAGGCTACCTCCTTCCAAGCCGCCGCCCAAGCGCTTCCCGCCCCCACCGACCTGCTGGACCTTCGCGCCGTTCCCGACTCGACCAAACCTCAACGGCTACTCCATCAGGGGGACGTCTGACCCTCGCGCTGAAAAATTCACGCAAGTACCTGGTCTCAGGGATGGAAAACCGCGGTCGTGGAAAACACTGTGGCATTCTTGGCAATCTTGCCAAGCTTCCGTGTACCGTAACGAATCGCTTTCCTGCGGGCGGGAAGAGGCGGACTGAGCGGCAGCGCGTCGACCGACGCATGCGCACGTCCCCGGCCCCGTAGTCGAGCTCCATCTCTCCACGAAACCGGCGCGGTCCGCGAACGTTGCGGCGCGCTCAAGCCTCAGGGCCGCCGGTATCGTAACGATGCGTCTCGAGCTCGAGCAGGGGCGGGGCCGGTTCTACAGATCTTCTACAAAACGTCCCGGGAAACGCAGGTCTGGGGACGACTGGCTCGGTAACTCCACGGAGGCTCAGGCGATTACCTTGCGACGACATCACTTCGGCGGGCCGGCCGTTCATTCATGGGTGAATTCAGCACGCGGGGTCAGTTGGACCCTGTTTTGAACGATGAAACGTGAAGCGAATCAATCGCTTGCGAATTGACTGCTGCCACTTCTGCTGCCACTTGTCCCGCTATCCGCTCGGATTCGGCACGCACGTGCTCGTCGGAGAGCCGCGCATACCGCTGCGTCGTGACGACGGATGCGTGACCTAGGATCTGCTGCAGGGCAGCGAGCGAACCGCCGCGCTCGAGCCACAAGCATGCGGCCGTGTGGCGAGTCTGGTGCACGTGGAAGCGCTCGAGACCCGAGAGCTTGCGGACATGCCGATTGAAGTCACCCGAGTTCTCGAAGGGCACGAGCTTGCCGACTCGAAGTCTAAGCTCGCGCCGGAACTCTGGCGCCAGAGGCACACGCCGCACCTTCCGGCTTTTCGTTTCGCTCACTACCAGCATCCCATTCTCCACCTGGTCAACTCGTGCTCGCGTCATCTCGCCCCACCGCAGGCCCGTGGCGAGGCCGAAACGGATCACGAACCCATACGGCTCGGGGAGAGCGACAAGCGTCGCAACCTCGGCCTCTGTGAGCCGATCCGGCGGCCTCTCCTGGATCCTCGGCTGCAAACGTCTCGGCCAGGGACTCCGCTCGACATAGCCCGCGTCCTCGGCCCAGCGGAAAAAGCACCGTGCGTCCGAGAGAATGTGGACCACCGTTTGCGGCGAGATCGCCTTGCCATCGAGCCAGGCTCGATAGGCTCGCAAGTCTTCCTTCGTGACCCGCGACACGGGCTTCTCGCCAAGGAACGGCACCACGTAATCCCGGACGCGTTGCGCCGCCTTCCTCTGGTTCACAGGCGATCGCGCGGTCCGCACGTAAGACGCAAGCCATTGCAACGCCACCTTCCGCACCGGGGACTGGCTCCCGCCGGAGCCTGCGCCGGAATGGAGCAATTCTTTCCGGTGCCGGCACGCATCTCGGAGATCCTGTCCCAGGTTGAACCACTGCCGCTTTCCGTCCCGTTGCCGTCGCAGGTAAAAGGTTCTCCCTCGACGAAACATTCCTCCCGGGAGTTTCGGCATTTCACTCCTCCTTCCTTGCCGAAACCCACCGAGTCAGTTCTGTGGGGGAAAAGCGTAGGCGGTTGCCGAGGCGGAAACAAGGCAGGTCGCCCCGCGACGCCCAGTCGTAGACGGTTTTCTCGTGCATCCCAAGAAACTGGGCGACGTCCCGAACGGTCCAGAGCCGATCGCCGAGGTCTTTATCGCTGCTTTCTTTAGCCACGTCGTCTCTTCCGCATTCTTGCCGCAGCATGCTGCACCAAGCCATGGCCACCCCTCGATGCCCTCGGTGCCTGGGCTCGCGATAGCCTCTGGTCCATAACGCACCGTCCCGAATTAATCGTCGCCGTCCCGGTCGAACCCGCGGAGCTGCCGGCGTGCTTCCTTCAGCTCGGTTTCCAAGACGTTCCGGACCCGCACGATTTCGTTTTCGACAAGCTTTTCCTCAATTTCGAGGCTTTGTTCCTTTTCGAGAATTGGTTTTTCCCGGCGAATTTGTCGCAGGCGTTTCCTGAGAAATGCCGCGTACTCGAGCAACGGGGCCAATCCCCGGACATTCCCGGCCAACTCCGCGTGCCCCAGCATTTCTCGAAATCGCCGAATCCCTTCTTTGCCGCGGAAAAACACCTGGACCCCGCAGTCGTTGCAGGTGAAATAAGGCTTCTGTCTCTTCGTGAGCCCGACCGTCCGCAGCTTCTTGCACGTCGGGCAAGCGAAATAGCCCTGCGGCTCCCTGCTACGTAACGTTACGTTGGAGACTCTTTGTGCCCCGGTCTCAGAGTGCAAATCGGGGATCTTCGGTCGTGGTGAAGAGCCGGACTCGACCATCACCATCACACTCCTCGGAAACTCGACTCCAGTAAGTCAGGGCGTGCAGCCCGTCGAACGAGAGAAGCAGGAACTCCCACTTCCCCGACGGCGGCTGCTTCTCGAATAGCTTGATGCCCCGTGACGCCGTCCACCGGCGGACGTTCTTGGGGGCAGACAGAATCACGTCTTTGGTCAGGTATTTGGCGAGATAGTGCGCCATGCGGTGCATGTCGTAGACCCGCTCGATGTAGACGATCCTGCCGCCGCCCAGAGCGTCCCACGCCCGCGAGATCCATGCTTGGGGGATGTAACGATCGACCAGAACGTGCAGGTGTGGAACGCCGGCCTTGGTGAACTCGAGGACGGCAATGTAAACGACGACCTTGCCGTACTCCCGCTTGAGGTAGGTCCTGAACTTGGCCCACACCTCGCCGCGGATGTACTTCACGGGGTTGGCGCCGGGCGGGATTCTCGCGGGGTCTAGCGTCAGCGTCAGGAACCGGCTGAGCGCGAGTTCCTGGGCTTTGGCGGTGATCGCCTTGCGCAGCCTCACGGCCTTCTTGGGTCCACAGACGCCGCATCCGTACGACTTGCACATTACCCGAAGGCAGTCGCTGACATCCGTGTCGCAATCGACCTTCCTCCGTCTCACAATTGTGAAGACCCCGCAGTTCCTGCCTCGAACAGGCTTCGCATCAATGGGGGCTGGGAGCCATCCACGTCCGCTCTCTTCCAACCAGACCGAATCCGACGTCTCGCTGTTTCGATTGTGCTTAGAAGAAGAATCAAGTGAAGCGGCGCCGGCTGCGCCGGCGCCCCCGCCCCACACATTCCGCGGCGCCCCATGCGCCGCGTCCAACTTTGGGCCGCCGCCCACGCCGCCTACTGGCGGCGTGGGACCCCGGCGGCCGGGCTCTGGGGAAGTACCACCCCGTCGCCTCTCCACCGAAGAGTCGTCAACTCCGGTGAAGCTCGATGCGGATTCAGAGATGGATCGGTGCTCGGACGCCACGGGTTCCTCGATCGTCACCCAAGACAGAAAAGGCCGCCTGCGAGATGAGCAGGCAGCCCCAAACTAGAACCAGGCGGACCGAGGTTAAGAGGACGACGTTTAGCCCGTTGGGTGTCCCAGTTTCCTGTATCTCCTCAAGCCAATGCGGCTTAGCTTGCGGTTGAAGCTCTGAGGATCCGAGTAAGGCACAAGCCCCTCCGCGCTCAAAAACTCGAAGAGCCTTTGCTTCGGTAGGTTCTGGAATCCGAGGAACCAGAGGAGATAGCAGGCGACCCCGAGCACGACTTCATCCTGGTGGTCTCGGAAGGTGTCCAGGTGAAGCGTCTTGGAGAGGTGCTGAAAGAACCGTTTGTCCTCCATCGCCTGAGCTTGGCGGATGCGCTTCTGCGCGAAAGCGGCGGTCAGGAACATTTTGTCGAGTTCGATGAGCTTCATCAGACTTTCGTCGTCGCCGAGGGTGGCCAGCGTCACGAGTTCGTTTACCGTTTGCTTGTAGACAATGATGGCCGAGAGTTCCTTGATGGAGGCGAAAAGGGCTCGTCTCCACTTGGGCCGCTGAGTCACCAACTGTTCGAACAGCAACTCTCCCTCGTACTCCCAACGCTCATGCGCAACCGGCGTCCGCTCCGAGTTCGCCCACTCTCGAAGCAACGTGAACAATGGATCGAAGCGGTCACGTCTTCTGAGCAAGGCTTGCCGAGTCCGGGTGATTCGCTGCTGGGCTCGATCGGTAAGTGGAAACCTGACGTCAGCTCGCATCGGCTGCGAGAGGTATTTTTCGAGGCCCTTGGAGAGAAAGAGTCCCCGCACCCTTCGGCTCGTTTTCGTTAGGATTCTCAAGTGGTCCCGGTAGGACCTGCGAAGGCTATCCGGAAGATCAGTTTGCGGGCGATGCGTTCTTGGGGGGTGCAAGTGCGTCCTAGCCAAGTGCGATCTCCATTCCACCCTTGGGACCACCGCGCATGGCGGGATAGGGGTGGCACGTCATCAGGCTCTGGCAGTGGCAAATCCCATCCACATCAGGGGCTTGCTCTTCGGCGATTGTAGAGGCGGATCGTCTTTTCATGGCTCCGTTCCCAGCGTTCGACGTCGGGAATGGTACTCGGTCAGTCGGTGCGAGAACCGAGCGATGTGTCGGGGTTCAAATGAACGCTGGTCCAGGTCAACCAGACTGGCCGAGTGGCTCGACACTGCGCCGCTCCGAGTCCTAAACTGTCTTGGTTCCTTGCGGATACCGTCTGGCCACCCGAGCAGCGGAGGGGTTCATGCCTCGATCCCCATCCTCATTGGCCGCCATCCTCACGCTACTTTCCCAGAGCGCCATCCTTGCCGCCTGGCATGCTCCAGCAGAGGGTCAGTGCATCGACTACGGAGACTATCTGCATTGGGTGGGCAGCGTGGACACGCCGGGCAATGCCTATGGCGTTGCCGTTTCGGGCATCTACGCCTACGTCGCGGACTACGCTTCCGGTCTCCAGGTGATCGACATCACGAATCCCAGGAGCCCCCAGATCGTGGGCAGCGTGGACACGCCGGGCCAAGCCTATGGCGTTGCCGTTTCTGGCACCCACGCCTACGTTGCGGACGCAGGTTCGGGTCTCCAAGTGATCGACGTCACGAATCCCGCGAGCCCCGAGATCGTGGGCAGCGTGGACACGCCGGGCTTTGCCTATGGCGTTGCCGTTTCGGGCACCCACGCCTACGTCGCGGACGATTATTCCGGTCTTCAGGTAGTCGACATAACGAATCCCGCGAGCCCCCAGATCGTGGGCAGCGTGGACACGCCGAACTATGCCCTTGGCGTTGCCGTTTCGGGCAACTACGCCTACGTCGCGGACTATTATTCCGGTCTCCAAGTGATAGACATCACGAATCCCAGGAGTCCCCAGATTGTGGGCAGCGTGGATACGCCGGGCGAGGCCCGGGGCGTTGCCGTTTCGGGCACCTACGCCTACGTCGCGGACGGTTATTCCGGTCTCCAAGTGATCGACATCACGAATCCCCAAAGCCCCCAGATTGTGGGCAGCGTGGATACGCCGGACTATACCTATGGCGTTGCCGTTTCGGGCACCCACGCCTACGTTGCGGACGCAGGTTCGGGCCAAGTGATCGACATCACGAATCCCACGAGCCCCCAGATTGTGGGCAGCGTGGATACGCCGGGCGAGGCCTATGGCGTTGCCGTTTCGGGCACCCACGCCTACGTCGCTGACTGGACTCCCGGTCTCCAGGTAATCGACATCACGAATCCCCAAAGCCCCCAGATCGTGGGCAGCGTGGATACGCCGGGCTTTGCCCAGGGCGTTGCCGTTTCGGGCACTCACGCGTACGTCGCGGACGGGTATTCCGATCTCCAGTTGATCGACATCACGAATCCCGCAAACCCCCAGATCGTGGGCAGTGTGGACACGCCGGACTATGCCCAGGGCGTTGCCGTTTCGGGCACCCACGCCTACGTCGCGGACGGGGTCTCCGGTCTCCAGGTAATCGACATCACAAATCCCCAAAGCCCCCAGATCGTGGGCAGCGTGGACACGCCGGACTATGCCCAGGGCGTTGCCGTTTTGGGCACCCACGCCTACGTCGCGGACGGGTATTCCGGTCTCCAGGTGATCGACATCACGAATCCCACGAGCCCCCAGATCGTGGGCAGCGTGGACACCCCGGGTCAGGCCGCTGACGTGGCCGTTTCGGGCACCCACGCCTACGTCGCGGACGGGGTCTCCGGTCTCCAGGTAATCGACATCACAAATCCCCAAAGCCCCCAGATCGTGGGCAGCGTGGACACGCCGGACTA